>JAXLSN010000027.1:0-74511 GCA_046330595.1 Nocardioidaceae bacterium
GGCCGCCACCGACCTCCATGCCCGCGTCCGTCGCGTCCTTCACGAGGAGCCCTGATGACCGACCCGACCGACCTGCACCAGCTGACCATCGCCGTCCTCGGTGGAACCGGCCCGCAGGGCCGGGGCCTGGCCCGACGGTTCGCCGGCGCCGGTCTCACGGTCGTGCTCGGCAGCCGCAGCCCCGAGCGGGCCCAGGAGACCGCGGCGGCCATCGGTCACGGTGTCCGCGGGGCGGGCAACGCCGACGCCGCCCGGGAGGGCGACATCGTCGTGGTCGCCGTGCCGTGGGACGGCCATGCCGACCTGCTCCGCGAGCTCGCCGACGCCCTCGACGGCAAGGTGGTCGTCGACTGCGTCAACCCACTCGGGTTCGACAAGCAGGGCGCCTTCGCGCTGCCCGTCCCGGAAGGGTCGGCCGCGCAGCAGGCCGCCGAGCTGCTGCCCGGGTCACGGGTCACCGGCGCCTTCCACCACGTCAGCGCCGTGGTGCTCGAGGACCCCGCTATCGACCGGGTCGATCTCGACGTGCTCGTCGTGGGCGACGACCGCGACGCCACGGACCTGGTCCGGGCGCTGGCGGACGCCGTACCGGGGATGCGGGGTGTCTTCGCGGGCCGGCTGCGCAACGCCCACCAGGTCGAGGCCCTGACCGCCAACCTCATCAGCGTCAACCGGCGCTACCAGACCCACGCCGGGGTGCGCGTCACCGGTCTGTGAACGGCGTGCGGCCGATGCTGACGCCCAGCCGCTGCATGGTGTCGGCCATGGCCCGCACCTGCGGCACCTCGTGGGTGCGGATCATGCCCGTCCCGGCCAGCCGCGCGAGGACCGAGAAGAACGGCTCCGCGATGCGGAACTGCTCCTCGAAGACGGTGTAGGCGCTCGGCATCGACTGACAGATCGGCAGCCCGAGGACCCGCAGCTCGAAGGTCCGCAGCAGCACGCGCGTCTGGTAGTCCAGGCGCACCATCGGGTCGGTCAGGTTGCCATAGAAGAAGCCCAGCCCGGGGTCGAGCACGATGTCCTCGACGCCGCGGGCCCGAGCGGCCGCGACGCGCTTCTCGAAGTGGTCGAGATAGCCCGGCAGCGGGTCGGCCTCCCGTTCGACGTCGGTGACGTCGCGGGAGTCCGAACCCAGGATCGAGCACATGACCAGCGTGGCGCGGTGCTCGGCGACCAGGTCGAAGATCTCGTCGTCGGCGGCATGACCGGTGTAGTTGAGCACCTGGGAGCCCGCCTCGAGGCAGGCCCGGACCACGGCCGGGTGATAGGCCTCGGCCGACACGATCAGCCCCTCGGCGACCAGCCCCTCGATCGCCGGGACGAGCAGGTCGACCTGGCGATCGGCGTCGACGCGCTCGGCCGTGGCGTTGGTCGACTCGGCTCCGATGTCGATCAGGTCCGCACCCTGGGCGGCCAGCACCTTGCCGCGTCGTACGACGGACTCGGTCGAGGTGGCGATGCTGTCGCGATAGGACGAGTCGGGCGACAGGTTGAGGATGCCCATGACCACGGGGGCGGCGTCGCTGTCGACGACGCGGTCGCCGAGCCGGACGGGCGCCACCGGGTGGCGCAGCGCCTCGGGGTTGCTCGCGGCGAGGTCGGCGAGCCCCTGGAGATCGATCATCGCGGCGTTCCTTCCGTCGTGGCCGACAGTGATTCGTCGCCGCGGCCCGTGCGGATGTAACGCGCGAAGAGGAAGGATTCATTCTCGATCAGCCCGACGAGCTCGAACCCGTGGGGGAGCGGGGCGTCGTCGCCGGCCTCGCCGGCACCGGGACCATAGGTGACCAGGTGGGGCGAGACCGTCATCGCGACCTCGTCGACGACGTCCTCCTCGGCGAAGGAGCGGAGCAGGCCCGGCCCGCCCTCGCAGACGATCCTCATCAGGCCGCGCTCGCGGAGCGCCGCCACGATCGCGGTGGCCGTGGGTCGTTCCCCGGGGAGGACGACGACGTCGACGCGGCGCCGGGCGTCCTTGAGCGCCTGGGTCGGCGCCGATCCGGTGGTGATCACGATGGGCGTGATCGTGGAGTCGGTGAAGGCCTTCTCGTCCCACGGCAGGTCCAGGCTGCCGCTCACGATGGTGAGCACCGGGGCAGGTCGCAGCCCGAGCGAACGGCGCTCGTCGGCGGCGTCCTCGCGGGCTCGGAGGGGCCCATAGCGCTCCAGCCGCATCGTCGACGCCCCGATCACCACGGCGTCGGCGAGCTTGCGGCTCGCCGACAGCACGTCCCGGTCGGCCTCGCTCGAGATGGAGCCGCTGCGGTTGTCGGCGCCGGCGACGCCGCCGTCGAGCGCCCGCATCATCGTCACCCGGGTCCACGGCCGGCCCACCGGCCAGGGATAGGCGGCCGACAGGTCCTCCGACGAGCCCCCGGGGCCGATGAGCGTGCGCACGGCGGTGATGCTAGCCGTGGGGCGGAAACCCCTGGGCCTCGCGAAGCCCTACGCTGACCGCGTGCAGGAGTTCGTGGACTTCCTCGGCAAGCAGGCGCCCTATGACGCGCTCGACGCCGAGGACCTGGAGCGGCTGGCCTCCCACGTGGAGGTCGAGTTCTTCGCCAAGGGGGCGCTGATCATCGAGCCCGGGGCCGACCGGCTCGAGCGGCTGGCCGTCGTACGCACCGGGCTGGTGCAGCTGCTCGACCGAGGCCGCGTCGTCGACGAGATGGGCCCGGGCGACACCTTCGGCCACCTGTCGGTGCTCAGCGGGATCCCACCCGCGATGGCCGCGCGGGCCGCCACGGACACGCTCATCTATCTGCTGCCCGACCCGCGCGGCATCCTCGACGACCCGGACAAGCTGGCCTTCCGGCGCGCCAAGCAGGCCCCCAAGGAGCTGCTGAGCGGAGCCGCCGACTATGGCCTGCGGCCCGCCGGCGACTTCGCCCGCGACCCGTTGTGGTGCCGCGCCGACACGCCCATCCGCGAGGCCGCGGTGATGATGACCGAGGCGCGCCAGTCGTGCGTGCTCGTCGAGCTGCCCGAAGGGTTGGGCATCGTCACCGACAGCGACTGCCGCAGCCGGGTGGCGACCGGGGAGATTCCCGTCGACGCGCCCGTGGCGACGATCGCGACGACGCCCGTCCAGACGCTCGACCGCAGCGAGCCGGCCGCGACGGCGTTCCTGCAGATGGTCCAGCACGGCGTCCACCACCTGGTGCTCGCCGACGACGACGGCAGGCCGTCCGGTGTCTGCCGGGTCGTCGACCTGGCCAGCGCCGACATCCGCGACCCGCTCGCCGTCCGCGCGGCCATCGACGCCGCCGACTCCCTCGACGAGCTGGTCGCCGCGGCCGCCGGGCTGCGCCCCACCATCGTGGAGCTGTTCGACTCCGGTGTCCCCGCGCTTCGGCTGGGCGGGCTGCTCAGCGCGCTCATCGAGTCGCTGATGGAGAAGTGCATCGCGCGCGTCGAACCCTTCGCGAGCGACGAGGACGGTCGTTTCTCCTGGATGTTCATGGGGTCGCTCGCGCGCCGCGAGCCGTTCCCCGGCTCCGACGTCGACACCGGTCTGGTCTGGCGGGCACCGGAGTACGACGGCCGTCGCGACGACGTCGCGGCCGCCGCCGCCCAGGTGCTCGACGCGGCCGAGGCCTGCGGGCTCGAGCGCTGCTCGTCGGGCGCCAATGCCGACAACCCGCTCTTCAACCGCAGCATCGACAGCTGGCGCGCCGCCGCCAAGCACTGGGAGGACTATGGTGCGGGCTCCGCATCGCTGGTGCTCATCGCGATGGTCACCGACTCCCGCCCGGTCACCGGGCTGTCGCTGGGCCGCCAGTTCCAGCGCGACGCCCGCAAGGCGCCGCCCAAGTCGTGGTTCCGCCGGCAGATGCTCACCGAGGCCGTGCAGGTCAAGCCGCCGCTGGGCTTCGTGCGCGACTTCGTCGTCGAGTCCGACGGTGAGCACCGGGGCGAGCTGCACATCAAGGGGCGAGCCCTCTATCCCGTCGTCCAGATCGGGCGCTGGGTCGCGGCGTCCACCGGCACCCTCGTCGCCTCGACGCAGGAGCGGCTCGCGCTCGGGGCACAGTACGGGCTGCTCTCCACCGACGAGGCCGCGGCCCTGCGCCACGCGCACGAGGAGCTCTATGAGCTCGTCTTCGTCACCGAGATCGAGGCGCTGCGCCACGGCCGGCCGCCGTCGCCGTACGTCGACCCCAAGTCGCTGGACAGCCTCTCCCGGCGCCAGCTCCGGCAGAGCTTCAAGGCCATCGCCGAGGTGCAGGAGCGCCTGGAGAACGAATGGGTGCCCCGAGGCCGATGATTCGTTTTCGCCGCCGCTGGCCCGGGCCGGACGACTCCCCCTGGCGTGAGGCCGAGCTGGCCGTCGTCGACCTCGAGCTGACCGGCCTCGACCCGCGCGTCGACGAGATCATCTCGATCGGGGTGACCCCGGTCAGGGGCGGGCGGATCGCTGCTGACCGCTACTACCGAACCGTCCGCCCCGTCGCACCGATCGGGCCCGACGCCGCCAAGATCCACGCACTGACCGTCGACGAGCTGGCCTCGTCGCCGCCCCTGCCCGAGCTGCTCGACGAGTTCCGCGAGCAGCTGCGAGGCAAGGTCCTGGTGGCCCATGCGGCGTTCGTCGAGCGCGCCTTCCTCGACCGGGCGTTCGCGCCCGTGGGGGAGCGGCTGCCCCGCGACATCCTCGATACGGCGCCGCTGGCCCGCGCGGCGGGGCTGGCCAAGGTCGGCCAGGGCGTGCCCCAGCTCGAGGCGCTCGCGCGCGACCTCGGGCTCCCGGTCCACACCCCCCACCACGCGCTCGGCGACGCGCTGACCACCGCCCAGGTGTTCCTCGTGCTCGCCGCCCGCCTCGAGGCCACCCGCAAACGCGAGCTGCGGATCTCCGAGCTCGCCCGTCTCACCCGCGACCACGCCCCCGACTGACCGCCGTCGTACCGACCCCCCCACGCCGAGTCGTCACATCCTGTGACGACTCGGCGGAAGGGATGGTGGGTCGGCGGGCGTGGGAACCGGTCCGGGCCGGGCTGCGTCCAACGGCCATGAACCCGACCCGAACACTCGTCGCTGCGCTTGCGTCGCTGGTGCTTCTCGCCGGCTGTGGCTCCCAGGGCAGCGAGCCCCGCGCGGAAGATCCCAACTCCTCGTCCGCTCCTCCGTCATCGTCCTCGCCGGCGTCGCCCTCGGCCGAGCCCACCGTGGGGACATATCCGGCCTATGCGCCCCAGGACTATGACTTCACCGTCCGGGTGTCCTGTTTCTGCATGGACGCCGGCACGCCGATCCGCATCGAGGTGCGGGGCGGCGAGGTCGTCAAGGCGACGTACGCCGAGAAGGGCGACGGCCACCGCAAGGGACAGAAGGCGCCGAAGTATCGCTGGGTGACGATGGCCGACATCATCAAGGCGGCCAACGACACCGGGGCCGCCCAGGTCGACGTCACGTGGCCGTCCGGGCAGGACTACCCCAGCACGGTCTATGTCGACCAGGACCAGAACATGGCCGATGAGGAGATCGGCTACGACGTCAGCGACGTCGTCGTGGTCACCTGAGCGTCGCGTCGAGGAGCTCGCGGAACTCGCGGAAGTGCCGCTCCGCCGCCTCCTCGTGATAGACCGCGGTGTCGGCCATGGAATAGCCGTGGGCAGCCCCGGGATAGACCTGGTTGCTCGCCTCCAGCCCGGCGTCGTCGAGCGCGCGCCCGAGGCGCGCCACGGCGTCGGGCCCCATGGAGCCGTCGTTGTCGGCATGGCCGAACACGAAGCGCGCCCGGGCCCGGGCCAGGCCCAGGTGGGGGCTGTCGGGGGCCTCGGTGGCGAGACCGCCACCGTGGAAACCACCGCACGCGGCGACGACCTCCGGGTGACTGCTCGCGGCCCGGATCGCCAGCCGGGCACCCATGCAATAGCCGACTACGCCGACCGGTGACGTCACGTCGGCGCGAGCCGTCAGCGCCGTGAGATAGGCGTCGATGTCGGGCAGTGCCTTGTCGGAGGTCAGCGCGCCGACGCGAGGCATCGCGACGGCGAAGAAGGCCTCGCGCTTCTCCTGGGAGTCGAGCGGCCCATCGGGAGACGTCTCGGCCGCCGAGCCGTCGCGATAGAAGACGTTGGGTGCCAGGACGACATAGCCCCACGACGCGATCCGGTCGGCCATCTCGAAGATCCGCGGCCGCAGCCCGATCGCGTCCATGAACATCAGCACGCCCGGGTGGGCCGCGTCGTCGTCGGGTCGGGCCAGCCACGCCTCCGCCACGCCGTCCGGCGTCGTCACCTCGATCATCACGTGGGCGAGGGTAGCGCCGCGACGGTGACTCGGGGAGTCACTACAGTCTGCGCATGGCCCTCGACGACTTCCGCCGCGAACCCCTGCTCTTCGGCCCCTCGCCGCTCCACCCGCTGCCGCGGCTGAGCGAGGCCCTCGGTGGGAAGGTCGAGATCTGGGCCAAGCGCGAGGACTGCAACTCGGGGATCGCGTTCGGCGGCAACAAGGTCCGCAAGCTCGAATACCTCGTCGCCGAGGCCATCGACACCGGGTGCGACACCCTGGTGTCGATCGGCGGGATCCAGTCCAACCACACCCGCCAGGTGACCGGCGTGGCCTGTCACCTGGGGCTGAAGGCGGTCACGGTGCAGGAGGGCTGGGTCGACTACAGCGACATGGCCTATGACAAGGTCGGCAACATCCAGCTGACCCGGATCATGGGCGGCGACATCCGCATCGACCCCGCCGGGTTCGACATCGGCATCCGCGACTCGTGGAAGCGTGCCATCGACTCGGTCATCGAGGCCGGCGGCAAGCCCTACCCGATCCCGGCGGGTGCGTCCGACCACCCGCTCGGCGGCCTCGGCTTCGCCAACTGGGCGGTCGAGGTCGAGGCCCAGGAGGCCGAGCTCGGCACCTTCTTCGACACGGTCATCGTGTGCACGGTGACCGGGTCGACCCACGCCGGGATGATCGCCGGCTTCGCGCTGTCGGACCGGCCCGGACGGCGTGTCATCGGCATCGACGCGTCCGGCACGCTCGAGCAGACCACCGAGCAAGTACGCCGGATCGCCGCCAACACCGCCGACAAGATCGAGCTCGGCCGGCCGCTGCGCGACGACGAGGTGACGGTGATCGGCGGCTATGAGGGCCCGGCCTATGGGCTCCCCGACGCGGCGACGGTCGAGGCCATCCACCTCGTCGCCCGCACCGAGGGGATGCTGACCGACCCCGTCTATGAGGGCAAGTCGATGGCCGGCCTCATCGGCATGATCCGCAGTGGCGAGATCGCCGAGGGCTCCCGGGTGCTCTATGCCCACCTCGGTGGCCAGCCCGCCCTGTCGGCGTACGCCGGCTATCCCGGCCTGGGCTCACCGGAGCGGGACCTGTCGCACTGAGGGCGCTGGCCGCTTGACGGTTCACCAAGGTAAGTGGGCGAACCCGCACTTACCTCGATGAATTGATCCCGGTAAGTGAGGCTTCACCTTCCTACCTTGGTGAACCGTCACCACCGGAAACCCTCAGCCGCTGACCTCCGGCACCGGCCCACCGGCGACATGAGCGACGGCGCGGGCGCCGGCGTCGGCGCCGGAGGTGAGGGCGCCGTCCATCCAGCCGACCCAGCGGCGCGACAGGTCGCCTCCCGCGAAGAAGCACGGCCCAGGCTGCGCAGCCAGGTCGTACCACCCCTGCACCTGACCGACCCGCGTGGTGTGCCACGTGCCGCGTGAAGCCGGATCGTCGACCCAGTCGTGCGTCGGCAGCGCGGTCTCGTCGAACGACGCCTCCCGGTGCCGCGCCCTCAGCGTGGCGAGCGCTGTGGCGGTGGCCGCGGTCGAGTCGGGTCCTGACACGAGCTGGAAGCCGGCCACGCACGTGCCGGCGTCGGCCTCGATGCCATAGGCCTCGGGCACGTCCGGCCAGCCGAATGCCCAGTAGGGCGTGGGCAGACCCTGGGCCAGCGACCAGACCTTGGTGATCGCCCCGGCATGACCCTCGGCGATGGCGATCCGGGCGGCGGACGTCAGCGAGACCTCGAGGTGGATGCGCCTCAGGACGTTGACCGGCAGAGCCATCACCACCGCCCGAGCCACCAGCACGTTCTCGCGGGTCGAGACCTCCACCCCGCCGTCGGCCGTCACCGACACCCGGTCGACCGGGGCGTCATAGGTCACGACATCCCCGACCTCGGCCGCGATGGCGGTGGCGATCGCCATCGTGCCCCCGCTGATCCGATCGGACTCGCCGCTGAACGCCTCCTCGCACGACCCGAACCCGGCGACCTCGTGGAGCAGCTGGAGCGCCGAGTAGTGCGTTGCGTCGGCTCCCATCAGCGCGAAGGCGTTGAGCAGGAAGACCTCGCGTACGGCGCCCGCGGCCCCGCGACGGTCGAGGTAGGCCTCGAGCGGGATGTCGAGATCGGCCACGGGCTCGTGCCACCGAGGGTCATCGAAGTCGATCCGCCGACTGTCCAGCTCGACCCGGGCGAAGAGCTCGCGCAGCTCCTCCTGCTCGGTGTCGGTCAGGATCTCGGCGGCGCGCCGATGACGTCCGGCGACCGACCAGAACATCTCGTCGGGCTCAGCGGCCGGAGCGAGCTCGATCCCGTGGCGCTGCAGCTCGGCCATGACCGCCACGTGGTGCCCCGGCGAGACCCACTCCGCGCCGAGGTCGATGCTGGTCCCGACCACCTGCTGGCTCCAGGTCCGCCCCCCGATCCGGTCGCGCGCCTCGAGCACGCGGACGCCCAGCCCTGCCTCCTCGCAGGCCCTCGCGGCCACGAGGCCGGCCAGCCCCGCGCCGACCACGATGACGTCGGCCGTCACTTCCGCCATGCGATCGCCTCCGTCTCGCCAGGTCGTCGCGGCACAGTCTGGACCTCGTTGAACCGCCCTTCAAGGGGTGCGGTCGGCCGGCGTCAGCCGGCGAACGGATCGACGGGCAGGTCGCCCGATCGACCCCGGTTGACGAGGCAACCACGCTGACTGGTCTGTCACACCGGGCGATCGAGACGTTCCCTTCTGAGCCTCGCCGGTGCTATGCCGTCCGGTATCGGCAGTTTCTCGGGAGGGGGCCCGCTCATGTCCGTGTTCTATGCATCCCATGGCCCGACCCAGGCTCACCGCCGCGCCCGGGGCTGGCGCCGCCGGGGGCTTGTCTGCGTGGCCGCGCTCGCGGCCTTCGTCGTACGACCCGTGGGAGCCGCCTCGGCCGCCGACCCCGGAGGCCCGGACGACGCGACGGCGTCAACAGCGGCCGTGACCCTGCCCGAGGTGCTGACCGGCGACGCGTGGCTGCGTCACCACCGCGAGGACTTGATGCCCTATTGGGACATGCCGGAGGCCCTCGGTGACCCGCTGGGCAACTTCCCGACCTGGCGCGGGCGCAACGGCGAACTGCTCCCCGAGCAACCCACCCGCAATCTGGTGACGATCGCTCGCCAGGTCTATGGCTACTGCGTCGCCTTCATGCTGACCGGCGAGGAGCGCTATCTCACCTGGGCCAAGGCGGGCATCGACTGGATCGATGCTCATGCTCGCGACACGACGTACGGCGGCTACTACGCCACCCTCGACATCAACGGCGACCCGGTGGACCCGCTGGCGGACAAGGAGCTGTTCGACCTGGCCGAGCTTGGGCTCGCCTATGGCACCTACTACAACGTCACGCGCGACCCGGTGGTCGAGGACGAGCTACTGGCAGTGCGCGACCTAATTTTCGACAAGTACTACGACGCCACCCAGCATCGGATGAAGGACGCGTTGACCTATGACCTGACCACGGAGGTCGATACCTCCGGCAACGGTGAGGACATCACCGACCTGGTCGTCCCGGCGACCTCGATCTTCCTGCCCGACTGGGCGATCCTCGATGACCCGTCGCGGCGCAGCCAGTTCAAGGCCGACCTTCGCGAGCTCGTGTCGATCCTCATCGCACGGCACAAGAACAATGGCGCGACCAACGCCAACCAGCGGTTCTGGTTCTGGGGGCGCAGCGCGCGGTTCGGCAACTTCAACTCGGCTCAGACCGACTTCGGCCACAACCTGCTCAGCTATGCCGTCATCTACAACGCCAACAACCTCTACCCGGACCGGCCGTGGGAGTCGCTGCGCGCCGACCGTGACCGGCTGCTCGCGCGCGCCTGGGACGACGCCGCCTCACGGTGGAACCAGAAGCTGGTCAACTTCCAGGCCGGCAACGTGGAGCCCGACAGTGCGGGCTGGATCCACAACGAGGCGGATCAGCTGCTCGCGACGCTCGACCTCTATGAGGGTCCCTTGCACACCACCCAGCTGGCGCGCAGCGTGCAGACCTTCCTCGACGTGTACGTCGACCACGACCCGGCCTACCCGGCGCGCGAGACGTTCGCGCGCGTAGAGCGCACGGGCACGATGACCGACCTGCGCAAGACCCACGACGGCAAGAACATGTACCACCCGGCCGAGCACGCGCTCATCGGCTATCTCTATGGCCGCTCGCTCGCGGGTGAGCCCGCCAGGCTGTTCTATGCGTTCCCGGACGACCAGGCACTGACCGCGGTTGCCAAGCCCTACTGGTTCGACGCCGCGGGCGAGACCCGCACCGTGACCGGGCCGCTCGCGTCGCTCCCGGGTCACCACGTGGTCGAGGTCTCGTTCACCGGGATCGGCCACGTCGCCACCGCGCCCTATCCGGCTCCCGACGACAGCGCCGCCCCGGTCACGACCCTCACGGTCACACCGCCGGTCAATGCCGCAGGGTGGAGTCAGCAGCCGCTGTCGCTGGACTTCGCGGCCACCGACGAGGGCGTCGGGGTCAAGGAGATCCACGTTCAGATCCACGACCGGGCGGGGCTGGCCCCCGACCGCGCCGTGATCGCACCAGGTGCGGCGCTCGCCGTACCCGTCGCCGACGAGGGTGACGTCGAGGTCAGCTGGTTCGCCGTCGACCTGCTCGGAAGCCGTGAGCCCGTGCAGACGATGCGGGTCGGGGTCGACGAGACCACGCCCACGGTCACCGGGCTACCGGTGGCGGGCTGTGAGATCTGGCCGCCCAACGGCAGGCTCGTCACGGTCGCTCACGTCGTTGGCGCGGACGCCTTGTCCGGCGTCGCGTCGCTCGTGGTCGCGGTGACGGCCAACGAGGCGCTGTCCGCGGGTGACGTCGTGGTCGACGGTGGCACCGTCCAGGTCCGTGCCGATCGGGCAGGCAAGGTTCATGGGCGGATCTACACCGTCACGGCGACGGTCACCGACGCGGCCGGCAACGTCACGGTGTCGACCGGGCAGTGCACCGTGCCCCACGACCAGGGGCACGGCCACTGACCGCGGCGACGACCGGTGGCGCCAGGCTCAGAGCTCGCGCTCGAAGGCGATCATGGCCGGTCCGTCCTCGCCCTCGGTACGGCGGAAGCCTGCCGCGTCATAGAGCCGGTGCGCGAGGGTGTCGTCCTCGCTGGTGACCAGGAACGCATAGTCGGCGCCTCGGTCGCGGGCCACCGTGAGGGCCTCGGTGATCAGTGCCCGGCCGAACCCCTGACCGCGTCGGTCGGGCACGACGTAGAGCTCGGCGAGGTAGGCCTCCTGGGCTGAGCTCCACAGCGACGGGTAGAGCCGCAGCATCGCGACGCCGACAGGCGTGGCGGATTCCGGGTCGCGCACCATGAGGACGACGACGTGGTCCTCCTCGAGGAGCTGTGCGAGCCGAGCGGTCACCTCGGGGACCGGCGGCGACGGCATGTCGTACTCCGCGTTGAAGTCATAGAGCAGCCGCGCCGCCTCCGCGATCGCCTCAGCCGCCCCGGCACCCACCGTCTCAACCATGCCTGTCAGTGTCGCGCGGCGGGGCCGGCGTTACGCCCACGGTGGACGGGATTCCCTCAGGGCGGGTCGGAGGAGCACACTGGAGGTGATGTCAACCACCCCGTCGTGGCGACGCCGACAACTCGCCAACAGTCCCTTCCGGCAGGAACCCGAGCCCGTCATCGAGCAGTACGCCGTGGACGACCGGGTCTCCCACGATGTCTATGGCCTCGGACAAGTGATCAGCGTGGACGCCGACGGCGCGACCGTCGACTTCACCAACCAGACGGTCCGGATCCCGAGCCCGTTCGCCAAGATGTCGAAGCTCTAGCTCACGTGCTCGCCGCGGTCCTGGGCGGTCAGCCGCCCCGGTTCCGCCGACGTCCGGCGGGCCGGGCGGGCAGCCGGATAGCCTGCGGACGATGCCTCGGAACGGACCCGACCCGGTGACCAGGCGTGTGCGTCCCGTCCGCCGTGTCCGGTGGGGCGGCCGTACGGCGACCTCGGTGATCATGCTGATCCTTGCCACGGTCGTAGGGCTCGCGCTGGCAGGCTGCAGCGCCGCCCCGACCAGCCGCGCCGATGAGGCCGCGACCCCGCGCTCCCACACGACGGGCCACCACCAGCAGCCTTCCGCCGGGGCGGCGACCGGCTCGGCGGCCCCTCGGCGGACCTATCTGGTCGTCCACATCACCGACGGCGACACCCTCGACCTGGCCAACGGCGAGACGGTGCGGCTCATCGGCATGGACACCCCCGAGCGGGGGGAGTGCGGCTATGACAGCGCGGCCCGGCACCTGAGCGACCTCGTGCTCGGCAAGCGGGTCACCCTGACCAAGGCGCGGGGGGAGGAGCGCGACCGCTACGGCCGGCTGCTCAGGTACGTCGACGTCGGCCGCGTGGACGCGGGGCTGAGCCAGATCAGGAAGGGCTATGCGATCGCGCGCTACGACTCTCGCGACGGCTATGGCCGCCATCCCCGAGAAGACGCCTACATCCGCGCCGACGCCGCGCATCCGCCCCAGGGGTGCGCCAAGCCCCAGCCGTTGGTCCATCAGTCCGGCTCGGGCTGCGCACCCGGCTACTCGCCGTGCGTCCCGCCGTACCCACCTGACCTTGACTGCGCCGACCTCGACGGGCCTATCCGGGTCACCGGGTCCGACCCCCACGGGCTCGACGCCGACGGTGACGGCGTGGCGTGCGAGCCCTAGCGCGGCGGGGTCCGCCGCGGGGGCTGCGTGATCCGGCCGCACCAGCCTTAATCGATTAGCAGATGTCGGTAGCACTACCTAAGTTGGTCTGGTGTCCTCTTCCGTCCTGCCCGCGCCCGACGGTACGACGACCCCGACCGCGGGCGGCGACCTGCCGCGGGGCCGGACGCCGGTCGACTGGCGGCGGCTCAAGCGGCCGGCCACCGGGGCGGCGCTGCTCGGGTCGCTGGTCGCCGCGACCCTGGCGTCGCTGGGCTCGGTGGTCGCAGGGCGGCTGACCGAGGAGGCCACCGGTCGGCTGGTGTTGGTCCTCGCGTTGTGCGTGGTCGGCGGAGCGTTGATCGACACGGTCGCCAAGACCAGCTGGTTCGTCATCGTCGACCGCGCCGAGGGGGCGCTCCGGGCCGATCTCCTCGAAGCCGCGCTGGCCCAGCCGCTGCCCGACCTCACCGAACAAGCCGTGGGCGAGATCCTCGACCGGATCGACGACGACACCCATGAGGTGGGCCAGCTCCTGCGCTGGTCGGTCTGGATGGCGGCCCGCACCGTCCTCGCCGCGGGACCGCTCTGGCTCGTCGCCGGGTTCACCTGGTGGCCGGCGTTCCTGCTGTTCCCCGTCACCGCGGCCCTGGCGATCGCGGTGGCGCGGCCGCTGCTCCCGGGGATCGCAGAGCGCAAGGTGCTCGAGGAGATGGCCTGGACCGACCACGCCGCCGTGATGGAGGAGGGGGTCGCCGCGCGCGACGACCTTCGCACCAGCCTCGGGCAGGCCCACGTCATGCGCCGCAGCACCCAGCTCGCCGCCGAGGTCCTGCGGCGGCTCAAGGCGGTCCTCGAGCTCGAGGTTCGCGTCACCCGTCGCACCGGAACCCTGCTCCACGCCCTGCTCGCGGGGGTCGGCATCGTCGGTGTCGCGCTCGTGGTCAGCGACCAGCTCACCACGGCCTCGCTGGTGACGCTCTTCCTCGTCACGTCGACCTTCGTCGGCCAGGTCGACATGCTCGCCCGTCACCTGCCCGACCTGCAGGCCGGCTTCGGTGCGGTGCTGCGGCTGCGCGGGATGCTCGCCTCGCCGGCCGAGCCCGAGGGTGGCCGGCCCCTCGACGGCGATCAGCTCGACGTCGAGTTCCGCGATCTCCACTTCGCCTATGAGCACGGCACCTTCGCTCTCCAGGACGTCAGCCTCCAGGTCCCGGCGGGTCACACCTGCGCCCTGGTCGGCCGCACCGGCTCGGGCAAGTCCACACTGGCGAGCCTGTTGTCCCGGGCGGTCGAGCCGGAGCCGGGCCAGGTCTTCCTCGGCGGCGTCGACGTCCGCGAGCTCGACCTCCAGGCGCTGCGTGCCGACGTGGGCGTCGTCACCCAGCGCACCGAGATCCTCGCCGGCTCGCTGGTCGACAACGTCACGCTCTTCGCCGACATCCCGCGCGGCACCGTCGAGGCCGCCATCGAGACCCTCGGCCTGACGGCCTGGGTCGCTGGTCTACCCGACGGTCTCGACACGTTGCTGGGTCCCGGTGGCACGAGCCTCTCGGCCGGCGAGGAGCAGCTCGTCGCCTTCGCCAGACTGCTCGTGCGTGACGTCAAGGTCGTCATCCTCGACGAGGCGACCGCTCGGATGGACCCCGTCACCGAGGCACGCGTGGTCGCGGCCGCCGGACGACTGCTGGCCGGGCGCACCGGGCTGCTCGTCGCTCACCGGCTGTCCACGATCGAGCGGGCCGAGCAGGTCGCCGTGCTCGAGCGTGGCCGGGTGGTCCAACACGGGCCGCGCGACCGGCTGGCGCGCACCGAGGGACCCTTCCGTCGCCTGCTCGAGGCGTCCGCCGAGACCGGTGACATCGACGATCTCGACGCCCCGGTGGTGGTGGTCGACGAGGCCGCCGCGGTGGTCCGCGACGAGGTCGACGGTCACGTCATCGGCACGGCGCGCCGTACGACGACCCCGCCGGCCAAGCCCGTGCTCGCGCCGACCCCGAGCCTGACCCGGACGACCTTCCGCGCGATGACGACCAACCCCACGTGGGGGCTCGCCGGCATGGGCCTGTTCCTGGTGTCGGCGATCACGGGGGCGTTCGGCGCGATCACCGGCTGGGTCTGGGGACATCTGGTCACCTCGCTCCAGCGCGGCGACGACCCGTGGCTGCTGGTGCTGGCCCTGGTCGGCTCGCTGGTGGTGTCGCCGCTGCTGCTGTCCCAGGCGTTCTGGGTCTATCCGCGCTGGTGGGTCTCGGTCCAGCTCAGCGTGCGCACCACCGTGCTCCACGGCCAGACCATGCAGCGCCGCCTGGTTCGCACCCCGCCCGGCGAGGCCGTGGCGCGGGCCATGGACGCCGACCGGATCACCCGCTACGCCGACCGCTGGGTCGACCTCCTCAACGGGCTGGCGATCGTGGTCATCACCTCCGTCGTCGCCGGCACGTTCCTCGCCGGCGGCATCCTGCTCACCGTCATGGTGTCCGCGGCGCTCGCGTCCTCCCTCGGGCGTCGGATCGCCGGACGGTCGGCTGCCGCGTCGTCGGCGGCGCGGGCTCGCTTCGGTCGGTCGCTGGTGTCCGCGCTCGACTCGGTCCGCACGGTCAAGCTCGCTGCCGCGACGCCCGCGATCCACGCCCACCTCGCCGAGGTCGACGGCAGCCGGGTCGGCGCGGCGGTGCGCGAGCACCGGATCCAGGCCATGCTCGACGGCGTCCCCGTGGTGATGGTGCAGGCCGGCGTCGTCGCCGCCTGGGCCGGCCTGGTGACCGGACACTGGGGCCTGGCGACCACCTTGCTCATGACCAACGCCGTCAGCGGTTTCGACTGGTTCGGCCGGGTCGCGGGCGCGGTCGTGACCGAGGCGCCAGGGGTGCGCGCCTGGATGCGCGCGACGAGTGCCCTCGCCGGTGGTGGCGACATAACCACGCTGCCGCCGGGCGTCGACCTCAAGACCGGCGCGGCGCCCGACCCGGCCCCTGCCGCACGCGAGCCCCTGCGCGAGCTGAGACTCCGGCGGCTGACCGCGGTCCACGACGATGGCACGGTGGGCGTCAGCGGCGTCGATCTCACCGTCGCCTCCGGTGAGCTCGTGCTGCTGCTCGGCCAGGTCGGCTCGGGCAAGTCGAGCCTGCTGGGCGCGCTCGCGGGGCTGGTGTCTGCGACCGGTGAGATCCACTGGAACGATCGCCAGGTCACCGATCCCGAGGTCGACCTGCGGCCGGGCCGGATCGCGATCGTGAGCCAGGTGCCGCGGGTGCTGTCGGGCACTTTCGCGGGCAACATCACCCTCGACCACGCCGACCGCGACCCGCTCCCGGCGATCGAGACCGCCCGGCTGGGCCGTGACGTCGCCGAGGCGGGTGGCCCCGACGCGCTCGTCGGCCACCGTGGCGTGCGGCTCTCCGGCGGTCAGGTGCAGCGACTGGCGCTGGCGCGTGCCCTCGCCTGCGACGCCGAGGTGCTGCTCGCCGACGACGTCTCGTCGGCGCTCGATGCCGCCACCGAGATCGAGCTGTGGCAGGCACTCCGGGCGTCGAGCGCGACGGTCCTCGGTGCCACCAGCAAGGCCGCGGCCCTCGCCCAGGCTGACCGGGTGGTCGTCCTCGCCGACGGCGCTGTCGTCGACCAAGGACCGTGGACCGACCTGTCGGGTCGCTGGGGCCACCTCGCCGGCTGACCCGGGTCTCGCCGCGCGCCTGCCGGTGGAGCCGTGGGAGGTGCCCGGACACAGCGAAGCCGCCTGATTCCCGAGATGTCAGGCGGCTTCGCTATCGGGGGGTTGTTACGTCTACGACGCTAGGCGCTGGCGGTGGTGGCCGTCCCCGGAACAGCCGCGGCATAGATCACACTTATGGAAGTGAATATGCCTCAACGCCGGGCGAGAGCCACAACGCGAAGAACTAAGGCAAAGGAGCGACAAGCGAGCACAGGCATGCCTTAGTCTGTAGACCTCCGAAGACCGCTGGGTGACCCGAGACTCCCAGCGGTCTTCGCTTGTGTCCGACGGTGGTCAGCGACCGGCCGTCGTGCAGATGCAGGAGCGGTTGCCGTCGGCGTCCTCGACCACCCAGAAGGACGGTGCCGCCCGGTCGCTGACCAGCCGGCCACCCGCGTCGAGGACGGCCTGGAGCCGGCGGGGTGCGTCGTCCTCGGGCACCCAGACATCGAAGTGCCAGCGTTGCTCGAACGGCTGCGCGGGCAGGGCGTAGTCGGGGTCGACGTCGGTCGGGTCCTGCCACCAGATCGTGGGCACCTGCCCGGTGGGGTCGACCGGTTCGCCGCCCTGGACGGCACTGCCGAGCAGGGCCGCATAGAACGGCGCGAGGTCGGTGCGTCGCGTGGTGTCGAGGCCGATGTCGAGCTGGGTCAGGCCCGCCACGTCGGCGGCGAGGCCGAGTTCGGCGGCGAGGTCGCTGATCTCGCGCGCGAGGGCCAGGTCGCGGCTGGTGATGCCGCGGACGTCGTGGCTGGAGAGGCTGACGATCACGTCGCCATAGGTGAGCGACACGTCGGGATGGTGGTCGGCGCGCTCGGCCGCGTCGGCGATGGCGTTGACCAGCGCCAGGCCGGTCGCGAAGTCACCGGTGTGGAACCGCGCCCGGATCCGGCCGGCCAGCAGCCGCCAGTCGGCCAGACCGGCGTCGCGGACCTCGGTCGCGGTGAGTCGGGCTCGGGGGTCGCTCATGCGTGCTCCGTTCGTCGGGTCGATGACTGGCCCGCCCCACGCTAGAGGCGATCCCGGACGATCCAGGTCCTGAGCTGGTCATAGACGGCCGGGTGGTTGAGCAGGTCGAAGTGGGTCAACCCGCCGACATGGGCACCGTTGTCGGCCGGGAACCCGAGGTGGCGGTCCTCCCCGGCGCCCGAGGCGCTGGGCAGGTGCACGAACAGGTCACCGATGAGACCGGCCGAGGGGTGGTCGGGGTCGCGGGCCAGGGTGGCGGCGACGAAGTAGTAGGACGCGTGCGTGAGGAACGGCGTCTCCTCCGCCCGGTGGCGCACGAATGTCGCGGCGTCGTGGTCGCGGTCCTCGGCGGCGAGGCAGACGCCGTGGCGCAGGTCCTTGACGCCCGCGCTGCGGGAGCCGAGCCAGCGGGCGAGCGGGCGGGTCTCCGGGACCTGCTGCAACAGGCCCGCGGCGTCCTCGACGCCCCGCTCGAGGCGAGCGCCCAGATGGGGCGAGCCGAGACAGAAGACGTGGCGCACCGCGGGGGTCCAGTCATGACCGGCCGCGGCTCCGGCGGCGCACGCGCCGCGAGCGACCAGCCCGCCCATCGAGTGGCCGACGAGCACGATCTCCTCGACCTTCGTCGGCCAGACGGCAACGAGTCGTTGGAGCAGCTCGGCCAGCGCCGCGGAGCTGTCGGTCAGGCACGCGCCGGTGTTGTAGCGGACGAACAGGGGCGTCAGGCCCAGGTCGCGCTCCAGCAACGACCCATAGGTGACGCCTGGCTCGCCATGGCGTCGCTGAGCGCCCAGCGCCCAGCCGGCCTCGGTCTCACAGAGACCGTGGACGAAGACGGCAAGGCGTCCGTCGGCGCGTGGCCACGCGCGTCGTACGGCGGCCGCGGTGAGCTCGACCGCTCGGCCGTCGACGCGCAGCGTCATCGGCACGGCGAGGCCGGTATAGCTGCGCTCGAGCCGGTCGCCCCACAGTCCGTTGACGGCGCCGACCGCGACCCTGCCGGCGGGGTGGTCGGTGATGCTGGTCGCGTCGGGGGCGACGAAGGGCGCCGCCAGCACGCCCCCGAGCCGCGGGATCGTGGCGTGAGCGAGCCGGCTCGCGCCGTACGCCGTCGCCGCGATCGTGTCGTGAACCCGACGGACCGGCGTGGCGGTCGGTGAGAGCGCGCCGAACACGCGACCGGCCACGGCCTCATGCACGTCGCGCACCGACCGGACGCCCTCGCCGAGCAGGTCCCCGAGCAGCGCGCCACCCGAACGGAGCTCGCTGCTGGTGACCATCGCGGTCCTTTCGGTGGCCGGTCCCCTCGAGCGTGACGGACGCCGGGGCCGTCGGCAAGGGTTCGCGGCCCCCAGGCCGTGTGACGAACGACCGACGGCCGGCCGTCCCGTGAGGGACGACCGGCCGTCGAGAGTCAGTGAGGGGCGTCGCCACCCCGGTGACGTCAGATGGTGTGGACGTTCTCCGCCTGGGGGCCCTTCTGGCCCGCGACGACGTTGAACTCCACGCGCGCACCCTCGTCGAGGGTCTTGAAGCCGTTGGTCTGGATCGCGGAGAAGTGCACGAAGACGTCGGCGCCGCCGCCGTCCTGCTGGATGAAGCCGAAGCCCTTGTCAGCGTTGAACCACTTGACGGTTCCCTGAGTCATGTTCTGTTCCTTCGTGTGGTGCCGTGCGGCACTGTGCCGCACGCGGAGCTGAAAACATCTGCAACCAACCTGGATGTTCAGCAACCACCGAAATACCAAGAACCAAGAGATGTTCGCCGCGGCCGGTTGACCCCGGTGGACGGCCCGCGGGGAGCGGGTCCTCCTTCAACTCCCTAAGGCTAGCGAGCCGAGGCGCGCAGACCCAAAACGGGACGGCGCGTCGATGTGGTGACAACAGCCACTAACCTGGTGCAACCCCGACCGTCTGGATGTAGCCATGGCAGCTCCCACTCGCGAAGACTCCGCTCCCCTCTCCCTGGAGGGCATCTCGATCATCCAGGGAGGCATGGGCGTCGGTGTCTCGTCGTGGCAGCTCGCGCGCACCGTCTCCCAACACGGCCACCTCGGTGTCGTGTCCGGCGTCGCGCTCGACGTCGTACTCGCGCGGCGGCTGCAGGACGGTGACCCCGACGGCATCTTCCGCGAGGCGCTGGCGACGTTCCCCGACCAGGAGATGGTCGCGCGGGTCCTGGCGACCTACTTCCGTCCCGAGGGACGCGAGAAGGGCGATCCCTATCGCCCCGCACCCCGGCTCGCGCTGCGTCAGACCAGGGCCGCCCAGGAGCTCGCCGTGCTCGGCAACTACGTCGAGGTCTGGTTGGCGAAGCAGGGTCACGACGGGATCGTGGGCATCAACTACCTCGAGAAGATCCAGCTCGCCACCCCCGCTGCAGCGCTCGGTGCGATGCTCGCCGGGATCGACGTCGTGCTGATGGGCGCCGGGGTGCCGCGTGAGATACCGCAGCTGCTCACCGACCTCGCTGCCGGCCGCCCGGGCGATGTGTCGGTCGAGGTGCACGGTGCCGACGAGCCTGCGCGCATCGAGGTCGATCCCGTGGGCCTGCTCGGCGTCCCGCTCCCACCGCTGAAGCGGCCGGCGTTCCTGGCGATCATCAGCGCCGCGATCCTCGCCACCTACCTCGCGCGCGATCCCATCACCCGCCCCGACGGCTTCGTGGTCGAAGGCGCCACGGCCGGTGGTCACAGTGCGCCGCCGCGGGGCAAGCTCGTGCTCGACGAGCGCGGCGAGCCGGTCTATGGCCCGCGCGACGAGGTCGACCTGAGCGCCATCGCCAAGCTCGGCCTGCCCTTCTGGGTCGCCGGCGGCAGCGGTACGCCGGAGGGGCTGGTCGCCGCCCAGGAGGCCGGCGCCGCGGGCGTCCAGATCGGCACGCTCTTCGCGCTCGCGGAGGAGTCTGGGCTGCGGGAGGACCTCCGGCAGCGGTTGCTCTCCTCGCTGCGGGAGGACTCGCTGCACGTGCGCAACGACGTCCGCGCCTCCTCGACCGGCTTCCCGTTCAAGGTCGCGGAGGTCGAGACCACGGCGTCCGACCCCGACATCCTCGAGGAGCGGCCGCGACTGTGCGACCTCGGCTATCTGCGGGAGCCGTTCCAGACCGAGTCGGGCGGTGTCGGCTATCGCTGCCCGGCCGAGCCGGTCGACGTCTTCATCCGCAAGGGCGGTGACCCGGAGGAGACGGAGGGTCGTGCCTGTCTGTGCAACGCGCTGACCACCAACGTGGGCCTCGGGCAGACCCGCAAGGATGGCTTCGAGGAGACCCCGCTGGTGACGCTGGGGGCCGACCTGCGCGGGCCCAAGCGGCTGCTGGAGCTGCATCCCGACGGCTGGACCGCGGCCCAGGCGCTGGCCTGGCTGACGACCTGACGTGGTTCTCCAGATCATCCAGCTCGCTGGGTCGGTCCTGATCCTTGCGGCGTTCCTCGCGGCCCAGCTCGGTCGGCTGACAACGGGGTCGTTGCGCTACCTGGTGCTCAACCTGGTCGGCTCGGCGGTGCTGGCCGTGCTGGCCGCGATCGGGCGGGACTACGGTTTCCTGCTGCTCGAGGGTGTGTGGGCCGTCGTGTCAGCTGTGGGTGTGGTCGGTGCGCTGCGGGCCGACGGGCCCGACCTCGCCGCCGAGTGATCGGCCTCGTTCACCAGTCGAGCACGGTCCCGGCGCTGAGCACCGCCTGCACCAGCTCGGTGAAGCTGTCGGGAGCCAGCCCGAGCTCGCGTTCGACGACGGGTCCGACGATCGTCGCCAGCTGGTCGCGATGGATCAGACCCAGGATGTGCATCATCGCCACCATGCCGTCGAGCAGCAGGATGATCCGCCACGCCGAGAGCAACGGGTCATCGCTGGTGAACTGTCCTTGGTCGATCCCGGCGCGGATCAGACCCTCGACGTGGGCGAGGTAGTCCTGGCTCAGCGCTTGGGCGCGATCGCGCAACGGCTGGTGACGAGATGCCGTGTTGAGCGCGTCGTTCCAGATCCGCTGGTCGGGCGACAGGTTGGCCACGGTGAGGGCGAGCGCGGTGCGGGGCGACTCCTCCTGGGAGAGGTCGCGCAGCACCTTGAGTGACGAGTCGGCCCAGGTGCCGAACGACTCGGCGATCAGCTCGTCGACGCTCGGGAAGTAGTGGTGGATCAGGCCGGGGGCGACGCCACAGTGCTCGGCCACGTCGCGCACGCTGACCGCGTCGAGACCGCGCTCGACCCCGATCGCGATGACGGCGTCCATGATCTCGCGTCGCCGCACCTCGGGAGCCTTGCGTTTGTGCCCACCCGCCATGAGGTCCTCAGTCATTGTCAGATCGTCCAACAAGACGATCGTCGGCTCGAGAAGCTGTTGACGTGGGACTTTACATGAATCTCTTGACAGTGCCAGGGCCCGCTGCGCACCATATCCGCATCGTGTTGGCATTTCGTCCAATAAGGAGCCTCCCGTGAGCGCAGCGACGACGTGGAAGCGGCCCCTGGTCGCACTGGTGGGCGTTGTCGCCGTTGGCCTCGTGGCCGGCTGTGGCGGAGGCGGCGGGTCGACGGTGTCCCCCACGGGCAGCACCGGCACGCCTCAACCGGGCGGCGAGATCGTCATCGCCCAGGCCAAGGGCAGCAAGACGCTCGACCCGGTCGCCGCGATCTCTCCGGAGGACATCGCGCCGACCTACGAGCTCTATGACACCCTCTACCGGCTCTCCGACGACGGGCAGACGCTCGAGCCGTCACTGGCCACCGCGCCGCCGACGAGCTCGGCCGACGGGACGACGTGGACCATCGACCTGCGCACCGACGCGACGTTCACCGACGGCTCCCCGGTCACCGCCGCCGATGTGAAGTTCTCCCTCGACCGAGCCCGCAAGGCCAACGGGGCGTTCTCGTTCCTGCTGGCGGCCATCGACACGGTCTCCGCCCCCGATGACCACACCATCGTGATCACGACCGCCGAGCCCAGCGCCACCCTGGTCCCCGCGCTCGGTTCATGGATCGCCTCGGTGCTTCCCCAGAACCTCGGCGGCAAGTCGGAGGAGGCGTTCTTCATCGACCCGGTCGGCAGCGGCGCCTTCATGCTCGACTCCTGGGACCGCGGCACCTCGCTCCGACTGGCCAAGAACCCCGACTACTGGCAGCCGGGCGCTCCGCTGGTGGACGCCATCCAGTGGAACACGGTGCCCGACGCCAACACCCGGGTCTCCCAGGTCCAGGGGGGCCAGGCCGACGTCGCGAGCGACATCCCCTTCAGCCAGGTCGCCTCGCTGGAGTCGAACGCCAGCGTCACCGCCGACACCTTCCCCGCGACCTACACGACGATGCTGATCTTCAACCAGGCCTATGCACCGTTCGCCGACGTCCACGTGCGGCGCGCGATCGCGCAGGCGGTCGACCGCGATGCCATCACCGCGAGCACCCCTTCGGCGCGGGCTCGGCCGCCTGCTCGTTGCTGCCTCCGGCGATGCGGTTCGCCTCGACCCCAGACTGCCCGCCGTTCGACGTCGACGCCGCCAAGGCCGAGCTGTCCTCCTCCGCGTTCCCCGACGGCTTCGACGTCGAGCTGACCATCGACAACCTCCCCGAGTCCTCGACGGTCGCCCAGATCGTGCAGGCCCAGCTCGAGGCCATCGGGATCACCGTGAAGATCAAGGTCATCGACTCCGGCGAGCTCTACACGGTCTATGGCCAGGAGGGCTACCAGATGGGACTGGCCGCCTGGGCCTCCGACATCCCCGACCCCGACGAGCAGCTGTCCTACATGCTCGACCCCGGCGCCGGTGGCAACGCCTACTACACGGGCTATGACAACCCCGAGGTGACCGACCTCATCGCCCAGGGTCGCACCACGCTCGACCCCGACGCCCGTGCCGAGGCCTACGGTCAGGTGCAGGAGATCGTGGCCCAGGAGGTGCCGCAGCTGCCGATCTCCTACCGCGACAACGCCTATGTGTGGCGGCGGGAGGTCCAGGGGTTCACGGTGAACCCGATGGGCGTGATCAACCTGGCCACCGTCGGGATGCAGCAGTAGCGCCATGACGAGCCCTTCCCCGGCGCGTCGGCTGATGAGAGCCGTCGTGGCCGTCGCCCTCGTCGTCGTGGTCACGTTCATGTTCGTGCACATCGTCCCCGGCGACCCCGCTCGAGCCATCCTGGGCCCGCAAGCGTCCGCCGAGTCGGTGAGTGCCCTCCGGGACCGTCTGGGACTCGATCAACCGATCCTGACCCAGTTCGTCGACTACATCGCGGGCGCTGCGCGGCGACCTCGGCACCTCGGTCGCCGAGGGCGTGCCGGTCACCTCACTGATGGCCAGCAGGGCGGCGCCGACCTTGGCGCTGATCGTGCTCGCGGCGCTGCTCACCGTCGTCCTCACGGTCCCGGCGGCAGCGCTCGCCGCGCGTCGACCGGGCTCGGTCGTCGATCACGTCGTCCGGACCGTCCCGTTGCTGGGCCTCGGCCTGCCGGCGTTCTGGTTCGCGCTGGTGCTCATCCAGGTGTTCGCGGTTCGCCTCGGGTGGTTCCCCGCCGGCGGCTACGGCGGCTCGGTCCTCCAGCGGTTGCATGCCTTGACCCTGCCGGCCCTCGTCACGGCCGTGTCCATCCTGCCGTTCACCATCCAGAGCCTGCGCGTCGCGATGGTCGACTCCTACGAGGCCGACTACGTCGCCGCGGCCAGGGCCCGTGGCGTGCCGGCCCGACAGATCCGGGGCCGCTATGTGTTCCGCAACGCGAGCATCCCCGCTGTCGTCGTCCTCGGCCTCAACATGGGCTGGCTGGTCGGCAACACCCTGATCGTCGAGAAGGTCTTCGCCATCCCCGGCGTCGGGGCCCTGCTCGTGGACGCGACGCTGTCCCGCGACTTCCCCGTGGTGCAGGGCCTCGCCCTGGTGATCGCGCTGCTGGTGATCGGGACCAACCTGCTCACCGAGCTCGCCCGGGTCAGCCTCGACCCCCGGCTGCGGCACAGCCAGGAGACCGCCCGATGAGCGCCGCCGCGGTGATGCAGCAGGCCTCACGGGTTCGTTCGGCGCCTCGGCTCAACGGGTCGTTGCTCGGCGCGCTCGGGTTCTTCCTGCTCGTGATGGTCGTGATCCTCGTCGGGCCGCTGATGCTCCCCTCACCCACGCACCAGGACCTCGGCAACATCCTGGCGCCGCCGTCGTCGTCGGCGTGGCTCGGCACCGACCAGCTCGGTCGTGACGTCCTCGCCCGCACCCTCGCGGGCATGCGGCTGGACCTGCTCGTGGGCGTGGCCGCCCTCGTCGTACCCGTCCTGGTCGGCTCGCTCCTGGGTGCCCTCGCCGCGTGGCGGGGCGGCTGGGTCGACGAGGTCGTCGGGATCGCAGCGGACGTTGTCCAGGCCTTCCCCTACTACCTGTTCATCCTCGTGCTGGCATTCTTCCTGGGCGCCGGCGTGGCGAGCATCTTCGTGGCGGTCGCTGCCGTCGCCTGGGTGTCCTACATGCGCATCGTGCGCGCCGAGGTCCACTCCGCGATGCACCAGGACTATGTCCAGGCAGCCGTCGGGGCCGGGTTCTCCGGCGGCCGCGTCCTGCTGCGGCACATCCTGCCCAACGTCTTCAAGCAGCCGCTGGCCTACGCCGTCACCGATGTCGTCGTGGTGATCGTGAGCACCGCGACGCTCAGCTATCTCGGGGTCGGCGTGACACCGCCGACCCCGGAGCTGGGGTCGATGGTCGCTGACGGCCAGCAGTTCGTCACCCTGCGGCCGCTGCTCACCATCGCGCCGGGTCTCGCCGTCGTCCTCATCGGTGCCGCACTCGCCCTGCTCGGCAACGGCCTGTCGCGTCAGCTGGACGAGTCATGACCGGCGCTGGATCGCTGCTGGAGGTCGAGCGCCTCACCATCGCCATCGACGGCCGGCAGGGGGCGACCCATCCCGTCCACGACGTGTCGGTCGTCGTCGACCGCGGCGAGACCGTGGGCGTGGTGGGTGAGTCCGGCTGCGGCAAGAGCACCCTGCTGCGCGCTATCGCCGGGGTGCTTCCGCGCGGCGTACGCCCCGTTGCGGGAGAGGTCCGCGTCGACGGCCAGCGCCTCGACCCGCGACGACCGTCGGGTCAGGTCGCGATGATCTTCCAGGACCCGATGACCGGCCTCAACCCGGTGCTGACCGTCGGCGGTCACATCACCGAGGTCCCGCGGCGACGGGACGGCATGACCAAGTCCGCGGCTCGCGACCTGGCCGTCCACCTCTTGAAGGAGGTGGGGATCGACGATGCCGAGCAGCGCCTCGACGCCTACCCCCATCAGCTCTCGGGCGGGCTGCGGCAGCGGGTGCTCATCGCGGCCGCTCTGTCGGGCAACCCCAAGCTGCTGCTGTGTGACGAGCCGACGACCGCCCTCGACGTCACCGTGCAGGCGCGCTTCGTGGCGCTGCTGTCGCGGCTCGTGCGGGACCGCGACCTGGGCATCCTCTATGTCACCCACGACCTGCCGCTCCTCGGCACGATGTGTGACCGGATCAGCGTGATGTACGCCGGCCAGGTCATCGAGCGTGGGTCCAGTCGCGATGTCCTCCAGCACCCGGCGCACCCCTACACCGAGGCGCTGTTGGCCGCGGCGCCGCGGATGGACTCGCGCGCCCACCGGCTGGTCAGCATCCCCGGGCAGCCCCCGGCCCTGCTGCCCGATGCCGACGGATGCCGCTTCTCGCCGCGGTGCCCGTACGCCGTCGACCGGTGCCGGGAGGCCCAGGGTCTGGGAGCGGGCACGGCGACACACGAGTCGGCCTGTGTGCGGCGCGACGAGCGCGAGGCGGCCGCCCGGCGAGGTGACTCATGACCCTGGTCACGGTCACCGACCTGTGCGTCGCCTACCCGACCCACGGTGGCGGCAGGAGCCGGCGCCGAGCCTCGGGGCCGACGCGGCTGGCGGTCCAGGACGTCAGCTTCTCGCTCGCGAGGGGCGAGGTGCTGGGCATCGTCGGTGAGTCCGGTTCGGGCAAGACCTCGGTCGCTCGGTGTGTGGCCGGCTACCAGACCGCCACCTCGGGCACCGTCACCCTCGACGGGCGCCCGGTGACCGCACGGCGCGACCAGGCCGACCGCCGTCGGCTCCAGATGGTCTTCCAGGACCCCTACTCCTCGCTCAACCCTGCGATGACCTTGCGCCAGGCGCTGCGCGAGCCCATCCGGCGTGCACGGGCTGCGCCCCGCCGACGAGGTCGACCAACGGGTCGACGAGCTGATGACCCTGGTCGGCCTCGACCACGGCCACCTCGATGCCAAGCCGCGGCGGCTGTCCGGTGGGCAGCGACAGCGCGCCAGCATCGCCCGCGCGCTGGCGCTGGAGCCCGACGTGCTCGTCGCCGACGAGCCGGTGTCGGCGCTCGACGTGTCCGTCCAGGCGGTCATCTTGAACCTGCTCGCCGAGCTGCGGGAGACGCTCGGGACCTCGATCCTCTTCATCTCCCACGACATGGCGGTGGTGTCCCACCTGTGCGACCGCGTGGCCGTCATGACCGAGGGACGCATCGTCGAGTCGGGTCCGGTCGACGAGGTCTTCCTCCGCCCGCAGCACGCCTACACCCAGCAGTTGCTCTCGGCGGTGCCACGGCATCCCTGGGACGACCCAGCAGCGCCCGCCTCCGGTGCTCGGACCCCGGAGCCGAGCCAGTGAAAGGACCCAGCAGCATGCGAGTCGCCATCGACGCCGGAGGGACGTTCACCGACGTCGCCATCATCGACGAGTCGGGCAACCTCTCCTCCCACAAGGTGCTCAGCCACCCCGAGGACCCGGCCATGGGGATGCTTCGCGCCCTCGACGACGCCGTCGACGTGTCGGACCTGAGCCAGGTCGTGAACGGGACGACGGCGGGCCTCAACGCCGTCCTGGCGCGGCGAGGGACGCGCGTCCTGATGGTCACGACCGCGGGGTTCACCGACGTGGTGAGCATCGGGCGGGCGCACCGCATCGACGTGTGGGAGCTGCGCTATCCCAACGCGCAGCACCTCGTGGAGCCCGAGGACGTCGTGCCCGTCGACGAGCGGATCCTCGCCGACGGAACCATCGCGCGGCCGCTGTCGCCGGACGCTCTCGAGCCCGTCTCGCGGGTCATCGAGTCCGCCGGCATCCGGTCGGTCGCCGTCTGCCTCCTGCATGCCACCAAGAACCCCGCGCACGAGATCGCCGTACGCGACTTCCTCGCGGCCCGCCACCCCGAGGTGCGGGTGTCGATGTCCCACGAGGTCGCCCCCGAGGTGGGTGAGTTCGAGCGCTTCTCCAGCACGATCGTCAACGCCTATGTCGCGACCACCGTCGGCGAGTACCTCACCCGAGACCGACGGCCTCATCGACCGAGGCTTCGACCGCCCTCTCCTCGTGATGCGGTCGAGCGGCGGTGTCACCTCGGCGGAGAGCGCCAAGGAGCGACCGATGCAGACCCTGATCTCCGGGCCTGCCGGAGGCGTCATCGGGGCGCAGGCCATCGCCAAGCACCTCGACCTCGCCCACGTCCTGGCCCTCGACATGGGCGGCACCTCGCTCGATGCGAGCGTCATCGTCGACCAGCGGCTGGCCGTTCGCGCGGACCTCGACATCGCCGGCATCCCGGTCCTGATGCCCGTCGTGGATCTCGTGACGGTCTCCGCCGGCGGCGGATCCATCGCCTGGGTCCAGCACGGCGCGCTCCACGTGGGGCCGCACAGCGCCGGTGGCTCTCCGGGGCCGGCGTGCTATGGCCTCGGCGGCACCGAGCCGACGGTCACCGACGCCAACGTCGCCCTCGGCCGGCTGGGCCTGGCCGGTCTCGCCAACGACGCCTTGGCGCTCGATCGTGGCGCCGCCGTCGCCGCCCTCAGTCCCCTCGCCGCCGAGCTCGGGCTCGGCGTCGAGGCCCTCGCCCAGTCCATCGTCGACATCACCGACGCCCGCATGTCCGATGCCCTCAGGACGTTGACCGTCAGGCGCGGTCACGACCCGCGCGACTTCACGATCCTGGCGTTCGGCGGCGCCGGCCCGCTGCATGCGGCCGCACTGGCCGACGAGCTCGGCATCACCTCGGTGGTCGTGCCACCGGGAGCCGGGGTGTTCTCCGCCTGGGGCATGTTGCACGCCCCGGTCCGCCACGACGTGTCCGAGTCGCTGCTCGTCGCGGCGACCGACCTCGACGACGACGCCCTGCTGGCCGCCCACCAGCGGCTGCTGGCCAAGGCCCGCGAGCTGGTGGCCGCCGATGGGCTCGACCCTGACGTCGCCGACTATGCCGCCCTCGCCGACCTGCGCTATGCCGGCCAGCACTTCAGCCTCACGGTCGCCCTGCCGATGGGCTCGCCGGTGCTCGCCTGGGACGGAGCGTTCCGCGAGCGCTACCAGAAGGCCCACGGCACCGTGGCCGGCAACCCGCCCGCCGAGTTCGTCAACGTCAGGCTGACCGCCGTCGGCCCCGACACCGGACAGCCAGCGACGGCCGAGCCGCTCGCCGGTCGGCACGTCTCGACCACGACGGTGGTGCACCAGGGCGCGCGTGTGGACGCCGTCCATTGCGACCGAGGGGCACTCGGCCAACCCCTCCCCGGTCCGGCGGTCATCAGCGACCCCGGCTCGACCATCTATGTCCCGCCGGGCTGGTCCGCCATGTCCGGGCCGATGGGCACCGTGCAGCTGACCAGGAACCAGGAGTCACCGTGACCACGCCCGATCCCGCCACCCTCGAGATCATCCGCAACCGGCTGCTCGCCGCCGCGGAGGACATGCTGCCGACAGCCAGCACGGCGCGGCACGCCGACGATCTATGAGAGCGAGGACTGTGCGATCGGTCTGCTCGACCGCAACGCCGAGGTGATCGCCCTGTCCACGGGACTGCCGATCTTCCTGGGCAACCTCGGCCAGGCCGTCGTCGACTCGGTGGCCCTGCGAGGAGGTCGCGAGACGATGCGGCCCGGCGACGTCTATCTCCTCAACGACGCCTACGTCCAAGGCGCGCACATGCAGGACTGCACGACGTTCGCCCCGATCTTCCACGACGACCAGCTCGTCGGCTATGCCGTCGCGCGCGCCCACGTGGTCGACCTCGGCAGCAGCGAGCCCGGCGGCGGCATGGCCGCGACGAGCATCTATGACGAGGGCCTCCGGCTGCCCCCGGTGCGCGTGTTCGACGCCCAAGGCCCCTGCGACGACATCCTGGCGATCCTGCGCCACAACACCCGGAGCCCCGACGAGCTCGTCGGCGACGTGCTCGCCATGGCGGCCGCCGTCAGCATCGGGAGCCTCCGGCTCAACGAGATCCTCGATCGGTGGGGGCACGACGTGTTCGACGCCGCCTGCGCGGCGATCTTCGACTTCAGCGAGCGCGAGTTCCGCGCCGCGATCCGCGCCGTTCCCGACGGCACCTATGTCGCCGAGGGATCGATGGACGACGACGGCATCGACGTCGGCGTGCCGGTCACCATCGCGGTGGCGGTCACCGTCGCCGGCGACGACATCAGCGTCGACCTCGCCGGGACCAGCCCCATCGTCAAGGGAGCGATCAACTGCGGCCTGAGCCAGACCATCTCGTCGGTGCGGGTCGCGCTGCGGCTGCTGCTCGGAGGCTCGCGACCACCGGACGGCGGAACCTTCCGGCCCGTCTCGGTGAGTGTCCCGGCCGGCTGCTTCCTCTATGCGGCGCTTCCGGCGGCCTGCGGTGTTCCGGTGGCGGCCTGTCCTGCTGCCGGCGATGACCTGGTCATGCGGGCGCTGTCGGACGCCGTACCCGAGCGCGCCTGCGCCGGGCAGTACGGCGACACCATCTCGGAGTTCGTCTGGACCGACCAGGCCGGGAAGAACATGCTGATGCTCGGCGAGGCCCATGCCGGCGGCTGGGGCGCCGGCGCCGGCTATGACGGCGCCGATGCCGTGATCGACCTGACCAACGGTCAGTTCCGCAACTTCTCCGTCGAGCTGCTCGAGGCCCGCTACCCGGCCGTGATCGAGGAGTACGGCTATCGCCACGGGTCGGGAGGGCCGGGCCGGCATCGCGGTGGACGCGGGATCGTCCGGCGCTACCGACTCCTCCAGCCGGCGCTGTTCTATCTGTGGATGGACCGCGTCCACACGCCTCCGTGGGGGCTGTGCGGTGGCCAGCCGGCCGCCGCCGGGTTCGCCAGGCTCCGCACCGCCGCCGGTGAGGAGATCGTGCACAAGTGCGAGGGCCGGCCGTTGAGCGCCGGTGACGAGGTCACGATCCACACCGCCGGCGGTGGTGGCTATGGCACCCCCGCTCCGTCCACCGCCGCCGTCGACGATTCCCTCGCGACGCGCCCCGTGTCGGAGCTGCTGTCACGATGAGCCGCCCGACGCTCTTCACCGGTGGTCAGGTCATCACGGGGGTCCACGACGAACCACTGCTCGACGGGGCCGTCCTCGTCGACGGAACCGACATCGTCGCGGTGGGCCCCGCGGGCTCGTTCACCGTGCCCCCGGATGTCGACGTGCTGGACTGCGCCGGCCGGACCGTGCTGCCCGGGCTGGTGGACTGCCACGAGCACCTGCTGGGCCGCAGCCGCTATGGCGAGGGCACGACCGAGATCAACGAGTCCGACGCGACCTGGGGCATCGTGATCGCCCACTACGCGCAGCAGTGCCTCGCGGCCGGCGTGACCACCGTCCGGGTCCCCGGCAGCCACCACGGCAACGACCTCGCCGTACGCCGTGCCTTCGACGAGGGCTATCTCCTCGGGCCCCGCATGATCTGCGCCGGTGAGGCGTTGACGATGACCGGCGGCCACGGTGTCGGCGCGGGGGTCGAGGTGGACGGCCCCGTCGCGTGCGCCAGGGCGGCGCGCGCCCAGCTCGGTCGTGGCGCCGACTTCATCAAGGTCATGGCCAGCGGCGGCGTCGGCACCGTGCACCCCGGCGAGGACCCCACCCACCCCGAGCTGGACGTCGAGGAGCTGGCCGCCGTGGTGGCCGTCGCCGAGTCGGGCCGCCGCTACGTCGCGGCCCATGCCGACGGGGTCGAGGGCATCGACAACGCCCTTCGAGCCGGGGTGCACTGCATCGAGCACGGCATCTATCTGACCCGCTCCCAGGCCGACGAGATGGCGGCCCACGACGTCCGGCTGGTGCCCACACTCTCGACGATGGTCAACATCGCCCGCCGCGGTGCCGAGTGGGGTCTTCCGGCCGAGTGGCTCCGGATCGCCGAGGGCATCCTCGACGTGCACCGGCAGTCCTTCCAACACGCGCTGGACGCCGGCGTCGTGTTCGGGACGGGCACCGACGGCTACGGTGACATCGTCGACGAGCTGATCGAGTTCACCACCTTCGGGCTGTCACCGATGAGGGCCCTGCAGGCGGCCACCCGCGACGCGGCTCAGATCGCCTCGCCGGGCGGGCGGTTCGGCACGCTCGCCCCCGGATTCTCGGCCGACGTGCTCGTGGTCGAGGGTGACCCGCTGACCGACCTCACCCGGCTGCGGGATGTCCGGGCGGTGATGGTTGGAGGCCGGCTGGTCAACAGTGCCGGTGTCCCGATGACCTGACGTCGCGGCGCGGGCGTCAGCGACCGCAGCGGTCGACCCGCTCCCACGGCCAGTCGGCCGCGAGCCACGTGAAGACCGCGTCGGCCAGGGGTTCGTCGAGCTCGGCCCGGTCGGCGCGTACCCACGACCGCGCCCGCACGTCGTACTCCGCCGACCGCGACGGATAGAGATAGACGCAACCGATGACGTCGTCATCGCTCGCGTCGAGGACGGTGAAGGTGAACCCGGTCCGGCCGGCGAAGTCCTCGGCGTGCCTGACCAGGTCGCCGCGGTTCTCCTCGAGCGTCATCCCCTCGGGCGGCGGCCACCGGCCCTCGCCATAGCTCGGCGTCGCGCGGATGTGCTCGATGCTCGACGTCCACGCCGCGTGGTCGCGCTCGTTGTGTTGGGGGCCCAGTGGCTCGAGCCGGAACCTGTCGGTGACCAGCGACGTCGGCGGCTCGAAGTCGTCGGGCACGAACGGATTAGCGCTCATGCTCCCGACCGTACGCCGCACCCTCCCCCTGGGGGGTCGGTGCGGGCGGCGCGGCGGAACCCCTAGGCTGCCCCGCATGCGTCGAGTCCTCGCCGGCCTGAGTGCCGCCAGTCTGATCGCCGTCACGCTCGCCACCGTCGGCACGCCGACCGCGACGGCCACGTCGTCCCGGCAGCCCAGGACGGGGACCAGCGCCGTGGCCGGCCCCGCCGCCAAGGCACTCGGCTCGCAGCGAGCGTGTGACTCCGTGGCCAACGACCGGCACTTCCGCGGCGACGTGCCGACGCCGTTCAGCGTGCTCGGCTATCGACTGGGCAAGCGGGCGGCGACCAACGACGAGATCGGTCGTTATTGGGAGGCTGCGGACAAGGCGAGCCCCCGGATCAGGACCGGGACCTATGGCACGTCGGTCGAAGGCCGGCCGCTGCGCTATGCGCTGGTCGGCAAGCCGAGCAACCTCGCCAAGCTGCCGGCCATCCGGCGCGACCTCGCCACGCTGCGCGACCCGGCGACCTCGGACCGCGAGGCCAAGGCCATCATGCGTCGTACGCCGGCGATCCTGTGGGTCGCCGCCAACGTCCACGGCGACGAGCCCTCCGGTGCGGACGCCGTCGTACGCCTGCTCTGGGAGCTGGCCGACCGCTCCGACTGCGTGACGAACGCGATCCTGGACAACGCGATCGTGGGCCTCATCCCCGTCCAGAACCCCGATGGTCGCCAGCACGAGACCCGCAACAACGCCAACGCCTTCGACATGAACCGCGACGGCCTGGTCTCGACCCAGCCCGAGATCGCCGCCCGGATCCGACTGCTCTGGAAGAACCCGCCGCAGCTGTTCATCGACGAGCACGAGAACTCCAGCAGCGCCTACTTCTTCCCGCCGACCGCGGACCCGATCTATCACGAGACGCCCAACGGCCTCTTCCAGGAGGTCCAGGACATCTATGGCCCCGCCAATGCGAAGGCGTTCCGGTCGCGCGACTGGAAGTTCGAGACCTGGCGCTCGGGCTATGACTTCTTCGCCCAGGTCTATGGCGACACCGTGCCGACCACCCAGCTCGGCGCCGTCGGCATGACCTTCGAGCAGGGCTACTACAAGCCCTATCCGCTCAAGGTCAGCCGCCACTACACCTCGGCGATCACGAGCCTCTATGCCGGCGCGACCCACCGGGCCAGGGTGCTGCGCACCTGGCGCGACACCTTCGTGACGGCCAAGGCCGAGGGCGCCGCGTGCCAGCTCGAGCCCAACCGGATCTTCAACCCCGGCCACGAGCTGACCACCCGCGTGCCCAAGCGACCGGTCTGCGGCTACTTCCTGCCCGGCAACTCTCGCGCCACGCGCACCGTCGTGAGCCGCCTGCAGGACGCCCATGTGATCGTGAACCGGCTGACCAAGCCGACGCTCGTGCCCGACTATCGCCCCTACGGCGAGGCGCCCCGCTCGACCACGCTGCCCGCGGGCACCTATTGGGTGACGCTCGACCAGGCCCAGAAGCACTGGGTACAGGCCGCGCTCAACGAGGACACCTATGTGCCCTTCCCCTACTTCTATGACGTCAGCGGCTGGAGCCTGCCGCTGCTCGCCGGCATCGACGGCGGCTCCACCGGCACGCCGGTGACCGCACCGGTCTCCGTCGCGCCCCGGGTCCGCAAGCCGGACTGGCCTCAGCCGAACGGCAGCGCCCCGCGGATCGCCGTCCTCGACCAGTTCAAGTTCACCCGCTTCGACTACCAGAACACGGGCTGGCTCAAGTGGCGGCTGTCGCAGGACTGGGGCATGCCCTACCGGGTGCTGCTGCCCGAGCAGGTCACGCCGAAGGCCCTCAGCAAGATCGACGTCCTGGTGGTCGGCAACGTGGACGCCAAGCCCGTCTATCAGCATCTCCGCGCCGCCGGCCGCGCAGCGCTGGTCGACTGGGTCGACCAGGGTGGCCGCTATGTCGGGTGGCAGGAGGGCGCTCTGCTCGCCTCGTCGCTCGGCATCTCCCAGGTCGGCATGGCCGAGCCGGCGGCGGTGTCACCCGGCTCGCTCATGCGGGTCCTGACGCCGGGCGGCACCACGATGATCGAGTGGGACAGCGACTACAACCTCGTCCTCGACCCGGGGACGGCGCGCGTGGTCACCAGCTTCCCGGCCGACATGTTCGTCTCGGGCTTCGCCACCGACTCCGACACGCTCGCGGGCACCGCACTCGAGACGGTCGAGGACACCGGCGCCGGCAGTGTCACCGTCTTCGGTTTCGAGCCCAACTTCCGCGCCATCGCGGACGGGTCGGCGGCCCTGCTGCGTACGGCGATCCTGCGAACGCCACCCGGCTCGGTGACGTTCGCACCCCGGGTCTCGTCGGGCAAGCAGCGTCCGTCGGATGCCCTGGACCTGTCACGACCACACGCGTTCCGCGTCGCGCACGAGCTCGGGAGGAGCCGCCGCTGACCAGTCGGTCACGAGCGTCCTGGAACTGACTGAAAAAGTTCAGAGGGTCATGTCGAAGCCGCCGAGCTCTGTTCGACGTGTGGGTGAGAAGCAGCTCATCAACAACCACGAGGAGTGATCAGCATGCCGCGTTTCATGGGTTTCGTCCGGATGGCCGAGGGTGTCGGCACGCCGCCCCAGTCGCTGTTCGAGGCGATGGACGCCTACATCGGTGAGCGCGCCGCCAAGGGCATCTTCCTGGATGGCGGGGGCCTCTATGGCACCGAGGACGCCGTCAACTTCGTGATCCGCAACGGTGAGGTCACCCGGGTCGACGGCCCCTATGCCGAGGGCAAGGAGGTCGTCGGCGGGTGGGCGATCACGCAGTACGACACCGTCGAGGAGGCGATCGCCGACCAGGAGGAGTTCGCCGCCCTTCACGCCAAGCACTGGCCCGAGGTCACCGTCATCGCGACGATGCGTCAGATCTCGACCGGCCCGGACGCGCCGGGCGAGTGATCCACCAGGGACGGCCCCGTCGGGGCCGTCCCTGAGCACCGATCACTACGCTGGCGAGATGCCGGCGCAGACCAGGTCCGACGATCCCCGGGGTGCGATCGTCGCCGCGTGGCGGGCCGAGTCGGCCCGCCTCGTCGGCGCACTCACCCGGATGACCCGCGACGTCGGGCTCGCCGAGGACCTGGTCCAGGACGCCCTGGTGGCGGCCCTCGAGCAGTGGCCCGCGACCGGCGTACCGGACAACCCGATGGCGTGGCTGATGACCACCGCCAAGCGTCGCGGCATCGACCACTTCCGGCGCGCCGAGACGTTGGACCGCAAGCTCGCGGAGCTCGAGCACACCGGGCGAGAGGAGGCGGCGATGCCCGACCTCGACGACCAGGTGGACTGGATCGAGGACGACGTCCTTCGGCTCATCTTCTTGTCCTGCCACCCCTCCCTCACCCCCGAGTCGCGGGCGGCGCTCACGTTGCGGCTGGTCGGCGGACTGACGACGGCCGAGATCGCTCGGGGCTTCCTGACCTCCGAGGCGACGATGGGGCAGCGGATCTCGCGTGCCAAGCGGACGCTGTCGGAGGCGCACGCCGACTTCGAGCTGCCCACGGGCGAGGAACGGAGCCAGCGTCTCGACGACGTCATGGCCGTCGTCTATCTGATCTTCAACGAGGGGTACGCCGCCACGGCCGGCGACGACTGGATGCGTCCCGACCTCGCGGCCGAGGCGATGCGGCTGGCTCGGATGCTGGCGGCGCTGGCTCCCGACGAGCCCGAGGTGCTCGGCCTTCAGGCACTGCTCGAGCTCCAGGGGTCACGCATGCCCGCTCGCATCGGCGACGACGGAGCACCGGTGCTGTTGGAGGAGCAGGACCGGAGCCGCTGGGACCAGCTGCTCATCCGCCGTGGTCTCGGGGCCCTGCGCCAGGCGGAGGAGCTGGCCGCCCGGGGGACGCCCGTCGGGCGGTACTTCCTCCAGGCCAGCATCGCCGCCGAGCACGCCCGGGCTGGGCGCGCCGAGGAGACCGACTGGCGGCGCATCGCGGCCCTCTATGACGTCTTGGCCCGGGCCGCCCCCGGCCCGATCGTCGAGGTCAACCGGGCCGTCGCCCACGGGCGTGCCTTCGGCCCCGACGCCGGGCTGGCCGTTCTTGGCGCCGTTGATGCTGGCGCCCTCGGCGAGTCGCCGCTGCTGTTCAGCGTCCGCGGAGACCTCCTCGAGCAGGCCGGCGCGCACGCCCAGGCGGCCGATGACTTCGCCGCCGCAGCGGCCCTCACCCGCAACGCGGGCGAGCGGACGGTCCTGACCCGTCGTGCGGAGCACAACCGGCGGCTGCAGCACTAGCGCTTCCCCTTCATGCCGGCTGCGGGGTCACTCGGCTTCGGGACGGGCGCTGCCCGCCCCCTCAACCAGCGTGATGGTTCGCAACCTGCGGACCCTCACGTTCGTCGGTGGAAGGTGATGGTGCCGTCGGGGTGTCGCTTGTGGAGGTAGGCGGGGTCGTGGATGCGGTGGTGGTGGAACCCACACAGGGGCTCGGCTTTGGCGAGGTCGGTGCGTCCGCCGTTGGCCCAGGGGTCCCGGTGGTGGAGCTCGGTCCAGGCGTAGGGCCGGTCACACCCGTCGGCGAGGCAGGTGGTGTGCCGGGTGGCGAGGGCGACGCGTTGGGCTTCGGTGAAGAACCGCTGGGTCCGGCCGAGGTCCAGGGGCAGCGAGGTGCCGTTGAGGATGGCGGGGAGGATCCCGGCGCCGCACGCGAGCCGCCTGGCTTCGCTGGCGGAGATCTCGTCGCCGGTGTCGACCCCCGCGGCAGCCAGATCGGCGGTGAGCTGGGCGTGGTCGAGGGTGACCACGATGGTGGCGGCGGTCTTGCCGTGGAGGTGGTCGGTGGGGAGGTGGTGCAGGAGCTCGACGAACGCCTCACCTTGCCGCTGGGCCCAGTCGATCGCCTCGCCGGTCGGCCCGGTCTGCGCCTGAGACGCGCCGAGTCGGCCGCGGCGTGGTGAGGCCAGCTGGGCGAGGATCTTCTTCAGGATCGCCCCGGCCAGGGTGGGGACGGTGAAGTGGCCGGTGATGGTGCCGTCGGCGTTGTCATGCAGCGTGAGCCTGGTCTTGGCCCTGGCTCGGGCTTCTTCGTCGCGGAGCACGTGGTCGTGGTGGCGGTCGGCCTCCTCGCGGGAGGCGACGCGTTCGAGGGCCCGGCGGGCTTGTTTGCGCAGGGCGGCGGGGTCGAGGGTCTTGGCCTGCTCGACCAGCCCGGCCTCAACCACGGCCCGCTGCTCAGCATCCAGGGTCGTGGGGAGTCGTCGGGTGGCATCGGCGATCACGGCAGCGTGCTCGGCCGACACGGCTCCGTCGCGCAACGCCGCCCCGGTCGCCGGCAAACCCTCCAGCGCCCCGGCCAGCGCGACCTGCCCCGCCGCCGCGGCGCCCGTCGTACGGGTCTGCTTGGACAGCCATGCCCCGGTCCCACTCATCCCCGACCCCGCGGCCACCTCGGCCCGATCGGCCGCAGCCACCAGCGATAGCCGCACCGCCTGGAGCCGCGCGATGGCCCGATCGACCTCCCGGACCGCGGTCGCGTAGTCCCCAGACACCAGCCCCACCTCAGCCGGTGCGTCGTCGAGCAGCGCGTGGACACCCGCCAGCATCCCCAGGACGCCGGTGGCGTCGGGATGCAGGTCGAGGAGTGCGCTCATAGCGCCATCCTAGAGCGAACATACGTTCGAAAACAAGTGCCAAGCGAAGGATGTGGACAAGCCCCGGACGGTGGCCCTTGCGGCGCCGATCCTTCGCGTGAACGTCACAACACCCGGTGTGCCGACCTGCCCACGAGGGGGTGCATGCCGGTCCTATAGTGAACCGGCACGTCGGCGTCACAGAGGCAGCAGGAATGGTCAGCATCATCGCCCACCGGGGCGCGAGGAGCCTCGCGCCGGAGAACACCTTGGCTGCGGCTCGCAAGGCCCATGACCTCGGCGCGGATCTGTGGGAGACCGACACGGCGATCACTGCCGACGGTCAGATCGTGCTGATGCACGACGACGCGATGATGCGCACCACCGATGTTGCGGACAAGTTCCCCGACCGCGTGCCGGCAGCCTTCTCGACCTACACCCTGGCGGAGATCCGCACCCTCGACGCGGGCTCGTGGTTCGAGCGGGACGACCCGTTCGGTCAGGTCGCTGCGGGAGCGGTCACGGCGGCCGAGCTGGCGTCGTACGTCGGCGAGAAGGTCCCGACGCTCCGCGAGGCCTTCGAGCTGACCCTCGAGCTCGACTGGCGGCTCAACCTCGAGCTCAAGACCCAGCCGGCGCCGCGCGACACCTTCGACGTGGTGGGCGCCGTGCTCACGTTGGCCGACGAGGTCGGCATCGGCCCGGAGCACCTGCTGTTCTCGTCGTCGCGGACCGAGTGGCTCAGGTCGCTGCGGGCACAGCGACCCGAGTTCGACCTGCAGGTCGTGCTCGGGCTCTTCCCCCACGACCCCATCGACTTCACCGACCCGGACTTCGCGACGTTCAACCCCCGGATGACCCGGGTCACCATCGACGAGCTGCGCGACGTGCTCGCCCGCGGGATCAAGGTCAACCCCTACCAGCCCAACGAGCCCGACGAGATCGCCCAGCTGATCGAGATCGGGATCACCGGGATCATCACCGACTTCCCCCAGCGCGTTCTCGCCGCCCGGCAGCCTCAGATCGGAGTCCTCACATGACCGCACCGACCACGACAGCGGCGCACCGGATCCTGATCGTGAACTGCTATCCCGAGGCGAGCCGGGACAATTTCGACCGCCAGGATGTCGGCCACCCCCACGACCTGTTCCGCGACTTCCTGCGACGTGAGGCGCCCAACGCCACCAGCGAGATCGTCTATATCGCCGACCCGGGTTTCGCCTTGCCGGAGGGTACGACGATCGCGGACTTCGACGGCGTGATCTGGACCGGGTCGGACCTGCGGCTGGGCGACACCGACGACCCGCGTGTGGTCGCGCAGCGCACCTTCGCTCGCGAGCTGCTCGACGCGGGAACCGCCTGCTGGGGCAGCTGCTGGGGCATCCAGCTGGCCTCCGTGGTCGCCGGCGGTGAGGTGGCGGTCAACCCGCGTGGCCGTGAGTGGGGGATCGCCCGCGACATCGCCCTCACCGACGCATCGGCGACGATGCCGATGCACGAGGGCAAGCCGGCGAAGTTCGACGCCTTCATCATGCATCTCGACGAGGTGACGATGCTCCCAGACGGCGTCGAGCTGTTGGCGACCAACGACCACAGCCACGTGCAGGCCGCGATCATCGGCAGCTTCTGGGCCACCCAATACCACCCCGAATACAACCTGCTCGAGATGGGCCGTCTCATCGCCGCCCGGGCCGCGGCCCTCGTGACGGAGGGCTTCTTCGCCGACGAGACCGCCGTTGCCCGCTATGCCGAGGCGATGAAGGCGCTCCACGCCGACCCCGAGTCTGCTGCGCTGCGGGCCGAGCTCAACGTCGGCGACGACATCATCGACCCCCAGATCCGCGAGCTCGAGCTCCGCAACTGGCTGAAGTACGTCGACGCACAGGCCGGCTGAGCCGGGATCCAGGCCGAGCTCCGGTCAGGAGTCGCTCGAGGCCGCCCAGCGAGCGAGCAGCTCTGCCTCGCGTTCGGGCGTCAGGCCGACGCCGTCGACCAGGACGTCGTCGCTGGTGGCCCAGGCCGCGGTGTCGCGCACCGTCTCGGCGAGAGGCCGGTGGCGAAGGCCGGCGGCCTCGGCGCGGGCTGGTGACACGGCTGACTCCCAGTCGACGCGACCCTCGCTCCACAGTGGGAGGTCGGAGCCATCGATACCGAGGCCGGTGAGCCAGGCCCCGTCGACCCAGGTGAGGCGCGTGTCGGCGGGGGCCACCTGCGCCATCGCGTCGATCAGCGCCGACCATGGCTGGGCCGGTCGTACGGCGTTGAACACCCCGCCGGTTGCGTCGGTCGCGAGCCCGAGCATGAACGCAGCCAGGTCGCGCACATCCACCACCTGCGCTGGGTCGGTCGGCGCGCCGGGGGCCAGCACCTCGCCTCCCCGCGCCATGCGCCGGATCCACCAGGTGAATCGGCCGGTGGGATCGTGGGGACCGACGACATAGGTCGGTCGAACGATCGCCAGCCGGTCGCCGTACGCCGTTCGCGCCGCGGTCTCACAGGCCACCTTGAGCGGGCCATAGGTCGTCTCGGTGATCTCGGTGACGTCGTCACCGAGGGCGGCGAAGGTCGGCCCGTCCTCGTCAGCATCGGGCCCCGTGAGCCCGGCATAGACCGACACGCTCGAGACGAGCACGTGGTGGCCGCCGCGGCCATCGAGCGCGTCGGCGAGCGAGCGGACCTGGCGTGGCAGGTAGGCGCAGACGTCGACCGTCGCGTCCCACTCACCGTCGGCGAGCACCGAAAGGTTGCTGTTGCGATCGGCGAGCAGGTGGCGGGCGCTCGGGAAGAGGCTGGTGGCAGACCGGTGCAGCAGGGTGACGTCGTGGCCGGCGGACAGCGCCGCCTCGACCAGATGTCTGCCCACGAACCTCGTGCCGCCGATGACCAGGAGTCGCATCAGGCCATCCAAGCAGGCGCCGTCGCTGGTTTCGAGACGGTCGCTGCGCGACCTCCTCAACCGGCGACGCGGGTGTCGCCGCGCGACCTCCTCAACCGGCGACAGCCGTGGTCAGCTGACCGACCAGACCCCCAGCACGTTGCCGCCGGGATCGGCGAAGTGGAACCGCCGTCCGCCGGGGAACTCATAGGGGCCGCTGGTGACGGTCCCTCCCGCTGATGTGACCGCCTCGACCGTGGCGTCGAGATCCTCGGAGAACAGCAGGACGAGCGGCCCCCCGGGGCCGGGCGGCTCGGTGGCATTGAGGCCACCGACCTCTCCCTCGCCGTCGGGTGAGCGAATGCCGGCATAGGTCGGGCCATAGTCGTTGAAGCCCCAGCCGAACGCCGTTCCATAGAAGGACTTGGCCGCGGCCAGGTCGCTGACGTTGATCTCGACGTAGTCGAGCGCGTGATGGGTGTGTGCCATGGCACGACGCTAGAGCCGACCACCGACACTGTGTGCGGGTCGCGGGCCGCGGGACGCAGGTTTCGAGACGCTCGCTTCGCTCGCTCCTCAACCGGCGGACGGCGGGCGCTGAACCGGCTCCTCAACCGGCGGACGGCGGGTGGTGAACCGGCTCCTCAACCGGCGGCCTGCGGGTGGTGAACCGGATCGAGCGCTGGTCCGTCGTCAAGCAGAGGGATCCATTCTGTGCCGCCGAGCAGCGGCCCACGGCGATCGGAGGGGTGATGGGGGCTCGAAGGCTGGGGGCGGTGATGGCGGTCGTGTCGGCGGTGGTCCACCTCTATCTGTGGTTCGACGGCGTCAAGGACCAGGGCACGGTCGGGGCGCTGTTCGTCGTGAACGTCGTGGCCGGGCTGGTGATCGCCGTACTCCTGCTGCGCTGGCAGCACTGGGTGCCGCTGCTCCTGCTCGCCGGTTTCGGCGCGAGCACGCTCGGCGCATTCCTGATCTCGGTGAGCGTCGGGCTCTTCGGGATCCAGACCGGGTGGAGCTGGTATGCCTGGCTGGCGGCGATCTCGGAGATCGCGGCCGTGGCTGTGGCCGCCTGGGCGGCTCGGGCCGAGGGCTGGCTCGGCAGCCGGTGAGTGCCGCGACCCTGCCGGCGCCGCCGTACGCCGACCTACGCTGGGTCGGGTGAGCGACGTCCTTGACGAGGGTCCGTTCTTCCACGGCACCAAGGCCGACCTGCGGGTCGGCGACCTCCTCACCGCGGGCTTCCGGTCCAACTACCGGCCCGAGGTGGTGATGAACCACATCTACTTCACGGCGCTCCGGGACGGTGCCGGACTGGCCGCCGAGCTGGCGGCGGGCGACGGCGAGCCGCGCGTCTATGCGGTCGAGCCGACGGGTCCCTTCGAGAACGACCCCAACGTGACCGACAAGAAGTTCCCCGGCAACCCGACCCGGTCCTATCGGAGCCGGCACCCGCTCCGAGTCCTCGAGGAAGTTCACGACTGGACGCGTCTGTCACCCGACGCGCTGCAGGGCTGGCGCGACCGGATCGCGGCGATCCGCGCCGACGAGCGGGGCGAGATCATCAACTGAGGTCCGTCACCCGCCGTCGCTGGTTTCGAGACGGTCGCTGCGCGACCTCCTCAACCGGCGGTGGTGTCCGCCACCCGCCGTCGCTGGTTTCGAGACGGTCGCTGCGCGACCTCCTCAACCGGCGGTGGTCGTGGCGGTGGAGGCGGCACGCTGGAAAACCCGTTGGCATCCGCGCGCTCGCTCACCTACCTTCTCCGACTGTGTTCGAGTACGGCGTGAGCGTGCACCTGGCGGGCCTGTGCCTGTCGGTCGATGCTGCCTGCGTCGACGTCGTCACTGACGGCGCCCGAGGCTGACCCTCCTGCCGCCACGGCAGGACCCGCGGGGGAGGGTCGGCGGCTCCTTCTCTCCCAGCCAGGTCCTGGCACGCGCCCCCGCGACGAGCGGCGCGTGCGGTGACGTCACGTCGTACCACCGGCCCGTCGCGCCGCCACCAGGCGCGGGCCACCATCGGAAACGGAAGCATCATCATGGCCAAGAGCCAGTTCCTTCGCACCAAGCCCCACCTCAACATCGGCACGATGGGTCACGTCGACCACGGCAAGACCACCCTCACCGCGGCGATCACCAAGGTCCTCGCGGAGGACGACCCCGCCAACCGGTTCGTCGCCTTCGACCGCATCGACAAGGCGCCCGAGGAGGTCGAGCGTGGGATCACCATCAACATCGCCCACGTCGAGTACGAGACGCCGACGCGGCACTATGCCCACGTCGACATGCCGGGCCACGCCGACTACGTGAAGAACATGATCACCGGCGCCGCCCAGGTGGACGCCGCGATCCTCGTCGTGTCGGCCGCCGACGGCGCCATGCCGCAGACGCGTGAGCACGTGCTCCTCGCGCGGCGGGTCGGCGTTCCCTACCTCGTCGTTGCGCTCAACAAGGCCGACACCGTCGAGGACCCCGAGCTGCTCGACCTCGTCGAGCTCGAGCTGCGCGAGCTGCTCACGCTCCACGGGTTCCCCGGCGACGAGGTGCCGGTGGTCCCGGTGTCCGCGCTGCGGGCACTCGACGGCGACCCGGAGTGGACGGAGTCCGTACGACGCCTGCTCGCCACCGTCGACGACTATGTGCCCGTGCCGGAGCGTGACCTGGACGAGTCGTTCCTGATGCCGATCGAGAACGTGCTCACCATCTCCGGTCGCGGCACGGTCGTGACCGGAGCGGTGGAGCGCGGACGGCTCGCCCTCGGTGACACCGTCGAGGCCGTCGGGCTGGTGCCCACCGTGAGTGCGGTGGCCACCGGGCTCGAGACGTTCGGCAAGACGCTGGACGTCGTCGAGGCCGGCGACAACGCGGCGGTGCTGCTGCGCGGTGTGCGTCGTGACGACGTACGCCGCGGGCAGGTGCTGGTCGCAGCCGGTTCGGTGGCGGCCAACTCGCGCTTCTCGGCGCGGCTGCACGTGTTGACTGCCGACGAGGGCGGCCGGTCGACGCCGTTCACGTCCGACTACCGCCCGCAGTTCTTCCTGCGGACGATGGACGTCTCGGGTGCGCTCGACCTCGGCGGCCGGCCGCTGGTGATGCCCGGCGACGATGTCGAGGTGGCGGTCGCGCTCGACAAGCCTGTCGCGCTCGAGGTCGGTCTCGGACTCGCGCTCCGCGAGGGCGGCCGCACCGTGGCCGCCGGTGTCGTCACCGAGGTCCTCGGCTGAGGCTCGACCCTGCCGGGTTGGATCGGGTGGCCCAGGTCAGCCCTGGGTCACCCGATCGCCCGGGTCAGCGCCGGCGCTGCCGCGCCTCAGCTGGGGTCGTAGTAGCGAAGCACGCTCAGCGAGCCGTCGGTGACAGCGAGGCTGCGCATGTTGAGCCACTGCCGGCCGAGGAAGGCGCCGCCGACGACGCGCGCGTCCTCGCGGGTCAGCACGTCGAGGTAGTCGCCCTCGTGCCACACCTGCGTCAGGTCGCCGGATGCCCGCACGCGCAGCGACACTTTGCCGTGGGAGACGACGTCGGTGGTCGCCCCGTCCCGCAACACGATGGGGATCCGCAGCGTCATCCACCGCAGCCCGGGACCCCAGGCGTGGTGGGTCGGCTCGGGCCAGTCGTGGTCCACGATGAAGGTGGCCTTGAGACGGCACGTCGTCGCGACCGTCGGGTTGGCCGGCGCGGTCGCACCGGCTGGGCACCACCAGTCATAGACGTCACCGCTGATGACGCTCTCCTCGTCGAGGGTGCCGACCCGGACCACATGCTGGTTGCCGAGTCTGCCCGGGAGCCGGCCGACCTGGAGGGCGGTCACCTCGACCAGCCCGATGGACACCACCGGGTCGCCCCACTCGTCGGGTACGTCGGCCCGCGCCGCGCTCGGGGTCAGCAGCCCGAGGCCGAGGAACAGACCAGTCCCCACGATCGTCCACCGGATGATGCGTTGTTTCATTGCGAATCCCCCCATTCGCTCGAGGCCTACTGCCGCCGCCAACCTAGGACGGCACAACGCCTGGGCGATACCCCCATCGAGGGGCAACTGCGTGGAACGGCTCGGGTCGATGATCGCGCCCGGGGGAGCGGCGTACCGACGACGAGCGGCTAGCGTGTCCGGATGAACGCCGACCTGTTCGCCGGCATCTCCGTCAGTGACCTCGAGACCGCCGTCGCGTGGTACGAGCGGCTGCTCGGCTCCGGTCCGAGCTTCCGGCCCAACGACGTCGAGGCGGTGTGGGAGGTCGCCGACCACGGTTACCTGTACGTCGAGCAGCGGCCCGACCGCGCCGGCCACGCGATGGTCACGCTGTTCGTCGGCGACCTCGAGCGGCGCCTGACCGGCGCCGCTGACCCGCGGTGTATCTCCGGCGGCGGACGAGACCTACGACAACGGCGTGCGCAAGGTGACCTTCCGTGACCACGATGGCAACGAGGTGGCGTTCGGCGGCGGGCCGGCGTGACGTCGTACGGCGCCTGACGCGGGGCGAGGCCTCAGCCGATGCGCTCCGCCAGGGACACCACGATTCCTTCAGGACCGCGGACATAGGCCATCAGCCAGACGTCCTCGAAGTTGCCGACCCCGCCGACGAGCCCATAGCCGTCGGCGGCGACACGGTCGACGGCGCCGCGGAGGTCGTCGACCTCGAAGCAGATGTTGCGCAGGCCCAGCTCGTTGGCCAGTGCTTCGGGTGATCCGGGCGTGTGGTCGGGCCGGACGAACGTCGCCAGCTCGACGCCGGTCCCGCCGCCGGGGGATCGGAGCATGACGATGTCGCAGCGTGAGTCGGGGATGCCGGTCACGGTGTCGATAAACTCACCCTCGACGGAGCCGCGTCCCTCGACCTCGAGACCGAGGGTGACGAAGAAGGACTCCGCTGTCTCGAGGTCGTCGACGGTGACACCGACGTGGTCGAACCGCCTGATGTGCGCCACCAACGCTCAGCGCCCCTCGGCACGTCGCATGACGGCTTCGAACTGCTTGCCGAGTGTCCGCGCGCCAGCGAGGGGGATCACCCAAGAGAGCAGCCGGCCGGTCAGCGACCTCGGCACCCGGGTCAAGGTGACGTGGAGGTCGGTCCCGTTGGCAACCGGTGTCAGCCGGTAGCGCCATCCGCTGCCGACGGCCCAGAGGTTGGAGTCGAGGGTCTCGATGGTGATGCTGCCGGCCGCGGCGTCCCAGGAGTAGCGCTCGCGCTCCCACCCCATCGACGTAGCTTCCGTGACCTCGGCCCAGTCGGGGCCCTGGTCGTGGACCTGGAAGTGGGCCTCGTCGACGTTGGGCCACCACTGCGAGCGGTCGGGCCCGAAGTCGGTGATCACCCGCAGCACCTCGGCGGAGGGCAGGCTCGTGTGGACGGTGAACTGGGTCTGCGCCATGGTCATCTCCTTGGTGGGCGGAAGGCCTGGCGACCTCGTTCCATGATCCGCGGCGGCCCAAATCGCCAGTGGGGTCGCGACCGAGCGGAGGAGGAGCGGGGATCCTGCTCACCGCAGGAGGGCGTCGACGTGACCCCATCGATTGGACGCAAACTGCATGCCGCGGGGCCGAAAACCTGCCGATTTGGGCCAAACCGCAACCTCGATGACCCACCGCCGACAGTCGAGGATTCACCAAGATCACCAGGTGTCACCTACCCTGGTCTCACCGGAACCGCCCAGTCTTACCTCGGTCCCGATGGCGTGTTGCAGCCCCCTGGGCTCCGCGCCGAGCCACCCAAACTGGCGAGAACCCTCGTCATGGCTGTGGTGAGACAAACCCACAGTGAGCGATATCCCCTTGTCTTCCTTCACCGATCTCGGTGTTCCTGCCCGCCTGTCCGCCGTCCTGGATTCCCAGGGCATCACCCTTCCGACTCCCATCCAGGCAGCGACGCTGCCCGACTCCCTCGCCGGCCGCGACGTCCTCGGCCGAGGCCGCACCGGCTCCGGCAAGACCTATGCGTTCCTGCTCCCGGTCGTCGCCCGGCTCACCGCCTCCGGCGGCCGTCGTACGCCGAAGCGCCCGCGGGCGCTCATCCTGGCGCCGACCCGTGAGCTGGTGACCCAGATCGAGGCGTCGCTGGCCCCGCTGGCGACCGCCGCGAGTCTCCGCACCCGCACCGTGTTCGGCGGGGTCGGCCAGGGCCCGCAGGTCCAGGCGCTCCGCAACGGCGTCGACATCCTGGTCGCAACTCCCGGCCGGCTCGAGGACCTCATCGGCCAGCGCGCCTGCGACCTCGGCGGTGTCGAGGTGACCGTGCTCGACGAGGCCGACCACATGGCCGACCTCGGCTTCCTGCCGGCCGTCCGGCGCCTGCTCGACCAGACCCCGCAGGGCAGCCAGCGGCTGCTCTTCTCGGCCACGCTCGACAATGCGGTCAACGTGCTGGTGAAGCGCTACCTGGTCGACCCTGTCACCCACGAGGCCGACTCGGCCCAGTCGCCCGTCGCGGCCATGGACCACCACGTCCTCCACATCCGCCACGAGCACCGGGTCCCCGTCCTGGTCGACCTGGCCAGCGCGCCGGGTCGCACCGTGGTCTTCACCCGCACCAAGCACGGCGCCAAGAACCTCGCCCGCCAGCTCAACCAGCGCGGCGTCCCCACCGTCGAGCTCCACGGCAACCTCGGCCAGAACGCCCGCACCCGCAACATGGACGCGTTCCACTCCGGCAAGGCGACCACGCTGGTCGCCACCGACATCGCCGCCCGCGGCATCCACGTCGATGACGTCGCCCTCGTGGTCCACGCCGACCCGCCGGCCGAGCACAAGGCCTACCTGCACCGGTCGGGTCGTACGGCGCGCGCCGGTGCCGCCGGCACCGTGGTCACGCTGATGACCGACCAGCAGGTCAACGACATGCGCGCCCTCACCCGGGCCGCTGGCATCAAGCCGACGACGACCAAGGTCCCCGGCCCCGGCCACGAGATCCTCCGCCAGCTCGCTCCGGGCGAGCGGGTGCTCGTCGCCGGCGGCCTCTCGCTGCCGGGCGGTGGTGACGGTGAGTCGCGCGGCGGTGGTGGCGGCGGTCGCGGACGCGGCCGCAAGCCGGGCCGTCGTTCCGGTGGAGCGCCGACTGCGCCTCGGCGCGGCTCCGGCGGCGCCTCGGCCTCGGCGGCGACCTCGACGTCGGGTGGCGGCAACGGATCAGGAGGGTCGCGTCGGCGTCGCGGCGGCCGCGGTGCCGGTCCGCAGGGACAGTCGACCCGGTCCACGTCCCACAGCGCTGCCCGCTTCAGCGCGGGTCGCTGACAGGGCCGGCTGGGCGACGGCTCAGCGCCCACAACGACAGCAGAACGCCCCGGAGTCGCCTGGTTCCCGAGATATCAGGCCGCTTCGGGGCGTTCTTTCATGCTTAGGCTAGATAGACATGACAGCGATGTCAGCCGAACGGCCAACCGGGCTGATCACATTTCACTAGGCGAAAATGGCATACGGCCAGAAGTGCTCGACGCGCGAGATTTTCCGGCGCGGCGTGAGGCAGACGGGATGCGTTGGTCTAGTGTGGGAGTCGCAAGGACCGCTGGGTGACCCGAGACTCTCAGCGGTCCTTGTTCGTTCTCCCACATCGGCGGGACGCGCGCCCTCGGTGTCGTCGAGGACGTCATAGTCACCGGTCGCCCCGGCAGCCAGAAGGTATGACGTCCCGCTGGGGGTTGCGCACCGAGACGACCCACCACCACGCTGACGGCAGCCGAGCGATGGCCCCGAGCGACGGGAGTGAGGATGAGCGTGACGACCGAGCCGCCCAGCGGACTGTTCGACGGTGACGACCCCGCGGTGCCGACGCCCGTAGCGAGCCCTGTCGAGCGGGTCGTGGTGGTCGGCGCCGGCATCGCCGGACTGACGGTGGCCAACGCGCTGCACCACGCGGGTGTCGAGTGTGTCGTCCTCGAGGCCCGCGGGCGCCCTGGAGGACGGCTCCACACCTGGGATCTGGCGGGCATGCCCGTCGACCTCGGCGGCTCGTGGCTCCATCACCCGAGCGGCAACCAGCTGCGGCGCTTCGCGCTGGAGGCCGGTCTGACCTGCAGCGACGGCGATGCTCGCTCGGGCCTATCGGCGCCTTCGATCTCGGCACGGGGGAGTGGCTCGCCGACCCGGAGCTCGGGAACGACGAAGCCGGTCTCCATGGCCGGTTCATCGCTGCCCTCGACCAGCTGCGCGACCGGCTGGGACCCGACGCGTCGGCCGCGCAGGGCATCGCGGCGTTCCTGGCGACGAGTGGGCTTACCGGTGCGGATCTGCGTCGCGCCGGACAGGCGCTCCGTGCGGCGGTCGAGGCCGATGGGGCGACGGCCGCCGAGGACCAGTCGCTCGAGTGGCTCTGGACCCAGGTCGAGTACGACGACGGCTACTTCGGCGACCTGCCCGTCGGCGGCTATCGCGGCGTCGTCGAGGCGATGGCCGGCGGGCTGGACGTGCGCCTCGACTGGCCGGTCGCGACGGTGGCCCAGTCCGATGGCGGTGTCCGGGTCACCGCGGTGGACGGTCGGACCGAGACCGGCTCGCACGTCGTGGTCGCCGTACCGCTGGGTGTGCTCAAGAGTGGCCGGCTGACCTTCGACCCGCCGCTCACCGACGCCAGGGCTGCGCTGATATCGAAGCTCGGCTTCGGGCACTACAAGAAGATCATCCTCAAGTTCGCGACGCCGTTCTGGCGTGAGCTGGGCCGGTCGCACCTGGTGCTCTTCCCGGCCGAGGCGGACCAGCCGGCGCGCTGGGTGTTCGACCTCGACGCCTTCGACAGCGGTCCCGCCCTCGCCTGCCACGTCTTCCACTCGACGGCGGTCCAGCTGGCCGACACCGCCCCGGACGTCGCTGCCCAGTGGCTGATGACCCAGCTGTCGGCGGCCTACGGGATGCCGTGCCCGGACCCGGTGGCGGTGGTGGTCACCGACTGGCCCTCGGACCCCTTCAGCGGTGGCGCCTACTGCCACGTGACGCCGGGGTCGTCCAACGCCGACCTCGACGAGCTGGGGGAGCCGATGGGCGAGCGGGTCCTGTTCGCGGGCGAGCACACCCAGGGCGCCCGGGCGGGCTATGCGGACGGGGCCATGAACAGCGGGGTCCGTGAGGCCAAGCGGCTGCTGCGGTCGGCGACGGTCAGGCTGGGTCGTATCGAGGCTAGGACTCCCGGAGCCTCCTGAGGACGAGATAGCCGGCGGCGAGCCCGGCCACGGCGCCACAGACCGTCATCACGAAGCCGCGGGCGTCGGCGGTGAACATGAACGCGAACCCGAGGATGTGCGCGCCGCCGCTGGGCCCGCCGCCGGCCGACGCCGCCGCGAGTTCGAAACCCGCTTGGTCGAAGGCGCGACAGGCGTGCTCGAGGGTGTCGAGCGAGCGGTAGCAATAGAAGTCGCCCAGCTTGGTGGCCGGCCCCAGGCTCGAGGTGACATAGCCTCCGCCGATGGCCGCGGCACCGGCCCAGATCCACGCCACCGCACCGCGGTTGGCCAGCGCGACCAGCGTCGCCAGACCGAGGAACACCGGGGCCGTCAGGACGGCCAGCAACACGGCGGCCTGGAACTGGCTGGCGGTCGGCACCTTGTCGGAGTAGAGGTTGCCGAAGGCCGCGAGGATGCTCATGCCGAGGGGGCCGACGGCCGCGGCCGCGAAGATCGCGCCCCATGCGAGTCGTTCTTCCTCGCTGAGTGATCGCCACCAGCCGGTGCGCTGAGCCTCGGTGCGCTTGTCGATCTGCTCGTTGAGATCACCCATGTCGGGAACGTCCACGTCCGCCTCCTCGCGACGTGCTCGGCATTCTCATGCCGGCGGTGGAGCCATGTGAGTGGAGGTTGTCGTGGGCGGGCGCGCCTGCTCGGAGTGTGGCACGGACGAGGACCAGGGGGCCATGCCCTGCGCGATGTGGGTCGTGTCCCGCGAGTCAGCCGACCTCTGCCCGATTCCCGCGTCAGGCGGTCGGCGTTCCCACTACATTCACCCCGTGCGTCGACTCATCTGGCCCGCGGCTGTCCTGCTCGTTCCCATCCTCCCGGTCCTGCCGGCGTACGCCGCCGGGGAGCACGTGATCTGCGTCGACGCTCCTGTCGGTGCGACCTGCGACGAGAGCCGGGCGACGATCCCGCTGGCCATCAGCCTGGCCAACAGCAACGCGACCGACGACCTGATCCTGCTGGGCGCCCACACCTATTCCAACGGTCCGTTCACGCTTCTGCCGAGCAACGGTCACTCGGTGAGCATGCAAGGCGCCGGCCAGGGTGCGACGGTCCTGACCGCTCCGGCGGCGGGCGCGCAGAACTACGTCAGCCTCTACACGAGCACGATCTCTGACCTGACCATCTCGATGGAGACGACCAGCTCGTCCGGCGACAAGGGTCTCTATCTCGCGCAGGGGGCCACCGCCGACCACATCACGGTCGAGGGCACGGGCACGAGCAACGCGACCGGCGTGGAGATGAGTCAGTCGACCTTGCGTCGTTCGTCGGTCTCGACATCGCTGGTCACGGGCCGGGGGATCTTCTCGGCCGGCGGCAACACCGTCACCGACACGGTGATCGTCGGCAACCAGGGCTTCGACCTGTCCGACCCTGGCGCGGCCGACGTCGTCTCCCGGGTGAGCGTGCGCAGCGACTGGCAGGGGTTCGCCACCGACGGCGGCACGATCACGATCGACGACTCGGTGGTGGACCTGGGTACGTCGAGCGGCAGCACCGGCTTGTTCGCCGGCAACTACAACAACGGCACGCCGCCCAAGACCATCAACGCCGACCACGTGACGATCATCGGTGGCGGCTCGGGGTCCAAGGGCGTCTGGGCGTACGCCGCCGCGCCGGGCGCCAAGACGACGTCGAGCCTGACGCTGACCAACTCGATCGTGTGGGGGCCCGAGACCCCACTGCGCGTGGACGCCGGCAACGATGGCGCCCAGGGTGGCGCCAGCACCGCGACGATCGTGACCAGCTATTCCGACTGGCACGGCGCCCCGGTCGAGAACCTCGGCAGCAACGGCGCCGGGGGCGTGACCAGCGGCGCTGGGCGACTCGACGTCGCCCCCAAGCTGGTGGACGCCGCCACCGGGGACGCTCACCTCGAGCCCGGGTCGCCGGTCGTGGACAAGGGAGATCCCTCGAGCGCCGGGCCGAGCAAGGACCGGGACGGTGCGACACGCGTCGCCGACGGTGACGGCAAGGGCGGCGCCCGGCGCGACATGGGCGCCTATGAGCTGCCCGACACGACTCCCCCCAACACCCGACTGACGTCGTCGTTGCCCAAGACCGCGACCAAGGCCACGGTGCGGCTGTCGTTCGCCTCCGAGGCCGGGGCGACGTTCACCTGCAAGCTGGACACGGCAGCGTGGAAGAAGTGCCGATCGCCCTGGAAGGTCTCCCTCTCCTTCGGCAAGCACGTGCTCTCCGTCCGCGCCAGGGACACCGCCGGCAACGTCGACCCGACCCCGGCCAAGGCCAGGATCAAGCGGGTCCGCTAGCTGGCGCGGACTCAGACGGCGCGGACCTCAGCCAGCCGCCTGACCGCATAGTCATCACCCCAGCAGACGGCGGCCTCCCAGGCGGCGGACGCCTGAGCGGCGACGTCGAGCGCGTCGTCGTCGAGGTCCGCAGCGTTGTGGGGCAGCACCAGGTCCAGGTCGGGAACGTCGACGTGAGCCTCGTCCCAGTCGATCAGGCCGACCCGGTCTCGGTGGAGGCGGATGTTGCCCGGGTTGGGGTCGCCGTGGACCACGCAGGTCAGACGACCTTCCAGACGTGCCCAGGCCGCGCGACAGCGGACCACGCCCTCGGCGGGCATCGTCGTCAGGTCGACCTTCGTTCCGCTGTCGGCATCGAGTAGATCGGTGGAAGAACGCCAGCCCGGGCGTTGTGGCCAGTCGCGGGTCACGCGATGGAGGTTGCGCAGCGTCATGGCCACGCGCCGCCAGTCCTCCGGGGTCGAGGGCGGTTCCCCCTCGAGGTAGGTCATCACCACGAGACCCGACGCGAACAGCTCACCCTCGATCGTCGGGATCGGCACGGGCACGGTGAACCCGGCGCGGTGGAGGTGCATGAGGAGCCCGGTCTCCCAGGCCAGGTCGGCATCGCTCCTGGACCCGAGTCGCCCGACGGCGAGGCGGCCGCCGACCCGCACACGCCAGATGTCATTGGCGACGCCGCCCCGGAGCGGCTCGACGCGGGCGGCGTCGCTGCCCCAGCGACCCAGTGAGTCCCAGCCCATGGTCCCGACCCTAAGCAGATCGGCAAGCGTCGCTGCGGTGCTCGCGCAACGGGTATCACGGATGAGCCGGCTGGCTCCTTCGGTGCATGGGTCCCGACTCGGTGACGAGGTGGGGCGTCGTCTGAGTTCGATCGGAGCGCAACCATGCCACAGACCGTGCGGAAGTTCTGGGGGCCCTTCCAGGGCCGCGTGACCCTCAACTTCAACTGGGACGCGATCAACCACGACTCCGTCGTGCTCGTCACCGCGTCGGAATATCAGGTCACCACGCCGGTGAGCTCGGAGCATCGGTTCATCGGTGCCGCCAACATCACCGTCGACAACATCGCGCCGCACGGACCGCCGTACGACGGCAACCACGGCGTCACCTTCGTGGTCAACGTCGACTGGGGCAGCCCGCTGAACATCGTCACGGACATCACCGTCCTCGACGATGCTCCCGTCGAGGTCGACTTCTAGGACGGGGATCTCTCATGCAGACGATCCGGAAGTACTGGGGTCCCTTCAACGGACGCGTGACGCTGAACTACAACTGGGACGCCATCGACCAGGACTCGGTCGTGGTGGTCACGGTCTCCGAGTGCACCGCGGACGGCGTTCGGTTCATCGGTGCGGCCAACCTGTCGGTCGACAACATCGCACCGCACGGACCGCCGTACGACGGCAACCACGGCGTCACCTTCGTCGTCAACGTCGACTGGCCCGAGCCGCTGCGGTTCGCCACCGACATCACGGTGCTGGACGCCAAGCCCGTCGAGGTCCAGTTCTATGAGCCGGACGTCAGCCACAACCTCGGCATGCGCACCCAGTATCAACAGAGCGGCCAGTGGTGCTGGATCGCGACCGCGGTGAGCGTGGACCACTTCTATGATCCGGCGAGCACCTGGACCCAGTGCCAGGTGATGACCCAGATCGGCCAGGAGATCAACGGGTTCCCGTCCGACACCAGCGCTTGCCCCACGGCCGAGGCGCTGCGTGCCAACCCCGGCCTCGCGATGCGGCTGGCCGACCCCTATGCCATCGCCGCCCGCTATGTCATGGACGATCCCGCTCTCGGCGTCGACGTCCGCTACCTCAAGTCAGGCGGCGTGACCGACGCCCTGAAGAAGACCAACAACCTGGGCAGCTGGCAGGGCCCTGAAGTCACGCTGGAGCAGCTGGCACAGGAGGTCAACGCCGGCCGCCCCGTCATCGCCGGGATCACCTGGAACTCGGGTGGCAGCCACTACCTGACGATCGCCGGGGTCCAGGGTGAGGGCCTGCTGATCCTCGACCCGGTCAACGGGCAGTCGCTGACGGAGTTCGGGGACTTCCCGGGCACCTACTTCGGCGGTGCGACCCTCGACGGCTACGCCTTCACGCGTCCCTGAGCCTGGGACGTCATAGGAACTGGTCGCCGGAGCAGCCAGAACCTATGACGTCCCGCGGGAGCGGATGTCAGGAGTCGACGTGTTTGCCGGGCTCCCAGCCTCGGGGGCCGATCAGCTCCTCGGCCCGGGCGAGTGGTACCTCCTCCAACGGGGTGGCCATCGAGTCGTTCCACCGGTTGAAGACACCGAACATGCAGACCACGCCGAGGATCTCCACGATCTGGGTCTCCGACCAGTGCTCGGCCAGGCGCGCATAGGACTCGTCGGTGACGGCGTTGGGCACCGACGCCGCCTCCATCGCGAAGTCGAGAGCGACTCGTTCGGCCTCGCTGAAGAGCGGGCTGGTCGAGTAGTCATAGACCGCGGCCATCTTCTCGTCGGTGACGCCGTGGCGCGTCGCGCTGACGCTGGTGTGTGCCTTGCAGTACTGGCAGCCCGATGCCGTGCTCGCCATGTGGGCCACCAGGCGCTTGAGCCCGAGGTCCACCTCGCCGTCGGGTGCGAACACCGCCCGGTTGAGCTGGATCACCGCCCGCGCGATCGCCGGCACCCGCTGCATCGTCAGCAGGCTGTTGGGCACGAAGCCCAGGGTCTTGGTGAAGTGACCCAGCTCGTGAGCGAGGTCTTGGTCGGGGCACTGGTCAAGCGGAAGCGGATCCATGCGCGCCATGACCGTCGAGCGTGCCTTCCCGCCTTCCGACCACTGGCGGCGGTTCCGCTGTGCGGAACCCACGATCGGCCGGCAGCGAGCCCCCAACGTCGCGGTGGAGGGGTGACTGTCCGGACACGTCTGATTGACGCCGCGGCGCGCGTCGGCGAACGATGAAAGGGCGGGCCGGTTCGAGCACGAGGCCCGGGCCGGTCCTTGCGTGACGGCGCCGACGGAGGTCGTCACCGTCGGAGGGGAGGACCGCCATGGCTATCGAGGGCTACGGCTGCTACACCATCCAGAGCTCGCTGGGTCAGCCCGGTCGCGACTGCTACATCCACATCCCAGGTGCGGGGATCGATGCCGGTCGCGTGATCAGCGTCTGGGGCTATGACACCCGCGGCGTCGACTTCACCGACCACTTCGAGTTCGTCCTCATCCCGGCGGCCGGCGTCGACAACGTCTTCTCGTTGGTGAGCCGCCGCTCGGGGCTCCCGTTGCGGGCGCGCGGCGACCACGTGACCCAGGGTGTCGCCAGCGACACGACCCAGACCGAGCGCACCGACCAGGGAGCGCAGTGGGTCCTCGAACCAGTGGACGACGAGTTCCGCATCATGAGCCTCTTGACGGGCAACTACCTGGCGCCGAGGGACTTCAAGACCGTCAACGGCACCCAGCTCGCGCTGGTGGCGCCCGTGCTCCAGCCCGGTCTGGACGATCGGGTACAACGCTTCCGGCTGACCAAGGTCGCCAGCCTGATGGGGATCGTGCCCCCGCCCGCGAAGGCCAAGGGGGCCAGGATCGCGAAGCTGAAGGACCTCGACACCGACCTGCCTGACCGGACGCCACCGGTGCTCCGGGAGCTGGAGGTGCTGCCCTTCTTCGCCGTGGTCGACCCGGCGTTCCCGGCGAACCGGCAGGTCCAGGTGTCGCCCTACTACACGCTGCGGCTGTCGACGCTGTGGAGCAAGGTGTTCGACCGACAGCTCGACGGCATCGTCAAGCGGGAGACCGAGGAGACGACCGAGACCGGCCTGACCACCGTGGACGCCGAGAGCGTGATGTCGACCTTCTCCTGGTCGGTGTCGGCCGAGGCGTCGGCCGGCTACAAGGGCGGCGGCTTCAGCGCGTCGATGAAGCTGACGTCCAAGCTGGCCGGAGAGACCAAGCGCACCAGCGAGAGCTCCGCGGAGCACCGCCAGCAGCACCAGCTCGTCGAGTCGGTCGTCTATCCGGCGATCGGTCGGCCCTATCGGCTGGTGACCTGGCGCCCGGTGGACCGCTATGAGCTGTGTCGCCGGGACGGGTCGGTCGTGCAGTCGTGGGACGTCGTCCGCACCGAGCAGGAGGTCATCGATGTCTTCCCGCGCGACGTCACGGTCGCCGCGCAGCCCAAGGACAGGACGTGACGGCGCGTCCCTAGGCTTGTCGGGTGATCGCTGACCGCTGGGGTGTGACGGACGATGAGACACGTCGGGCCTATCCCTGTGACGCGCTAGTGCCACGGCCCGCCTGGCAGGCCTGGCGTGGGGTCACCGTCGCGACGAGCCCCGACCGGGTGTGGCCCTGGCTGGTGCAGCTCAGGCTGGCTCCCTACTCCTATGACTGGATCGACAACCTCGGGCGCCGTTCGCCGCGCGAGCTTCGCGGGCTTCCCGATCCCCAGGTCGGCGATCCCTACAGCGCCAGCGCCGGCAGGCCCGTCGGCCGGGTGGTGGCGGTCGAGTCGGGCAGCCAGCTGACCGCGACGATCATGGGAGCCCACATGTCCTATGTCCTCGTCGATCGGGGGCGTGACACCCGGCTGCTGCTCAAGATCGTCGCGGCGAAGGGACGCGCCGTCGGTCCGCTGCTCGCGCTCGGCGATCTGGTGATGGCGCGCAAGCAGCTGTTGAACCTCAAGGCGCTGGCCGAGGGCCGCTAGCCTGCAACCCCCGGTCACGACGGCCGGGATCGGTTCGTGCGGACCAGCACGGAGCCAGTCGCCAGTGACGGAAGACGAGACATGGACGAGATCGACCCGGTGCTCAAGGCCGACCCGCCCCGCTTCAGCGCGGCGGAGGCGGTCGCCCTCGCGGGCTCACACTTCGGGATCCGGGCCGCGGGCGCGGTCGATGTCGGGAGCGAGCGCGACCAGACGTTCCTGCTGACCGACGGCGACCTGCCGACCGCCGTACTCAAGATCTCCAACGCGGCGGAGAATCCCGCGATGCTCGACATGGAGTCGCTCGTGGTCCGCCACATCGGCCGCGTCGACCCCGAGCTGCCGGTGGCGCGACCGCTCGCGCACGTCGCGGCGGCCGACCCCGAGGATGCGCTGTCCTATCGGGTGCTGGTCTCGGGCAGCGCCGCCGACCACTGGGCCCGCGCCTATCCGGTGATGCCGGGGCGGATGCGGTCGGACCCCGGCGAGCTGAGCGACCGCGCGATCATCGCCTGGGGCGAGACCACCGCCCGGCTCGCCAAGGCGATGCGGGGCTTCAGCCATCCCAGCGCCCATCGCTCGCTGCCGTGGGACCTCAAGTCGGTCCCGATGACACGCGGCATGGTCCCCTCGATCCGCGACCCGCGGTGGCGCGCCGCGGTCGAGCGCACCCTGGACCGCTACGACGCCACGATCGCCCCGCGTTGGGAGTCGCTGCGCGCCCAGGTCGTCCACGGCGACCTCAACATCGACAACGCGCTCCTGGACGACGACGGGCTCATCACGGGCATCATCGACTTCGGCGACATGAGCCACACCGCGCTCATCACCGACCTCGCCTCGGTCATCGACAGTCTTGTCCTCGGCCGCGAGCCCGAGGAAGGGTTCCGCGTCGCGCGCCTGGTGTTGGACGGCTATCAGCGGGTGACACCGCTCGAGCCCGACGAGCTCCGGCTGATCAGCGACGCTTGGGCGGCGCGGGCCGCCGCGGGGATCGCCATCGCGTCGTGGCGCAGCGCCGAGGGTCTGGAGGATCCCGAGTTCGCCGAGCGGGACCTGGCCCGGCTCCACTCGGTGCTGCTCCAGATCATCGACACCGGCTTCGACGAGGTCGCGCGCCGGGTCAGCGGTCTCCGCCCGCCGCCCCCGCGCGACGAGCTGGTCCAGCGCCGAGCCGAGGCGTTCGGCCCCGCGATCGAGCCGCTCACCTATGACGAGCCGCTGTTCATCGACCACGCCTCCGGCGTCTGGATGTACGACGTCAACGGCGACCGCTTCCTCGACGCCTACAACAACGTCCCGAGCGTGGGGCATGCCCACCCCCGGGTGACCGAGGCGATCGCCCGGCAGTCACGTGTGGTCAACACCCACCTGCGCTACCTCCACCCGAGCGCCATCGAGCTCGCCGAGCGACTGCTCGCCACCTGCCCGCCGAGCCTCGACACCGTGCTGTTCGTCAACTCCGGCTCCGAGGCCAACGACCTAGCCTGGCGGCTGGCCACTCACGTCACGGGCCGACGCGGCGCGTTGTGCACCCACTTCGCCTATCACGGCATTTCCGAGGCGATCGCGCCGCTCTCGCCCGAGGTGCTCTTCTCCGGCCGGCTGAGCCAGCACGTCGAGCGCTGGCGCCCGGCCGATGCCTATCGCGGGGCCTACCTCGACACCGCCGAGTTCGACGCCGCGCTGAGCCGGCTGGACGCCAAGGGGCTGCCGGCCGCCGCGGTCATCCTCGACGGCGTGATGCAGAGCGACGGGATCCAGGTGCTCACGCCGGACTATGTCCGCGACCTGGTCCGACTCACCCACCAGGCGGGCGCCCTCTGGATCGCCGACGAGGTCCAGGGCGGTCACGGCCGCACCGGCGAGGCGATGTGGTCGTTCCAGCGGTTCGGCATCGAGCCCGACTTCGTCACGATGGGCAAGCCCATGGGCAACGGTCATCCGGTGGCGGCGGTCATCACCCGGCGCGAGTTCCTCGAGGGCTTCGCCGACGAGACGGTCGTCTTCTCGACGTTCGGTGGCAACCCGGTGTCGGCGGCCGCCGGTCTGGCCGTGCTCGACGTGCTGGAGGACGAGCGGGTGCTGCCGCGCGTGGTCGTCGCGGGCGAGGCCCTGCGCGGCGCCGTCCGCGACGCGACGGCCGACGTGCCGTGTGTCGGCGACGTTCGCGGAGTGGGGCTGGCCAACGGGATCGAGATCGTGACGGACCGGGAGTCCAAGACCCCGGACGGTCCGACCGCGGCGGCGCTCAAGAACGCGCTGAAGCGTCACGGTGTCCTGGTCGGTACGGCGGGGGCGGACGGCAACGTCCTCAAGGTCCGCCCGCCGCTGGCGTTCACCGACCGGGAGGTGCCGTTCTTCGTGGCGGCACTGGTCTCGTCGTTCGAGGAGCTCGGCCTCAGATCCTGACGGCACGGCCCCACGCATCGGGCTCGCCCCACATCGGTCACACGGTCGGTGGGCATCGTCCGGCTGCTGCCGTAGCGTGGCCACGTGCCCCCGTCATCCACCCGGGGAGCGGCCCTCGCCCAGCGGCTGCTCGACGCCCAGGTCGCCTTCCACCTGGAGCGGCTGTCCGGGGACCGCTTGGCGCCGACCATCGCAGCACTCGTCGATCGGGCGCTGGCGTCCGGGGCGCGCCATCCCATCGAGGACCTCGTCGACCGTGAGGCCGCCGTGGGTGCCGTCGTCCGCACCCTGCGCACGGCGTCGACCAGTGCCGCGGTCAGCGGGATCGTCGAGGCGGTGGTCGACGTCCTCATGGCCGGCCCCGACGAGCGCTATCCCGTCGGCGACCTCGCCGAGCGTGCTCAGGTCGAGGCACTGGTCGACAGCCTGCTCGCCTTCCACCCGGTCGTGGAGCGGTTCGTCGACGGGCTGGCCGGCGTACCCCTGGTCGGCACCACGGCGTCCCGGTTCATGGGGCGGGTGGCGGCCGAGGTGCTGCGCGCCAACAAGGCCGTGGCCGACAAGGTCCCGGGCCTGGGCTCGCTGATGTCGCTGGGCACCAACGCGGCGACCAAGGTGGTCGGCTCCGCCGACAAGCGGCTCGACGGCCTCATCGGCGACACGATGGGCAAGGGCGGCGCCCTCGCCGTACGCCGCCTCAACCGCGTCGTCGTCGAGACCCTCCGCGACCCGGTGACCCGCGAAGCGGTCCTCCAGGCGTGGGACGTGATCGCCGAGGAGGACGTCACCGGCCTGGGTGAGCACGCGACGCGCGACCAGGTCGCCGACGTCGCCGACGCGCTCCACGACCTCGCCATCACGGCGCTCGCCACCGACCAGGCGGGCGACCTGGTGGCGGCGCTGGTCGACGCGTTCCTGGAACGGTTCGGCGGCTATACGCCGACCGAGCTGCTCGCCGAGCTCGACCTGACCCGCGACGACCTCGTCGCCGACGCGGTGGCCCTTGCTCGACCCGCCATCGAAGCCCTTCAGGCATCCGGCGATCTCGAGGCGCTGCTGCGAGCCGAGCTTGAGCCGTTCTTCGACTCCGACGAGGTCAGCGCTCTGCTCGACGAGTGACCCACTCGTCGAGCAGGGTCGACGCCGACTCAGCGGTCAGCCACCACCCGGAGAGGCCGCGCCGGTTTCGGTCACCGCCACCATGGCGATCGACACGAGCAGCCCCGGCCTGTCCACACCGATGCGGCTGACGCATCGCGGCGGCCGGACATCGGGGAAGAACTCGTTGACGACCTCGGTGAGGCCGTCGGCATCCTCCGACCGGAGCAGCAGGGTGTGCAGCATCACGACGTCCTCGAGCCGCGCTCCGGCGGCGCGCAGGATGGCCTGGCAGTTGAGCAGCGCCTGCCGCGCCTGGTCGTGGATCGTGGGGCCGGCGAAGGTGCCCGTGCGAACGTCGACACCGGTCGTGCCGGCCACATAGACGGTGTCACCGGCGCGCACGGCCTGGCTGTAGCCGGCGTACTCCGGCGCTTCGGGGGTGGAGATGATCGCGCGTTTCATCGTGGGCTCCTCGGTCCGATGGCCGCAGCCTCAGCGGACCGGCTGCATCTGCAGCTGCTGGACCTTCTGGGTCGTCATCGGGTTGCCGCCCATGCCCCAGTCACCGCTCCCGACCTCTTCGAGCACCACCCACGTCACGGGGCGAAGCGCCTCGCCCTCGATGGAGACCACGGCATCGGTCAGCCTGCCGATGAGGTCGAGCTTGGCATCGGGGTCGAACACGCCCTCGATCATCTTGACGGTGATCAGCGGCATCTGCGGATCTCCCTTCTGCTGCGACCTGGCGGCCGCACGCCGGTCCGTCCGGCGGTGCCACCAGCCTTCTCCTCGCGGAGTCGTCGCACAGCCGGGGAACTACCGCAGTTTGCAGCCGTCAGCCGGCGCTGCCGGCGGCGTACCACGCCGCGATCTGGGCTCGTGAGCGGAAGCCGAGCCGCAGGCGGATCCGCTCGACGTGCGACTCCGCGGACCGCTCGGTGATCACGAGTCGGTCGCCGATCTCCCGGTTGGACAGGCCGTCGGCCACCAGGGCCGCGACCTCGAGCTGGCGTGAGGTCAGTGAGGGGGCTGCACGCCGACGGAGCTTCGGCAGGCCCAACGCACCCCTGATCGCGGTGAGGACCTCGTCGACGTCCCCGACGTAGGGCAGGTGGTTGCGTCCCGAAAGCTCGACGAGCATTGCTCCGGGGATCCCGGCCGCCAGCGCCCGACCCTGCTCGACCGGCGCGGCGCGGTCGTCGACCCGGTGGATCACGGTGGTGGGGGTGACCACGTCGGCGAGCCGATCGTCGATGTCGACGGCATAGGCGGTCGCGAGCAGACGTCGAGCCGTTGCCGCTGGGGCGGCGGCTCGCTGGTAGCCGCCGATGGTGGCCCGCAGGCCCGGACCGGCGTCCGGCGCGAAGATCTCGGTGAGCAGGTCCGATCCGAGCCCCCAGTGGTGCTCGACGAGGCCGAGCACGTGGTGGCGGACCGCTTCGGGAGCGAGTCCCGCGCCGCGGGTCCAGCCGCCGTACAGCACCAGGCGCGAGCACCGTTCAGGTCGCGTCGCCGCCCACAGCGCGGCCAGGGGAGCGCCGAACGAGGTTCCCAGCAGCTCGACAGGGCCGTCGGACACCTCGTCGACGAGGGCGTCGAGGAGCTCGAGCTCGCTGGCGACCACGTCCTCGGCCGGCTCGCCGCCGCTCAGGCCGCAGCCCGGGCGGTCATAGCGGACCAGCGTGCGTCCCGTCGCAAGACCCTGGTGGAAGCGCCGCTCCTCGGGGATGGCCCAGCCGATGTCGAGGTGACTGAGCCATCCCTGGACCTCGACCAGGACCGGACCCGAGCCCGCCGTGGCATAGGCGATGTCGCGCCCGCTGCGCGTCATCAGCCGCGGCTCCCGCTCGTCCATGGGGGCCATTGTGGCGGCTCGGCCCCGGGCCTGGTGCGTCACGGTCGGGGGTGCGGCTGGAACTCACCCCGTGATCTCGACCCGGAAGTAGGAGTCCTTCTTGCTGTCGTCGTAGGTCACGGTCCCGACCGCGCCGGCGAAGTCGCCCGTCCCGCCGGTGATCACGAGCGGCACGACCGAGGACGTCAAGGAGTATGGTCCGGACGCCGTGATCGTGCCCCCGGGGACGACGAGGGCGGCGTCGCACAGCGCGATCGCCCGGGTTCGGGTCGTGTGGGTCACGGCGCAGAACAGGTGAGAGCGGCCCACCCGCGCCAACGTGACCGGGTCCTGGAGCACGCTGGTCGCGAAGTAGGCGTCGCCGGGGTTGGGCTTGCCCTCCTCGCCCTGGCGCGGTGGCTCGTCGTCGAGGTGGAGCCCGCTCTTGCCCTGGAGATAGCTGATCGTGGTGGCGCGAGCGCCGGGCTGGACCTGGCTGGGTCCGGGATGACTCGCGGTCGGGACCATCCCGGCGAGGACGGCGGAGAGGCAGGTGAGCGTGGCGGCGGCGGTGGCCGCAGTGCGAAGGTTCGTCATGGGGCCAACGGTGGCTGTTGTCGGATCACCGCCGCTTCGCCCTCAGGGCCGGTCGCGGATCAGCACCAGGGCTGATGTCGAGCCCGCCCTGCAGCACTAGAGTCGAGCGCTGTGTGGCCTCCGCGCCGTCCCGACCGCCTCGACCTGACCGTCGGCCTGCTCTACCTCGCGGCCGCGTTGGGCGAGCAGGTCGCCTTCGACGAATGGGGGACGGCGCCGTTCGGTGTCCAGGTGCTCGTCACGGTCCTGGTCGCGGCAGCCCTGACCAGCGCGCGGTCGTCGCCGGTTCTCGCGGGCCTCCTCTACGCAGCAGTGCTCGGCGGTGGAAGCCTGCTGTGGGAGCCGGCCGAGGTCTTCATGCTCGGCCTGTCCGTGGTGGCCATGCCGTTCCTGCTCAGCCTTCGGCTGCGCGGGTGGTGGCTCGCGGCGATGATCGCCGGCGTGTGTGGTGCCCTGGCCCTCCACGACGTCGCCGACACCTCGATCAACGGCGGCGACGTCGTCGTCGACCAGTTCTGGCCGTTGCTGGGACTGGCCGCGGGCCTCGCGGTCGCGCGCCGACAGCGGCGGGTCGATCACGTCACCAGGCTGGCCGGGGACATCGCCGAGCTTGCGGTGGCGGAGGAGAGGGCGCGCATCGCTCGCGAGTTGCACGATGTCGTGGCGCACGGCATGAGCGTCATGGTGGTGCAGGCCGACGCCGCCCGGCACGGGCTCCCCGAGTCAGACCAGGTGACCCGCGAGGCGCTGGCTTCCATCGAGGCGATCGGTCGGGAGTCGTTGCGCGAGATGCGCCGGCTCCTCGGGCTCCTCGGTGACCAGGACGCCACCCGAGACCTCGCTCCGCAACCGCGACTGGGGGACCTGTCCGAGCTCGCCCGGTCGGTCACGGCGGCCGGGCTGCCTGTCGAGATCGCGATGGTGGGGCGACCCGTGCCGTTGTCGCCCGGGACTGAGCTTGCGGCCTATCGCGTCGTTCAGGAGGCGCTGACCAACGCGCTGCGTCACTCCGGGGCGCGTCGTGCTGATGTGGAGGTCACCTTCGAGCCGCGCGAGCTCGTGCTGTCGGTCCGCGACGACGGTGCCGGCAGTGCCGCCGACATGGGACGGGGGCTGCTGGGGATGCAGGAGCGGATCCGTTTCTTCGGAGGCACGCTGACCATCCAGCAACGGGGCGGCTTCCAGGTCGTGGCGCGACTGCCGATCGAGACGCGTCCGTGACGACCGTGCTGCTGGTCGACGACCAACCGCTGCTGCGGGCGGGCTTCCGCCAGGTGCTGGAGAGCACCCCCGACCTGGTCGTCGTCGGGGAGGAAGGTGACGGACAGGCCGCCTACGACGCGACCCGGTGCCTCGGCCCCGATGTCGTCGTCATGGACATCCGCATGCCCCGCATGGACGGTCTCACGGCGACCGCCCACATCCTCGCGCTGGAGCACGCGCCGCGCGTGCTCATCCTCACCACGTTCGATCTCGACGAGTATGTGTATCGGGCGCTGCGGCTGGGCGCCTCGGGCTTCCTCCTCAAGGACAGTCCGATCGACGATCTGGTCGCCGGGATCCGTCTGGTGGCTCGGGGCGAGGCGCTGCTGGCACCGTCGGTGACCCGTCGCGTCGTGGAGAGGTTCGCCTCACTGCCAGCGGAGCCGGACCGGTCGGCGATCGCGGTGTTGACCGACCGCGAGATCGACGTCCTGAGACAGGTCGCCCGTGGACTGTCGAACGTCGAGGTCGGCAGGGAGCTGTTCATCTCCGATGCCACGGTGAAGACCCACATCCGCTCGATGTTGGGCAAGTTCGGTCTGCGCGACCGGACACAGCTGGTCGTCCTCGCCTATGAGTCAGGTCTGGTCGTCCCCGGCAGCGACTGACGCTCTGGGTGCTGGCGGTCCATGAGGCTTACGGCGTCCGGCCGGTGGGTACCCGTCGGCCATGACCGACACTGCCCAGGACAGCGGCGCCGGCGCCGTGGCCGACGACCCGCTGCGGCGCTCCCGGACGAGCAGCGTGTGGCTGGCCATCGCCTTGTTCGCCGTGCTGCTCCTGCTGCTCATCATCTTCATCGCCCAGAACACCCAGAGCGTCGCGATCTCGTTCCTCGGCTGGGACGGTCAGGCCCCGCTCGCGGTCTCGCTGCTCGCCGCTGCCCTGGTCGGGATCGTGCTGACGCTGGCCGCGGGGTCGCTGCGCATCATGCAGCTCCGCCGCCGCGTCCGGCGGGGCCGGCAGGGCCAGCCCGTCACTCGCTCGTGATCGCCCGGGTCCTCGCCTCGACGGGCGCCCACCGCACGACGATGTCGGTGGTGGGGAAGAGCTTGCAGGCCAGGGCGAACCGGGTCGCCTCGTCCTCGCGCGAGACGAACCGCCGGCTCATCGGGCCGGTGGTGTAGCCACCCTCGAGCACCTGCACCCGGCAGACGCCGCACCCTCCACCGCGGCAGCCGATCTGGATCGGGGCCCGGACATGGTGCGGGACGGAGTCGATCAGTGGCCGCTCGGGGCGGACGACGAACTCCGCAGTGCCGTCGTCCTCGACCACTGTGCAGTGGAGCCTCCGGACCTCATCCATCGTCACCGCTGCTCCTCTTCTCGACCCCGTCCCGCCTCACCGTCGTGAGGTGACCCGTTCGCTCTTCGCCTGTGACCAGGCTCAGGTGACGACGGTGAGGAACGTGTCGTGGAGGATGCGCTTGGAGACGTCGAGTCCGCCGCCGGCGCCCAGACCCTCCCAGTTCCAGGCGATCGGGCCCCAGTCGGGGTAGGGGGCCTCGCCGCCCTGGAAGGTCTCCACGCGGTTGCCCGAGGGGTCCCAGGCATAGATCGTGCCGCCACGGGTGATGCCGTGCTGGGTCGGGCCGATGTCGATCGGGACGTCGTACTTGGCCATGATCTGGGCGGCGCGCAGCACCTTCTCCCACGACTCCATCAAGAACGCGGCGTGGTGGAAGCGGCCCTCGTCGGGGTGCTCGACGAACGCGATGTCGTGCGCCTTGTTGCCGCAGGACAACCACAGGGCGCCCTTGACGTCGCTCTCGGGCAGGGTGACGTATTCGGTCAGCCAGAAGCCCAGCACGTTGACCAGGATGTCCATGGCGTCGTTGACGCCGGGGCCATAGAGCAGTGCGTGGTCGAAGCGGATCGGCGCGATGCCGCGGTCGACCTCGGGCGCCCACGGCTTGGGGTTGAAGTCGCCCAGGGCGTTGCCGACCATCGTCTTGGTGGCGAACAGCTCGAACTCGTGCCCGGTCGGCAGGGTGAACCTGACCCGCTCGCCGGTCTCCACGTTGTCGCCGGCGGCGATGCGGCGGGTGGTGACGCCGTAGTCCTGGAGCGCCTTCTCGAACCCGTCGAGGGCACCCTCGCTGCTGACCTTGTAGCCGATGTAGTCCATGCCGCTCTCGTCGGCGGCGCGCAGGATGATGCTGTGGTGGTCGCGCTCGTCCCAGGTCTTCAGATAGACCCGGCCGTCGGCGCCGCGCGCCATCTCCTCCAGGCCGAGCACGTCACGATAGAAGTGCACGGCCTCGTCGAGGTCGAGCACGCGGATCTGGATATGACCCGGTCGCAGAACACCACTGATCGCCATAGCGACACCCTTCGAAATCTGTTGGCTAGTGCTGGGGTGGAGGTCGCTCGGGCCGAGACTCAGGGGCGCTCTCTCCGGAACTCATGGTGATGAGCGCCACTCGGCGCCGTCCAATACCGATTGGGTGCCCGGAAGATACCCTGCGGGTATCAAACACGGGTTTGATCCATCAATTTAGGTAATGCTTGCCAAATGGAACTCCGCCATCTCCGCTACTTCGTCGCCGTCGCCGAGGAGCAGCACATCGGTCGCGCGGCGGAGCGGCTGCTGATCTCCCAGCCCCCGCTCACCCGCCAGATCCACCAGCTCGAGCACGAGCTGGACACGGTGCTGTTCACGCGTACGGCGCGGGGCATGGTGCTCACTGAGGCCGGTCATGTCTTCCTCGCGGACGCGCGGAACCTGCTCGAGCTCGCCGATCGCGCGAGCGAGCGGGTCCAGCGCGCCGGCGGCGGTGCCCTCGGCCGGCTCGACATCGCGGTCTTCGGGACCGGGGTCTTCCGGGCCATCCCCCTGCTGCTGCGCGAGCACCAGCGGCAGTTCCCCGACGTGCGCCTCGTCCTGCACAACATGGCCAAGGACGAGCAGCTCGCGGCGCTCGCCGAGCGGCGAATCAATCTCGCGTTCAACCGACTGATGCCGCCGGTGGACGGGATCGTCACCGAGGTGCTGCTCACCGAGCCACTGTTCGCGGCCATCCCGGCCGAGCATCCGCTGGCCGCGCGTACGGCGGTCACGATCGCCGAGCTCGAAGGCCAGCCGCTGATCATGTCGCCCACCGGCATGCGCCCGAGCTTCATCGACGTGGTGATCGACCTGTGCGCCAACGCCGGCTTCACCCCCACCGTGGTGGCCGAGGTGGCCGACGTCATCCACGCCATCACGCTGGTGGCGACGGGGCTCGGGGTCTGTCTCGTCGCCCGCTCGGCGACCAACCTCCATGTGCCGGGCGTCGTCTATCGCCCGATCGGCGAGAAGCCGCGCCCGACGGTCGACCTGTGCTGCCTCTATCGCGAGGACGACACCTCGCCCGTGCTCGCCGCGCTGCTCGAGTCGATGCGGGCGGCTGCGCCCGCGATCGCCCGGGCGCGCTGACCGCACGCCGGCGACTAGGTGGTCGAGACCAGGGACGTGATGGTGCGGCGCAGCCAGCTCGCGTGACCGGGGGCCGACCAGGCCGTCGTACGGCGCAGGTGCACGAGCGTGTCGGCGCACACGAGCACATCGGTGGTGCGGGCCAACGGGGCGATGTCGGTGTCGTCAGGCAGGAGCCGGTCGGCGACGGCGGCCGCCCAGAAGTCGGCGCACAGCTGGGCGGTGGCCTCGCGGCCGGCCTGCGCGGCCTGAGCGATCTCGGGCTCCAAGCCCTCGGCCTGGACGGCGACCTCGAACAAGGCGCCGGCGCGCTCGGCGATGCCGGCGGCGGCGGTCACGAAGGCGTCGATGCGTGCCTCGAGCGTGGGCGCCGACATCGCCGCCAGCGTCCCGGGTCGATGGGCCACGTCGACGGGCTCCGCGTCGCCGACCAGCGCTTGGTCGACCACGCGGCGGAAAAGGGCCGCCTTGGTGCCGAACCGCACATAGACCGTGCGAGGGGACAGCCCCGCGTGCTCGGCCACCTGGGTCAGCGTCGTGGGGACGTAGCCCTGCTCGACGAACAGGGCGGTCGCGGCCTCGATGAGGGCTGCTTCGGTGCGTGCCGTACGAGCGGTGCGCAGGCCCCCGGCCGCACTGCCCTTGACGTCGTCGGTCACAAGGTGCAGTCTAACTGCATTCATGCAGTAGAACTGCAAATCGACACGCGGGAGGGCCCATGGTTCCCGAGTTGGCAGGAGTGCATCACCTCAAGCTCCCCGTGAGCGACCTGACCCGGTCGATCGAGTGGTATGCCACCCGCTTCGGCTACCGCGTCGTGGTCGAGTTCCGCGAGGGCGACCGGCTCACCGGCGTCTCGCTGGACCATCCCAACGGCGGACCCGGTCTTGCGCTGGTGGAGGCCCCCGAGCTCGCGAAGGCCTCGGCCGGGTTCGACTACTTCGCCATCGGTGTGCCCGACCGGGCCGCGATGCTGGCGCTGGCCGATCATCTGACCGCACTCGGCGACGCTCACGCCGGCGTCCACTTCGCCACGCTCGGCTGGATCCTGCCGTTGCTGCACGACCCCGACGGCCACGAGGTGAGGCTCTATACCCAGGAGTCCCACACCGACCTCGACCCCGACCATGTGCTCGTGGTCCACGACGCCATCGCCTCCGCGGCGGCGGCCGAGCTGGTGTGGCTCGCCGAGCGCGGCCTGGAGCCCGTGGCCGGGGGCTCGCTCACGGCCTGACTGGGGCGTCCTGCCTAGGCTGACGTCGTGCAAGGCGATCCCGCGATCCTCCTCGTGTCCGGCGACCACGGTGATGTGCTCCTCGAGGAGTTCCAGAGCCGCTATGGGCGCGACTATGACCTCCGGCTGACGCGCAGCGCCGCCGACGCGGAGGCCGTCGCCCGCGAGGTCTGTGACGGCGGGGGACTGGTCGCGCTGTTCGTCAGCGACTCCCGGCTGCCCGACGAGGACCACATCTTCGACGCGATCCACCGGTGGCGTCAGGTCGTCCCGACCGCGCGCAAGGTCATCGCGGCGCACTGGGACCACTTCATCGAGGACGGCCCGCCACTGCGCGGCGGCCTGGCCAAGGGGAAGTACGACGCCTACCTGCTCATGCCACGCGGCCGCCGCGACGAGGAGTTCCACCACGCGATCAGCGACCTGCTCTCGGACTGGGGATCCACGGTCCCGCAGCCCGAGGTGGTCAGCGCCAAGATCCTCTCGCCGGTCCAGGACGCGCTCACCATGGCGATCCGCGACTTCCTGGACCGGATGGGCATGCCCAACAAGGTCTGGGACCCGGCCGACCCCGCCATCCAGGACTACCTCGGCCTGATCAAGACGCAGCTCGGCGTGGCGGAGCTGCGCTATCCCGTCGTGTACGCCGCCAACCGCGCGCCCGTCCAGGCCACGAGCGTGCGCGACGTCGCGGTCTCGATCTATGGCCGGCCTGCCGACTTCCAGGTCGACGGCGTCGTCGACCTGGCCATCGTCGGCGGTGGCCCGGCCGGGCTGGCGGCCGCGGTGTACGGCGCGTCGGAGGGGCTGTCGGTCGTGGTGCTGGAGGCCGAGGCGATCGGTGGCCAGGCCGGGACCAGCTCGATGATCCGCAACTACCTCGGCTTCCCGCGCGGGATCTCGGGCATGCGGTTGGCCCAGCGTGCGCGCAACCAGGCGCTGCGCTTCGGCACCGACTTCTTCACCGGGTGGGAGGTCACGGCGCTGATCCCCGGCGTGGACGGTGCGCCGCACCAGCTCTGCACCGACGGCGGCGACGTGAGCGCCCGGGCGGTCCTGGTGGCCAGCGGGGTCGCCTATCGCAAGCTCGGCGTCCCCGCGATCGAGGACCTGGTCGGCTCGGGCGTCAACTATGGCGCAGCCATGACCGCTGCCCGCGAGATGGAGGGCTATCCCGTCGTCGTGGTCGGCGGCGGCAACTCCGCCGGCCAGGCCGCGCTGCATCTGGCCCGGTTCGCCAGCTCGGTGACGATCGTGGTGCGCCGGCCCGGTCTCGAGGAGACCATGTCGCAATACCTCATCGACGAGATCCGCTACAACGACCTGGTCGAGGTCCTTCCGTGCACGCGCGTGGTCGACGCGGGCGGTGAGGGCCAGCTCGAGTGGCTCTGCCTCGAGGACACCGTCACCGGCGAGCGCACCACCACCCCGGCGCGTGGTCTCTTCCTCCTGCTGGGCGCCGAGCCGCGCTGCGAGTGGCTGCCGCCGGAGCTGGCCCGCGACGGCAACGGCTTCATCCTCACGGGCCGTGACGTGCCGCGGGAGAAGTGGGTCGACGGTCTGCCGCCGGCCAACCTGGCCACGACGGTCCCCGGTGTCTTCGCCGCCGGCGACATCAGGTCGGGGTCGATGAAGCGGGTCGCGGCCGCCAGCGGTGAGGGCGCGTCCGTCGTACCCCTCGTGCATGCCTATCTCGCTCCCGTGCCGGAGGACGAGGTGGGCGCGAGGTGACGGGTTCGAGCCAGTTGGCCGTGGTGAGCACCGGCGGCTCCGGCTGAGTCGACCGCGAGATCACGACGGGATTGAGAGGCTCTCCAGCCAGGTCTGCCACGCCGGCTGCTCCCGCCGCGCGTAGCCCTCCGCGTCAGCGGAGAAGAGGTAGGCGCGCACGCCCGCGGCCGCCGTACCCTCGCCGAAGTCGAAGACATAGGCGCTGAGCATTCCCGGCACCGGCGCGGTGAGCCGCACCAGCGCCTGGCGCTCGCCGACGCGCTCGACCGTACCCGTCGTGCCGCGCAGGTCGACCGTCGAGCCGACCTCGCCCAGTCCGAGGCCGGCGTGCAGGGCCGACCAGAGCGCGTCCGCGTCGCCGGCATGGGACGCCATCGCCTCCAGCTGGGTGGCCTCCTGGCCGGGGAAGTGGGTCAGATAGAGCCTGAGGTTGTCGAAGAACGGCATCCACTGCCGCCCCATGTCCTCCCACCACTCCGACTCCCAGTCGGCGCCGGTCCCGAAGCCGCTGCTCGTGACGCGTACGACGCAGGTGCCGCCGGACTGCGCCTCGACGATGAACTCGGAGGTCAGTGGGCTGAGCGCGTCCGGGTCCTGGCCCATGAGTGCGGCCCAGTCCTCCTCATAGCGGATGCGGTGCGGGGGGTCCCAGCCGGTGACCGTGCCGTCGGACCCCATCTCGGGGCCCATCGAGAAGTGCAGGGCGCCGCCCTCGCGCTCCTCCAGCACGGTCGGCAGGAACCAGGCGCTCATGCCGGTGGCCGTGGCGACGGCCGCCCAGACCTGCTCCTGGGTGCCGGGGACCTCGACGCTGAACTCCAGGCGGTAGGGGACGCTCGGGGTCGTGCTCATGTGTTCTCCTCAGGAAGTGGGTGGGCGGCCACGACGAGCCGATGGAGCCGCCCGTCGTCGTGGTGGTAGCGAGCGGTCAGGTCGAGGACGGCCGCGGTCAGGTCGTCCGCGAAGGCGGCGCGGTCGGCGGCCGACCGGAAGCCGATCCGGGTGTCGATGGTCAGCGTGGGGAGCCGTGTGCCCGACGCCCCGGCCCGGCGGGCAAGGGCGCCTACCTCGCGGACCAGCCGGCCGGCCAGCGCCACCAGGTAGGCCGCCGACAGGTGGTCGGCGTTGGCGTCCGGGTCGGCGGCCGACTCGCTGAGCGCGGCTGGCGAGACGACGTACGACGCCGCTGACGCCTGGAGCAACCGCTCGGTGATGCCGCCGTGGCGGCGCTCGCCGGACAGCTCCACGAGGCCGTGCGCCTCGAGCGCCTTGAGGTGGTAGTTGACCTTCTGGCGTGCGATCCCGACCCGGGCGGCGAGCCCGGCGGCGGACGCCGGCTCGGTCAGCTCGCCGAGTAGCCGGGCCCGGACCGGGTCGAGGGCGGCGGCCGCCGCTGCTGCGTCCTCGATGACTTCGACCTCGTGCATGACGACCACCCTGCCCTTGACAAGAATTCTTGTCAAGAGCAGGTCGCGCGGTCTCTCGGCCGCGTCGGGCGGCGGCCTCCTACGGGCCAGGCGGAGCCGGAGGCAGCACCTCGTGCAGGCACAGCACGTTGCCGTCAGGGTCCTCGAACCACGCCGCCTTCTCCGACCCGAGGACGCAGACGTGCTCCACGGTCTTCAAGCCCGGCAGGTCATAGTCGGCGAAGGTGACCCCGCGCTCCTCCAGCGCCGCGATCTCCGCGCCGATGTCGGGGACCTCGAAGGAGATCTCCGTGCGACCCGTCGGCGTCGCGCCCGGATCAGGCATGAGCGCCAGGCTCGAACCTCCGCCCAGGGCGAAGATCTCCTGTCCCTCGCTGTTGCGGCCCACGTAGTCCAGCCCGAGCCGGTCGCGATAGAACTCGACAGCGGGCGCAGCCTCCGTCACCTGGAGGATCGTCGTCACGACACTTCCTGACAGCATGCCGACCTCCCAACCTCGGTCTCGATCACGCCAGCGTCCTCCCGCGGGGACAACCGCACAAGTGGCGTAAGGACGCTGATTACTGAGGCCGACGCCTGTTCTGGTGGCTTCGCGCCGGGCTCGTGGACGCTTCGGTCGGTGTGCTGTTGAGGTTTAGGAGTCAGCCATGATTTTGCGGACGACCCATTGGTTGATGCTGAGGTTTTCTTCGGCGGCTTTGAGTGCGACCTCGCGGTGCAGTTTCTCGCCGAGTCGGAGGTTGAACTTGCCTGAGTAGCTGCGTTCTGCGATCGGTTCGGGGATCGCTTCTCCGTCGTTGTGCATGTCGGCGACTACGTCATCGAGCAGCCTTTCGAGGCCTTGGAGTGCGTCGACTTGGGAGGGTGCGAGCCAGGACAGGGAGGGGAACTCGGCAACGGTTGCGACGAACTCGTCGTCCTCGGCCGACCAGGCGACGCGGTAGGAGTAGTGCGACACGTCGACTCGTGTCTGGTTCGGTGTGTTCGTCATGTGTCCTCCTTCTTGGCGATCGCCTTCAAGACCTGCCTGACCTGGTACGGCTTGGCTTTGCCTTTGTCGTTCTGGATGTTGACGCGGGGATCTCCGGGCCAGGGAGTCTTGAACACCGCGTGCGAGGTGCCTGCTTGTCTGGGGGTACCGAAGTAGTGTTCGCACACCTTGTGAAGGTCGTTGTAGGAGACATTGCGCGGGTTCCTCCGCATCCCCGCCACGATCGCTGCCACCGACGACGCCACACACGATAGTACCATCCGCGGTACTACCCAGATACCGGTTGACCCCCGCGGACCACAAGGCCCGTGTCAGCTGCCGACCGCGTCGTAGCCTTGCTGGAGTGCCGCGGCGGCGGCGACCAACGAGCCGATGATGTCGCTGCGTTGGTCCACGGTGAGACCCGGCCCGTCCCCGAGATCGGCCTCCAACGGCGCGTCGCCGACGGCCTGGTTGATGCGATGCCGCTCGCCGGGCGTCAGGTTGAAGAACAGGTCTTGGATCACGAAGCCGTGGATCACCGATGCGACCTCGGCCTTACCGGGTCCGGAGAGTCGTGCATGGACGTCGAGGGCTACCTCGAGCCAGCCCGCGTCGTCTTCGGCGCTCTGCTCGTAGCTGCGGTGAACGATGGAGTAGATCAGAAGTGACCCGCCCCGGATCCCTGCCGATCCTTCCTCACGCTCGTCGTAGGGCATCTGCGCGGCCCGTCGAATGAGCTGTTGTGCGCGGTCGAGCTGACCAGCGGCTGTGCTACGCGCTGCCTTGGCCAAGAGGTTCTCCGCGCCGGTGATCGCAGCCAGGCTGCGGTCGTTGAGGGCCCGGCCCGCCGATCGGGCGATGGCCCCGAATTCTGCGGGCTTGCCGAATGCGGGGTCATAGGCGGACAAGTCCGATCCAGACATGGAACGCACCCTAGACGCCGGCGACGTAGGCGGTGAGGAAGTGGACGCCGTGACGGTCGAGGTTGCCGCGGGCTCGGTCGTAGTGCTCGGTGGTGCGGGGGTCGGCATGCCTGGCGAGGATCTGGGCGTCGCGGAGAGGGACGCCGGCGTCCAGGGCGTTGGTGATCGCGGCATGGCGCAGCGAGTGGGGGCTGATGTGGCGCGGGATCCCGGCTTCTTTGGCGATCCGGGTGACCATCCTGTAGACGTCGCGCCGGTCCACGGGGTTGCCTGAGATCGGTCGCAGGATCAGTGGCCCGGAGGCGCGTTGCCCGCGGCAGGCTTCCAGGACGCGGAGGACGGGGATGGTGATGGGCATGGTGGCGGGCTTGTTGCCCTTCCCGACCAGGTGCAGCACGCGGTGGCCGCGGAGGGTTTCGGCGTAGTCCTCGATGCGGACCGCGGCGGCCT
>JAXLSN010000028.1:0-73794 GCA_046330595.1 Nocardioidaceae bacterium
TCCTCGACCGTCTCGACCTCACGGGCGGCCTCGCGCAGGGCGTCGCCGACGGCCTCGGAGGCCGCGTCCATGCCGCGCTTGAGACCCATCGGGTTGGCGCCGGCGGCGACGGCCCGCAGGCCCTCGTGCACCATCGCCTGGGCCAGCACGGTGGCCGTGGTGGTCCCGTCACCCGCGACGTCGTTGGTCTTGGTCGCGACCTCCTTGGTCAGCTGGGCGCCGAGGTTCTCGAACGGGTCGTCGAGCTCGACCTCCCGAGCGACGGTGACACCGTCGTTGGTGATCGTGGGGGCGCCCCACTTCTTGTCGAGCACGACATAGCGACCGCGCGGGCCGAGCGTCACCTTGACGGTGTTGGCCAGGGCGTCGACGCCGCGCTCGAGGGAGCGGCGGGCTCCCTCGTCGAACTCCAGGATCTTGGGCATATCTGCTTTCTTCTCTCTTCCTCAGCAGGCAGCGGCGTCGGCGTCAGCCGACGATGGCGAGGACGTCCCGCGCCGAGAGGATCAGGAACTCCTCACCGGAGTACTTGACCTCGGTGCCGCCGTACTTGCTGTAGATGACCTTGTCGCCCACGGCCACGTCGAGGGGGACGCGGTTGCCGTTGTCGTCGACGCGGCCGGGACCGATCGCGAGGACCTCGCCCTCCTGGGGCTTCTCCTTCGCGGTGTCCGGGATGACCAGGCCAGAGGCCGTGGTCTGCTCGGCCTCGAGGGGCTTGACGACGATGCGGTCTTCGAGGGGCTTGATGTTGACCGACACGATGTCGACCTCCACTTTCTCCACTAGTCGTAACGAACATGGGGCATCCGGCGAACGCCCCGAGCGCGCATGGACCTGCGGATGAGGTGCGCCGTCGCGGGGATCGCCCACCATCGCAGGGTGCTGGCACCCTCAGGCCGAGAGTGCCAGATCAGACGTTAGCACTCACCCGGATCGAGTGCCAGACAGAGGGTCCCCGTGACACTGCCCGAGGCGCCCGGGCTAGGCCGGGGGTCGTCCGGAGGTGCGGACCCGGCCGGTGGCCCGACCGGCCTGGCGCCAGGCGACGTCGAGGTCGACGACAGCCAGCGAGGCCGTCGGCAGGTCCACCCACGTGCCGGTGAGCAGCTCGACGAGGTCCTCGACCCCGGGGTTGTGTCCGACCAGCAGCGCGGTCCCCGCCTGCGGCGGCAGGTCACGTACGACGCCCAGCAGGCCCTCGCCCCAGCCGCCATAGAGACGTTCGTCGAGCACCGCCTCGGGCGGGTCGGCCAGCTCGGCGGCGACCAGCTCCCACGTGGTCCGGGTCCGCTGGGCCGGCGACACCACCGCGGCGTCGATCGTCGGCAGATGCTCGGCCAGCCAAGCGCCAGCGGCCGCGGCCTGCCGCCGCCCCCGGTCCCCGACCGGACGGTCCCGGTCGGGGTGAGCCCCGGACCAGTCGGACTTGCCGTGCCGGAGCACGACCAACGTGCGCGACGGCCCCGGGGTGGACATGACGCCAGTCTGGCAAAGGCCGCCGACGACCGGGAGGGCCACCCATGCGCAAGGATGGCCGCGTGGAGCTCGACACCTTCCGCTGGCTGCTCACCGGCGACGGCCAGCGCCTGCTCGCACGCGCGGCGATGGCCTATGTCGACGCGGGCGGCGACCCGATGGCCTCGGCCGAGGCCGTCCGCCGGATCGAGCCGGACGCCGACCGCGCCGCTGCCGCCCTGACCCAGGTCGACCTGCGGGCGCGCGCGGTGGCGAAGTTCGGTGACGACGCTGTCCGCCTCTACTTCACCCCCGACGGACTGGAGCAGGCGACCCACCCTCGAGTCGCCGCCCATCGGGCCGCCCGGGTCGCGGCGACCGAGCTCGACACCGTCGTCGACCTGAGCTGCGGCATCGGCGGTGACCTGATGGAGCTGGCTCGGGCGGGCCTCACCGCCGCCGGGGTGGACCGCGACCCCGTGCGTGCCGAGATCGCCGGCGCCAACCTCGCCGCCCTCGGCCTGTCGGGAGCCGTGATGGCCACCGATGCGGGCGGTGTCGACGTGTCGGGATTCGGCGTCGCGGTCCTGGACCCGTCACGACGGTCGGCTCGGGGTCGCATCTTCGACGTCCATGGGTGGGAGCCCGGCTGGGACACCGTGGTCCGGCTGCTCGGTGGGCGCGCCGTGGTCAAGGTTGCCCCGGGGATCCCCCACGAGCTCGTACCTCCCGGGGTCGAGGCCGAGTGGGTGAGCCTGCGCGGCGAGGTCAAGGAGGCGGCGCTGTGGTCACCGCGGCTCGCGACCTGTCACCATCGGGCGACCGTGCTGGCGGCCACCGGGCTGGCCACGCTGACCGAGGAGGACGACCCCTTCTCCGGGGGCGACCGCCCCGTGCGTGAGCTCGGCGACTTCCTCTACGAGCCCGACGGGGCGGTGATCCGCGCCGGCCTGGTGACGGCGGTTGCCGCCGGGGTCAACGGCGGTCTCGTCGACGAGCACATCGCCTATGTGACCTCCGACGAGGCCTTCCACTCCCCGTTCGCGCGCGGCTTTCGTGTCATCGAGCGACTGCCCTATCGGGAGAAGCAGCTCAAGGCCGCACTGCGACAGCGGGGCATCGGCCGACTCACCATCAAGAAGCGCGGCGTGGACGTCGCGCCCGACGCGCTGCGCAAGCGACTCGACCTCGCCGGAGAGTCGGAGGCGACCCTGGTGCTCACGCGGATCGACGGGATCGGCACGGCCCTGCTCGTGCAGCCGTTCTGACCTGGCCGTCGTACGGCGGCCGGGCCACTGCTGCTCGTCATGGTCCTGCCCCGCTCCAGACATGCCTCGGCCCGGTGACCTCCCGAGAGGTGACCGGGCCGAGGGTGGGGTGGTGGATCGACGGGTCGAGGGGGTGGGTGGCGGCCCGCCGATCCGAGTGCGTCAGGCCTGGGCGGCCGCGGCCTTCTTGGCGTGGCTGAAGCCCAGCAGGCCGAGGACCAGCAGCAGAGCGCCGGCGATGTAGGCGCCGATCGAGGCGAAGAAGGCGATCCGGCCGATGGTGTCGAAGGCGTAGCCATAGAGGAGCAGACCGCGCAGGGTGCTGCCCTGGAACAGCGTGGCCCGGAGACCACCGAGCTGCTGGCACTGGTCGCTGCTGGCGTTGGCCGGGTCGCTGCAACCGGCGCCCATGTACTCGCCGCTGACCTCGGAGTAGGTCTTGCCGTCGGAGGCCTCGTTCATGTGGACGAGGATGTAGTGGTCGGCGTAGGCCTTGGCCTGGGCACCGGTCGTCATGGGCTCGCCGGCGTACTTGCCGAGAGCGTCCTTCTGCTCCTGGGTGGTCAGGGCGTCGCCGGCCGGCATCGTGATGTGCTGGTCGCCGAGCTGCTGGCTGACCTGGTCTGCGACGAACGAGCTGGCCCAGGTCAAGAGACCTCCTGCCACGAGCAGAACGACTGCGAGCAGCAGGCCGGTCCAGGAGATGAGCTTGTCGAGGGTGGCGCGCATGGTGGGTTCCTCCTGAGAGTGAGGGTTCGAGAATCTCTCGAAACCCCGGTTGAGTAGTAATTTATCCTTCAACCGTTCGGATCCGTAGGATTCAGGTCACTCTCAGGATGGCTCGTCGGTCACACAGGATCTCCTCACCTCAGGCCGCTGTTTCCGGCCTTGCCCTCTCAGGCTCCTCTCAGGGTGAGCCCAAGGCGGCCCGCCACCCTCACCCCAACAGGGCGCGCTCCGCCCCGATCGTGGTGTCGCCGCCGTGGCCGGTGTGCACCACGACCTCGTCGCCCAACGGCCACAGCCTGGCGCGGATCGACGCCTCGAGCGTGGCGCGGTCGCTGAAGGAGCGACCCGTGGCGCCCGGGCCGCCCTGGAACAGGGTGTCGCCGCTGAAGACGCAGCCATGGTCGGGCAGCGACAGGCACACCGCGCCGGGGGCGTGACCCGGCGTGTGGAGGACCGTGAGCGTCATGCCGCCGACGGAGATCTCCTGGCCGTCGGCGAGGTCCTCGTCCCAGGACTCCTCGGGGTGGGTCAGCTCCCACAGCGGGCGGTCGTCGGGGTGGAGCAGGATCGGCGCGCCCGTGCGGCGGCGCAGCTCCGGCGCCACGCGCACGTGGTCGTCGTGCGCGTGCGTGCAGACGATGGCGGTGACCCGGCGCCCGTCGACGGCGCCGAGGATGGCCTCGACGTCGTGGGGGGCGTCGATGACGAGGCACTCCTGGTCGTCACCCACGACCCACACGTTGTTGTCGACGTCGAAGGTCTCCCCGTCGAGGCTGAAGGTTCCCCGCGTCACGGCCTGGTCGATCCGACCGGGCGGACACGACGGCCCCGAGGCGGCCGGGAGGTCGGTCACAAGATCACCACCGAGCGCAGCACGTCGCCGTGGTGCATCTTGTCGAACGCCGCCTCGACATCCTCCAGACCGATCTCCTCCGACACGAACGCGTCGAGGTCGAGCCGGCCCTGCTGGTAGAGGTCGACGAGCATCGGGAAGTCACGGCTGGGCAGGCAGTCGCCGTACCAGCTGGACTTGAGCGCCCCACCGCGACCGAACACGTCGATCAGCGGGATGTCGGGGACCTTCATGTCGGGCGTGGGCACCCCGACGAGCACCACGGTGCCGGCGAGGTCACGGGCATAGAAGGCCTGCTTCCAGGTCTCCGGGCGCCCGACCGCGTCGATGACGACGTCGGCGCCGTGGCCCTCGGTGAGCGCCTGGATCCCCTCCACCGGGTCGGTCTCGCGGGAGTTGATGGTGTCGGTGGCACCCATGTTGCGTGCCCACGCCAGCTTGCGGTCGTCGATGTCGACCGCGATGATCCGGCTCGCCCCGGCCAGCGCCGAGCCCGCGATCGCCGCCGACCCCACGCCACCGCAGCCGATCACGGCCACGGACTTGCCGCGACCCACGTTGCCGGTGTTGATAGCGGCGCCGAGCCCGGCCATCACACCGCAGCCGAGCAGACCGACCGCGGCCGGGCGCGCAGCGGCGTCGACCTTGGTGCACTGGCCGGCTGCCACGAGCGTCTTCTCGGCGAACGCGCCGATGCCGAGCGCCGGGCTGAGCTCGGTGCCGTCCAGCAGCGTCATCCGCTGCGTCGCGTTGTGGGTGGCGAAGCAGTACCACGGCTCGCCACGGTTGCAGGCCCGGCAGTTGCCGCAGACGGCCCGCCAGTTGAGGATCACGAAGTCACCCGGGGCGATGTTGGTGACGCCGGCGCCCACGGACTCCACGATGCCGGACGCCTCGTGGCCGAGCAGGAAGGGGAAGTCGTCGTTGATGCCGCCCTCCCGGTAGTGGAGGTCGGTGTGGCAGACGCCGCAGGCCGAGATCTTCACGACCGCCTCGCCGGGGCCCGGGTCGGGCACGTTGATCGTCTCGACTCTGACCGGGGCGCCCTTGCTGTGCGCGATGACGGCCTTGACCTGCTGCATCCCTGCTCCTCATCTGTGACGGTGGGCGCCAGCGGACGCCTGGGCGCACCATGCCAACCGGCGGGGTGACCGCGCAAGGGTCGTTCCATCGGAAAGGCTGGCAGGGAGAGGTAGCGTCGCGAGGCATGGCTCCCGACGCACGGGTCGGCTCCTGGGTGGACGCCCGCTATGGCGCGCTGCTCCGTGGTGCCCATCTGCTGTGCGGCGACCTGGCCGAGGCGGCGGCGCGGGTGGACGAGGCTCTCGGCGTGGTCCAGTCCCGCGCGGGCTCCGCGGACCCCGTGGACCGTGAGGCGCTCGTGGTCGAGCACCTGCGCGGAGCCCTCCTGGAGGAGCCGCGCCTCCCGGTCCTCGACCGGCCGTGGGTCGCGCCGCCCGTGACCACGGCTTCGGTCGACGAGGAGGCCCAGCGGCGGTCGGTCTGGGCGCACCTGGCCACCCTGGACCGGGCCGAGCGCGCGATGCTCGTGCTCACCGTCCACGAGGGGCTCGACGACGGCAGCGCCGCAGCATCCCTGGGACTGTCGCGCACTGACGGCGAGGAGGCCCTGGTCCGCGCTCTGCGCGAGGTCCCCGGTGGTACGCCGGCGGCCACCGCCCAGCCGTCGCTCCGCTGGCTCGAGACGGGGATGCGACTGTGCGCCGAGGCGACGCCCATCGTGGCCCCGGACGAGGACCTCATCCGGGAGTGGGCGACCCAGGTCGCCCGGGTCCGACGACGCCGCGTGGTGACGGTGGTCGCGGCGCTGGTGGCGCTGCTGCTCGGCACCACGTTCGTGGCCTGGCTCGTGGACCCGGACGTGGGCGTCCCGGGCGGCGGGTCCGGGCCGGCGGCCCGACCGGCACCGGCTCCCGCCGGCGCCGACGGCGAGCGGCAGCTCGGTGGGGTCAGCCTCGGCGAGCCGGCCCGCGTCGGCTGGTCCTGGGGGACGACCTACGTCCCGCCTGGCGGCGACCCGATCGCGATGGACCTCCCCGAGGGCACCCGGGTCAAGAGCATCACCCCGTTCCGCGGAGGCGCGCTGGTCCTCGAGAACGACGGCATCAACGATGCGCTCTACCTCGACCTGATCGGCCCCGACGGCAGCCTGGTCTGGCGGCGGCTGGCCGCCCCCCGGGTGGTGACCGGCGACGAGGGACGTCGTGTCGCCTATGCCCTCTATGACCAGGCCACGGGCGCCTATCTGCTGACCCTGGCCGACGCCACCAGCACCGAGCAGCCCGAGCGGACCTGGCTCTATGACCAGGACGTCGTCCCCGTGGGAGTGCTGGGCGACCAGGTCGCGTTCACGCGCCCTCAACGCGTGTTCGGCGTCTGGGTCAACGGCGAACGGCGACCGGCGCTGCTGGACTCGCTCACGATCGGGATGGCCGCCTGCACGGCCCGTGGCCTCGTGGGCGGGGTCACGGCCGAGTCCCGGGGCGGCGTCGTCGAGGCGGCGACCGATCGAGCGGTCTGGGAGTCGGCGACCTGGGTGCCGCGCTCGTTCAGTCCCGACTGCCGTCGCGTCCTCGCGGTCAACCGGGACGGCACCGGCTGGGGGCTGCTGGAGGCCAGCAACGGCGACCTCGTCATCAGGCTCGACCTGCTCTGGCACGCGCCGACGGTCAGCGCCGTCTTCGAGGACGACGGCAAGGTCCTCATGGTCATCCGGTCCGGCCAGTCCCAGGCCCTGGTCAGGTTCGACCCGGAGACCCGCCAGATCGAGCGCGCGAGCGACGTCCTCCAGACCACGTCGCGGATCCTGCTGCCCGATCAGTGACCCGACCTGTCACCGCTCCCATGACGCCGCCGGAATCTCTTGCAACCCAAGTGCAGCCGATCGCGTCCTCTCCACGAGACAGTGGGAGGAAGCAATGTCGATCGTCATCGACCGAGGAGGAGGCGTGGTGGCCACGTCGAGGGACGCCGCGTTCACGGCGTACCTGCACGCGCGTCAGCCGGCGCTGCTCCGGACGGCCTACCTGATCACGGGTGACCGGACCACGGCCGAGGACGTGCTGCAGACCGCGCTGGCCAAGCTCTACCTGGCCTGGGACCGGGTCGAGCGGCGCGAGGCCGTCGATGCCTACGTCCGCCGCATCATCATCAACGAGGCCAACTCGCTGTGGCGGTCGCCGTGGCGGCGACGCGAGCTCGCGGTCGACGAGATCCCCGAGACGGCCGCCACCACCGACCGCTACGACGAGGGGCAGGCCGACGCCCTGTGGTCGTTCGTGCAGACCCTGCCCAAGAAGCAGCGCGCGGTGGTCGTGCTGCGCTACTACGAAGAGCTGTCCGAGGCCGAGATCGCCGACATCCTCGGCATCTCGGTCGGGACCGTGAAGTCCCAGGCCAGCCGCGCGTTGGCCGGCCTGCGGCAACGCGTCCCCAGCTCCTTGCGGCCCGAGCCGCAGGGAGTCTCCCCCGATGACCGCACCCCCGGAAGCAAGGAGGAGGACCGATGACACCCGTCACCCCGTCCTTCGACGACGACGAGCGCGCCCTGGCGCGCGCCCTCCACGGAAGGGTGGATGCGATGAACGAGTCACCCCTGGGCCTCCAGGACGTCAGCACCAAGGCCGGCAAGATCCGGCGCCGCCGCCAGGTGACCGCCGCCGTCGGCGTCGCCGCTGCGGTCGCGATCCTGGTGCCCGCAGCGATCGCGGCCGGCGGCTTCTTCAGCCATGCGCCGGAGCCACCGGTCGTGAGCCAGTCGTCCACGCCGTCGGCGACCCCGAGCGCTGTGGAGTCGCCCTCGACCAGCCCCTCGGTGAGTACGCCGCCGGCGCCGGTGTCACAGGTCTTCGACGTGAAGGGCCTCGAGACGGGGGCGGCGCCGGGCGTGGCCTATGCCGTCCTCGACTATCGCGGCTACGAGGCTCACGGCGGGACCATCCACGGCACCGACGGGTCCGAGACGCCGCTGCCCGACCTGTCGCTGCGTTCGTTCGCTCCGCTGGGCGACGGCTACATCGTCGACATGTGGGATCCCGACAGCCTCGTCGAGTGGGTCTTCCAGCTCGATCACAACGGCGCCACGATCGGCGACGGGTGGCAGGCCGACGGCGGCATCGCGGTCTCCCCCGGCGGCACCATCGTCGCCTGGACCGGCACCGACGGCACCGTCTATACCGCCGACGCTGCTCACGACGAGATCCTGACGATGCCGGCCATCACGGCTCCCGGTCCCTACGAGACGGCGGGCGTGGTCGGCGAGGACTGCAAGGAGGGGCGCAGCACCGACGCCGGCTGCACGGTCTTCGTCAACACCAACGGCAAGACGCCGCAGGCGTGGTTCACCACGTCCCACGGGATCGTGGACCGGCTGCCGACGATCACCAAGGCGACCGCCGTGCTCGAACGGCGTGTGGCGGGTGTCTTCAGTGTCGACGAGACCGAGCCGGGCAGCTGCAGCTGGATGCTGGAGGACTTCGGCACCAAGCTGTGGAAGTCCTGCGACAACACCCTCGGCGCGATCGCGCCGGACGGCACGATGCTCGTCGGGCTTCCCGACTACCTCGACGGGTTCGGACCGACCACGCTGGACATCCTCGACATGGCCGACGGCACGCCGATCCGGTCCTGGACGGCCGACCAGGCCTCGGCGACCTACTTCCAGGAGGTCTGGGAGGACGAGACCCACCTGCTGATGGTGACCTTCCAGGACAACGAGTGGTCCATCGTCAGGCTCGGCGCCGACGGCTCCATGGACTACGCCGTCCCGCCCGTCCAGAAGTCCATGGACCACGGACCGTTCGTGATCGCTCGCCACTGACACGCCGAGGTGGGAGCCCGGGCCCCACGAGGTGGGAGCCTGGGCCCCTCAGGCGACGACCTGGGTGATCGGCTGGGAGGAGTCGGCCGGGAGGTCGAGGCGCGAGGGCTCCCGGCCCCGGGCCACGAGCTCGGCGCCGAGGGCGGCCACCATGGCTCCGTTGTCGGTGCACAGGCCAGGACGCGGGACGCGGACCCGGATCCCCCGGGCCGCGGCCCGCTCCTCGGCCAGCGCCCGGAGGCGCGAGTTGGCGGCGACGCCACCCCCGATGAGGATGTCGTCGATGCCCTCGCTGCTGGCGGCGTCGACGGCCTTGCGCACCAGGACGTCACACACCGCCTCCTGGAACGACGCCGCGACGTCGGCGACCGGCACCGGCTCGCCGGCCCGTTCGCGTGCCTCGACCCAGCGCGCGACGGCCGTCTTGAGCCCGGAGAAGGAGAAGTCGAAGCGGTGGCGCTCCAGGTCGCGCCGCGAGGTGAGCCCCCGGGGGAAGTCGACATAGAGCGCGTCACCGTCGCGGGCCGCTCGGTCGATGTGGGGGCCGCCGGGGAACGGCAGCCCGAGCAGTCGGGCCACCTTGTCGAAGGCCTCGCCGGCCGCATCGTCGATGGTCGACCCGAGCGGCTCGACGCCGGTCGTGACGTCGGTGACCCGCAGCAGCGAGGAGTGGCCGCCCGACACGAGCATGGCGAGCACGGGCTCGGGCAGAGCGCCGTGCTCGAGCTGATCGACGGCCACGTGGGCGGCGAGGTGGTTGACGCCATAGAGCGGCTTGCCCAACCCCAGCGCGAGCGCCTTGGCGGCCGCCACCCCGACGAGCAGCGCTCCGGCCAGGCCGGGGCCGCTCGTGACGGCGACGGCATCGACGTCGGCGAGCCGGATGCCGGCCGTGTCGGCGGCCCGTTCGAGCATCGGGACCATGGCCTCGAGGTGGGCCCGGCTGGCCACTTCGGGCACCACACCTCCGAAACGAGCGTGCTCCTCGACCGAGCTGGCGACGGCATCCGCCAGCAGGGTGTGGCCTCGGACGATGCCGATGCCGGTCTCGTCGCAGGAGGTCTCGATCCCGAGGACGAGGGGTCCGTCGGCGCTGCTGCTCGCGGGGGTGCCGGTCACGGACCCGAGCCTACGGTGAGGCACGATGAGGAGGTGCAGGAGATCGCTGTCGCGGAGCTCGTCAGGACCAGCACCGACCCGTTCCTGCTGCATCAGCTCGATCCGGCCAGCACGCTGCGCGCCTGGGTCTCCGGCGCGGCCACCGTCGTCGAGGCACCCAGCCGCCGCCGCGGCGTCGACGGCACCACCACCATCTGCCTCGGGCCGAACGACGACCTCGTGCCGCTGATGCTCGACGTGGCCGGGGCGGGCGTCCGCCCCACCTCGGTCGGTGTCGAAGCGGCCGCGTGCACGCTGCTCCCCCCGTCATGGGCCATCGGCGAGCGCCCCCCGTGGTTCTGGATGTGGACGGTCACGCCCTGTGCTCCCGCCGACCACCCGCTCGAGCTGTTGACCGATGCCGATGAGATCAACGCCCTGCTGGACCTCGCGATGCCGGACTCGCACACCCGGCCGGGCGGTGCCCAGACGTGGCACGGCTTCCACGCCGAGGGTCGGTTGGTCGCGGCCGGAGGTCTGCTGCGCACCGCCGACGGGTCCGGGCACCTCGGTGGCCTCTCGGTCCATCCCGCCGTACGACGGCGGGGCTGGGGCCGCCAGCTCAGCCTGGGGCTCACCCAGCTCGCCCAGCAGGGCGCCAGCCGGACCGCGTCGCTGGGGGTCTATGCCCACAACACCCCGGCGATCCGGCTCTATGAGGAGCTCGGCTATCGCACGGCACACACGTTCACCTGGGGCGACGTCAGACCCGCAGCGGCCGCTCCATGACGAGGGCGTCGGTCCCGTCGGGGTAGTAGTGGCGGCGCCGGTCGATCACGGCGAAACCGTGGCCGAGATAGAGCGCCGTCGCGGCCGCGTTGGCCTCGCTCACCTCGAGCATCATCCGCTCGGCCGCGGGCAGCTCGGCCGCCGCATCGAGCGCCGCCGCGAGCAGGATGCCGCCGAGACCACGACCCTGGTGGTCGGTGCGCACCCCGATCCGGAGGAGGTCGACGACGTCACCGGCCACCGTGGTCACGACATAACCCGCCAGCCGGCCGGCCTGGTCGGTGGTCACCCTGACCCAGCGGTCGGCGCCGGTCACGCCCAACAGGTCGTCGGGGCTCCAGGCACCGGTCCCGAACAGCTCGACCTCGAGCGCCCCGAGCTCGACGCTGTCCTCGGGAGTGCCGGGCCGGATCACGAGACCTTCTTGGGGGCACCCGGGACGGCCGCGTCGGGTCGTCGGAGATAGAGCGGCTCGGGGTCGACCAGCTCGGCCCGCTCCTCGGCGACGATGCGCGCGAGCCAGCCGGCACTGGGCCGCGACGGCCCTCGTCGGGTCGGGAACGCTCCGGGATAGAGCACGGCGCCCTCACCCACGACGGGCAGGGCGGTGGCGGCCTCGTCGGGTTTGACCACGACCGGTCCGGCCACGCGGACGCCGTCGGCGTCGTACGACGCGAGGTAGACCTCCTTGCGGCGCGCATCCGTGGCGACCAGGAACTCGCCGTCGACACTGCCGGTGTCGACGGCCTCGACGGCGAGCACGTCGAGCGTGCACACGCCATAGACGGGGATCTCGAGCACGTGGGCGAGCGTGCGCGCGGTCACGAGCCCGACCCGGAGCCCGGTGAACGGACCCGGCCCGACGCCGACCGCGATGGCGGTGAGGTCGAGCCGGCTCAGGCCGGCGTCGGCGAGGCAGCGCTCGATGAGGGGCGCTAGCTGCTCACCGTGCTTGAGCGGGGCCGCGGCCACGTGGTGGACCAGGACGTCCTGGCCGTCGTGGATGGCCGCCGTGACGAGAGGGGTCGCCGTGTCGAACGCGAGGAGCACCCCCTGAGGTTATCCGGGCGACACTCGTCCACAGGCCAGCGCGCCAGCCCACGGCGGCGGAACGAGTGGTCCTAGGCTGACGCGGTGTCCACGCTGGTCCTCGTCCGTCACGCGCTGCCCCTCGTCGACGAGGGCACCCCGCCCGCCGACTGGCCGCTGTCGCCGGAGGGTGAGCAGGCGGCGGCCGAGCTCGCCGACCGGCTGCCCGGTTTCGCCACCCTGGTGACGAGCCCCGAGGTCAAGGCCGCTGCGACGCTGGCTCCGGCGGCCAGATTCCGCGAGGACCCGGTCGTCCCGGATGCTCGCTTCCGCGAGGTCGACCGCCCCGAGGAGCCGTGGGGCGAGGAGGCCCACCGCGCCCGCCGCGCCTATCTCGACGGCCAGCTCGCCCCCGGCTGGGAGGCGCACTCCGACGTCGTACGCCGCTTCGGAGCCGGCGTCGACTGGTGGAGCCGGCTCAGCGGCGACCGGCCGCTCGTGGTGGCCAGCCACGGGATGGCGATGACCGTCTGGCTGGTCGGTGTCGGCGCGGTCACCCGTGAGCGGGCCGGCGACTTCTGGGAACGGCTCCGGTTCCCCGAGCTGCTCCGGCTGACCTGCACTCCCCAGGGGTGGCGGCCCGCCTGAACCGGACGGGGGGCCGGCGGCGTCGGGCTCAACCTGCCGGGCGGTGCCCGGTGTCGAGCCACCGCGGGCCGCGACCGCGCACGTGCACCACACGGGGGTCGAGCGGGTCCTCGTCGGCGTCAGCCTGGACGTCGTCGTCGCCCACGGCACGGTCGATGTGGATCTCGAGCCGGGACTCCGAGAGGCCCTCGGCGATGCCCTCGCCCCACTCCACGATCGTGACGGCCTCGTCGAGGGAGGTGTCGAGGTCGAGGTCGTCGAGCTCGGCGAAGCCACCGAGACGGTAGGCGTCCACATGGACCAGGGCCGGCCCGTCGCCGAGCGACGGATGGACCCGGGCGATGACGAACGTCGGTGACGTGACGTCGCCGCGGACGCGGAGCCCGGCTCCGATGCCCTGGGTGAGCGTGGTCTTGCCGGCGCCGAGCCCGCCGGACAGCACCACCAGATCGCCCCGCCGCAGCCTCGCGGCCAACCGCTCGCCCAGCGCGCGCATCGCGTCGGCGTCGGGCGCGTCATGGGACTCCACGAGCGGCCGGACGAGCTCGACATAGGGGGCGCGGCGCCCGGTCTCGACGAATCCCGCGTTCAGCCAGAACCCGATGGTGCCCGGCAGCTCCTGACGGGCCAGCACGCGCAGCTCCCGGGCGTCGCCCGCCGCGTCGCAGGCCGCCATCACCAACCGGTGCGCCAGGCCGAGGTGCTGATGGCTGGGCAGCACGCCGAAGCGGCGCAGGAACACCGCGTCGCCGGCCGGATCGAGGATCAGTGTCGCGACCGGCTCGCCGTCCAGCTCGGCGATGAGCCCGCCACCAGGTCGCAGCGCCGCCGCGATGGTGGCCGGCGTCTCCGCCAGCGCCTCGGCGGGCGGATGGAGCGGAGCACGCGCCGCGAAGGCGGCATGCACGACGTGGTGCACCGCGTCGGCGGCCTCGGGGCCGACCCGGTGGATGCGCAGGGTCATCGCGCCTCGTGCTGGTCGATGGCGCGGTTGATCAGCGACTCCAGCTCATGGTTGACGCTGGTGAAGCGCTCGATGTTGACCATGTGGCCGGCGCCCTCGCACTCCAGCAGGTCGGAGCCCTGAATGCGGGCGTGGAGCTTGCGGCTGTGGCCGATCGCGGTGATCTTGTCCCGTGTCCCGCAGATGATGGCGGTAGGCACCGTCGACAGCGTCGCGCAACAGTGCCAGGTGTCGAGGGTCGCGAACGCCGGGAAGAAGTCGGCGATGACATCGAAGGGCGTCTGGTTGAGCAGGTCATAGACGAACTCGACCTGCTCGTCGGGCACGTCGGTGCCGAAGGCATAGGCGTCGGTGACGGTCATCGCCAGGTCATGACCGCGGTTGCGCAGCGCGTCGACGGCGCGATGCCCGCGCGAGAGGGTGCCGACGACCCGGTTCATGATCCCCGAGCCGAGGCCGGCGGGCAGCATGGGGAAGAGGATCCGGCCCGGGTCGAGCCCACCCGCCGTGGTCGACATGAGGACGGTCCCGATCACCTTGGTCCCGAACAGGTCCGGGTACTGCTCGGCGAACGACAGGATCGTCATACCCCCCATCGAGTGACCGATCAGCACGACCGGGTCGTCGTGGGTGAGGTCGTCGAGCACGCGCTTGAGGTCCTGCCCGAGCTGGGCGATGGTCGAGTGACCGAACGGCGACCTGCCGGAGCGACCGTGGGACCGCTGGTCGTAATAGACGGCCTTGGCGGCACCGCGGAAGGCCGCGCGCTGGAAGTGCCAGCAGTCGAGGTTGAGGGAGTAGCCGTGGATGAACACCAGGGTGGCCGGCGGAGCCGCGGCGTGCTTGGCGCGCCGGCCGCCGGTGACCTGCGGCACGAACTCGTCGATCTCCGCGTGGAGCGGCACGCCATCGTCGGCGACCACGGTGATGTTGGCGCTGCGCAGCGACCCCAGGTCCAGGTCGGGGTCGACGGCACGGTGTCGCACCCACAGCTCGGGCGAGCTGGTGCGCGTCCCGAGCAACCGTTCACCGATGCTCACGACTCACCTCCGCCCACGTAGCGCCGGGTCATCCGGCCACCGATCCTGGTGACGATCTCATAGCTGATGGTCCCGCAGGCCTCGGCCCAGTCCTGGGCGGTCGGCTCGCCGTCGTTGCCGGGCCCGAAGAGCAGCACCCGGGTGCCGGGCTCGGGCAGGTCGCCGTCGAGGTCGACCACGAACTGGTCCATACAGATTCTGCCCCTGACAGGCCGTCGCCGTCCGGCAACCAGGACTTCTGCCCTCGACGAGGCGTGGCGGGGCACGCCCTCGGCATAACCGGCCGGGACGAGGCCCACCGTGGTGGGGTGGGGCGCGACCCAGGTGTGGCCGTAGGAGACCCCGGTGCCGGCCGCGATCGGCTTGGCCATCGCCAGCGGCGTCTGGACGGTCATCACCGGCGTCAACCCCAGCTCGGGGGTCAGTCCGGGCGCCGGGTCGAGGCCATAGCTGAGGAGACCGAGCCGGACGAGGTCGAAGCGGGAGGACGGCCGCAGCAGCGCGGCCGCGGAGTTGGCCAGGTGGCGGACCTCGGGGTGGAGGCCGGCGTCCTCGGCGACCCGGACGGCCTCGACGAACGCCGACTCCTGGGCGTCGTTGGCAGGGTGCTCGGGCTCGTCGCTGCAGGCGAAGTGCGACCACACCCCGGTGATGGTCAGGTCGCCGTCCTGCTGGAGCCGGGCCGCCTCCTCGACGAGCGCCGGCCAGTCGGCCAGGGGGCAGCCGCCACGTGACAGGCCGGTGTCGACCTTGAGCTGGACCCGGGCGGGGCGACCGACCTCGCGGCCGGCGGCGGCGATGAGCCGCAGCTCGCGGCGCGAGTACGCCGTCATGTCGACGTCCTGACGGACCGCTTCGACGTAGTCGACGTGACCCGGCAGGTCGAGCCACGCCACCAGGCGACCGGTGTCACCCTGCGCTCGCAGCTCGAGCGCCTCGGCGACCCGGGCGACGCCGAGCCACGGCACCCCGGCCTCGCGGGCGGCACGCGCCACGGGGACCAGGCCGTGCCCATAGGCGTCGGCCTTCACCACGGCCATCATCTGGGCGGGCGCGACCGCGTCCCGAAGCAGCGCGCAGTTGCGACGGTAGGCATCGAGGTCGACCACGATTTCCGCGCTCTCGACCTCTGCCTGATCACGCATGGAGTCGATTCTTCCACCTGGGGCGCCCGGAACCGTCGATGTGGGGGGTGGGTCACACCTCGGCGGCCAGCACCGCACCGATCAACGCAGGCAGCGTGCGCGCCACCTCGGAGGCCACCAGCGGGCCTCCACCGGCGGCCAGCGTCGCCGCGGCCCCGTGGAGCCACGCACCGACAGCGGCCGCCCAGCGCGGTTCGAGCCCGGTCGCCAGCAGGCTGCCCACCAGGCCGGCCAGCACGTCACCGGCGCCGGCGGACGCCAGCCACGGCAGTCCCGTGGTGTTGGCGACGACCGGGCCCTCAGGTGCGGCGACGAGCGTACGGCGCCCCTTGAGCAGCACGACCGCTCCGAAGCGGACCGCTGCCTCACGCGCGTGCACCAGGGGCGCCGCCTCCACCCTGGCGCGGTCGACGCCGAGCATCGAGGCGAGCTCACCGGCGTGAGGCGTCAGGATCGCCGGGACGGGCAACGGGCCGGTGACGTGCCGCAGGGCGTCGGCGTCGACGACGACCGGGGCACCGCTGTCGACGCATGCCGCCAGGGCTGCCCCTGCGTCGTCGCCCCCTCCGCAGCCCGTCACCCAGGCCTGCACCTGACCGGGGCCGACGACCTCCGGGTGGGCGGCGTGCACCGCTGCGGCCGCGCTGCCGTCATAGCGGACCATGCCGACCAGGCCGCAGTTGGCGCCGGACACCGAGAGGACGGCGGCGCCGGGATATCGATCGGATCCGGTGCGCAGACCCACGACGCCGCGGGAGTACTTGTGCGCAGCGGGCTCCGGACGCGGCAGCAGCGCCGCGACGTCGTGCTCCTGCAGGGACACCACGGCGGGCGCGCCCTGGTCGGGCAGGACCGCATCGAGCCCGATGTCGACCAGCTGGACCACGCCGCTGGCCGCTGCGGCGGGATCGACGAGGTGGGCGACCTTGTGGGTCCCGAACGTGACGGTCAGCGTCGCCGCGACGTGGTCACCGGCGACCTCACCCGTGTCGACGCCGACACCGGACGGGACGTCGACGGCCACCACCGGCGCATCGCCACAGGCTGCGAGGGCCGTCACGGCAGCCGGCCGGAGTCCGCCCGCGGCGCCGATGCCGACGATCCCGTCAATGACGACGTCGGGCGTCTCGGGCGGGTCGTCGTCGCGGCGGATCCGGCCACCTGCCCTGAGCAGGGCGGCGACCCCGGCCGCGTGGGCCTTGCCCTCGTCGAGCAGGACGGCCTCGACCTGGGCGCCGCGGCGCGCGAGCATCGCGCCCGCGAACAGGGCGTCCCCGCCGTTGTCGCCCGAGCCCACGATCAACCGCACGCGGGCGCCGTACGTCGCGCCGAGCAGGTCGGTGGTGGCCGCCGCGAGGCCGGCGGCGGCACGCTGCATCAGGGTGCCGTCGGGGACCGTGGCCATGAGCGCGGCCTCGGCGGCACGGACCTGGGCGACGGTGTGTGCCTGGCGCATCGCGAGCCTCCTGGGTCAGCGCTCGAGCACGACGACCGCCGAGGCGATGCCGGCGTCGTGGGACATGGACACGTGGACGTGGGCGACCCCGAGCTCGTCGGCGCGCGCCAGCACCGTGCCCTGGAGCGAGAACGACGGGCTGCCGTCCTCGGCGGTCAGCACCTCGGCGTCCAGCCACACCAGGCCGGTGGGCGCACCGAGGGCCTTGGCGAGCGCCTCCTTGGCGGCGAACCTCGCGGCGAGCGAGGCCAGCGGTCGAGCCGCCTCGGCAGGGGTGAACAACCGCGCCCGCATGCCCGAGGTGCGGTCGAGGACCGTCCCGAACCGCTCGATGTCCACGACGTCGATCCCGACCCCGACCACGGCCATGACGCTGCCCCTGCCGGCTACTCGACCGTGACGGACTTGGCGAGGTTGCGCGGCTGGTCGACGTCGTGGCCGCGCAGCGTGGCCAGCTCACACGCGAACAGCTGGAGCGGCAGCACCGCCACCAGCGGCTGGAGCAGCGTGGAGACCCGGGGCAGCCGGATCAGCTCGTCGGCATAGGGCACCACGGAGTCGTCGCCGTCCTCGACCAGCACGAGGGTGCGCGCCCCGCGAGCCCGCACCTCCTGGATGGCGCTGATCATCTTGTCGTGGAGCTGGTCGCGACCCCGTGGCGGCACCACGCAGAAGACCGGCAGCCCCGGCTCGATGAGGGCGATCGGACCGTGCTTGAGCTCGCCCGCCGCGAAGCCCTCGGCGTGGAGATAGGCGAGCTCCTTGAGCTTGAGCGCCCCCTCGAGCGCGACCGGGTAGCCCGCGTGGCGCCCCAGGAACAGCACCGTCGAGGCATCCACCTGGTCGCGAGCGAGGGCATAGACGGCCTCGTCCTGGTCGAGCACGCGCTGGATCAGGGCCGGCATCTGCTCGAGCTGGTCGAGCACGTGGGCGACCTCCTCGTCGTACCTCATGCCCTTGACCTGGGCGAGATAGAGGGCGAGGAGATAGCTGGCGATGACCTGGGTCATGAAGCCCTTGGTCGACGCGACGCCGATCTCGGGGCCGGCATGGGTATAGATGACGGCGTCGGACTCGCGGGGGATCGTCGAGCCGTTGGTGTTGCAGATCGCCAGCACCTTGGAGCGCTGCACCCGAGCGTGCCGGATCGCCTGGAGCGTGTCGGCCGTCTCGCCGGACTGGCTGATCGCGACCACGAGCGTGGAGTGGGTCAGGATCGGGTCGCGGTAGCGGAACTCCGAGGACAGCTCCACCTCGACGGGGATGCGGCACCAGTGCTCGATCGCATACTTCGCGACCAGCCCGGCATAGAACGACGTCCCCGCGGCGATGATGATGATCTTGTCGATCTCGCGCAGCTCGTCGTCGTCGAGGCGGACCTCGTCGAGCTGGAGCTTGCCCTGGGGCGTACGGCGACCGAGCAGCGAGTCGGCGACGGCGCGCGGCTGCTCATAGATCTCCTTGCGCATGAACCAGTCGTAGCCGTCCTTCTGGGCCGCGGAGAGGTCCCAGTCGACGTGGTAGTGCCGCGGCTCGACCGCCGCGCCGGCGAAGTCGGTGACGGCGACACCGTCGCGGGCGATGGTCACGACCTGGTCCTGGCCGAGCTCGAGCGCCTCGCGGGTGAACTCGATGAACGCGGCGACGTCGGAGCCGAGGAAGTTCTCACCGTCGCCGAGGCCCACCACCAGCGGGGAGTTGCGGCGGGCCGCCACGACCCGCTCGGGGTCCTCCGCGTCGAGGGCCACCAGGGTGAACGCACCCTCCAGCCGGGTCGCCACCCGCTGCATCGCCGTGGTCAGGTCGGCCCCCGCCTCGACCTCACGCTCGAGCAGGTGGGCAGCGATCTCGGTGTCGGTCTCGGAGCGCATCTCATCGCCACTGGCTTCGAGCTCGGAGCGCAGCTCGGCGAAGTTCTCGATGATGCCGTTGTGGACCACCGCGACCCGGTGGTGCTGCCCGAGGTGAGGGTGGGCGTTGCCGTCGGTGGGAGCGCCGTGGGTGGCCCACCGGGTGTGCCCCATGCCGACGGTCGCGGGCGGCAGCGGCGACTCCGAGAGCGCCTTCTCGAGGTTGGCCAGCTTGCCCGCCCGCTTGTCGGTGTGGAGCCTGCCGTCGTCGATCAGCGCGATGCCCGCGGAGTCGTAGCCGCGGTATTCCAGGCGCCGCAGGCCCTCGATCACGACCGCCTCGGCCCGGCGGTCGCCGACATAGCCCACGATTCCACACATGCCGGGCAGTCTATCGGCGACGCCGTGACCCCCCGGGGGCCGCGCTCGCTCCCGGCCCGCTGCTGCAAGAATGCCGCCATGGGTCCGGGTGACGACGCTGTCGACCGCGTCACGGGCCATCCCGGACACGGACACGGTCACCGCGACAGCACGCCGTACGTCGAGCTCGACCGCGGCGCGTGGGCGGCGCTCGAGGCCAGCACCGAGAGTCCGCTGAGCCACGAGGAGATCACCCGCCTGCGGGGCCTCGGCGACGCGCTGGACCTCGACGAGGTCCGCCAGGTCTATCTGCCGCTGTCGCGGCTGCTCAGCCTCTATGTCGAGTCCGCGGCCGCGCTGCACCGGCAGCAGGAGGACTTCCTCCACCGCACCCAGCCGCCGCGCACGCCGTTCGTGATCGGCCTGGCCGGGTCGGTGGCCGTCGGCAAGTCGACCACGGCGCGCGTGCTGGCCCAGATGCTCGCCCACTGGCCCGCTCACCCCAACGTCGCGCTGGTGACCACCGACGGGTTCCTGCTCCCCAACGCCGAGCTCGAGCGGCGGGGCCTCATGCACCGCAAGGGGTTCCCGGAGTCCTATGACCGCCGGGCGCTGCTCAAGTTCGTCATGGACATCAAGTCCGGTCGCGACGAGGTGGTCGCCCCGACCTACTCCCACCTGACCTATGACGTGCTCCCCGATCACCCGGTCGTGATCCGTCACCCCGACATCGTGATCGTGGAGGGTCTCAACGTGCTGCAGCCGGCGCGCCCCCGCGAGGACGGCCAGGCGGGGCTCGCCGTCAGCGACTTCTTCGACTTCTCCGTCTATGTCGACGCCTCCGAGCGCGACATCCGCCGCTGGTACGTCGAGCGGTTCCTCCGGCTCCGGGAGACGGCGTTCCGCGACCCCGCGTCGTACTTCTCCAAGTATGGGACGCTCACCGAGGACGAGGCCGTCACCGAGGCTCGCCGCATCTGGGACTCCATCAACGGCCCCAACCTGGTCGAGAACATCGTCCCCACCAGGTCACGCGCCACGCTGGTGCTCCGCAAGGCCCGCGACCACTCGGTCCGCTACGTGCGCCTCCGCAAGCTCTGACCCCGCCCCCCTGCGGACGTCATAGCAACTGGCTGCCGGAGCGACCACTTCGCATGACGTTGCGTTGGGACGTCATACGGAATGGCTGCTCGGGCTACCAGTTCGTATGACGTCCTCGGGAGTACGGCGGTCACGCGGCGATCGGGCAGCCGGCGGCGACCAGGGCCGCCTCGATCTGGGCGAAGAAGTCGTCCGGGGCCACCCGAAGCCCGAGGACCGGAAACCGCAGGACCACGTCCCCCTGCAGGGTCACATCGTTGTGGCGGAGGGCGTCAGGGACGATCTGGCTGGCCCAGGAATGGTGGACACCGTCGATCTCGACGACGAGTCCCCACTCATCGAACTCCACGTCGAGGAAGTAGGAGCCGTTCTTGCCCTTGCGAACCACTTGGCGGCTCGGCTCCGGAAGACCGCGCCGTCGGCACTCGCGGGCGAAGTCGAGCTCGCCGAGGGAGCGCACCCCGCCGAGGAGGTCGAGTAGAACGAGATGGATGAAGGCACGCCGCTTGTCACGCCGCACCCGCAACATCTCCAGGCCGAGTTGCTCCGCCGTGGCCAAGCCCTGCTGCACCGTCATCGTGAGAACGAGAGCCGCCTGCTTGTCAGACATCGCCCACAGGGCGGCCCGGATGGCGGCCACGGCGGGTCGGCTGCGCGGGAGGCCGTGAGGGACGACGTCGTCCACCGCCCAGCGGCGGGTCTGCCTCACGTTGATGCCCTTGCCACGCCGGGGCTTGACGCCCCGCGGCACTGAGATCCGCAGCACCTCCGAGTGCCACCCCGTCAGTCCACTGGCAACGAGGGCCGAGTCACCGTCAAGGAACGCACGAGGCCCTGCCTCGAAGACTGCCGCCCACCGGCGCCCTTCCTCTCCGAGGGGTCCGGTGTGGATCGCGACGGACTGGCTCCCGGTGCGCCGCCACCGGCGAGCGGCGACCTGGGCGCGCACCTGTCCTCGCAGCAGCCCGACGCCATAGAGCTGCCGTCGCGAGACGACCCCTCCCTGCACAATGGCGACATCGATCGCGCGGTCCATCGGACTCATGGTGTGGTGAATGCTCACGCCCGTGAGCCTCCCCACCGGTAGGCCCGTTTGAACCCGCCGTACGCGATCTGTGGAGAACCGCGGCGACCATTGGGACGTCATAGGAGTTGGTCGTCGGGGCAACCGATTCCGATGACGTCCCTCGAAGACGTCATCGGGGTTGGTCGTCGGGGCAACCAGTCCCTATGACGTCCGCCCGGAAAGCGTCAGTAGTGGAGGATGCCGGGAGCGGGCATCGTCCGCGGGAGGGTCGGCGAACCGGCCTTGCCGGGCAGCATCGACGCCGGGAAGCCGAGGTCGGCGCTGGGCAGCGGTCGGTCGGTCTGGTCGAGCCACTCCGCGAAGAACGTCGTCAGGTCGAGGCCCGAGATCGACTCGGCGAGCGCTTCGAACTCCTCGACCGTGGCGTCGCCGTTGCGGTGCTGGGAGGCCCACTCGCGGAGCAGCTGGTTGTGTGCCTCGGTGCCCATGACGTTGCGCAGCGCCTGGAGCGCCATCGCGCCGCGGGCATAGACCGCCCAGTCGAAGACCCGGCGCGGACCCGGGTTGGAGATGGAGACCTGCCAGAACTCGTCATAGCTCTTGAGGCTGTTGTAGTAGGACCGGAACATGTCATTGACCGTCATGTCGGTGCCCGGCTCGTTGACGAGATAGAACCAGGACGACCAGGTCGCGAACCCCTCGTTGAGCCAGATGTCGCGCCACCGGTTCACGCTCACCGAGTCGCCCCACCACATGTGGGCCAGCTCGTGCGCGACGACCTCGTGGTCGGGGCCACCGGTGAAGAAGACCTTGGAGTAGTTGGGCCGGGTCTGGTTCTCCAGCGAGAAGCCGAACGACGCGTTGACCAGGGTGCCGCCCGCGTTGACGAAGGGATAGAAGCCGAACTTGCGGGTGTAGAAGTCCACGACGCGCGGGGTGATCCGCAGGCTGCTGCGCGCGTTGCGCGCCATCGCACCCTTCATGTGGCGCGTCATCGCATAGAGGTAGGGGATCCCGCCGCGGCTCCGGCCACGCTCGATGTCATAGTCGCCGATGACGACCGTCGCCAGATAGGTGGCCATCGGGTCGGGCGAGCGCCAGTGCCAGGTGCGCTGCTTGCCGTGTCGCACCTTGCCGATGAGCAGGCCGTTGCTGATCACCTGCTTGCCCGCCGCCGTGGTCGCGAAGATGTCGAACGTCGCCTTGTCGCGCGGGTGGTCGTTGCTGGGGAACCACAGCGTGGCGACCTCGGGCTCACCCGCCGCCAGCGCCCCGTCACTGGTGGTCCACCAGGCCCCGATGCCATGGGAGGCGACCTGCGCGGGGAATCCCGCATAGGTCACCCTCACGGTGAAGGCATCGCCGGACACGATCGGTGACCGAGGCGTGATGACCAGCTCGCGGCCGTGGCGGGAGAACGTCGCGCGCCTGCCGTCGACCCAGACACGCCGCGTCGGCAGCTGCAGATCGAGGTCGAACCGCGAGAGATCCTGCGTCGCGCGGGCCCGGAGGGTCGTGTCGCCGACCAGCTTGTGGTTTCCGAGGGCATAGCGGATGTGGATCGCGTAGTGCCGCACGTCGTAGCCGCCGTTGCCGTACTTCGGGAAGTAGGGGTCGCCGGCGCCCGCGGCGCCCGGTGCCGGCGCTCGGGACGGGCCCGCGTCGGCCGGGGAGAGCCCGAGCGGCAGCACCAGCGCGCCGGCCGCGGCTCCCGCGGCGATCCGAGTCAGCCAGGGACGGCGCGAGGGGCGGGCGGGCGTGACAGGCATCTGGGGACCCCCGAGTGAGCAGACGGCGCCCGGCGACGACCGGGCCACGGATGAAGTGCGGTGCCTTGGCACCGTACCCCGCGGGGGCCTCGGCGAACGCCTGAACCCCGTCAGAGCGCCAACTGGCTCTTGACCACCAGGGCGAGGCGGGCCGCGACCTCGTGGGCGAGGTCGGCGGAGACCGCCTCGACCATCACGCGCACGAGGGGCTCGGTGCCCGAGGGCCGGAGCAGGATGCGGCCGCTCTCGCCGAGGGCGGCCTCCTCCTCGGCCACTGCGGCGGCGAGGACAGCGTCCTCGTCGGTGCGCGACTTGTCGACGTCGGGCACGTTGACCAGCACCTGTGGCAGCCGCGTCATCACGCCGGCGAGGTCCTGGAGCGAACGCCCGGTCGTGGCCATCCGCTCGAGCAGCTGGAGCGCCGTGAGGATCCCGTCTCCGGTGGTGGCGTGATCGCTCATGATCACGTGGCCGGACTGCTCACCGCCCAGGGAGTAGCCCGACACCTTCATCGCCTCGAGCACATAGCGGTCACCGACCTTGGTGCGCCGCACGTTGACGCCCTCGGCCTTCATGGCCTGGAGGAAGCCGAGGTTGCTCATCACGGTCGCCACGACGGTGTCCTTGACGAGGCGACCGGAGTCCTTCATGGACAGGGCGAGCACGGCCATGATCTGGTCGCCGTCGACGACGTTGCCCTCGTGGTCGACGGCCAGGCAGCGGTCGGCATCGCCGTCGAAGGCGAAGCCGACGTCGGCGCCGTCCTGGAGGACGGCCCGCTGCAACGCCTCGAGGTGCGTGGAGCCACAACGGTCGTTGATGTTGAGGCCATCGGGCTGGGCGTGGATCGCGGTCACGTCGGCGCCGGCGCCGGTGAGGGCGAGCGGTCCGGCGTCGGAGGCGGCGCCCTCGGCGCAGTCGATCACCACCCGGATCCCGGCGAGGGGATGCTCGATGGTGCGGATCAGGTGGCCGGTGTAGTCGTCGAGCGCGTCGTCATAGGCGGTGACCCGGCCGACGGCGGCTCCCGTCGGACGCTGCCACTCCTCGCGCATCCGCTTCTCGATGGCGACCTCGACCGCGTCGTCGAGCTTGTGGCCACCGCGCGCCAGGAACTTGATGCCGTTGTCGGGCATCGGGTTGTGGGACGCCGAGAGGACGACGCCGAGGTCGGCACCGAGCGTGTCGGTCAGATAGGCGACACCGGGGGTCGGCAACACCCCGAGCAGGAGTACGTCGACCCCCGCGGAGGCCAGCCCCGCGACGACGGCGGCCTCGAGGAACTGCCCCGAGATGCGCGTGTCGCGGCCGACCACCGCCAGCGGCCGGTGACCCGCGAACTCACCGCGGTCACCGAGCACGTGGGCGGCGGCAACAGAAAGGTCCAGGGCCAGCTCAGCGGTGAGATCACCGTTGGCCAGGCCCCGGACCCCGTCCGTTCCGAAAAGTCGGGACATCTGTCGCTGCGTCAGCGCTTGCTGTACTGCGGAGCCTTCCGGGCCTTCTTCAGACCGGCCTTCTTACGCTCGATCACGCGCGCGTCGCGGGTCAGCAGCCCGGCCTTCTTGAGGCTGGGGCGGTTGGCCTCGGCGTCCACGGCGTTGAGCGCACGGGCCACGCCGAGCCGCAGCGCACCGGCCTGGCCGGTGATGCCGCCACCGTGGATGCGGGCGATCACGTCGAAGCGGCCCTCCAGGCCGGTCGTCACGAAGGGCTCGTTGACGACCTGCTGGTGCAGCTTGTTGGGGAAGTAGTTGTCGAGCGCGCGCCCGTTGACGCGCCACTGGCCGGTGCCCGGAACGATCCGGACCCGGGCGACCGCCTGCTTGCGGCGGCCGGTGGCCGCGGCGGGGGCGATGGTGGCGGGCTTGAGGGGGGCGTCAGCAGACGGCGAGCTCTCGGAGGTGTAGGCGACACCCTGCTCGTCGACCTCGTAGGTCTCGGTCTCGGTCTCGGCGATGTTCTCGGTCACGTGGAAGTCCTTCGTCGATGCGCTTACTGGGAGACCTGGGAGATCTCGAACGGCTTGGCCTGCTGGGCGGCGTGGGGGTGCTCGGGTCCGGCGTACACCTTGAGCTTCTTGAGCATCTGACGACCGAGCTTGTTCTTGGGGAGCATGCCCCAGACGGCCTTCTCGATCGCCTTGCGGGCGTCCTTGTCGAGCAGCTCGCCGAACGGCGTCGCCGTCAGACCGCCCGGGTAGCCGGAGTGGCGGTAGGCCAGCTTGGTGACCTTCTTGTTGCCCGACAGGGAGACCTTGTCCGCGTTGACGATGATGACGAAGTCACCGGTGTCGACGTGGGGAGCGAAGATCGCCTTGTGCTTGCCGCGGAGCAGGTTGGCGACCTGGACCGCCAGCCGTCCCAGACGGACGTCGGTGGCGTCGATGACGTACCACTCACGCTGGACGTCGCCAGCCTTGGGGCTGTACGTGCGCACGATGGAGCCTCATTCGTTCGTAGTGCCCGGTCAGGCGGATGCGCTGCCCGGGTGGTGATGCCGCGGCTTCTGACGAACACTGCCCGGCTTCATCTCATCCGGGTCTGCACCGTTCCGGTCCCGTGCACACGAGGGGTACGGCGCGGCAGGAGTCGCGACCAACCAGGGTACGCGGGCTGTCGGTAGGGGTCAAAAGCGCGACGACCCCTCGACCGCCCGGCGACCGCTCCAGACCACCCGGCGACCCCGTCTGACGGGATTCAGGTCGTGCCGACTAGGTTAGGGGGACGTTTTCCGACGAGGAAGGAGCCGGCGTGACCGACGTACAGGCCTCCACTGCTCCGTCGCTGACCGTGCGTGACAACCGCACCGGCCAGGAGTACGAGCTGCCCATCACCGACGGCACGATCAAGGCGGCCGACCTCGGCAAGATCAGGGCCGATGACGACGAGCCCGGCCTGGCGGTCTATGACCCCGGTTTCGTCAACACCGCCTCGTGTCGCTCGGCGGTGACCTACATCGACGGCGACAAGGGCATCCTCGAATACCGCGGCTACCCGATCGAGCAGCTCGCGGAGAAGTCGACCTTCCTCGAGGTCGCCTACCTGCTCATCTATGGGCAGCTCCCGGACAAGGCCCAGTACGACGAGTGGGTGCACCACATCACCTACCACACCTTCGTCCACGAGAACGTCCGCAGCTTCATGCAGGGGTTCCGCTACGACGCCCACCCGATGGGGATGCTGATGGCCTCGGTGGGCGCGCTCTCGACGTTCTATCCCCTGAGAGCCGCGACATCTCCGACATGCACAACTGCGAGATCCAGATCATCCGATGATCGCGAAGATGTCGACGCTCGGCGCGTGGGCGTTCCGTCACGCCCAGGGCAAGCCCTACATCTACCCCGACAACGACCTGTCCTACACGGCCAACTTCTTGTCGATGCTGTTCAAGATGAGCGAGCAGAAGTACGACGCCGACGAGCGCCTGGTCAAGGCGCTCGACGTGCTGTTCATCCTGCACGCCGATCACGAGCAGAACTACCTGACCAACGCGGTTCACCTGGTCGCGGTCGTCCCAGGTCGACCCCTACTCCGCTGTCGCCGCCGGCATCGCCGCCCTGTTCGGCCCGCTCCACGGCGGCGCCAACGAGGCGGTGCTGCGGATGCTGCGCCGGATCGGCTCGCTCGAGAACGTCCCGGCGTTCATCGACGGCGTCAAGGCCGGCAACGAGTGCTCAAGGTCTTCCGGCCACCGCGTCTACAAGAACTACGACCCGCGGGCCAAGATCATCAAGAAGGTCACCGAGGACGTCTTCGAGGTGACCGGGGTCAACCCGCTCCTCAAGATCGCCCAGGAGCTGGAGAAGATCGCCCTCGAGGACGACTACTTCGTGTCGCGTCGCCTCTACCCCAACGTCGACTTCTACTCGGGCCTGATCTATGAGGCACTCCAGTTCCCGCCCGAGATGTTCACGGTCCTGTTCGCGATCGGCCGCACGCCGGGATGGCTGTCCCAGTGGCTGGAGCTGACCGAGGACAAGGAGCAGAAGATCGCGCGTCCCAAGCAGATCTACACCGGCGACCGCGGCCTGACCTTCACCCCGCGCGAGGAGCGCTGGGCCTGATCCTGCGCGGAGCCCCGGGTCGGTCGGCCCGGGGCTTCGTCATGTCTGCTTGCCTGCCAGCAGGTGAGCCCGACCTTCCTTCGCGGACGCCACATCGCCGGAGCATGATGGCGACGTGGGCACCACCACGCGCCGGCTGAGCGGCCTGGACGCCGCCTTCCTGGCCCTGGAGACCGAGCGCTCGACCGGCCACGTCGGCGGGCTCTCGATCGTCGACCCGTCGACCGCCGCCGAGCCGATCGACCTCGACCGGATGCTGCGGCTGTACGCCGAGCGGGTGTCGCTCGTGCCGGTGTTACGCCGCCGGCTCATGCGGCTCCCGTTCGGGATCGACCAGCCCTACTGGGTCGACGACCCAGGCTTCGACCTGACCTATCACGTGCGCGAGTCGGCGCTGCCCGCCCCCGGCGACGACGACCAGCTGCGCGAGCTCGTCGCCCGGCTGCACGAGAGGCCGCTCGACCTGGACCGGCCGCTGTGGGAGAACCACCTCATCACCGGCCTGCGCGGCGGCCTCGTGGCGTCGTACATCAAGATCCATCACGCGGCCATGGACGGCGTCGCCGGCAACGACCTCATCGGCGCCCTGATGGACCTCACGCCGGAGGGACGCGACCTGCCGCCGGTCAAGGCCTGGCGACCACCACCGCTCCCGGGACCGTGGCGGCTGACCGGCCGCGCGGCGGCCGACGCCGCCCGCCGCCCCGTGGAGGCGGCGCGGATCGCCGCCGACGTGGCGCGGGCCGTGCCCGAGGTGCTGCCCTGGGTGGGTCCGGCCGTGGCACCCCTCGTCAACCGCGTCCTGGGTCGGGGTACGCCGGACGGTGAGCTGCTCGAGGCGACCGCCGGCCGTGCCCCCGTGACGCCGTTCAACGTGGACATCACGCCACACCGGCTGGTCGGGCTGTCGACCCTGTCGCTGCAGGACGTCAAGACCGTCAAGAACGCCTTCCGCGTCTCGGTCAACGACGTGGTGATGGCCGTGAGCGCCGGGGCCCTCCGGGCCTGGTTGCTCGACCGGGACGCCCTGCCCGACCACCCGCTCGTGGCGATGGTGCCCGTGTCGATAAGGACGGGAGGTGACGCCGGCGCGGCGGGTGGTGGACGCGAGCTCGGCAACAAGGTCTCGGCGATGCTGGCCCAGCTGCCGACCCACCTCGCCGATCCCGTGGCGCGGCTCCACGTGTCGCACGAGGCGACCCAGCACGCCAAGGAGCAGCAGGCGTTCATCCCGCAGGGCCTGGTCGACGAGGTCTCGGACTTCGCCCCGCCGGCGCTGATGAACCGCGCCTTCCGCGCGATGTTCGGCTGGCACGTCCTCAACCGGGTCCCGGCGTTCAACGTCGTCGTTTCCAACGTCCCGGGTCCGCCGATCCCGATCTATCTCGCCGGCGCCCAGGTGATCGCCCACTACCCGCTGTCGATCGTCACCGACGGGCTCGCGCTCAACATCACCGTGCTCAGCTATCTCGGCCGCCTCCACGTCGGCCTCGTCGCCGACCGCCGCGCCGTGCCCGACGTCCAGGCGCTCGCCGACGGGCTCGCCGCCGAGTTGGACATCCTGCTCGCCGCGATTCCTGGCAGCTGAGGGGGCGTGGGCCCGACAGTTTCCCCGCGTACGCGGGGAAACTGTCACTTACTGGCTGAAGTTTCGGTCAGCAAGCGCCAGTTTCGTTCAGTATGTGGTGCCCATGTGGCAGCGGGGTCGTTAAGTACGGCGCCCGGGGACTGAGGGGTCGTCGGTTTCACCGGCGGGCCGGTGAAACTGTCACTTCTCGAGCGAAACTTCGGCCGAGAAGTGACAGTTTCGGTCGAGAGGTGTGACACGAGGTGTACGACGCCCGCAGCGGCCGGCCGGTCACCAACACCGGCGTGTACGACGCCCTCCCCGACCGGTTCAGACGATCGACCGGTCGCGTCCCTCCCAATACGGGCGCCGCAGCTCCCGCTTGAGGATCTTGCCGGTCGGGTTGCGCGGGAGCGCACCGAGGATGTCGACCGACGTCGGGCACTTGAAGCGCGCCAGCGATTCCTGGCACCACGCGATGAGCTCGGCCTCGGTGGCGGTCGTGTCCGGCTTGAGCGAGACGACCGCCTTAACCGTCTCGCCCCACTTCTCGTGGGGTACGCCGATGATGGCGACCTCCATGACCGCCGGGTGCTCGGCCAGGACGCGCTCGATCTCGGGGCTGTAGATGTTCTCGCCACCACTGATGATCATGTCCTTGAGCCGGTCCTCGACGAAGACGAAGCCGCCCTCGTCGACGCGGCCCATGTCGCCGGTGCGGAACCAGCCGTCGGGCGTGATGACCTTGGCGGTCTCCTCGGGCTGGCCGAGGTAGCCCTTCATCAGCTGGGGCGTCTTGAGCCAGATCTCGCCGTGCTCCCCGACGGGGAGGTCCTCGAGGGTGGCCGGGTCGACGACCCGGACCTCACACTCGGGCAGCGCCTGGCCGGCCGAGACGAGCCGCTCGGGGTGGAGCTCGTCGCGGTGTGCGTCGGGCATCAGATGGGTCGCGACGCCGGCGACCTCGGTGAGGCCATAGACCTGGATGAAGTCGGTGTCGGGCCACGCCTTCATGGCCTCGCGCAGCAGCGGCAGCGGCATCGGTGACGCGCCATAGGTATAGGTCTTGAGCTGGCCGAACAGCCCGATCGCCTGCGGCCCCGCCTGGAGCACCTGCGCCAGCACGGCCGGGACCAGGAAGGTGCGGTTGGCGCCGGCCATGATCGCCCCCGCCAGCGAGGCGGCGTCGGGCTCGCGCGTCATCACGCTCGGGACGCCGTCGTGGATCGAGAACAAGATGTACGACGACCCGCCGACGTGGAACAGCGGCATCGACACCATCGACTTGTCGCCGGGTTCGAAGGCCCAGCCGTCATGGGCGTTGATGGTGTGGCGGACCATGTTGTGGTGGGTCAGCATGACCCCCTTGGGCCGCCCGGTGGTGCCGGAGGAATAGAGCACGAGGCAGACGTCGTCGGGGTCCACGTCGTCGGGCCGCGACACCGGCGACGCTCCCGCGATCAGCGCCTCATAGGCGTCGCCCTCGGCACCGTCGGGCGTGACCTCGACGATGTGCTCGACCCGGGGCAGGCGGTCGCGCATCCCGTCGATGAGGGGCTTGAGCTCGGTGCCGACGAAGACGACCTTGGCGCCGGAGTCGTTGATCGTGTAGTCCACCTCGTCGCCGGCGAGCCGCCAGTTGACGATGGCGTTCGCCGCCCCCAGCGAGGCCGACGCGAGCGAGATCTCCACGGTGGCCGGATGGTTCTTGTCGAGGAACGCGACGACGTCGCCTCGTCCCACCCCGAGGGACTGGAGGGCTCCCGCGGCGCGGCGGACCCGGTCGTGCCACTCCGCCCAGGTCCAGCTGCGCTGGCCATAGGTGATCGCCTCGGCGTCGGGGGTGTGCTCCGCCCACCAGGCGAGGCGGTCATCGACGAAGCGCGGCTCGGGCGGGGACACGGACATGGAGCCTCCTGGGGGTGCCGACCCGACGTACCGGCGGGTAGCAGGAATCTCGCACGGCCGCCCCGCTGTGACAAGGGTCACCTCACCTCGATCGGGTGGCAGACTTCGGACCATGGCTACGACCACCGCCGAGCTCACCGCTGCCCTCGACCACCTGCGTGCCGCCCCCGCAGAGCTCGGCACGCTGACGCTCGTCGTACGCCGCCCCGCCGTCGGCGAGCGCGAGGTGCTCGACGAGGGCGTCCTCGACGTCGAGGACGGCCTGGTGGGCGACAACTGGTTGTCGCGTGCCACGTCCCACGCGATCGCCGAGGGGCGACACCTCAAGGCCCAGCTCAACGTGATGAGTGCGCGGATGGTCGGGCTGCTGGCCGAGACCGCCGCGGAGCAGGCGCTCGCGGGCGACCAGCTCTACCTCGACCTCGACATTTCCCACGACAACCTCCAGGCCGGGACACGGCTCGCCATCGGCGACGAGGCCGTCATCGAGGTCACCGACAAGCCCCACAACGGCTGCGCCAAGTTCCAGCGCCGGTTCGGCGACGAAGCGGTGGCGTTCATCAACTCCGAGCAGGGCAAGGCGCTGCGGCTGCGCGGCTTCTGCGCCCAGGTCGTCACCGGGGGCGTGGTGCGCCCCGGAGACGCCGTACGCCGGCTCTGACGTCTCCGGGGCCCGATGGCCAGCCACGCCATCGCTACCGCACGAAGACCGCCGTCGTCCGTGCGGGCACCGTCGCCGACCCGGCGGCCACCGAGGACGCCTTGACGACGTCGTCTCGACCGGCGGCCTGCACCGGGTGCAGCGACCAGCCGTCCCCGACGCCGGCCACGGTGGTGGCCTGCGGGGACGCGTTGACGACCACCAAGATCCCGTCGCGGGTGGGGTCCGCGTCGGGGCCGTGCGTGTCGTCGATGAGCATCACGACCACACCGGGGTCGGCGGCGAGGAAGGACACCTTGTCCTGGATCGCCGCGGCCGAGCCGAGCCGGAACAGCGGCGAGGAGGCTCTGATCCGCAACAGGTCCTCGGCCCCTGCCTCGGCATCCGCCAGGTCGCCGGGACCGGGCTGGAGCGCGGTGTCGGCGAGGAGTGGCCGCATGAAGTCCCACTTCGCCTCGTTGTCGCTGCGCGGTGGCAGCCCCGACCCGAATGTGGTCTGGCTGCCGGTCCAGTCGATCCGGTTGAACCAGTCGCCGGAGTCATAGGAGTTGCGGTCCAGTGACTTGGAGCGCATCAGGTCGGTCCCCGCGTGCCAGAACACCACACCCTGGCCCAGCGTCACCGTCGACAGCGCCACGGTGTTCATCCGCACCCGGTCGGCCATGGAGGTGTCCGTGGGCAGCTTGTAGACCTGGCTGTCGAAGAGGGTCTCGTTGTCGTGGGCGTCGACATAGGTAACGGTCTCGCTCGGGTCGGCGGCATAACCTGCCGGCTGGCCGTTGTAGTCCACGTCCCGACCCACGACCATCGACCCGTCGCTGGCCAGGAACGTGAAGTCGGCAAGGTTGCCGGCCATCCCGAGCTTGACCAGGTCCTCCTCGTGCGCCAGCCGCGCCTCCTGCTCGGCTGTCGTCCCGTTGACGGCGGCGCCGTTGGGGTCGGTGGCCAGCCCGGACCCGAAGCCCTGGATCCGCGGATCGGCGTCGAACGGTCCGCCACCGCGGACGGCGTCGCGCAGCCGGTCGGAGAAGGAGCCGATGCCGGATCCGGCCAGGTTGAGCTGGGAGGCCTGGACGAACAGCCGGTTGTCGGCGACCTCGCCGAAGTTCCAGCCCTCGCCATAGAGATAGATGCTGCGGCCGTCGACACCGTCACGCTTCACGGTGAGCCGGTCGAGAGCAGCCCGGAGGTGCTCCATCGTGCTGAGCGAGTGGTGGCCCATCAGGTCGAACCGGAAGCCCTGCACCTTGTAGTCGGTGGCCCAGGTCAGGACGGAGTCGATCATCAGCTTCTCCATCATCGCGTGCTCGGTCGCGGTGTTGGAGCAGCACGTGGAGTTCTCCACGGCACCGGCGGCGTTGAGCCGCTGGTAGTAGCCGGGCACGATCCGGTCGAGCACCGAGTGGGGGTCCTGCCCGCTGGCGGCGGTGTGGTTGTAGACGACGTCCATGACGACCTGGAGGCCGGCACCGTTGAGGCCCTGCACCATGCGACGGAACTCCAGCGTGCGGCCGGCTCCCTCGGGGTCGGTGGCATAGGAGCCCTCGGGCGCGGTGTAGTGGAGCGGGTCATAGCCCCAGTTGAAGCCGTCGTGCGCGCGCACCGGCTCGACGCAGGCCTGCTGCTCGGTCGAGTCCGGGGCGTACGACGCCAGGTCGCACGCGGGCTCCTGTTGCTCGGCGCGACGCTCCTCGATGGTGGCGATGTCGAACGCCGGCAGCAGGTGGACGGTGTTGAGCCCGGCCGCCGCGAGCTCGCGCAGGTGGGTCATCCCTGCTGTGTCGGGATGGGTGAACGCCAGATAGGTCCCCCGCTCGGCCGCGGGGACGGTCTGGTCGCCGATGGAGAAGTCGCGGATGTGCAGCTCATAGATCGCCCGGTCCTCCGGTTGGGCGATCCTCGGCTGTCGCAGGCTGCGCCACCCGCTCGGTTGGAGGCTCGGGTCGGCGAGGTCGGCGACGACGGACCGCTCGGAGTCGGTCGTCAGGGCGACCGAGTAGGGATCGGTCACCTCGTTGTCGACCACCTCGCCGACCGACGGCGCGAAGACGCGGACGTCATAGAGATAGCTGTCGCCGCGCCAGGCCGGGCGGCCGATCGCCGTCCAGCTGCCGTCGCGCTGGGAGGCCATGGCGACCCGCTCGGGCGACGCGGCACCTGCCGGCCAGTGCAGCAGGGTGACGTCCTGGGCCGTCGGGGCCCACACCGCGAACCGCGGGGTGCGCCCGGTCCACGTGACCCCGAGGTCGCGCTGCTGTGCGGCGGCATAGACGTCGTCGAGGACGCCGGGGAGCTGGAGCCCGGTCGCGTCGAAGAGCCGGCCGTCGGCGGCGTACGACGCCACCGCCACCTGCCCGCGCAGGATCTCGGGGACCCGGCCGAGGTCGCGCGGCCGGAGCCGGAAGGCGCTGTAGCCGTCGAGCTGGGGGAACCTCGCCAGCACGCTGTCGGGCAGCCCCGCCGGGTCATAGGCGAGGGGCACAGAACGACCGCCGATCGTCTCGTCGTCGACCTCCAGGTCTCCGGCCGCCGACCAGTGCAACCGATAGTTGCGGGTCGCCGGGTCGGGCACCTTCCAGGCCACCAGGCCACGGGTGACCCACTGGGCCTTGGCCTTGCCGAGGTCGGGGGTGGCCCCCGCGGCGCGGCTGGTCACGGTGAGCACGTGGCTGGCCAGGTCATAGGTGAACGTGACCTGGAGTCCGTCGGCCGCGACGTCGAACCCGATGTTGGCGCCACCGGGGGCACCACCGGCGCCGTAGTTCTCGTTCCAGCTGAGGCCGTGAGCGGCCTTGACCTCATAGCTGCCGGCGGGCAGCTGGGTCGTGGTGAACGTGAACACGCCGTCCCCGTCGGGGTCCTGGAGCCACGAACGCATGCAGTCCGGCGACCAGTCGCCGGGACAGCCGAGCTCGCTCTGGAAGCTGCCGGGCGCCGTCACGATCGGCCCGTTGGCATCGGTGGTGATCCAGTGGGTGCCGTGGTCGTAATAGAACGTGACGTCCTGGGACGCCGCAAGGTTGAGCCCGATGTTGGCACCGTTGGCGATCCCGCCGGCGCCGTAGTTCTCGTCCCAGGTCTTGTCGATGGCGGCCTTGTACTCGTAGTCGCCCGCCGGCAGGGTGACGGTCCTCTTCCAGATGTCGTCCTTGGGATCGAGTGTCAGCTGGGCCTGGTCGCAGTCGGGCTGCCAGTCACCGGGGCAGCCGAGCTCGGAGTTGTGGGACCCCGGCATGGCCACGGCGGCCGGCTGGGTGACCGGCCCGCCACCACCGCCGCCACCACCGCCGCCGCCGCCTCCTGACGCGGTGCCGACGGTGGCATAGGTCGAGGTGACCGACAGGTTGCCGCTGCTGTCGCGCAGGACCGCGCGATACTCCAGCAGCGTCCCCGCCGGCATCGACGAGACGTCGTGGAAGACCCGGTAGGGGGCGTTGTCGTCCGTCCCCAGCGCGGTCCAGTCGCTCGCGCCGACCGGACGCCATGCGAAGGTCACCTGGTTGAGCCCGCCCTCGGGTACGCCGACGCCGATCTCGGCTCGGCCACCGACGGTGCCGCCCGCGGTCGGTGAGGCGAACTGCAGGGCGGGCGCGAACCGACGATGGGGCAACCTGGTGTCGGCCCGATAGACGACGGCCGACAGCGGCGGCACGGTCACCGTCGTCCGGGCCTCGTCGTCGGTGCGCAGCCTGCCGGTGGTGCTCGGCCAGATCTGGCGGAAGCCGGCCTGCGGTGTCGAGGTGGCGAAGGAGACCGTCTTGGCGGTCGTGGCGTTGTTGAGCGCGACGACGTACTCGCGCTTCTCCTCGGCACCGATGCGACTGAAGGCATAGACCCCGGGTCGGCTGCTGGCGAACCGGTGCAGCTGGGCGCCGTCGGCCAGCGCGGGGTAGGCCTGTCGCAGCCGCGCGAGCGCGGCGATCTCGCGATAGAGCGGGTGCCGGGTGTCGAAGTTGGCGTCGGCCGTGGTCGCCTCGGTGCCGATCAGGTCGTCGTCGTTATAGCTGGCGACCTGGCTCGGGAACATGTCCTGGCGGGCATCCTTGTCGCCGCCGTCGCCGGTGAAGCCCTGCTCGTCGCCGTAGTAGACGACCGGCTGGCCCCGGGTCAGGTACATCAGCGCGTGGGCGAGCTCGTCGCGCCGGAGCAGCTCGTCGCCGCTGGCATCGGCGGCCAGGAAGCCGCCGATCCGGCCCATGTCGTGGTTGCCGAGGAACGTCGGCAGGGCATAGGCGTTGGAGTCGGTGTCGGTGTACCAGTCGTCGCCGGCATAGAAGTCGCGCAGTCCCGTCGTCGCCTTGCCCTTGGCGAAGGCCGTGCCCGCGGCCTGGAAGCCGAAGTCGAGGGTGGCGTCGAGGCGGCCGCGGGTGGTGTAGGTCGAGGTGAACCGCGGGTCGGCGTCATAGACCTCGCCGAACGCGAAGAAGTCGGGGTTGCCGATCCGGTCGGCCTCGGCCCGCATCGCGGGGGCGAACTGCTGCCAGAACTCCATGTTGACGTGCTTGACGGTGTCGATCCGGAAACCGTCGACGCCGAAGTCGACCCAGGTGCGATAGATGTCGATCATCCCGTCGACCACAGCCGGCTGTTCGGTGAACAGGTCGTCGAGCCCGACGAAGTCACCATAGGTCGACGACTCGCCGGCGAAGGTCGAGTCACCCCGGTTGTGGTAGTGACGCGGGTCGTTGAGCCACGCCGGCACCTTCACGGTCTTGTCGGCCTCGGTGCGGAACACCGGGGTGTAGGGGAACGACGTCGCGGGGTCGAGCGCGGGGAACGTCGTACCGCCGGCGTAGTCGCGGTCGTCGAAAACGGTGCCGTCAGCATCCCGATAGGGGCTGGTCTCCTTGCTGATGTAGGAGTAGCGGCCCTCCTGGTAGTCGATGACGTCGGCGGTGTGGTTGGTGATGATGTCGAAGAAGACCTTGATGCCCCGTCGGTGGGCCTGCGTGATCAGCGAGCGCAGCTCGGCGTTGGTGCCGAAGTGGGGGTCGAGCCGGGTGAAGTCGGTGATCCAGTAGCCGTGATAGCCGGCCGAGGCGTCGGCGCCGGTGCCTTGGACGGGCCGGTTCTCAAACGACGGCGTCAGCCAGAGCGCCGTGGTCCCGAGGCGGTCGAGGTAGTCCAGCTTGCCGGTGAGGCCCGCGAGGTCGCCACCGTGGAAGAAGCCCTTGTCGGTCGGGTCGAACCCCGTGGTCATGCGGTCGCCGGTGAGCCCGCCGGTGTCGTTGGTCGGGTCGCCGTTGGCGAACCGGTCGGCCATCACGAAATAGAACCGTTCCCGGGTCAGCGGACCCCGCAGTGAGTCGCGCGCCAGGGCGCGGTCGGCAGCGGTGACCTCGCCCGGCGGCAGCGCCGCGGGCGCGATCGAGACCCGATGGCTGACCTCGTCGAATCCGAACGTGAGCTGGGCGTCGTGGGTCAGCACCAGGGGGATGTTGGCCGAGCCGCCATCGGCGCCGTAGGACTCGTCCCAGGTGCCGTTGAGCGCGACCTTGAGCTCCCAGGAGCCCGCCGGGACGTCGAAGGTGCCGGTCCAGAGGCCGTTGTCGCCGGTGAGACCGGTGGCGGTGCAGGCGGGGTCCCAGTCACCACCGCAGCCGAGCTCGCTCTGGAGCGACCCGACGAGGGTGACCGAGGTCGGCGGTGCCGCCCACGCGGGCGGGACGGCGAGCGGCCCGACCGGAGACAGCAGGGCGGCGACGACAGTGGCGACGAGCAGAGGACGAAGGCGCACGACAGGCTCCCGGACGGCTGTGGCGAGGGGTTTCTCACAACGTAAAGAACCGTGACGTCAGATTGCAATGCTTGCAAGATCTTTCATGAATCCTGGGGTCGCTCAGGTTTTCGTGACCGCCCAGCCTCGGCTCAGCGTCCTCACAGCGTGGCCGGGGAATCTCGGAACCATGTCCGACGAACGCTTCTCTCCCCCGCAGGGCGGCCAGCTGCCGCCGCCCCCTCCGGACCAGCAGTCCGGCTTCGGTCCCCGCGGCGCCACCGCCACCGCGCCGTACCCGCGGCCCTACGGCGCCGTACCGCCCGGCTTCCCGCCGTACCCGCCGGCGCCCGCCGCGGAGCCTCGCCCCCGGCGCTCGCGCGGAATCGGCGCCGGCGTGATGGCGGCCTCGCTCGTGCTCGGCGCCGGCGCCGGCGTCGGCGGCTCGGTGTTGTGGAACTCCACCCAGGACGGCACCACCACGACGGCCTCGAGCGCCAACGCCTCACCGGCGGTGCACCAGGGCGCGGCGCCGGCGACCGGCTCCGTCGAGCAGGTCGCCTCGGCCGTGCTGCCGTCGGTGGTCAAGATCGACGTCGCCGGCTCCACCGAGGCCGGCTCCGGCTCGGGGATCATCCTCTCCTCCGACGGCGAGATCCTCACCAACAACCACGTCGTGGAGATCGCGGGCGACGGGGGCTCGATCGAGGTGCTGTTCAACGACGGGTCCCACGCGAGTGCCAAGGTCCTCGGCACCGACCCCCTCACCGACACCGCCGTGATCAAGGCCGACGGTGTCAGCGGACTCACGCCGGCGACGATCGGGCAGTCCGGCCAGCTCCGGGTCGGCCAACAGGTCGTCGCGATCGGCTCGCCGTTCGGACTGCAGTCCACGGTGACGTCGGGCATCGTCAGCGCCCTGAACCGGCCGGTCAACGTCGGCCAGGACAACGCCGGCAACGCGACGGTCTATCCCGCGATCCAGACCGACGCGGCCATCAACCCCGGCAACAGCGGCGGCCCGCTGGTCGACATGAACGGCGACGTGGTCGGCATCAACGCCTCCATCCGGACCGCCTCCAGCAACACCGGCAGCGAGTCCGGCTCGATCGGCCTCGGCTTCTCGATCCCGATCGACGAGGTCATGCCGATCGTCGACCAGATGGTCAAGGGCGAGACACCGACCCACGCGAAGATGGGCGTCAGCATCGGCAACGTCACCGGCGGCTCGACCTCGCTGATCGAGGAGGGTGCCGAGGTCGGCTCGGTCACCCCAGGCTCGGCCGCCGCCAAGGCGGGCCTGCAGCAGGGCGACATCATCACCAAGGTCGACGACCAGCAGATCACCGGCGCCGACTCGCTGATCGCCACGGTCCGCTCCTACCGTCCTGGCGACCAGGTCACCGTGACGTGGGAGCGCAACGGCAAGGAGATGACCGCCACGGTGACACTCGGCTCGGACGGGGCGACCTCCTAGCCCGGGCGACGACTCCGCGGAAGGGTCCGGCGAGCTGCGCCGGGCCCTTTCGTGTGTCGGTCAGCCGGCGGAGACGACCTTGACGACCTCACACCCGACGACCTTCACACCCGCCGGAGGGTCCTGGTTGTAGGTCAGCACGTCGTGGCCGCCGCCGCACAGCACCTTGCCGCCCTTGGCGGGATAGGTCAGCCAGATCCGGTCGTTGCCGGGGCCGCCGAAGGCGAAGTCCGTGCCCGTCCCATAGAGCTTGTCCTTCCCGCCGCCGCCGACCAGGTAGTCACGGACGTCGTCGTGCCCGGAGACCAGCACGTCGTCGCCGGCCTCGCCGCGCAGCTCGTCGGAGCCGCCCTGACCGTTGACCGTGTCGTCCCCGGCACCGGCGGTGACCAGGTCGTCGCCGGCCCTGGCCTTGACGATGTCGTCACCACCCTTCGCGTCGATGACATCGGCATGCACGGTGCCGTGGAGCTTGTCGGGACCGCCGGTGCCATCGATCGGCTTGGCGGCCGACGCCGACGCACCACCGGCCACGACGAGGGCACCCGCGAGGACCAGAGCGGTACGACGGACAGTGCTGCGGAAATTACGGCGCTTCATGGCGGGCTCCTCGGTGGTGATGATCGCTCCCATTGGACACCCGAAACCTCCCCGCGGTTGCCTATCCACAGGGCCGAGTTAGTACGGAAGGCAGCTCCTGCCTTCCGTACTAACCCTTATGTCAACCGATCAGCGGGCGCGGGCGACCCGGCCCTCGTCCCAGACCGGGCCGTCGGACTCATAGACCCGGCCGTCGGCGCCATAGACGAGGAAGCGGTCGAAGCCGCGGGCGAACCACCGGTCGTGGGTCACGGCGAGGACGGTGCCCTCGAAGGCCTCGAGCCCGTCCTCGAGGGCCTCGGCGGACTCGACGTCGAGGTTGTCGGTCGGCTCGTCGAGCAGCAGCAGCGTCGCCCCGGACAGCTCGAGCAGCAGGATCTGGAACCGCGCCTGCTGACCACCCGACAGCGACTCGAACCGCTGCTCCGCAGCATGGGCCAGCTCATAGCGGTCGAGCACGCGGCTGGCCTGCTCGCGGGCCATCCCGTCGCGGTGGTCGTCTCCTCGGTGGAGGATCTCCAGCAGCGTGCGGCCGACGAGCTCGGGGTGTTCGTGGGTCTGGACGAACCAGCCCGGGCGCACCCGAGCCCCCAGCTTGGCCTTGCCGGTGTGGGTCACCGGGGCGATCGGCACCTCACCCACCGGTCTGTGCTCGATGTCGGGGTCACTGCCCCCGGCGGCCAGCAGGCGGAGAAAGTGGGACTTGCCCGAGCCGTTGGAGCCGAGGATCGCCACGCGCTCGCCGTACCAGACCTCGAGGTCGAAGGGCTGCATCAGCCCGGTGAGCTCCAGACCCTCGCAGATGACGGCGCGTTTGCCGGTGCGGCCGCCCTTGAGCCGCATCGTGACCTGTTGTTCGCGGGGCTGCTCGATCGGCGGGCCGGCCTCCTCGAACTTGCGCAACCGGGTCTGGGCGGCCTGGTAGCGGCTCGCGAGGCCGTCGTTGTAGGCGGCCTTCTGCTTGTACATCAGGACGAGCGCCTTGAGCTTGGCGTGCTCCTCGTCCCAACGGCGCCGCAGCTCCTCGAAGCGGAGGAACCGGTCGCGGCGCGCCTCGTGGTACGACGCGAAACCGCCCGGGTGGGTCCACACGAGGTTGCCGGCGCTGCCGAGCTCGACCGTCACGACGCGGGTGGCGGTGTTGGCGAGCAGCTCGCGGTCGTGGGAGATGAACAGGATCGTCTTGTCGGACTCGCTGATCCGCTGCTCGAGCCAGATCTTGCCGGGGACGTCGAGGTAGTTGTCGGGCTCGTCGAGGAGCAGCACCTCGTCGGGGCCGCGGAGCAGGTACTCGAGGACGAGGCGCTTCTGCTCACCACCCGACAGTGTGGTGAGCGAGCGGTACTTCGCCCGGTCGAACGGCAGCCCCATCGACGTCGTCGTGCACACGTCCCAGGTGACCTCGAGGTCATAGCCGCCGGCGTCGGCGTACTCTGCCAGCGCCTCGGCATAGCGCATCTGGGTCCGCTCGTCGTCGGTCTCCATCAGCGCCCGCTCGCAGTCGTCGACGCGCCGGTGGGCATCCTGGATCCGCGCCGGCGCCACGGAGAGCAGCAGGTCGGCGACGGTCGGGTCGGCGGCCGCGTCCACCGAACCGTCGACCACGCCGTGCCCGACGAACTGCCGCATGACGCCGAGCCCGCCCGAGCGGGTCACGGCGCCGGCGTGCGGGGTCAGGTCACCGGTGATGATGCGCAGCAGCGTGGTCTTGCCGGCACCGTTGGCGCCGACCAGCGCGACCTTCGCTCCGTCCCCCACGCGGAACGACACGTCGTCGAGCAGCACCCGCCCGTCGGGGAGCTCGAATCTCACGTTGGCGACGTCGACATGACCCACGAGAGGACATTCTCCGGTGCCGTCGCGGCCGGCGCACCCCGGTTTACCCCGCGGGACGTACGACGGACGCGAGGACCGTCAGTCGCGCAGCTGTCGGGGCATGGGGACCCAGTCCTGGTTCCAGGAGCCGGACCAGCCGGGTGAGAGCGCCCAGTAGAGGTCACGGTCGGTGAGCTCGTGGATGGTGCCGCTCAGCGCGATCCGGTTGCCGTGGCGGCACTGGTCGGTCAGCGTCACGACGAACTGCCCGCCCAGCACGATCTGGGTGTCGTCGGTGCCGGCGCAGGCGGTGTCGCCGGTCACCAGCGGTCCGTGGCCGATCTCCGACAGCGCCGTCGTGGTGTCCTGGGGCGACAGCAGCTCGCTCTGCTGGAGCCAGCCGTCGGGGCCATAGCGGCAGATCGACAGGTGCTCAGGGTCGACGAACTCTCCGCGGTGCGTCGTGTCGACGCTGGTCCAGCAGTTGTTGGGGTCGACGTCCACCTGGGCGGCGGAGTCCAGGATCCGCTGGGCGGTCGCCTGGTCCTCGGCCACGATGAGCGCGCCGGCGTTGGCGGTCGTCATCAGGCCCAGCCAGGCACCGGCCGGATAGAGCGTCCCCCCGACCGTGTCGATCGGGTCGAACCGGGTCACCTCCCCGGACTCGAGCCCGGCCACGTCCGGCATGTCGAACTGGGGGTCGAAGAACCGGACCCCGAAGCCGACCTGCGGTTCGCACAGCACGAGCGTCTGGATGCCCTCGGGCCGTTGGACCGCGGCCACCCCCTCGGGGCCGCGCCCGTCGTCGGAGACGCACCACTGGTCGAGCGATCCATAGCCCCACGAGTCCGGCACCTGGAGCGTCAGGTCACGCCAGGTCTCGACACGCCATCCCGCCTCCACGTCGGGTGGGGTGATGTCGGAGGCGACGACGGAGGGCGTGCCACCGTCGCGGCCGCTGCCCTGGCCGAGGCTCAGCCCCACCGGTACGGCGACGGCCACCGCGGCGACGGCCACGACGCCGCCCACGACCGCACGTCGCCGGCGCAGCCGACGCCGCGCGCCGGCGACGAGTGAGGCAGTGGCCTCCGGCGAGTGGGTGGCGGCAGCACCCAACGAGTCACGGACACGGTGCTCGATGTCACTCATCACGATCTCCCAGGTCTGCTCGCAGCGCCGCGATCCCGCGCGACACCCGGGACCGGACGGTCCCCTCGGCCACGCCGGTGAGGGCGGCGATCTCGGCGTACTCCCGCTGCTCCCAATAGCGCAGGACGACGGCCACCCGCTGGTCCTCCGGCAGCCGCAGGCAGGCCTGCCACACCAGCAACCGGTCGTCGGTGCGCGCCGCCTCGTCCAGTCCGGCGCCGTCCGCGGCGCCGCGGTCCGGCAGGACCTCGACCGGGCTCTCCCGCTTCCGGAACCGCCGCCACCAGGACGTGTGGCCGTTGATGACCATCCGGCGGACATAGGCGTCGGGGTCCTCCAGCGAGGAGATCCGGGACCAGCGCGGCAGTGCTCGTGACAAGGCGTCCTGGACGACGTCCTCGGCCTCGGCGCTGCTGCCGGTGAGGAGGTAGGCCAGCCGCAGCAGCGACGGCCCTCTCGCCGCCACCCACTCGGCGAAGTCGACCGTGACGGCCGCCGCCTCGCTCCCCCGCACCATTGCGCTCACACCCCTACAACGCCGCCGACCAGGGTCTTGTTGCGCCACTCTAGGGCCGGCTTCAGACGGGCTTGAGGTTCCCTTGACGAGACGTACACAGGACCCTGGGGCTGCTCACAGGATTCCCACAGAAGCGCGGTTCACAGTCGTGGACATGACCTCAGCACGCAACCGAGCCACCACCCGCACCCGCCGCGTCAACACGGCGCTCGTCGCCGGAGCGGTGTTCGCCTCCGTCGGTGTCGGCAGCGCGTTGGTCGGCAACCAGATCGCATCAGCCACCACGACCACGACGAGCGGCTCCGGCACGTCGACCAGCTCGACCAACCACCAGAGCACGGCCAAGAAGTTCTTCAACGGCCTGCTCGGCGGCGGGTCGAGCTCCGGCTCCAGCAGCAACAACAACCAGTCGCACGCGACCTCGAACGGCTCCTGAGCGACCATGACCACCCCGACCGCCGCCCGCGACTGGGAGCTGTGGAGCACCACCGCCCGGCTCGTGGTGACCGACCCCGAGGCTCTCGAGCCGGCCCTCGCCCTGGTCCGCGAGACGCTGGCCGAGATCGAGCTGGCGGCCAGCCGCTTCCGCTCTGACAGCGACGTGATGCGACTGGCTGCCAGCGCCCAGGAGACCCACCCGATCTCCCCGGTCCTCGCCGGCCTGCTCGAGGAGGCCCTCGACGCGGCCGAGTGGACCGGCGGCGCGGTCGACCCCACCGTCGGCTCGACGCTGAGCGACCTCGGCTATGACCGCGACATCGCCTCGCTCGACCTGACGGGGGCGCGCCCGGTCGCCGTGGTCCGCCGTACGCCGGGCTGGCGCCGGCTGCGCCTCGCGACGACCGCGACAGGCGTCGAGCTGACGATGCCGCGCGGACTGGTGATCGACCTCGGCGCCACCGCCAAGGCCGTCGCCGCCGACCTCTGTGCCACCGAGGTCGCGGCCCTGCTGGGCTGCGGCGCGCTGGTGTCGCTCGGCGGTGACATCGCCACCGCGGGCCGCGGGCCGGCCGGAGGCTGGGTCATCGACGTCCAGGACACCCCGGAGGACCCGGCCTCTCAGATCGTGCTGCCGGACGGGGCCGCCGTCGCCACGTCCAGTACCGTCCGGCGCACCTGGCGGCGGGGCGGCGAGGTCGCCCACCACGTGGTGGATCCGCGCACCTCCCGCCCCGCCGCTTCTCCCTGGCGCTCGGTCACCGTCGTGGCCGACACCTGCTCGGTCGCCAACGCGGCCGCGACCGCCACGATCGCCAAGGGCGCCGACGGCGCCGCCTGGCTGGCCACCCACGACCTGCCGGCCCGGCTGGTCGATCACGACCGCCACGTCCACCTGCTGGGTGGCTGGCCGACGGAGGAAGACGCAGCATGAACGAGGCACTGTGGGCTCTCGGACGAGGGACCGGCATCGTCGCCCTGGCGATGTTCACCCTCTCCATCGTCCTCGGCATCATCACGCGGTCGGGTCGACCGCTCCCCGGCCTCGGCCGGTTCGGTGCCACGGACCTGCACAAGACCGCGGCACTCACCGGCACGGCGCTCGTCGCGGCCCACGTGGGCACGTTGTTGTTCGACCCCTACGCCCAGCTCAAGGTCGCCGACGTGCTGCTGCCCTTCCTGGGAGCCGTCAAGCCGCTCTGGCAGGGGCTCGGCACCCTGGCGCTCGACCTGCTGGCGATCGTCACGGTCGTCAGCCTGCTGCGCCACAAGGTCGGCCCGCGCGTGTTCAAGGCGGTGCACTGGGCGACCTATGCGTTGTGGCCGATCGCGCTGGTCCACGCCCTCGGCAACGGCACCGACGCCAGCTCCCCGTGGATGCTCGGCTTCGCCGCGGTCAGCACCGCGGCGGTGGCCGGGACCGTGATCTGGCGGCTGCTCCCGTCGTTCCGCAACCGCGGCTGGCAACAGCGCATCCCCCGCGTCCTTCCCCACGAGAGGCAGGCCTGAGCCATGACGACCACCGAGGTGCGGAGTGACGCTCCGCCACGCCCCCACCGCCTGCTCGACCCCGGCCCGCTGGGCCCGCTGCCCCAGCTGTCGGAGCGTCAGCTCATCGACCTGGTCGAGGCCTGCGGTCTCACCGGTCGGGGCGGGGCAGGCTTCCCGACCGCGATCAAGGTGCACGCGGTGGCGACCGGCCGACGCCGGCCCGTCGTGGTCGCCAACGGCATGGAGGGTGAGCCGCTCAGCCACAAGGACGCCGTGCTGCTGACCCGCTCCCCCGAGCTGGTCCTCGACGGCCTCGAGCTCGTGGGTCGGGCACTCAGGGCCCACCGCATGGTGTTGGCCGTCGGCCCCGAGATCGACCCGCACCCCGTCTTCGAGGCGGCCGCGAGCCGCCGTCACATCGACGTCCTCCACCTCCAGGGTGGCTTCGTGGCCGGCCAGGAGTCGGCCCTGCTCAACCAGATCGAGGGCCGCCCGGCGGTGCCCCGGGACCCGCTGACGCGGGTGACCGACCGGGGTGTCGACGGTCGTCCCACGTTGGTGTCCAACGCCGAGACCCTGGCACACCTGGCGCTGGCCGCACGCTTCGGTGCGGCGTCGTTCCGCAGCGCGGGTACGGCGGAGGACCCGGGGACGTCGCTGTTCACGATCAGCGGCGCCGTGGCCCGGCCGGGAGTGGTCGAGGCGGAGCGAGGAACTCCGCTCGGCGACATCCTCGCGCCGGCCGGGCCCACCCCCGACCTCGCGGCCGTGCTCGTCGGCGGCTACCACGGCGCCTGGCTCCCAGCCGAGGCGCTGGCCACGCCGATGACGCGCGCGGCCCTGGCGCCGTACAACGCCAGCGTCGGCGCCGGCATCCTCTATGTCCTCGACACCCACACCTGCCCGATCAAGGCGGCCGCCGACATCGCCGGCTACCTCGCCGGGGAGTCCGCCGCCCAGTGCGGCCCGTGCATCAACGGCCTGCCCCGGCTGGCCGACTCGCTGCGGCGCCTCGCCGACGGCGTCCGCGATCAGCGGCTGCCGGCCGAGATCGAGCGACTCCGCGGGTTGGTCACCGGGCGTGGCGCGTGCGCCCACCCGGACGGGACCGCCCGCATGATCGGGTCGACCCTGTCGACCTTCGACGACCACGTGGCCGCCCACCTGGCCGGTTGGTGCCCGAGCGGGAGAGGGGTGCGGCGATGAGACGCATCCACGTCGACTGGACCCGCTGCGACGGCCATGGCTCGTGTGCGGAGCTGCTGCCGGAGCTCTATGCCCAGGACGACTGGGGGTTCCCGTTGTCGCGCACGGGCGAGAAGGACCCCGCGGTCCCCCGCGCCCTGCTCGAGCACGCCGAGCACGCGGTGGCCGCCTGCCCCCTCATGGCGCTGCGCCTGTACGACGCCCCCGAGCCGGCTCAGACCAGCCGCAGCACACGCTCGGCCCGCGCCACGGTGACCCGCTGACCCCAGGTCAGCTCGAGCCGGTCCGCCTCGATCCCGTCCCCGAACGCGACGAGGCGGTCGGACTCGACGTCGATGCGGAGCTCGTCGTCGTCCAGCAGGCCCTGGGTGAGGGTCGTCCCCGACGTGGGTGACGGCCATGCCTCCCGCACGAACCACGCCAGCTCCCGGCTCAGCGGCCCGGGCAGCTCGATGAGCCGCTCCCGCTCGCTCCACGCCGAGAGGCACCATCCGGTCGCCCCGGTCCCGGTGCCGACGAGGAGGCCGGAGGAGGCTTGCCGCTCCTCGACGTCGTCCCAGCCCAGGCGATAACGGGCGGTCTGGTGGGACGCGTGTCCGACGTACACCTCGTTGAGCGCGATCAGCTCCTGGCCGTCGTCGGCGGTGAGCCGCACCATGGCGCGTTCCTCGACGCTCGCCCGGGCCCGGGCGGCGTCGTGGAGCAGGTCGGCGGCCGCGGCGGGCTCGTGCCGGGTCAGCACGCCGGCGATGGTGGCGCGGTCGGGGTTGATGCCGATGACCGGCTGGCCGTGGAGGTACTTCGCGACGTTGGCCACGAGCCCGTCCTGTCCGACGACGACCACGAGGTCGTCGGGAGTGAACAGATAGCCGGCCAGCTCGGCCCGCTCCACCGAGGAGCGCCGCCAGTCCATCGGAATCGCCGCGGACACCCGCTGCAACCCGGCCGCCAGGGCGGCGTGACGCAGCTCGACCTCGGCCAGGTCGCGGCCGCGTCCCTGGAGGAAGAACGCCGCCTGCCCCCTGGTGCCGTGCCGACCGAGTAGGGCGTCATATTCCGACGTCCGATGGACGACCACGACGCGCGGGGTGGTCATCTCAGGCCGCCTCGTGGTCGGGCACCAGCCGCGCGAGCAGCGCCGCCAGCGCATCCGGAGCGACGACGAGGCTCTTGAGGTCGGGCATGTTGCCGGCCAGCTCCTTGAGGGCCAGCCCGAGGACGACCTCGCGCGGCAGGTCGGCGTACGCCGCCAGCCGCGCCGCCTCGGCGCCGGCCTCGGCAGCGCCCACCAGCTCGACCGACTCGGCCTGGGCGTGGGCCCGTTCGACGGTCGCCTCGGCGTCGGCCCTGGAGGCGATCGCCCGAGTGGCGGCGGTGAGCTCGGCCGCGCGACGGTCGTTCTGGCCGCGCTGGGCGACCAGCTCCTCCTCACGCTTGGCCAGCTCGATCTGGTTGGCGAGCTCGTTCTCGCCGATCGCGGCCTCCCGCTCGACCGCGACCGCCCGGCGCTCGAAGGTGGCCCGGTCCGCCTCCTGCTGGACGAGCTCGCGCGCCGGTGTCTGCAGTGCCTTCTCGACGTCCGGCTCGGGCCGGATGGCGACGATGCGGACGTCGATGACACGGACGCCGGTGTCGGCGAGCCGGGCGTCGTCGCCGAGCCCGGCCGCAATGGCGTCGCGGGTCGCGGCCACGCCTCCGGCGATGGCCTGTGTGAGGGTGTGCCGGGTCAGCAGCTCCACGGTCTGCTGCTGGGCCGTCTCGGTGAGCAGCCCGGCGAGCTGGTCGAGCGGGCGGGCGTTCCAGGCACCGCTGACCGGGTGCACCGAGAAGTCGAGCCGGCTCGCCGCGAGTGCCGGGTCGACGACCCGATAGGTGATGGTCCCCTGGACCGCCACGTCGAAGAAGTCCTGCGTGCGGCCGTGGAAGAGCATGGGCAGCTCGCGGTCGTCGACGGGGACCTCGGAGAGCACCGAGCCCAGCGGCCGGAACCAGAACGAGCCGCCCACGCCCTGCCGACGGACGTGGCCGCGCTTGATCAGCTGCACATAGGTCGTCGCCGCGCCGTTGAGGTGCCGGGCGAAGGGGTAGCGGGTGATGGTGGCCATGACTGCCTCCTCATATCTTGTCGTTACGACTTAATATGAGCCAGAACCCTATTAATTGTCAACTCGGCAAGTTAATGCCTGGACCACCTTCCCCGCCGACGTCAGTCCTCCGTCTGCTTGGCCCACAGATTGACCGAGCCGTCAACGGCGAACTCGTCGATGGCGGCCAGCTCATCGTCGGACAGGGGTGGGAAGGTCATCGCATCAAGGTTCATGTCGAGCTGCTCGACCGACGAGGCGCCCATCACCAGGGACGTCATCCGCGGGTCGCGCAAGGCCCACTGCAGTGCCAGCTGGGCAAGCTTCTGGCCGCGCGACGCCGCGATCGCATTGAGGGAACGGACCCGGTCAAGCACCGAGTCGTCGAACGCGGGCATCGACGACCCCTCACGCGCGGCCCGGGAATCGGCCGGGATGCCGCCGCCCAGGTAGCGGTCGGTCAACAGCCCCTGCGCCAGGGCGGTGAAGCCGATGCACCCCATGCCCTGCGCCTCGAGCTCGTCGAGCAGGTCCTCCTCGATCCACCGGTTGAACATGTTGTAGCTCGGCTGGTGGATCAGCAGCGGCGTGCCCAGCTCGCGGGCGATCGAGGCGGCCTCGCGCGTCTTGCTCGCGGAGTACGACGAGATGCCGACATAGAGCGTCCGTCCCGTGCGGACGGCGTGGTCGAGCGCCATCATCGTCTCCTCGATGGGCGTCTCGGGGTCGAAGCGGTGGCTGTAGAAGATGTCGACATAGTCCATCCGCATCCGCTTCAGGGACTGGTCGAGCGACGCGAGCATGTACTTGCGCGACCCGCCGCCCTGGCCATAGGGGCCCGGCCACATGTCCCAGCCGGCCTTGGTCGAGATCACGAGCTCGTCGCGGTAGGGCGCGAAGTCGTCGCTCAGGTAGCGACCCCAGTTCTCCTCGGCGCGACCGTAGGGCGGGCCGTAGTTGTTGGCGAGGTCGAAGTGCGTCACGCCGCGGTCGAAGGCCCGGCGCAGGATCGCCCGTTGCGTCTCCTCGGGGCGATCGGTGCCGAAGTTCTGCCAGAGCCCCAACGACAGCACCGGCAGCTTCAACCCACTGGTCCCGGTGAAGCGATACTCGAGGTGGTCATAGCGGTCGTCAGCGGCGGTGTAGGTCATGCCCCCATCCTGCCAACCCGCCGGATCGCGCCCCACCCCGCCGCCTAGTTCATCATCGAGTCGTCACAGGATGTGACGACTCGACGCTAGGGTCGGGCCGTGGAGCTGCGCCGCGTCGACCCGAACCGCCCCCATGGCGTCGTGACCAGGGCCCTCCACGCCTTCGGGCGGACGAGCGTGGGGCGGTGGTACGGCATCCACGTCGCCGCGCCGATCGACGCTCGGCTGATGCGCCACTCGGGAGGCCGGATCCGGATGGTCGGAACGCTGCCGACCGCCGTGCTCGGCACCACCGGAGCCAAGTCGGGCGAGCCGCGCGAAAACCCGATCCTCTACTTCCACGACGGCGACGACGTCATCCTGATCGCTTCCAGCTTCGGCCGCGACAAGCACCCCGCCTGGTACCACAACCTGCGCGCCCACCCCGAGGCGACGCTCAACGGCAACGCCTTCACCGCGGCCGAGGTGAGCGACCCCGGCGAGCGGGAGCGGCTGTTCGCGTTGGCGGTCAAGGTCTATCCGGGGTACGCCGACTACCGCACGCGCACCGACGCCATCGGGCGCCGGATCCCCGTCATGCGCCTCTCTCCAGCCTGACGACAGCGTCACCAGCGTGTCCGATTTCCGCTTGTAGAGTCGCTTGTGAGTGGATTCACATGCATTCCGGGGCCGTTCCGCTTGCCCCGGGGGGTATTTCGCTCTTGGCTATGACTCGTGAGTAACCGACCCGGGATTCCCGCGGGTCCGCGCACGCGGCGCCCCGCTCCTCGGTCGATGCGTCTGTGCCCTCGTCGCTTCCGATGCGCCCTTCGTCGGCGCCGGACGCGTGGCTGCTCGATGCCGCGAACGCATCGCAGACACACGTCCAAGAGTGGCGCTGCGCCAGGTTGACCCCACCGTCGATGACGCACCCACCGGACCTTCATCGACGGAGAAGATCGCCCACCAGGCACCCCTCAACCTGGCGCCCATCGCGCGCCACCCGGGGCGGAGCCTGACCACGCCCGGACAGCGGGTGTGCGTCAGCCTGCCCACACACACGTGAAGGAAGCATCATGTCCGTCAGCACCGAAGAACTCATGGCCATCACCGCCGACACCACCGTCGACGCCCGCGGCACGTCCTGCCCCGGCCCGATCCTCGCCGCCAAGAAGGCCATCGGCGGCGTTCCCGTCGGCGGCGTCATGGAGGTCCTCGCGACCGACTCGGGCACCCTCAAGGACCTGCCGGCCTGGTCGAAGAAGATGGGCCACGACTACCTGGGTCACTACGAGGACGCCGGCTACCTGAAGCTGTACCTCAAGAAGATGAAGTGAGCCCTGCCGTGTCCGACCACACGGAGGGCGGGTTCACACCCACCATCCTCGTCTTCTCGACGAACAACATCTCCGACCCCGGCATCGACCTCGCCGGCAGCCGTCACCTGCACTACTCCGCGTCGGTTTCCACGCTGAGTGTCCCGTGCAGCAGCGGCATCAAGCCGTCCTGGATCGTGCACGCCCTCGAGCAAGGGATCGACGGGGTGTTCCTCGCCTCCGACGGTGAGGAGTGCGCCTATCTCCCGGACTGCGCCGAGCGCACCGCGAAGATCGCCGCTGCCGCCCAGGAGGTCATGAAGGAGAAGGGCATCGAGCCGCAGCGCCTCAAGATGGCGGCTGTCTGCTCGGTCTGCGCCGAACCCTTCGTCAACTACATGCGCGAGTTCTCCGAGTCGCTCACCGCCCTGGGCCCCGTCCCGGTGCCGGTGGGTTGAGTCGGCGGACCAGACAACGAAAGCCGAAGAAGTGGACACCACCAAGAAGACGATCATCGTCTTCAGCGGAGATCTCGACAAGCTGCTGGCCGCGTTCGTGATCGCGAACGGCGCCGCCGCGATGGGTGACGACGTCACGATGTTCTTCACCTTCTGGGGACTCAACGCCCTGCGCAAGGAGGGGGTGACGGGAACCGGCACCGGCAAGAGCACGGTCCAGAAGATGTTCGCCACGATGCTTCCCAAGACCCCCAGCAACGCTGGGCTGTCACGGATGAACATGGGCGGCATGGGCTCTCGCCTGATGAAGAAGGTCATGCGCGAGCAGAACGTCGACTCGATCGAGCAGATGCGCCAGACGGCCATCGAGCAGGAGATCCAGATGATCGCCTGCACGATGTCGATGGACGTCATGGGGTTCGCCAAGGAGGACCTGATCGACGGCATCGAGTATGCCGGCGTCGCGACCTACCTCGGCGAGGCCGACGAGGCCAACGTCAACCTCTTCATCTAGCCCAACACGGCGACCCACCCAACTCGCGACGGCCCCGCCCTCACACGCTCGCCCGGCACGCCACACCGGGCCGGCGGGGCCGTCGCCACCCCGAACGAACTTGGAGTGACTCATGGACTACGACGTCCTCGTCATCGGCAGCGGAATCGGAGGCATGGAGTCCTCGCTCAAACTGGGCGACATGGGCTACAAGGTCCTGCTGGTCGAGAAGGAAGCCAGCGTCGGCGGCCGGATGATCCTGCTGAGCAAGGTCTTCCCGACCCTCGACTGCGCGAGCTGCATCTCCGGCCCGAAGATGTCTTCGACGATCAACCACCCGAACATCACGACGATGGCCTACAGCGAGGTGCTCGGCATCAAGCGCGGCACCGAGGGCCGCTTCACCGCGACGGTGAAGAACAAGGCGCGGTTCGTCGACTGGGACGCCTGCACCGGATGCCAGGACTGCGAACGCGCCTGCACCGTCGCCGTACCGGACCAGTTCAACGCCGACCTGGCGGCGCGGCGCGCGGCGTACATCGCCTTCCCGCAGGCCGTGCCCAAGAAGGCGGTCCTCGACCGCGTCGGCACGTCGCCCTGCACGGGTGAGTGCCCGGCCGGCATCAAGGCGCACGGCTATGTCTCGCTGGTGCGCAGCGGCAAGCACGAGGAGGCGTTCAAGCTCGTCCTCGACGCCACGCCGCTCGTCGGCACCCTCGGCCGGGCCTGCTACGCCCCCTGCGAGAGCGAGTGCACCCGCACCAAGCTCGAGGGCGCGGTCCCGATCCGCCTGATCAAGCGGTTCGCCGCGGACAAGCACTACGAGAACGCCGGTGACGGCCCCGCGATCGAGGTCGAGGAGCCCAACGGCAAGCGTGTGGTCATCGTCGGCTCGGGCCCCGCGGGTCTCACCGCGGCGTGGCAGCTGGCCCGCAAGGGCTATTCGGTGAAGATCCTGGAGAAGCGGTCGGCGCCTGGTGGGTTCCTGCGCCACGCGATCCCGGTCTACCGGCTGCCGCACGAGGTCGTCGACGCCGACATCGCCAACCTGACCTCCCTGGGTGTGGAGATCGAGTGCGACACGGCCGTCGACGACCTCGTGGCCCTCAAGGGCCAGGGGTACGACGCCGTCATCGTCGCGACCGGCACCCAGGTCGCCTCCCGGATGGGTGTCCCGGGTGAGGACGCCGAGGGCTCGGTCAACGGGCTCGACTTCCTCAACGACGTGGCCAACGACAACGCCCCGGACCTGACCGGCAAGCGCGTGGTCATCGTCGGCGGCGGCAACGTCGCGATGGACGCCGCCCGGGTGTCGCTGCGCCTCGGTGCCGCCGAGGCCCGTGTCGTCTATCGCCGCGGTCGCTCCGAGATGCCGGCCCACCACGTCGAGTCCGATGACGCCGAGGCCGAGGGCGCCGTGTTCGAGCTCCTCGTCTCCCCGACCGAGGTCGTCACGGCCGACGGCAAGGTCACCGGGATCAAGCTGCAGAAGATGCAGCTCGGCGCCCCCGACGCCTCCGGGCGCCGCAGCCCCGAGCCCGTCGCCGGCAGCGACTATGTCCGCGACTGCGACATGGTGATCTCCACGATCGGCATGAGCCCCGAGCCGGCGCTGTACGCCGACGTCGCGGGCACCGGCCGCAGCGACCGGATCCAGGTCGACCCGCGCACGCTCCAGAGCGAGGTCCCCTACCTGTTCGCCGCGGGCGACGTGACCACCGGTGCCACCGACATCACCACCGCGATCGGCGCCGGGCGCCGGGCCGCACACATGGTGGACCGCTGGCTCAACGACCAGCCGCTCACCGGCTTCACGGCCCTCGACGACCGCCTCGCGACGGTCGACCACGACACGGTGCTGCGGCGGCAGGCCACCTATGGCCACCGCAACCCGATCAAGGCCGAGGTCAGCCTGGTGAAGAACCCGACGGACTTCAGCGAGATCGAGGCGGCGCTCACCGATGACGAGGCCCACGCCGGAGCGGGCAGCTGCCTGGACTGCGGGGTCTGCTCGGAGTGCAACCAGTGCGTGGAGGCCTGCCCGGCCAGCTGCATCGACTTCACCCAGCGCGACACGATCCAGGAGCTGGAGGTGGGCGCGGTCGTGGTCTCGACGGGTCACAAGCTGTTCGCCGCCGACCTCAAGCCGGAGTACGGCTTCGGGACCTATGCCAACGTGATCACCGGCATGCAGATGGACCGGCTGCTCGCCCCGACCCGTCCCTACAACACGATCCTGCGCCCGAGCGATGGCAAGGTCCCCGACCGCATCGCCTATGTGTCGTGCACCGGGTCGCGTGACAAGCAGGTCGGCAACGAGCTGTGCTCGAAGTTCTGCTGCATGTACTCCATCAAGCAGAACCAGCTGATCATGGGCTCGCTGCCCCTGGCCGACGTGAGCATGCACTACATGGACATGCGCGCGGCGGGCAAGCGCTACGACGAGTTCTACCAGCAGGCCAAGGACATGGGCGCGGAGTACATCAAGGGCCGTGTCTCCAAGATCACCGAGAAGGACAACGGCGACCTGGTCCTGCGCTATGAGGACATCGAGAACGGCGGCGGGATCGTCGACCGCGAGTACGACCTCGTCGTCCTCGCCGTGGGCATCCAGCCCAACCGTGACGTCGAGAAGCTCTTCGTGGACGCGGAGCTCGGCCTGGACGAGTACCACTACGTGGCCGAACCCAGCGAACACCTGGACCCGGGCCGCACCGACATCCCCGGCGTCTTCGTGGCCGGCACGGCCGCGGGAGCCAAGGACATCGTCGACACGATCCTCCACGCAGGAGCCGCGGTGGCCCAGGTCGCCGCCCACCTGTCGGAGCACGCCACTGCCGGAGAGGAGGTGCTGGCATGAGCGAGGAGCTCGAGACCGGGACCCCGATGGACGAGGGCCGGGAGCCGACCCGGATCGACCTGCCGATCGAACCGGTCGAAGGTCAGCAACGACGCATCGGCGTCTATATCTGCCACTGCGGCGGCAACATCTCCGACTACGTCGATGTCCAGGCCGTCGCCGACGCGCTCGCGGACGACCCGGACGTGGTGGTCGCGGAGACCACCATGTTCGCCTGCTCCGACGGCACCCAGAAGGACATGATCGCCGACATCCAGAGCAAGGGTCTGGACGGTCTGGTCGTGGCCTCCTGCTCGCCCAAGCTGCACCAGGTCACCTTCCGCAACGTGTCGAAGCGGGCGGACATGAACCCCTACAACTACACGCAGGTCAACGTGCGTGAGCAGGGGTCATGGGCGCACACCGACGACTTCAAGGGCGCGACCGAGAAGGTCATCGGCCTGGTGAAGTCGGGGGTCAACAAGACCCGGCTGTCCGAGCCGCTCGTCCCCCTCGTCGTCGAGACCCAGCCCAAGGCCATGGTGGTCGGCGGAGGCGTCGCGGGTCTGCGCGCCGCGGTCGGTCTGGCCGACGTGGGGCTGAGCGTCTTCCTCGTCGAGAAGGAGGCCTCGTTGGGTGGTTGGGTCGGCACGTTCGGCCCCATGTTCCCCGAGGGCAGGTCCGGGCGCGAGCAGATCGACCAGCTCATCCACGACGTCGCCGTACGCCCCCAGATCACCGTGTGGACCAACGCCGAGCTGACCGGCAAGTCCGGCTCGTTCGGCAACTACGTCGCCGAGGTCACGGTCGCCAAGAAGGACGGCTCGACCGAGGTCATCCCCACCGAGGTCGGCACGATCGTGGTGGCCACCGGGTTCGACAGCTATGAGCCCGAGGACGGCGAGTTCGGCTATGGCATCGAGGGGGTGCTCACGCTGCCGGAGTACAAGCACCTCGTCGACGGGGCCGACGGCCCGGTGACCTACCACGGCCGTCCGGTCAAGTCGGTCGCCTACATCTACTGCGTGGGCAGCCGCCAGGAGGCCGGTGGCAACGAGTACTGCTCGAAGTTCTGCTGCGCCGCCACCCTGCACTCGTCGCTGGAGCTGGCGACGCTGGACCCGACGGTCAGGCAGTACCACCTCAACCGCGACATCAGGGCCTATGGGAAGCACGAGCTGATGTACACCGATGCCCGCAAGGCCGGGTCGGTGTTCCTCAAGTACCCCGACGACACCCCGCCGGCGGTGACCCGCACCGACAAGGGGACGCTGCTGGTGACCACCACCGACATCCTCACCGAGGGTGCGGAGGTGACCCTGCCGGTCGACCTGGTGGTGCTGGTGACCGGCATGGTGCCCCGCAAGAACGTCGGCCTCACCGACCTGCTCAAGCTTCCGCTGGGGAGCGACGGCTTCTACAACGAGATCCACCCCAAGCTGCGCCCGGTCGAGACCGTCGTGGACGGCGTCCTCATCGCCGGCGCCTGCCAGGGGCCGAAGACCGCGCCGGAGAGCGTCGGTTCGGGTCTCGCCGCCGTCGCCCAGAGCGCGGCCCTGCTCAAGAAGGGCTTCGCCGAGCTCGACCCCCTGGTGGCCACGGTTCACGAGGACAGGTGCACCGGCTGCGACGCCTGCTTGACGTCCTGTCCCTACGACGCCATCTCGACCTATGTCTGCGACGAGGGCCACAAGGCCGTGATCGCCGCGGCCGTGTGCAAGGGCTGCGGCGGATGCGCGCCGTACTGCCCGGAGGACGCGATCGACCTCCTCGGCTACACCGACGCCCAGATGAAGGCCGCCATCGACGGCCTTGCCCCCGAACGCCAGAAGGAGCCCGTGGCATGAGCACGCTGCTCGACAACCCGTCAGTCCCGCCGCCCCTCCGACCGACCCGCGAGGTCATCCGCGAGGAGCCCCTCATGCACGCGCCCATCCTGGCCGCGCTGGCGGACGGGCCGCTGACCATCCCCGAGATCGCCGAGCGCATCGGCGCCCCCGCCAACGAGACGCTGTTCTGGGTGATGGGGATGCGGCGCTACGGCCACCTCGTCGAGATCCCCGAGGCCGACGACGAGGGCTACTTCCAGTACCAGGCCACCCACCAGGAGGCGACGTCATGACCACGCTGGCCGACACCAACCTGCTCGCCTCGTTGCAGGAGTACGGCGCCGCCGACGTCTCGGCCTGTTTCAGCTGTGGCAACTGCACGGCGATCTGCCCGTTGGCCGACAACGACGCGACGTTCCCGCGTCGCATCATCCGCTATGCCCAGGTCGGCATGACCGAGGAGCTGCTCTCCAGCAAGGAGCTGTGGACCTGCTACCACTGCGGGATGTGCTCGGACAGCTGCCCGACCGAGGCGGACCCGGGTGAGTTCATGGCTGCGGCGCGACGCTACGTCACCGCCAGCTATGACAAGACCCGCATCGCCAAGGTGCTCTACACGATGCCGATCCTCGGCACGGTCGTCTCGCTGGTGGCGTTCTTCCTGCTGGCCGGGTTCCTCTACACCTCCAGCGACATCATGCCCACCAGGTCGCTCGAGCTGTTCACCTTCGTGCCCTATCACGTGGTGCACTGGCTCGGCATCGGCATCATGGCGATCGTCGCACTGACCGGCATCGCGGGCATGGTCTCGATGGCACGGGGCATGGCCACGAAGGAGGGCGTGACCTGGAAGTCCCTCGTCGAGTCCGGCGAGGCGCGCAAGCGGACCGCCAAGGCGCTGTGGTTCTCGATCGGCATCGAGTCGATCGGCCAGCGCCGCTACCGCGAGGACTGCCTGGACGACCGGCCGGTCGAGCCGTGGTGGCGCCGCCGCTGGTTCATCCACGCGATGACGATCTGGGGCTTCATCGGCCTGCTGATCGCCACGTCGCTGGACTATGGGCTCGACGTCATCGGCGTCAAGGCGACCGGCACGGCGATCCCGATCTGGTATCCCTCCCGGGCGATCGGGACCATCGGCGGGCTCATGCTGATGTACGGCGTGACCTGGTTCATGGTCAACCGCTGGCAGAAGTACAACCGGGCTGCCACGGTCTCCAAGCCGTCGGACTGGATGTTCCTGGTCCTGCTCTGGGTCACCGGCTTCACCGGCTTCCTCATCGAGGTCGCCCTCTATGTGCCGCCGACTCCGGCATGGGGCTACTGGGTGTTCCTCGTCCACGTGGCGATCGCGATGGAGCTGCTGCTCTTCGTCCCGTTCACCAAGTTCGCGCACGTGATCTATCGCCCCGTGGCCCTGTTCTTCTACTCGTTGTCGGAGCAGAAGACCTCAGCGTCCGCCTGAGACGTCACTCAGGTCCGGTGGGAAAGGACCCGCGGCAGCCTTCGGGCTGTCGCGGGTCCGCCGTGGGTGGGTCCCGATCAGCCGCGGCGGCTCTCGAGCACGCGGAACCCCTTGGCGGAGGCCAGTCGCGTGGTGGGCCAGCCCTGCTCCCCCAGCCAGCGCTGGAGCGAGTCGCCGCCGAGGTTCTTGCCGACGACCATCACCGCACGGCCATCAGGGGTGAGGCGGGCCAGCCAGGTGAGCAGCAGGTCGTGGAGCGCCTGCTTGCCGATCCGGATCGGCGGGTTGGACCAGATCTCGTCGTACGACGCCTCGGCGGTGGCCTCGGGCGTCGTGGCCCGGTAGCGGTCCGTGACGCCCAGGGCGGCCGCGTTCTCGTTGGCCAGCAGCACGGCACGTTCGTTGACGTCGACCGCGGTCACGGTGGCCTCGGGGACCGCCACGGCGATCGCGAGGCCGATCACCCCCCAGCCGCAGCCGAGGTCGAGGATCCGGCCGGGCCCTGGGGGCTCGGCCTCGCGGAACAGCACCGAGGTCCCGATGTCGAGCCGCCCCTGGGCGAACACCCCGGATCCGCTCATGAGGCGCAGCGACCGCCCCCAGACAGTCGTCTCGACCGGAACTCGCTCGAACGGGACCCGGGGGTCGGCGCTGAAGTAGTGGTCGTCGCTCACAGCGTGCGCACCTTCCGCGACTCCTCGGCCCTGGCGGCGAGGTCGGCGTCGGCGGGATAGCCGACCTCCTCGAGCGTCAGGCCGTGCGCCGGCAGGTTGGCCACCGCCGGGTCGCGGACGGCCGCCGCCAGGATCTCACCGGCCCAGGACGGCGTGCGCCGCCCCTCCCCGATCGCGACCAGGCAGCCCATCAGCGAGCGCACCATGTGGTGACAGAACGCATCGGCCCGCACGGTCGCGGTGGCCAGCCCGACGCCGTCGCGGTCCCACCGGAGCTCCAGGACCTTGCGGATCGTCGTGGCTCCCTCGCGGTGCTTGCAGAACGCCGCGAAGTCGTGCTCGCCCAGGAGTGCAGCGGCGCCGGCGTTCATCGCCGCGACATCCAACGGGCGCGGCCACTCGACGACGTGACGGCGCAGGAGCGGGTCGGCGGCCCCAGCGGCGTCGGCGATCCGATAGGCGTAGCGCCGCCATAGTGCCGAGAACCGAGCGTCGAACCCGGCGGGAGCCTCGGCGACCCCGTGGACCCGGACGTCGCCGGGGAGCAGGCCGTTGAGCCTGCGCAGCAGGGCGTCGAGCGGTGGCAGCGTGGACCGGCCGGCCGCGGCCTCGACGAGGGACTCCTCGACGTCGAGGTGGGCGACCTGGCCGCGCGCATGGACCCCGGTGTCGGTCCGTCCGGCACACACGAGCGCCACGTCTGGTGTCCGCAGCACGGTCCCGAGTGCCGCCTCGAGCTCGCCTTGGACGGTCCGCAGCTGAGGCTGGGCGGCCCACCCGTGGAAGTCGGTGCCGTCATAGGCCAGGTCGAGACGGATCCGCACGGCGGCAATCCTTTCACGACGGCGTCGCCGACCCACCGGCCCGGATCGACTCGGCCGGCGATGCCCTAGCGGGCCACCGTGACCTTGAGCGTCTTGGTGGTGGAGAAGGTCCGGTTGCTCGCGGTGACCTTGACCTTGAGCTTCTTGCCCCGATCGCCGGCAGCCACGGTGTAGGTCGCCCGGTGTCCCACGACCTTGCTGCCGCGCATCCAGGTGAAGCTGAACGTCGTCCCGGTCATGAGGTTCCAGGTGCCCTTGGTCGCGGTGAGCACCTTGCCGACCTTAGCCTTGCCCTTGATCTTGGGCTTCGTTGTCGGGGCGAGCTTGCCGGGCAGCGTGATCGTGCCGCCGTCGATCTCGTCGCCGGCGACCACCGTCACCGTGGTGGCCGCCCCGCTGGTCGCCCCGCTGCCGCCGAGCCACTGTGGCAGCAGCGCCGCGCCACCCGTGCGCTGGCCGCTGACGCGCAGCGTCCAGGTGCCGGGTCGCAGCAGCACCTCCAGCACGTTGCCGGTGCCCGAGGCTGCGGGTTCGTCGTACGCCGTGCTGCCGCCGGCGGCGATGACGGTGTAGCCGGCATCGAGGTCGGTGGTGTCACCCAGCCCCCGGACGTCGAGGGTCAGCACGGCCGACCGGGTCAGCGCGAAGTCCAGGCCGGGGTGGGTGTCGGCGTCGTCGATCACCGTGATCGGGGTTGCGTCCGAACGCTGCCACGCGTCGGGATAGAACACCGGCTGCCACGGCGTCCCGGTGTCGACGCCGAGCAGGGTGGACCCCGAGCGAGTGCTGACGGTGTAGTCGCCGGCCGGGACGTCGATGCCCCAGCGGCCGGACCGGTCGCTGAGGTCGCTGCCGGCCAGCTGTCCGTCGGCGTCCCAGGCGCGCACCTCGACCCCGACGAGTGGATCGCTGGGTCCCGAGCCGGTCACGACGCCACTCAGTGCCTGGGACGTCGAGTCATCGGGCTTCTGGGTGAGCTGCTCGTCGTGGCTGAGCGTGGCGCCGGCTGTCGGGTTGAGCGCAGGTGCCAGCGACAGCAGCGAGGCTCCGCCGTTGAACACGGTGTCATAGCCGCCGAAGTCGTCGTTGTACTGCACGACGGTCTCCCCGGCGTTGAGGCCCTCCAGCAGGTAGTGACCGGCCTCGTCCGTCCGGGTGGACGTCTCGTAGTAGCCGTTGCCGCCGATGCGCTGGTAGGCCACCACATAGAGCCACGGGACGGGTTTGCCGGTGTCGGCGTCGGTCACCGTGCCATCGATGGCGGCCGGCGCCTCCATGACGAGGTCGACGGTGAAGTCACTGCTGGCGTCAACGGTGAGGTTCTGCCGGGCACCTGCCCAGCCACCCGTGCCGTTCACCGAGATCGAGGTCACCCCCGACTGCACATATCCGAAGCTGTAGTGCCCGCTTCCGTCGGTGGTCGTCCAACTGCCCACGCCCAGCCGGTTGCGGAGCACGGTGACCCCGACCATCGGGTCGCCGTCGGCGTTGGTGACAGTGCCGGCCAACGTGGCGATCGCCGGAAGCTGCATGTCCTGCAGCGTGACGGGACTGGTGCCGTCCACCGGGATGACAGTCGCGTCAGCCCGGTTGGCGCTGCCCTGAGGCTGGCCCGCCACATACCAGCGGCCATAGCCGTCCATGCTGTCCGCGCGCACGAAGAGCTGATAGTCGCCGGCGACGCTGGCAGTCACGGTGTAGTCGCCGCCCACGATGAAGTTGCCGCTCGCCCCGTTCTCACCCACCTTGTAGAGGTAGGCGGCACCTGCCACAGGTGCGCCGTGCGGATCCGTGACGGTGCCGGAGACGGCGCTAGCGGCGAACGCCTGCGGAGCCAGGACCAACGACCCGGCGACCACGATCATCACGATGAGCGCACGACGCAACAAAGACAGCATGCGGAGCCTTCCGACGGAGTCGAGGCGATCTTGGCGGACGCGCCACGGCTCGGCAACGGGCCGCGCTGATGTTTAACCCAGCTCGTGGCGGTGGGGCGGGTCGGCGCCGGGACGCGAGACCGTCACGGCTGCGGCGCGGGCGGCATGGCCGAGCAGCTCGGCCCACTGCTCGCTCGCCAGGGTCTGCAGGCGTTCTCGATGCTCGGCGCCGAGCAGGCCGGCGCTCCAGAGTGCGTCGATCAGGGCGGCCCCGAAGGTGTCGCCCGCCCCGATGGTGTCGGCCACGGTCACCGGCACGGCCTCGACCCTGCCGTCGCCGGTGCGCGACACCCAGGTGGCGCCGTCGCCGCCGCGCGTGACCACGACGACCGCCGGCCCCAAGGACAGCAGGTAGGAGGCGGCGGTCTCGACCGAGTGCTCGGGATAGAGAGCCTCGAGGTCCTCATCGGAGGCCTTGACGACGTCACTGAGCGCGACGAGCCGCTGCACGCGCGCTCGCACATCGAGCTCGACACCGGTGACCGCCGGCCGGGCATTGATGTCATAGCTCACCGTGGCGGTGGGCCGGACCTGCTCGATGGCGGCCAGCACGTCGCCGGACCCGGGTGGGAGCACGGCGCCATAGGAGCTGGTGTGCACGGCGATGGGCGTGACGTCGTCGGGGAGGGCGAGCGGGTTGAGGCGCCAGTCGATGTCGAACACATAGCTGGCGGCGCCATCGTCGCCGATCGTCGCGACCGCGGACGACGAGTGCGCGACCGACCCGGGGTCGCCGGCCAGGCGTACGCCGGCCCGGTCGAGGTGGGCGCGCAGCATGCCGCCGTAGTGGTCGTCGGCGAAGCAGGTGTCGAACAGCACCGGTCGCTCCAGCCGCGCGAGGGCGACGGCCACGTTGGCGGCGCTGCCGCCCGGGAACTCCATGACGCTGCCGTCGCTGCGGTGGACCACATCGACGAGCGCCTCACCGACGACGAGAGCGACCTGGGTCATGGGTCCCTTCTATCGCATCCGGTGGCCAGAAGACGAACGGGCCCCGCGGGATGCTTGCGCATCCTCACGGGGCCCGTCGGGTGTCGGGGCGGCCGATCAGGCCTCGTCCTTCTCCTCAGCCTCGGCCTCGGGAGCCTCCTCGGCGGCGGCATCGTCGGCCGGCGCCTCGTCGGCGGCGGCGTCCTCGGCGGGGGCCTCGTCGACCTCGGTCTCCTCGACCTCGACCTCGTCGGCGGGGGCCTCGTCAGCCGGCGCCTCCTCAACGGGGGCAGGGGCAGCCTTGGGCGCCTCGGTCTTGGCCTTGGCCGTCGACGGCTTGGGCGCGTAGGGCTCGGTCACGAGCTCGATGACCGCCATGGGGGCGTTGTCGCCCTTGCGGGGACCGATCTTGGTGATCCGGGTGTAGCCACCCGGGCGGTCGGCGAACATCGGCGCGATCTCGGTGAACAGCCGGTGCTGGGGGTACTGGTTGACCACCAGCACGCCGTCCTCGTTGAGCTTCTTCTGGTCCACGCTCTTGTAGAGCTCACGCAGGACCAGGCGACGGTTGTGCAGGTCGCCCTTCTTGGCCTTGGTGATCAGCTTCTCGGCGTAGGGACGCAGCAGCCGGGCCTTGGCCTCGGTGGTGGTCACGGCGCCGTGCTCGAACAGCGACGTGGCCAGGTTGCGCAGGATCAGGCGCTGGTGGGCGGCGCTGCCCCCCAGGCGGGGGCCCTTCTTCGGGGTGGGCATCTGTTCTTCTCTCTTCTCCCGAGCCGTGTGAGGTACCCGGGTAGGTGGGCCGGCGGCTCAGCCGAGCCGCCGGTCGGTGGATCGGAGGGCGACACCCCCCGGTTGGATCAGTACTGCTCGTCCTCGACGAACGCGTCGTCGTCGTCGTCGCCATAGGCGGCGAGCACGGCGTTGGGGTCGAAGCCGGGGCCGCTGTCCTTGAGCGAGAGGCCCATCTCGACGAGCTTGGCCTTGACCTCGTCGATCGACTTGGCACCGAAGTTGCGGATGTCGAGCAGGTCCTGCTCGGAGCGCGAGATGAGCTCACCCACGGTGTGGATGCCCTCACGCTTGAGGCAGTTGTAGGACCGGACGGTCAGCTGGAGGTCCTCGACCGGCAGCGCCAGGTCAGCGGCGAGCTGCTCGTCGACCGGCGAGGGGCCGATGTCGATGCCCTCGGCCTCGACGTTGAGCTCACGGGCCAGGCCGAACAGCTCGACCAGCGTCTTGCCCGCCGAGGCGATGGCGTCGCGGGGGCGGATCGACGGCTTGGTCTCGATGTCGATGACGAGCTTGTCGAAGTCGGTGCGCTGCTCGACACGGGTCGCCTCGACCTTGTAGGTGACCTTGAGGACCGGGCTGTAGATCGAGTCGACCGGCATCCGGCCGATCTCGTTGTCGGCACCCTTGTTCTGGGCCGAGGAGACATAGCCGCGGCCGCGCTCGACGACCAGCTCCATCTCCAGCTTGCCCTTGTCGGACAGCGTGGCGATCTTGAGGTCGGGGTTGTGCACCTCGACACCGGCCGGGGGCGCGATGTCGGCCGCGGTGACGTCACCGGCACCGGACTTGCGGAGGTACATGGTCACGGGCTCATCGTGCTCGGAGGAGACGACCAGGCCCTTGAGGTTGAGGATGATCTCGGTGACATCCTCCTTGACGCCCTCGATGGTCGAGAACTCGTGGAGGACGTTGTCGATCTTGATGCTGGTGACCGACGCGCCCGGGATCGAGGAGAGCAGGGTACGGCGGAGCGAGTTGCCGAGCGTGTAGCCGAAGCCAGGCTCCAGCGGCTCGATGACGAACCGGGAGCGGAAGTCGTCGACGACCTCTTCGGAGAGGGTCGGGCGCTGGGCGATGAGCACGGTGTTCTTCCTTTCCGAGCCCCACCACTATTTGAGGGACTCGAACTGCAGAGTTTGGTTGTTGTCTGCTGGTCCCCCACCTCGTGACCGCGAGGAGTGGACCCAGCGGAACCGAGGTGGGGGGTGCGCGGGGGGCGGAGCCCCCCGTGCGCCTACTTCTTCGAGTAGTACTCGACGATCAGCTGCTCCTGGACCGGGATGTCGATCTGCTCCCGCACCGGGACCTGGTGGATCAGGATCCGCATCCGCGAGGGCAGGACCTGCATCCACGCGGGGACGACGCGCTCGCCGTGGGTCTCACGAGCCACGATGAACGGGGTCGTCTCCAGCGACTTCTCCCGCACGTCGATGATGTCGTACTGGGTCACCTGGAACGACGGGATGTTGACCTTCTTGCCGTTGACCAGGAAGTGGCCGTGGCTCACCAGCTGGCGGGCGTGGCGGCGGGTCCGGGCGAAGCCGGCGCGGTAGATGACGTTGTCCAGGCGGCACTCGAGCAGCTGGAGCAGGTTGTCACCGGTCTTGCCCTGGCGACGCGAGGCCTCGGCGTAGTAGCGGTGGAACTGCTTCTCGAGCACGCCGTAGGTGTAGCGGGCCTTCTGCTTCTCGCGCAGCTGGAGGAGGTACTCGCTCTCCTTGATGCGCCCACGGCCGTGCTGGCCGGGCGGGTAGGGGCGACGCTCGTAGGCGGAGTCGCCGCCGATGAGGTCGACGCCGAGGCGGCGCGACTTCTTCGTGATCGGGCCGGTGTAACGGGCCATGGGTCTATGTCTCCTTCAAGTCCTGGTGGGCGTGAGGCGCGGCGCGGTCAGACGCGGCGGCGCTTCGGCGGGCGGCAACCGTTGTGCGGGGCCGGCGTGACGTCCTGGATGGTGCCGACCTCGAGGCCGATGGCACCCAGCGAGCGGATCGCGGTCTCGCGGCCCGAGCCCGGGCCCTTGACGAAGACGTCGATCTTCTTCATGCCGTGCTCCATCGCGCGACGTCCGGCGGCCTCAGCAGCCATCTGCGCGGCGAACGGGGTGGACTTGCGGGAGCCCTTGAAGCCGACGGTGCCGGCAGAGGCCCATGAGATCACCGCACCCGTGGGGTCGGTGATGGTGACGATGGTGTTGTTGAACGTGCTCTTGATGTGGGCTTCGCCCGTGGCGACGTTCTTCTTCTCCTTGCGGCGCACCTTCTTGGCGCCGGCCTGGCGGCTCTTGGGGGGCATTCAGTGTCTCCTGGAGTAGCTGGTCGATGTCGTGATCGAGAGGCAGTGACGTGCGCGTCGGCGCAGGGTCACTTCGCCTTCTTCTTGCCGGCAACCGTGCGCTTGGGACCCTTGCGGGTGCGCGCGTTGGTCTTGGTGCGCTGACCGCGGACCGGCAGGCCCTGGCGGTGGCGGCGACCCTGGTAGCTGCCGATCTCGATCTTGCGACGGATGTCGGCCTGGACCTCGCGACGGAGGTCACCCTCGATCTTGTAGTTGGCTTCGATCTCGTCACGGAGCTTGACCAGCTCCTCGTCGCCCAGCTGGTGGACGCGGAGGTCGGGGTTGACCCCGGTGGCTTCGAGCACCTGCTTGGCGGTGGTGCGTCCGATGCCGTAGATGTAGGTGAGAGCGATCTCGATGCGCTTGTCGCGCGGGAGGTCGACTCCAACGAGGCGTGCCATGTGGCAGTTGTCCCTTTCGGTTCACGGTGGTCTGGTCGTGCTGCGTCTCGCGCCTCGAGGAGCGAGCTCCGGCCATCCGTTCCGGAGGTGGTTCACCGCAGGAGTCCTGCGGCTAGCGAGCACGTAGTGATGGATCTTCAGTTGTGTCCCGGGCCGGCGGGCCCGAGGGAGCTAGCCCTGACGCTGCTTGTGGCGCGGGTTCTCGCAGATCACCATGACGCGGCCGTGGCGACGGATCACCTTGCACTTGTCACAGATCGGCTTGACGCTCGGGTTGACCTTCACGAGGAGGTCCTTTCGTGGTTGTTGCGGCAGCCCCGACCGGGCGACGCCCGGAGCAGGGAACACGGGGGCGGAGCCCCCGTGGGTCACTTGTAGCGGTAGACGATCCGGCCTCGGGTGAGGTCGTAGGGCGAGAGCTCCACCACGACGCGATCCTCAGGAAGGATGCGGATGTAGTGCTGGCGCATCTTGCCGCTGATGTGGGCGAGGACCTTGTGTCCGTTGCTCAGCTCGACCCGGAACATGGCGTTCGGGAGTGCCTCGACGACGGTGCCCTCGATCTCGATCACGCCTTCTTTCTTCGGCATGTCCTCCGCAATCTGTTGATCAGTTGTCTACCGTGGCCCGGGAACCTCGGGGGCGGTCGAGACCGCTCCCGTGGACCTCGTGAAGCCCGCCGTCATGCCTCATCCCGCGACACGTCACGAACCGACACGAGACGGAAAGTGACATGATCCCGGCAGCCGCGAGGCACCACGGACCGGACCCACGTTGGGCCGACACGCCAGTTTAGGGGGCTGGTCGCCCAAATCCCTAATTCGTCGGCTCAGCGGGGACGGCGGAACGTGCGCAGGCTCACCGCCGCCAGCAGCCGCCGCCGGCGCGTCACCGCCGCCGACATGGCGCGCCGCTCGTCGTTCACGGCACTCCAGAACGTCGACGCGGCTTCCGGCTCGGGCGGGACCGGCCCGAAGACGTGGGAGTCCGCGACACGCGCGAGCGCGGGGGCCGACTCCGAGCCGATGTGACGCGACTGCTCCCGGCGGGTCACCACGCCGCCGGCCGGGACCGGCTGGCCCAGGTCGCGGGCGTGGTCGACCAGCTCACGCCAGGCCCCGACCACCCGGGTGGACATCCGCGGCGCCCGGCGCCGCCAGCGTCGGCGGGCCACCTTGGCCAGCACGATGCCGGCGAGGAAGAGCGCGACGGCCAGGATCGGGCCGCCGCCATAGATCAGCGCGACTCTCACCCAGGCGGGGATGCCGTCGTCGCTGGTGGTGGTCTCGTCGTCGTCGCGGGCGGCGTCGGCCTTGACCTCGACGTCGGCCTGCTCCCCCGCCGTGGTCGGGGGCGGGATCGGCGCGGGCGGGGGCACGTTGGTCCCACCGACGTTCTGCTGGCTCTCGGGCGGGAGCTTGGCCGGCCGCTCGGTGCCCATGAACGCCTCGGTCGGCAGGGTGCGCCACGAACCATCGGCGACCTCGAGCTCCACCCAGGCCGAGACGTCGGAGCCGTGGACCACGCCGTCGTCGGGCACCACGGCGCCCAGCACGACGCGGGCGGGGACCCCGATCCGGTTGGCGAGCAGTGCCATCGTGGCGGCGTACTGCTCGTCGTTCCCGGCCATGATGCGCCCGGTCACGAACTCGGCCAGCCGCCCCTGGGAGTGGCCGGCGTGATAGATCTGCTCCGCGGGTGCCACGCCGTCGGTGTAGCGACCCTCGGTCTTGAGGTGGTCGGCGGCCGCGAAGACGCGGGCCATCAGCGACTTGGACTCCCCCGACCACTCGGTGGCCTCGGCGTCGAGGAACGCGGCGGCCTCGCCGGCCGGGCCCACCGAGCCTCCGGGCAGCGAGGTCGCGTCGACGTCGTCGGACGGGATCACCGCGGTGAAGGAGTAGGTGTCGCCCGGGCCGACGCCGGCTGGGACGACCGCCGTGGACGTGGCCAGGTTGTAGCGGAAGCTGTCGGACTCCGAGGCCAGCCGGCCATCGTCGAAGGCGATGGACTGGAGCGCACCGACCACCGGCAGCCACACCCCCGAGTAGCCCTCGTCGAGGGTGACCGAGACGTCGACCGGCGTGCCCTGGACGGGGTTGTCGATGGTGTCGGAGACCCGCTGGTAGGTGTCGTTGGCGGCACCAGGGATGGCGTTGTTGGAGGCCCCCCACACCTTGCCGTCATAGCTGTCGAGCGTCGCGAAACGAACGCGCGTGCCGGGCTCGACACCCCGGATGGTGAACAGCTCGCGCTGGAACAGGTTCTCCGGCGGAGGGTTGGTCGGGACCTCGACATAGCGTCGGAACGACGCCAACGGCGAGGGGTACTGACCGATGTCGAACGGCGGCGTGATGACGTCGCGCATGACCAGGCGACGGTCGTCGTTGCCACCGTGCCAGAGCGCGACCGGCATCGAGACGCTGGCCGCCAGGACGAGGAGGGAGGCCGCGACGGCGGTGCGGCCCAGGCGGCCGGTGCTCCCGGCGACCTCACCGGCGGCGCGCTGGCCGCGGACGGCCAGCCACGCCAGCAGTCCCCCGGAGAACAGCACACCCTGCACCAGGATCTGTTGGGGGCGGCCCACGCCGAGCAGGATCACGGCGGCCAGGAGTGCCACGGGCACCAGCAGCGGGAGCACGGCGCGCAGCCAGCGGGGGCCCGACGAGATGCGCGTCAGTGCCATCGCCGCCGAACCCGTGACCAGCCCGAAGGCCCACGGCAGGGTCAGCAGCGGACCGTGGCCGTCGACCGGCGGCAGCGTGGTGAGCAGGTCCTTCCAGCCGAAGGCGAGCTGGTCGGTGAGCAGCTGCCACGTGTGCGGCACCGGCCACACGGCGGGTGTCTCGCGCAGGCAGAGGAGCCCGCCGAACAGATAGAAGACGACCACGACGGCGACCACCGGCGCCGCCCCCGGCCAGCGGCGGATCTCCGCGACCAGGCCCGCGCTCACGCCGATGACCAGCCCCAGCAACCCGACCGACAGGAACTGCCAGCCGGTGAACGACGTGGCGAACGCCATCAGGGCGGCCGTGCCGAGCAGCAGCACGAATCCCGCGTCGGTCCACGAGGCCCGGCCGGCCCGGGTCGGGAGCGCGTCGAGGGAGGACCGGTCGACGGTGGGGTCGGTCGGCGGGGGCGGTGGCGTCGTGGGCGGGGCCTCGGCCACGGGCGGCGCAGCGGTCATGGTCATGACAGGCTCCACCGCAGCAGGGCACCGAGGTCGGCCTTGTCGGCCAGGTGGAGGATCGGGATCCCGTCGGCGTCGGTGGCCCGGCTGCTCACCGTGGCGTCGACGACCATGGCGATGCGGCGTACCTCCGACGGGAAGGCCGACGCCGCCAGTCGCATCTGGCCGAACGTCGCGCCGGGGCCGGTGATGAGGAAGAGCAGGCTCGTGTCGGGCGAGACCACCGCGGCGCGCTGGGCGGAGGTGGCCAGCCCGGTGTGGCCGAGGGTCGCCCGCGAGACCGCGTCGAGCGCGACGTGGCCGTTGTTGCCGGAGGCCGCCTGGTCACCACACATGAAGGAGGTGTCGAACTCGTCGAGGACCGCACGGACGGCGATCGAGGCTGCGACGGCCATCGCGGTCTCGAAGTCCTCCGGGTCCGGCCAGGAGGCCACCTCGTCGTCGACGACGACCGTGGCGTGGGAGCGCCGGGTGTCGAGGTATTGCCGCACGAGCAGCTGGGTGCGCCCCGCCGCGGCCATCGCCTTGGCCGAGGAGCGCCAGTGGACGTGGCGCAGGTCGTCGCCGGGGACGTATTCGCGCAGGGCATGGAAGGCCAGGTCGCTCTGGGAGACCGCGTCGGTGGAGACACCTTCGAGGTCGCGCAGGAGTCCCGCTCCGAGCGACTCCAGGGGAACCATCACGGGGCGGACCAGGATCTCCTGCACCTCGGTCCAGGAGAAGTCGCGCGAGTAGAGCCCCAGCGGGTCGCCCCGACGCGTGATCGCCGGGCCCACCGGGATGACCCCGCGCCGCTCGGTCCGGACGGTGAACGACTCCTCGTGGCTGGCGTCCGCGGCGAGCGCGGGGAGGCCGTAGCGGTGGAGTGCGTCGCCGACCGGGAGGTCCAGCATCGACGGCAGCATGCGGCCCGACGCGAGGTTGGTGACCGTGACCGAGCCGCTGACCGTCTCGCCGGCCACGACCCGCAGTGGTTCGAGGACCAGCTCGACGCCCACCCGGACCCGGCCCAGCAGCAGCGGGGCGGCGAGCACGAGCAGGGCGATGCTGGCGACCGCCAGCACGGTGGCCTCACGCCAGTGGGTGCGCGAGGCGACGACGGCGGCCACCACCGCGATGGCGAGCACGGTCCACCCGGTCGGGTTGATGATCCCGAGCCATGAGCGGACCCGCCGCGGCGGCGTCGTCTCCATGGGCCGCCTCAGGCGACCCGGTCGGTGGGCGGTACGACGGCGTCGATGAGGCGCCCGATGACGCTCTCGACGGTGACCCCGGTGAACTGGGCCTCGGCGTCGAGCAGCAGCCGGTGGCTCAGCACGGGCTCGGCCAGCTCCTTGACGTCGTCCGGCACGACGTGGTCGCGGCCGTCGGCCGCGGCCCAGGTCTTGGCCACGCGGATGAACGCCAGGCAGCCGCGGGCCGAGAGCCCGAGCTTGACGTGCGGCATGCGCCGCGACTCCTCGGCGAGCTCCGCGACATAGGAGATCAGCGCGGGGTCGACATAGACGTCGTCGGCCAGGCCGCTCATCTGGGCGATCGTGTCGGCCGTGATCGCCGGGGTGACCAGGGCGGCGCGGTCACGCACCTTGGCGTTGACGAGCAGCTCGATGGTCGCGGCGCGGTCGGGATAGCCGAGTGAGGTCTTCATGAGGAACCGGTCGAGCTGCGCCTCGGGCAGCCGATAGGTGCCGGCCTGCTCGATGGGGTTCTGGGTGGCGATCACCATGAACGGGCGACCGACCGGGTGGGGCTGGCCGTCGACGGTCACGCGCCCCTCCTCCATGACCTCCAGCAGCGCGGACTGGGTCTTGGGCGAGGCGCGGTTGATCTCGTCGGCGAGCACGATGGTGTGGAAGATCGGGCCCGGGTGGAACTCGAAGCCGGCCTTGTGCTGGTCATAGACGGTCACGCCGGTGACGTCGGCCGGCAGCAGGTCGGGAGTGAACTGGATGCGGGCGTGGCTGCCTTGGACGGTGTTGGCGAGCGCGCGGGCGAGCATGGTCTTGCCGGTGCCGGGCACGTCCTCGAGCAGGATGTGGCCCTCCGAGAGCAGGCAGGTGAGCGTGAGCCGCAGTGCGTGGCGCTTGCCGAGCACCGCCTTCTCCATGTTGTCGGTCAGCTGGTCGAAGGTCTGCTTGAACCAGCGTGCCTGATCTGCGGAGATCGTCATGTCGTCGCTTTCTCGAGGTGCCGCACCCGCGGGTGCTCCCGGACTGGCTGCGCCAGCGTCGAGGCAAAGTAAAGGTGCCGCAGTAAGGCTAGTCGGACATGGCCACGTCCGCAGGCAACTCGCAACACCCGACGGGACCCGTCAGCTGGGCCAGTCGATCCGGTCGCTCTGCCGGGTTGACCCGGGTCCCTGACAGTCGGCGTCGACCCAGCGGCCGGGGACGCCGAAGTAGAACTGGGTCTGCTTGGTGTCACCGTCGGCGAGGTCGACGGTGCCGAGCACACCCTCGGCCTGCGCGGTGATGGTGCAGGTGACCGGCCCGAAGAAGTTGTGGACCTCGACGGTGATGAAGCCGCACGACGCGTCGGTGCAGTCGGTGTCGCCGCTGCCCGCCGGGTGGCAGGGGTTGGGCCCGGAGTCGTCGCACTTGTCACCTCGGGTGACCTTGACGATGGGGGCCGGCTGCGCCTCCGTGGTCTTGCTGACGACCAGATCGGGGATGCTGCGGCTGCGGGGCCGGTCGGTCACCGACACGGTGATCTTCTCGGTCACCGAGAAGCCGAGGTCGCGGGGGCCGAGATAGAGGGTCTGCCGGTTGACGCTGGTGAGGTGCCAGCTCTTGCTGGGCCGCTTGTCGCTCCTCACGACCACGTCGATCGGGGCGCCGTTGGGATAGACCTTGATCTCCCAGTCCAGCACCTTGGCGTCGGTGAGGATCGGGGTCACCTTGAGCATGTCGGCGGTCAGCGGCCCCCAGGTCTGCACCTTCTGGGTCGAGCTGGTCGCGCAGCCGGCGCCGGACTCGTTGCAGAGCACCAGGGCGACCGAGTGGGGGCCGTCGTTGTCGCCGACGTTGATGGTCCTGGTCTGCGCCCCGGTCATCTGCTGGGGTGCCACACGTTCCACGCCGTCGACCAGGATCGACACGAGCGAGTCCTTGCCGCGCGAGTCGGGCACGGTGAAGTCGACCTTGGCCTTGGCGTCCACGCCGGTCGGCTGGACCGACCAGGCACCCCAGTCCATCGGCGGCGCGTTGGCCGTCCAGGTCGTGCTGAAGTCGCTGACCTTGCCGCCGATCGGCGTCGAGGCCTCGACCTTGAACCGGTGGGTGGAGCCGTCCAGCGGCATGTGGGGGATGGTGCAGCTGGTTGCGGTGGTGCCGAGACACGACGGCTCGGAGACCGGGGAAGCGTTGTCGGAGATCGAGTAGACGACCTGGTTGTCCGACCCCGCCGGCACGGCCTTCCACGAGATGTCGAGCGCAGCGGTCGTGCTCGTCGGCGAGACCCGCACCTCCCAGGTCGGTGGCTCCGGGGTGCTCGGGTCACCGGCGGCCTGGAACTGTCCGGAGATGGCCTTCTCGCCCCAGCCGGCCGGGTTGTGGGCCTGGATCTTGAAGGTGTAGCGGGTGTTGTTGTCGACCCCGCCGGCATAGAACCGGGTGTCGCGGACCGTGGCCACCTTGCCGTCGTAATAGACGCGGTACTGGTCCACCGTGCGGCCGTTGAGGCTGGGCGGGGTCCAGGCGATCCAGATCGACTGGCTGGCGAGCTTGGTGGTGTGGATGTTGCTGACCAGGCCGGGCTTGGCGTCCGGGGCGGCCGGCTTGGACTTGGCGCTCAGCTCGGACCAGCCGATGGCGTTGTGGGCGCGCACGGTGAAGGTGTAGGACGTGCCGTTGGTGAGCCCGGTCGCGTCACACGTGGTCGACGGGCAGGTCCAGGTCCGGCCGTTGCTGGCGCGCAGCTCATAGCGGTCGATGCGTGCGCCGTTGTCGTCGGGTGGTCGCCAGCTGAGCCGGACGGTCTGGTCGCGCAGCGACCCCACCGCGAACGGCGCCGACGGGGTGTCGGGGTGGCCGAGCAGCTTGACGGTCAGCAGGTTGCTCGCCTGGCGGTCGACCTGGTCGGTCGCGGCCACGTCGCTCATCGTCACCCGGAACACGGCGGTGCCGTTGGCCTGGGCGCCGGCCGCGAGCCGGACCGATGAGCCGGACGCCTTGGTCGCCGTCACACCAGTGCCGCTGACCGGACTCACCGACACGATGGTCGGCACCGGGTCGGGGACGACGGCGGCGAGGTACTGCCCCAGGTCGACCGTGCGCGAGTCGCCCGCACGCAGGTCGGCCACCGTCATCGGTGACAGCGAGGGAGAGGAGGCGGGTGCGACGCGGATCCTGAGCCGGCCTGGCTTGCTGCCCTCGGTGGTCACTTCGACGATGCCCTGGGTCCCGGTGCGGGCAGAGCTGGCCGCGGCGACGACGATCTCGGGACCCTGGTCGGTCGTCAGCGACAGGCCGTCGACGTCGTTGACCCAGGTCGCGGAATAGCTGAGCGTGCGCTGTCCGGCGGCGGCGCCGGCGAAGGCATGGCACAGTCGCGTGACATCGAGCCGGACCTCACCGCCCCGGGGCACGGTGATGGGGGTCGTCGGGCAGGTGAGCACGGGGACGTCGGCACCGACCTGGACCGGGACGGTCAACACGACCGGCTGACGATAGCCGGGCGCCGACACCTTGAGCATCACGGCGCCGGGGCCGCGGTAGCCCTGGGCCGCGGACACCTGGAACGACGCCTCGCTGAGCCCGACCGAGCTCACCAGGCCCGGCGGGGAGCCGATCAGCTCGGCCCCGTCGGTGAGCGTGACCGGGCCTCCCGACGGGTTGACGACATAGGTCGCCACCGACAGCTTGCGCTGCTGTCCCGGGTCGAGGTGGATCACGGCGCGGGGCTTGACGTAGGGCAGGTCGGTCCCGGTCGGTGGGACATAGAGGTTGGCCATCGTGGCGCCGCCGTCGGCGTCCTCGACCCGGAAGGCGACCACGCGAGGCTGCTCGCTGCGCAGCACGGTGATCCTGCTGCCGTTGACGCGGGCGTCCTCGGCATAG
>JAXLSN010000029.1:0-72807 GCA_046330595.1 Nocardioidaceae bacterium
GGCGCAGTTGGCGTCGTTGTCGAGGACGACGGGCACGCGCAGGCGGCGCGCGAACCGCGCCCGGACGTCCTGGCCCTGCCAGGGCAGGTGGGGGGCGAACATGACGCGTTCGCCCTCACCGTCGACGAACCCGGCGGCGGCCACCCCGACACCGCGCAGTGGCGCGTCGCCGGCGGCCTCGCGCACCGCGGCGACCACCGCCTCCTCGACGATCTCGGGGCTGACCCGACGGCCCGGTGTCGAGCGACGCGCGGTCCGCACCACCCGGCCCCGGGCGCTGACCACCCCCGCCAGCACCTTGGTGCCTCCGACGTCGACACCGACGAACACGCCGCGCGAGCGCGTCAGCGCCCGCAGGACCGGGCGTTCCTCGCCGGCCTCGTCGACGTCGCCGGGACCGGGGAGCTCACTCATCGGCGCGCGAGGTCGGCCGCCCCGATGACACCCGCGTGGTTGCCCAGCTGGGCCGCCCGGATCTCCAGTGCGGGGCGGTGGCCGCGGCCGCTGAGCTCCTTGGCGAACCCCTGCCGGGTGGGCTCGAGCAGCAGGTCGCCCGCCTCGCTGACGCCGCCGCCGATCACGGCGACGGCGGGATCGAGGATCGAGGCGAGCGTGGCGATGCCCTCACCGAGCCACCGGCCGAGGGTGGCCAGGTGCTCGATCGCGAACTGGTCGCCCTCGGACGCGGCCGCCGTGATGAGGGGGCCGGTGATCGCGGTGGGGTCGCCCCCGGCGCGGGCGACCAGGTCCCGGGCCAGCAACGACCCGGCGTCGACCTCCTTGCGGACGTTGCGCACGAGGGCGGTGCCGCTGGCGTACTGCTCATAGCAGCCACGGTTGCCGCAGCCGCAGGGCCGGCCGCCGGGGACGACACGCATGTGGCCGACCTCGCCCGCGATGCCGAAGGCGCCGCGGTGGAGCCGGCCGTCGAGCACGATGCCGCTGCCCACGCCGGTGCCGACGGTGATGAGGAGCAGGTCGTCGACGTCGGCGCCCGCGCCGAACGCGAACTCGCCCCAGGCGGCGGCGTTGGCGTCGTTCTCGACCACGACCGGCAGCCCGATCCTGGCCTCGAGGTCGGCGCGGAGGTCGAGGTCCTCGATCGCCAGGTTGGGCGCGAACATGACCACCGACCGCGAGCTGTCGACGTAGCCCGCAGCCCCGACGCCCACGGCCGTGACCTCGTGGTCGGCGCGCAGGGTCGTGACGAGGTCGGTGATCGCGGCGCCGATCGCCGCGACGTCGTTGGCCGGTGACTCCACCCTGTGCTCGGCGATGATCGCGCCCTGCTCGTCCACGACGCCGCCGGCGATCTTGGTGCCGCCCACGTCGATGCCGATGGTCAGGCTCATCAGTCCTCCTCCTCGGGGCTGTCGGTCCAGTCGTCGTCGCCGACGTCGATGTGCTCGACGCCGGGACCGCGTCGACCGGCACCGTCGTCCGGTTGGGCCGTCGCGAGCAGGGCCGCGGCCGCCTGGAGCAGCGACACGGCGGCGCTCACCAGGTGGGCGCGCACCTCGGGCGAGGTCTCGCGAACCGCATGGACGGTGCGGCAGATCGGGCAGTAGAGACACTCGGGAGCGCCGGTCGCGATGTGCTCGTCGATCGCATGCCACCCGGCCGCCGCCTGGGCAGCCGCAGCGCCGAGGCCCGCCCCGAGGTCGGAGCCCGAGTCGCGCGCCCAGGTGGCGAAGGCGCCGAGCAGCTTGGCGGTCTCCTCGCCGAGCGAGCCGACCTCCTCGTGGCCGCTCCCGGCGTCGTGCGCGTCCCTCACGGCGTCGCCCTCTCCTCGAACCTCACCTGCAGCTCACCGTGGTCGACGCGGGCACCGGCGATCCGGTGCTGAGCAAGACCACTCGGCAGGGTCAGAAGACGACGATAGGCCCCCACGGTCATGACGAGCTCATCGCCATTCCTGGCGAGATCCACCTCACTGCTGGTGACGTGCGGCAGCGCCAGCCGCAGCACGGAGCCACGGTCGTCACGGGTGACCGTGAGGGGGTCGTTCCCGGTGGGCGGGGCGACCGGGTCGGCGCCGTCGTACGCCGCTCGCGCGAGCGCGACGAGGGTCTCGGCGCCGACGGGCTCGGTGCCGCGATAGCCCGACTCCCAGACCGGGAGCCCGTGGAAGGACTCCCGGACCCGGGCCAGCACCTCGTCCTGGGCCTGGACCCAGCCGCGGCGCCACTCGTCGGCGTCATCGCGAGGGAAGACCCGGTTGGCCACGACGCCGTCGACGCGGTAGCCGAACAGGGAGAGCGTCGTATAGGAGCGGCGCGCCTCGGCGAGGACGACGTTCTCGGGCGTGAGCACAAGCCGCACCGAGGCCCCGCGCCCCGTCAGCAGCGTCCTGACCTCGTCGAGCTCGCCGTGGAGCCGCTCGAGGGCCCCGAACACGGTGTCCTCCGGCATCGGCACCCCCGCGGCCCGTGTCAGCACCGGGTTCAACGCCTTGACCACGCGGCGCTGCATCGGGAAGACCCTGCTCATGTACCAGCCGAGCGCCTCCGGCAGCGCGAGCAGGCGGAGCGTCTCAGCGGTGGGGGCGCAGTCGACCACGATCACGTCGTACTCCCCCACCTGGGCCTGGTGTCGCAGCTCGAGGAGCGCGAGCACCTCCTCGGCGCCGGGGATCACGGTGAGCTCCTCGGCGGCCACGGGATCGACCCCGGCCACGTCGAGGACCGACAGGAGGTAGCGCTGGATCGCCGCCCAGGACTGCTCGAACCGCTTCTGGGCGTCCACCTGCTGCACCCACAGCCGGTCGGACACCGCCGTGGGCTCGGCACCGACCTCGACCGCGAAGGCGTCGGCCAGCGAGTGGGCCGCGTCGGTGGAGAGCACCAGCGTCCGCAGTCCGGTCTCGGCGGCGAGCGCCGCAGTGCCGGCGGCGATGGTGGACTTGCCCACGCCGCCCTTGCCGGTGAAGAGGACCACCCGCATGTCAGCCGCCCGACGTCGGCGCTGCCGGTGGCGGCAGCCCGTTCACCGGCTCTCGGCTCGGGTCTTCAGACCCTTGAGCGCCGCGTCGATGATGAGCTTCTCGCCCTTGCGCTTGATCATCCCGATGAGCGGGATGGCCACGTCGAGCGCCAGCCGGTAGGTCACCTCGGTGGTGCCGTCGCCCCGGTCGTGGAGCTGGTAGGTGCCGTCCATGTGGGTGAGCACCTTGCCCTCGACCAGCCACCACGTGACGCTGTCGACGCCCTCCCAGAGGTATTGGAGGGTGTACTCGTCGCGGATCGGTGGGACGTCGAGGTGGAAGTGCACCCGCTCGGCCCGGCCGTCCTCGAACTCGGCCACCACCTCTGCGCTGCGCACCCCCTTGGCCCAGGAGGGGTAGGCGGCGAAGTCCGCGATGACCTCCATGATCGTGGCGGGGTCGGCGGTGATGACGATCGACGATGTCGTCTGCTCGGCCATCGGTGGGTGGCTCCTGGAGTGTTCGGCGGGGGCGGCCCCGTGATCGGTACCACCCGAGGGCACCCCGGGAGCGTACCCGACGCGCCGGTCTCCCCCCGCGGCGGTAACGTGCGGATGAAGCACCCGACATCCGGGTGAGACCGGTGTCCCGGAGATGAGGAGAGCAGGTGCGCGAGTTCACGACACCGCCGACCGTCGTCGTCAAGCCCGAGGACAACCTGACGGACATGGCCGTACGCAACGCGACCGAGGAGCCCGACCGCCCGTTGTTCTCGGTGCGTGACGGCGACGGCTGGGCCGACGTCACGGCCCAGGAGTTCCACGACCAGGTGGTGGGGGTCGCCAAGGGCATCATCGCCGCCGGCATCCAGGCCGGCGACCGGGTCGCCCTGATCTCCCGGACCCGCTATGAGTGGACGCTGCTCGACTATGCGATCTGGTTCGCCGGCGCCGTCGGCGTACCCATCTATGAGACCTCCTCGGCTGAGCAGGTCGCCTGGATCCTCAGCGACTCCGGCGCCCGCGCGGTGGTCGCCGAGGGACCCGACCACCTCGCCCGGATCCGTGAGGCCCGGCCCAACCTCCCCGACCTCGAGCACGTCTGGTCGCTCGCCGACAACGCCGTGGAGGTGCTCACCGCGCTCGGAGCCGACCTCGCGGACGACGTCGTCCACGAGCGCCGGGCGCAGCGCGGCTCGGCCGACCTCGCGACGCTGATCTACACCTCCGGGACCACGGGGCGCCCCAAGGGCTGCATGCTCACCCACGGCAACTTCCTGGCCGAGGCCGGCAGCGCGGTCGACGACCTGCACGAGATGTTCGGTGAGGGTGCTCGCACCCTGTTGTTCTTGCCGTTGGCCCATGTGTTCGCGCGCGTGATCCAGGTCGGGTGTGTCCTCGCGCGTGCCCAGCTGGGTCACTCAGCCGACATCGCCAACCTGCTCCCGGACCTGCAGTCGTTCCGGCCGACGTTCATCCTGGCGGTCCCCCGGGTGTTCGAGAAGGTCTACACGGGGGCGTCCCAGAACGCCGCCGCCGACGGCCGCGGCGCGATCTTCGACCGCGCCACCGACGTCGCCATCGCCTACTCCCAGGCACTGGAGAAGGGACGCCCGTCGCTCCCCCTGCGGGCCAAGCACGCGCTGTTCTCACGGTTGGTCTATGCGCGCCTCATGGCCGCGCTCGGTGGCCAGTGCCGCTACGCCCTGTCCGGGGGCGCCCCCCTGGGAGAGCGGCTCGGCCACTTCTACCGAGGCGTGGGTCTCGTCGTCCTGGAGGGCTACGGTCTCACCGAGACCACCGCGGCGCTCACCGTCAACACCGCCGACGCCGTGCACATCGGGACCGTCGGTCGCCCGCTGCCGGGCACGACGGTCCGCGTCGCCGAGGACGGCGAGCTGCTGTTCCGCGGCGACCAGGTCTTCGCCGGCTACTGGCACAACGACGCCGCCACCGCCGAGTCCGTCGACGATGAGGGCTGGTTCCACACCGGCGACGTCGGCGAGGTCGACGACCAAGGCTTCGTGCGCATCACCGGCCGCAAGAAGGAGATCATCGTGACGGCGGGCGGCAAGAACGTCGCCCCCGCGGTGCTCGAGGACAGGCTGCGCGCCCACCCCCTCATCTCCCAGTGCATGGTGGTCGGCGACGGGCGGCCCTTCATCGCGGCCCTGGTGACCATCGACCCCGAGACGTTCGCGTTCTGGGTCCAGTCACACGGCAAGTCGGGCAACCTCGACGACCTGCTCGACGACCCCGATCTTCACGCCGAGGTGGCGGCCGCCGTCGACGACGCCAACCGCGCCGTGTCCAAGGCGGAGTCGATCCGCAAGTTCACGATCCTGCCCGCCGACTGGACCGAGGAGACGGGGCAGCTGACCCCCAGTCTCAAGCTGCGTCGCAACGTGGTCATGCGCGAGTGCAAGGACGACATCGCCGCGATCTATCTCGCGTGACGACGGGGGTCGTGCGGGGCTTCACGGTAGCCCCAAACGCCCCATAAATCCTGGGAATTCGAGGTCTTCTCGGCCTCCTTTACATCTTCTCCGGTTTTCCGGACACGGCTGTGACTAGACATTAGAGTCACCGCCGAGAGACCGGTCACGCCCCGCTGGGACGACGCCTCACCGGTCACTCGCACCACACGCCCCCATCCAGGGAACGGACCTCGGATCCGCTCGTCACCGAAAGGGTGCTGACGCACCATGAACCGACGCTCAGTCCTGTTGCTCCTCGCCACCGTGGTCGCCCTCGTGGGTGCTCTGCTCGTGTTCCTCTATGTGCGCAGCGCCGACTCACGCGCCCAGGCGCAATACGACACGGTGAAGGTGCTCAAGGTCGTCCAGCAGATCGAGCCCGGCGAGACCATCGACGCGGCGGCCGGCTCCGGCAAGCTCTCACTCGAGGCCGTGCCGGTCAAGGACGTCGTCCCCGGTGCCGTCGACAGCATCGAGTCCCTCAAGGGCTCCGTGGCCATCACCACGATCTACATCGGCGAGCAGATCCTCCCCGACAAGTTCGGCACCAACGTCGAGACCTCGGCGCTGGCGATCCCCAAGGGCATGCAGGCCATCTCCGTGGAGCTGACCGACCCCGACCGCGTCGCCGGCTTCGTCTCCCCCGGTTCCTACGTCGCGCTCTACCACGTTCCGGCCGTCACCGACAGCACCACGGGTGGCGGCGCCGGCCCCGAGGACCGGATCCAGCTGCTGCTCAAGAAGGTGCTCGTGCTCGGTGTCGGGTCGACCTCGACGACGACCAAGAAGACCACGGTCGCCGCGGATGGCGCCCAGACCACCTCCGAGACCCCGCAGACCGTGCTCACGCTGGCGGTCTCCCAGGAGGACGCGGAGAAGATCCTCTTCGTCGAGGACGAGGTCGTCGACCACGGTGAGGTCGCCTTCGCTCTCATCTCCGAGGACACCGACCTGAGCTACGGCAAGGGCACCGGCTGGGACAACCTCTACAACTGATCAGCACCACAGACCCACGGGGAGAAACCTCATGCCAGTCGTCGTCGATCCGGACAGCGGGACGATCAGCGCCCTGCTGACCGCGTTGCCGGCCGGAGCCCACGGGATGGAGTCGCTGGACCGGCTCCTTCCGTGGCTCGAGCACCGCAACGACGAATACCTGGTCGTCCTCGGGCCGACCGTCCCGTTCGAGGACGCCCTCGCGGTCAGCGATCGCCTGCGGATCACCATGCCGGCGATCAGTGTGGTGCTGGTCCGCAGCATGGTCGACACCGAGGTCCTCAAGCACGCCATGCACGCCGGTGCCCGCGACGTCGTCGCGAGCAGCGACTTCGAGGCGATCGGCGCGGCCGCGGACCGTGCCTTCCAGCTCATGGCCGCCCTCCGGGGCCCCGGCGGCGCCCAGCACACCGGCAAGGTCATCTCCGTCTTCTCCCCCAAGGGCGGCGTCGGCAAGACGACCATGGCGGTCAACCTGGCGCTGGCCCTGTCCGACCGTGGCGCCCGCCAGGTCTGCCTCATCGACATGGACCTCGCGTTCGGCGACGTCGCGATCACGATGCAGCTGTTCCCGTCCCACTCGATCGAGCACGCGATCGGCGGCGAAGACACCCTCGACTACGGCGCCCTCGACGGCCTGCTCACCCGGCACGAGTCGGGCCTGATGGTCCTCGCGGCGCCGAGCCTGCCCGACGCCCACGACCGGGTCACGCCCACCCTGGTGACCCGCATGGTGCGCACGCTCAAGGAGAAGTTCGACTACGTCGTGATCGACACGGCACCGGCCTTCGACGAGCAGACCCTCACCGCCCTGGACGAGACCGACGAGCTCGTCATGGTGGCCACCCTCGACGTACCGACGCTCAAGAACGTCAAGGTGGCCTTGGAGACCCTCGACATGCTGGGGGTCGCGCCCGATCACCGGCACCTGCTGCTCAACCGGGCCGACGACGCCGTCGGCATCGGTGCAGAGAAGGTCGAGGCGATCCTCGGCATGACGATCTCGGCCCAGATGGCCACGTCCATCGACATCGCCGCGGCCACCAACGCCGGCCGCCCGATCGTCCTCTCCTCCCCCGATCACCCGTCCAGCCGCGCCGTGCGCGCCCTGGCGGGCAGCCTCTCCGGCCTCGATCAGGACCAGCCGGACGAGGAGTCCACTGACGACACCAAAGGACGACGCAGGAAACGCCGATGAGCTCACTTCGTGACCGCCTGGCCGCCGCTGCGGCCTCGCAGACCAGCGCCCCCGCTGACCCGGCGACCGCACCCGCGACCGCGCCGGCGGCCCACGCTGCTCCCTCCCACGCCGCGCCGGTCGGCCCGACCGCCCCGGCCCACGCCGCCGCGGTCAAGGCCGCCCCCGTCAAGGCCCCCGCCACCCCCGGCAAGGCCTCCGAGGGCAAGCTCTCCCGTCGCGCGCTGGCCGCCAGTCAGCACGACCGCATCGAGGAGCTCAAGTCCAGCGTCCACGGTCAGCTGCTCAAGGAGCTGGGTCCCCAGCTCTATGACGCCAACATGGAGCAGACCGAGCTGGAGTCCCGCGTGCGGGCGGCGCTCCTCGACGTCCTCAGCCACCAGGACCGGCCGCTCAGCGCGAGCGACCGGACCCGCATCACCCAGGAGATCAGCGACGACATCCTGGGCTATGGACCCATCCAGCCGTTCCTGCTCGACCAGGACGTCAGCGAGGTCATGGTCAACGGCCCGCAGAGCATCTTCCTCGAGCGCAAGGGTCGCCTGGTCGCCGCCGACGCCCAGTTCGCCGACGAGGCCCACCTGCGCCGCATCATCGACAAGATCGTCTCCCGCGTGGGTCGCCGCGTCGACGAGTCCAGCCCGATGGTCGACGCCCGACTGCCAGACGGCAGCCGTGTCAACGCCGTCATCCCGCCGCTGGCGATCGACGGGTCCTCGCTGACCATCCGTAAGTTCGCTGCCGACCCGCTGACCGTCCACGACCTGGTGAAGTACGGCTCGCTCAACCCGCAGTCGGCGGAGTTCCTGGACGCCGCGGTCCGTGGCCGGCTGAACATCATCGTGTCCGGCAGCACCGGCGCCGGCAAGACGACCACGCTCAACGTGTTGTCGTCGTTCATCCCGATCGACGAGCGCATCGTCACCATCGAGGACGCCGCGGAGCTCCAGCTGCACCAGGACCACGTCGTACGCCTGGAGTCGCGGCCGGCCAACATCGAGGGCAAGGGCGCGGTGACCATCCGTGACCTGGTCAAGAACAGCCTGCGTATGCGCCCCGACCGCATCATCGTCGGTGAGGTCCGTGACGCTTCGGCCCTGGACATGCTCCAGGCGATGAACACCGGTCACGACGGCTCGATCTGTACGGTCCACTCCAACGGCCCGCGCGACACCCTCGCCCGCATCGAGACCATGGTGCTGATGGCCGGCATGGACCTCCCGGTCCGCGCCATCCGTGAGCAGATCGCCGCCGCCGTGGACCTGATCGTGCACCAGACCCGGTTCAAGGACGGCTCCCGCCACATCACCCACATCACCGAGGTGGAGCGGATGGAGGGTGACGTCATCACCCTCCAGGACATCTTCCTCTACGACCACTCGGCCGGCTTCGACTCCGAGGGTCGCTCGCGCGGCACCCTCAAGGCGACCGGCCTGCGGCCCAAGTTCCTGGAGAAGATGGCTCACGCCAACGTCACCGTCGACCCGATGATGTTTGCGAGGACGATGTGACCCGCATCCTGCGCTCCCTGCTGGTCGTCGTGACGACGGCCATGGCGGTCGTGTTCGGGCTCTCCCCGGCCCAGGCCGCCGACGGTGATGCCGCCATCACCCACGTCAGCTCGACGGACCAGGGCCTGCAGATCCTGGTGTCGGTGCCCGAGGGCGCCCAGGTCGACCTGGGCGACGTGGCCGTCACCATCGCAGGCAAGGACGCGGAGGCGACCGCGCAGCTGGCCAGCGACGACACCAAGATCAAGCGCACCACGGTGCTGGCGATCGACACCAGCAACTCGATGAAGGGCGACCGGTTCGACGCCGCCGTGGCCGCGGCCAACATCTTCCTCGACACCGCTCCCGCCGACGTCTATGTCGGGATCACCACGTTCGCCGGTGACGTGCAGCAGGTGCTGCCGCCGACCCTCGACCGCGACGCCGCGCGCAACGTCATCGCCGGGCTGACCCTGAGCAAGCAGACCCATCTCTACGACGGCGTGATCGCCGCCGCCCAGATGGCGGGCAGGGACGGCCAGCGCGCCATCCTCGTGCTCTCCGACGGCGCCGACACCACCAAGACACCGCTCGAGACGGTGACCAAGGCCGTGACCGACGGCGAGCTGCTCGTCGACGTGGTCGCGCTGGACCAGAACGGCAAGGCGCTCCGCTCCCTCGAGACGCTCGCCGACTCCGGCAACGGCAAGGTCATCCAGTCCGACCCCGCCGCGCTGTCCGAGGCATTCTCCAGCGAGGCCGACGCGCTCAGCCGTCAGGTGCTGGTGACCGCCACGATGCCGTCGGGCATCAAGGACACCGAGGGCAACGTCGAGGTGACCCTGGCAACGTCGTCGGGTGACCTGACGGCCACAGCGTTCGCACCGCTCGCCGCCAAGGCCGAGGCCCCCGCCGACCCGACGGCTGCGCTCAAGTCGGGCGCCAGCTTCCTCACCCTGGGCAACTGGGCGATGTGGGCGGGCCTGGCCGCGATCACCGTCGGCCTGGTCTTCATGTTCGTCAACCTCGTCCCCGCCAAGCAGAAGGTCGACCTGGCCCCCGAGGAGCGGGTCACCAAGTACACCCAGGCGGTCTCCGCCGGCATGCACTCCGGTTCCGTCGTGGAGGCCCAGGAGCGGGAGGCGGCGCTCGAGAGCGCCAAGAACGCCGCGGCTCTGATGCTGCGCCGCAACAAGAGCCTGGAGGCCCGCATCGCGGGTCGCCTCGAGGCTGCGGGCAGCGACCTCAAGTCCGCCGAGTGGCTGCTGCTGCATGCGTCCATCGCCGTCACGGCCGGGCTCGTCGGCGTACTGCTCACCAAGAGCTTCCTCGTCAGTGCGGTCTTCGCCCTCTTCGGCGTCGTCGTGCCGTGGTTCTACCTCGGCTTCAAGCGGGGTCGCCGGCTCAAGGCGTTCAACCAGTCACTGCCCGACACCCTCCAGCTCATGGCCGGGTCGCTGCAGGCGGGTCTGTCGCTCGCCCAGTCCGTCGACACGATCGTGCGCGAGGGTCGTGAGCCCATCGCCGGCGAGTTCAAGCGTGTCCTCGTCGAGGCCCGGCTCGGTGTGTCGCTCGAGGACGCCCTCGAGGGCATCACCGAGAGGTTCGAGAGCAAGGACTTCGCCTGGGTCGTCATGGCCATCAAGATCCAGCGACAGGTCGGCGGCAACCTGGCCGAGCTGCTCAACACGGTGGCCGGAACCATCCGTGAGCGTGAGTACATGCGCCGTCAGGTCAACGCCCTGGCCGCCGAGGGCAAGCTCTCGGCCTACGTCATCGGTGGCCTGCCTCCTGGGTTCCTGATCTATCTGCTCATCATCAACCGGCCCTACGTCATGCCGATGTTCACCGAGCCGATGGGCTGGGTGCTGCTCACCGGCGCCGGCATCCTGCTCAGCGTCGGCCTGTTCTGGATGAGTCGCGTCATCAAGGTGGAGGTCTGACATGTTGATGCTCTTCATCCTGGGCTTCGGGCTGGTCGCCACCGCGATCCTGCTGGTGTCCATGGCCGTGCGCCCCGAGGCGGAGGCCACCGGTATCAACCGCTCCATCGCCGTGCTCGAGGCGATGACCAACGCACCGAGCGAGCTGACCAAGGACCTGGACAAGTCGTTCTCCGAGCGCGTGCTGGACCCGCTGCTGAAGCGCTTCCTCGGGATCGGCCGCCGGCTGAGCGGCGCCGACACCGGCGAGCGCATCCACCGCAAGCTCGAGCTCGCCGGCAACCCGCCCGGCTGGACCGTGGACCGGGTCGTCTCGGCCAAGGTGCTCGCCGGCATCGGCGCCTTCGTGATCTCGCTGCTGTTCGCGTTCCTCATCAACCCGAGCAGCACGACCAAGCTGGTCATCGTGGTGGTGGGCGTGCTGCTGGGCTACTTCGCGCCCAACATGTTCCTCTACCAGCGCTCCTACGACCGGCAGAACCAGATCCAGAAGGGCCTGGCCGACGCCATCGACCTCCTCACGATCTCCGTCGAGTCGGGCCTCGGGTTCGACGCGGCGCTCCAGCAGGTCTCCCGCAACACCACCGGCCCGCTGGCCGAGGAGTTCGCCCGCGTCCTCAGCGAGATGCAGATCGGACAGGGCCGCAACGAGGCGCTTCGCTCGCTCTCCGAGCGGACCAATCTGCCCGAGCTCAAGAGCTTCGTCAGTGCGCTGGCCCAGGCCGACGCCTTCGGTATCCCGATCGGCGCGGTGCTGCGCGTGCAGTCCCACGAGATGCGCACCAAGCGCCGCCAGCGCGCCGAGGAGAAGGCGCAGCAGGTGCCGGTGAAGATCACGATCCCGCTGATCTTCTGCATCCTCCCCTGCCTGTTCATCGCGGTCATGGGGCCGGCGGCGATCAGCATGCTGCACAACTTCCGGCAGTGAGCGCGGCCTGACGGTGAACACGGCACACGGCATCAGGATGCGGCGGCTGGCGACGGCCGCCCGCATCTTCGTGCTGCTCGCCCTGGCAGTCCCGGTCCTGTGGGCCTGGGACACCGCGAGCCTGCCGTTCCTGGGTGCGATCGCCGCTGTCTGGGCGGTGGCGGGCGTCTATGACCTGCGGGTCGTCGAGCCTCGGATCTGGCCCACGCTGGTCGAGGCCTCCCTCGTGGGCCTGGTCTGTGCGCTGGGAGTGGCGGCCTCGCCCGGCCTGCTCGTCGCGCTCATCGTGCCGCCGTTCCTGGCCGGCCTCCGCCACGGCAACGACGGCGCCACCGAGGCCGTCGCGGCCGAGATGGTGACCGTGGTCGGTCTCGCGATCAGCCTCTATGGCGGCCTGTCCGCCAGCACCGGGATGGCCGTCTTCACCTGGTCGATGATGGGCCTCGGGCTCGGCCTGGTCGCCGGGTTCGTCCGGTCCTCCCGTCAGGAGCCCGACTCCGAGGCGGCCTATCGGGCCGCGCGGCGACTGCTGACCGAGCTCGTCGACCTCTCCGGCGGGCTCAGCGCCGGCCTCGACTCGCAGGCGCTGGGCGCCTCCATGATCACCGCCGTCCGCGACCGCATCCCCAGCCGCTCGGTGACCATCCACGTCCAGCGGGGCGACGAGCTGACCCCGCTGCTCCGCGACGACCATGGGCAGACCGAGGACCACGAGCTCGACGACCGGCTCGCGGTGACGGCGTCCAGGACGGGACAGCTCCAGCTGGAGGGCCGGGCGTTCGCGCTGCCGCTCCACGCCGAGGACGGCGTGGTCGCCGTCGTGGCCGGCACCCTCTCCCCCGACCTGCTCCCCGACCAGATCGGGCTGCGCACGCTGCTCCTCGGCTATGCCGCGGACCTCGCCTCGATCGCCGTACGGCTCGACACCGCACTGCTGTTCGCGCGCTTCCGTGACGAGGCCACCGCGGACGAGCGTCGCCGCCTGGCCCGCGAGATGCACGACGGGGTCGCCCAGGACATCGCCTCGATGGGCTACTTCGTCGACAGCCTGGTCGCCGGTGCCGCCTCGCCGCAGCAGGCCCAGCAGCTCCAGCTCCTGCGCGACCAGATCACCTCCGTGGTCGCCGAGGTACGGCGACACGTCCTCACGCTGCGCTCCCAGATGGAGGGCAACGAGAGCCTGGGCGCCGCCATCGGCTCGCTGGCCCGCCACCTCAGCGCCATCTCGGGCGTCGCCATCAAGGTGACCGTCGACGAGAGCACGACGCGGCTGCGGCCCGAGGTCGAGGCCGAGCTCCTGCGCATCGCCCAGGAGTCGCTCAACAACGCCGTCCGCCACGCGGACGCCTCCCTCATCGAGGTGACCTGCCGGGTCAACCCGCCTGAGGCGGAGATCCTCGTCGAGGACGACGGCCGTGGCCTCGGACACAAGCGCGTGGACTCCCACGGGCTCGAGATCATGCAAGAACGCGCGCGACTCATCGGTGCCGAGCTCCACATCGGCAACCGACCGTCGGGGGGTACGCGCGTGTCCGTTCACATCACCGGTGACGTCGCGCTGACGTCCCCGACCTTCCCCCGCACCAAGGAGACCGTCGCCTGATGTCTGACTCACCGGTTCGCGTCCTGCTCGTCGACGACCACGAGCTCATCCGCAAGGGTCTGGCCAACTCCTTCGCCCTGGAGCCCCAGGTCGATGTCGTCGGCGAGGCCGGCTCGGTCGCCGAGGCGATCACCGTGTTCGAGGAGACCCGGCCCGATGCTGTGGTCACCGACCTCCAGCTCCCGGACGGCACCGGCCTGGACATCGTGCGGCGGCTGCGCAAGGAGCACCCCGAGCTCGGCCTGGTGGTGCTGACCATGCACGCCGGGGACGACCAGATCTTCGCCGCCATGGAGGCCGGCGCCTCCGGGTTCGTGGGCAAGGACGCTCCCGCGGGCGAGGTCGTCCGCGCCACCGTCCACGCGGCCGCGTCGCCCCGCACCTTCGTGTGCAGCGGGTTGGCGCAGGCGATGATGCGACGCGGCACCGCCGAGTCGACCCGCCTGTCCGAGCGCGAGCACGAGGTCCTGCTGCTCCTGGCCGACGGGCTGGGCAGCGGCGCGATCGGCAACGAGCTCTACATGAGCGAGTCGACGGTGAAGTCCCACATTGGCCGGATCTATCAGAAGCTCGGCGCCACCAACCGCGCCCAGGCCCTGGTCACGGCCATGCGCATCGGTCTGCTCTCGAGCGTCACCCAGCGCGTCAGCCACTGACCCACACCTCGGTCGACCCGGCAGAAGTTCTGCCGGGTCGATGCCATTTCCGCGCGACCCGGCAGAAGTTCTGCCGGGTCGATGCCATTTCCCGCGCGACCCGGCAGAAGTTCTGCCGGGTCGGCGTGTTCTTCGGGGGCACGGAGGGAACTGGCCGCTCGTGGTCGCGGTGTAGTCACAACGTGTCATCGAGGTCGGACCGAACTCGCGCTTCGCGGTGGCGTCCCCACGAGCACCATGGAACCAGCTGAGATTTCCCAGCTGAGCTTGACCAGTGTTCACGCCAAGGAGAGTCGCCATGCTGGACCGGATCCGTCACCTCGTCACCCGCCGCGTCGCCTCGATGGACGAGCGCGGCGCCTCCGCCGTCGAGTACGGCCTGCTCGTCACGGCCATCGCCGGCACCATCGTCGCCGTCGTCTTCGCCTTTGGCGGCGTGATCAACAACGTCCTCAGCGACACCTGCACCGACGTCGCGACGCACGCCAGCACCGCTGGCTGCTGATCGTGGGTCCGGGCTGAGCACGACACCCCGACGAGGGTCATGCCGACCTAGTCATAACGGACTACTCAGGTCCAACCGAATTCCGACCACATCAGGTTCCAGGAACGCACAGGATTGATTCATCGAGACACACCCCACGTGAACTCGAACGAACCTGGACCGAACCTTCAGAGGAGAAAAACATGCTCGACTACCTGCGCATCATGCTCACCGCCCGCATCGCCAAGATGGACGAGCGCGGCGCCTCCGCCGTCGAGTACGGCCTGCTCGTCGCCGGCATCGCGGCCCTCATCGTGGCCGTCGTCTTCGCCTTCGGCGGCGTGATCAACAACGTGTTCGGCGACACCTGCAACGCGGTTGCGGGCGGCGCGGGCACCGGCGGCTGCTGACCTCAGCTGCACCCAAGCCTTCGTGGCCGCGGACCCCCCGGGGGCCGCGGCCACGCGGCATTTCCGGCCCGATCACGCCGTGACTACCCGGAACTAGTCACAACGGGCCAGGGAGGTCCGACCGATTTCCGACCACGTCGCGCAACGGCCGCACCCAGGATTGATGTCAGCGAGGCGCACCAAGGCGGTCCTCGACACAACCTGGATGAACTTCCGAGGAGAAATCATGCTGGACTACCTGCGCATCATGCTCACCGCCCGCATCGCCAAGATGGACGAGCGCGGCGCCTCCGCCGTCGAGTACGGCCTGCTCGTCGCCGGCATCGCGGCCCTCATCGTGGCCGTCGTCTTCGCCTTCGGCGGCGTGATCAGCAACGTGTTCGGCGACACCTGCAACGCGGTTGCGGGCGGCGCGGGCACCGGCGGCTGCTGACCTCGACTGCACCCAAGCCTTCGTGGCCGCGGACCCTACGGGGTCCGCGGCCACGCGGCGTTTCCGGCCCGAACGCGCCGCTCCTCGCTCGGGTGGCCGCCACCCTCTGGGAGGGCCACCTCGTCCTAGTCACAAGGGACTACGCAGGTCCGACCGTATTCCTGGCGCATCCGATCGTGAGATCGACAAGGCTGGTGCCACACCGATCACGGACCTCAGACCAGGAGAAAAACATGCTCGACTACCTGCGCATCATGCTCACCGCCCGCATCGCCAAGATGGACGAGCGCGGCGCCTCCGCCGTCGAGTACGGCCTGCTCGTCGCCGGCATCGCGGCCCTCATCGTGGCCGTCGTCTTCGCCTTCGGCGGCGTGATCAACAACGTGTTCGGCGACACCTGCAACGCGGTTGCGGGCGGCGCGGGCACCGGCGGCTGCTGACCTCAGCTGCACCCAAGCCTTCGTGGCCGCGGACCCCACGGGGTCCGCGGCCACGCGGCATTTCCGGCCCGATCACGCCCTCCAGGCGGACAACCGCCGTGCGACCCGACTGACCAAGGTGTGGAACCTCCACCCGAACTCGCGCCGCAGCCACCGGCCGGCCCGGTCGTCACCGTCCACCTCGCGATAGAACCGCACGAGCGCCCGCTCGCCACCTGCCTCCGCCAGCGTCAGGCACGCCAACCATGACGCCTCATAGGCAGCCGCCAGGCGGTCCCCCGCCGCCTGGAAGTCGGTGTCGCTCGGAAGCTGTGTCGGCGGTCCGTGGCGGCGCACCTCGTCGAGCAGCTGGGCGGCGCTCACCCACTCGGGCACCGCGACATCGCGCAAGGCGACATAGTCGGCGAAACCCTCGACGAGCCAGAGCGGAGCCGGGCTGGCCGCGGCCGACGTGGCGACGTGGGTCGCCTCATGGGCGAGCACCACGCGCCGCCCGATCGGGCGCAACGACGAGAACACCGCCGGATTGATGACGACCCGGCTCGACCGACTGGTCGCCGGGTCACCGAGCGTCACCGTGACGGCCGCGTCACCGGCCCGCTCGCCCGGCGAGGCGTCGAGCACGGCCTCATAGGAGTCGGTGTCGGCGGCGACCTCGAGGGCGAGCCGCCCCGACCAGTGCGGCAGGACCGCGCGCACGGTGGCCACCGCGCGTCGGGTCTCGCGGGTGATGTCGCCACCCAGCCCGGCGTTGTGGGCCGCCAGCACGACCATCGCGGCGCCTGCCCGGCGTACGACGACCGGCCCGGCCTGGAGCCACAGCGGCGTCTGTCCCTGCGGCTGGACCGCCGCGACCTGGGTGGCGTCGCCATGGGTCACCAGACGCAGGGTGAGGCTGGTCGAGAGTGGGTCGGGGTCGATCACCGGGACCTGCCACGTCACCAGGGCGGTCAGCGCGCCGTCGGGTCCGGGCGGGGCGGTGGTGGTGGCGGTGACGCCCCGGAGTCGCAGCCGGCCAGCGTTGCGGGCCATCGTCGCCAACCGTTCCGCGACCGCCGGGTCCGCGGCCAGCGCCGCGGCGCGCTGGGCGTCTCCCGCCGACAGGGCCTCCCCGAGGGCCTGGACGACCTCCGTCGCCTGTGCGGTGCTCACGTGCGGCGCCGGCGCCCCGGGCTCGGGCGGCGAACAGCTGGCCGTGACGAGCGCCGCCCCGACCGCCGCGAAAAGCCCCCACCAGGTCAAGAATGACGTCAGGCCGGCCGCCCTCGAGGGGCGACCGGCCTGACGGTCGAGGCTCAGCGGCTCAGCCAGGGCGAACGGCTCCGGAGAAGGGCATCGAGTAGAGCCCGGCGACGCGGACGCCCGCGCCGGGGTGGGCAGCGTGGACGATCAGGCCGTTGCCGATGTACATCGCCACGTGGCTGATCGGGCTGTAGTAGAAGACCAGGTCGCCTGGGCGCAGCTGGCTCGGGGGGATGTGGGGGCCGCTGCCGAACTGCGCGCTCGAAGAGTGCGGGAGACCGACGCCGGCATGTGCCCACGCGACCATCGTCAGGCCGGAGCAGTCATAGGCGTTGGGTCCGGCCGCGCCATAGACGTAGGCCTTGCCGACCTGGGACAGCGCGAAGTGAACCGCCGCCGCGGCACGCCCGGAGGCCGGGACGTCGGAGGGGATGACGGTGGTCCCGCTCCCGGCGAGCAGCGCCTGGCGCTCCTCCTCCTTGAGCTTGTCGAGCTCGGCCTGGGCGGTGGCGAGCTTGTCGTCCGCGGTCGCCTTGGCCTCGGCCGCCTGCTTCTCGGCGGCGGCGATCTGGGCCATCCGCTTGACGGTCGCCTCGTGCTGGATGTCGAGGGCCTTCAGCGCCGTGGCGTAGTCGGTGTAGAGGTCGGTCTGGACGTCGGTGACGGCCGACATCGTCGACAGCTGGGCGAGGAAGCCGCTGGGGTCGTCGGAGACGACGACCTGGCCGAGCGTCGAGAGCCCCTCACCCTGGTATTGGCGCACGACGGCGTCCTGCACCTGGACCTGGATGGCGTCGAAGGCGCGCTGCTGGCGCTGCTCGTCGGCCTGGAGCGTGGCGAGGTCCTCGCGCATGCCCGTGAGCTGGATCTGGATGTCGTTGGCCTTCTCCGCAGCCAGCTCCGCCTCGTGGAGGAGCTTGTCGACCTTCTTCTGCACGTCGTCGATGCTGGGATCGGCGTACGTCGGGGTCGCGGGGATCAGGCCAAGACCGATGAGTGCGGCAATCGCGGCAAGGGCCGCAACAAGGCGCTTCCGACCGTGGGGCACGAGCGGGCGTTCTCCTTGGGTGTCGTACGCCTACCGGGTGAGCTGTCGGGTTCGGACACGACCTGTCCTACCGCACTTCCTCGCCCGCGTCGGGTGACGCGTGCGCCTTGGTGCGGATTCACCCCAGGGGAGGTGGGTCCCCGGCTCCCTCACGTGGTCGTCCCCCCGACCGCGTTCGAGACTCGGCGCGGTGCTCGAGTGGCCCTGCTGGCCCACTTGGCCGAACACCATCAGCGCATGACCCTAGCCCGGTTGGGCGAAAGGTCACAAATCGGCCACGGCGTTCGTAACAACAAGTTCACACGGGGACGCGAAAAATCAGTCACACCTGTCACACCTGTCCCAACAGCCACACCGGTCACACCCCTCATCAGGCGGACTCGATGACCGGCCCGGCCACCGGCGTCACCATGCGCAGCGGCGGCACCAGGCCCGCCCCGGCCAGGACGTCGAGCGCGCGGCGCTCGTCATCATCGAAGCTGAGCTCCTCGGGCGGCCCCAGCAGCACGGTCACCACACAGTCGTGACACGCGGGGCCACGCATCACACAGGTGTCACAGTCGATTCGCGTCGTCATGGAGCAGACGCTGCCATCGACCACCGACAGTGGCGGCGACGGCGTGTCGCGCGGCACGGCCGGCCCGTCGGCCTCACTCAGCGGCGACGTCCTCGCCGGCTTCGTTGCGAGGCACCAGCTCGATGGCGTCGCTCCGCCCGCACCACCGACAGCTGACCGACTCCACCGACTCCGCCAGCAGCTCGGTCTGCTCGACCCGGTGGTCACCGGCCAGGTCGAGGTGCCAGAACTCGGAGGTACGGCGGGTGCGCACCACGTCGAACCTGGTCAGGTTTCCGCACCCGGCGCAGCGCCAGCGATGGGTCTCGTCGGGAAGGGCGATGCTCACGTCTCCACCCTAGACAGGGTGGTGGGGGTCATCGGTGTGACGTGCACCGCTGAGACGGCGTCAAGGTGGCGAGGCCGGGTCTGCGCAGGCGCGGGCGCGCCGCCGCGGCATTGTCCGTGGCTCCCTCTAGCGTCACTGACATGACGGGCCCGAGCACGCTGTCGCGGTGGGAGACGCAGCGCAGCTTCGACGAGCTCGGCAGGCCGCTGCGCGACATCACCTTCTGCGTCGTGGACCTCGAGACCACCGGGGGTTCCGCCCAGGCCGGCTCCATGATCACCGAGATCGGCGCGGTCAAGGTGCGGGGCGGCGAGATCCTCGGGGAGTTCCAGACCCTGGTCAACCCGCACACCACGATCCCGGCGTTCATCGCCGTCCTCACCGGGATCACCAACTCGATGGTCGCCGCTGCACCCCCCATCGAGTCCGCCCTGCCGGCGTTCCTGGAGTTCGCCGCAGGGTGCGTCCTGGTCGCCCACAACGCTCCCTTCGATGTGGGCTTCCTCCAGCACTTCGCCGCCCAGCAGGGGCGGCCCTGGCCCGCCTTCGAGGTCGTCGACACGGCGCGGCTGGCGCGGCGGGTGGTGACCCGCGACGACGCACCCAACTGCAAGCTGTCGTCCTTGGCCCAGGCCTTCAACGCGTCCACGACGCCCAACCACCGGGCGCTCTCGGACGCCCGGGCCACGGTCGACGTGCTCCACGGCCTGCTGGCACGCCTCGGCGGCCTGGGCGTCCACACCCTCGAGGAGCTGCAGACCTATTCCTCGCGCGTGTCGCCCGCCGTACGCCGCAAGCGCCACCTCGCCGAGCCGCTCCCCCACGCCCCGGGTGTCTATCTGTTCCGTGACGACCACGGCCGGGTGCTCTATGTCGGCACCTCCCGCGACCTCCGCAACCGCGTGCGCAGCTATTTCACGGCGTCCGAGACCCGGACTCGGATCGGTGAGATGGTCGGTCTGGCCGCGTCGGTCGACGGCATCGAGTGCGCGACGGCGCTCGAGGCGGAGGTCCGCGAGCTGCGCCTCATCGCCGAACACAAGCCGCGCTACAACCGTCGCTCCCGGTTCCCCGAGAAGATGCATTTCCTCAAGCTCACGCGCGAGCCCTGGCCGCGGCTGTCGCTGGTGCGCCGGGTGCTCGACGACGGCGCCGACTACCTCGGGCCGTTCAGCTCCAAGAAGACCGCCGAGAAGGCGCTGGCCGCTCTCCACGAGGCGTTCCCGGTGCGGCAGTGCTCCGACCGACTCCCCCGCGAGCCGTCTCGATCGGCCTGTGTGCTGGCCGAGATGGGTCGTTGCCTGTCGCCGTGTGACGGCAGCACCGACGTCGACACCTACGCCGACCTGGTGGCCCGGCTGCGCCACGCGATCCTCCATGACCCCGACGACGTCGTCGGGGTGGTCCAGGCCCGGATGGCGGGCCTGTCGGAGGACCAGCGCTACGAGGAGGCCGGCGTGCACCGCGACCGCCTGGGCGCGTTCCTCCGCTCGGCCTCCCGGACCCAGCGGCTGGCGGCACTGACGGCCCGTGCCGAGGTGGTGGCCACCCGGTGCGACGACCGGGGCCGCTGGCAGGTCCACGTGATCCGCCACGGACGCCTGGCGGCGGCCGGGGTGATTCCGCCGGGGGCCAACGCCCACCACTACGTCGCCCAGCTCCGCGCGGCGGCCGAGACCGTGACCGGGGGGCCTGGACCGGTGCCCGCGGCGACCGCGGAGGAGACCGAGAAGGTGCTGCGCTGGCTGGAGGCCCCCGGGGTCCGCCTGGTCGACATCGACGGCCCCTGGACCTGCCCGGTCCGGGGTGCCGGCCGCCACCTCGCCCTCCACGACGCCGTCGAGCGGTCGCGACTCTCGCTGGTGCCCTTCGACGAACGGCGCGAGCTCACCACGGTCCACCGACCCGGTGCATGAGCGGGCCGCACGCGCGGCGCTAGGCTCGCGTCCATGATCACCGCCATCGTGTTCGTGAAGGCCGACGTCGCCCGCATCCCCGAGGTGGCTGAGGGCATCGCCGCGCTGGACGGGGTCAGCGAGGTCTACTCGGTGACGGGCCAGATCGACCTCATCGCCCTGGTCCGGGTCCGCAACCACGAGGACGTCGCCGCCGTGGTCGCCGACAGGCTCAACAAGGTCCCCGGGGTCACCTCGACCGAGACCCACATCGCCTTCCGCGCCTATTCGCGCCACGACCTCGAGGCGGCCTTCTCGGTGGGCCTGGACTGATCCTCCTCACCGCCGGTCCGCGTCCTCGGACCAGGTGGAAATGTCCGAACGGACGACCCTTTACCCAATTCCGCCATTCCGCCACGGGCTCCCCTGTCCCACGCCTAACGTGAGGCTGATTCCGTCCGGTCTGGCAAGGGAGCAACGGGGTGTCGATCAAGCACGTGTCGACGTACGCACGCCTGCGAGCGGTCATCGTGACCATCGCGATGGCGGTCCTGGTAGGACTGGCCCAGCCGCCGGCCACGGCCCGGGCAGCGCTTGCCGCGCCTCAGGACCTCACCCCGGACTCCGTGGCGGTCGACGACATCCCGGTGTTGAGCTGGAGCCGGGTGACCGGAGCGACGAGCTACACCGTCGAGCTGTCCACGTCGTCGGGTTTCGACACCATCTTGTGGTCGACGTCGACGACCAACCATCAGGCGGTGCCGACCAAACAGCTCCCAGCCACGACGGTCTATTGGCACGTCCGTGCGACGAACGGTGCGGCCACCGGCCCCTGGTCGACCGCGTCTTTGGACCGCAACGCGCTGGCAGGACCGACCCAGATCTCGCCCGAGGACGGCACGCTGCTGGCGCAGCCGCAGGAGCCGGTCCTGTTGACCTGGACGGCTGTGACCGGAGCCAAGGAGTACGTCGTCGAAGTCTCCAAGGACTCCACCTTCGCCGACCAAGGGCTCAAGACGACCTACACCCAGAAGACGACGTCCTTGGTCGTTCCCAACCCTCAGGTCGCGCAGACCTACTACTGGCACGTCCGCGCCACCTATGACTCTGGGATCTACTCCCAGTGGTCGGATACGAGCACCTATGAGGTCGGTGGGCTCGCCAAGCCGGTGCTAACCAGCCCGGCCGACGGCCCGTTCTCCAACGTCGTGGATGTCGTGCTCGACTGGGAGCCCGTGCTCGGCGCGAAGTCCTACAACCTGCAGGTGAGCACGAACCAGAACTTCAGCACCAAGGCCGCCGACGTCACGGGCATCACAGGAACGCGGTACTCGCCTCCGGACACGCTCGCGAACGACCAGTACTACTGGCGCGTCCAGCCCGTCGACGCACAGGGCAACACCCTGGACTGGAGCACGGTCGACATCTGGACATTCCGGCGCTACTGGCCGGACCAGCCCCGACCGACCTTCCCCGCCGACGACGCCACCATCGGCGACCCGCCGACGTTCGAGTGGTCGCCAGTGGCCTGGGCCAGCACGTACACGCTGCAGATCAGTGTCAGCCCGACCTTCGACGCACTGAACACCAAGACCGTCAACCTGACGACCGTCCACACCAGCTATGTCCCGACCACCGGCGGCTGGCTGCCCACGGCGGCCTCCGGCGGCAGCTACTACTGGCGCGTCTTCGCCACCGACTCACCGAACAAGACCAAGGTCAACACCGACGTGATCATGGCGGAGGTCCGGCACTTCACCTATGACCCGACCCGGGTGGCGCTCACGTCCCCAGCCGACGGCGCGACCGTCGAAGTTCCCACCATGACCTGGGAACCGGTGCCGGGCGCACAGAGCTATCTGGTGAGCGTGACGCCCGTCGGGGCCGGGTCGAGTATCGGCCAGTTCGAGACCTGGACGACCTCGTTCACTCCTCGTGACGACCTGCTCCCGGGCACCTACCACTGGCAGGTCCGGCCGAAGTCGGCGTCCGGAACCATCGGAACCGGGACGCTGGTGGCCGACCAGCAGACATTCACCTTGGTGGCACAGACCGCCCCGACGGGCTCGAAGCCAGAACCGGTCGGCGTCGACGACCGCGGAGCGAGGTCACCTTCACTCACGTGGACCCCCGTGACCGACGCCAACCTCTACAAGGTCCTGGTCCGGCCCGAGGGTGGCCTGACGTGGACCTACCTGCCCGAGACATTCTTCTACCCCGCGGGTGAGGACGCCAAGAAGACGTTCACCAGCCCGGGAACCTACCAGTGGCGGGTCGAGGCCTATCAAGGCTCGAACCTGCTCGGCTCTTCGACGTCGTTCTCCACCTACACCGTGGCTGGGCTGACCCCGGTCTCTGGGCAGCACCTGACGTTGACGGGGTCAACCGCCGACGACCCGAACGTGTCCTGCGACACCACGCTCCCGGAGCGCTGCATGGACCTGCGCCAGACCCCGGTGTTCTCCTGGGACCCCGTCGAAGATGCAGGCTCCTACAGGATCTGGCTCTCCAACGACGCCGAGCTGACCAAGGTGGTCACCGGATATCCCAAGACGACCGATTTCAACAGGTTCCTGCCCACCGATGCACTTCCCGACGGCCAAGCAGGCTCGGCGTACTACTGGCTGGTCCAGGCTTGCTCGTCCACGACGACGGCCTGCACCACACTGACCCACGCGACCAACGCGTTCAACAAGCTCACCAAGCCGGTGCAGCTGGTCAGCCCGGCCGACGACTCCGTCGTGGCCAACGAGGTCACGTTCACCTGGCGTGACTACCTCGAGACCAACCAGGACCCGACGGCGTTCCCGTCGGTGGAGCCGACCGGCATCAACGACGTCGACCCGACCACCGAAGCGGTCCAGTACCGCATCCAGGTCTCCTCCGACGCCAACTTCGACACGGTCCTGACCGACAAGACTGTCGATCAGATGACGTTCACGTCCTACGACGCGACCTACCCCGAGGGGCCCATCTATTGGCGGGTGCAAGCACTCGATAACAACAAGTCGCCCGACAACCGACTGACTTGGAGCTCGGTCGGACACCTCGTGAAGAGCTCCCCCACCGTCACGCTCACCGAACCGCTGAGTGGGGCACAGGTCTCGGGATCAGTGCCACTCCGCTGGGAGCCGCTGCCCTACGCAGCGTCCTACGACGTCGAGGTCTACGCCAACAACGACACCACCGGGTCGTCGGCCAACAAGGTGGACTCGGGCAACGTGCTGCAGCCCGCGGTCTCGTGGATCAAGCCCATGTCCGTGTCGAGCGCCAACTACACGTGGCGCGTGCGCCCCGTGGATGTGAAGGGGCGCAAGGGCAGTTGGACCGACCTCGCCGATCCGGCCGCCAAGTTCTATGTCGTGGGCGACACCCCTGTTCTGACCGCTCCCGGCCCGGCCGAGCTGGTCAGCGCGAACGACGCTCTCTTCACCTGGCAGCCGGCCTCCGGCGCCACGACGTACAAGTACGAGCGTCGCATGGTCGGCGCAGCACGGATGGCCGAAACCGTCACCACGCCAGCACTGGGTTGGGCTCCTAAGAGCGAGCTCGGCGATGGTGAGTGGGAGTGGCGGGTGAGCTCGGTCGATGCAGGTGGCGCGATCATCGGATCGACGTCGTGGCGCGGCTTCGTCGTCGACGGCACCGCGCCCGAGGTCGATGCCTGGTCCCCCCAGGGCACCGTCAAACGCAACGCCAATTTTGTCGTGACGTTCTCCGAGCCGGTCCAGGGCGTGACCAGCAAGACCTTCCGCCTGCGGATCAAGGGCGGCACCACCAACCTGCTCGCCAAGGTGACCTTGAACAAGGCCGGTACGAAGGCCACGCTCAACCCGACCGTCAACCTGAAGTCGAAGAAGTCCTACACCCTCTCGCTGACGACTGACATCACCGACGTGGCGGGCAACCCGCTCACCGAGGCGTTCAGCTGGAAGGTCGTCGGCAAGTAGGCAACACCGGTCCGCGGCCGCGGCGATAGCCTGCGGCCGTGGACTGGTTAGCGGATCACTGGCTCGACATCGTCGGGTGGGGCGGCAGCGCGCTCCTCGTGTTCAGCCTGCTGCAGACGCGGGTGCTGCGCTTCCGGGTGCTCAACCTGGTCGCCTGCCTCATCCTGGTCGCGTTCAACGCGCTGCTGGCCGTGTGGCCCATGGTCGGCATGAACGTGGTGTTGAGCGCCATCAACCTGTGGTTCATCCTCCGGCTGACCTCGCAGCGGCACGACGACCAGGTCTTCGAGGTCCTCGAGGTCGGACCCAGCGAGGAATACCTGCGCCACGTCCTGCGCGTCCACAGTGGCGACATCCTGAAGTTCCAGCCGGACTTCGTGTGGGACCCGGGGGCTCCCGGGCAGCACGCGTTCGTCGTCCAGCGCGGGGACGAGACCGTCGGCGTCGTCCTGCTCGAGGCCGATGGCGACACTGCCCGGGTCCGGCTGGACTACGTGACGCCGCGGTTCCGGGACTTCTCCCCCGGCGAGTTCGTGTGGCGCCGCAGCGGCATGCTGTCCGGGCTCGGGTTCCGCCGCGTGGTGACGCCCGCGGGCATGGTCGAGCCCTACTACAGCCGGCTCGGGTTCCGAGCCGACGGACCGTCCTACGTCCTGGACCTCTGAACCTCGACGTACGCCGTCAGCCGGCGCCGGCCGCGACCCAGCGCTCCAGCAGCGACCGAGCCGCGCCGCTGTCCAGCGCCGCCACGGCTCGAGCGATCCCGGCAGCCACCAGCTCGTCGAGGGTCCCCTCGCCGCCGTCATAGACCGCGAGCGCCGCGCCCGCGTTGAGGACGACGGCGTCACGGACGGGCCCCGGGTCGCCCTCGACCAGGCGGCGGATCACCGCCGCGTTGTGGGCGGCGTCGCCACCCCGCAGGGCGGCGGCCTCCGCGCGGGGCAGACCGTGGTCGGCCGGGTCGATCGTGGCGACCGCGACCTCACCGCCAGTGACCCGCCACACGGTCGACGTGGTGGTCGTGGTGAGCTCGTCGAGGCCGTCGTCGCCGCGGAACACCCACGCGTCGACCCCGCGGCGCGCGAACACGCCGGCCATCACCGGTGCCATCCTCGTGTCAGCGCAGCCGATCGCCTGGGCCGCCGGCTGGACCGGGTTGGCCAGGGGGCCGAGGAAGTTGAACGTGGTCCCGATGCCGAGCTCGCGGCGCGGGATGGCCGCGTGTCGCAGGGCCGGGTGGAACGCCGCGGCGAAGCAGAAGGTGATGCCGACCTCGTCGACCACCGCGGCCACCCTGTCGGCCGGCAGGTCGAGGCGGATGCCGAGGGCCTCCAACACATCAGCGCTCCCGGACTGCGACGAGGCCGAGCGGTTGCCGTGCTTGACCACGCGGGCGCCGGCGGCGGCCGCGACGATCGCGGCCATCGTGGAGATGTTGACCGACATCGAGCGGTCGCCGCCGGTGCCGACGACGTCGAGCACCCGGCCGGGTACGGCGATCGGGGTCGCGGCCTCGAGCATGGCGCGAACCAGGCCCTCGACCTCCTCGACCGTCTCACCCTTGGAGCGCAGCGCCACCGCGAACCCGGCGATCTGGGACGGGGTGGCCTCGCCGGCGAGGACCTCGCCCATGGCCCAGGCGGCCTGCTCGGCGGACAGGTCGGTGCGGGCGACGAGGGCCGACAGCACCTCCGGCCAGGTGTGCGTCATGTCGTCTCGCGTCGGTGGGACCGGCAGCGGCTCAGCGGGCCGCGGGGACGCGGGAGCGCAGCAGGGCCACGACGGCCTCGGCGAGCGCCACCGGGTCGATGGGGTGGGAGACGGCCGCGTCGGCCCGCGACCAGGTGGCCAGCCAGGCGTCCTGGGGGCGGCCGATCAGCACCAGCAGCGGGGGGCACTGGAAGATCTCGTCCTTGAGCTGCTTCGCGATGCCCATGCCGCCAGCCGGCACGGCCTCGCCGTCCAGGATCGCGAGGGCGATGCCACCGGCGTCCATGTTCTGGATCACGACCGGCTCGGTGGCGACCTCGACGTACTGGAGCTCGGGCAGGTCCGGGTGGGGACGGCGGCCGAGCGCCAGGATCACCTGCTGGCGGGTGTTGATGTCGTCGCTATAGACGAGCACCTTCAGCGGAGCGGGCTGGGCGGAGGTCGCATCGGTCACGGGGCCGATGCTACCGCCCGCCCGCGCGGAGGGCGGAACGGCCCAGCGACCGGTCAGCGCCTGCCCGGAGGGACCGCTGGGCGCGGGAATCGACCCAACTTGGACACGATCTCGGCGAAACCACCGGGGTTAGTGTGGCCTTCCTGAGAGTTCCAGACATAATGTCCCCCGTGGCGACTGCTTCTGCTATTCCTGCATCCCGTCTGCACGGGCATCACGACCGTCCCAGCATGGTGAGCGTGGGGACCATCATCTGGCTCGCGAGCGAGCTGATGTTCTTCGCGGCCCTGTTCGCGGCCTACTTCACCGTCCGGGCCGTGAGCCCCGATCTGTGGGCCCAACAGAGCGCCAAGCTCAACGTCCCGTTCTCGGCGGTCAACACCATCATCCTGGTGGCCTCGTCGGTGACCTGCCAGCTCGGCGTGTTCGCCGCCGAGCGCGGCCAGGTCGGCCGCAGCGGCGGGTTGTTCGACCTCGGCAAGTGGGGTCTGCGCGAGTGGTTCGTGCTGACCTATGTGATGGGCGCCATCTTCATCGGCGGACAGGCCTTCGAGTACACCAAGCTGGTCCAGGAGGGCTTCACGCTCCCCAGCAACGTCTATGACAGCCTGTTCTACCTCGCCACGGGCTTCCACGGCCTTCACGTCACGGGCGGTCTGATCGCCTTCCTGTTCGTGCTCGGCCGGACGTTCCTGGCCAAGCGGTTCACCCACGAGCAGGCGGTCAGCGCCATCGTCGTGTCCTACTACTGGCACTTCGTCGACGTGGTCTGGATCATCCTGTTCTCCGCGATCTACCTCATCAAGTAGCCCCTCCCACAACCCCGAAGAGGACATGCAGGTGCGTTTCCTGAACCGATCCGTTGGCAGGATCTCCCGGCACCGCCGGGGCCGGCTGGCGGGACTTCTCGTGACGGCCATCGGCCTCGTGGCGATGGGCGGGCTCTATGCCGCCGTGGCGCCGGCCCAGGCCCAGCAGACCGTCACCACCGCAGACCAGGTCACCGAAGGCAAGCAGCTGTTCACGGTCAACTGCTCCAGCTGCCACGGGCTCAACGGTGAGGGCATCCGCACCGAGGGCAACGGCCAGCTCGGCCCGAGCCTCGTCGGCGTGGGCGCCGCTGCCGTCGACTTCCAGGTCGGCACCGGCCGCATGCCCATGGCCCAGCCGGGACAGCAGGCCCCCGTCAAGCCGGTCGTGTTCACCGACGCGGAGCGCGAGGCCCTCGCGGCCTACGTCGCCTCGCTCGCGCCCGGCCCGGCGATCCCCCAGGAGGGCGACTACTCCACGACCGGGATGTCGGAGGAGGAGAAGCAGGCGGCCATCGTGCGCGGCGGCCAGATCTTCCTGACCAACTGCACCGCCTGCCATAACTTCGACGGCGCCGGCGGCGCCATGCCGCGGGGCGGCAAGGCGCCCTCGCTGCACAAGACGACCAACAAGCACATCTATGAGGCCATGCTGACCGGCCCCGGTCCCATGGACAACTTCTCCGACGGCAACATCTCGCCCAAGGACAAGCTGGCGGTCATCGCCTACATCGACTCGATCCGCGAGGAGCCCGAGGCCGGCGGCTTCGCCCTCGGCGCGATGGGTCCGGTGGCCGAGGGCCTGTTCACGTGGCTGGGCATCGGCGTCCTCGTGGCCTTCACCGTCTGGATCGCCGGCCACACCACTCGTTCGAGCAAGAAGAAGGCAGAAGCGTGAGCGACGAGTCCAACCTCCCCGCTCGGGACGGCGAGGAGCCGATCCCCAACCCGGGGCTGCCCGAGCACCAGTGGCGCCCGACCGACGTCGACCCGGCGATGGAGAAGCGCGCCGAGCGTCAGGTCGCGACGTTCTTCGGCCTGGCCATGGTCTGCGCCGTGCTCTTCATCGTGTCCTACTTCGCCTTCAAGATCGGCGACGAGCCGTCGACGTTCCTCTACTTCCGCTCCTCCAACATCGCGCTGGGTGCCTGCCTCGGTGGCGCGTTCCTGTTCACGGGCATCGGGATCATCCACTGGGCGCGCAAGCTCATGGGTGACCACGAGATCGTCGAGATGCGCCACGCGGCGGGCTCGACGACCGCCGACCGCGAGGCAACCCAGGCCGTGCTGGCGCTCGGCCTCGAGGAGTCCGGCCTGGGCCGTCGGCCGCTGATCCGCAACACGCTGCTCGGCGCCATCGGGCTGTCCAGCATCGCGCCCATCGTGCTTCTCAAGGACCTCGGCCCGACCGACATCAGCGTGCTCAAGCACACCATCTGGGCCAAGGGCATGCGCGTGGTCCGCGACGTCGTCGGAACCCCGATCAAGGTCAGCGAGCTCGAGGTCGGCGACCTCGTCAACGCCCAGCCGGCCGCGCTGTTCGAGACTGACGAGGCGGGGCACCCTGTCATCGAGGGCGTCGAGCTCCAGGTCAACAAGGCGAAGGCGTCGGTGATCCTGCTGCGCATGGATCCTGCGGACATCGTCCCCGGCAAGGGCCGCGACGACTGGGCGGTCGATGGCATCGTCTGCTACTCCAAGATCTGCACCCACGTCGGGTGCCCGATCTCGCTCAACGAGCGCACGACGCACCACCTGCTGTGCCCGTGCCACCAGTCGACGTTCGACCTGGCCGACAGCGGCAAGGTCGTCTTCGGACCGGCCGCCCGCTCTCTCCCCCAGTTGCCTCTGATGGTGGACTCGGAGGGCTACCTGGTGGCCCAGAGCGACTTCAACGAACCCGTCGGACCGAGCTTTTGGGAGCGTGACTCGCAGTGAGCATCGACACCAGCAAGGCCGCGACCAGCAACCGCGACACGGCAGCCACGGCCAAGAAGCCCGGCAAGGCCGGCGCGGTGGCCAACTGGGCCGACGAGCGGCTCGGCCTGGCCGGTGCCATGAAGAAGAACCTGCGCAAGGTCTTCCCCGACCACTGGTCGTTCATGCTCGGCGAGATCGCGCTGTGGAGCTTCGTGGTCCTGCTGATCACCGGCGTCCTGCTCACGCTGTGGTTCAAGCCCAGCATGAGCGAAGTCGAGTACATGGGCTCCTACAACCAGCTGCGCGGCATCCAGATGTCGGAGGCCTATGCCTCCAGCCTCAACATCTCCTTCGACGTCCGCGGGGGTCTGCTCCTGCGCCAGATGCACCACTGGGCCGCGATGCTCTTCGTCGCGGCGATGTTCGTCCACATGATGCGGGTGTTCTTCACCGGCGCCTTCCGCAAGCCGCGCGAGCTCAACTGGATCATCGGCACCCTGCTGCTGCTCCTCGGGGCCCTCGAGGGCTTCACCGGCTACTCGCTCCCCGACGACCTGCTGTCCGGCACCGGCATCCGCGCGGCGGACGGCTTCATGAAGTCCATCCCCGTGGTCGGCACCTACATGTCGTTCCTGCTCTTCGGCGGCGAGTTCCCGGGTGAGTCGATCATCCCGCGGCTCTATGCCGTCCACATCCTGCTGATCCCCGGTTTGTTGCTCGCCCTGGTGGCGGCCCACATGCTGCTGCTCGTCTATCACAAGCACACCCAGTGGCCTGGCCCCGGCCGGACCGAGGAGAACGTCGTCGGCTATCCGATGCTCCCGGTCTACATGGCCAAGGCCGGCGGCTTCTTCTTCGTCGTGTTCGGCATGACCGCTCTCATGGGTGGTCTGCTGAGCATCAACCCGGTGTGGAAGTTCGGCCCCTACGACCCGTCCAAGGTCACCGCCGGTTCCCAGCCCGACTGGTACATGGGCTGGCCCGACGGCGCGCTGCGCATCATGCCGGGCTGGGAGACCCACCTGTTCGGCCACACGATCGCCTGGAACGTCTTCCTGCCGATCATCGTGCTGCCGGGTGTGATGACGGCGATCCTGATCAGCCTGCCGTTCATCGAGGCGTGGATCACCGGTGACAAGCGGGAGCACCACCTGCTCCAGCGGCCGCGCAACGCCCCGACCCGTACGGCGACCATGGTCGCGCTGATGACCTTCTATGGCGTGCTGTGGGAGGCCGGCGGCAACGACATCATCGCGATCACGTTCAACCTGAGCATCAACCAGCTCACCTACATCAACCGCGTGGCGGTGTTCGTGTTGCCGGTGCTCGCGTTCTTCATCACCCGGCGCTGGTGCATCTCGCTGCAGCGTCACGACCGTGACCTGCTGCTCCACGGCTATGAGACCGGCGTCATCATGCGGTCGGCCGAGGGTGGCTACTCCGAGCGTCACCTGCCGATCTCGGAGGAGCGCGCCTACACCCTCACCGCCGGTCGCGACCGCGAGGAGGTCTATGCCCTCGAGTCGGCCACCGACGAGAACGGCGTGGCTGCTCCCGGCACCCGGGCGCAGCGGCTGCGGGCCAGGTTGTCGGCGCTCAACGTCGCCGACAACATCCAGAAGCCGACGGTGGAGGAGCTCGAGGAGGGCCACCACCACGCCGACCACGAGCTCGAGCTCCAGTCGGCCCTGGCCCACCCGGCCGACGGTCACCAGTTCGACGGCCACAACCTGCACGCCGCCGACGAGGAGCCGCTGCGCTGACGCAGCTCCTCCCCCGGCAGTCGTCGGCCCCGCCCGTGCTTCGGGCGGGGCCGACGCCGTTCCGGGGTCTCTGGGCGGTTGCGGCTGCCCTCGGAGCCGTCGGTGTCGCTGGACCGGGCGTACGAACGCCGCTGGACGGCCGACGGCGTCCTCAGGGGCCCCCTGGCCCCGCCTCAGGCCCTCCTGGGGCCTCAGGGGCCGTCAGGGGCACCAGCGGGGGCCGTCAGGGGCGACACGGACACTCAGTGGAGCGCGGAGCCCTTGCGATAGTCCTTGAAGGAGAGGTTCCAGTCGCCGTAGCCGTTGGTCAGGGTCATCGGTCGGTCGGTCCCGGTGTACTCGACGACGTCGCCCCGCACCGACATGTTGTAGAGCCAGCCGGCGTTGGAGGTCGACATGCCGGTGCAGCCGTGGCTGACGTTGGCATAGCCCTGGTAGCCGACCGACCACGGGGCGGCGTGGATGAACTCCCCGGAATAGGTCACCCGCATGGCGTACTCGACGTTGTTGATGTCGTAGGCGTCCGGGCTCCCCTGCGGGATGCCGACCGTCTCGGAGTTCATCCGCTTGGTGCGGAACTTCTCGATGATGACCTTGACGCCGGATCGGGTGGTGAAGCCCGGCTTGCCCGTCGTGATCGGCAGCGTGTTGAGCAGCTTGCCGTTGCTGTAGACCTTCATCTGGTCGGTCTGGGCGTTGACCTTGTAGATGTGGGCATCGCCGACCTTGAAGGAGATCTGGCGGCTCTCCTGCCCATAGAGACCGTTGCCGGCCGGCAGGCCGTTGATGGCGACGTCGACGTCGACCTTGCTGTGGGCCTTCCAGTAGTGGGCCGGGCGCCAGTGGGCCTCGGTGTCACTGATCCACCGCCACGAGCCCCGCTGGGCCGGCGTGCTCGTCACGGTCATGTGCTTCTCGAACTCGGCCTTGTCCTGCACCGGGAGGTCGAAGGTCACGATGACGGGCATGCCCACCCCGACGGTCTCGCCCTGCAGCGGGGCCACGGAGGGATAGATCTGCTGGTCGAGGCTGAGCTCCTGAGTGCGGAAGGTGCTGCGCGCCCGTGCGGTCACGCCGTCGGCGTTGGCGCCCACGGCCCGGACGGAGTAGTCGACGCCCGGGTCGAGCCGCTCGCTGGCGGTCCACACGGTCCCGTCGGCCGACAGCTCACCGGCGACCTCCACCTTGCCCGCGCGAACGGCGACCGAGTCGAGCGTGCCGTCCGTGGCCTTGACGGTCACGACGGTCGAGACGGGGACGTTCTGGGCGTGGCGCTTGACGTTGGTCGTGATGCGAGCAGGCGGGGCGGCCTCCGGAGTCTCGGAGGCCCCCGCAGCGCTGGAGGACGAGCCGGCCGAGGCGTCGGCCCCGGGGACGGCCTGCGAGGACTGGCAGGCCGTCAGAGTCGTGGTCGCCAGGGCGAGCCCCACCAGCGCCGCCAGCCCGGGGACGGGCCGACGCCGTGTCATGGGCGCAGGTCGGACGAACGTCAACGCAGGAATCCCCCTCAGCAGAACCGCCGTGTTCACCCAGGGTAGCGACCCCGGGCAGGCTCCCCCAAAGCGCGAACCGCTCGTCTCCCCGGGATGGGGCGACGAGCGGTGACGCGGCTGCGTGGAACGGCCCTCAGTGGGCGTGCTCCCCGCGGTAGTACTCGAACACCAGCCCACTGATGGCGACGATGCCGAGGCCACCACCGATGATGACCAGCCACCAGGCGTGCATCGCGACGCCGTAGACCATGGCCGCCAGGCACAGGGCGTTCCAGAACGGCCACCAGGAGAACGGCGGGAAGAAGCCCAGCTCGCCAGCTCCGTCGGCGATCTCGGCGTCCTGCCGGTCCTCGGGACGAGCGTCCATCCGACGGGCGTGGAACCCGAGATAGATGGTGATCATCGCCGAGAGCAGCGTCGTCATGGCGAGGGCCGTGAAACCGGTCCAGTCGCCGTTGCCGTCGAGGTAGCGCCCCGAGGCCGTGGCGACCCAATAGATCGGCGTGACGACCAGGAAGAAGATGGTCGTCGCGAGGAAGACCCAGGTCTCGACCTTCACTGGCCGACCTCCTTGAGCTCCGCCTCGTGCTGCTCGAGCTCGAGCGCCGCGACCTCAGGGTGATGCAGGTCGAAGGCGGGTGAGTCGGAGCGGATCCGCGGCAGCGAGTGGAAGTTGTGGCGCGGCGGCGGGCAGGCGGTGGCCCACTCCAGCGAGCGGCCCCAGCCCCACGGGTCGTCGACCTCGACCATCGGCGCCGAGCGGGTCTTGTAGACGTTGTAGAAGAAGGGCAGCATCGCCGCGGCCAGCAGGAAGGCACCGACCGTCGAGATCTGGTTGAGGGTCGTGAACCCGTCGGAGGGCAGGTAGTCGGCGTAGCGACGCGGCATGCCCTCGACGCCCAGCCAGTGCTGGATGAGGAACGTCGTGTGGAACCCGATGAACGTCAGCCAGAAGTGGATCTTGCCCAGCCGCTCGTCGAGCATCCGGCCGGTGAACTTGGGCCACCAGAAGTAGAAGCCCGCGAACATCGCGAACACCACGGTGCCGAAGATCGTGTAGTGGAAGTGGGCCACCACGAAGTAGGAGTCCGACACGTGGAAGTCCAGCGGCGGCGAGGCCAGCATGACGCCCGTCAGACCACCGAAGAGGAAGGTGGTCAGGAAGCCCATCGTCCAGAGCAGGGGCGTGTCCATGGAGACGGATCCGCCCCACATCGTCCCGATCCAGTTGAAGAACTTCACACCGGTCGGTACGGCGATCAGGAACGTCATCCCGGAGAAGAAGTCGAGATCGACCGCGCCCGTGACGAACATGTGGTGGGCCCACACCGCCACCGACAGCATCGCGATGACGAGCGTGGCCCCGACCAGTCCGACGTAGCCGAAGATCGGCTTGCGGCTGAACACCGGGATGATCTCGGACACGATGCCGAAGAACGGCAGCGCGAGCACATAGACCTCGGGATGGCCGAAGAACCAGAACAGGTGCTGCCACAGGATCGGGCCGCCGTGGGCGGGGTCGAACACGTGGGCGCCGAACTGGCGGTCGGCCTCGAGGACCAGCAGCGCGGCCGCGAGGATCGGGAAGATGATCAGCGCCAGCAGGCTGGTGATCAGGGTGTTCCAGGTGAAGATCGGCATCCGGAACATGGTCATGCCGGGCGCGCGCATCGTGATGATCGTGGTGATGAAGTTGACCGAGCCCAGGATGGTGCCGAGACCACCCATCCACAGACCCATCACCCACAGGTCACCGCCGGCGCCCGGGGACGCCACGCTGTTGCTCAGCGGGACATAGGCGAACCAGCCGAAGCTGGCGGCGCCACCCGGGGTGAGGAAGCCCGAGGCCGCGATCAGGCCACCGAACAGGTAGAGCCAGTAGCTGACCATGTTGAGGCGCGGGAACGCGACGTCGGGAGCACCGATCTGGAGCGGCATGATCACGTTGGCGAAGCCGAAGAACAGCGGCGTCGCGAACAGCAGCAGCATGATCGTGCCGTGCATGGTGAACAGCTGGTTGTAGACCTCGTCGGAGACCACCTGGGTGCCGGGGAAGGCCAGCTCGGACCGCATCAGCAGCGCCATGATGCCGCCGAGGACGAACCACGCCATCGCGGTGATCAGGTAGAGCTTGCCGATGAGCTTGTGGTCGGTGGTCGTGATGACGCGGACGATCTGCTGGCCGAGGGGGCGACGCGTCGTCTCGGTCGTCGTGGGGTGGGCGGCGGTGGCAGTCACTGGGCGGCTCCCTCGGACGCGTCGGTCTCCAGACCGGCCTGGGTCTTGGTCAGCTGGTTGCCCAGCAGCGGGGCGTCGGACACGAAGCCCTTGGCCATCTGCTCCTGCAGATAGGCCTCGTAGTCGGCCTCGGAGACGACCTTGACGTTGAAGAGCATCCGCGAGTGGTAGGCGCCGCACAGCTCGGCGCACTTGCCCTTGAAGTCACCGATCCGGTCGGGGGTCACCTGGAAGGTGTTGACCCGGCCCGGGATGACGTCCTCCTTGTAGAGGAACCCGGTGATCCAGAACGAGTGGATCACGTCGGGCGAGTGCAGCTCGAACTCGACCGTCTGGTCGACGGGGAGCACCAGCGTCGGGATGTAGGAGGTCGTGCCGGCCTCATAGACGTTCTTGCCGTCGGTCCCGGGCTCGCCCGCATAGGTGCCGTCGGCCCGGCGCTCGCCGGCGTAGTTGAACGTCCAGGACCACTGCTGACCCGTGACCACGATGGTGTGGTCGGGGTGCTCGACCTCAGCGGTCACGCTGTGCTGGATCCGCACCGTGTTGGCGAAGAACACGATCACGATGATCACCGGAGCGATCGTGTAGAGGATCTCCAGCGGGATGTTGTAGCGCGTCTGGACCGGGATCTCGTCGTCGCTCTTGCGGCGGTAGCGGACCGCCACCCACAGCATGAGCGCCCACACGAGCACGCCCACGACCAGCGCGGCGACCCATGACCAACGCCAGAAGTCGAAGATCTGCCAGGACTCCTTGGTCCCAGGCTCGGGCATCGCCAGCCGCTTCCACTCATCGGTGGTCTCGGCGGAACACCCGCTCAGCAGCAGCACCACTGCTCCGAGCGACAGGGTCAACGCCCTCGTCACCCGAGGCAGGCCCATGCGCCTGGTGAGCTTCACACTCACGAGGAAGCCTCTCTCTCGAACGCCACGTAGGCGGAAGACTAGCCTAAGAGGAGCCCAAGAATGACTCTGGGCACCCGGTAAGTTCGCACCGTGGGCACTTCCCCGGCAGCCGGCGAGCGCGGCGCCTACCGCGATCTCGACGCGGCGTCCGCCGAGCCGCTGCATCCGGCCGCCCGCGAGGTGCTGCTCAGCGCCCTCGACCGCGGGTACGCCGACCCGCGCCGCCTGCACCGCTCGGGGCGGTCGGCGCGGCTGCTGCTCGACAACGCGCGCGAGGTCGTCGCCGAGGCCCTTGAGCTTCGGCCCGACGAGGTGAGCTTCACCTCCTCGGGCACCGATGCGGTCCACCGTGGCCTGCTGGGACTGCTGCGTGGCGCCCGCCGTCACGGTCAGGCGGTCGTCCTGCCGGCGGTCGAGCACTCGGCCGTGCGCCACGTTCTGGCGTGGGCAGGGGCCGAGGTCCGCGAGGTCGGCGTCGACACGCTCGGACGGGTCGACCCCGACGGGATGCGCAGCGCGGCCCAGGCCGGACCACCCGCCGTGGTCGCCGCCGTCCAGGCCGCCAACCACGAGGTCGGGACCGTGCAGCCGGTGGAGGACGCCGCGGTGGCCCTCGGCATCCCGTTGTTCATGGACGCCTGCGCGGCCGCCGGCCGGATGTCGCTGCCCGGGGGCTGGGCAGCGGCCGCCGCATCGGCCCACAAGTGGGGTGGGCCGCCCGGGGTGGGCCTGCTGCTGGTGCGCAAGGGGGCGCGCTGGCGGCAGCCGTTCCCGGGTGACGACCGGGTCGACGAGCGGGTCTCGGGCTTCGAGAACGTGCCGGGTGCCCTGGCGGCCGCGGCAGCCCTCCAGGCCGTCGTCGCGGAGCAGGCCGAGACCTCCGCCCGCCAGCACGCCCTCATCGCCCTGCTCCGCGAGCGGATCGCCGCCACCGTGCCCGATGTCGAGGTGGTCGGCGACCCCGAGGCCAGGCTTCCCCACCTCGTGACGTTCTCGTGCCTCTATGTCGACGGCGAGGCGCTGGTCACCGAGCTGGACCGCCACGGTTTCGGCGTGGCATCGGGGTCCGCGTGCGCCGCCTCGACGCTGACGCCGAGCCATGTCCTCACCGCCATGGGCGCACTGACCCACGGCAACGTGCGGCTCTCGCTGACCCGTGCGACCACGGCCGACGACGTGCACGCATTCCTGCAGGTCCTGCCCGGGGTGGTCGCCGAGCTCCGGGCGAGGGTGGGGATGGCATGACCGACGTCGTGGACCCGGTCATCGAGCTGGACTGTCGCGGGCAGCGCTGCCCCCGGCCGATCCTCGAGCTCGCCCGCGCCCTGCCCACCGTGCCCACCGGGTCGGTTCTGGCGGTCGTCGCCGACGACCCGGCCGCGCGCAACGACGTCGCCGCCTGGTGCCGGATGCGGCAGCAGGACTACGTCGGCGAGGACACGGCCCCCGACGGCACCCCGCGCTTCCTGGTCCGGCGCGTGGGCTAGCCCTTCGTCGCACCCGGGGGCGCTGGGGCGGCCAGGTCAGCCGACATGGGCCTTGATCTCGGCCGCCGCCTCCGCGCCGTACTCGCGCCCCAACCGCTCGGTGAACTGCTCGTGGGTGAAGGAGTACTCCTGGGTGCCCACCGTCTCGACGACATAGGCGGCCAGCACGCACCCGACCTGGGCCGCGCGCTGCAGGCCGACGCCCCAGGCCAGGGCAGCCAGGAACCCCGCCCGGAAGGCGTCGCCGACCCCGGTCGGCTCGATCGCCTCCACCTCACTGACCGCGGGGATCTCGAACGTCTCCACTCCCCGGCCCTGGACGCGCACGCCGCGGGCGCCCAGGGTGGTCACCTGGATGCCGACCCGGTCGAGGACCTCCTCGGCCGACCAGCCGGTCTTGGCCGAGATCATGTGGGACTCGTACTCGTTGGAGAACAGCAGCGCCGCGCCGTCGATGAGGTCGCGGATCAGGTCGCCCTCGCTGAAGGCAAGCTGTTGGCTCGGGTCGGCGATGAAGGGATAGCTCCGCTGCCGGCACTCGTGGGTGTGGCGGCGCATGGCCTCCGGGTCGTCGGCGCCGATCAGCACATAGTCGGGGGCTCCGACCCGCCGCACGATCGGCTCGAGCTCGATGTGACGAGCCTCGGCCATGGCGCCGGCATAGAACGAGGCGAACTGGGCCATCGCGGAGTCCGTCGTACAGACGAACCGGGCGGTGTGACGGGTCTCGGAGATGTGCACCGAGTCGCAGTCGACGCCGTGACGCTCGAGCCAGGAGCGATAGTCGGCGAAGTCCTCCCCCGCCGCCCCGACGAGCACGGGGCGCAGGCCGAGCCGGGCCAGGCCGAAGCACATGTTGGGCGCCACCCCACCGCGGCGGATCTCGAGGTCGTCGACGAGGAACGAGACCGACAGCTTGTCGAGCTGGTCGACGACGAGGGAGTCCTCGAACTTCCCGGCGAAGCTCATCAGGTGGTCGGTGGCGATGGAGCCGGCGATCAGCAGCGACATGTCACCGAACACTACTGACCGGTACTCCTAGGGATACCAACCAGTAGTCATTAGCGTCGAGCCATGGCCGTGTCGATGTCCTCCACCCGGCTCGCCTATGACGAGCTCGCCAGCCCTCATCAGATGTACGCCGACGCCGAGGCGGTCGGAGCCAGGCTCCGGCTTGACCCCCTCGACCAGGCCGTGCGCGCCGCCGTCCAGCCCGCGCCCAGCATCCGCTATGAGGACTACCCGCGCGAGACCGCCAAGACCGAGCTCCGGGTCAGCGACGCGGCCAGGCGCCTGGCCAACGCCCTCCACCTCCATCTGGACTGATCCGTCCCTGTCGGCTCAGACCGCGCCCGAGCGGTGGGCACACCGCAAGGCCAGCACGCAGCAGACCCCCGTCCGACGGTGTCGGACGGGGGTCTCGTGCTGGTGGGTGCTGCTCAGGCTCGCCGGGCTCGGTGGCCCGGCTCAGCGGTGGGGGCTCAGTGGAACGAGTCGCCGCAGGCGCAGGAGCCGGTCGCGTTGGGGTTGTCGATCGTGAAGCCCTGCTTCTCGATGGTGTCGACGAAGTCGATGGTCGCCCCGTTGAGGTAGGGGACGCTCATGCGGTCGACGACGACCGCGACGCCGCCGAAGTCGCTGACGACATCGCCGTCGAGCGTGCGCTCGTCGAAGAACAGCTGGTAGCGCAGACCCGAGCAACCGCCGGGCTGCACGGAGATGCGCAGCTGGAGGTCGTCGCGACCCTCCTGCTCGAGGAGGCTCTTCACCTTGGTCGCCGCGACGGCGCTCAGGTTGATCCCGTCGGTGCGGTGCTCGAAGGTGGTGTCGACCTGCTCGGTCATGTTCTCTCGCTCCCGTGCCTCGTCGTGGCCGCGGTCCTCCCGCGGGCGTCTTTAGTGGTCAATGGTCGCACAGCCCCGGTTATTCCGAAGCATCCCGCGACCACGTCCGGGCGGTCCGCGCCGCGAGCCTCTCCAGCGACCCGACCGGGTCGCCCAGCGCCGCCGCCTCCCCCACCAGGTCGACCAGCGAATAGGCCGACTCGATGCCGAGGGCGCGCATCTCGCGGGCGCCGACCAGCACCTGTCCCGCGAGGGTGATGCAGGGGCGTACGGCTTCCGCGGCGATCTCGGCGACGCCGTAGGGGACCTTCCCCGAGCGGCTGGAGAAGTCGAAGGCACCCTCGCCGGTCACGACCAGGTCGGCCCGGCGGGCGCGCTCGGCCAGTCCCACCGCCGCGGCCACCAGGCCGATCCCCGGCTCACGGGTGGCCCCCAGGGCCAGCAGGGCGAACCCGAGACCGCCCGCTGCGCCGGCGCCCTTCTCCAGTGCCACCCGCCGGTCGACGGCGGCGGCCCACCGTTCGAGCACCTGGTCGACGGCCGGCAGCCGGTCGTCGGAGATCCCCTTCTGGGGGCCATAGGTCTTGGCGGCGCCGAACAGGCCCGTGAGCGGGTTGTCCACGTCGCTCGCGGCCACCAGCGCCACACCCGAGACCCTCGCTCTGGCTGCGGCGAGGTCCGCGGAGGTCACCCCGGCCAGCCCGAGGGGCCCGCGGTCGAGCGGCACGTCCGCGGCGGCGCCAAGGGCCGCCAGCAGCCCCGCTCCCCCGTCGGTCGTGCCCGAACCGCCCAGTCCGACCACCACGCGGCGTACGCCGGCGTCGACGGCCAGGCCCACCAGGGTCCCGACCCCGACCGTGCTCGCCTCCTCCGCCCGTTGCCCGCCCGTGAGCGGGAGCCCGCAGGCCTGGGCGCTCTCGACATAGGCGGTGTCGCCGGCCACGAGCAGCGTGGCCGGGACGGCGTCGCCGAACGGTCCTGGGACCGTGACGGCGTGGAGCTGGCCGCCGAGCGCCGCGTGGAGGACGTCGACGAAGCCGGGCCCACCGTCGGACATCGGCGCCAGGTCGAGCTCGTCGCCGGGGGCCTGGTGGGCCCAGCCGCGGGCCATCGCCTCGGCGGCCTGGACCGCGGTGAGGGTGCCGGCGAACTTGTCGGGGGCGAAGAGGACGCGCACGCGCCCATCCTGCCCGCCCCCGGGTGCGTCATACGATGTGGCCGCCATGGCGACCAGTTCCGATGACGTCCTGATCCGGCCGATGAGGGTCGCTGACGTCGACGCGGCGGAGCGGCTCAGCTCCCAGGCCTATCTGGAGGTCGATCGGCGCAGCGCCCAGCGCGCCTGGCCCGAGCCCGCACCGCGGTCCGCCGAGCGCGCCGCCGACTGGCACATCCGGACCGAGCACCTGATCCGCACCGACCCCGGCGGTTGCTGGGTCGCTGACCGGGGCGGGGAGATCGTCGGCTTCGCCACCTCGCTCGCACGCGAGCTGATGTGGATCCTGGCCTCCTACGCCGTCGCCCCCGACGAGCAGGGCAGCGGCATCGGTCGCGCGCTGCTCGATGCCGCCCGCAGCCACGGTCGCGGCTGCCTGAGGGCGATGCTCAATGCCTCGCCCGACCCGCGGGCGGTGCGGCTGTATCGCTCCGTCGGCTTCGACCTGCACCCGCAGATGCTGCTGTGGGGGTCGGTGGCCCGGGCCGACCTCCCCGCCCCCGACCGTCACGTGCGCGAGGGCCGGGCCGAGGACGTCGACCTGCTCGACAGCCTCGACCGCCGCGTGCGCGGGGCCGCCCACGGTCCCGACCACGCGGTCATGGGCTCACTGTTGCGCTTGCTGGTGACCGACCGCCCCGCAGCGTCGGGCTATGCCTACGTCGACGCGTCCGGCGTCCCGGTCGTGCTCGCCGCCACCCATCGCAAGGCGGCCCGAGCGCTGATGTGGGAGGCGCTGGCGTCCTCCGACCCCGCCGTGCCGATCCGGGTCGGCCACGTGACCGCAGCCAACCAGTGGGCGCTCGATATCGCGGTCGAGGCTCGACTGTCGATCTTCGGTCACGGCTTCCTCGGCGTGCGCAACGTGCGCGTCCCCGCGCCGTACCTCCCCCATCCGACGTTCCTGTGACCGCGCGGACGCGGGTCCGGGCGTGCCTCGGCCGAACCTTAGGATGTGCGCCATGAGCGCGATCGACCTGCCGCTGCTGCCGCTGGGCCGCGGCCGGGACCTCACCGCCGAGCGCGGCGTCGAGTGCCCCGGTGACCTGCCTCCCGCCTCCGACCCCGACCTGGTCGAGCGCGCCCGCGCCGCCAAGGAGGCGCTGGGCGAGCGGGTGTTCATCCTCGGTCACCACTACCAGCGCGACGAGGTCATCCAGTTCGCCGACGTGACGGGTGACTCCTTCAAGCTCGCCCGCGACGCGGCGGCGCGCCCCGAGGCCGAGTACATCGTGTTCTGCGGCGTGCACTTCATGGCCGAGTCCGCCGACATCCTGACCTCGGCGGAGCAGAAGGTCGTACTCCCCGACCTCGGCGCCGGCTGCTCGATGGCCGACATGGCGCGGCTGGCCCAGGTCGAGGACGCGTGGGACGCGCTGGTCGACGCCGGAATCGCCGACGTGGTGACGCCGGTGACCTATATGAACTCCTCCGCCGACATCAAGGCCTTCGTCGGCCGCAACGGCGGCGTGGTGTGCACCTCGTCCAACGCCGATGTGGCGCTGGACTGGGCCTTCGAGCAGCACGGCGCCGACACCAAGGTGCTGTTCCTCCCCGACCAGCACCTCGGCCGCAACACCGCCGTCCTCAAGCTGGGGTACTCCCTCGACGACTGCGTCGTGTGGGACCCGCTGCAGCCCCACGGCGGCCTCACGGTCGAGCAGCTGCGGGCCGCCCGGATGATCCTGTGGAAGGGCCACTGCTCGGTCCACGGGCGCTTCTCCGTCGACGTCGTCGACGAGCTGCGCGCCGCACACCCCGACATCACGATCGTCGTCCACCCGGAGTGCACCCACGACGTCGTACTCAAGGCCGACCTGATCGGCTCCACGGAGTTCATCATCAAGACGATCGAGGCGGCGGCCTCCGGCACCTCCTGGGCGGTCGGCACCGAGCTCAATCTCGTCAAGCGCCTCGCCGACGCCCACCCGGACAAGCACATCGCCTTCCTCGACCGCAACGTCTGCTATTGCTCGACGATGAACCGCATCGACCTTCCCCACCTGGTGTGGGCGCTCGAGTCGCTCGTCGACGGAGTGGTGGTCAACCAGATCGAGGTCGACGCCGACACCGAGCGCTGGGCCAAGGCCGCCCTCCAGCGGATGCTCGACCTCCCCGGCAAGTCCCACCGCGACTGAGCAGCCGCCCGCGCATCAGCGCGGGGCGCTACCGCGCTGCCGAAGACCCACCCCCGTTCTCGCCGAGTCGTCACATCCGGTGACGGCCTCGGCGCATCGAGCAGGAATCTCGTCGAGTCGTCACATCCTGCGGCGACTCGGCGAGGTCAGAGGCCGGGGGCGCCCCAGACAGCGAGCCAGCGGCTGAGGTCCTGCTCCATGGGGAGCTCGCCGGCGAGCTGGTCGCGGACGGAGATCTCCAGCAGGTTGTCCCGCTTCTGGGGACCCGGGCCGGGCTGGGGGGCGAAGGCATAGAAGGTGCCCTGCTTGTAGAGGTAGACCAGGCCGAACCGGCGACCGGAGGTGTCGTGGAACGGCACCAGGGTGCACAGCAGCCCGCCGCCGAACCCTTGAGCCTCGAGCGCGGTGTTGACGGCATGGAGGTCGGTGCAGAGTCCCGAGAGATCTCCCGGGTCGTCGTGGACCGTGAGCCAGGTGAAGCCGAAGTCATCGGTGGTCACCTCGACGTCCGGTGCGTCGGCATCGGCCTTGATCAGCGCCACCACGTCGGCCTGCACCTGGGCGAACGCCGCGCCGGCAGCCGCCCGGAAGCACACCGATCCCACGCCGGTGGCGGTGAAACCGGCCGCCGACTCCAGCGTGATCGCGGCGCTGGGGATCCCGAACAGGGCGTCGAGGTTGGGCCCCTTGACCCGGCTCCGACCGGTCAGTGTCTCCCACAGACCCATGAGCGCTCAGGCCATCGGTCGGCCGAGCTCGGCCTGGATCTTGGCGAGCTGCTCGAGGCGCTGCTCCAGCGACGGGTGGGTCGAGGTGAGCGTGCGCAGCGAGACGCCCTTGATCGCCGGGGCGATGAAGAAGGCGTTCATGGCGTTGGAGGCGCGCAGGTCCTGGTCGGGGATCTGGTTGATCTCGCCGGTGATCTTCTGGAGCGCCGACGCCAGGGCAGCCGGCTTCATCGTGAGATAGGCGCCGGCCCGATCGGCGCTCAGCTCGCGATAGCGCGACAGCAGCCGGGTCAGGAAGAAGCTGATCGCATAGACCAGCAGCGAGACCAGCAGGATGACCAGATAGGCCGGGAGTGCGCTGCTGTTGTTGTCGCGCCGACCGCCGCCGAACAGGGCGCCCCAACGCGCCCCCCGGGTCAGCATGCCGGCGATGATGCCGGCGGTGGACGCGATGGTCATCACGAGCACGTCGCGGTGGGCGACGTGGGACAGCTCGTGGGCGAGCACGCCTTCGAGCTCCTCGGCGTCGAGGCGACGCAGGATCCCGGTGGTCACACACACCACGGAGCGGTTGGGCGAGCGGCCGGTGGCGAACGCGTTGGGCAGGTCGAGGTCGGCGATGCCGACCCGCGGTTTGGGCATGTCGGCCATGGCACACAGCCGGTCGATCATCGCGTGCAGCTCGGGCGCCTGCTCGGGGGTCACCTCACGGGCGCGCATCGCCTTCATGGCCAGGGTGTCGGACATGTACCACTGGAACCAGGCGATCCCGATGCCGATGACGCCGATGATCGGCGCATAGGTCGGCGGCAGGACGTACATCACCGTCACGACGAGCGCGACGAACAGGCCGCCGAGCAGGAACATGACCGAGGTCATCCGGGCGGTCAGCCCGGCGTCCTTGATGTAGCGGCTGCGGGCCATCGCTCAGCCCGGGATCAGACCGTCGTCGGCCAGCATCTCCTGCACCTCGCTGATCGAGGCGTCGGCGGGGGGCAGGATGACGTCGGACTCGTCGAGGGAGTCGGCGGCGTGCGGCGCACCATGGCTGCGTACGGCGTCGAGGAGCGCGGCCAGCGACGAGGCGAAGCCCGCCTCGTCGCCGGCGTCGATCGCGGCCTCCAGCGCCGTGTCGAGCTCGTTGAGCGTGGCCACCGCGTCGTCGGCGAGGTCGAACTGGCCCTCGCCGAGGATCCGGATGATCATGACTGCTCCTCCGGCGCCTCGACCGTCTGGGGCTCGGCCTTGATGATGTCGCCGCCGTCGACCGGCGACTCGATCGCGGCCGGAGCGCTCTTGGCCTTGAGCCGGGCCAGCTCGGACTCGACGTCGGACTGGGAGCTGAGTGCCTCGAGCTCGCGAGAGATGTCGTCGCCGGCGTTGATGGCGGACGCGTCGTCGAGGGCGCCGGAGGCGATCAGCTCGTCGATGGCACCGGCCCGGGCCTGCATCTGGGCGGTCTTGTCCTCGGCGCGCTGGATGGCCATGCCGACGTCGCCCATCTCCTCGCTGATGCCGGAGAAGGCCTCGTTGATGCGGGTCTGGGCCTCGGCCGCGGTGTAGGTCGCCTTGATGGTCTCCTTGCGCGTGCGGAAGGCCTCGACCTTGGCCTGCAGGCGCTGCTGGGCGAGGGTGAGCTTCTCCTCCTCGGCCTGGAGCTGGGCGTGCTGGGTCTGGAGGTCGCTGATCTGACCGGTGAGGCCGGACTTGCGGGTGAGCGCCTCACGGGCGAGGTCCTCACGGCCCATCTCGATGGCCTTCTCTGCCTGGGACTGGAGCTTGGCCGACTGCTGCTCGAGCTGACCGACCTGGATCTCCACGCGCTTGCGGCTGGTCGCCACGTCGGCCACGCCGCGGCGTACCTTGGCCAGCAGCTCCTGCTGGCGGGCATAGCTGTAGTCGAGCGTCTCCCGGGGATCCTCGGCACGGTCCAAGACCTTGTTGGCCTTGGACCGGAAGATCATGGTCATGCGCTGCCAAAGACTCATGGGGTCTGGCCCCTCCTCGTGACGTGTCACCCCGCGGTGAGCTGATGGATTCACCCTAGGCGTTCGCCCAAGCACAGGCGAGGCCAGGAGGGTGCGGACGCGCCGCGCCCAGGTAGGGTGGGGGCCCGTCCCGCACCACGTCCCCCGCAGAAGGCCATCGCCCGTGTTCCGCCGCAGCAAGCCCGCCGACGAGCTCCCCGTGACCCACGACAAGCCGGGGGGCAAGGGTCGGCCGACCCCCAAGCGCCGCGAGGCGGAGGCCGCCGCCAAGGCGCGCGCCCAGGTCCCCCGCACGCGCAAGGAGCAGGCCGCGGCCGCCCGCGCGGCGCGGACGCAGTCGGGACAGCAGATGCGCGCGGCGATGCGGACCGGTGACGACCGCTACCTGCCCGAGCGTGACCGCGGCCCGGTCAAGCGGTTCATCCGCGACTACGTCGACTCACGGTTCCAGTTCATCCAGATCCTGCTGCCCGTCCTGGTGGTGGCGCTCGCGCTCCCCTACATCGTCAAGACACAGTGGGCCTTCAGCTTCGCCAACATGCTGACGCTGACCGGCATGATGCTGGTGATCTATGACGTCGTGATGCTCCGCTTCCGGCTGCGCCGCGAGATGGCCCGGCGCTTCCCCGACGCTCCCACGCGCGGTGTCACGACCTATGCGGTCATGCGCTCGCTGCAGCTGAAGTTCCTCCGGATGCCCAAGCCCCAGGTCAAGATCGGCCAGCAGCTCCCCGAGACCTATCGCTGAGCCGGCGACCGCGGACCGCACGCACGGCTAGGAGCCGGGCAGCTCCACCCGCACCCGCCGGAACCCACGGCCCTTGCTCTCGACCTTGGCGATGCGCACCTCGCCGATCTGACGGGTCGAGGCGACGTGGGTGCCCGAGTCGGCCTGCTTGTCGAGGCCGGCGACGTCGATGATGCGGATCTCCTCGACCTCGTCGGGGATCAGGAACTGGGCCGTGCGCATGACCTCGGGGTCCGCGACGGCCTCGGCGCGCGGGACCACCCGGGCGGTGATCGCCCGGTCGGCGAGGATCTCCTCGTTGACGACCCGCTCCAGCTCCTCCTTGAAGCCGGGCGAGACCTCGGGGAGGTTGAAGTCGAGGCGCCCGGCCAAGGGCTCCATGTTGGAGCCGGTCACGAGCGCGGCGAAGTCACGGAACACCACCCCGGAGACGACGTGGAGCGCCGAGTGGGTCCGCATCAGCCGGCGCCGGCGTACGTCGTCGAGGCGCGCGACGACCGCCGTGGCGACCGGCGGGAGGGGGTCGCCCTCGACCGGCACGAGCCCGGCTGCGGAGACGCCCGCGATCCGGGTGAACACGCCGCCCCACTCGAGCAGGCCGGCGTCCGGCGGCTGGCCGCCCCCGCCGGGATAGAACGCCGACTCGTCGAGCACGATGGCCTCGGGCGAGGACGACAGCACCGTGGCCGACCAAGAGGAGAGCTCCTGGTCGCGCCAATAGAGCGGATGCGTCATGTCGGCCACTCTAGGGCGCGGGCGCCGGGGCCGATCCTGGGCACAGGCTCGTCTGGGAGACTCGCGCTGTGATCTGGGGTCTCCTCGCCGGCCTGGCCGCCGCCGCCTGCTTCGGGCTGGCGTCGGTGGCCCAGGCGCGCGCGGTCCGCTCGCTGCCGGAGCGCGTGGGTGGCCTGGGCTCGTTCGTGCGCGCCGCGCTCGGCAGCCCGTTGCTGATGGCCGTGGTGGCGGCCTATCTGGCCGGCTTCGTCCTTCATGCGGTGTCGATCTGGCTGCTGCCGCTCTACCTCGCCCAGGCCAGCATCGCGATGTCGCTGCCGATCACGGCGATCGGGGTCGGCCTGGTCGGTGAGCACGTCGGCGGACGGCAGTGGCTGGCCTTGGAGGTCGTGGTCGTGGGCCTCTGGCTGCTGGCGCTCAGCGCCGGCGAACCCGGCGAGGTCACGGTGTCCGCCCCCTTCGTGGTCAGCCTGGTGGTCGGTGCCGCCGCGATCGCCGCCCTGACGACCGTCGTCACGGCGCCGGTCCTGCTCGGGTGCCTGTCGGGGCTGTCGTACGCCGGCTCGGCCATCGCCGTACGCGCGGTGGGGTGGCCGTTGGAGCCGCTGGTCGTCGTGGCGGCGGTGACCGTCTCGGCGTTCGGGCTGCTGGGCTTCTGGACCTACTCGACGGCCTTGGACCGGGGTCAGGTGTCGGCGGTGACAGCGCCGCTGATCGTCGGGCAGACGGCCGGACCCGCCGTCGTCGGCGTCGCCTTCCTCGGCGACGGCGTGCGCCACGACTGGTGGCCGGTCATGGTCGTCGGGCTGGTCCTGGCGATGGTGGGCGCGGCCCTGGTCAGTGGAAAGAGTCCCGATCAGGCGAACGCGTCAGCGCCGGCGACCGCTGGATGACGCCGTCCAGGACGCTGTCGATGGCCGCGAGGAGGCCGTCGTCGAGGCGGACGCCCGCGGCCTTGGCGTTGTCGGTGACCTGTTCGGGACGGCTGGCGCCGATGATCGCCGCGGCGACGTTGTCGTTGTGCAGGACCCAGGCGACCGCGAGCTGCGCCATCGTCAGCCCTGCCTCGTCCGCCAGCGGCTTGAGACGCCGGACGCGTTCGAGCACGTCGTCGTTGAGATAGCGGGCCACCATGGTGGCGCCGCCCTTGTCGTCGGTGGCGCGGGAGCCGGCGGGGGGCGGCGAGCCGGGGAGGTACTTGCCCGTCAGCACGCCCTGCGCGATCGGTGACCACACGATCTGTCCGATCCCCAGCTCGCGGGAGGCCGGGACGACCTCCTCCTCGATGACCCGCCAGATCATGTTGTACTGCGGCTGGTTGGCCACCAGCGGGATGTGGAGCTCGCGCGCGAGCGCGCGGGCGCTGCGCAACTGATCGGCGGTCCACTCCGACACCCCGATGTAGTGCGCCTTGCCGGCGTGGACGACGTCGGCGAAGGCCGACATCGTCTCCTCGAGCGGCGTCTGGTGGTCGAACCGGTGGGCCTGGTAGAGGTCGACGTAGTCGGTGCCGAGGCGCCGCAGCGACGCGTCGATCGACTCGCGGATGTGCTTGCGCGACAGGCCGTGGCCGTTGGGCCGCACCTCCCCCACCGGGAAGAAGACCTTGGTGAAGATCTCGAGCGCCTCTCGCCTCTCCCCCTGGAGCGCCTTGCCGAGCACCAGCTCGGCCGCCCCGTCGGCATAGACGTCGGCGGTGTCGAAGGTGGTGATCCCCTCGTCGAGCGCCCGGCGGACGCAGGCGACCGCCGCATCCTCCTCGACCTGCGAGCCGTGGGTGAGCCAGTTGCCATAGGCGATGGCCGACACCTTGAGGCCACTCGCACCGAGGTTGCGGAACTCCATGGGCTCGAGCCTAGGGGGCCCGTGGGCGTCAGGTGGGCCCTGGGAGACTGGTGCCGTGGCCGACGAACGACAGCACTCCTCCGCCGACCTCTCCGTGCGACTCGCCTGGACCGACGACGCCCCCGCCATCGCCGACATCCAGGTCGGCGCGTGGGAGGCGTCGTACGCCGGCCCGCCCGAGGCGCTGCCCAGCCGCGAGCAGGTCGCCGAAGCGTGGCGTCGCTCGCTGCACGCGCCCGGCGACGCCCGCAATCGGGTGCTCGTGGCGCTGGACCGGGCCACGGTGCGCGGGTTCGTCGTCTGCCAGCCCGCTGCCGACCCCGACTGCGACCCGATCACCGATGCCGAGATCTCCGAGATCGCGGTCCACCCCGACGCGCGTCGCCAGGGCCACGGGTCGCGGCTGCTCCAGGCGGCGGTCGACACCGTTCATGCCGACCGGTTCAGCCGCGCCGTGTGCTGGCTGGCCGCCGATGACGACGAGCTGCGCCGCTTCCTCACGGGCGCGGGTTGGGGCCCCGACGGGGCCCATCGCACCCTCGACCTCGACGGCTCCGGCACGGTCCTGGTCAAGCAGGTGCGCCTCCATACCGCCGTCGACTGAGCTGACGCCGGGCGTGGTTCGTCGTCCCGGACAACCAATCCCGCGGGTCTTGATTTCCTCGGCCAGACGAGGACTATGGAGATGCGGGACCCGCTGGAGCCCGCGGACAACGGAGGGGGAAACGGTGTTCGGTCGGCTTCCCAAGATCTATCGATGGCGCACCGCCGCGGTCGTCATGATCGTGTCGGTCATCGCGGGCGTGTGGTTCGCGACCCACCCCGACACTCCCGTCGTCGTACCCGTCGGTGCCGTGATGGGACTGCTCTCCGGCATCCTGCTGGCCTATGTCGCCGTCCACCAGGCGCGCCCGGAGCCCCGGTTGGCGCGGGTTCACCGTCGGCGCTGACTCCTAGGTGGGCTGACGCCCCTGCCGCGACGTCCGACCACCGCCCGCTAGGGTCCGGCGGGTGAGTGACGACTCGACACCGGCGTGGCCACGGGAGCGCGCCCGCATCGTGCGCGACTCCTGGGCGGTAGGCGCGGCGACCGGCGCCTATGGCTTCTCCTTCGGCGCCGTGTCGGTCGCCGCGGGCCTCTCGGTGGTCCAGACCTGTGTGCTGTCGCTGGTCATGTTCACGGGCGCATCGCAGTTCGCTCTCGTCGGTGTGGTGGCAGCCGGGGGCAGCCCGGCTTCGGGCGCCGTGACGGCGGTCCTGCTCGGCACCCGCAACACGCTCTATGGGCTGCGACTTGCCCCGCTTCTCGGCTGGTCGGGCTGGCGCCGCGTCGCGGTCAGCCAGTTGGTCATCGACGAGTCGACCGCGATGTCGGTGACCCGCGACCGCCGCGACGCCGCGCGCGCAGGCTTCCTGACCACCGGGCTCGCGGTCTTCGCGCTCTGGAACCTGGCGACCCTGGTCGGCGCCGTTGCGGGCGACGCCATCGGCGACCCCCGCACCTATGGGCTGGACGCCGCCGTCGGCGCCGCCTTCTTGGCCCTGTTGTGGCCCCGGCTGCGCGATGGTCGCAACCGCGTCGTCGCCGTCGCGGCCGCCGCGGTGGCACTGGGACTGGTGCCGCTCACGGCTGCCGGCGTGCCCGTCCTGGCCGCGGGCGGGATCGCGCTCCTGGCCGGCGTCCTGTCGCGGCGCCCCGACCCCACCGAGATCCCGGGGCCCGAGGACGTCGGGGGCGAGCGATGACACTCTGGTGGGCGGTGCTCGTCGGCAGCATCGGGTGCTATCTGCTCAAGCTGGCCGGGATGTCGGTGCCCTCCCGGGTTCTCGACCACCCGGTCGTCGAACGGATCGCCGACCTGATCCCGGTGGCGCTGCTCGCCGCGCTCGTCGGCGTCCAGGTGTTCGCGTCGTCGGGCTCCCTGGTCGTCGACGCCCGGCTCGCGGGACTCGCCTTCGCCGTCGTGGCGCTGGCGCTCCGGGCACCGTTCCTGGTCGTCGTGTTCGGGGCTGCCCTGGTCGCGGCGCTGGTTCGGCTCATGGCCTGACGCCAGCGGGCGAAGCCGTCAGGGCGGCGCGGTCAGGGCAGGTCGAGGACGTGCTCGAGGCCGATGGTCAGTCCGGGCCGATCCGCGATCGCCCGCAGCCCGGTCAAGACGCCCGGCACGAAGGAGCTCCGGTCCAAGGAGTCGTGACGCAGCGTGAGGGTCTCGCCTTCGGTGCCGAGCAGGACCTCCTGGTGGGCCACCAGGCCGCGCAGCCGGATGCCGTGGACGTGGACGCCGTGGACGTCGGACCCGCGTGCCCCCTCGAGGGCGGTGGTCGTCGCGTCGGGCATCGGGCCGCACCCGGCCTGCTCCCGGGCCTCGGCGATGAGCTCCGCCGTACGCCGCGACGTGCCCGACGGGGCGTCCACCTTGTTGGGGTGGTGCAGTTCGATGATCTCGGCCGACTCGAAGTAGGGCGCGGCGACGGCCGCGAAGCGCATCATCAGCACGGCGCCGATGGAGAAGTTGGGGGCGATCAGCACCCCCGTCGAGGGCGCCTCCACCAGCCACGACCGCACCTGGTCGTAGCGATCGTCGTCGAAGCCCGTGGTGCCGACCACCGCGTGGATGCCGTGACGGATGCAGAACGCCAGGTTGTCCATCACCACGGCCGGCTGGGTGAAGTCCACCACCGCCTGGGCTCCCGCCTCGATGAGCGCTTCGATCGGGTCGCCGACGTCGATCCGGGCGACCAGCTCGAGGTCGGCCGCGCCCTGGACCCCATCGCAGATAACACTGCCGACCCGCCCGCGGGCACCCAGCACACCGACCTTGAGCACATCAGTCACGGGTCAAACCTAGTGCCCCTCCCGCGAGGCGTCGCGGACCGGTCGGGCCGTCGCCGAGTGGCGGTGCCTGACTCCAGGGTCGGGAAGTGGCACTCTTGGGGCATGTCCCGACAGCCGATTCCGCCGCGGATCCGCTGGGCCGTCGACCACATGGACGTCAAGCCCGATGACCACATCCTCGAGATCGGCTGCGGCCCCGGCGCTGGAGCGGAGCTGATCTGCTCGCGCCTCGAGACGGGCAAGCTCTTCGCGATCGACCGATCCGAGTCCGGTGTCGACCGCACCCGCCGGCGCAACCAGGCGTTCGTCGACGCCGGGCGGCTCACCGTCCGCCAGATCGACCTCGCCACGCTGCGGGTGCCGGTGAAGCGGCTGACCAAGGTCTTCGCGTTCAACGTCAACCTGTTCTGGGTGCGCGACTGCCCCGACGAGGTCGAGCTGCTCCACCAGCGGATCGTGCCCGGTGGGGCGATCTATCTGTTCTATGAGACGGTCCGGCCCGAGCTGGTGCCCAACATCGTCCTCAAGGCGTCCAAGGCGCTGACCGACGGCGGCTTCCGCGTGTCGGTCGTCGAGCAGAAGGCTCCCCCGGTCATCGGGATCATCGGGCGCCGCTAACGCGCCGCCGTACGCCGACTACCGCGGTGCTGTGGTGCGCGTACGCAGAACTGCCGTGCGCGTACGCCGACTGCCGCGGCGCTGTGGTCACGATCTCAGCGTTATGACGCCCAGATCGTGACCACAGCACCGCAGGAGTTGGTGACGGCGGGTGACCGAACGACGGTCAGGCGGGTCCGACGATCGCCAGGATCTCGGGCTGGGCGAACAGCTCGGCGGCGAGGTCACGGACCTCGTCGAGGGTGACGGCGTCGATCCGGGCGATGACCTCGTCGATGCTGAGCAGGTCGTCGCGCACCAGCTCGGCCTTGCCGAGCCGCGACATCCGCGATCCGGCGTCCTCGAGTCCCAGCACCAGGCCGCCGCGCAGCTGGCCCTGGCCCCGGGTGAGCTCCTCGGCGGTGATCCCGTCGGCGGCGACCTTGGCCAGCTCCGTGCGTACGACGGTGAGCACGTCGGTGAGCTTGCCCGGCAGGCAGCCGACCGAGACGCCCACCAGCCCGGCGTCGGCATGGTTGGACGCGAAGGAATAGACGGAGTAGGCGAGACCGCGGCGCTCGCGCACCTCCTGGAACAAGCGACTGGACGTGCCGCCGCCCAGGGCGGCGTTGAGCACACCGAGCGCGAAGCGGCGGTCGTCGTTGCGGGTGATCCCGTTGACACCGAGGACCACGTTGACCTGCTCGAAGGGCCGCGTCGCCGAGGCCGTGCCAGCGGTCACCCGGCGGGCGCGCGCACCCTTGCGGGCGGCCACCGGCTCGGCAACCACGTCGAGGAAGCCGCCGCGACCGAACGCGCGCCGCACCAGCCGCACCAGCGCGGCGTGGTCGACGCTGCCGGCGGCCGAGATGACCATGGTCGCCGGCTGGTAGTGGCGTCGATAGAACCGGAGCACCTGGTCACGGCTCAAGGCAGTGATCGACTCGACGGTGCCGGCGATGGGGCGGCCGAGGGGCGTGTCGCCCCACGCTTGGGCCGCGAACAGGTTGTGCACCACGTCGTCGGGGTCGTCGTCGTGCATGGCGATCTCGTCGAGGATGACCTCGCGCTCGGCCTCGACGTCGTCGGGCAGCAGCAGCGAGCTGGTCATCATGTCGCCGAGCACGTCGACGGCCAGCGGCAGGTCCTCGCCCAGCACCCGGGCGTGGAAGACCGTGTATTCCTTGGTGGTGAAGGCGTTGAACTCACCGCCCACGGCGTCGAGCGCCGCGGAGATGTCGAGCGCGCTGCGCTCGGCCGTCCCCTTGAACAGCAGGTGCTCCAAGAAGTGGGAGCAGCCGTGGAGGGTGGGGTTCTCATCGCGAGAGCCGACGCCGACCCAGACCCCGATGCTGGCCGACCGGGCACCGGCGATCTCCTCGGAGATCACCCGGAGCCCGCTGGGCAGCGTCGTACGGCGGACCCGCGACGTCACGCGACCGCTCGGGTCGCGCTCGGTGTGAAGGGTCCGGGTCACGGCCCGACCGGCGGTGTGCGCGGTCGGACCGGACGCCCTCGTGGCCGACCCGGTGCTGCGTCGCGGCCGGGTCGGCCTCGCGGTGGCGCTCACTCCTCGGCAGCCGCCTCGTCAGCGGCCTCGGCCGGCTCGTCGTCGGACTTCTTCTCCTCGACGACCGGGACCAGCGACAGCTTGCCGCGGTCGTCGATCTCGGCGATCTGGACCTGGATCTTCTGGCCCACCGAGAGGACGTCCTCGACCGCCTCGACGCGCTTGCCGTCGGCGAGGGCACGCAGCTTGCTGATGTGCAGCAGGCCGTCCTTGCCGGGCAGCAGCGAGACGAAGGCACCGAAGTTGGTGGTCTTGACGACCGTGCCGAGGTAGCGCTCGCCGACCTCGGGCATCGTCGGGTTGGCGATCGCGTTGACGGCCTGCTTGGCCAGCGCTCGGCGGCCTCACCGTTGGTGGCACCGATATAGATGGTGCCGTCGTCCTCGATCGTCAGCTGGGCGCCGGTGTCGTCTTGGATCTGGTTGATGACCTTGCCCTTGGGACCGATCACCTCGCCGATCTTGTCGACCGGGATCTTGATGGTGATGATCCGCGGAGCGTGGATGCTCATCTCCTCGGGCTCGCTGATGGCCTCGGCCATCACGTCGAGGATCGTCATGCGCGCGTCGCGTGCCTGGGTCAGCGCCTGGGCCAGCACCTCGGCGGGGATGCCGTCGAGCTTGGTGTCGAGCTGGAGGGCCGTCACGAACTCGCGCGTGCCGGCGACCTTGAAGTCCATGTCGCCGAAGGCGTCCTCGGCGCCGAGGATGTCGGTCAGCGCGACGTAGTGGGTCTGTCCGTCGACCTGACCGGAGATCAGGCCCATCGCGATGCCCGCGACCGACGCCCGCAGCGGGACGCCTGCCTGGAGCAGCGACAGGGTGGAGGCGCAGACCGAGCCCATCGAGGTGGAGCCGTTGGAGCCCATGGCCTCGGAGAGCTGACGGATCGCGTAGGGGAACTCCTCACGGGTGGGGAGCACCGGCAGCAGCGCGCGGCGCGCCAGGGCGCCGTGACCGATCTCGCGACGCTTCGGCGAGCCGACGCGGCCGGTCTCGCCGGTGGAGAACGGCGGGAAGACGTACTTGTGCATGTAGCGGCGCGTCTTCTCCGGCGACAGCGTGTCGAGCTTCTGCTCCAGGGTCAGCATGTTGAGCGTCGTGACACCCAGGATCTGGGTCTCGCCGCGCTCGAACAGCGCCGAGCCGTGGACACGCGGGATCACCGCGACCTCGGCGTGGAGCGGCCGGATGTCGGCCAGGCCACGACCGTCGATGCGGATCTTGTCGCGCAGCACGCGCTCGCGTACGAGCGCCTTGTTGAGGGAGCGGAACGCGGCGCCGATCTCCTTCTCGCGGCCCTCGAAGCGGTCGCCGACCTGCTCGAGCAGCGAGCTCTTGATCTCGTCGAGGCGCTCCTCGCGCTCCTGCTTGCCGGCGATGGTCAGCGCCGCGGCGGTGTCGTCCTTGACGGCGGCCTCGACGGCCTCATAGGACGTCGTCCTCGTAGTCGAGGAAGATCGGGAACTCCGCGACGGGCTTGGCGGCCGCCTTGGCCAGCTCGGCCTGGGCCTCGCACAGCTGCTTGATGAAGGGCTTGGCGGCGTCGAGGCCGGTGGCCACGATCTCCTCGGTGGGCGCCTGGTGGCCCGACTCGACCAGCGTCCAGGTGGACTCGGTCGCCTCGGCCTCGACCATCATGATCGCGACGTCACCGGTCTCGGTGACCTGGCCCGCCACGACCATGTCGAAGACGGCGTCCTCGAGCTGGCTGTGGTTGGGGAAGCAGACCCAGGTGCCCTCGATGAGGGCCATCCGGACGCCGCCGACCGGGCCGGAGAACGGCAGGCCGGAGAGCTGGGTGGACATGGACGCCGCGTTGATCGCCAGCACGTCGTAGGGGTGGTCGGGGTCGAGCGCCATCACGGTGATGACGACCTGGACCTCGTTGCGCAGGCCCTTCTTGAACGTCGGGCGCAGCGGGCGGTCGATGAGGCGGCAGGTGAGGATGGCGTCCTCGCCGGGGCGGCCCTCGCTGCGGAAGAACGAGCCGGGGATCTGCCCGGCGGCGTACATCCGCTCCTCGACGTCGATGGTGAGGGGGAAGAAGTCGAACTGGTCCTTGGGCTGCTTGCCGACCGTGGTGGCCGACAGCAGCATGGTCTCGTCGTCGAGGTACGCGGTGACCGAGCCGGCCGCCTGACGGGCCAGCAGCCCGGTCTCGAACTTGACGGTGTGCTTGCCGAACTTGCCGTTGTCCAGAACGGTCTCAACGGCGGAAATGGTGGGTTCCACGCTGTGTGGTCCCTTTCTCTTCGCGGAGCGATCCGCGGCGTCTCGTCGTGCCCGCGCGCTCAGCCCCGTCGATGGGGCGGCAGATCGAGCCGGTCGAGACCAAGGGTCCCGGTGCGGGAGGGCCGGTCTTCGATCGAGACCCGCGGAGGGCCGCCCGGACGGGCGGCGAGATCTTCCGAAGGTCACTACCGAGGACCGGGCCAGACGTGCGGGTCGCTCCTGGTGTGCTGAATCTTCAGTTGTGGTCTGCCCCCGAGACTAGCGCTCGGAGGCCGGGAAATGTGGACGGAGCGGCCGCCCGAGGGCGACCGCTCCGGAGGTCATCGACGCAGACCGAGACGCTCGACGATCGAGCGGTAGCGCCCGATGTCGTTCTTCTGCAGGTAGTTGAGCAGCCGACGACGCTGACCGACCAGCAGCAGCAGGCCGCGGCGGGTGTGGTGGTCGTGCTTGTGCTGCTTGAGGTGCTCGGTGAGGTGGGCGATGCGGTGGCTGAGCAGCGCGATCTGCACCTCGGGGGAGCCGGTGTCGCCCTCGGTGGTGGCGTACTCGGCGATGATCTTCTTCTTGGTCTCCGGGTCGGTCCCGATGGACATGCAAGGGCTCCTTCGGCTCTCGTTGCGCGGCGCGCCGGGGCCTGTTCACCCGGGCACTCTGGATCCGCGGCCGTTAGACGGCAACCGCAGCAGGCTATCAGCGGGGCGCGAGTGGCCCCAAACCGGCGCGAACGCCTCCGGTGGCCCGTCATGGCAGGATGCCCGGATGGAGAAGCGCATCGCGGTGTGCAACCTGTGCGAGGCCATCTGCGGGCTCGAGCTGACCATCGAGCCGGGAGCGTCGGGCCCGGTGGTCACCCAGGTCCGAGGCAACCCGGCCGACCCGCTGTCCCGGGGGCACATCTGCCCCAAGGGCGTGGCGATCGCCGACGTCTACACCGATCCCGACCGGCTGCGCCGGCCGCTCCGGCGCGTCACGTCGCCCGACAGGTCCGTGGACTGGGAGGAGACCGACTGGGACACCGCGCTCGACCTCGTGGCCGACGGCATCGCGCGGGTGATGCGCACCCACGGGACCGACGCGCTCGGCGTCTATCTCGGCAACCCCAACGCCCACAGCCTCGGGTCGCTCACGCACGGGATCGCGATGCTCAAGGCGATCGGTACCCGCAGCCGCTTCAGCGCCACCTCCGTCGACCAGCTCCCCCACCAGCTCGTCGCCAACCAGATGTTCGGCCACCAGCTGCTGCTGCCCGTCCCCGACCTCGACCGCACCGACCTCATGGTCGTGCTGGGCGCCAACCCGATGGCCTCCAACGGCTCCCTGATGACCGCACCCGACCTCCCCCAGCGGATCCGTGATCTCAAGGCTCGCGGCGGACGCCTGGTCGTCCTCGACCCGCGCCGCACCGAGACCGCCAAGGTGGCCACCGAGCACCATTTCGTCCGCCCGGGCACCGATGCCTGGCTGCTGCTGGCGATGCTCCACGTCTTGTTCGAGGAGGGCCTCGCGCGCGTGCCGGCCTGGGCCGACGGCGCCGAGCGCGTGCGCGACGCCGTGGCGCCGTACACCCCGGAGCGGGCGGCCGAGCGCTGCGCCGTGCCCGCCGACGTCATCAGGACGCTCACACGCGACCTGGCCGCGACCGAGCGCGCCGTGCTCTATGCCCGTCTGGGGGTGTCGACCCACGAGTTCGGCACCGTGTGCCAGTGGGCGGTCAACTGCGTCAACGCCCTCACCGGTCACCTCGACACGGTGGGCGGCGCCATGTTCACCTCGCCCGCCATCGACATCGTCGGCACCGGGCTCGTCGGGCCGGGCCATGTCGGGCGTCGTACGACGCGGGTGCGGGGGTTGCCGGTCATCGCGGGCGAGCAACCCGTGGCCGCGCTGCGCGAGGAGATCGAGACCCCTGGTGAGGGGCAGCTGCGCGGCCTGCTCACCATCGCCGGCAACCCCGTGCTGTCGACCCCGGACGGTGCGCGGCTCGACGGCGCACTCGACGGGCTGGAGTTCATGGCCTCCATCGACATCTACCTCAATGAGACGACACGCCATGCCGACGTGATCCTGCCGCCGACGACGGTGCTCGAGCGCGACCACTACGACCTGGTCTTCCACGCCCTCGCGGTGCGCAACACCGCCCGGTTCACCCCGGCGGTGCTGCCGGCCGATCCCGACGCCCGCCACGACTGGCAGATCTACCGCGACCTGACCTGGCGAGTGCTGGCCCGCCTCGGGCGCCGGCTGCCCCTGCGACAGCGCCTGATGCTCAAGGCGCGCCTCGCCACCAGCCCCGCCACCCTGGTGTCACTGCTGCTCCGCCGCGGCCGTACGGGCGTCACGATGCGACAGCTCCGCGACCGGCCCGAGGGTGTCGACCTCGGTCCGCTTCGCCCCGGGCAGCTGCCCGACCGGCTCCAGACGCGCGACCACCGGGTGGCGTTGGCCCCCGCCCTGGTCGTCGCCGACCTCGACCGCTTGGCGGCGACCCAGCCGCCGGAGTCCGACGTCCTCCTCCTCATCGGCCGGCGGCACCAGCAGGACTGCAACTCCTGGATGCACAACAGCGCCCGCCTGACCAAGGGCCGCCCGCGTCATCAGCTCTTCATGAACCCCGTCGACCTGACCGCGCTCGGGATCAGCGACGGCAGCCGGGTGACCGTCACCTCGCGGGTCGGGTCGGTCACCACCGACGTGATGGCCACCGACGACGTCATGCCGGGAGTCGTCTCACTCCCCCACGGCTACGGCCACCAGGCGCGCGACACCCGCCTGAGCCGGGCATCGGCCGTGGCCGGCGTCTCCATCAACGACCTCACCGACAGCGGCCGGCTCGACGTCAGCGGCAACGCCGCACTGACGGCGACGCCCGTGCGGGTCCGCGGTGCTGGCGGCCCCGCACGGGCGTCTGGTTCGGAAGGCTCCGGCCGGCTGTGCCATCCCTCGCAGGCCGATCCGCTCTGGACGTCGCGACGAGATCGGCGATGGGTGCCGGCCGGAGCCTCCGAGGTCACCTCAGGCCGAGGTCTCCTCGATGATGGCAATGACCTCGTCGGGCGTCGCCGCCGAGCGCAGCTCGGCGACCTTGGCCTCGTCGACGAAGATCACCGCGATCTTGCCCAGCAGGGCGAGGTGCTCGTCGCCGACACCGGCGATGCCGATGACGAACTCCGCGGGGTTGCCGTTCCAGTCGACGTGCCCGGGATAGCGCACGAACGACAGCGCCGTCCGTTTGATCGACCCCTTCGCCTCGTTGGTCCCGTGAGGGATCGCCAGGAAGTTGCCCATGTAGGTCGACACCGACGTCTCACGGTCGTGCATCGAGTCGACGTACGCCGGGTCGACCGCCCCCACGGCGACCAGCAGGTTGCCGGCCTCCGTGATGGCGTCGTCGCGGCTGGTGGCCGAGCCGTCGAGCACGACGGCCCGCGCCTCGAGGATCCCTGCGTCGTCGGTCACTGTGTCGACCCGGAGTTGGCCTGGTCGATCAGCTCCACGACCTCGTCGTACTTCGGACTGGCCATGAAGTTCTCGACGGAGACGTGCACCGCCGAGGGGGTCTTCTCCTGGGCCCGGGCCGTGAGGTCCTGGTGGGTCACCACCAGGTCATAGGTGTCGGTCAGGTTGGCGATCGCCTGGTTGACGACGGTGACGTCGGAGTGGCCGGCGTCCTGGATCTTCTTGCGGAGCACCGAGGCACCCATGGCGGACGAGCCCATGCCGGCGTCGCAGGCGAACGCGATGCTGTGGATCGGCCGGGTGGCGACCGCCGTGGCGGCACCGGTGAGCACGGAGGCGACGGAGGACTGCTTGCCCTTCAGGTCCTCCATCTGGTGCGTGGCGTGGACCAGCTGGTCCTCGGCCTCTTCGGTCTTGTCGGTCTTGAGCATGATCGCCGCGATGAAGAACGACGCCGCAGCACCGCCGATGATCGACAGCGTGACTCCCACGTAGTCCAGGAGCGAGGAGTTGGTCTGGAGGTAGACCGCGAACACGGAGCCGGGTGCGGCTGGCCCTCGAAGGCCCACACCGAAGATCACGTTGATCAGGATCTGGGTGAACCCACCGGCGATCATCGCCACGATCAGCTTGGGCTTCATCAGCACGTAGGGGAAGTAGACCTCGTGGATGCCGCCGAAGAAGTGGATGATCGCCGCGCTCGGAGCCGACGACTTGGCCAGGCCCTTGCCGAAGAACATGTAGGCCAGCAGCAGCCCGATGCCCGCAGCCGGGTTGGCCTCGAGGAGGAACAGCACCGACTTGCCCTTGTCCGCGACGTCGGCCTGCCCCAAGGGGGTCAGGATGCCGTGGTTGATCGCGTTGTTGAGGAAGAGCACCTTGGCCGGCTCGATGACGAACGAGGTGAACGGCAGCAGGCTGTGGTCGGTGAGGAACTCGATGGCCTTCTGACCCACCTTGACGATGGCGTCGAAGATCGGGCTCATGGCGAAGAAGGCGAACGTGGCGAGAATGCCACCCCAGATGCCGGCCGAGAAGTTGTTGACCAACATCTCGAACCCGGGCTTGATCTTGCCGTCCCAGATCGCGTCGATCTTCTTCATCGTCCAGCCGCCCAACGGGCCCATCGCCATCGCGCCCATGAACATGGGCACGTCAGTGCCGGCGATGACGCCCATGGTGGCGATCGCACCGACGACACCACCGCGGGTGTCATAGACGCTCTTGCCGCCGGTGTAGCCGATCAGGATGGGCAAGAGGTAGGTGATCATCGGGCCGACGATGCCGCCGCCCGCATAGTCGCCCCATCCACCGATGTGGGCGATCCAACTGCTGGGGCTGACGTTGCCCTTGCCGCCGAGGTTGAGCCAGCCGGCCTCGATGAAGAGGGCGGTGATCAGGCCCCAGGCGATGAACGCGCCGATGTTGGGCATGACCATGTTGGACAAGAAGGTGCCGAAGCGCTGAACGCGCACCCGCGCCGAGGCACGGGGGGCTGCCGCTGTTGTCGCCATGCTGATCCTTTCGTGGAGGCCCTCGACTCTGAGGGCACGTCCAGACCACCAGGTTGATCTGTGTTTGTCTTTATAATTGCCCGAACTTGCCCGAGTCAAGAGTTTGAGGCAGACTAATTCCAACAAAACGGGGGTGGCGGCGTACCGTCACCCGGAGCAGTACCCACCGGCAGCCGCGAGCAAAGGAGCAGGCGATGCAGGCACTCAGGTTCTATGCACCCGAGGACGTCCGACTCGAGGAGGTGCCCGAGCCCGTGTGCGGCCCGGACGAGGTGAAGCTGCGCGTCAAGAACTGCTCGACCTGCGGCACCGACGTCAAGATCTTCTACAACGGCCACCAGAACCTCACGCCGCCGCGGATCATCGGCCACGAGATCGCCGGCGAGATCGTCGAGGTCGGCGCCGACGTCAACGCGACCTACGGCTCGGCCTGGCAGGTCGGCGACCGGGTGCAGGTGATCGCCGCCGTGCCGTGCGGTGAGTGCCACGAGTGTCAGAAGGGTTGGATGGCGGTCTGCCAGAACCAGACCTCGGTCGGCTACCAGTACGACGGCGGCTTCGCCGAGTACATGATCGTGCCGCGCCAGGTCCTCAAGGTCGACGGCCTCAACAAGATCCCGGACAACGTGGGCTTCGACGAGGCCTCGGCCGCCGAGCCGTTCGCCTGCGCCATCAACGCCCAGGAGCTCCTCGGCATCGAGCCCGGCGACACGGTCGTCGTCTTCGGCGCCGGCCCGATCGGCTGCATGCAAATCCGCATCGCGCGCGGTGTCCACCAGGCCGGCCCGGTCTATCTCGTGGACGTCAACGCCGAGCGCCTCCAGATGTCGGCCGACGCCGTCTCGCCCGACGAGGTGATCAACGCCGCCGAGGTCGACGTGGTCGCCCGCGTCATGGAGCTCACCGGGGGCCGCGGGGCCGACGTGATCATCACCGCGACCGCTGCCAACGTCACCCAGGAGCAGGCCATCTCGATGGCGGCCCGCAACGGCCGGATCTCCTTCTTCGGCGGCCTCCCCAAGAACGACCCGTTCATCAAGTGCGACTCCAACCTCGTGCACTATCGCCAGCTGCACCTCCACGGTGCCAACGGTTCGGCCCCCGAGCACAACAAGCGAGCGCTGGAGTACATCTCCACCGGCCAGGTCCCCGTCAAGGACCTGATCACCGAGCACATCCCGCTGTCGCGGGTGCTTGACGCCTTCCAGATCGTCAAGAACGGCCAGGCCATCAAGGTCACCGTCGAGCCCTGACCCGCGACCCCGGACCTGCGGCCGGCGCCATCTCGGGCGCGTCGGCCGCACCCCCATCCATCACCACGCCGCGTGTCGAGGCTGGCGCAGGTGCGTCAGCGGTCGAGGAGGGCCCGCACGGCGGCGCGGGCGGCCATCGGGTCGGATGCGGACAGGGCCGCCTCGGCCGCCTCGGCGCAGGTCGTCATGCTCACCCGGCCGAGCTGGGCGCCAACACCGCGCACCGCAGCGGGCGCCATGGACAACGAGGTGACGCCCATACCGACCAGCGCACAGGCCAGCGCCGGGTCGGCGGCGGCCTCGCCGCAGACGCCGACGGGTTTGCCGTCGGTCTTGCCCGCCGCCGCGGTGATCGCGATCAGCTGGAGCACGGCCGGCTGCCATGGGTCGGTGAGGTGGGCCAGGTCGGTGGCCATCCGGTCGGCCGCCATCGTGTACTGCGTGAGGTCGTTGGTGCCGATGGAGACGAAGTCGACCTCCTGCATCATGCGGTGGGCCAGCAGAGCGGCGCTGGGCACCTCGATCATGATGCCGGGCTTGAGGCCCCGGGCCCGCACCTGCGCCGCGAACTCGGCGGCCTCCGCGACCGTCGCCACCATCGGTGCCATCACCCAGGTGGGCGTCCCAGTGGCCCGGGCCGCCGCGGCGATGCCGTCGAGCTGGTGGTCGAGCAGGGCCGGATTGTCGAAGCTGAGCCGCAGCCCACGCACCCCCAGGGCGGGGTTCTCCTCGCCCTCGTGCGTCGCGAACGCGATCGGCTTGTCCGAGCCTGCGTCCAGGGTTCGGACAACGACGTAGCGGTCGTTGCCGCCGAAGGCCGTGAGGACTTCGGCATAGATGTCGGCCTGCTCCTCGACCGAGGGCTCGTCGGTCCGGTTGAGGAAACACAGCTCGGTCCGGAACAGGCCCACGCCCTCGACGGGTGCCTGCGCTGCGTTGCGGGCCGACTCGCCGTCGGCGACGTTGGCCAGCAGCTTGACCGGGGTCCCGTCGAGTGTGCGAGCTGGGCCGACCCAGGCCTCGAGCTCGGCGCGGACCGCTCGGTCGCGCTCAACGCGAGCCGTGGCGTCGTCCGGATCGGGGTTGAGCTCGACGGTGCCCAGCGTGCCGTCGACGAGCACCGGAGTCCCGGCCGGCACCTCGAGCGCCCCGGCCAGCCCGACGATGCACGGGATGCCGAGCTGGCGGGCGATGATCGCGGTGTGGCTCGTGGGGCCGCCTCGCTCGGTCACCAGGGCGATGACGACGCGAGGGTCGAGGCCGGCCGTGTCCGAGGGGGCTAGGTCCTCGGCCAGCAGGATCGACGCCTCTTCGGGATTGCTGACTCCGGGCTCGGGCGCGCCGACGAGGTGAGCGATCACGCGGCGCTCGATGTCTCGCAGGTCGGTGGCGCGCTCGGCCATCAGGCCGCCCATGGCGGTGAAGATGCCGACGAACTGCTCCACGGCGGCATGCACGGCCTCGAGCAGGCCCGCGCCTCCGGTCATGCTCTTCGACACCGCGCCGCGCAGGCCCTTGTCGCGAGCAAGCCCCGCGCTGGCGGTGAGCACCTCGGCCGAGGCGCCCGACACCTTCTCGGCCTTGCGGCTGAAGGCCTGGGCGACCGCCTCTGCGGCCTCGTCGTAGGCGGCCAGCGCGGCCTCAGCATCGGCGAAGCCGGCGTCGTCGAACCGTGCCACCGCTTCGGGCGACACCTCCCCCGAGACCAGCATCGCCGGACCGAACGCGAGGCCAGGGACGACCGGTGTCCCCGTGAGAGTGGAGTTAGTGGTCATGATCACAAGTCAACCCTTCGCACCCTTGACAGTCAACATAATCGGGACTAAAACCATATAAACACAGATTCGTTTGGGTGGGGTGGCGCCCAGGCCCTCACCTTCGAGAGGAGTTTCCCATGTACGCGGAGGAGCGTCAGCAGACCATGGCCGAGCTCGTCACCCAGCGTGGCCGCGTCTCGGTGGTGGAGCTCGCCAAGACCTTCGACGTCACGACAGAGACCGTACGCCGAGACCTGTCGACTCTCGAGGGTCTGGGGCTGATCCGGCGCGTCCACGGCGGGGCGCTGCCCCCCGACTCCATGACGCTGCTCGAGGCCCGGCTGAGCGACCGCGACCTCGCCAACACCGTCGAGAAGGGCGAGATCGCCAAGGCCGCCCTGCGGTTCATCCCGCCGACCGCGGCCACCTTGATCCTCGACGCCGGCAGCACCACCGCTCGGCTCGCCGAGATCCTCCCCCACGACCGCCAGCTCACCGTGTTCACCCACGCCGTACCGGTCGCCTCGCGGCTGGCCGAGCAGTCGCACGTCGAGCTCCACCTGCTGCCCGGGCGCGTACGCCGCCGCACCCTCGCCGCCGTGGGGGTCGACACGGTCCAGGCCCTCCAGCGGATCCGCGCCGACGTCGCCTTCATCGGGACCAACGGCATCTCCGCCTCCCACGGGCTGTCGACACCCGACCACGAGGAGGCCGCGACCAAGTCCGCCCTCATCGCCGCCGCTGAGCACGTGGTCGTGCTGTGCGACTCCAGCAAGATCGGCGTGGACCGCACGATGCAGTTCGCCAAGCTCTCCGACGTCGACGTGCTCATCACCGACCCCCAGATCACCGACTCCCAGCGCGCCGAGATCGAGGGCGCCGGTGTCGAGGTGGTCGTCGCATGATCGTCACGCTGACCCCCAACCCCAGCATCGACCGCACCGTCACACTCGACGAGCCGCTGCAGCGGGGCGCCGTCCAGCGCGTCCTCTCGGTGAGCTCGGTCGCCGGCGGCAAGGGTGTGAACATCTCGCGCGCCGCGGTGGCGGCCGGCGTCCCGACGGTGGCCGTGCTGCCGGCCTCCGACGACGACCCCTTCGTCCACGAGCTGCTCAGCGCCGGGATCGACTGCCGTCCGGTCCCGCCCGCGGGTGAGGTGAGGGTCAACCTGGCGATCACCGAGCCCGACGGCACCACCACCAAGCTCAACAGCCCCGGCGCCACCGTCACCCCCGCCGTGCTCGACGCGATGTCCCAGGCCATGATCTCGCGCGCCGCGAACGCCCAGTGGGTCGTGCTGGCCGGCTCGCTGCCCCCCGGCGCCCCGGTCGGCTGGTACGCCGAGCTGGTCACCGCGCTGCGCGCCACCCCGGCCAAGATCGCCGTCGACACCAGCGACGCGCCGCTGTCCGCGCTGGTCGATGCCCTCCCCGGCGCCGCGCCGGACCTGATGAAGCCCAACGGTCACGAGCTGGCGTCCTTCACCGGCGACGACGCCGACGACCTCGAGTCCGACCCCACGGCCGCCGCCCGGGCGGCCCGCTATCTCGTGGACCGCGGCGTCGGCACGGTCCTGGCCACCCTGGGCGGCACGGGCGCCGTCCTGGTCACCGCAGACGAGGCGTGGTTCGCGCCCGCTCTGCCCATTGATGTCGTCAGCACCGTCGGTGCGGGCGACTCCAGCCTGTTCGGCTACCTCCTCGGGGAGGTGCGGGGGCTGTCCCCCGCCGAACGGCTGGGACTTGGTGTCGCCTACGGCAGTGCCGCCGCGGGCCTCCCTGGCACCACCATTCCCACCCCCTCGCAGACCCAACCGGACCTGGTCCGGGTGAGTTCGCTCAAACTCCGACCGGAGCAACCATGACCGACATGATCACCCCTGATCTCGTCCGGCTCGACGCCGATCTCGGCGCCGACAAGGACGAGGTCATCCGTCAGCTCGCCGCCGTCGTGGCGTCGGCCGGGCGCACCGCCGACGCCGGCCAGCTGGTCGCCGACGCGATGGCCCGCGAAGCAACCTCCAACACCGGGCTCCCCGGCGGCATCGCGATCCCCCACTGCCGCACGGCCGCCGTAGCGGTCCCGACGCTCGCCTTCGCCCGGCTCTCGCCCGCGGTCGACTTCGGCGCCAAGGACGGACCCGCCGACCTCGCCTTCCTCATCGCGGCACCCGAGGGCGGCGACGCGACCCACCTGCAGGTCCTCACCATGCTGGCTCGTGCCCTGGTGAAGCCCGACTTCGTCGCCGGTCTCCGCTCGGCGGCCACGCCGGCCGAGGCCGTCGCACTGATCGACTCGGCGGTCACGCTGGAGCCTGCTGCCCCGGCAGCCGCGGCCGCTGCTCCGGCCGCCGCCACGGCTCGGTCGCTGGTGGCGGTGACCGCGTGCCCGACCGGCATCGCGCACACCTACATGGCCGCCGAGGCCCTGGAGCAGGCCGCTGCCAAGGCCGGTGTCGCGATCCAGGTCGAGACCCAGGGCTCCGCCGGCGCCAAGGCGCTCGATGCCGCCGTCATCGCGCAGGCTGACGCCGTCATCTTCGCCTGCGACGTGGGCGTGCGTGACCGCCACCGCTTCGCCGGTAAGCCGATGGTCAGCTCCGGGGTCAAGCGCGCGATCGACGACCCTGACGGCATGGTGGCCGAGGCCCTCAACTACGCCGCCAACCCCGCTTCAGCCCCTAAGGTCGAGGGCACGGCATCCGAGGCCCAAGCCACGTCGGGCGCTGGCGAGTCCTGGGGTGCTCGAGTCCGCCGGGTGCTGATGACCGGCGTGTCCTACATGATCCCGTTCGTCGCGGCCGGCGGTCTGCTCATCGCGTTGGCCTTCCTTTTCGGCGGCTACCAGATCGCCCTGGGATCCAGCTATGACGGCACCGGCGTCAGCACCGCCTCGCACATCGTCGGCAACTCCACGATCTTCAACCTGCCAGACCCGTCGAAGTACACCGACATGGCCGGTGGGACCTCGCTCCCCCACGGCCCGTTCCTCACCTACATCGGCGCCCTGCTGATGGTGCTGGGGGGCCTGGCGTTCGGATTCCTCGTTCCGGCGCTGGCCGGCTACATCGCGTTCGCGATCGCCGACCGGCCTGGCATCGCACCCGGTTTCGTGATGGGTGCGCTGGCCGGAACCCTCAACTCCGGCTTCCTCGGCGGCATCGTCGGTGGCGTGCTCGCGGGTCTGGTGGCGCACTGGATCCAGCGCTGGGCGGTCCCCAAGTGGTCACGCGGCCTGATGCCCGTGCTGGTCATCCCGCTGCTGACGACCCTCATCGTGGGCGCGTTCATGGTGATCGTCCTCGCCCGGCCACTGGCCAACCTGATGACGTCGCTCAATAACGGCCTCACCAACATGAGCGGCGGCTCGGCCGTCTTGTTGGGCGTCGTCCTCGGCTTGATGATGGCCTTCGACATGGGCGGACCGCTCAACAAGGTGGCCTACACCTTCGCGACGACCGGTCTGTTCGCGGCCGCGACGGCCACCAGCGCGCCCCAGCTGAAGATCATGGCCGCGGTCATGCTCGCCGGCATGGTGCCCCCGCTGGCGCTGGCCCTGGCCACCGTGCTGCGGCCGCACCTGTTCACGCCTGCCGAGCGTGAGAACGGCAAGGCGGCCTGGGCGCTCGGCGCGTCCTTCATCACCGAGGGCGCGATCCCGTTCGCTGCCGCAGACCCGCTGCGCGTGATCCCGTCGATCATGGTCGGCAGCGCCATCACCGGCGGTCTTTCGGAGGCACTCGGCGTCGGCCTGCGGGCACCCCACGGAGGCATCTTCGTGCTGTTCGCCGTGCAGAACGTTCTCGGCTTCGTGATCGCGCTCGCAGCCGGCGTGCTGGTGGCGTGCGCCCTGGTGATCGTCCTCAAGTCGATGAGCAAGACCGACGCCGAGGAGCTCGCCACGGCAGCCTGATCCGTTATCCCCCTGGCGGATCACCGCCGCGCCGTTTCTCGGCCGGCATCTGAAGAACCCGCCCGGGTGGCTGGCGAACCCGGCCACCCGGGCGGCATCATCTGAATCACTCGCGCCCCCTCAGCCAAGGAGCATCATGCCCACCAAGTCCGTTGTCGTCGGCTCGTCCGTCGGTCTGCACGCCCGCCCCGCCGCGATCATCTCCGAGGCCGCCGGCGCGCTGGACGCCGAGGTCACCATCAACGGGGTGGACGCGAGCTCCGCGCTCCTGCTGATGACCCTGGGGGCCGCTTGCGGTGACACCGTGGAGGTCGCCAGCGACGACGAGGCCGCCGTCGAGGCGATCGCCGCGCTGGTCGAGAAGGACCTCGACGCCTGACCGCCGACCGATCGGTCAGGCGGCCGCCGGGTCATAGGACCGGGTCTGCACCCGGAGCTTGTCGTCGCCGTCGTAGCGCCGCCAGATCATGCTGACCGTGTAGTTGCCGACGATCGTGGCCTTCGGAACATAGGCGCCTCCCGAGCTCGCCACGTCGAGGTAGCTCAGCGGCGACCACGTGCCGGCATTGCTCTGACGCATGAAGCCGATGCGGTACTGGGCGCCATCGTGCTCCTGCCAGACGACGGTCGCGAACTGCTGGGCATCCAGCACGACGTCAGGGTCGAAGACAGCCACCGAGTCGGTGGTCGACACCTGGTGAACCAGCGTCCAGGAGCCGTCGAACTGTCGCCGGGTCATCTGGACGACCGGCCCACTGCCGAGCTCGGCACGCCAGGCGAGGACGAAGACGTCGTCGGTGCGGTTGGCCGCCACGGCGGGGCTCCCGGCGGTCACGCCCAACGGGGAGGCCTGGATGGCCGCGTCCCACAACGCCGTGGCTCCCGGCCGGTAGGCCGACCACACCCCCTCGCTCGCCGTTCCCCAGGCCACCAGCGCGCGCCCGCTCTGGACCTCGGCAATGACGGGGGCGACCGCATCCTGACCGGCCGGCGTCAGGATCGCCCCGGGCGTCCAGCCGCCGCCCGCCTTCTGACGCCGTACGACGATCGCGCGGTGGCCGCCGGGCTCGGACTCGCCCCACGCAACCGTCGCCAATCCGTTGCCGTCCAGGGCGACGGCGGGTGCGGAGCCGGAGGCACCGTTGCTCGACAGCGTCGTCGTCGCCGACCAGGAGCCCGACGAGGACCGGCGCATGGTCTGGACCCGGTCGCGGTTGCCGAACCTGTCCCACACGAAGACCGCCGCGCCGCCGCGCATCGCGACGTCGACCGTGGCGCTGACCGAGCCTGCGGGCGTGAAGAAGCGCGGCTTCGACCACCCGCGCTTGGGCACGAAGCACGACCCCTGCGGACGCAGCTTGCCGGCCCGCTTGAGCTGCCACGCCAGGCAGGCCCTCCCCTTCGCGCCGACGGCGAGCCGGGGCGTCATCGCTCCTCGCGCCGAGATGGTCACCGGCTTGCTCCAGCCCTTCCCTGCCGGACGACGGGCCACCTGGAGCACGGCCCGGTTGGGGCTGCCGACGGTCCACGCGGCCACCTGGCCTCCGTCGGGACTGCCCTTGATGGTCGCCGCCTGGGCGTTGGCGCCCTGGGCCGAGAGGGTCTTGATGGGGCTCCAGGGGGGTGCGGCGACGGCAGGAGCCAGCACCCCGAGAGGCACCAGGGCGGCGAGGGTCACGGCCAGCGAGCGCAGAGGAGCCATGCGCATCATGATGACGGCAACGACGCCCGGCGAGAAGGCGCGACCCGCCGGGCTCGGCTTCAGCCCTCGCGCAGCCGGCGATAGACCACGCGCACGCTCACGGCGCGCTCCAGCTCGCCGGTGACCTCGGTGAAGAACTGTCGGCGATAGGTCTCATCGGTGACCGCATAGACGGTGAAGTAGAGGCCGGAGAAGGCCGCCAGGAAGGTCGAGACCCGGACCAGCTCGCGGCTGAACACGTGCTGGAAGTGATAGCGCGGTGCGTCGCCGACCCAGGAGGTGATGACGGCGTCGTCGATGGCCACCGCACCGAACGCCATGAAGAACCCCCACACGGCGACGGACAGCAGCAGCACCTGGACGGCCTGCGCGACCAGCAGCACCAGGACCAGGTTGGCCCGCTCCAGACCCCCCACGTCGGCGTGCCGCTCGATGTGCTCGGCCTCGATGCCGACCTCCGAGACGACGTCGGCCAGCGGCGTCCGCGCACAGCCGCCGACGATCTGGTCACCGGTGAGCTGCTCGTCGAACACGTCGAGCTCCTCGGGCAGGCGGGTGACCAGGAACAGCAGCCCGATGCCGGCGAAGAACATCGTGGCCGCCCACATCACGCCGCCGCCGAGCCGTGACGCGACCTGCCAGACCTCGGTGTTGATGAACAGGAACGTCATGAACAGCAGCAGGAGCGGCAGCGCCCGGGCCGCCAGCGGCACCATCAGCCCGAGCGAGCCGAGCGTCTTGCGCCCGGCCCACCGCACCACCGACGAGCCGCCCAGCGTGACGAAGGCATAGCCGACCAGCCCGAGCAGCGCGCACGAGGTCCCGGTGGCGATGCCGAGCCAGCCGTCCCCGGCCGCGCGCCCCACCAGCAGGGCCAGCCCGACGAGGAGCACCAGCGCCACGGCACCGACGGACGTCAGCCGGGCCCGCCCGAGGGCAGCCCGAGCGCGGTCACGCCGCGCGTCGACGAACCAGGGCAGCCCATGCTCGACGAACCAGGTCTCCGTCGTGCGGACCAGGCGGTCCCGCTCGGCCTCTGCGATCATCGCCGCGCGCTCAGTCGAGCAGCTCGCGGGTGCGGCGTACGTCGTCGTGCATCTGCGCGACGAGCGCGTCGATGCCGTCGAACTTCTCCATGCCGCGCAGGTGGTGACAGAAGCACACCTCCACCTCGACGCCATAGAGCTCGAGATCGTCGCGGTCGAGGACGTAGGACTCCACCCGCCGCTCGCGCTTGCCGTCGAAGGTGGGGTTGGTGCCGACCGAGATCGCCGCGGGGAACCGCTCCCCCGTGTCGAGGCGACGCAGCCAGCCGGCATAGACGCCGTCGGCAGGGACCGCGGCCACGTCCGTGGCCGGCACGTTGGCGGTCGGGAAGCCGAGCGCTCGGCCGCGCTTGTCACCCTCGACCACCACGCCATGCACGGAGAACGGGCGGCCCAGCGCCTCGGCGGCCCCTTCGACGTCGCCGGAGGAGACACAGGCACGGACATAGGTCGACGACCACACCTGGGGGCCGCCGTCGAGCGCCACACCCGCCACGGCGAAACCACGCTCGGCGCCGGCGGCGGTGAGCAGGGCGACGTCGCCCGCGGCCTTGTTGCCGAAGCGGAAGTTGGCGCCCACGACCACCGCGGCGGCCCGGAGGGCGCCAACGAGCACCCGGTCGATGAACTCCTCGGGGCTCCAGGCGGCGATCTCACGGTCGAACGGGAGGACCAGCACGTCGTCGATGCCGGCCTCCCCGAGCAGCGCCACCCGGTCCTCGATCGAGGTGAGCGTCATCGGCGCGTGCTCGGGGCGCAGCACCGCGAAGGGGTGCGGATGGAAGGTCACGGCCACGACGGTGTCGAGACCGCGCTCGGCGGCCACTTCGCGGGCCCGGCGTACGACGTGTTGGTGGCCCAGGTGGACACCGTCGAAGTTGCCGATGGTGACGACCGTCGACCCCAGGTCGGCCGGGACCTCCTCGATGCTTCGCCAGACACGCACGGGGGAAGCCTGCCACATCGGAGAAGCAGGTCCGGGGAGCCGTCCGGTCGGTCAGCCGGTGAAGACGGCCACGGCGCGCGCCTCGTCACCGCGCTGCTCATAGAGCGCGAGGAACTCCCCGTCAGGGGCGAACACCGCGACGGGTCCGGCCGCGCCCAGGTCGAGCGCCAGCCGACGACCCACGCGAACATCGGCGGCCCGGACGTCGTCGAGGTCGACGGCGGGGAACGACGCGCGGGCGGCCTCGGCGATCGGCACCAGCGCGAAGCTCTCCGACAGCTCGGCAAGGGTGTGGGCCCGGTCGAGGCCGAACCCGCCGACGGCCGTACGACGCAGGGATGTGAGGTGGCCGCCGACCCCGAGGGCGGCACCGAGATCACGGGCGATCGACCGGATATAGGTGCCGCTCGAGCACCGGACCGAAACCTCGACGTCGACCACCTCGCCGGCCCGGGCGATCCGTGACGTGGTCAGCCCGTGGATGGTGACCCGGCGCGAGGCCAGCTGGACGTCCTCGCCGTCACGCACCCGCTGATAGGCGCGCTTGCCGTCGACCTTGATCGCTGACACCGCCGACGGCACCTGCTCGATCTCACCCGCGAACGCGCCGAGGGCGGCCTGGATCGCCGCGTCCGTCACGTCGGCCGTCGAGAGGCGCTCGACCAGCTCGCCCTCGGCGTCGTCGGTCGTGGTGGACTCGCCGAGCCGGATGGTGGCGTCATAGGCCTTCTCGGTCAGCATGAGGTGGCCCAGCAGCCGGGTGGCCCGGTTGACGCCGACGACGAGCACGCCCGTGGCCATCGGGTCGAGGGTGCCCGCGTGGCCGACCTTGCGCGTGCCGGCCAGGCGGCGGACCCGCGCGACGACGTCGTGGGAGGTCATCGCGCCGTCCTTGTCGACGACGACCAGGCCGGAGACCGGCTGCACGGGGAGGCTC
>JAXLSN010000030.1:0-70615 GCA_046330595.1 Nocardioidaceae bacterium
TGGCGGCATCATCGACCTGCTGCTCAGCAAGTACGCCGACCTGCTGCTCGCCTTGCCGTCGACACTGATCGCGCTCGTCGTCGCGGGCCTGGTCGACGGCGGCTACTGGGTGACGGTGGCCGTCCTCGTACTGCTCTTCTCGCCCACCGACATCCGGATGGTGCGGGGCGCCGTACTCGCGCAGGCCACCCGGCCCTACATCGAGTCGGCGCGGGTGCTGGGCCTGTCGGACCGGCGGATCATGTTCCGTCACATCGTGCCCAATGTCCTCAACGTGGCGCTGACGACGATGCTGCTCAACGTGGCGTTCGCGCTGGTCTCGATGTCGGCGCTGTCCTTCCTGGGCCTCGGCATCTCGCCCGGCCAGGCCGACTGGGGCCGGCAGCTCAACGACGGCCGCGCCCTGCTCACCGACAACCCGGCGGCGGCGGTCGTCCCCGGCGTGCTGATCATCGTCACCGCGACGGCGATCAACCTGCTCGGTGACTGGTGGCAGGAGCGCACGGGGGTGACCTCGTGAGCCTGTTGCGGGTGCAGGGTCTGGCGGTGACCGGGCCGCAGGGACCGATCGTCACCGACTTCGACTTCGAGGTGGCGGCCGGCGAGTGCCTGGCCGTCGTGGGCGAGTCCGGCTCGGGCAAGTCGATGACCGCCAAGGCGGTCACCGGGCTGCTCCCGCCGGGGGTCACCGCCCGCGGCCGGCTGACCATGGGCGACACGGAGGTCGACCTGGCCGCGGGGCCCGCCGCCCTGCGACGGCTGCGCGGGTCCGGCGTCAGCCTGCTGCTGCAGAACCCGTTCACGTCGCTGAGCCCGGTCCACCGGGTGGGCGCCCAGATCGCTGCCGCGCTGCCGCGCTCGCAGCGCACCCGTTCGGAGATCCACCGCCGCCTCGCCGAGGTGGGGCTGCCCGAGCGGGTGGCCCGGCAGTATCCCTTCAACCTCTCCGGCGGGATGCGTCAGCGCGCGGCCCTCGCCGCCAGCCTGGCGCCGGACCCGCGGATCCTCATCGGCGACGAGCCCACGACGGCGCTCGACGTCACCACCCAGCGCGAGGTGCTCGACCTGCTCGGTGGCATCTGCACCGACCGACAGATGGGGCTGGTCCTCATCACCCACGACCTCGGCGTCGCCGAGGAGCGCGCCCACCGCGTCCAGGTGATGTATGCCGGGCGTCTGATGGAGGGCGGCGCCCGCGAGCGCGTGCTCGCCGCTCCGCGCCACCCCTACACCGCGGCGCTGCGCGACTGCGACCCGCCGCTCGACCGCCGCGTCGCGACGCTGCCGGCCATCCCGGGGAGCGCACCACGACCGTGGGACGTCGGGCGTGGCTGCGCCTTCGCCGACCGCTGTGCCCTCGCCGACGACCACTGCCGCGACCAGGAACCACCCCTGGTCGCCGACCCCGACCCGGTGCGCTGCTGGAAGCCCCTCGCGGCAGGCACCGACCCGACGCCGCTCTCGCCGGCCGTCACGCCGCCCGAGGTGGACGCCGCCGACCTCCTGCTCGAGGTCCGCGCGGCCACTCGCCGGTTCAGCGCTCATCCCCCACCTGCGCTGGACCGGGTCGGCATCCGCGTGGCGGCCGGTGAGGCGGTCGGGATCGTCGGCGAGTCCGGCTCCGGCAAGACCACGCTCGCTCGCTGCCTCACCGGCCTCGAGCGCCTCGACGAGGGCGAGATCGACTGGTTCGGTCTCCCGCCCGGCCCGACGCGGGTCCAGATCGTCTTCCAGGACCCGTTCTCCGCGCTCAACCCGGCGATGACGGTCGGGGCGGCCCTCGGCGAGGCGCTGCGGGCCGGTGGCCGTCCGGCCAGCGGCGTCGGCGAGCTCATCGACCTGGTCGGCCTGCCGGCGTCGTACGCCGCCCGCCGCCCGCGCGACCTCTCCGGGGGCGAGCAGCAGCGGGTGGCCATCGCGCGCGCCTTGGCGCCGCAGCCGAGGCTGCTGATCTGTGACGAGCCGGTGTCGTCGCTCGACGTGTCGGTGCAGGCCCAGATCCTCAACCTGCTCACCCGGCTGCACGCCGAGCTGGGCCTCGCGATGCTCTTCATCAGCCACGACCTGGCCGTCGTACGCCAGGTCGTGAGCCGCGCCTATGTCATGTCGGCCGGGGCCGTCGTCGAAGAGGGACCGATCGACGGACTGCTCGACCACCCCGAGCATCCCTACACTCGCCAACTGTTCGCATCAGTCCCGGGAGGAGGTCACCGGTGAACACGTCAGCGCCGACGCCCACCGGCCCCCACGACCAGCCCGCTGACCTCGAGGCCACGGTCCGCGAGGCCGTCGCCACCAACGTGCGCCGCGCCCGGCTCGCCAAGGGGCTGAGCCTGCGCGACCTCGCGGAGCTGACCGGCCTCAGCAAGGGCTTCCTGTCCCAGATCGAGCGCGAGAAGGCCAACCCGGCCCTGTCGGTGATCACGCGGCTGGCCGAGTCGCTCGGCCTCAGCTTCGCCGAGATCACGCGGGTCGTGCCGACCGAGCCCGAGATCGTGCGGGCCGTGACGCGGCGCGGGGCCAAGGCCCACGCTCGGATGCTGTTCGCCGAGCTCGAACGGCGCCGCTTCGACCTGTCCGAGGGCTACCTGCCGCCCCACACCGTGGGTGTCCCGAGCGACCACGGCGTGGGGTCGGTCGAGTATGCCTACGTCGTCACCGGGCGTGTGGTCCTGACCGTCGGGGAGACCGAGTATCCGCTCGGCCCCGGCGACACGGTCCGCTTCTCCTCCGGGCTGACCCACACCTACTCCACCGGCGACGAGGCGGCCACCATGCTCAGCGTGGTCTGCTATGCCGACGAGTGACCGCTGGGACCCGCTGCGATGACGACGACCGAGCGCTTCCTGGCGCTGCGCGCCCCCGTGCAAGCGTCGGTGTCCGCCGACGGTGACCGGCTCGCGGTGACGGTGACGTGGGTCGAGCCAGGGTCGACGGAGGCCTCGCTGGCGCTGCTCGTGGTCGGCGCCCTGTCCGGGGCCCCGCGACCCGTCGCCGGGGTCTCTGCGGGTGATCACTGGGGCGTCTTCGGCCCCGACGGGTCGCTGGCCTGGTGCGGCGAACGGGACGGGCGCGACGTCGTACTGGTGTCCGGGCCCGCAGCCGGCGCGGCTGACGGTGTCGCTGACGGCGGGCCGGCCGTCTTCGATGTGGGTTCCACGGCGTCGCCGCCCGTGTGGTCCCCCGATGGCACCCGACTGTGTCTCGCCGTCCACCGGGGCGTCCGCGTCGACCGCTCGCAGCCCTGGCGCTGGACCCGGCCGGTCCAGGCGTTCGACGGCTATGGCCCGCTCGAGGACCCGCCCCAGCTCCTCGTCCTCGACCTCACCGACGGGTCGAGCAGCTGGCTGACCGACGACGGCTGGCGATGGGGCGCGCCCGTGTGGTCGCCCGCCGGCGACGCCGTGGCCGCGCCCGTGTCGCTCGATCCCGAGGGGCGCCTCGGCGGCACCCACCTGCGGGTCGTGGGTCTCGATGGTGGCGTGTCCGAGACCGCCGTCCCTGCTGGTCGCAGCGTGACGATCGCGTGGTCGGGCGAGGAGCTCCTGGCGCTGGTCGCCGAGCCGGTGCACCTTCCCGTCGGCGCCGCGCCGCGGCTGTGGCGGCTGGCCGGTGGCCGGCCCGAGTCGGCCGCGGAGGTGGCTGTCGTCTTCCCCGACGCCCCCGCGACCGAGCTGTTGGGCGACGTCTATGGCGACCAGCCGGCCGAGCTCGCCGACGACCCCGCCCGGGTGCTGTTGCCTCTGGCCGACGGGAGCTATGTCGTCCGGACCGGTCGGCGCGGTCGAATGGGGATCGCCCGGCTCGCGCCCGACGCGTCGGGTGGCTTCCGCGGGTCGATCGTGCTGGACGGCGACCGCTGTGCCTCGCCGGTCGGGGTCGCCGCAGGGCGGGTCTGGCTCACCGACCAGGCCGCGGACCGGCCCGTCGACCTCTTCTCGCTCTCCCTCGACGAGCCCGAGCCGCTCCACCCCGTCACCCGGTTCACCGCGCCCGGGCCGGCGGGTGCCGCTGTTCGCCGTACGACGGTGGCGGCCGAAGGCCGCGAGCTCGACGTCTGGTTCCTCGGCGGCTCGGACCGGCCGGTGCCGACCGTGGTGCTCGTGCACGGCGGGCCGCAGTTCGCCTATGGCGAGGCCTTCAACCTCGATGCGCAGGCGCTGGTCGACGCGGGGTTCGGGGTGCTCTACACCAACGTGCGCGGGTCGACCGGCTATGGCGACGAGTTCGGCGGCGCCGTGGTCGGCGACTGGGCCGAGGGGCCGACCCGCGACCTGATGGCCGTCGTCGACCATGCGGTCGCGCTCGGGTGGGCCGACCCGGAGCGGCTGGGCGTGGCCGGCAACTCCTATGGCGGCTACTTGGCGTCGTGGCTCGCATCCACGTCGACCCGGTTCAAGGCAGCCGTGGCCGAGAACCCGGTCACCGACCTGGTCTCGATGGCCTCGACCAGTGACATCGCCGTACCGTTCTTCGCCCAGCAGATGGGTGGCGAGCTCCACGAGATCCCGGCTGTCTATCTGGCCCAGTCACCGGTGACGCAGGCCCACCGCTGTCGTACGCCGATCCTGTTCGTGATCGGCACCGACGACCGTCGCTGCCCCAACCACCAGGCCTGGGGCATGCACCGCCTGGTCCACCGCACGGGCACCCCGACCGAGGTGCTCGTCCTCCCCCGCTCCACCCACGAGGGCTCCACCTATGGACCCATCCCCGGCCGTCTCGCCCACGACGCCGCCCTCGTCGACTGGATGACCCGCCACCTCCTCTGACGCCGAAGTGCCCCGTGCTGTCCCCCGAAGTGCCCCATGCTGTCGAGGCTCGACCAGTCCGGGCACCTCGACGCGCAAGACCGGGCACCTCGACGGACCAATCCGGGCACCTCGACACACAGGACCGGGCACCTCGACGGACAACACCGGGCACCTCGAGGCACACGTCACATCACCGAGAAGCCATCGCGGAGGCCGGTGCGTCCGGTCAGCGCCAGCAGCAGCTCGCCGGCGACCCCGTCTGAGGCGGCGAGGCCGCCGACGATCGCCAGCGCCATCCGCGCCGGTCGTTCGGGTACGTCGAGCGGCAGGCCCAAGGCCCGGCACAGGTCACACCCGTGGACGGTCAGCTCGAAGACCCGCGTGTGCAGATAGTCGGCGAGTCGCATGCCGCCGGCGATCGTCGTCACCAGCTCGTCACCGGTCAGCGACGAGACCCGCGCGGTCAGCCGGTCCGCCAGCGCGCGCACCTCGGCGACCGGCTCCTCCCCGAGCGCGAGACCGGCCGCGACGCCACGCTCGGCGACACCGGGTCCGGCGGCGATGCCCCGGGTGGCGCGGTAGTAGTCGAGCGCCGTGGCCACCTCGACCTCGGCGGCCGGCTGGCCCAGATAGGTCTCGACGGTGACGAACGAGCGGCTCGCATGCCCCACGAGGGACCGGACGTCCCACTGCCCCAAGGCGGGTGCGGACCAGCGGTCGTCGACCTGGCCGACCACGCCGACGAACCAGCGGCCGGCCTCCACGAAGGCCGACACCGACTGCGCCCAGGTCCAGTCCATGAGCCCGATTGTGCCCTCGATGCTTGTCAGAGCCGTCGAACGCACCCATGCTGACCTCACGTCGCCGCTCGACCGGAAGGACCCCGATGCGAGCTCTGCCCGGACTGTCCGCCGTCCTCGCCATCAGCCTCGTCGCCGGCGCGGGCACCTCCGCCCTCGGTGCGGCCGGCGACGTCGTCACGACCTACGGCACGGGCGGCACGGTCGCCGCCCCCGGGTTCCTCGGCTACCAGGCCATGGGCAGCGAGCTCGACTCGCAGGGCCGGCTGCTGATGGCGTCAGGATCGTCGCAGGGGCTCGCCGTCAACCGGATCAGCGCGGCGGGCGCGTTCGAGTCGGGCTTCGGCTCTGGCGGTACGGCGCTCGCCTCGGTGGACCCGAGCTATCCCGACAACGACGTCATCGCCGTCGACTCCCAGGACCGCGCGCTGCTGGCGTCGTACACCTTCAACGGCACCAGCAGCCAGTTCGAAGAGCTATGTCCAGCGCTACGACGCCGACGGCGCCCCGGACAGCAGCTTCGGGACGGGCGGCCTGGCGAGCGTCCCCGGAGCTCCCGTTCGTCACGGGCGTGGACACCGACGCGGGCGACCGGGTGCTGCTGGCGGGCTATGGCGCGGGTGGGTTTGACGTCGCCCGGCTGACCGAGACCGGCGTGCCGGACACGGGCTTCGGCGACGACGGCGTGGCTTCGGCGGAGTTCGCCGGCAACGAGCGGGCCCACGCCGTGATCGCCGCCCCGGGCGGCAAGGTACTGGCCGGTGGCACGGGTGGGGGTGGCATCCTCGGGCCGCTGGCGCTGGCACGGTTCAACGCCGACGGGACGCCCGACACATCGTTCAGCGGCGACGGCAAGCTCACCCTCGATACCCCCGGCCAGTTCGGCACGGTCAGGCGCTCACCATCGACCCGCTGGGCCGCATCGTGGCCGCCGGCTGGCTCAGCACCTGCCAGACCAAGGACGCCTGCCCGAGCTACACGATGGTGTGGGCCGTCGCGCGTCTCACCAAGAAGGGCAAGCCCGACACGACCTTCGGCGGTGGCGACGGCCTGGTGACGCTCAAGCCCTCGCGCGCGACCACAAGCAGCAGTACGCCTATGGCGTTGCGGTCGGCTCCACGGCTCGATCTATGTCGACGGCTCGTCCGGCCGGGGTGACCGTCCCCCGTGTTCGCGATGCTGCACGACGACGGGTCGCCGGCGGCCGGAACGCGCGGCATGGTCGAGCAGCCGAGGCCGGCTCGTCGCACTCGGTCGTCGTCGACGGCAACCGGATCCTCTGGTCGGGGCACAGCAGCGTCGGCGCGCCCTGGACCCAGGCCCGCAAGCCCGTCCCGGCTCCCAAGCCGGTCGCCAAGATCACCGTGGGCGCCGTCAAGCAGCTCAAGGGCACCCGCCGGACGATGTGCGCGGCGTCGGCAAGGTCCGCGTCGCGCTCTGGCTGCACGACACCAAGCTCGAGCGCAAGGGCAAGTGCCGGTGGCTGTCCGGCCCCGGTCCGTCGTTCACCGTCGAGCCGATGGAGTTCGGCGCCTGCGCCCCTCGCTGGCTCAAGGCGAAGGGCACCACGTCGTGGACCTATGCCTTCAAGAAGGCGCTCGGCAAGGGCTCCTACACGGCGTACGCCGAGGTCACGATGCTGTTTGGCGGCACCAAGGAGCGCAGTCGGGACTTCACGGTCGGCTGACCAGGCGGTCCGCACGATTCGGGCGGGGCCGGGGCGCGCCGATAGAATCGGCGCTGCCGCGGCGCGGAGCGATCCCCGCGGCGCCAACCACCCTGAACTCGAGGACCTTCGCATGCCCCAGATCCGCAACGACCTGCGCAACGTCGCCATCGTGGCGCACGTCGACCACGGCAAGACGACCCTGGTCGACGCGATGCTCCACCAGGCCGGTGCGTTCACCGCCCACCAGGAGGAGGCGGGCGTCGCCGAGCGGATCATGGACTCCGGCGACCTCGAGCGCGAGAAGGGCATCACGATCCTCGCCAAGAACACGGCGGTGAGTATCAGGGCCCGGCCGCCCAAGGGCTCACCGGCGGTCCGGTGACCATCAGCATGTCGACACCCCGGGCCACGCCGACCCCGGTGGCGAGGTGGAGCGTGGCCTGTCGATGGTCGACGGGATCGTGCTGCTGGTCGACGCCTCCGAGGGACCGTTGCCGCAGACCCGCTTCGTGCTGCGCAAGGCGCTCAACGCCGACATGCCGGTCGTGCTCGTGGTCAACAGGTCGACCGCCCCGATGCTCGGATCAGCGAGGTCGTCGACGAGACCTATGAGCTCTTCCTCGACCTGCTCGACGAGCACCACAGCCACGACGCCCTCGACTTCCCGGTGATCTATGCGTCGGCCAAGTCGGGCCGTGCGTCGCTGGAGATCACCCGAGAACGGCGGCCAGCCCGACTCCCGACCTCGAGCCGCTCTTCCGCACGATCATGGAGACCATCCCGGCGCCGACGTACGACGAGGACGCGCCGCTGCAGGCCCACGTGACCAACCTCGACGCGTCGCCGTTCCTGGGCCGGATCGCTCTCGTCCGCATCCGCAGGGCACGCGCAATGGCCAGAACGTCGCCTGGATCCAGCGCGACGGCGGCACCAAGACCGTCAAGGTCAGCGAGCTGCTGTTGACCGAGGCGGCTCGGTGATGCCGGCGAGCGAGGTCGGCCCGGGCGACATCGCCGCGGTGCGGGCATCCCAGATCATGATCGGCGAGACGCTGGCCGACCCCGACAACCCGATCGCGCTGCCGCTGATCACCGTCGACGAGCCCGCGATCTCGATGACGATCAGGACCAACACCTCACCGCCTGGTGGGTCACCAAGGGCGCCAAGGTGACCGCCCGCCTGGTCGAGGGCCGGCTCGACCGCGAGCTGGTCGGCAACCTGTCGCTGCGCGTCCTCCCCGACCGACCGGCCCGACGCCTGGGAGGTCCAGGGTCGTGGCGAGCTCGCGCTGGCGATCCCTGGTGGAGCAGATGCGCCGCGAGGGCTATGAGCTGACCGTCGGCAAGCCCAGGTCATCACCCGCGAGGTCGACGGCAAGTCCACGAGCCCGTGGAGCGGCTGACCATCGACGCTCCGGAGGAATACCTCGGCACGATCACCGAGCTGCTTGCCACCCGCAAGGCCGCATGGAGCAGATGACCAGCCACGGCACCGGCTGGGGTGCGCATGGAGTTCCTCGTGCCGGCCCGTGGCCTGATCGACTTCCGCACCGAGTTCCTCACCCAGATGCTGGCACGGCATCGCCCACCACGTCTTCGAAGGCGCGCTATGAGCCGTGGGCCGGCGAGATCCGCTCCCGCAACACCGGCTCGCTGGTCGCCGACCCGGTCGAGGGCGCGGCGACGGCGTACGCCATGACGAACCTCCAGGAGCGCGGCGTCCTGTTCATCGAGCCGACCACCGAGGTCTATGAGGGCATGATCGTCGGGGAGAACTCCCGTGCCGACGACATGGACGTCAACATCACCAAGGAGAAGCAGCAGACCAACATCCGGTCCGCCACCTCCGACAACTTCGAGAAGCTCATCCCGCCCCGCCGGCTCTCCCTCGAGCAGTCCCTGGAGTTCTGCCGCGAGGACGAGTGCGTCGAGGTCACCCCCGAGACCGTCCGCATCCGCAAGGTCGTCCTCGACGCCAACGCCCGCGCCAAGACCGCCGCCCGGGCGCGCCGCGGCTGAGGTTGGAGCACGTCGCCGGCGTTCGGGTGACTTCCTGACCAGCAGGGAGCGAGCGAGCGAACACTCGGCCAACAACGGTCGCGGGGCCTGTCGTCGGGCTCCTGGGCTGGGCAGACTCCCGGTGTGCGCACCTGGGATGACCTCAGCGATCTCGAACGTGAGTTCATGATCCTCGCCGACGACGAGGCGATGCTCTGGGAGCTCCACGACCTGGTCGAGGAGCTGACCGACACGGCCGGCGCCGCCGCCGTCGGCCTGGCCCAACGGGTCGCCGAGCAGCTCGTCCGGGAGGGCTTCCTGTGGTTCTACCGGCTCGAGGAGGGCTACCCGCCGCTCAGCAAGCGCGAGGTGGTCGCTCTCCTGCAGAGCGGCCAGCTGTGGGTGCCCGATGACGACACGGGCATGGTGACCGCCATCTGCCTCTATTCCACCTATGCGGGAGACCAGCTGCTCGACGTGGGGTGACCCCGACGTGGGGTGCTCAGGCGACTGCGTCGAGGCAGGTGACGCAGCCGTGACCGGTCGCCTCGAGCGAGAATTCGCTGGTCTCGTCGAACGTCTGGAGCGCCGAGACCGGGATGCCGCAGACCGTGCTGGCCTCGCCACCGAGATAGGCGTGCAGCACCCCGCTCGGAACCGCCACCGACCCCGTGCCGTCGGCTGCGACGAACGCGGCTCCGCCCGGCGCACGCCGCGCAGTCGAGGCGACCCGATAGCTGGTCATGTCACCAGGCTAGGCGGGGCAGGTTTCGCGCGAGGGACTTCTGAGGATCCGGGTGGCCACAGCCGTTCGAACGGACGGCGTACGGCGGGCGGCGGGCGGCTAGACGTCGTACGTCGTGGGAGCGTGCGTCGGGCTCACGGCGTGAGCAGCATGCGGCCCCAGATGTCGGCGACAAGGTCGGCGTACTGGTGGGGCCGATAGCCGGCGTCGGCGAGCAGCTGGAAGAACTCCGCCGAGTTCATGGACCACACCACGTCGGCCACCTGGTCGTCGTCGAGGTCGGGTCGCACCTGACCTGTGCTGCGCAGGTCAGCCGCGAACAGCCGCATATTGGCGCGGCGTCGACGGCTGATTGACTCCCGCAGCTCGCGGCACTCCCGGTCAGACGTGCCGGCCTCGCGGAGGGCAAGGTCGAGGGGAACCGTGCGAGGCAGCAGCTCGGCGAGCGCGTCGGCATATCGGCGGATCTTGTCCTCGACCGTCGTCGCCTCCTGGATCCGGCGGACATAGTCACGCTCGACCGCGGGCAGTGGCTCGTCAGCGGAGGCCAGGATCATGTCGTGAACGGCCAGCAGAAGCTGGGGCTTGCGGCCCACGCTCGCATAGACGGTGTCGACCGAGACCCGCGCAGTGCGGGCCACGTCGGCCACCGAGGTGTCGGCGTAGCCCTGCGCGGTGAACAGGTCGCGCGCGGCGCGGAGCACAGCTCGACGCGTCGCCTCGGCCTGCCGACGGCGAGCCGGGGAGTCATATCTGCGGGGCTTGACCGGGTCGACCACGAGGCCTAGCCTAAACAATATTCATCCGAAGTCGATTCGGATCAACTGAGGCGGTGGGTCATGACGATCAACAGGGACCAAGCCGACATGGTCGTGGCCTGCGAACCGGGCTCCGGGCGCGGCACCTGGGCAATGGGCTCACTGTTCGAGCATCTCGTCGGGCCCGAGCAGACCGCCGGGTCGCTGGGCGTGGCGCTGGTGACTCAGCCGCCCGGGGTCGCGACTCCCCTGCACCGTCACCACCACGAGGCCGAGGCGTTCTATCTGCTCGAGGGGCAGATGACCTATGTGGCCGGCGACCAGACCTTTGAGCTGTCGGCCGGCTGGTTCATGTATCTGCCCAGCGGGCTCCCCCATGCCTTCCGCATCCGAGGTGACGCTCCCGCGCGCTTCGTGGCGTTGACGGTTCCCGGCGGGCTGCTGCACCTCTATGACGAGGTGGGCGTCCCCGCCGAGGCGATGCGCCTGCCCCTGGAGGGCGAAGGCCTGACCCTGGCCGAGGAGATCGGGCGATGGAACGAGATCGGCCCTCGCTATGGCCTCGAAGTGGTCGGACCGCCCATCCCGGAGTGACCCGTCGCGGCGCCCCTGTCGGCGCGTCGCAGGCAGGCGGACGCAAACTGAGGTTAGCCAGGCCTATCCCTGAGGGCGTCGGCGTGCTAAGCCGAGACATGGACACCCAGACGCTCCTCAAGGAGCTAGCCCCGACCGTCGAGGACAACCTCAACCGCCATCTCGGGGTGGCCCAGGAGTGGATGCCTCACGACTATGTCCCCTGGGCGGAGGGCCGCAACTTCGCCCTGCTCGACGGCGAGCCGTGGTCGCTGGAGCAGTCCACGCTGTCGCCGATCGCCCGTACGGCGCTCGAGGTCAACCTGCTGACCGAGGACAACCTGCCGAGCTATCACCGGGAGGTGGAGCGGGCCTTCGGACGGGAGAACGCCTGGGGCGTGTGGGTGAACCGGTGGACGGCCGAGGAGGGACGCCACGCGTTCTGCATCCGCGACTATCTCCTCGTCACGCGGGGCGTCGATCCCGACGGGCTCGAGCGGGCGCGGATGCAGACCATGGAGCGGGGCTTCGACAGCGGTGAGAAGCCGCTGCTGCACGTGTGTGCCTATGTCTCGTTCCAGGAGCTCGCGACCCGGGTCTCCCACCGCAACACCGGCAAGATCACCGACGACCCGGTCGCCGAGCGGCTGCTCGCCCGCGTCGCCAAGGACGAGAACCTGCACATGATCTTCTATCGCAACATCGTCGAGGCGGCGCTCGAGCTGGCGCCCGGGCCGACGTGCGCGCCATCGCCGACGAGGTGATCGGCTTCCAGATGCCCGGCTCGGTGATCCCCGGCTTCGCGCGCAAGGCCGCCCAGATGGCCCGCGCTGGCATCTATGACCTGCGCATCCACCACGACGACATCGTGATGCCGCTGGTCAGGCAGTGGCGACTGTTCGAGCTGGACAACCTCGACGAGGAGGGCGAACGCGCCCGCGACGAGCTGGCCGGCGCCATCGCGGCGCTGGATGTGGCTGCAACCCGGTTCGTGGAGCAGCGCGAGGCCGCCGACGCCAAGCGCGCCGCGCGGCAGAACTAGTGCGTCGCCGGGAGCCACGAGTGCTGGCGCAACGCACCGGACTGGGGCTTGGCGCAACGCGGCCTAGGCTGACGCGATGATCACCAACCGCTCCGCCCCACACGCGCGAGTGACCCCGGTGCTGACCGTGGCCGACGTTCGTGCCGCGGTCACCTGGTATGCCGAGGTCTTCGGCTTCGTCGAGCACGTCAGGATCGGCGAGGGGCACCGCGCCCAGCTCGGCCTGCCCGGCGGACCGCCCGCCGAGCTGGTGGTGGCCGAGGTTCGGCCCGGCCGGCGTACCCCCGGCCCTGAGCACTCCCACCAGATCATGCTCAAGGTCGAGGATGTCGAATCCACCGTTGCGAGGGCCGTCGAGCACGGCGCCAGCGTGGCCGACCCCCAACACGACTGGGAGTACGGCGAACGCCAAGCCGCCGTCAACGACCCGTTCGGCCATCAGTGGGTCCTCAACCAGACGCTCGTCGACACCGCCCCCGAGGAGTGGGGCGGCAGCACCATCACGCCACGTGGGTGATGTTCACGGCTGCCCTGTGGGCTCCGACGAAGCGAGCTTCACCTCGCCAAGCTGACCTTCCACCTATCGCCTATGGGCGACATGCCTCACCCAGAATGGGCTTGCCTGCGAGATTTGGCGCTGCCAGGCGGGCTCCCCGGATTAGGTGGCCGGGCTGGGGTTCGTCAACGCTGCCGCTTCTGGAGCGACAAAGCCCCGCTCGCTCTTCAGGCGCAAAGCTCTGCGACGAGTGCGTCGATGGTGGTCGACTGCTGGCGGATCATCTGCTCGGCTGCTTCGCGCAGGGTCTGAAGTCGGGCGACAGAGGGATCGTCCATCGCGCCGGCCACTCCGGGATCAACCACCTGGAACCGCCGGTATCCCGAGGCTCCCCAGGCTCGCTTGGCCAACACCTCCCCAGCCCAGACGCTGGTGGCAAGGCCGGCGAGATCCTGCGCGATCCCCAGCCACGAACCGGTGTCGTCGAAGATCGCGGCGCCAGGGACGACGCCGGTTCCCAGCGCAACCATCAACACGGACGCGCCGGTAAGCCGGCGCTCACTGGTCAGCACGACGGACTCGGCCAACGCCACCGCCGAGGGGTTGTTGGCCCAGACGCCTCCGTCGACGAACTCGCGCGGCGCGCCTCCCCATGTGATGGACAGCGGGGGGAAGTACGTCGGAGCGGCCGACGTAGCGCGAGCCGCTTCGCGCAAGAGGATGTCGCGGGAAGGGTCGGAGCGCGCATCCCGCGTGGACAACACAACCGGCTGAGACGTCAGACGATCGAAGGTGGTGACGGCCAGGTTCGCCGACAGATCCGACAGCTTGCTGTCACCCAGCACCTCTTTCAGCACGGCCTCGAGGCCGTCCGGCCTGTGTCTGGCGTTCCCGCCCATCTTCGGGTTACCGCCGAAGGGCCCCCCGATCGTTCGCGCAGCCCTGTCCATGCTCTCGCGCAAGTTGGCTCCGGACCCGAAGAGCCGCTTCTGCAGCTCGCTCCTCTCATCGGTCCCGCCAAAGATCCGTCGCCCGAACTTCGGGTAGAACTCCGACAGCTCCGCGGCGGTCTGTCCTGAGGCCAGGCCGATGCCGATGATCGCCCCAGTCGAGGTTCCGACCACGAGGTCGAAGAGCTCACCGACCGATCGTCCCGCCCGCCGTTCCATCTCTGCCAGCAAGAGTGCGGGCAAGTATCCGCGGATCCCACCACCGTCAATGCTGAGCACTCGGAGTGCCCTTGGGTCACTCATCGAGCACACCCGCCGTAGCGACTCATCACGCGCCCAGAGGGTCGATGTCTCCGCGTAAGCAGAGGTCGACCATCCAATTGGACACCGAGAAGGCGCTCCAACACGACGCCCAGCGCTGCTCCACCTCCGCTGAAGAGCCCGGCGGAGGCACCGGGGGTGGAGGCATCGTCAAGGTGGCCAAGTCCACCGAGAGAGTGAGCGGTTCGGCACTCGAGCGCAGCAACTCGAAGGTCATCGGTCTCCCGGCTTGGAGGTTGGAGATGACGTTTCGACACGGGATCGCCATCGCGTCGCTGGCCGCCCCCAGGATCTCACCCACCACCTCGGTCCGTTCGTACTGTTCCAGCCCCAAGGCGAGACCCTCGATGGCGATGGAGCACAGCTCCTCCGTCGGATCGGACTCGGCACTACTGTCACCCGAGGAACTGCGCCACAACCCGACGCAGAGGATGCGGCCACGACAAGCACGGCAGCAGCAGGCGACGGTTCATGGCTCATGGTTTCCCAAGCAGCTGTCCGCGTCCATCGTGGACACGGGCGGTCGGTTTGGCCCCCCACGCGATGCAGCGTGACCTCGACCAGCTACTCGCTGCCAACACTCACCTTCGACAAACACCCCAACCCGGCGGGCGACGAATGGGCGACCACCAGATCGAACCAAGCGTCCTTCCGCCGCGTGCAACCTCCCGGCTGGAAGCGGCCGTGTCATAGCGCCGCGTATAGCCTCCCGCTGGAGCAGCCGTGTCATAGCGCCGCGTATAGCCTCCGGCTGTCATAGCGCCGCGTATAGCCTCCGGCTGGAGCGGCCGTGTCATAGCGCCGCGGCCGCGCTCCCGGCTGGAGCGGCCGTGTCATAGCGCCGCGTATAGCCTCCCCGGCTGGAGCGGCCGTGTCATGGCGCCGCGTATAGCCTCCGGCTGGAGCGGCCGTGTCATAGCGCCGCGTATAGCCTCCGGCTGGGCAACCCGTGTGTAGCGCCGCGTATGGCCTCCGGCTGGGCGGCCGTGTCATAGCGCCGCGTATAGCCTCCGGCTGGAGCGGCCGTGTCATAGCGCCGCGTATAGCCTCCGGCTGGAGCGGCCGTGTCATAGCGCCGCGTGTCGACGTGCCCGGGGTGGTGGGGCGGAGCGCAGTTTCAGCGGCGCTGGTAGATGTCTCGGCGATGCCCGACGGCGACAACAAGGACGAGGAGAACCTCGTCGCGGATCTCGTAGACGATGCGGTAGTCGCCCGTGCGGACCCGCCACTCCCCGTCCCCACCGACCAGCTTCTTGGCCAGTGGGGCGCGGTTGGTCGGCGAGCAGCTCGATGGCCGCTTGGACGCGGCGCCGCGCGGCAGCGTCCAGCTTGCGGAGCTGACGCACCGCGGCGGGGGCGACCTGGATCCGGTAGGTCATGCCAGGCCGAGGTCGGCCTTGACCTGTTCCCACGGGATCGCCGGCTCGCCATCCGACATCTCGGCGCGGGCCGCGGCGGTGGCCTCGATGTCGGCCAAGTCCTCCGCGGCGGCGATCAGCCGGTCCAGGTCCTCGGCGGCGATCACGGCAGCCACCCGCTGGCCACGACGGGTCAGGTAGACGGGGTCGTGGCCGACACGGGCGGAATCGACGACATCGGCCAGTCGGGCCCGGGCGTCGCTCACGGTGATCTCACTCATGCCTCCACGGTACGCCCTAACCGCTGAATTGTACATTTCAGCGAGTAGGGCGCTGGCGTCGGCACCCGAGACCCCCGTTTAACCCGCTCCACCACCGACATGACCCACTCCGCCCGGCAGTCGGGTGGGGGTCCGTGGACACGCCGACAAGCAGTCCTTCCGTAGGCCCTAGTGCCGACCCTCGAACACCAACAAGGCCGCACCAGCCTCCGACTCCCAAAGATGCCCGATCCATTGCAGGTCCCGCACGGGCTTACCCTCAGCCAGCCTCGGCTCGATCTCTTGCCAAGTGGCTTTGGCGTCCGCACCGCCATGCCAGGTCGGTCCCTCGGGGTACACGTTGGTCAAGATCGGCGAGCCGGAAAGCACCAGTTCACTGCTGAGTCGACGCTTGAGGCGAGTGGGCGTCCTGCGATACACCACTCCGTCAGGGCCCTTGATCGAGCCGTCTGGCAATTCAGAGAACTTCCCTCCCGAGTCGACCAAGCTCCGACCGTACAGACGGAGGCCCTCTAACGCCGCTGAGAGGAGGTGCCCCCTTCCGCCGGGAGGCGGGCCTCAGCCTGCGGTGGCCGGGGGCGATACCGTCGTCTGCAGACTCGACGAAGGGACTCGGGATGCGGGCGGAAGGCTACGGAGCCGATATCGCGTTCGATGGCTTGACGCTCACGATCACGGGCAAGGGGTTGGGCAAGGGGGCGCTGGGTGCCGAGCGACTTGCGTGGGATCCCGATTTCGGCACTTCGAGCGATCGACTTCAAACCGGCTGGCGCACTCGTCAACGGACACATCGAGCTAGTCACCGACGAGGGCAAGACGCTCGTCCACTTCCGGCGCAAGCACGGCGACTCGATGTCGGCGGTCTACCAGGCGATTGTTGGGGCTGCGCCGCTGCGCTATCAGGGCAAGGTGAAGGCACCCCTGGCGAGCTCACTTCCGGGACGCCCACCGAGCAGCCGGAGCGTCCCGGTGGTTGCGCCCCGAACACCTGCGGGCTGGTACCCAGATACCGGCGGTTCGGGGAAGCTGCGCTACTGGGATGGCGCGGTGGACCGATCACTTTGCGGATGGCGACGCATCGTCGGGTATAGATGCGGTCCCGGCGTCCGCTACTCAACCTCGCAAGACTCGCGTCCTTACGGTCGGCCCGTCCCACCCTGGTCTGAGCAGTTGAGCAACCAAAGCATCGTCGGAGAGTCCTTCCACCAGGCCGACTTCAAAGAGGCTTGCAGCGGAGCATGGGCACAAGACCATCCCCGACTACGACCGAACTCACCGAGACTCGCGCCGCACTCGTCCCAGAACCTGACAATCCCTACACGACCCGAACGCGCTGTCGCTGTCTGGATCGACGCTCGTTACCCCGTCGGTCACCCCTCCCACGCAACCCTGGCCGCCGAGTACTCACGCCGACTCGAGCGCTTGGACGCCGGGACCTACCTACAGGTCCCGGCCCGAGTGTGGATCGGACCGAAGTCCGACTGGGACCAACGATCCGGAGAAGAGGTCAGACAGGTCGTGGGGTCTGTGACCGTGCGGCTACCCGACCCGGACGGCATCGTGTCCTTCAACGACCTCCCCGAAGAGCCGCACACCGTGCTCCCGTGGAGCCGCGCGGTTCAAATCACCGGCGAAGAACTGCACATGGATGTGCTAGGGGACGTTCGCACTCCGGCAGCGCACCCCCACGACACGTCGCAGTCACCCTGCACGTCATCGAAGAACCAAGACGCACCGGCGACCCGGCCCGCGTCATCGAGGTCCGACTCGACGGCCAACGAGTCGGCGTCATGAGCAAGGCCATCAGCGACCAGATCCACGATCTCGTCACCTACGTCGCAGACAACGGCAAGACCCCCGTCGCAAGAGCCATCATCAAGGGCTCCGACCTACGCGCAGACGTCACCGTCAACGTGGCCAGAACCAGCGACGTACCCCAGAAGTGGCTCGACTCGGTCACCAACTGACACAGCAACAATCCGCCCGGGCGGCCGCCCCTTCCGCCGGCAGCTGGGTGGACGAGCGACCAGCGGACGTGTCGCTGAGAGGGTGTCCCTCTTCGCCGCGCGCGGACCTACCGGTCATCGTTGACCGGCGAGGCTTCCGACCCATGGTCACTTTCGAAACTCGGTCGAGACCGGCCGCAGATGCAGCAGGCACTGCTGCTGCTGCTTGTAGCGATCGATCTCAGCAACGAGGGGCCTGGTTTGTCGTTGGTGCCGAACCGATTCGGAATCCGCCCCGTGAAGTTGAGGTCGGAGACGCCAACGTCCTCGAACTTGAAGTAGGGCCCAACTGTGGTTCGAGCTCCCCTGTCCCCCGGGACGATGAGGATGTCATAGCGCGTGTCAAAATGACCCGTGATTGGCCATGTCGGCGATGGACCCGTCGAACTCGATCGTGCGGCCAGCATTCTCCTTGGCGAATTTCTTGATCGTGTTTGCGCATTCACTGTCCGCTGCTAGGACGGCGGCGAACGTGTCGTCGTTCTTGGACGTGATGGCTTCATCGGCGTCGTCGGACGCCGCAGTCGTCTCCTCCGGCTCCGCCGCGACGGCCGCCGAGTCACTCCCGATGACTTCGGGCTGGAACTGGAGTGCAGGCTTCGACGCCGGCTGGTCGTCGTCTTGGAACAAGCTGACGATTCCGACGATGCTGAGAATAAGGACGCCGAGTCCGAGAAGGGCCGCGATCGGAATCCACGGAGCCTTGGGGGCGGGCTTGCGGAACCGCAGGTTCGTGCGGAGCTTGCCTGGGGTCTGGTCAACGAGCTCCCAGCCCTGCGCTTGCCACTTGGAGATCGAGCGGGCTTCTGTTCCGCGAATGGCTTGGACTGACTTGTACTGGTACTTTACATCGTCGTCGGCCATTTGGCTTTGCGCCCCTAAGTGTCAGTCCAGCCTGCGGAACTATCGCAGCATACGGGTGCCATGAAGGGTCGACGCTGATAGCTAGCCCGAGTGTGACTGGGCGAACATCGCTGGGCGCCGCCAGGAACGCTGTGGCCCTCCGGCCGCAGGTAGATTTCAGCTCAGAAGGCGGAGCCGAGCGCGCGAGCCAGCCGCGACGACTAAGTCGAGTTGGAGTCCCACCGGCCTACGCTGAGTCACAACGCTCCTCGCCATCTCGCTGTGGCCGGACGGAGTTGATGCGTAACTGCCCCTCGTCGTCTGCACAGAGCGACATGCCGCCGCGCATTGCCTCCGGTTGACGCGGCCGTGTCCTGCCAGCCGCCAGTCGGGGGGCCTGCACACAGTCGCGTTCCGTGGGCGAACGCGAGTCAGGCGTTCCCGCAACAAGTGTCCGTGGTTGATGCGATGCTCGTTTCGAATGAAGTGGCATCAGACGACGAGACAAGACCCACCGGGGGGACGAGATGACTTCAGCCGCACCACCACCGGGATGGTTCACCGATCCCACAAACAGCGGGCAGTTGCGATGGTGGGACGGCCAAGCCTGGACCGACAACACTAGGCCTTCTGGCGCGGCAGCCGCGGAGCAAGGCGACCCTCCTGCTTACTGGAGCCCCCCACCAGCGCAACCTAAGCCCGGAGCTTCTGCCAAGCGTCCCTGGTACTTCCGCTGGTGGGCGATTGCGGGCGCAGTGCTTGTCGCGCTCGCAGTCATCGGCAGCATGCTGCCTGACGAGACGACGCAGAAGGCCACGGACACGACCAGTGAGGTAAGCGCATCGCCTTCGCCCACGCCAGAGTCGTCGACTCCAGCCCCGGAACCCGTGGACAGTGACGGCGACGGTGTCAATGACGACGAGGACTACGACCCCCAAGATCCCAAGATCCAGACACAGGATGACGTCGACAGTGACAAAGACGGTGTTCCTGACTACAAGGACGCCTTCCCCAATGACGCCAAGTACAGCAAGGACACGGACGGCGACGGGGTCGCCGATTCCGAAGATGCGTTCCCGAAGGACGCCGCCTACAGCAAGGACTCCGACGGCGACGGCGTCGCCGACTCCGAAGACGCGTTCCCGCGCGATGCCAGCCGCTCAAAGATCACCTTGGCCATGCAGAACGCCCTCGCCGCCGCGAACGACTACTTGGACTACTCGGCATTCAGTCGCCAAGGGCTGATCGACCAGCTCTCATCGAAGTACGGATCGGGCTTCAAGCTCGCCGACGCGACCTGGGCAGTTGACCAGCTCAACGTCGACTGGCGGAAACAAGCCGTTCGGGCCGCTAAGGAATACCTGGACTACTCACCGTTCTCACGGCAAGGCCTCATCGAACAGCTATCAAGCCCGTACGGATCCCAGTTCACGGTCGAAGAAGCCGTCTACGCCGTCAACAAGATCGGTCTCTAGCGTTCGCCACTCGACAATCTCCCCGCCGGCCTGCAACAGCGTCCTACCGCCGGGTAAAGCCTCCGGCTGGACCGGCAGTGCATACCGCCGGGTATAGCCTCCGGCTGGACCGGCAGTGCATACCGCCGGGTATAGCCTCCGGCTGGACCGGCAGTGCATACCGCCGGGTAAAGCCTCCGGCTGGACCGGCAGTGCATACCGCCGGGTAAAGCCTCCGGCTGGACCGGCAGTGCATACCGCCGGGAGCCGAGCGCGTCCTCGCAGCGTTTGGCTTGGAGGGCTTCGCCGTTGGCCGTGACCGCTGGTGTCTAGACCGAGGTAACACTCTCGCCTCCTTCGACGCTGAGGGTGTAGCGCCATGACTGCAACATCTCGGGGCTAGTCCGCTACAGGAGGCATCTCCCCAAAGTGCCTCCTGTAGCGGACTCGCAGTTTGTTGGGCCTGAAGTCACTCGTGGTCACTCCAAGGAAACCGCCACTCGCGCGCGCCTCAAGTGCTGCGACGACCCACGACGCCAACTGCCGGCCAGACCGCGGCCACGCCTGTTCCTGGCCTCGCCACTCACACCCGACCACCCCGCTTGTCGAGCCGATGAGCGGCACGTCGCGGCGGTGCGCTTTGGCCTGAGAACCTCGGCCTCGCAGGTATCGCACAGTTTCAGAAGGATCCTGCCTCTGCTCGATGAGACCGTCCAGAGCCCGAACCTAATCCGCCGTCCAGGACCCATCCAACCGCGTAGGTGGGTCGGGACAGACCGGCGTCGCTGCCTTCTCTGGCCGGGCTGCTGCTTGCTCCTCGAGATCGATGTCTGGCGATCAGTTGGAGCAGCCAGTGGAGAGGTCGTGTGGGGCGCGGCACTGGACGCGTGTCCATTCGTCGGAGCCCTCGGCGTAGTCCATCGCCTCGGTATAGACACGTAACCGTCCCGACCCGGACAGCACGTAGTAGGTGGTCACGCTGACTTCGCTGTTGTCGGAAGGGTCGGAGATCTGGGTGACCAAGCCCCCAAGGCCGGCGTCTCGCTGGGCGGCCAGGCAGGCCCAGGGATCCTGTTGGCCCATCTCATCACCGAGGTCGCCAAAATCGCTGTCGAACACTACACCGCAGTCGGGGTTACGTGGCTCCTTGTTGAACTGCCGGCCGACTGGAGATGAGGACGGGTCCATCCACACGCCCGGGTCCTCACCATCGGTGACCGGGCCCGGATCACCCATCACACTGCCGAAGCTGAACAAGAAGGCCATCAACCACGACACCCAGCCGCCATCCACGCCACCCATCCTGAACCACTCCCACCCCGGCCGCAGGAGAACCGCCCGACCTGGCCGAGCGAGCCCCCAGCCAGCAGATGTCTACCTCGTCATCACACCTCCCCAATTCGCCGCGGACCGGGCATGCCCTACCAACCGCGCGTCGTGTGCCATGGACTGTGATCGCCGCCCGCTGGATCTTCACCGACCTCGCACATCTGGCTGCGGCCGGAGCGGAAGTGACCGCACTAAGGTCAGCCCATGGCCGAACCCTCTTCGCTGTCACGCCTGCGGATGGTGTCAACCATCGCCGCCATCGTGATGATCGGAGCCGCACTCACCATCGGGCTGTGGCCGGTGGCCGGCGTCTACGACAGCGAGAGCTTCAATTGCGGCTCGGCCTTCTTGGGAACATCCGATGACGGCGGCTACGGAGGGACAGAGACCTACGACGCCTGTCTCCGCGAACGTGGTCACCTTAGATGGATCGGGCTGGGTACTCTCAGCGTCGGAGTCGTGCTCCTCGGCGCCGCGAGGGCATCGCGCAGCCACTCGCCACGGCCGCTCGGCACCTGAAGGTCGGTCAGTGCTGGCCGGCGCGCCACCCAACCCCGCATGAGCGGCCACGTCCGGCGCTCTTCGGGCGCCTATCCGGTGAGAGCGAGATCAGCCGGCGGTGATCCACGGGCTGTACTTGGTCTTACTGCCGCCGATGCCTTTGACCATGCCGAGGTCGTAGGAGAGGTAGGCGGGGTTCGGTTTGAGGTAGTACCCCTTGAACTTTGGTGCGACCTTGATCCGGTCTGGAGAGTTGAGGCAGGTCCGCGGGATCTTCGCGGTGGTGACGTCGCGCTTGGCGTCTACGACCACCGAACTGTTGACGCAGGTCGGATAGGTTCCGGCGCTGTTGTCAAGGGTGACCACGTCGTCTGCGAGCGTGTACTCGACCCCATAGATGCCCGGTGTTCCCCTGAGCCACCAGATCTGGTTCAGCGTGCTCTTGGCGTCGACCCGGCGATACCAGACCCGCAGTACGAGGTTGCGCTTGCCGAAATTCACCTCGAACCTCTTGATGTCGCCGATCGCGTCCGACTTCGCGATCTTGACCGTGCTCACGGTCTCGTGCCAGACGTCCTTCGTGGCATCTCGGTGGCGATAGGTCTCGGCATTTGCCGACGTTGTGGTCAATGCGAGCGTGGCACCCAGTGCGAGTATCGGAACCACGAAACGTCGATATCGACAAGACACGCTGCGGAGTCTATCGAGGGCGATCGGGAGCCGTGGCCGTTTGTCCCCCTAGCTGAGCCGCCAGAGCGCGAGGCCGGCAACGCAGATGGCGATCATGGCCACCGCACTGCGGCAATTGATACCACCAAGGAGATCGCGCCACCTGCAAGGCCAGTGAGCGGGCGTAGCCACAAGATGAGCACACAGGGCTCGATACGATCAAAGGGCGACGACGCCGCGACCAACCATGGTTCTGCCCCGGCGGACGCTCGAACACCAAGATCTCACCCATTGACCCAGCTTCATCCCGCAGCGAGGGTGTCCCCTTTCGCCGGCAGCTGGGCGGGCAGGTGTAAGCGGGCGTGCCGATGACAGAGCGGTAGGCCCTATCCCGGTTCCGGGTCGGGCAGGAATACCGCGATGTCATCAAGGGCGTCTTCAGCGGCGCCTCCGAGCACCGGATCATTCAGCAGTTCGCGAAGGCGCGGTACGACGTGTGGCACGTCGAGTTGACGGTGAAGCCGAGCCAGATGCCCCAGTCCTAGGACTGCGATTCTGCGCACGGCCTCGGACTCGTGATCCACGAGCGCGAGGCACCGGTCCTGGCACCAGCGCCAGTCCCCATCGTGAAGCACTACGCCCAGGAGCCGCTCGGCTGCCGATTCGAAGTCACCCTCAAGCAGAGCCGTCGCCAGCGCAGCACGAGACGAGGGCGGAACCTCTTCGTATCTGTTCCCCGTCGCCACGCGCCCATTCTCTCCGGGTCGTCATGGAGACGCAGGCACATGCCGCCGATCGAGCGCAAGCAGCCGAGACAAGGGCGACGGTGATCCCCACTCGGGGATACTGAACGGCATGAGGCACGGCGCTCATCGGGATGACGAGGAACGCGACCGTGCGGCCATCGCGGCAATCATGGGGCGCAGCATGGGTGGCGACTGGCCCGACCAGGCGATGCCGCCTGGCACCCGCGTTCGCGTCATCAAGGACGTCGCTTGGGACGGCCCGTGGAGGCATGTCTTCACAGGGACCATAGACGCAACCATCGTCCCCCACCCGGTCGAGAACGCTCGGGCACACCCAGGAGAGCTTGAGTACTCGGTCCGATTTGATGAGCCCCAAATGGATGTCACGGATCTCGGCCCCTACCGGAAGGCCGTGATCTGGGCCCGCTACTTGGAGCCGCTTTGACGCACCGATCTGCGAGAAGTGCACCGAGGCTGCGTGAGCGGGCGGTTTCGAAGGTTCAGCGTCGCGAGTGCGCCGTGGCGAATAGCATTGGCCTGTTGAATCGCCAATTCGAGTGGTGGAACGTGCGGCTTGCTTTCAGGCTCTGCGGGGCACTACTGCTGACGGCCTGCGGCCAGCGCGCCGCACCTAGCGAACCGACGAGGGAGCCAACGGCTCTCACCTGCCCGGGGGGCTATTCGGACTGGATGAAGTCTAGTTTGGGCGCTTCGATCTACCCGACGCGGGAGTCAGTCCTGGAGCACTACTTGGAGATGGCGGATGAAGCCCCGGCCGAGTACGTGATCGCCCATGACGGCAAGAGTGCGTGGATCCTCCGTGAGGATGGCACTGCCCGAGAGCACATATGGCTGCATCGGCGGGGCGATGGCTTCATCTTTGGCGCGACCGAGGCCTGCTAAGTCGGGGCTCGGCGATGCGCCTCGCGGCCATGCGCACATCAGCGAAAACGGCGCCTTGAAGCCAGGTCGGCGAGATCGATCATGCCCGATCAGCGATCAGCATGACGGGTAGTCTGCAGGGGTGGCGACCCAAGCGACGCGGTGGTGGGCGACCCAGCGTCTGATCTCCGCTGTTCCGCTCACCGTGGCCGCCCTGTGGCTCGGATTGGCAGCTGCGCCTGCGTCAGTGATCCCCTACTTCGGCTTCTGGTTCGATTTCGGTGTGGTGCCTGGCGTGGTCTTGGTCGCGCTCGGACTTGTCGTCGTGGCTATGTGGAGAGGGCTGGTCCCGAGGAACGCTCTTGCCTGGACGGGGGTCGCCACCCTCGGCTTGATCCTGGGCGTGGAGGCGGTCGCAGCGTGGACCGTTCTGACGTTCCCGTCTGGGTTCTGACGCCGCACCCTCCAGCCATGTCGAACATCCGGATCTGGCTGTCATGGACGTGATCCTTGCCCACGGACTTGCGTCACTTCGGGTATAGCCTCGCCGCCTTTGATCAATCAGCGAGCGTGGTCTGCATATCGAATGAGTACCAGCGAGTGCCGACGAAGAAGTGCGCCTGCGAGCCCATGGCAGTGCCGAACCAGCGGTTGGTTCGTCCGAGCCAACGGGGCCTGAACCCACACAACTGATTAACAACCGAATATTCCTGTCGGCGCGCGGTCTTACGGGTCGGCCTAGCGGCCACCCCCACCCGGTGAGCGGCCTGTGCTGGACATGCCGAAGGCCTCCGTACGGGGGAGTTCGGAGGCCTCCGACCGCCGCCGGATTTGTGTCGCGGCAAGCGGCGTCGCGACGAGCGCCGGAGATGACGTCGCTCCGCGCGCGCAGGGTATCGGGCCGCGGATGCCTCTCGCCATGCTCATCCATGGCAACTACCTGCACAGCTGGGCCGTCGAGAACGTTGGCGAGTGCGTCGTTCGGGTTGTGCGATTCGGGCCGCGGTCGCGCCTGTGGGTACTAGCGTTCTCGCGGCCGTTGTGGTGTGGTCTCGGTGAGGAGTGGGCGGCAGTGGCGAAGCGTCCTGGTTGGTATAGGGACCCGTGGGGTGGGCAGGGTAAGCGCTACTGGGACGGCAGGGCGTGGACTCAGAACTATGTCGACGACGCGAGCGGGCGGACGTGGCTGCCCGCCGACGCTGGGGTCGCGATGCGGCAGCCGCTGGCGACGGCGGCACGGGTGCGCCCGTGGTGGCAGGCGTGGTGGTTCATCGGGCTGTTGTTGTTCGTGGTGTGCTGGCCGGCTGGTCTGATTCTGATCTGGACGCGTGACAGCACTCCGAGGGCCATCAAGCTGGCGGCGACCCTCATCGCTGTGTTCACCAACCTCGTGCTTGGGCTGGTGTTCATCAAGCTGGGGCTCTATCCGGCCGCGGGGATCCGGTAGCGGTTCACCGTGTCGGGTCCGGCCCGGGGGGCCGTGACCTCTGTGGCGGTGCGAGGGGACGCCGCGCCTCGTCGTGCGAGGGGTCCGCCGTTCGGGGCGGGTCTGCGGGGCCGGGGGCCTGGGGGTCGAGGTGGAGTTGGCTGGCGAGGCGGCGGCGTAGCTCGGTGGCGGGCCACGGGCCTAGCGGCGGCCCTTGGGTGAGGGCGTGGGTGAGCGCGTTGGGGTCGGGGTGGGTGGCGTGGATTTGTTGGAGGAGTGCCGCGGTGGCGGGCCAGTCGGGTTGCTGGGTGAGCCGGGGGTCCAGTGTCTGGGCGAGTGCTTCCCAGCGATGCTCGGGTGTGGTGGGCCGGGTGGTTGGGGGTGTGATTGCGGTTCGGGCGGCGTCGCGTGGGTCGGCGTCCCAGCGGCGTACCGCCGCGAGGAGCGCGGTGCGGGCCTCGGCTTCTGCGACGCCGAGCCGGTCGCAGACCTGGTCGCATCCGGGTGTCCAGGTATGGCTGGGGCGTGCCGCGAGGATCTGCATGGCGGCCTGGAGTGCCTCGTCGGGGGAGTGAGCGATGAGGGTCTGGGTGAGGAGTGTGTCGCCCAGGGGTGTTGCCTGGGTGAGGGCGGCGGCTAGGGCCGCGGGACCGGCGTGGGTGAGGAGGTCGGCGGGGTCGGTGTCGTCGGGCAGCCTGGTGTGGGTGGGGTCGAGTCCGTGGGGGGTGAGCGTCCAGAAGTGGCGGGTGGCGGCGTGCTGGCCGGCGGGGTCGGGGTCGGTGGCGATGACCGGGTGGTGGCCGCGTTGGTGGCACAGGTCTGCGAGCTGGGCTGCTTGTTCGTCGGTGAGGGCGGTCCCGAGGGGTGCGAGGCCGAGGTAGCGGCCGGCGCCGGTGAGGGTGATGGCGATGGCGTCGAGGGGGCCTTCGACGAGCACGGGGATCGCGTGGGGGTCGTGGGGGGCGTGGTCGGTGCCGTAGAGCTGGGCGCCTTTGTGGAACAGCGGGGTGTCGGGGGTGTTGAGGTACTTGGGGCCGGCGGTGGGCTGGTGGTCGCCCGCGGGGTTGCGTCGGGCGATGAACCCGAGGATCTCGCCGTGGTGGGTGAGGGGGAGGATGAGCCGGTCGCGGAAGCGGTCGATGGTGCGGCCGGTGCGGGTGGTGGTGGCGACGCCGGTGGCGATCATCTCGGTGTCGCTGATCCCGAGGCCGCGGAGGTGGTCGGTGAGGGTGGTCCAGCCGGCGGGGGCGTGGCCGGGGCGGTAGTGCTCGTGGCCGGTGAGGTCGGCCCCGAGGCGTGCGGTGAGGTAGTCGCGGCACCATGAACTCGGGTAGTGGGACTCGAAGAACTCCAGCGCGGCGCGGTTGATGGCGAGCATCCGGTCGCGCGTGGTCGGCGCGTGGTCCCACTGTTCGGCGCGCTGGTAGGCGCGGCGCAGGTCGGTGTCGGTGGGGTCGAGCCGCCGGGGGCCGAGGTCGCGCAGGTACGCCGCGACGGCGAGCTCGCCCTCGACGTGGGCGCCCTCAGGACTTGGGGGCTCATCCTGGCCAGGGCCAGCACCTGTGGCGATGGGGTCGACCATGCTGCTGGGGTCGATGTGGTGGGGACGGCTGAGGTCGTTGAGGTCGTGGGGTGGCTGGGTGTCGGGGTGGTCGGGCTCGGGTTCCTCGGCGGGGATCGGGGCGAGCGCGACAGAGGTCCGCCAGACCAGGGCCTGGCATTCGTCGATGTCCCCGGCGACCGGGCCGGCGGGGGTGAGGAGGGCGGGCAGGGGCCAGCCGCGTGACAGGGCGTGGTCGATGGTGGTGACCAGGGCGGGCCACCAGGGGCTGGCCTGGAGGCGGGTGGCGTGGTCGGGGCCGACCAGGTCGGGCAGCTGGCTGGCCCAGCTGCCGGCGGCGGGGGGCGCGGTGGCGTGGGTGGCGTGGGGGGTCACGGCGGGGGTGAGGTGGCGGGTCAGGCGCCACCACAGCGCGGCGGCGGGGTGGTCGTCGGGCAGCGGCCCTGCGGCGGCGGCGGCGCGGAGGAGCTGGTGGGCGGGGAGGCCGGCGCGAGCGACCGCGGCCAGCCGGTGGGCTAGCACGGCGGTGAAGTCGTCGCGGCGGGTTTGGGGGGCCAGGTCGCCGATGAGGTGGGCCCATTCGGTGAGCGCGGGGGTGTGGCCGGCGTGCAGCCGCCGGTCCAGGCGGCGCTGCCAGCCGGCCGCGGCGCCCGCGTGCTGCGGCGGGCCGGTGGGTCGGGGGTCGGTGGCGGGGACCTGCATGGCGGCCCGCCAGACCTCGATGTCGGCGATGGTGTCGGGGTCGGGTCGGAACCCGGTGGTGGCCCACGCCGGGAGCCCGGGCTCGTGGACGGCGCGGGTGTGGACCTGGTCGGTGAGTGCGGTGACGAGCTCGGCCCGGGCGGTCAGGTAGGCACCCCACTGGTCGTGGGTGGCCAGCGGGTCGGGGAGGTCGGGCAGCCAGGGCAGCGGCCCCGGGCGGGCGGTGTGGCGGGGGAGGCGGGAGTCCAGGACGGCGGCGGGGTCAGCGGCGGTGGTGAGCTCGCCCAGGTCGACCGCACCGCGCAGGAGCTGCAGGGGTGTGGTGTCGGGGTTGGCGGCGGCGTGCAGGAGGAGCCGGGCGCGCAGGGTTGGCCAGGCGGGGGTGTCGGTGAGCCCTGGGTGGAGGGTCTCGGCGTGGGTGTCGAGCTCGGCGACGGGGTCGATCCCGGTCCCGGTGCCGGCGCGGGTGCGGAGGTGGTGGTCGGCGGCGACGTGGAGGGCGTCGAGGTAGCGCTGGGCGGCGTGCCCGAGGCGGTGGGCGGGGTCGGTCTGGTCGCGGATCAGGCTGGTCGCCGACGGTTGGGCGTCGTCGCGGCCGAGGACGGTGGTGAGGATGTCGGTGGCCGTCAGCGGGTGGGTCCAGCTGGGGTGGATGACGCTGTGGGGGTCGCCGTCGCCGGCGAGGTGGAGGTAGAGGTGGTTGGCGGCGCGGCCGCGGGTGAGCATGGTGTAGAGGTGTTGGCGTGACTCGGTGCCGCTGGCCAGGCCGTGGGTGACCTCGGCGGTGACGCCTTGGGCGGTGTGGGTGGTGGCGGCGTAGCCGAGCTCGACAGCGGCGGTGACGTAGCCGGCGGGGAGCCGGAGGCTGCGGTGGTGGCGGGTGTGGGTGAGGGTGAGGTCGCCGTTGTCGTGGACGGCCCGGATGTGCCAGCGGTCGCCGTTCTTGACCCAGTCGGTGGCGCTGATCCGCAGCCGTCGGTCGTTGGCGCGGGTGATGACCAGGTCCCCGATGCTGGCGTGGTTGCCGTCGGCGAGCCGCCGGACCGGCCCGCTCCGGGCGGGGTGGGTGGGGTCGAGCTGGGTGAGCCGGTGGGCTTGGGCGCGGTGGTTGAGGTCGGCGACCAGGTCGCGGGTGGGGGCGAGCATGAGGGCGTCGCGGCCGGCGGCGTGGTCGTGTTGCCAGGCGGTGAACACCTGTTCGGTGAGGGTGGCCAGGTCGCCGACGTGGACGCGGTGGTGGTCGAAGTAGAAGCCGAGGGCTTCGGGGCGGCCCGCGCGCAGGGCGAGGGTGGCGGCGGCTTCGGCGGGGTCGTTGAACCGGACGAGCTCGGTGAGGTGGAGGGCGCCGTGGGTGGCGCGGATGTCGCGCAGCACGCCGCCGGCACCGATCGCGGCGAGCTGCTGGTCATCGCCGATGAGCCGCACCGACGCGCCCCGGTCGAGCAGCCACGAGACAGCCGCATCCAGGGTGAGGGTGTCGGCCATCCCGGCCTCGTCGATGACCACCAGGGTCTGCGGGCCGATGCCGGCGACCCAGGCGGGTAGCGCAGCACCCTGGCCGCGGGCCTGGCCGAGGGCGTGGGTGAGCTTGGCCAGGGTGTCGGTGGTGGCCTCGATCTGGGTGCGCAGGCCCTCGGCGGCCGCGGCGGATGGCGCGAGCCCCACCACGGTGCCGCCGGCGTTGGTCCACGCCGCGGCCAGGGCCCGCATGGCGGTGGTCTTGCCGGACCCGGCCGGCGCGATGGCGAGCTGGACCCGGGCCCCGGAGGTGGCCATGGCGGTGACCAGGGCGGTCTGGCCGGCGTTGAGTGGCGCGCCGTGGGCGGTCGCTTCGAGCAGCGCCAGGTCCACCGCGGACTGGTCGACCCTGGGTCCGTCGCGGCGGCCGGCCGCGGCCACGAGCCGGGTCTCGGCGGCCAGGACCGCCGCGGAGGTGAACAGGTCACTCCCGGCGATGGTGTAGGCCGAGGCGCCGTCACGGCGGCGCAGCGGCGCCGGCTCGGCGAGGGTGTCGACGGGCCGGGTGATCGCCACGCTGTGGCGGTCGAGGGCCTCGGTGACCAGCAGGTCGACCAGGTGGGGGACCTGACCGGGGGTGGTGGCGGTGCCGCGGACCCGGCGCTGGGCCTCGGCGTAGGCGTGCCAGTACTGCCAGGTCGCGCGGCCGGCTTGGAGGGTGGTGACGATGTCGGCGGCGGTGCGGGTGACCCAGCCGGCGTCGACCGCGGCCGGCTGGGCGGGGGAGGGGTGCAGGGCGGCGCGGACCATCTGCTCCAGGCGCTGCGGGGTGCCGAGCACGGCGATGGCCTCGGCGCGCCAGGCGGCCCGCTGCTGGGCCGGGGAGCGGGGCTCGTGCTTGGCCTGCCGGGTCTCCAGGGTGGCCTGCTGGGCCAGCGCGAGGGTCTCGGTCGGGGTCGGTGGGCGGCCGTGGGCGGTGTGGAACGCGGCGGTGAGCTGGTCGCGGCGGGTGGTCACGGCGGCGCGGCGCTGGGAGAACCGGGCCGCGAGGGCGGGGTCGACGCCGGTGATCTCGCGGATCGGGCGCTTGCGGGGGTCGGTGTCGGCGCGGGGGGCGAACCGGACCCCGAGCGCGGCGGCCAGGTGGGTCTCCAGGGCGGTGTTGTAGGTCTCGGAGGCCGCGACCTTGGCCTTGAACAGCAGCCGCCCGTCGATGGCCAGCCAGTCGCCGTCGAGGGTCTGGACCTTGTTGGCGACCGCGACGTGGGTGTGCAGGTCGGGGTCCCCGGCGCGGGAGTCGCGGTGGGTGAACGCGGCGGCGACCAGGCCACGAACCTCAACTTGGCGGATGCCGTTGGCGCCGCGGCGGGTGAACAGCGCGGTCTGCTCGAGGAACGCCAGCGCGTCGGTGACCGCGGCCTGGTGGGCGGACTCGATGGCGGCCGCGGTCGCGGGGTCGGCGAGCGCCCACAGCACCGAGACGCTCTTGACCGGGGAGAAGGTCAGGTCGAATCCCGCGACGGCGGTGGTCTGGGGCCTGGAGTGCCGGGCGATGGTGGCCGCGATCTCGCGGGCATCGACCGGGTCGCGGCCGTGCTCGGCACCGAAGAGCTCCACCGCCACCTCGGTGCGGACCCGGGCCCGCTGGTGGGCTGGGACGGGCCAGTCGCCGGGGAGCCCGGCGTCGGTGTTGACCTGGGCCAGCCGGGTGGCGACCTCGACCCGGAAGGCGCTGATGTCGGGGTGGTAGACCTTGAACGGCGCCCCCAGCCGCACCGCGGCCCGGTAGTCGGCCTGGGTGGGTGAGGGCTGGTCGGGCTGGGCGGCCCGCAGGTCCAGGTCGCGGGTCCGTTGCCCGGCCAGTGGGTGCCGGCCGGCGCCGAACAGGTCGGCCATCTGTTCGGCGGTGACGGTGTCGCCGGGGTTGAGGCCCTCGATGCCGGCCAGCCCGGCGCCGACCCACACCCCGGGGGTCTCGCCGGTGGCGGTGTAGTAGCCGGCCAGCCCGACATGGCCCTTGTCGGTGGCGTCGGCCACCGCGACCTGGCGGGTCAGGTAGTCATAGCCCGAGCCCGCGGTCAGCTTGTGCAGGCTCATCGTCACCCCCACCCAAGGCGCGCCCGCGGGCCCCGGCGATCATGACCCGGCCCGGCAATGCACCAGGTGTGTGGCACATCGTCAGAAATCTCGGGGGGACGCGGTCGGTGATCGCCGCGGTCGTGTCGGTGACCTAGGTGGAGGTCACACTCACGCGGTCGATGCCAGCTGGTCGGCCGGATCCAGGGAGGCCGAGATGGGTCAGCAGGCGATCAGGCAACACGCACGGCGCACCGCGCGGGAGGTGGCCGACAAGCGCCGCCGCGAGCGCGCCGAGCGGGAGCGGCGGGTGATGGACCTGGCCGAGCAGGTCATGGTCGCCATCGGGGAGCGCGACGCCGCCACCGTGGAGTGGGAGCGGCGGGCCGCCCGGGCGCTGCGGGCGCTGACCCACGGCGAGGGTCTGACCCTCAGCGACGCGGTCGCCTGGTGCGGCGAGGCCGTGACGGTGCGGGAGGCGCGACGGATCCGTGACCTCCTCGAGACCGACCCGCCCACCTCAGCGGATCCTGAGACCGGCCCGCGTGCGGTGCACGCGCCGGCGCCGGCCACCGGCACCGGCGACGCCGTGGCGTCGAGGTCGACGGCTGCCGGGCCGGGGGGTGTGCGATGAACCTGGTCGTCAAGTCACCCGATGAGCTCCTGGCGGCCGTGCCACACGTGCTCGGGTTCCGCCCCGAGGAGTCGCTGGTCATCGTCCCCTCCGGTGGTGCGGGGCTCCCGGTGGCGCGGGTGGACCTGCCGACCACGGCCGAGGATCGTGAGCTGGTCGCCGACCTGCTCCTTGAAGCCTACGGGCGCCGGGGTGGCCCCGGGGTGGCCGTGGGGATCGTCTGCTTCTGCGGGGACCGGCAGGCCGCCGACCAAGCCAGCGCCCACCTGGCCCAGCGGCTGGGACCTGCGGCGATCGACACCGAGTTCCGGCTGTGGTCCAACGGCGAGCACTGGATGGAGTTCACCACCGGCACCGTCGGCCTGCAGACCCGCGAGGCAGCCGAGCAGATCGCGGTCAAGACGGTGCTCGCCGGGGCCGTCCAGCCCGCCGCGAGCCGGGAAGCACTGGCCGGCTCGCTGGTCGGTGACCGCGGCCCGCTGCAGCCGCTGCTCGAACCAGCCAAGCAGCAGTCGGCCCGGCAGCGTGACCCCGAGGCCGAGCGGGCCTGGGTCATCCAGCGCGTCGAGCGGTTTCACGACGACCCCACCCGGCTGTTCGACCCCGAGGCCGCGCGGCTGCTGGTGGGCCTGCAGTCGATCCAGACCCGTGACGCGGTGTGGGAGTCCATGACCGGCGAGAACGCCGCCTCCCACGTCGCGTTGTGGAGCGACCTGACCAGGCGGGCCCCCGACGAGGTCCGTGCCGCGCCGGCTGCGTTGCTGGGGTTCTCGGCCTGGCTGCGTGGCGACGGCGCCCGCGCCTGGTGTGCCCTGGACCAAGTCCCCGACGATCAGCCCTACTCGATGGCCGCCCTGCTGGCGACCATGCTCCAGCAAGGCATCCACCCGCGCGAGTGGGCCAGATACCGGGCCACCATGCTCGGCAGCGTGGCCGAGCACGACGAGTCCTTCAACCCGCCACCACCGGGCCACCGCGACCGACGCGACCTACCGGCGACCTCCCGGCCCGCGGACCGCCGTTCCCCAGGACGGTGACCACGATGACGCCACCGGATCCGCGGCCCGAGGCCGCCACCGCGGCCGGCAGCGTGACCGAGCAGCGCCTGCGGTTGCTCCTTCACCCCCGGCCACCCCGGACCCGTCCTGCCCGGATCGATGTCGGGCGCAGTCCGCAGCTACGCGTGCTGTGGAGCAACCGGCGATGAGCTGCGTCGAGCTCACCGCGGGGGAGTCTCCTCGGCCGTCCCCACCAGACCGGCTGCGATCCACTCCTCGACCCATGCCCACCGTCCCGGCCGCAGCTGTGCGGCGTACACGACGCGGCCCTCCCAGCCGGTCCCTGACCGGCGCCACTCCAGGAGCAGGCCGGGGCGAGGACCCGACCCGTCGACCGGCACGAGGATCCAGCAGTGCCGTGCGGGCTGGTCAAGACCCCGGGCCAGGCGGGCCTCCCGCGGGTCGGGCGCGCTGTCGGCGCGGACCCGCTCCGACAGCGGAATGCCGGCGCCCCGACCGTAGCCACCTGCCGCCATCCCCACACGATAGAACACTTGTTCGAACCAGGTGGTGGGTGGCCACGCCGGGATGACCGTCGATGGGAGGTAGTCGCGAGCCATCGAGCGCGCGCGTGATCGGGTTCACCACCCGCGGCGAGGATCTCCTCGACCAGCTGGCGGCGTCCCTGGCCGCCCAGTGCGACGGAGCCCCGGGCAGTATCGCGGCGGTGTTGCAGCAGGTCGCCCAGACCGACATCGGCGAGCTCGCCGACCGCCTCGACGTACTGGCCGCCAACGATGCCGCGGCACCCGGTCAGTCGATGGACTGCGATCCGGACGCGGCGGCCCGCCGACGACTGGCGGACCCGCCGCCTCGGGGGCGAGGGCACCGGGGCCACGCTGGCGGTCCCGGTGACCAGCGTGGGACCGCGACCAACTGCCGAGGGTCAGTCCCGCACCAGCTGCAGGTGCCGCTGCGTGGTTGGCGTCCCGGGGGCCTCCAGGCGCTGCAGCCGCTCGGCACTCGGGCACCCCGACCGGCGGCGGAGCAGGTCGGCGAGTGCGGGCCCGAGCCCGGCGGTGATCACGAGCTGGTCGCCGGCACGCTGGGCGTGCCGTGCCAGCCCACCTCGCGCAGCCGGCCGTAGGTAGCTCCAGGCCACCACGGCGGCACCCAGCCACGCCGCCGGTGCCTGACCGGCCGGCGACACAACGAGGCAGCCGACACCGACCAGCCAGCGCAGCCTCCAGGCGAGGGTGACCACCGGTCGACGGGCGCCCGCCCGTGCGATGCGAGCGCCGCCACGGCCCAGCACCCGCCACGGAATCGTCACGAGGCGCAGGGCGATGTCGCAGCGGGGCGTCGCGATGCGGCGGTAGCCGACGGAGTGGGCAAGCAGGGCCGCCACCGCGGACGTCGACACCGCCTCGGTGTGGACCGCCCGCAGCAGGTCCGGGTCAACGACCACGGCACCGTGGTGACCGACCGCCTCGACCAGCGGGCCACGCCGGCGCCGGAGGTAGACGCCACCTACCACTACCCCGGCCGCGCCCAGCTCTGCCCGGGCGGCGGCAAGGATCGCGACCTCGGTGTCGTTGGCCGGCCGCGCCCACCACACCACCGCGATGGCCACGCGCTCCAGCCCACGCCACGTCAGCATCGTCGCGATCACGATCAACGCCAAGCCCGCGGCCAGCTCGAGCGCGGCTGGCACCGCCGCCACGAGGACAGCAGCGAGCAGCAGGCTCGCCAGGACCGCGGGACCGTGGACGGCCGCTCGCAGGATCGCCTGTCGTGTGCGCAAGCCTGCCCTCCGTTCTGCTTGGGGAAGTCCGAGACGGCGTCGTGATCGCCGGAGACGGGGCACCGGACTTCGGTGATCACCAGTCTCATCCCGACCACCGACGCCATCTCGGAGATATCCACAGGCCAGCAGAGCGCGACCCGGATCGGGCCCGAACGTGACTACATGAGCTGGGCGCAGCGACACCGAGAGGAGCCGAGCCGATGGCGACACCAGACACCGGACGTCACCGACGTCGGCTGACCGACGCCATCGCCGTCCTCGACCAGGCCGCGAACCGGATCTGGGAGCACGGCGGCGGGACGGAGCCGTGGCAGTCCCTGGGCCTGGGGGTCTACCTCGCCCAAGCCCAGGTGGCCGCGCTGATGGCGGGCTGCGCGGTCATCAGCGTCGGTGAGCCACACCCGCCGGGGCAGCAGCAGACCGTGGCCGAGTTGCTCACCACCGCCCGCCACCTGTGCGGAACGCCCACCGGTGTCGACGGTGAGCCGACGGTCGCACCAGCGTTGGTCGCCCAGCTCGACGCTCTCATCGACGAGGCGGCCGTTCTTGGCTGCTGACAACCTCCGCTACGCCGCGGCAGACAGCGAGCTGTTCGACCCACGCCGGCTCCCGCCGACACAGCCAGATGCCCGCAGTGTTGGTGAGCTGCTCAGCCACGTCGACCACCAGGCACGCCAGCTGCTCATGGATGTCGGGGCCGCAGACGCCGGCGCGCTGTTGCACGGCTGGCCACCGCTCGCCGACGCCGCCGGGCGAGCCTGGGACACGCTGCCCGCGTTCGGCCACGCCTCGGTGGCCACGCAGCACGTCCCCGAGATCGACCGGATCCGCACCACAGCTCGGGCCATCGAACGTCGCCTCGGCCGTGCCCGGTGGCCCGGCCAGCAACAGCCAGACGTGCGACTGGGGGAAATGGCGTCAACCCTGGATCGCGTCGCCGAGCTGGTGGCGCGGTTCGGCACCGAGATCCCCCGACGTGGCGACGCCGTCGGTGATCTCCAGGCGGCGCGCGCTCTGCTGATGCACGGGCTCTACCTGACCGCCCACGCGGTGGGAGTCGCGCTCTATGACGTCGGGCGACACCAGTATGTGCGCTCACGCAGGACCGGGCGATACGACCCCGACCACGCCGGCTCGCCCTATGCGATCGCGCCGGTCACCGAGTGGATCCACCGCATGGCCGTATGCGAAACACTGGCAGACCGCTACCTACGCAAGCCGCACGCCGCCGGCATCGCCGTCCGGGCGCTCGCCGCGAGCGACAACGACCACCGGCTCGCCCATGCCCTAGCCCGCTGGCACATCCAGACCCACCGGACCCTGGCCAGCCAGTGCTGGGAGCCCAACCTGGTGCTCATCGCCCGCACGCAGGCCATGATCGCGGCGGCCACCTCGGTCCTCCTCCAAGCAGCTCATCCCGCCGGGCACGACGAAACCGACCGGCTCGAGTCGCTCGTCGCAGGCTCGGCCCCGGCCTGGAACGAGCTAGGACGACGATGGGGAGACCTCACCCGGCCCGACGCCCGCGTCGACGCCGCCCTCCTCGACGCCGCCGCCGAGGTCCGCGCCGCCTACCGCGAGATCACCCACCACCCCACCGGTCTGGCCGACCTCGAGACCATCGCCGCCCGGCCCGGATTCACCACCGGACTCAAAGAGAGCCTCCAGGCCCTCGAGCCCAGCCTGGAAATCGCCCACCTCGCACTCGAGAAGGCCTGGACCCCAGGCCTACGCGGCCCAGCCAGGGCCCTATCGATCAGAGCCCACAACGACATCGAAGCCGGTCTCACCACAGGCGTCGAGGACTCCGACATCGTCTGGGTCAGCCCCGCCGACATCCTCGCCAAACGCACCATCCCCCTCCCCGAACCAGTCGCGCGCGCCCTCATCAACTCAGCCCAACGAACCGTCGACACTGCCGCCGCCGCCGCACAAGCAGCCACCGCAGCATCCGCTCCCCACCAGGACCACCCGCTGGCCGACACCGTGCACTCCGCTCATCGCCCTGAGCCACCCCAAAGCCACTCGAGGCTGATCCTCGTGCGCTGAAGAATGCGCCCCGAACCGACGCGGCGCCAGTGCGCCGACCAAGGGGAAACTCGGCCACTCGAGCCCGAGCCTCATCTGACGGTTTGGCAAGCGCTTCACCATCGTGTACCCGCTGAAGATTCTGGGCCGAACCCGACAGATACCCCGGCCACCCGAGGAGACCCCCAGTTCGGGTTCACCACCGGTCACCGCAAGCGGTAATGCCGAGATCCGGTAGGTCAGAATCGACCGGGCGCCTACTCCTACAGCGTGCGATGCTGGAGTCAGCACGCCGGGTCCAAGGCGGGCGCTGACCGCTGAGACATCCAAGCGGACACGGCTCGCCGTGGCGTCAGGCATGGCGCTGCGCTCGGCCCCGTACAGGCCCGGCGTGCCTCACGCCTAGCCCCCGGCACGCCGCCACTCGGAGGGGCGGTCGTGCCGCGAGGAGTGCGCAGGTCTGCCGATGAGCGCGCTTGGAGCGACGCGCCACCGTGCTCAACCCGCGTATCTGACGCGAACCTTCTCGCACCCGCGCAAGACAATCCCCGTGTAATCGTCGTTCTCAACGACGACGTCTCGTCCTGGCCCGCAGCGGATCACGTCTCCGGACACGAGGTAGTACGCAACGATTGTGTCGTCACCTGGCCCTGCGTTCACCCGGTCGTGCTGGCTTGAGTAGATGAGGTCGTCGCCAGGGCCGCCGTAAAAGGCGTCGGGAGTCGTGTCGAGGCGCCTTCCCGTGCCGATACCTGTGTAGTCCTTCAACACGTCGTCGCCCGCACGACCTCGGATGATGTCAGAGCCGCGCCGACCGTCGATGAGATCACGACCAGACGCTCCGAGCAGTCGATCGTCCCCCATGGTTCCCCGGATCTTGTTCATGTCGGCTACCGCGTCAGGGTGGGGCCCACTGGTAAAGGTCGTCACAACGACGGCAGGACTGTCCCCGCCGGAGGACGGTTCCCTCCAAGATGTGCCTGCGTGGCCCCCGTCCTCACATCCAGCAAGGAGGACGACGAGAGCGCACAGAACGCCGAAGGTAGGGGTGCTCACGTCAGTGGGACGCATATCCACGGTGTTCAGGTTGCCAGAGAACGTGCACGCACTTGCCGCGCATAGGGCACCGACAGTGCCGATGTGCGGGCGTCACTCGGGGACATCCCCGATGTGCGTTGGCTCGTCTCCGACCTACGCTGCGACTCATGGACGAGTCGGCGCGTGCGGCAGCGGTTGCTCAACTGGTGCATGACTCAGGTGCGCGGGAAGGCAGCATCGAAATCTTTCGGGAGCGGCAAACGCGGGGCTGGGCCACGCTGTTGGCGAATTGGACCGAGGAACGCACTGGCCAGAACCGTAGGGGTGCCGTTGACATCGTTCTGGAAGAGGGCCGATGGCGCGCACGCGGCGGATGGAACGCTAGCCCCGACCAAGACACAGCCGGTCCAATCTGGCGAGTGTGGGGCAGTTCCCGAGGTTCGATGTCGGGCTGGGTCTCCGACCCTGCCTGCGCCGTGATCCGTCTCCGCAACCCTGACGGTCACATCGAGTCGGATGTGGTTGAAGGTGGAGCCGCGATATTGATCTATGACGGGGGCATTCATCGCGACGCCGTCGTCGAAAGCCTCGACAACGGCGGCAACGTCCTCCGCTCGGAGACGCTGGCGCACGCCTGAGCCGGACGACATTAGTCGGGACACGCCACGCGGCGCGCTTTCGGACGTGACCCAACCGGACATGCCGCAACCAGGGTGTCCATCGAAGGCAGCTCGGCGAGAGCGACCATGCCGATGAGCGCTCATCCGGGTTATGCCGGTCATCGACGGGGCGCTCCCTGGCGGAGCCCAGATTCCTCAGGGGGAACCACAGGTGTTCCTTCTTCGCCAGGTCGAAGAAAGGACGGGTCGGCGGTACATCGCTACATGGACGCAGGACAAGCCGCACTGGTGGTCAGCGGAGTTGAGAACGACCGAGTGAAACGCGCTCATCGAGCCGCGACGGGTGCGCCGATGAGCGGTCCGGCGCCAGGCGCTGTCGGTCCAACCCTCAGAAGCCGGAGATGTCATCCGGAGCCTCAGCTAGGGGTGTTCCGTCCGACAGGAACCACTCGTCTGCTTCGGCCCCTGTCACCCAGCGAACCTGGAAGTCGGGCCCACCCTTGTACTCGAGTAGTCCTGCATCGACGAGCGCCATTAGGCACTTCGTCAGCGCCTCGCTGATCGGGTTCGAGAACTCGATCGTGCTCTTGTAGTCGCCGTAGGCTCCCGCGAAGATGCCGATGGCTCGACCCAAGTAGTAGGCCGCAAGTTCGAGTTCCTGCCAGTCCCTCAACTCTTCTGGAAACACCAAGCCATCTTCACATCAGACGATGGACAACACTGCGGCGCTCCCGTGAAGACGGCTGCGCCCATGCGCATCAGCCGCAACCAGGGTGCCCCTCGAAACCAGACTCGGCGAGAGCGACCATGCCGAGTTGAGGGCGATCCAGGATGGCAGCCGATGAGCGTGCACTCGGTGCACACCTAGAGTGAGTGCTGTGACCGAGGACGGCGATGAGGAGCGGCAAGAGGTGTTCTTCCGCGAGGTCATGGACCCGTTCGTGCGCACCATCGTGGATGCCGAGGACCCGTGGGAGGGCTATAACGCCGTCGTCTCCATGCGTGGAGCGATGCTTGATTACCTGGAATGGGGTCCCAACGGAGGCTCGGTCTTCACCGCGTGGGCGGACCTAGAGGACCTGTATGAGACTGGGAAAACGCCTATCCCGGAAGCCCATGCTGCGCTGCGCCGAGCGGCGGTCGAGTGGTTGGCTCGGCCTTCCACGGCGTCCAGTGACTTCGTCGGCACGTGGGTCAACCGGGCCAACGGGACCGTCGCGGCTCTTGTAGAGCGCGATGGGGGGTTCTGCACACCCCCTTCTTAACCGCACACTCATCTGCCGCTGTGAGGTCGCCGATCATGCCGATGAGCGATCGTCAGCTTTCCTCGCGATCAGACAGTTTCGAGGATCTCACGCAGAAGCGATTCCAGTCGCTCATCGTCGATTGGTGGGTCCGTTCGGATACGCCACCCGAAGTTGAACTCGCCAGGCGGCGCAGAGTCTTCTGTGGCGTCGACCCACTCGATGACTATCTGTCCGGTCATTGGGCGTTGCGCGGCCATGCAGGAAGTCTCGCACCGAGAACGTTCGACGATGCCACCCCCGGCTGAGCATCCGGACATCAGCGATCCGCTCGGCCGTGCCGAGATCCGGGCGGCGGCTGACTAGCGCTTCAGCGGCCCCAAGTCTCGGAGGATGCGTTCGCGCTCGTCTGCGCTGACCGAGTTGGGCATGAAGACGCCTAGGCCGTCGCTGGGGCTGTCGCCGAAGGTCACACCGAGAACCTGAGTCGGTGGGTAGCCGTCGAATCTGTAGGTTGTGACGGTCCGGGACCCCTTGGTGAAGACCGATCCACGAGCGTCCGGACCTGTGTCCTCGCACTCTGCTTCGAGGGCGTCTCCGTATTCCTGAGCGTCGCGCTGCGTTTCTCCGTAGGAAGTGAACACGACATCGCCGGACTTGATCCGCCAGACGCACTTCCCTGAGGCCGTCGAGTCGTCCGACATCAAGAGGCCGCACCCGCTTGTCACGACCACGAAGCTCAATAACAACGCGGCCAGCCGTCTCATGAGGATCATCTTAGCGGCAATGCCTCAATGATGCGAGAGCATCGTCCCCACCCACTGACCACGCCGCGTGCACGGACATGCCGCGATGCGGGCGCTCGCCCCGCCGAATCGAGGACCGGCCCCGGATGACCGGATCGCGGCAGATGCGTGCGTCAGAGAGTGACCGGATCGCGAGGAAGGAAGCGATCGAGTTCCGACCACTTTGTGACCGTTCCCGACGACCACCGTCGCGCAGGAGTTCGACGGTCGGCTCGCTGGTCGAGCACCAGCAGATCGTCTGGGTCGGTCGGCTCGCCGATGAGGACAAACCCCATCGCTTCATCGTCGCGGAGCGGCTTTGGGTCGAGAGCCGGAGGCAACCTGTGCGCCCTGCGCAGTTGGCGATCGCTCCCGTCCCAATCGACGACGACTACGCCCGGGTACCGGCCACCCTTGTCCTCCGTCACACCGGTGACCCTGAACAGCACGCGTCGGTCGTCAACCCGGACGAGAACATGTTGACCCACCTCAAGGCGCGTATCGGCCTTCGTGCGCGGGCGAGGCTGCTTCGGCGGGGGTGGCGGTTGCGCCAATCTCTCCCGCAGTTTGAGCAGCACGGCACGACGCCGCTTCCGATCCTTTGGAGTCCATCTCGCTAACTCCTCGGGGTCGTCGATGATCGCCGTTGCGTGGTCCAAGACCTCCGGTACGACATGTCCAATGCTGTGCTGCGCCGCAGCCAGCCCTAGCCAAAAATCGTTGTCGTCGGGTCCGCGCCCGCCAACCCCGTAGTCCTCCTGGAGCCGACGGGTCGCGTCCTCAGGCGTCAACCCGTCGGCAATGAGGTCACGGAGGTCCTCACGAATGTCTGCTGCATCGTCGTTGCTGAATATGCCGACGCCCCAGGAGCCCATGGGCCAGATTCTTGCTGATAACCGGTGCACGGACATCGGCATGTCCGCTCACCCGGCCGGCTCGGTCAGCCAAGAGCGGAAGACGACCAGCTCCTTCGCCGTTGGCGGTGCAGTCCGGTTGCAGTTGTCCTTGAATCATGGGAGCCGTAGGCTAATTGCCTGTCATCGTTTTCGCAGGTCAGAGGGCCTGTGTGGAGATGCGTGGAGACGCCGGAACCCACTCGTAGAATAGGTCGTCGGTTCGATTCCGACAGGCGGCTCCAACCACATGTGTGTTGACCTGCGGAAACTCTCCGCCCAGGCCCTCTCTGCCGTGCCCGGTCTCGGGCGCGGCCCACCAGTGGCCCACCAGTCAGTCGTCGCGCTCCCCGTGGGTCATCGCCTGATGCTGGGCCGCGCTGTTGAGGGCACGGAGGTCGACGATGACGGCACGCACGCCAGTGGGTGAGGCGGGCAAGGTCTGGGTGCGCCGAGTGGGTGGCGCCAGCCCGCGGTGGCAGGCATCGGTGTGGGTGAGGGACCTGGACGGGCGACGCCGCGTCGTGCAGGCCAGTGGTCGGGACCGATCGGCTGCCGTCAGGGCGCTGGAGGTGCGGCTGGACCAGAGACGGCCGCTGGGCTTCTGTGGTGTCGACCCGCAGATGAGTGTCCAGGAACTGGGGGAGTACTGGATGCGACGTCGGCGGGCGGAGATGAGTCCTCCGGTCACGGGGCCGGTGCGTGGCAGCGAGCGAGGTGTGGTGTCGGCGCAGACGTTGGCCGGGTACCAGACCGCGCTGTCGCGGATCATCAACCCGCAGCTGGTGGCCTGCGGCTGGCCGAGGCACGCACGGGGGTGCTGGATGAGGTGCTGGCCGGCGTCGACCGGACCGGACGGTCGACCCGGGTCGCCCGGAGCGTGTTGACGCAGATGTTCGCGTTGGCGGTGCGCCACGACGCGTTGGCTATCAACCCGATGCGTGAGGTACGCCGCTGCCCCCGACGGCACGGTGAGGTCCAGGCATTGAGCCTCGCGCAGGCACGTGAGTTGCTGCGGCTGACCGCTGCCCATCAGGCAGGGGTCGCGCGCGACGCCCGCGGCCTGGCGCTGGGCGGCCCGCGGCGGACCCCGGATCTGCACGACCTGGTGGTGTTGCTGTTGGGGACCGGGATCCGTATCGGGGAGGCGCTGGCGCTGGAGTGGGCCGATGTCGACCTAGCCGCCGAGGTTCCCTGGGTGCGGGTCGCTGCCACCATCGTGGAGCCCAGACGTGACGCGGCTACCGGGCAGGTGTTCGTGGCCGTGCTGCACCGCCAGCCGACCACCAAGACCGGCACCACCCGGACGGTGGCACTGCCCGAGGCGACCGTCGCGATGCTGCGCCGGCGTCGCCGCTGCGCCGGCCGGCGGACTGGGGCGGTGTTCACCGACCGCGACGGTGGCTGGCTGTGGCCCAACAACGTGCGGGCCAAGCTCCGGCGCGTGGTCGCCGGGACCGACCTGGCTGGGATCAGCCCCCACACCCTGCGCCGGACTGTCGCGACGATGGTCGCCCACGGGGACGGACTTGACGCCGCCCGCGATCTGCTCGGCCACCGCCACCCCTCGGTCACCACCAGGCACTACATCGCAAATGTCGAGAGAGTCATCGACGCACGGCATGCTCTTGAGCCGATCTTTCAGCCTCCTTGCCTTGACCGTTGAGGCGCGGATCGGAGGGAAGCGCTGACCCGCGATCCGCCTTCGCGGAGGTTGGTGGTTTGTTTGGAGACGCCGGAGCCCACTCGCCAAATGTGTCGTCGGCCCGATTCCCCAGGCGAACGCAGGCACCTGGGCGACTACAGGTGGTGTTTTCATGACATGGGCGACAGCCGGAGCCGCGATCGGTGAGCAGGGTTGGTGTCGTTCGTGCTGAGTGCTGAGAGCATCGGCCGCCGAGCGGGTTGCTGTCTTCGACGGCCCTGCGCCGTCAGGACCTGGCGACTGCGACGAGCGCCTTCCGGTGCACCAGCTTGACGCGGGGCCGGCCTTGGTCATGACCACGAGCGCGTTCGGTCTGGTCGATCCTTGCCCAGCCGTGCTTGTCGACCACGTCGGGACAACGCTCGCGGATCAACCTGTTCAGATCCGCGAGCGAACCCGCGGGGTCCTTGAGCCGCCCAGCGCTGAAGTCCTCGAGCAACGTCGCGACCGTTTCGGAGGCATCCGATCTGTTGGTGCCGATCGCGCCGGTGGAGCCGCGCTTGATCCAGCCGGCGCAGTAGACGCCGCGGATCGGTTCGCCCGAGGCGGGGCTCACGACGCCACCGCCGATGTGGGGAAGCGTCCGGGTGGTGTCGTCGAAGGGGAGGCCCGGGATCGGCATCCCGGCATACCCGATGGCGCGGATCACCAACGTCGTTGGGATGGTCTCCTGCGAGCCGTCGGGCCTGGTGAATGTGACGGACTCGACGCGGTCGATGCCGTTGATCGACGTCGGTGTGAGGCCGAACCGCATGGTGACTGTCCGGTCCCCAGCGTTCACCGGCCTCGTGCTTGCCTCGAGCAACGCGCGCGCCCGTCGATCTGACGGCATACCCGCCAGGTGCTCCACCTCCCCGGCCGACGTGACGAGTGAGACGGAGTCGGCCTGCGCCAGCCCGGTGAGCTCCGCGAGTGAGCAGGCGGCGCTCTCGGGTCCACGCCGTGCGGTCATGACCACGTCGCGGACCCGCGATGCTCCCAGAGCATTGATGGCGTGGTCCGCCATGTCGGTCGGGACAAGCTCATCGGGAGGCAGCAGCAGCAGCCGGGCGACGTCGACGGCCACGTTGCCGTTGCCGATCACCACCACCCGTTCCGTGTCGAGGTCGAAGCGGTGGTCGCTGTGGTCGGGGTGGCCGTTGTACCAGGCGACGAAGTCGCGTGCGGAGATGGACCCGGGAAGCGTCTCGCCGGGGACCTCCAGCGAGCGACTCGACGGTGCGCCTCCGGCCCATACCACGGCATGGTGGTGGGTGAGCAGGTCGTCGATGCTGACGTCGACACCCACCTCGACGTTGAAGTAGCAGGAGACGTTGTTCCGACGGAGCACACGGCCGAGGCGATCACCGATCTGCTTGGTCCTGGGGTGGTCGGGCGCGACCCCGAACCGGATCAGGCCCCCGGGGGTCGGCAGGCTGTCGAACAGGGTCACGTTGACCCCAGCGATGTGGGCGAGCTCCGTGGCCGCATAAGCGCCGGCGGCACCGCTGCCCACGACCGCCACGGACAGCGCGGGCGAGTGCGTTGGGAGGCTCCGATGGCGGGTGGGCTCGGGAGCCGAAGGAGTGAGGGGCGCCCCTTCGAAGAACTCGGCGTTGATGGCCTCGTAGTCGCGCAGCTCGTCCGGGATCTCCCACTCCGCATAGATCGCGTCGACGGGACACTGGTCGACGCAGGCGGCGCAGTCGATGCACGTCCGTGGGTCGATGTAGAGCTGCGCGCTGCTGGTGAAGTCAGGGTCACCGGGGCGCGGCCGGATGCACTGAACCGGGCAGACGGGGATGCACGAGCTGTCGCTGCAGCACCCTCCCGTGATGATAAACGTCATGCCCGCTCCGAACTGAGAGTGTGTGATCAGGTCCGTCCGAGGCTAAGCGGCGCTGGTCGGCGTACGGCTGGTGCTGGAGCACAGCGCCCTCGAGTCCGTTTGTGCGCCGCCACATCGTGAGCCACGCCCGTCGCTCATACCGTCGACGGATACGCACAACGGCAGGAAGGGACGCCGCGTCATGACGACCACGAGTACGCCCCCACCCCTAGCGCAGCCGAGACTGCGCAGCTGGCCCCCCGATGCGGGCACGCTGCAGTGCCCGTGGCCCTTGTTCGAGGAGCTTCGCGAGCTTGCTCCTGTCTTCCACTGCCCCGAGCCAGGCCCGGACGGGACCCGACCCTTCGTGGTGACCGGGTTCCCGGAGGTGCAGCAGGCGCTCGTGGACCACCACACCTTCGCCAGCGACCTCACGGGGGTGCTGCCCTCCCATGGGGCGAACATGTTGCCGGCAGTGGCACCGGAGGAACGGACCTTCTATCAGGACAGCCACCTGTTCTTCTCTGACGGTGAGGACCACACGGTCAAGCGGTCCTGGGCCTACATGGTGGGGGAGAGGGCTCGTCTGGCGGGATTCCGGCCCGTCATCCAGGAGGTCGTCGACGCGTTGATCGACGACTTCATCGACAGGGGGGAGTGTGACTTCCGTGCCGAGTTCACGATGAAGATGCCGTTGGCTCTGGTGCGTCGCATGATGGACCTCCCTCCCGAGGTCGACCCGCTGGTGAAGGCGGTCTCTGCGGGCATCGAGTCCTCGGAGAACAACCCCAATCTGACCCAGGCCGACATCGACGCGTTCGGGCAGACTGTGCTGGGTCTGCTCTCCCTGCTCGCTGGTGTCATCCGCGAGCGGCACGTCGCCCCCAAAGACGACTACGTCTCCCAGATCGTGGCGATGCAGGTCGCTCGGGACGGCGAGCTGGACGTGAACGCCCTTTCCCGGAACCTGGCGATGACGATCTTCGGTGCCGACCACGCCATGGGGGGCCACCTGGCCGACGTGGTGGCTCGCCTGGGATCGGACGCCGATCTGCAGGACCGCGTCCGTGACGACCGGGACCTGATCCGGTCGCTGCATCTCGAGACCCTCCGGCTGGACATCCCCGTGCCCTGGATCTTCCGTCATTGCGTGAGCGACACGACGCTCGGCGGGGTCGCCATCCCGGCCGGGTCCCTGGTCCTGTTAGTGCTGGCCTCAGGCAACCGGGACCCGCAGGAGTTCCCGCTGGCAGAGGCGTTCGACGTCGACCGCGACAACCTCGATCGCAGTGTGATGACGTTTGGACGCGGGGCCCACCGATGTGTCGGGATGCCGGTGGCGCGGATCATCACCGAGGTCACCGTCAACCGCCTGCTGGACCGGCTGCGCGACATCCGTGTCGACACGGCGAAGAGCAACCTCGAGCCCGAGCCGAGCTTCGTCTTCCGGATCGCCCCGGCGGTGCACCTCACCTTCAGCAAGGCCTGACGAGCCGCGGCTGCGTATGCGACAGGGCCCGTCGAGACCGACGGGCCCTGTCGTGGGTGGCTGCCGGCTCAGCCCTGGGTGACCTGCTCAAGCTGGGCGACACCGGTGTTGACAGAGAAGCCCTCGAACTGGTCGGTTCGGGTGCGGGTGGTCAACGCGTCCCGGAAGTAGCGCTGCAGCCGCATGCCGTCAGCCGAGTGCTGGGTTCCCGCCGTGCGCAATAGCAGGTCCATCGCCTGATAGACGAGGTGCTCGACGACGAAGTAGACGCCGTTGAGGCGGTAGGACCGTGACTCGTCGAAGGCCTCGGTCTGTGCGGCCGCCCGAGCGCCGTACTCCTCATAGAGCCGGGCACTGTGGACGAGCGTCGCCTGGGCCGCGTCCACATAGGAGATCGCCATGCCGAGAACGCGCTGCCACTCCTGATGGTCCGCCCGCAGACCGCTGTCTGGCACCCAGGGGTGACTGGAGGAGGTGATGATCCGCTGGTACTCGTCGATGGCTGCATAGCCCAGGCCCACCGAGGTGGAGGCGACCTCGCCCTCGGCGAAGCCGAAGAAGGTGCCGTTGTAGTTGGAGTTGCCGAGCGCTTCGAAGCCGACGGTGGGGCCGTCCACGGCCGCCGTCCAGGTCTCCTCGGAGATGTGGTGATCGGGGACGAAGGCGCCTGAGGTGGTGATCCCCTGCGACCCGGAGCCCTTCATGCCGATGACGCGGCCCCAGTCCCACACGATCTCGAAGTCCTTCCGGTTCAAGATCATCCACACCCGACGCTCGGGGTCGCCCGGCTCCTGGCCCGGAAGGAACGCGGTGGCCATGAAGTGCGTGGAGTAGGGGGCACCCGAGGCATAGCGCCACGTGCCGGAGATGTTCCAGCCGCCATCGACCCTGGTCACGGTCATCTCACGGCCCTGGCCGGACGCGGGGCAGACCATGTAGCCGTGCTCGCCCCATACCTCCTTCTGTGCCTGAGCGTTGAAGTAGGAACCGAGGGTCAGCGAGTGGCCAGCGCCGAGAGAGAGGCACCAGGCGGTGGACGGGCAGCCGCGGGCGATCTCGGCGATCACCTGATAGAAGGCGGACGGGCCGAACTCGAGTCCGCCGTGCTCCTGCGGCTGGAGCATGCGATAGAAGCCGTGCTCGAGGAAGAACTCGTGGACGTCCTCGCCGTAGTAGCCGCGCTCCTCGCAGGCCGCCTGGCTCTCCCGCAGGAGCGGCCGGACCTGACGCGCAGCGTCGAGCAGTCGCTGGAGCTCGGCGCGGATCCGGGGGTCCTTCTCGGTGACCACCTGCTGGCTGAAGGGGCCGGCATAGCCGGCGTCGGTCCTGACGGCCGTGGTGGCGGTGCCGCCTCCTGGGGAGGTGGTGGCAACTGCGGCGCGCGTCATGGCGTTCTCCTCTGCTTCCTGGGGCCTCGGCTTGCTGCTGAGTCTTCGGCGCGCGCGCAACACCCTCCATGTTCCTGGGGCCAACTGTTGACGACCTGCCTGTGCGCCAGTCACAGTTGCGTCCGTCAAAATGGTCGATCACCTGGTCAGACCACCAAACAAGCGGCGAGGAGAGTGTTGCGGTGGGCCAGCGGGATTCGGTCCGGGCCCTCGTACGCGCCACCCGGACCCGCGGCCTGGCGGGGGTGGTGCAGCAGCTGCGGACCGAGATCGACGCGGACGTCGGCCTCTTCGATCTGCATGGCAACACGTTGGCTGCCGCACCGGCTCGGGTGCTGTGGGACTACCGCAGCGTCCTGGCGGCCGCCGAGCGGCCCAGCTCCTCCGACTCACTTCTCGCCCGGCGGATCTTCATCGACGAAGACCCCGCCGCGATGGTCGCGATCAACACCGGCGTCGACCCGCACGGTCTGTTGGCCGTCGCCGAGGATCTGATCAGCATGGAGGTCGCGCGAGTACGCGCCCAGCAGAAGGGTCGTCGCGAGCTCTCGCAACACATCGTCGAGGACCTCATCGCCAGTCGCGCAGAGGGCCGGGAGGCGTTGCGTCGCCTCGAGCAGCTCGGGTTCACCGCTGACCAGAGCTTCCGGGTCCTGCTCGGCCGGGCCGAGATGCCCGCCGGGCGCAGGATCTCGGTGCCGTGGAACATCCACGCCATGCTCGGCAACAGGCAGGACGCGTTCGTCCGGGTGGTGATCGACAACGCACTGCTGATGCTGATCCCGGACGACGCCATGGTCGAGCAGATCTCGGCCAGTCTGATGCGGCACATGTCCAGCCAGGGAGGCAATGGGTCGGTCGGCGTGAGCTCGCCATCCGCTGGGCCGCAGGGTGTGCGGGTGGGCTACTACGAGGCCCTGTCAGCTGCCCTCTCCGGGCCTGGAGTCCGACACACTGAGTCCATCGACCTCGTCGATCTGCTGATCAAGACCCACGTGGCGGTTCCCCTGGCCGACATCGCTGCCAACCTCCTGCGCCCCATCGTCGACTACGACCGCACCAACGGCACGGAGCTGGTGCGCACGTTGCGCGCCTATCTCGAGGCCGATCGCAATGTGGGGGACAGCGCGACTGCCCTCCACGTGCACCGCAACACGCTGCGCTACCGGCTCCACCAGATCGAGGAGCTTCTCGGCAGAAGCCTGTCTAGCACGCGCGTCTTCACCAACAGCTGGATCGCCCTCCAAGCCCTGCCCGAGACCTGACCAGCCTCAGAACAGGACGTGGAAGACCTCGTCGGCAGCCGCGATCGTCCCAGCAGCGTCGCGCACCTTGACGTGGGCTGGGTCTTCCTCAGCCGTGGACTCGCTCAGTCCGAAGGGCGTGCCATAGGGGTCGAGCAGGACCGCGAAACGGTTGAACGGCGAACTGGCGATGGGGACGACCAGACGGCAGTTCGCTTCGAGCGCGCGTCCGACCACGTGGGCGATGTCGGGGACGTCGTGGTAGACCAGCCAGCCCCGCGGCGCCGAGATGTGAGCGGTGGTGCGGAACCTGACCACACCAGCGGCTGCTCGGCCGTCGCCGACGAGGAGGTGGAAGTCATAGGGGTCGTCGACGACCGCCCAGGGGTCCAGACCGAGTGACTGCCCATAGCGCGCCGCCGTAGCGGCCGTGTCGTCGCTCAGATAGTCCACATTGCTGCGCCCTGGGCCAGGAAGACCGGTTGTCTGGTGGACCACCGCCGTCCAGATCTCGTCCTCGTCCACGGTGTAGGACCACAGCTGACCGTCGGGTGACGCCGAGGTGCTGTCCGCGACGAGACCGTCAGCAACCCTGAAGACGGGAACCCAGCTGGCGCCAGGACCCTCGGAGCGCGAGCTTTCGACGGCGAGCACGCCGCAGTCGCTCAAAGCCTCGACGTTCAGGAGCCAGGCATAGAACGCCGCGCTCGCCTCGGGCTCCGCGCTGATGAGCACGAAGCCCTCGAGCCGGGTGCGGTCAGCTGGCATGGCCCCAGCATGTCAAACATCTGGCAGGCGACCAATCGGCCGGCGAGGCAGCCTGCGCCGTCATGTGCACGCGGGCGCGTCATCCGTCCAGCTGGTGACCCCCCACGTGATCGCGAGCCAGACGGCGTCGGCGCCGTCGTCGGCCCCATGCCAGTGGGCCTCGTCAGGCGGGGTGTCCACCAAGGTGCCGGGCTGGAGCCCCGCGTGAACATCGGCTGCCTGGCCCACCCTGCCGGTCCCGCTCACAAGATAGAGGAGCTGCCCTCCGGGGTGCTGGTGCCAGTTGGTGACTGCGCCGCTTTCGAAGTGGACCCGGGCGACGTCGGGGGAGCCTTCACGTGGTGACTCCTGCATCATCTCCAGCTGGACCGGCCCGGTGAACTTGCCGCCATAGGCATAGCTCTTGTCGCCTTCGTGGAACACCTGCATCGTGTCTCCTCTCCTCGATGTCGGTCTCAGACCTGCGCGGCATACACATCGCGCTCCCAGTCGCTCACATGCGCGCGGTAGGCCTCGACCTCGCGGCGCTTGAGCGCGGCGTACACGTCGATGAGCTCGTCGCCGAAGCCTGACCGGAACAGCTCACTGGACTCGAGCGCGTCAACGGAGTCCGCCAGGTCAGCGGGCAGCGCCAGGCCGTCGTCCCGGGGCTCGAGCTCGCGATCGATCCCGTCGCGGATGGCGTGCAGCATGGCGGCCATGAGGAGGTGTGGTGAGGCGGAGGCGTCACCGCCGCGCAGCTCCAAGCGGGTCGCGTTCCCGCGTTCGGGTGGGATCCGGATGAACGTGAAGCGGTTGTCGAGCCCCCAGTTGCTGTGACGCGGGCTGAGGCTCTCGCCGGTCAAGCGCTTGTAGGAGTTGACCGTCGGTGCGGCGAATGCCATGAGTGCATCGGCGTGCTGCTGCAGACCGGCGATCCCATGACGTGCGATAGCGCTCAGGCCATCCGGCCCGGCGGGATCGGCGAACGCGTTGCTGCCGTCACGCCACAACGAGAGGTGGACGTGGAGACTGCTGCCCTCGGCCCCGGTCCGGGGCTTGGCCATGAAACTGGCGTCGAACCCCTCGATCTGGGCGAGTTCCTTGGTGCCGGTCTTCATGAGGAAAGCCGCATCCGCGGCGCTCACGATGTCGCCATGCTGCAGGTTGATCTCGAACTGTCCCGGCGAGAACTCGCGGTTCACGGCTGTCACGCCGATGCCGAGCTCGATGAGCTGCCGATGGATCCGGCCCACGACGCCGTCGGGATCAGTGACCCTGTCGATGGTGTAGGAGACCCCCCGCTGGGAGTACGCCGTACCGTCAGCGCGAGCGAAGAGATAGAACTCCGGCTCGCCCGCCGCGACGGCGCTGAGCCCCTGTGCTTCTTGGAGCCGGTCGGAGGCGGCTTGCAACTGCGCACGGGGGCACAGCGCCGAGGGGCGACCCTCCTCCTCGAGAGAGGCCAGCACCCACAGCGCGTCCGGCTCCCAAGGCGGGATGCGGGCCGTCGATGGTGCCACCCGGGCGAACAGGTCCGGATGGTGCTTCAACGAGGGGAACTGCTCGGCCGCCACCGGCACGCCCAAGAGGTCCTCAGCGCTGGCCATCTTGGAGTAGGCGACCCCGTCCGCCAGCGACAACCAGGAGCTGAGGGGGAACTGCTTCGCCCGCTGACGCCCGAAGAGATCGGCATGGATCACCCGGACCACCCGGATGGGGCTGCCGCTGAGCCTGTGGGTGAATGCCTCCTCGAAGCTCGCGTCCACCCCACCAGGTGCCCAATGCGCCCGCGTCATCTCGTCTCCTCACGTGATCGTTGACGACGCTAGGTCGGCGAGCGGCCCCCGACATTGGTTCCGCGCACAAGCCCCGACAGTCGGGCTGTCGTCGCGCACGACCCGGGTCCGGCGATCCCCGACCACAATGCCCAGGTGGTCTTGAACGCTCCCCTGGTCCTGATGGTCCTCGATCGCCGCCGCGTCACCTATGGCAGCTGGGTCGACACACCCAGTGATGCGCTGTTCTCGGTCTACGGCGATGCCGTGGAGGCCGGCGGGGGGCAGGTGGTCATGGTTCCGCCCACCACGATGACGCTCGCCGGACTCGACCGGTTGCTCGACTCGGTCGATGCCCTCTTCCTGGCCGGTGGGCGCGACGTCGACGCCGCGGCCTATGGTGCCCGTCCCCATCCGGCCAACGAGCGGTCCGACCCTCTGCGCGATGCCGTCGAGATCGGCCTGGTCCGTGGGGCGACCGAGCGCGGGCTTCCGGTGCTGGGAGCCTGCCGTGGCATGCAGGTGCTCAACGTGGCACTGGGAGGCACCATCGAGCAGCACCTTGCGGATCGGATCGACATGTCACCTCATCAGGGGGGACCAGCCGAGTTCGTGCGCCATCCCGTGCGGATCGTCGCAGGGACGCGGCTCTCGTCGATCGTGTCGATCCCGGAGTTCGTCATCGCCGCCCACCATCACCAAGCCGTCGACGTGATCGGGGACGGGCTGGTCGCGAGTGCGTTTGCTCCCGACGGTGTCATCGAGGCACTCGAAGGGACCGGAGACACCTTCCTGCTGGGCGTTCAATGGCACCCCGAGCAGCTGATGGACGGTCAGGGACAGGCACTGTTCGGGGCGCTGGTGAGCGAGGCGCGAGCCGTTCAGGCCAGCAGGTAGAACACCTTGCGCAGTGGCTCGAGCGCCTCGAAGGTGCCCGACCAGCCGGCAGGGAGTACGAAGCCTTCGCCAGGTCCGATCTCGATGGGTTCGGCTCCGTCGGCGGTGATGCGGGCCCGGCCGCTGACGACGAAGCCGGACTCCCGACCCGGCAGGCCGTCATAGCGGACCCCGCCGCGGTCGGTGCCCCACACCGCACAAGTGCCGGGGCTCATTCCGTCTCCGGCGATCAGCTTCATGCCGATGTTGGGTGAGCCGACGGGTGAGGCAAACGGCGGCATCTCCTGCTCGGGCTCGAGGTCGATCGTTGCGATACTGCCCTGGTCGAAGACCATCACCATGACTGCGGCGCTCCTTCAAGGTAGGGGTTGATGACCCGGGTCAACCGGGTAGTCGTCCGGCGGGTGACCGCCGATCAGAGCCGTCATCTCCAGGCTCCTGGCCGCTGCCGCTGTGAGGATCTCCCGATAGCGCTGCGGGGGGACCGGTTGGCCGAAACCGCTGATGACGAGCTCCAGGTCTGCGTACCCATCGGGGCCGAAGACCGGGAACTGAACCGAGCTCACGACCTGCTCGGGTGCACCGCTGTCGTGAAGCGCCCGGCTCTCCGTCTCGACCTGAGCCCACAACTGGGCGAGATGGCTTCGACTGGTCTCCGGGGATCCCACGATCGCGTCGAACGTCTCGCTCATCGCTTTGCCCACGGAGGCGGCGAAACCGCTTCGGCGGACGCGCTCCACCAAGGCGTCGATGAAGTCCTTGTCGACGCCTCCCAGCAGGTGTCTCGCGTTCTCCGACCAGACCGTCATCCGTTCCCGGGGCGCCCACGCGGCGAAGACCGGGGCCATGGGGGCGGCGAACGGGAACGTGACACCCACCAGCGGCGAGCGCAGGTTGGCGGCCGTCAGGATGGCGACCTGGTCACCGGCGACGGTCGTCAGGACGCCCTCGACATCCAGCTCGTCCGCGAGCTGCTGGACAGCCTTGCGGAGGGCATCGGCATAGCGGAGCCGGTCGCCGAAGCCCCTGACGTCGAAGTCGAGCGCAGGAACGGTGAACGAGCCATAGCCGCCGTTCAGGAACAGCAGGGGTAGCGCGCCGTCCGCCTCGTCACCCAGCCCGAGCTCGCGGACCGAGCCGAGCACGAACTCATGGTCCCCGGCCGGATGGACCTCGGCGATATCGCAGTCGAACCACGCCACCGCGCTGCGCAGACGTGGGAGGCCACGCTGGTCGGTGGCCCATTCGTCGCCGGCGAAGCGGTCCTCGACAGCACCGGCGAAGAAGCGACGGCACAGGCCTTCGTGACCAGCGCCGAGCACGGAGACGCAGAATCGTCCGTCGGCCTTGATCTGTCGCCAGGTCCCGGACGTGACCATGGGGAGGAAGCCGACTAGAGGCGGGTCCTGTGACACCGAGGTGAACGTCCCCACGACCATGCCGATGGGCTCACCCGCCGCGTCGAGCGAGGTGATGATGGAGACACCGGTGGGATAGCGACCCAACACGGTTCGCCACCAGCTCTTCTTCTGCTCAGGGGTGCGCGCCGACGCGACCGACAGAGCGTGCGACGGGCTGGTCATGATCGGGGACGCTAGATCCGCCCACCCCGGGCCGGGCATGTGCCCGAACACAACGCGGGCGGGAGTCGCTTGTCGTCGAGTCCAATGATCAGGGGATGCCTGCACACCTAGACATTGGGTGGCAGCCAACGCAGCCGAGATCACTGTGTCCACCCCGGAGAGGAACCATGAAGGCGATTCACTTCCAGAACGCGGACGGCGAGCCGCGACTCGGCCTCCTCGACGGCGACCAGGTCATCGACGCTGGGCCGGCCCCGGCGGCGGGGTTCGACGGATCGACCCACGCCTGGGAGCAGGTTGCCGGCGCCTCGGGTGCCTCGGTCCCGCTGTCCAGCGTGACCATCCTGCCGCCGGTTCGGCCCTCCAAGATCCTGGCGATCGGCCTCAACTACCGGTCACACGTGGAGGAGACCAACCTCCAGCACCCCGACAGCCCCGTCGTCTTCGCCAAGTTCCCGTCCTCGATCATCGCGAGCGGGCAGCAGATCGTGATCCCTCGCGAGGAGACGAGGCCCGACTTCGAGGGTGAGATCGCAGTGATCGTCTCCAAGCGCGGCTACCGGATCTCGGTGGAGGACGCGTGGGACTACGTCGGTGGGTTCACGGCACTGCATGACGTCTCTGGTCGCCGGGCCCAGCTCGAGACTCCGATGCGGCAGTTCACCGTCGGCAAGAGCTTCGACACGTTCACACCGCTCGGCCCGGTCGTCGCCTCCCTCGATTCCGTCGACCGCGAGGCCATCGGCGTCATGACGACCATCAACGGCGAAGTCATGCAGAAGGGGAACTCTCGAGATCTCATCTTCTCGATCCCGGAGCTGCTCGAATATCTCTCCCGCGGCATCACACTGGAGCCTGGCGACGTCATCGCGACAGGGACTCCGGGAGGTGTCGGTGACGAGCGCAAGCCGCCGCGATACCTGCGTGAAGGCGACGTTGTCGAGATCACTGTCGATGGCGTCGGCACCCTGTCCAACCCGGTCGTCAAGGAGTCGTGAGTCCCATGAGCAACGAAGCCCTTCCCGTCGAAGCCGCAGCCGGGACGGCGACGAAGCCCAGCGAACGACGCCTGTCGGGATCGCTCGGCCCGGTGTCGATCGCCTTCATGGTGGTCGCTGCGGCCGCCCCGCTGACCGTGGTGTCGGCCACCTCGATCAACGCCTTGGTCTCCAACGGGCCCGGCATCGCCTTCGCCTACCTCGTCGGCAGTGCCTTGATGCTCCTGTTCGTCGTCGGCTACATGGCCATGACGCCACACGTCCGGCGACCGGGCGCCTTCTATGCCTATGTCACTGCCGGAATCAACCGCGCGACGGGCATCGGCGTCAGCTTCATCGCCCTGCTGACCTATCTCAGCCTGGCCATCGGCGTCTATGTCTTCTTCGGGTTCATCGCGAGCCTGGAAGTGGACCGCTGGACGAGCGGCGCCCTGTCGCTGTCGTGGTGGCAGTGGTCAGCCATCGCCATGGTGGTGGCGGGAGTGCTCGGCTACCTCAACATCGAGTTCAGCGCCAAGGTCCTCTTCGTGGCCCTGTGCCTCGAGGTGCTCCTCGTGGTCGTCGTCAGCATTGCGATCCTCATCAAGGGCGGAGGCCCCGAAGGAATCTCGGCCACGTCGTGGCTGCGCAGTGATGTCATCAACCACGCCGGCGGGCTCGGGATGGGCGTCCTCTTCGGAGTGTCGATCTTCGGCGGCATCGAGGCGACCGCGATCTTCCGCGACGAGGCCCGGACCCCGGAGCGGACCATCCCCCGGGCGACCTACGGGGCGGTCATCGGAGTCGCGATCTTCTACGTCTTCGCGATCTGGTCGTTCCTGCAGGCCTACGGCGTGGGTGGTTTCGCCGATGCGGTCGCCGGCAACCCAGGGGATCTCTATCTCGCCACGGCGATGCAGTTCGTCGGCAGCGTCATCGCCAACGTCGTGTCCGTGATGCTGCTGACGTCGATGTTCGCGAGCGTGCTGAGCTACCACAACATCCTGGCACGCTACCTGCATGCGCTGGGCACCCGCCGCGTCCTCCCCGGACACCTGGGGTCGGTCCACGGCACCCAGCTGTCACCTCATATCGCCTCCGTGACCGTCACGGTCGGAAGCCTGGTGCTGATCGGGCTGTGGGCCGCCAGTGGCCTGGACCCGGTCGCTCAGGTCTTCCCCTGGCACATAGCAGTCGCGACGATCGCGCTGATCGTCATGTTCATCGTCACCAGCGCCTCGGTCGTCGGGTTCTTCGCCCGGAACCCGCTCGACAAGCGCCTCTGGAACACCAAGATCGCCCCGGTAGTCTCGATCGTGCTTCTCGCCGGGGTGCTAGTTATGGCCTACAAGAACTTCGCTCTCCTGACCGGCGAGATCCCTGCCTGGGGATCCTTCCTCCTTGCCGTGATGCCATTCCTCGCACTGGGTGTGGGTCTTGTCATTGCGTTGTGGCTGAGGACCTCACGGCCCGAGGTCTATGCCGACCTGTCCGACCTCGGCGAGGACGAGCTGCACTCGACCGTGGTCCACGACTAGCCAGCTCACGCCCGAGGAGGGAACTGCGCATGTCCATGATCGACGCGGCACTAGAGGGCCGCCGCATCGCCGTCAGCCACTTCGGTCTCAGCTGCCTGGACTTCCCCAAGATGCTCGACTTCTACACCGAGGTGCTGGGCCTGACGGTCGCAGACATGGGTGGCATCGAGTCCGGGGGTGGAACCGACCTGGCGTTCCTCACGACCGATCCGGGTGAGCACCACCAGTTCGTCCTCGCGTCGAACCGGAGGGACAACGAGATCGAGACCAGCTCGGTGGTCGGCGGCAGCATCGGCTCCAATGTCTTCCAGGTCTCGTTCCGGGTCAGGGACCTCGACACCCTCCGTGGGATCGCGAGCCGGCTAACGGGCTATGGGATCACCGATCAGAACACGATCAGCCACGGAAACTCCTGGTCGCTCTACTGCAGGGATCCCGAGGGCAATGCGCTGGAGTTCTTCGTCGACTCGCCCTGGTACGTCGCACAACCGTGCGCCGAGCCTCTGGACCTGTCGATGACCGACGAGGAGATCCTCGAGGAGACGCGGCGCTACTGCCTCGACCAGTCCGAGGTCCTGCCCTACGACGCGTGGGTCGCTCAGAACCGCGCGAAGATCCTGAGAGACCAACAACGACTGGCCGGATCTCGGTGACCAGCCGGCTCGATCAGGTCGTCGCCGCAGGGGCACTGGATGGGCCGGGCCCCCACTGGGGCTGCTTCTCCACGCTCTCCGATCCCATGGCCACGGAGGCGCTGGGGCGCCTGGGCTTCGACTTCATCCTCATCGATCTCCAACACGGGGCAGGGCGACTAGACGACCTGGTGCCGCTGCTCCTCGCGGTGGAGGCCGGCGGAGCCGTCCCGCTGGTCCGGCTGCGCTCTGATGAACCGTCGGACATCGGATACGCCCTGGATCTCGGCGCGTGGGCGGTCGTCGTGCCCATGGTCGAGAGCGCCGACCAGACCGAGCGGGTCGTGGCGGCTGCCCGCTATGCCCCGCAAGGCAACCGGAGCTTCGGCCCTATCCGGCCCAGCGAGCCACCGGAGTCAGGCCGAGTGATGGTCATGCTGGAGACCGCTCGGGGTCTGGCTCGCGTGGATGAGATCGCCGCGGTGGACGGTCTGCTCGGCATCCTCGCAGGGCCGTCTGACCTGGCGCTCAGTCTCGGTCTGCCTCTCGACTATCCCGTCGGAGCCGGCCCGCATCAGGGCGCCCTCGAGCGCATCTCAGCCGCCTGCGCGCGCGCAGGCATCGTGGCCGCGATCCAGACGGCCGGTGCCGCCGAGGCGAAGCTCCGGGCGGCGCAGGGGTTTCACTGGATCAGCATGAGGAGCGACCGCCTGATCATGCAGACCGAGGCTCGCCGGATGCTCGCCGAGGTCGAAGGGCCATAGGCGCGCCCGACGGCAGCGCCGGCGTACGTCCCCCGACCTCCCGAAGGCGGCACCCCGGTGCAGTCCGGTTGCAGTTGCCTTGCGATCCGGGGGGTCGTAGGCTGACTCCCGATCAGCGTTTCCGCAGGTGAGAGGGCCTGTGTGGAGACGCGTGGAGACCCCGGAACCCACTCGTAATGAATAGGTCGTCGGTTCGATTCCGACAGCCGGCTCCAATGTGATGTCTCAGGACATCGGCATAGCCCGGACCCACGGATGTGGGTTTGGGCTTCACTTGTTCTTGGGTGGTGGTCCGGGTGGTCGGCCGGTGCCGTGGTAGTCGCGTGATGGGTCGATGAGGAGGTCGCTGAGGAGCTCGCCGGTGGCGGCGTTGACGATGCGGATTTCGAGGTCCTGGACCAGCCGCAGGAGCCGGGTTCGGGCGTGGGTCCCGCTTGGGCGGGTGAAGCACAACCTCATGGAGGGACGGAACAAGACCCTGCGTTCCCGCGTCGCCGGTCAGGACCACAGCGCCGAGTAGGGCAGGGCCCATAGGCGGTCGCCGAACGGCAGTGGTTGCTTGCCGGTGTACAGGACCACCCCTAGGGCGAATCGGCCCTTCAGGTTGTCGCGCAGGAATGCCAGCCCTTTGAAGTCTCTCTTGGAGACCGAGCCGGCGGCCTTCATCTCGACGCCAGCGACACGGCGGTCGTCACTCTCCACGACGAGGTCGACCTCGAGCCCGTTACGGTCGCGGAAGTGGAAGAGCCGGGCGGGCGTCTTGGCCCAGACCAGCTGACGACGGAGCTCGCCGGCGACGAAGGACTCGAACAGGCCGCCCGCGGCGTCGCTGACTCCACCGGGAGCCATGGCTGCTGGCGTCACGTGGTTCAGTCGCGCAGCGAGGCCGGTGTCGAGCAGCGCCACCTTGGGCCGGGCTGTCACTCGTTTGGTGAGATTGTCGCCCCACGGGGGTAGTTCGTGAACGAGGTAGAGCGTCTTCAGCAGGTCGAGGTAGGCGGGGAGGCTGGTTTCGGGTATGCCCGCGTCGCTCGCGACCCGTGACTTGACGAGTTCTCCGGAGGTGTTGGCCGCGAGCAGGCGGAGCAAGCCGGGCATCTGGCCCAGGTGGGGCAGCCGGCTCAGGTCTGGCGCGTCGCGGCTCATGATGCGGTTGACGTAGTTGTCGAACCAGGCGTTGCGGCGCCGATTGGTGCGGGTCAGCGGTTCGGGGTAGCTGCCCGCGCAGATGGCCTCCAGGTAGTCCTCGCGTGGCAGGGTGCCGGCGTGGGTGCTCAGGATCTTCTGGTCACCGGCCAGGAGGCGATCAACGAAGTCTTCCTGGTGGCCTGCCGGCTCTCCCTGGCTAAGCCCGTACAGGACGACGGTCTCGGCTCTGCCAGCCAGGCTCTCCTCGGTGCCCGGGATCTGCAGCAGGTCCGCTGAGCCGGTGACCAGGAACCGTCCCGGCCGCCGGTCCTCTTCCACCGCGTCCTTCATCGCCCGGACCAGTTCTGGGACTCGCTGGACTTCGTCGATGACCAGCAGACCATCGGTCTGGCGGACGAAGGCGTCCGGGTCAGCCCTTGCGGCGTTGTAGGTGATGCTCGCGTCCAGGCTCAACACGGTCGCCTCGCGACCGGCGACCACTTGGCGCACCAGCGTGCTCTTTCCGACTTGTCGGGCGCCTTGGATGACGGTGATGGGGGTGTCCTGGTGGGTCTCCTCGACGAGGCTCTGTGCGAAGCGCGTGCGCAGCGTCGTCCCTGTCTGGGCACTCGTCATGAGTGGAAGCACATCCGACTGACCTGCGAAAATACCAATTCGCTCGCGGATTCGCTGATCTACCGCCGCGGATTCGCTGGCCTAGCGCCGCGGATTCGCTGGGTCGCCTCGCGGAGTATGTGGCCGAGAGTCCAATACCGCGACTCGCGTAGACGGGTCACGCAGCCCCGACGTTGCCACGCGATCGTGGATCCGGAGCCACGGTCGCCTGACTGTGTGAGAGCCCCGTCGCAGGAACTCATCAGCATCATGAGCATGAGGTAGAAGACGAGGTAGACGAGCAACAAGAGCACCACCACGAAGACGGCGACGTGCACAGGGTTCCCGGACCCACGTTTCGTAGGCCGATCGGACCGCCCCCGGCGTCCGGCTGCTCGCGTGTGCCGATGCGGTTTGATGGCCTAGCGTGACGACCGGAGGTGGCGCCGGTGCTGACGGAACGTGTGACGTGGTCGGAGGGGTCGTGGACCCATGAGCCGGCGCAGGTGGTTGCTGATGGCGACGACCTGCTGGTCACGGCAGTCGAGGGGTCGGACGCCTGGCGGTTGACCTCCTACGGGTTCGTGCACGACTCCGAGCATGCGCTGACGCGACCTTTGGATCGGGAGACCGCTCTCGAGGTCTCGTTTACCGTCGACCTGAGCGAGCAGTTCGACCAGGCCGGGCTGTTCCTCAGGGCCTCCTCGGAGCAGTGGGTCAAGGCGGGCGTGGAGTACGCCGACGGGACGCCTCAGCTGGGGGTGGTGGTGACCGATGGGCGCTCGGACTGGTCGGCCTCACCGGTGCCGTCGTGGACCGGTCGCCGGGCGACCATCAGGGCGAGCTGGGCCGGCGACGCGGTGACCATCCGGGCCCGCGTGGACGAGGAGCCGTTCGAGTTCGTGCGGCTGCTGCCGCTTGACCCGGGTGTCGAGCTCGATGCCGGTCCTTTGCTCTGCGCCCCGACGCGGGCAGGGCTGACGGTGCGTTTCCACTCCTGGTCGGTCACGCCGCCGGACTCGGCGTTGCACTGATCGTGTGCTCCTGGCTCCGGTGAGGCTCCTGTAAGACCCTCAGGATGAAGAGGTCGTCGTTCGGTTCCGACAGGCGGCTCCCGGTGATGTATCAGGCCATCGACGAGAGCCGGACCCACGTTTCGTGGGGACGACGGCGCTAGTCAGCGGTTGGCGCGTGGTCCTCGATGTGGAGAGCCCCGGACGGGCACCGTGCCACAACCTCGCGAAGTCGGTCAGCGGCCGTCTCGTCCGCAGCGACGGTCGGGTCGATCCAGGGCCGCCTGGCGGTGTCGAAGACCGCCGGCATGCCATTGACGCAGTTCGCCGAGTGCTGGCAGAGCGCACCGTCGAACGACACGTCGATGATCGGTCCGGTGTAGGTCTTGCGCGTCATGGTTCCTCAGTCCCTGGCTGTGGTGGTCGGGGCGCCATACACGAGGTCGACGTAGTCCTGGTGGCGACCGATCCAGGCCTTGATGAACGGACACAGCGGAAGGACGCGTCGACTGCCATCACGGCGTACGTCGTCCAGCGCATAGCGAGCGATCAGCGACCCGATGCCGCGGCCCTCGAACGCGGGATCGACCTCGGTGTGCGTGAACACGATCAGCTCGTCGGTCAGCTGATAGACGGCGAAGCCGATGACCGCGCCGTCCTCGAGCGCCTCGTAGCGGGCGGCTTCTCGGTTGTGCCTGACTTCTGCCACGTCGGTCCTCCTCGGGCGTCGAACGAACTGACGCCGCAGTGCACTCACATCCGGTGACGAGGATGGTAGCCGCGGGGTCCACACCGGCCTGCCCACGCGGCGATGCCGGTTGACTTCGAGCGCACTCCACCCCCGAGACTGGAGCATGGGCTACTCGATCGCGGAGGCCGCGGAGCGGCTGGGGCTGACGGCACACACGCTGCGCTACTACGAGCGCGACGGGCTGATGCTCGAACCGGTCGAGCGGTCGACCTCGGGTCAGCGTCGCTACTCCGACCAGGACCTGGAGTGGGTCACGCTGATCGCCCGGTTGCGGTCGACCGGCATGCCGATCCGCGAGGTACGCCGCTACACCGACCTGGTGCGCCAGGGTGACGGCACTGAGGCGGAGCGGCTCACCCTGCTGGAGGAGCATCGTGAGGCGGTGCTCGCGCGACTGGCCGAGGTGACCGACCACCTCGGCGCTATCGACACCAAGATCGGCATCTACCGCGACAAGCTCGGCCGGCGTCGTACGGTCGCTTGACTTGGAGCGCGCTCGAAGCGCAACGCTGCTGGTCATGACGACTCCACGACGTACTCTCGGCTCCGGTCCCGCCGCTCTCGACGTCTCCGCCATCGGGCTGGGATGCATGGGGATGAGCGAGTTCTATGGCACCGCCGACGAGGCGGAGGCCACCCGCACGATCCACCGGGCGCTCGACCTGGGCGTGACCTTCCTCGACACCGCCGACATGTATGGCCCGTTCACCAACGAGCAGCTGGTGGGCGGGGCCATCGCCGGTCGACGCGACGAGGTCCAGCTGGCCACGAAGTTCGGCAACGAGCGCAACCCCGACGGCTCCTGGGTGCGCATCAACGGCACGCCGGACTATGTCCGGGCCGCCTGCGACGCCTCACTGCGCCGGCTCGGAGTCGACCACATCGACCTCTACTACCAGCACCGCGTCGACCCGACGGTGCCCATCGAGGAGACGGTCGGGGCGATGAAGGAGCTCGTCGAGGCGGGCAAGGTGAGACACCTGGGCCTGTCCGAGGCCGGGGCCGACACCATCCGAAGGGCCCACGCGGTGCACCCCATCACCGCGCTGCAGAGCGAGTACTCCTTGTTCACCCGCGACCTCGAGGCCGAGATCCTGCCGGTCCTGCGCGAGCTTGGCATCGGGCTGGTGCCCTACAGCCCGCTGGGGCGCGGGCTCCTGACCGGCGCGGTGTCGGCTGAGTCCGTGGAGGACGGCGACTTCCGGGCCGTCGCCTTCCCGCGCTTCATGGGGGAGGCGCGCGCCGCGAACCTCGCGCTGGTCGAGGCACTGACAGCGCTGGCGGTCGACAAGGGATGCACGGCCGGCCAGCTGGCCTTGGCGTGGGTGCTTGCCCAAGGGACTGACGTCGCCCCGATCCCGGGGACCAAGCGGGTCAGGTGGCTCGAGCAGAACGCCGGGGCGCTCGACGTCGTCCTCGACGACAGCGACCTGGCCGCCATCGAGGCCGCCGTCCCCGCCGACGCCGTCGTGGGCGACCGCTATGCCGACATGAGCTCGATCGACCGCTGACGCACCGACCGGTCAGCTTTCGCGTCACCTCGTTGTCAAAAGGATAATACGCTATCCTTATCTATACTAGGTCGACAGCAAGGAATGCCGTGACACAGACCGCAGGGCTGAAGGTCGGCTGGGAAGAGGTGGTCTGGGCACCCAGGTCGCCCGTCCAGGCCATGGATCGAGGGCGTTCGTCAGTCGTCGGCCGACCCTTCCGGGCGGCCGTGCCCCCAGCCATCGAGTCGATGCAGTTCGACCTACGTCCGGACGTGGCGGCAAGGTCGGAGGACGCCAGGGCGTCGGTCACGCGGTTCGACGCCGAGCTGTCCGCCCTGTTCGATGGCGAGTTCGCGCCCTTGTCTGCCGTTCTGCTTCGGACGGAGTCGGCGTCGTCCTCTCAGATCGAGAACATCACTGTGGGCGCCAAGGCCCTGTCCCTGGCCGATGTCGGACTGGCCAAGTTCGGCTCGAATGCTGCGCTGGTGCAGGCCAACGTCGCCGCGATGAATCGAGCCCTCGATCTCGTGGGGCCACTCACTCCCGACCACATCGTGGCGGTCCATGAGGCGCTGATGCGTGGTCAGGATCGGGCCGACCCCGGCCGGTTCCGTGATCAACAGGTCTGGATTGGCGGCACGGACTACTCCCCGCACCGGGCGACGTTCGTGCCGCCACAAGCTGTGAGGGTGGAAGCGTCGATCAACGATCTGTGTGCGTTCTCCGCGCGGACCGATCTGCCACTGCTGGCACACGCCGCCATCGTTCACGCTCAGTTCGAGACGATCCACCCGTTCAACGACGGCAACGGTCGCACGGGCCGAGCCCTCGTCCATGTCATGTTGCGCAACGGGGGAGCGACCACCCGGACTACGGTCCCCGTCTCCGCCGGCCTGCTGTCCGACACCGACGCCTACTACCGTGCGCTGACCGACTACCGCGACGGTGACCCGAACCCGATCGTCGAGGAGTTCAACCGGGCCGCCTTCGCCGCCGTCGGCAACGGGCAGGAGCTCGCCCAAGACCTCAAGGCCCTGCATGACGAGTGGTCCCACAGGCTCCGTGCCCGCAGCGACGCGGTCGCCTGGCGCGTGCTGCCCTTCCTGTTGCGGCAGCCCGCCGTGACGTCCAAGCTGGTTCAGGAGGTCATGTCCATCAGCCAACCGGCTGCCGACAACGCGCTACGCCAGCTCCGCGATGCCGGGGCCCTCTCGAAACCCAAGACCGTGCATGGCGAAGGGTCGAAGAGGAACATCATCTGGCAGGCGGACGGAGTGCTCGAAGCGCTGGACCGCTTCGGCGAGCGTGCCCGCCGAAGGTCGCGAACCTCCTGACCAAGAACCCCGTCCAACGTGAGCCGGTTGGCCCAGCGCTCGGACGGTCGTCTTCGCCAAGCACTGGTTTCGAGACGGGCGCTGCGCGCCCTCCTCAACCAGCGGGGCGGCGCTGCGCGCCCTCCTCAACCAGCGGAGCGTTGCTGCGCTCTCCTCAATCAGCGAAGCCGGGGGGACGCTCGTTGCCCAGCACCCGAGTCACCGTGATCTCGATGACGACACGGTAGGGGTTGGGTCGCGGAGCGCGGTAGCGCTCGGCGTAGCGTCGCTCCGCCTCGGCGACCGACTCGGCGTCGGTCCTGACCTCCGCGGTGCCCTCGAGGGTGCACCACCGGCGGCCGTCGACCTGGCTGACCGCGACGGTCGCGCCCGGGGCCGCGGCTTTGATGTTGCGGACCTTGGCGCTGCCCGCGCTGGTGATGACGCGGGCGATGTTCGTCGCCGGGTCGAAGGTCACGCCCACGGGCACGAGATGGGGACTGCCGTCGGGACGGGTGGTCGCCAGTAAGCAGATCCGCCGCTCCTGCCAGAACGTCGCGCCGTCGTGATCGGGGGTGGCGGAGTCGTTGGTCATGATGAGGACACCGTACGGGGGAGGCCCTGCCGCGGAGGCGCGGCGAGACCGATGGTTGACCACGCCGTCATGGAGGAGACCCGAGCCCATCACCGTCTCGGGAATCAGCGATGGGACCGGGCCTCTGCTGCCACGCTAGGTCCTGTCCGGACAAGAACGGAAGCCTCTTTTCGCGTCTTGTCGTGAGATCTCCGCCACGTGAGCTGGAGTGGCGGATCGGGCCGCTCAGCCGGGGCGGTGCAGGGTGGTGATCCCACCGTTGTCGAGGGGTGCGACATTCCAAGCGAGGTGCGCCGAGCCGTCGATCGACGAACAGCGCAGGGTGAGCCGGTGCGGGGTCTCCAAGAAGATCACCTGGAGCTCGAGACCCCCCTCGCCCCAGGCATAGGACGCCGCGACGGGTACGACGCCGCCGAGGACGGCCGCGGGGTCGGAGAGTCGCCAGGTCTCGTGTCCTGCGGCGACGGTCAGCGCGTTCGTGGCCTCCTCCAGCGTCGCGAGGAGGGTGTCGCCGTCCCAGGCGAGGGAGACCGACGTCAGCCGGGTCCCGGGCTGGTCGCGCTGTTCGTCGGCGAGGGTGAACCGGCCGGTGACGCCGTCGCCCGCGGCCGCGGCCGCGGCGCCGGGCTGTCGGCTGGCAGCAGGAAGTGCGAGCGACCCGAGACGCCGTACGAGCGCTGCCTCGGCCTCAGGCCCCGAGCCAACGACACCCAGACCTGGCAGCAGGTGGCTCCAGACGTGGTCGAGCATCGCCTGGGTCGCCTCGGTCCCGGCGGTGAGGGCGACGACGGTGTCGTGCTCGGGCAGCACGAGGCTGAACTGGCCGAAGGCGCCGTCGGCCCGGAAGCCGTGGCGGGAGACCCAGAACTGGAAGCCATAGCCCTGCTGCCAGTCGACGGTGTCCTGGCACGGCGTCTCGACGAGGGCGGACGTCGCCTCGCGCACATAGCTCTCGGGCACCAGCTGACGACCCTGCCACCGGCCGCCCTGGAGATAGAGCAGGCCGAGCTTGGCGACGTCCTCGGTGCGCGCGAAGAACCCGGTGAACCCGAGCTGGCGCCCGGCCGGATAGGCCTGCCAGCCGACCGGACCGATGCCGAGGGGGTCGAGGAGTCGGGGGCGCAGATAGTCGGTCAGCGTCGTTCCGCTGCGGCGCTGGATGATCGCGCCGAGGGTATAGGTGCACGGCTGGCTGTAGGTGAACCAGCTGCCGGACTGCTTGGTCGGCGGGTGCGACAGGAAGCCGCGCACCGGCTCGCCGAAGTCCGTGGCGAGCGCGTCGGGCCACATGTCGTGGTCGTGACCGGCGGCCATCATCGCCAGGTCGCGCAGGGTGATCGCCAGCGGCCGCTCGTCGGTGATGCCTTCGGCAAGCTCCGGGACGTGGGAGACGACGGTGTCGTCGAGCGCGACGAGCCCCTCCTCGACGGCGATGCCCAGGGCCGTCGACGTGAAGCTCTTGCTGACCGAATAGAGCAGTCGGGTGCGATCGGGGGTGTGTGGTGCCCACCAGCCCTCGGCGACGACATGCCCGTGTCGCACCACCATCAGGCTGTGCATCTCGATCGTGGGGTCGGCATCGACGGCGTCGACGAACGCCAGGACGGCGCCGGCGTCGACGTCCTGCGCCGACGGGGTGCTGCGGGGGAGGCTGCTCACCCCGTCAGCCTAGGCAAGCGCTCAGCGGACATGCTGAGGACTGACCGTCGTGGGGGGGTGGGGGCGAATGTCACGACTGGCCCGCTGGCTCGTCGAGTCCGTCGAGCACGCGACCGAGGATCGCATTGAGGCGTGCGGTGTCGGCAGGGGAGAGTGCATCGAACAGCAGGCGTCGTACGGCGCGCGCGTGACCGGGCGCCGCGGTCTCGATGACTCGGCGACCCGCGGGGGTCACCACGACGAAGGCGCCGCGGGCGTCGTCGTCACACTCCTCGCGGGCGACCAGGCCCCGCGACTGCATGCGGGTGAGGTGATGCGAGGTGCGGCTCTTCTCCCAAACGAGTGCTGCGGCGAGCTCGCTGATGCGGAGTCGGTGCTCGGGCGCCTCCGTGAGCTGGACCAGCACCTCGAAGTCCTGCCACGAGATCCCGGCATCGGCCTGCAGCTCGCGATGGAGCTGGTGGGGGAGCTCGGAGGCGAGGCGCAGCCAGCGTCGCCACAGCTGCTGCTCCCGATCGTCGAGCCAGACGTCCTCATTCGCCATGACCATCAGCCTAGCGGAATAGATGACACGTCAACCATGTTCCGAGAGACTTGGTTGACACATCATCTTGTTGGGAGAAGCCGTGAACGACACCCGCCTCAGCCCCATCGTCGACATCCGTCGCGCGGAGGACCGCTTCCTGAGCGACTTCGGCTGGTTGGACTCCAAGCACTCGTTCTCGTTCGGTCAGCACTACGACCACGCCAACACCCATCACGGTCTGCTCCTGGTGAACAACGACGATGTGGTCGCGGCCGGGACCGGCTTCGAGACCCACCCCCACCGGGACATGGAGATCGTGACCTGGGTGCTCGAGGGCTCCCTGGTCCACCAGGACTCGACCGGCCACAACGGCGTCATCTATCCCGGCCTCGCCCAGCGCATGAGCGCCGGCACCGGGATCCTCCACTCGGAGAAGAACGACTCCTGGCGGCTGGCCGGCGACGAGCACCGCGACCCGGTCCACTTCGTCCAGATGTGGGTGGTGCCCGACGAGAGCGGCATCGTGCCGGGCTATGAGCAGCTCGAGATCGACCACGAGCTGCTCAGCGGCGGGCTGGTGCCGGTGGCCTCCGGCATGCGCAAGCACGACGGCGAGTCGGCGATCCGGATCAAGAACCAGTACGCCGCGCTCTATGCGGCTCGGCTCCAGCCGGGTGGCTCGGTCACGCTTCCGGAGGCCCCCTACCTCCGCGTGTTCGTGCCGCGCGGCAGCGTGACGCTCGAGAGTGCCGGTCCGCTCGCGACCGGCGACGCCGTACGCCTCACCGCCTCCGGCGGCCAGCGCGTGACCGCGACCGAGCCCGCCGAGATCCTGGTCTGGGAGATGCACGCCACCCTCCGGGCGTGACCCAGATCGGCGTCAGGCGACGGCGACCGGCAACGCCGATAAGCGCTCGCGCGCCTCGCGCTCGATCAGGATCGCGAGGTAGCCGCGCACCTTGGAGAACTCGTAGCGGTGATAGAGGTCCATCACCTCACTCGTGATTCGCTCGCGCGGAAGGTCGGGGAAGCGTCGCTGCAGCAGATCGATGACGTGCCCGAGCGCCCTGACCTCGTGGTCCTCCATGAACGCCATGCAACAGGGCGGTGAACGATGTGGCAAGGGGCTGAGGGATCCCTCTCACACGCTGGCGTCCCCGGAGTCTCCTGGGCACCGCGGGTCACACATCACGCCGGTGTTGTCCGCGTCGCCCCTCGGTGGCCGCCAACGCACGCTCGCACGCTGGCGTGAGGCCAGCGCGCGAGCGGCTGTGACTTCCTTGAGTCGGTGGGCTGAGTCCGGCCCGGCCGACCCGGATCCGGACGGGTCAGACGACCCGGGCGAGCTCGATCTCCTCGACCGTGCCGTCCTCGGCCAGGTCGATCTCGTCGACCACCGCGCCGGCGACGAGGTCGCTGGTGTCGCCGTCCTCGCCGGAGCCGTGGCCGGAGCTGTCGAACTGGATCTCGGTGTCGGCGGTGACGGTGAAGGTCAGCTGGCCGGACGTGACCGTGTCGATCACGAGGGCGCCGGTGGCCTCGTCGAAGGAGACGATCGCGCCGAGCAGGTCGTCGCTGTCCTCGTCGTCACCTGAACAGTGGTCGCTCATCGAGTCGTCGTCGTCCTCGTCGGCCTGGCCGTCGTGGTCGGAGTCCTCGTTGCCGTCGGGGATGCCGTCGTCGTCGGAGTCGGCGCTGTGACGGGAGGTGTGGTTCTCGTTCTCGTCCTCGTCGTCGATGCCGTCGTCGTCCGCGTCATCGTCGTCGCGCGCACAGGTCTCGGTGGCGTCGTCCTCGTCCTCGTTGTCGGTGCCGTCGTGGTCGGCGTCCTCGTCACCGTCGGGGATGCCGTCGTCGTCGGAGTCGCGGTCGTTGACGCTGGTGCTCTTGAAGCCGTCGTGCACCTCGTCGCCGTCGTCGTCGCCGTCGTGGTCGCTGTCCTCGACCTCCGGGTCGGTGTGGTGGCGGAACTCGGCGATGTTGCTCAGCCCGTCCTTGTCCTTGTCGCGCGAGGCGTCATCGACGCGCGGGTTGAGGCCGTGGCGGACCTCCCACTTGGTCGGCATGCCGTCGTGGTCGCCGTCGCGACCGGCGCTCCAGGCTGCTGAGGAGTTGAAGCCCGTCGCGAGCACCAGGGCGGTGAGGCTGAGGACGGGGGTGATGCGGCGGATGCGGCGAGTGGAGAGAGTCATCGTGCTGCCTTCGGGTCGGTCACCCCGCCTGTTCGAGGTGCGCGCTGTCAGCATCAAGGACATTGCCCAGTGTTTGAAGGGGATTGAGCGTTTTCGAGCGTGCCCAATGGTCGTAGTACCACCGGGCAGCATGCCCCCGGCGACGGCGTCCTCAGCCGGCGTACGACGCCGCGATCGCGGCCCCGAGTCGGGCGTTGTTGCGCACCAGCGCGATGTTGGCGGTGAGGCTCGCGCCGCCGGTGAGCTCGACGATCCGGCCCAGCAGATAGGGCGTCGCGTCCTTGCCGGTGATGCCCAGCCGGTCGAGATCACCCAGCGCCTGCTCGATGACCGCGCCGATCTGGTCGGCGGGGATCTCGTCCTCGACCGGGATCGGGTTGGCCACGACCAGACCCGAGCTCAGGCCGAGCTCCCAGTGGGCGCGCATGACAGCCGCGACGTCGGCGGCGCCGTCGACGCGCATCGGGGCTCGGTGGCCGGAGGAGCGAGAGTAGAACGACGGGAACTCATCGGACCCGACCGCCATCACCGGGACGCCATAGGTCTCGAGGGTCTCCAGCGTCAGCCCGATGTCGAGGATGCTCTTGACCCCGGCGGACACGACGGCCACCGGCGTGGCCGACAGCTCGACCAGGTCGGCGGAGATGTCGAAGGTCTCCTGGGCGCCGCGGTGGACGCCACCCAGTCCGCCGGTGACGAACACGCGGATGCCGGCCAGCGACGCCAGCCGCATCGTGGCGGCGACCGTCGTCGCGCCGTGGAGTCCGCGCGCGACGACATAGCCGAGGTCGCGGACGCTCACCTTGGCGACGGACCTGTCGGAGCCGAGCAGCTCGAGGTCGTCGGGGGACAGGCCGATGCGCGGGCGACCGTGCAGGATCGCGATCGTCGCCGGCGTCGCGCCGTGGTCGCGGACGATGCCCTCGACCTCGCGCGCCATGGCGACGTTCTGGGGATAGGGCATGCCGTGGCTGATGATCGTGCTCTCGAGGGCGACCACGGGTCGTCCGGCCGCGAGCGCGTCGGCCACCTCGGGGGTGACCTCGAGTCGGTCGGTCATCGGGCCTCTCAGGGTCGGGCGGCGGTGAGGGTCGTGCGGACCAGGTCGTCGGTCAGGTCGGAGCGGACGGTGTCGGCCACCGAGACGGTCAGCGCCGCCGCGGCCTGGCCGAACGCCGCGGCGTCGCCGGGCTCGACGCCGCCGAGCAGGGCGTGGCTGTAGGCGGCCAGCATCGCGTCGCCGGCCCCCGTCACGTCGACCACTTCGGCCGACAAGGCGGCCACGACCACGGCCGGACCGTCGCCGGTCACCAGCAGCGACCCCACCGAGCCGAGCC
>JAXLSN010000031.1:0-68899 GCA_046330595.1 Nocardioidaceae bacterium
CCGAGCCGCACCCAGACGCGCTCGACACCGAGGCCGAGCAGTCGCCGTGCGGCTTCCACCACCTCGGGGTGGCGGCGGGTCGGCAGCCCCGTCAGGGCCTCGAGCTCGTCGGCGTTGGGGGTGATGGTGTGGACCGGGTGATCCGTGGTCAGAAGCGGCCGGAGCCGCCGGGCCTTGGGCACGCTCACCGGGTCGACCACGACCGGGACGCCCGCGGCGGACGCCCGCTCGACGGCGGCCGCCACGGTCTCGTGGGCCAGGTTGGCGTCCACGACGACGAGACCCGCGCCGGCGATGAGGTCGCCGGCCTCGGCGACGGCGTCGGGGGCGATCGCGTCGGTCGCCGCCATGTCGGCCACGGCGACGCTCAGCTCACCGGTCGCGTCGAGGACGGCGGTATAGGTGCCGGTCGGCAGCGCCAGACGGCGTACGTGCTCGACCCCGACGCCCGCCGCCGCGGTGTCGCGCAGCAGGGTGTCGCCCATCTGGTCGGCGCCGACCGCCGCGACCAGGTGCACCGGGGTGCCGAGCCGGGCGAGGTTCTCGGCGATGTTGCGGCCCACGCCTCCCGGCGACATCCGGGTCGAGCCGGGGTTGCTCGTGGCCGCGACCAGGGGCGCGGCGCTGCGAGCCTTGAGGTCCATGTTGGCGCCGCCCAGGACGACGACGTACGGCGTCGTCGGGCCGCCTCCCGGCGCAGGGCCGGTCACCGTGCTGGTCACAGCGGTGACTCTAACGACGAAGCGACCCGTGGGTAGCTTCGGGAGGGCGGCGGTGTCTGGCGCGTCACGTCGCACGGCATGATCGACCCCATGACCGGCACCCCGACCGCGCTCGCGGTCTCTCCCGACTCGGGCACCCACTGGACCGAGCCCGGCGCCTGGCCGGTCGCTGACGGTGTTCACCGGATCCCGTTGCCGCTGCCGATGGACGGGCTGCGCGCCGTCAATGTCTATGCCGTCGAGAGCGAGGCCGGGCTCACCCTGGTCGACGGCGGCTGGGCGATCCGCGAGAGTCGCGCGGCGCTGGAGTCGGGCCTCGCACTCATCGGGCATGCTCCGGCTGACATCACGCGGATCCTGGTGACCCACGTGCACCGCGACCACTACACGCTGGCCGTCGTGCTGCGTCGCGAGTTCGGCGCGCATGTCACGCTCGGCCTGGCCGACAAGGCCACGATCGACGTGCTCCACCAGCGGTCCGTGGGCGGCGGGATCTCCCAGAGCGTGCGTGTCCTCGAGGAGTCCGGAGCCCATCACCTCGCCAAGGCGTGGGCGGAGTTCTCCGCCAGCTCGACCCCGGACCTGTCCCAGTGGGACTACCCGGACAGCTGGCTCGACGGCGACCAGACCGTCGCGGTCGGGTCGCGGGCCCTGGACGCCGTCCACACACCCGGGCACACGCGAGGCCACTTCGTCTTCGCAGACCGCGCGGCCGGGCTGATGTTCGCGGGCGACCACGTCCTGCCGACCATCACGCCGTCGATCGGCTTCGAGGCTGCGCTGGCCGACCAGCCGCTCGGCGACTTCCTCGGCTCGCTGGCCAAGGTGCGTGCCCTGCCCGACCTGCGGCTGCTGCCCGCCCACGGCCCGGTCGCGCCGTCCACCCACATCCGCGTCGACCAGCTGACCGCCCACCACGACGTCCGCCTCGGGCTGTGTCGTGAGGCCGTGGGGTCCGATGCGCTGACGGCGTTCGCGGTCGCCCGCGAGCTGCCGTGGACGCGCCACGAGATGCACCTCGACGACCTCGACCTCTTCAACGTCGCCCTGGCTGTGCTGGAGACGCGAGCCCACCTCGAGCTGCTCGTCGCCCGCGGCGAGGTCACCGTCTCCCCGTCCCCGGAAGGGATGCTCTACCGATGCGCCTGATCGACCTGTCCCACGTCGTCGAGGACGGCATGGTCACCTATCCCGGGCTGCCGGCGCCCGAACTGGGCTCCCACCTGACCTTCGCCGAGTCCGAGGGCGTCTATGCGCCCGGAACGGAGTTCCAGATCGGTCGCATCTCGATGGTCACCAACACCGGGACCTATCTCGACACCCCGGCCCACCGCTACCGCGACGGCTGGGACCTCAGCGGGCTGCCGCTCGAGCGATGTGCGGCGCTGTCCGTCGTGGTGGTGGACGCCCCGGCCTCCGGCGTCTTCGCCGCCGCGTCGTTCGAGGGGGTCGAGGTCGCCGGCCGGGCCGTGATCCTGCGGTCGGGGTGGGACGCGCGCTGGGGCACGCCGTCGTACGGCGACCCGGTGCACCCGCACCTGACCGCCGACGGGACCGCCGCGCTGGTCGAGGCCGGGGCCGCCCTCGTCGGGATCGACTCGGTCAACATCGACGACACCACCACCGGTGAGCGGCCGGCCCACTCCGGTCTGCTGGTCGCCGGCATCCCCGTGGTGGAGCACCTCACCCGGCTCGACCAGGTCGGCGACGGCGACCTGTTCTTCGCCGTCCCCGTCGCGGTGCGCGGCCTCGCCACCTTCCCGGTGAGGGCGTTCGCGATGTCGGGTCGCTAGGGGCGCAGCGCCCGGCTGAGCGCGGCGAGCTGGTCCTCGACCAGGGCATAGAAGGCCCAGCGGCCGCGCTGCTCGCGGGTCACCAGGCCGGCGTCGACGAGCTGCTTCATGTGGTGGGACACCGTGGGCTGGGACAGGCCGACCGCAGGGATGAGGTCGCAGATGCACGCCTCGCGCTCCGCTCGGGCGGCGATGAGCGACAGCAGCCGCACGCGGGTGGGGTCGCCGAGGGCCTTGAAGACCCGGGCCAGACGCTCGGCGTCGGTGGGCTCGAGCGCCTCGCCGCCGGAGACCGGCGAGCAGCAGACCTGGTCGACCGGGGTGACGGACAGCGATGACGGCATGTGACCATGGTGCCATAGGTATTGACATCGGTCGATGTATCGATGATGCTCGATACATCGAGATCCGTCGATCAAAGAGAGGGAACCGTCCATGAGCACCGACGACATCCGTGAGCAGGTCCGCACCCGCTATGCCGAGGCCGCCAACGCCGTACGCGCGGGCCAGGCCAACGCCGACCTCAACAGCGAGCTCGTGCTGGTGGACGACTCCTGCGGCACGTCGTGCTGCAACGGTGAGGCCGTCGCCGTATCCGACTCGTTCGGTGCCGCGCTCTATTCCGCCGACGACCAGGACGCCCTGCCCGCCGAGGCCGTCGCCGCCAGCCTCGGCTGTGGCAACCCGACGGCCGTCGCGGCCCTCGAGCCGGGGGAGCGCGTGCTCGACCTCGGCTCGGGTGGCGGGATCGACGTCCTGCTGTCGGCCCGGCGCGTCGGGCCCACCGGTTTCGCCTACGGCGTCGACATGACCGACGAGATGCTCGACCTGGCTCGGGCCAACGCCGCCAAGGCCGGCGCCACCAACGTCGAGTTCCTCAAGGGCACCATCGAGGACATTCCGCTGCCCGAGGGTGCCGTCGACGTGGTCATCTCCAACTGCGTGATCAACCTGTCGGCCGACAAGCCCAGCGTCTTCGCGGAGATGTTCCGCGTCCTCGCCCCCGGCGGCCGCATCGGGATCTCCGACGTCGTCGCCGAGGACCACCTGTCAGCCGAGGACCGCGCCGAGCGCGGCCCCTGGGTCGGCTGCATCGCGGGTGCGCTGAGCCGCAGTGAATACCTCGACGAGCTGGCCGGGGCCGGGTTCGTGGACGGCGAGGTCGAGTTCACCCACGAAGCCGTGCCCGGGATGCACAGCGCGATCATCCGCGCCACCAAGCCCACCGCATGACCGCGGTCGACGAGCACGCCGGCGTCGCGCACCGGCTCTCGACGCTCGATCGCTACCTGCCCGTCTGGATCGGGCTGGCGATGGCGGCCGGACTGCTGCTCGGCCGCTGGGTCCCGGGCATCGCCGATGTGCTCGACGCCATCAAGATCCGGTCGGTGTCCTTGCCGATCGCGCTCGGCCTGCTGGTGATGATGTATCCCGTCCTCGCCAAGGTCCGCTATGACGAGATCGGCGACGTCGCCCGCGACCACCGGCTGATGGGACTCTCGCTGGTGCTCAACTGGGTGATCGGCCCGGCGCTGATGTTCACGCTGGCCTGGGTGTTCCTGCCCGACCTGCCCGCCTATCGCACCGGGCTGATCATCGTCGGCCTGGCCCGCTGCATCGCGATGGTGATCATCTGGAACGACCTGGCCTGCGGCGACCGCGAGGCGGCCGCCGTCCTCGTCGCGCTCAACTCGATCTTCCAGGTGCTCGCCTTCGCCCTGCTCGGCTGGTTCTATCTCGAGCTGCTGCCCGGCTGGCTCGGTCTCTCGACGGCCCACCTCGAGGTCTCGCCCTGGCAGATCGCGGGCAGTGTCGTGGTGTTCCTCGGCATCCCGCTGGCCGCGGGCTATCTGACGCGGCGCATCGGCGAGCAGCGCCGTGGGCGCGAGTGGTACGAGCGGACCTTCCTGCCGCGCATCGGCCCCTGGGCCCTCTATGGCCTGCTCTTCACGATCGTCATCCTGTTCGCCCTCCAGGGCGACACCATCACGCGCGAGCCGCTCGAGGTCGCGCGCATCGCCGTTCCGCTCGTGGCCTACTTCGCCGTGATGTGGGGCGGGTCGCTGCTCGCCGCCCGTGCGCTCGGGATGTCCTACCCCCGGGCCACCACCGTGGCGTTCACCGCGGCCGGCAACAACTTCGAGCTCGCGATCGCCGTTGCGATCGCCGTCTTCGGCGTCACCAGTGGCCAGGCCCTGGCCGGCGTGGTCGGCCCGCTGATCGAGGTGCCCGTCCTGGTCGGCCTGGTCTATGTGAGCCTCTGGGCCCGGCGCTTCTTCCCCTCCGAGACCCCTGTGGAGTCCTCATGACCGCTGCCGCTTCGCCCCGCCCGACCGTGCTGTTCGTGTGTGTCCACAACGCCGGCCGGTCCCAGATGGCTGCCGGCTATCTCCAGCACCTGGCCGGTGACCGCATCGACGTCCTCTCCGCCGGCTCGGCGCCGGCCGAGACCATCAACCCCGTCGCCGTCGAGGCCATGGCCGAGGACGGCGTCGACATCACGACCGCCCACCCCAAGATCCTCACCAATGAGGCGGTCGAGGCATCCGACGTCGTCATCACCATGGGCTGCGGCGACGCCTGTCCCTTCTATCCCGGCAAGCGCTATGAGGACTGGAAGCTCGACGACCCCGCCGGCCAGGGCATCGACGCCGTCCGCCCCATCCGCGACGAGATCCGCACCCGCGTCGAGGCCCTCATCGCAGACCTGCTGGGGAGCACTGCTGATTGAGGAGCTCGCATCGTGTCATGCCCGCTGGTTGAGGAGGTCTGGCACGACGCCCGCTGGTTGAGGAGCGAGCGCAGCGAGCGTCTTGAAACCGAGGGCGGATCAGCCGGTGAGCGGGCGTGCAGGGATCGGGCCGCGAGCGCGCCAGCCGTGGTACCATGGGGCATGCTGCGCCGTCCGAACGTCGTGAAGCCGATCTTCGCGGCGCTCGCGGTTCTGCCACTGCTGGCCGGCTGTTCCTCGCAGCAATCCCCAGGCGCGGCTCCGACGGGTGGCGGAGCGTCCCTGAGCCAGGACGAGATCGCCATGGCCGAGGCAGTCGCCCGCGACGCGATCGCAGACCAGGGGGCATCCGTGTCGAGCGCCACGGCCATTGCGCGTGTGGGGAAGGTGAGGAACTCCAATACGGGTCACCCCTGCACCTCTGGCCGGGAGCTTCGGATCAAGCTCATCGGGAGCTTCCCGCACACCGTGACATCGGGCCACCCGGTTCCCCCGGGGAGCCCGATGCCGGACTTTACGGTGCGGGCCGTGATCATCACTGCCGATGCCGAATCGGGGCTGCCATGTCTGATCGGTGTTCAGACGGGTGAGTCCGGCTGGCCGAAGCCTCTTGCCCGTGGCACGCAGCTGTCGGTCAGCTAGCCCGACAGCGCGATCCCTATGTGCGCAGTGCACAAACCTCGCCGATGATCGCGCGGGAGCATCAGTTCGAAAAGCGTTATCGAGTCGTGACCTGGCGGTCGGTGGATAACCCCGATTCCGGGCCAGAACTGTCGGTGGCCGGTGGCCGGTGGTTGGGTTGTTCTATGAGTAGCCAGCGTGGTGAGCGGGTCCAGCCGCCGGGGTCTCCCGGTGCGGTGCTGGCGTTCGCGCGTTCGGCGAAGGCCGCGGAGCTGGCCGCTGGGGTGGACCTGATGGTCGCGGCGGTGGAGTGGGCGGCGATGCATGAGCCTGTCCCTGGGGATGAGGCGGCGTGGTTCGTGGCGGGTGAGTATCTGCCGATCGCGGGGGAGGGTGCGCCGTTGGTGGCGGAGTTCGCGGTCGCGGAGTTCGCCGCCGCGATCGGGCTGACCACCGATGCCGGGAAGGTGTTGGTGGGGCGGGCGGTCGAGATCGCCCACCGCCTCCCGAAGCTGTGGAAGCTCCTGGTGGCGGGGCGGGTGGCGGCGTGGCAGGCGCGTCGGGTCGCCGACCACACCCTGGCCCTGAACAAGGCGGCGGCTTCGTTTGTGGATGAGCAGGTGGCTGCGGTGGCGGGGAAGATCGGGCCGGTGCAGCTGGAGCGGCTGATCCGCGAGGCGGAGTGTCGTCACATGCCCCAGGTCGCCCAATGGCCCGATGACCCGATGAGCAAGCCCGACACTCGTGGGGTGTGGATCGACACCGACCAGGTCTCCATGGCCGGGCAGGTGGAGATGCGCGGCACCCTCGACCTGGGCGACGCCCTGGATCTCGACAAGGCGCTGGCGGTCACCGCCGGCCAGCTCAAGCTCGCGGGCTCACAGGAGTCGCTGGATGCCCGCCGCGCCACCGCGCTGGGGGAGATCGCAAGGAACCAGCTCGCCTTCACCTTCGAAGACCCCTCGGTGGTTGAGGAGCGAGCGGAGCGAGCGTCTCGAAACCCGAAGACCGACGGTCGGCCGGTCACCCTCTACCTCCACCTGTCCGACCAGGCCCTGACGGGCGGCAGCACGGTGGGTAGGTGTGAGAACACCCGGACCCCGATCGACGCCACGACCATCCGCGACTGGTGTGGCCGCGAGGGCGTCCAGCTGACCGTGAAGCCGGTCATCGACCTCAACGACCACGTCCACGTCAGCGCCTACGAGGTCCCCGACCGGCTCAGAGAAGCGGTGGGTCTGCGGGATGTGCAGTGTGTGTTCCCCTGGTGCACCCGCCCCGCGAGGCGTTGCGACCACGACCACGTCATCCCCCACGATCAGGGCGGCGGCACGTGCAGTCACAACATCGCCGCCCTCTGCAGGCATCACCACCGGTTGAAGACGCTGACCTCGTGGCGCTACAGGATGCCCGAACCCGGGGTCTACCTGTGGACCAGCCCCCACGGCTATGTCTTCCTGTGCGACCACACCGGCACCACCGATGTCACCCCACCCGGACTCCACGCCCTCCCCGCCTGCCCCACCGGTGATGGGGCCGACGGCGCAACCGACCCACCCGAGTCCTAGCCACCCCGCCCCAACACCCCGCCACCAACACCACCGGCGGGGCTTCAGGCATGCCTGCGCCTCACTATCTGGTGCGGGCGACGCACCTGGTGCGTCGTACGCACCAGTCAGGCGCCCGCGGAGCATCGTGGGCAGGGCTCGACATGGCGCTCGCCGTCAGCGTCGCAGCTCGCGAGCGATCTGGTCTCGATCGTGTTCGCCGAGCGAGTCGGCGATGAAGACGGCGAAGGGACCTTCGTCTCGATAGCGCACGCCCAGCACCTCGGAGGCCGGATAGCCGGCGAAGCGGTAGGTCGTCAGCGTGCGCGACGCATCGGTGAAGACGGCGCCGCGGGCGTTTCGGCCGACGTCCTCGCAGACCGACTCGGCAGCGGTGCCGAAGGGCTCGCCGTGCCTCCGAGTGGCGCCGGCCTCGGCGAACACGATCCCGTCCGACTTGATCAAGATGCCGCAGTCGGCGGAGCCCGAGGACGGGCCGCCACCCATCAGGCCGAAGGCGCCGACGGCACCGGCGACGACCAGGACGACGGCGACCACCATCACCACGTGGGCACGAGACAACCTCATGAGTGATCGACGTGGCGCGCGGCCGGCCGGTTCCACCGGCAATCCGATTGCCGCGGCCCGGCCGGCTTGAGAGGGTCGGCGCATGGATCCGAGGTACGTCGGCACGCCGTTCGACGAGTTCCTGGCCGCGGCCGACGCCGTCGCCGACCAGCGGCCCGAGGTCGACCGCGAGATCGCTCGAGAGCTGATGTTCGAGGCCGCGACGATGCTCTACAACGGCCTGGCGATGGACGGCCTCGACGAGCACGACACCGCGGCCGTCGTCGCGGCGCTGTGCGTCGACCTCGTCGCGAGCGACCCGGGTGAGGCCGTGAGGGAGCGGTCGCGCGCCACCCTGGCCGATCCGGGCGACCTCCACGACCCCGACGCCGTGGCCGCGTCGCTGCTCATCTCGGCGTCGATCCTGCAGCTGTGATCAGGCCGTGCCGGCAGTGGCCGGCCGGGCCATCGGCCGGTGCGCGACCCCGTCCTCGACGAACTCGGGCCCACTGATCTCGAAGCCGAAGGTGGCATACCAGCCCGTCAGCCCGACCTGGGCATCAAGGACCGCCGGTCGGTCGCCGACCTCCGCCATGACGGCGTGCATCAGCCGGTCGGCGAGCCCGCGGCCGCGCCAGCCGGAGGCGACCACGACCCGGCCGATCCGCAGTGCGTCGCCGTCGTCGAGCAGCCGGACGCAGCCGACCAGCTCGCCCTCGACGTCGAGCAGGAAGTGGCGGGTCGCAGGCTCCGGGTCGCGGCCGTCGAGGTCGGGATAGGGCGACTGCTGCTCGATGATGAACACCTGCTGGCGCAAGCGCCACAGGTCGTACGACGTCCGCGGGTCCAGCTCGTCGAACGTCAGCACGCGGAGCCGCATGGTCTCGCCGTCGTTCATCGCAGGAACTCCACCGCGGTCACGAACGCCCGACGCGCCTCGGGCAGCGGCATCAGGCTGTAGACGTGGATGAGGTCGTGCTCCTCGACCACCGTCAGGTCCCACGTCGATGCCCGAGCCCGCTCGGCGATCAGCTGACAACCCGGCGCCAGCATGTCGCGGGTGCCATAGAACATCAGCGCCGGTGGGAGCCCGTCGAGCTCGCCGTTGACGGGGCTCAGCTGCGGCAGCGTCAGGTCGTCGCGTCCGGCCCACCAGCGGGCGTAGGCGTGGGCCTTGCCGAGGTGGAGCCACGGGTCCCGGGCCGCGGCCTCGGGTGTTCCCGGCGCGGTCATCGTCAGGTCGACCCACGGTGCGTGCAGCACCATGGCCGTCGGCATCGTCAGGCCACGGTCGCGCATCGTGAGCGCCACCGCCAGCGCGATGTTGCCGCCCGACGAGTCGCCCGCGAGCACAGCGCCTCCGGGCTCGGCCGCCCACCGCGCCGTCAGGTCGACGATCTGTTCGTGCGAGGCGCGCCAGGTCGACTCCGGCGTGAGGGGGTAGTCCGGCAGCACCAACCGAGCCCCCGTCGCCAGCGCCAGGCGCGTCGTCCACCGCACGTGGAAGGGGTCGATCGGAGCGACGAACGCGCCACCGTGCACATAGACCAGCGTCCGTGTCACGGGCACGCTGCGCGGTGTCACGACGTACGACGGGAAGCCGCCGGCGTCCTCACGATCGAGCCGGAACTTCTTCGCGAAGCCGGGCACGGCCGCGCTGGGGAACGTGCGATCGAGCCGACGGTGCGCGAGCTCGAGGCGCGCCCGCTCGGCCATGACGTCATCGATCTCGCGGGCCCGCCGGATCCGGGGCACACCGCGAGCGAGCACCTCGTGCCGGATGCTGGGCATGGGCTGCTCCTCGATGGGCCGGGTCGGTCAGGACAGCGTCAGCGTCATGAACGCGCTGTGGGGATCGAGCACATAGTCCCCGAAGGGTCCGCACTCCGTGAACCCGTGGCGTCGATAGAGCCGGTGGGCGGGGGCGAAGAACTCCTCGGTCCCGGTCTCCAGCGAGACCTCGTGATAACGACGCCGCCGTGCCTCGTCGAGCACCACCCTCAGCAGCGCTGTCCCCACGCCCAGCCCACGGGCAAGCACCGACGTCCGCATCGACTTGAGCTCACCGGAGGTCGGCGACAGCTCCTTGAGTGCCACGCAGCCGACGGCGACGCCCTCGAGCCGCGCCGTCCAGAAGGTCACGCCGGGCGCCGTCAGGCCGCTGAGGTCGAGCGCGTGCACGCTCTCGGGCGGCGAGGTCGCGTGCATGTCGGCCAGGTGCTCCTCGAGCAGGGCGTGCACCGCTGGATCCTCCAGCCCGCCCTCGGACACCTCGATCTCACTTGCCACGGGCGTCAGCCTAGGGCCGCCGGACAGAGCGGCTGTCACAACCCGACACTCGCCGGTGTCTCCATGTCGACCCACCCGCCACGACGAGGGAGACATCATGACCACCACACCGACCAGCCCGATCCGGATCCGTCCCGCCGACCTCGACGGTCCCAGCGGCCGCCTCGTCAAGCAGGTGAGCCGTCGGCTCTATGGCGAGGTCCTCGACGGCGTCTATGTCATGGGCCACCACCGCCGCCTGATGTGGGCGGTGGCCGGCTTCGAGCGCAAGGTCCAGCGGTGGCACGAGCTCGACGCCCAGCTCAAGGCGTTCGCCGTGATGGCGTCGGCCGCCTCGATCGGCTGCAGCTGGTGCCTGGACTTCGCCTACTACCTGGCCCACACCGACGGGCTCGACGAGGCCAAGGCCCGTGAGGTGCCGCGCTGGCGCCAGTCATCGGTCTTCACCGGTCTCGAGCGCGACGTCATGGCGTACGCCGAGGCGATGACCGCCACGCCGCCCACCGTGACCGACGAGATGGTGACCGGCCTGGTCGAGCAGCTGGGCGAGCCTGCCCTGGTCGAGCTGACCCAGATGGTGGCGTTGGAGAACATGCGCTCCCGGGTCAACGCCGCCATGGGCCTGCGCTCCCAGGGCTTCTCGGATGCCTGTGAGCTTCCGCTCGCCGTACCGTCGGGCTCATGAACGACGACGACCAGGGCTTCGCGGCCCACCGCGGACTGCTGTTCACCGTCGCCTACGAGATGCTCGGCTCGGCGGCCGACGCCGAGGACGTGGTGCAGGAGACCTGGCTGCGCTGGGCCGGCGTCGACCATGCCGAGGTCCTCGACCCGCGTGCCTATCTGGTCCGGATCGCCACCCGGCTGGCCCTCAACCGGCTGCGCACGCTGGCGCGACGGCGCGAGGCCTATGTCGGCCCGTGGCTGCCCGAACCGCTGCTGACCGTCCCCGACGTGGCCGACGACGTCGCGCTCGCCGACTCGGTGTCCACCGCGATGCTGCTGGTGCTCGAGACGCTGGCGCCCGTCGAGCGGGCCGTCTTCGTGCTGCGCGAGGTGTTCGACCTGCCCTACGACGAGATCGCGACCGCCCTCGACAAGACGCCCGACGCCGTTCGGCAGACGGCGTTGCGCGCGCGGCGTCACGTCGCTGCCCGGCGACCTCGTCAGGCGGTCGAGCGGTCGGAGAGCCTGCGCGCCATCGAGTCGTTCCTCGCGGCCGCCAGCACCGGTGAGCTCCAGCCGCTGATGGACGTGCTGGCCCCCGACGTCGTCCTGCTCTCCGACGGGGGCGGGCTCGTCTCGGCGGCCCGCCGCCCGGTGGTCGGCCGCGACAACGTCGCCCGGTTCCTCGACGGCATCGCCCGCAAGGGCGCCGCCGACGCTGCGGTCGACGTGGCCTGGGTCAACGGGCTGCCCGCGATCCGCGCGTCCCGGCATGGCCAGGTGGTCACGGTCATCACGCTCGCCGTCGAGGACGGCCTGGTCGCGGGCGTCTATGTCGTCGTCAACCCCGACAAGCTGGCGCGGCTGACCGAGCCGGTCGGACTGACGCGCTGAGCCCTGGGGGCCCGGCGTACGATGGCGGGACAACGACAGGGGAGCACATCGGTCGCGGCGACGCGGTGGATGGGCTGAGAGTGCGGGACCTCCGCAGACCCTCCGAACCTGCACCGGTTAGCACCGGCGAAGGGAGTCATCAGCGATGTCATTTGTTCCTGCCCGCGGCTCGACCACCTCGAGGACGGCGACGAGGTTGACCCGGCTGGCAGCCATCGTGGCGGCCACGGCGCTCACCGCCAGTTGCAGCCTCATGGGCGGCTCCACCGAGCCCGACCGCCCGGACGGCAGCAGCGGCGACACCGGCGCCGGCGGCACGGTCGTGCTCGTCACCCATGACTCGTGGTTCCTGCCCAAGCCCGTGATCCGCTCGTTCGAGCAGGAGAGCGGCTACACCCTCCAGGTGCAGTCCGCCGGCGACGCGGGCACCCTCACCAACAAGCTGGTCCTCACCGCCGACGACCCGACCGGCGACGTGGCGTTCGGGGTCGACAACACCTTCGCCTCGCGGGCCCTCGATGCTGGCGTCTTCGACACCGCGGGCGTCGACCTGGCGCCTGGTGCCGGGAACTATGCCCTGCCCGATGGTGCCGACCGGCTGATCCCCGTCGACCACGCCAGCGTGTGCGTCAACATCGACACGACCTGGTTCGCCGACCACGACCTGACCCCGCCGCAGACCCTCGACGACCTGGTCGACCCGGCCTATCGCGACCTGTTCGTCATCCCCGGCGCCTCGACCAGCTCGCCCGGCATGGCGTTCCTGCTGGCGACCATCGCCGCCTACGGCGACGGCTGGCCGGACTACTGGGCGAAGCTGATGGACAACGGCGCCGAGCTGGTCCCGGGCTGGACCGAGGCCTATGAGGGCGAGTTCAGCCAGGGCGGCGGCAACGGGTCGAAGCCGATCGTGGTCTCCTATGACTCCTCCCCGGCGTTCACCGTCAGCAAGGGCGTGACCACGACCGCGGCCCTGCTGGACACCTGCTTCCAGCAGGTGGAGTACGCCGGTGTGCTCGCCGGCGCGCAGAACCCCGACGGCGCCCGTGCCCTCCTGGAGTTCCTGGAGAGCCCTGAGGTCCAGCAGGTCCTGCCGGAGTCGATGTATGTCTTCCCCGTCCGCGACGGGACCGAGCTCCCCGCGGAGTGGGCGCGGTTCGCCCAGCAGCCGACCGATCCCGCGACGCTCGACCCGGCCGAGATCGCCGCCAACCGCAGTGACTGGCTGACCACCTGGACGGAGGTCACCACGAGGTGATCACACGGGCGGGCTCGGCGTCGGCGACGGCGCGCCGGCTGGGCGCGCTCGCCGGGCTGGCCGTCGTACCCGTGCTGGTGCTCGGCGTCTTCTTCGTCGTGCCCGTGACCGGGATGCTCGGGCGCGGGCTCTGGCCCGACGGACACCTCGACCTCGGCGGCGTCGCCGAGGTGCTGGCCCGGCCGCGGGTCCACCGGGTCGTCTGGTTCACGGTGTGGTCGGCAACCGCCGGCACGGTGCTGTCCGTGGCGCTGGGGCTGCCGGCCGCCTATGCCCTGAACCGGTTGGACTTCCCGGGCCGGCGGGTGCTGCGCGCCGTGATGCTGGTGCCGTTCGTGCTCCCGACGGTCGTCGTGGGCGTCGCCTTCCGGCAGCTGCTCGATCCCGGCGGTCCGCTCGGCTTCCTCGGGCTGGACGGCAGCCCGGTCGCGATCATCGCCGGCCTCGCGTTCTTCAACGTCTCCGTCGTGATCCGGGCGGTCGGGGCTGCCTGGGAGTCCCTCGACCCGCGTCCCGCTGAGGCCGCGGCGGCCCTCGGGGCCTCGCCTCGCCAGGTGCTGCTCACCGTCACGCTGCCGGCCCTGCGGCCCGCGATCGTCTCAGCGGCGAGCGTGGTCTTCCTCTTCTGTGCCACCGCCTTCGGCATCGTGCTCACCCTGGGCGGCCTCACCTACGCCACCGTGGAGACCGAGATCTATCTGCTCACCACGAACCTGCTCGACCTGCAGGCCGCGGCGGCGCTGTCGCTGCTCCAGCTCGTCGTGGTGGTCGGACTGCTGCTCGCCGCCCAGCGGCTGCGCGCCACCCCGGACCCGACGATCGCGCGAACCAAGCCTCGAGCGCGGCGGCCGCGGCGCGGCGACCTGCCGGCGTTGGCGCTGACCGGGCTGCTCATGGTCCTCGTGGGCGCCCCGATCATCACCCTGGTCTCGGGATCACTGCACCGACGCGGCTCGTGGGGCTGGGGCAACTACACCGCCCTGACCGAACCGCCGCCGGGCCTGGCGGTCTCGGTCAGTGGGGCACTGGCCAACTCACTGCGGGTGGCCGTCGACGCCACCTGGATGTCGCTGCTGCTGGGGCTGCTGGTGGCCGTCGTGGCGACGCGACGGTCGACCTCGCGGGTGGAACGGCGGGTGCGCACGACCATCGACGGGCTGTTCATGCTGCCGTTGGGGGTCTCGGCCGTCACGCTCGGCTTCGGCTTCCTGATCACGCTGGCACGACCTCCGCTCGACCTGCGCGACAGCCCGCTCCTCGTGCCGATCGCTCAAGCGCTGGTGGCCTTGCCGCTCGTCGTACGCACCCTCGCCCCGGTGCTCGGCGGGATCGACGATCGCCAACGCCAGGCGGCGGCGTCGCTGGGTGCCTCGCCGTGGCGGGTGTGGCGCACGGTCGATCTCCCCACGCTCTGGAAGCCGCTCCTGGCAGCCGCCGGGTTCGCCTATGCCGTCTCCCTGGGCGAGTTCGGGGCGACCTCGTTCCTCGCCCGCGACGACCGTCCGACGCTGCCCGTCCTGATCTATCGGCTGCTCGGCCACCCCGGCACCGACAACTACGGCATGGCACTGGCCGCCTCGGTCGTCCTCGCCGCCGCCACGGCGCTGGTGATGCTCGCCGTCGAGCGGCTCCGCGTCCCGTCCGTGGGAGCCTTCTGACCATGCTGCGGCTCGACGGCGTCACGGTCGCCTACGACGGCATCCCCGCCGTCGTCGACGCCGACCTGAGCCTGCCCGAGGGGCAGGTGCTCGCCGTCCTCGGCCCGTCGGGCTGCGGGAAGTCCACGCTCCTACGCGCCCTGGCCGGGCTCGAACCGCTGTCCGCGGGGCGGGTGCTGCTCGGGGACCGCGACGTCTCCCACGTGCCGACCCACAAGCGCGGCTTCGCCCTGATGTTCCAAGACGGCCAGCTCTTCCCCCACCTGACCGTGGCCGCCAACGTCGGCTATGCCCTCAAGCTGCGCCGCGTCGCCGTCGCCGAGGCGTCCCGGCGCATCGACGAGCTGTTGGGCCTGGTGGGTCTGGCCGGTTATGGCGAGCGCCTGCCCGCGACCCTCTCCGGGGGTGAGCGGCAGCGCGTCGCACTCGCACGGGCCCTGGCGGTGGAGCCACGGGTGCTGCTGCTCGACGAGCCGTTGTCGGCCCTGGATGCCGGGCTGCGCGAGCGGCTGGCCCTCGACCTGCGCGACATCCTGCGCGCGGCGGGGACGACCACGGTCTTCGTCACCCACGACCACGAGGAGGCCTTCGCGGTGGCCGACCGGATGGCGGTGATGCGCGATGGTCACGTCGTCCAGGACGGCCCCGTGGCCGACGTGTGGAGCCGGCCGGTCGACGCCGACACGGCGCTGTTCCTCGGCTATGCCCAGGTGCTCGACGGAGCGGCGGCGACCCGGGTGCTGACGGCGGCGGGGCTCGCGGATGGCGGCGACACTCACCCGGCGGTCGCCGTACGCCGCTCCGCCCTGAGCCTGGCCCCGGAAGGTCCGCTGGAGGGCGTTGTCCAGTCGGCCCGGGCGACCCCCGACCAGCTCCGGCTCGTCGTCGACGTGGCCGGGATCGGCGCCCTTGACGCGGTCGCGCGGTTGGGCAGTCATGCCGCCCCGGGCGACCGGGTCAACCTGGCCGTCGACCCGGGCCGCGTGGCGGTCGTCGCCGCGCCGAGCCAGGGTCGGGATGTCGGCCCGGCGTTCGGGTGAGCGTCGTCTCGTGTTCACCCCTGCCGTGGGTTCCCTAGACTTGCCGGGTGCATCGCCGGCCCCTCCTCACCATGGTGGCGATCGCGGCGACGATGGCGGCGCTGGCGATCATCGCTGCCGTCTCCCTGGGCAAGGGGCTGCTCGACCCTGACGGGTTCCTCGGGCCGGCGTGGATGCGAGGCCCGCTGCTCGTGGGCGGTGCCTTCCTCGCCGACCTGCTGCCGCGAACGCTGTGGGGCTCGCGCTTCAAGCCCGCGCTGATGCCGGCGATCTTCAAGGAGCGCATCCGCACCCACTGGACCCGCGACCGGATCATCCTCGTGGTCTCGGGCGTCGTGTTCTTCTACATCACCTATGTGGCCTACCGGAACCTCAAGTCGTTCCTGCCGGCCATCCGCGGCCCCGAGACGACCTATGACCGTGACCTCCACCTGGTCGACCGGACGCTGATGTTCGGTCACGAGCCGTCGGTGCTGCTCCACAACATCCTCGGGACCTCGTTCTCGGCGCAGATCCTCTCCAGCGTCTATCTGTGGTTCCTCCCGTTGGTGCCGCTGGCGCTGACCGCCTGGGTGGTGTGGTCCCGCAAGATCTCCTACGGCTACTGGTTCGCCGTCTCCCAGGCCATCGCCTGGACGCTCGGCACCGCCTCCTACTACGCCCTGCCCACGCTGGGACCCGGCTTCGAGTACCCGTGGCTCTATCAGGGCCTCTCCACCACGGCCTCCTCGCGACTCATGGAGGCCCTGCAGTACGGGCGCCAGGACGTCAACTACAACGTCATCGAGGGCGCCGTGCAGTCGGTGGCCGGGTTCGCCAGCCTCCACTGCGCCATCACGATGCTGGTGGCGCTGATGATCCAGGCCACGATCAAGAACCGGGTCCTCCACTGGATCGGCTGGGTCAACTTCGGGATCACCGTCGTGGCGACCATCTATTTCGGCTGGCACTACATCGCCGACGACGTCGCGGGCGTCGTCATCGCGCTCGTCTCCTACTACCTCGGTGGCGTTGCGAGCTATCAGAAGTTCGACCGCCGCCACGTCGTCGTCGACGAGGCCACGACGAGCACCCCGGCTCCTGACGAATTACAACCGTGTAGTTTGTCAAGCCGACACGCCGTGAGTTCAGAGCAATTCTGTGAAAAGTGTTTCCTTTGTGACTCCTGGGCATTAGCGTGCCGGATGTGCCTCGGGCGAAGGGGAAGTCGCCCGAGGCGCAGCCAGGACTTCACGAAGGGGACGAGACGGTGCGAGCGGCGAGGCGACGCCAGGGTCTGGCGCCCCGACGACACCGCGTCTGGGGAGCCGCGGCACTGACCGTCACCTTGGTCCTCTCGATCGCGGCCGCCTCGGTCGCCGACGACACGACCACCCCGAGCCAGGAGCAGGTCGACGCCGCCCAGGCCGCCGCCGGCGCCAAGGCCGACGAGGTCGGACGCGTCCAGGCCGAGCTCGCCCTGGCCAACGAGGAGCTCCGGCAGTCGGCCGTCGCCGCGGGCCAGGCCGCCGAGGCCTTCAACGGCGCCCGCTGGCACCTGCGCCAGGCGCGCGTCGCCGTACGCCGCGCCGACGCGGCAGCGACGGCGGCCGAAGCCGACGCCGCGGCCCGCCGCCAGGTCATCGCGGACACCCTCGTCAACGGCTATCAGTCCGGGCCGACGATGCAGGGCGTCTCGACCCTCCTCGAGGCGCAAGGGGTCGACCAGTTCACCCAGGACGCCGCGACCTTCAGCAACGCCGAGGCCGCGATGGACGACCAGTACGACGCCTACCAGGCGTCGGCCACGCTCGCCACCGTCGCGACCCAGCAGGCCGCGGACGCGCGCGCCGAGGCCTCCCGCGCCGCCGATGAGGCCCGCGCCGCCCGTGACGCGGCGCGCGCCGCCGAGGCGGCCGCGCTCGCCAAGGCCCAGCAGGTCGGGCAGCGCAAGGACCAGTTGTTGGGTGAGCTCGCGCAGCTGCAGGGCATCAGCAAGGACCTCGCCGAACGGCGCCAGGCCGCCCTCGAGGCGGCCGCCGCCCAAGCGGCTGCCGATGCTGCGGCCGACCAGGACCCGCCGGCCGACGCCGGCGACGGGGCCAGAACGGGGGCGGCCAGCCGTCGCCCTCCCCGACACCCGACCCCGGTGACGGCGGCTCCGACCCGTCGCCTGGCCCGGACCCGTCACCCGACCCGAGCCCTGACCCCGAGCCGTCCCCCAGATCCCGCACCGCCGCCGCCGGCCTCCGGCGCCTCGGCTGCGATCGCCTTCGCGGAGGCCCAGCTGGGCGAGCCCTACAAGTGGGGGGCCGCCGGCCCCAACGCGTGGGACTGCTCCGGTCTGACGATGATGGCCTGGCGCAGTGGCGGGCGGTCGCTGCCCCACTACTCGGTGGCGCAGTACCAGCAGTCCACGCCGATCAGCAGCGCCGACCTGCGCCCCGGCGACCTGGTCTTCTGGGGCTCCTCGAGCAGGTCGTCGTCGATCTATCACGTGGCGCTCTATGTCGGCGACGGCATGATCATCCACGCCCCGCGCACCGGCCGCGACGTGAGCCGCGAGTCGATGTACTACTGGATCGCACCCAACTTCTTCGCACGTCCCTGACCGCTTCTTCTCCCCGCGAGGTGGGAGCTGTGGCCCCGCGAGGTGGGAATCAGTGCCCCTCGGCGTCCTCACCGGCGGCGTGCTCGGCCAGGTGCTGGCGCTCACGCTCGAAGGACGCGACGACCTCGCGCTCGGCCTCGTCGCGCCCCACCCAGTTGGCGCCCTCGACGGACTTGCCGGGCTCGAGGTCCTTGTAGACGGTGAAGAAGTGCTCGATCTCCAGCCGGTCGAACTTGGGCAGGTGGTTGATGTCCCGCAGGTGCTCCAGGCGGGGGTCGGTCACCGGGACGCAGAGGACCTTGTCGTCGCCGCCGGCCTCGTCGGTCATGCGGTACATCCCGATGGCGCGGCACTTGATCAGGCAGCCCGGGAACGTGGGCTCGCCGAGCAGCAGCACGAGGGCGTCCAACGGGTCGCCGTCCAGGCCCAGGGTGTCCTCGATGTAGCCGTAGTCGGCGGGATACTGGGTCGAGGTGAACAGGGTGCGGTCGAGCCGGATCCGGCCGGACTCGTGGTCCACTTCGTACTTGTTGCGGCTCCCCTTGGGGATCTCCACCAGGACGTCGAACTCGAGCACTGCGCCTCCCTGACCCTCCAGCTGCGTTTGGTCCCTCACCGGGGCCTAGTGACACAGTGTGGCGCACGATGAGCACAAACGAGGAACCCGGGTTGGAGACCCCGCCGCCACGCCGACGCCGTCGGTGGGTGCGGTGGCTGGTGCTCGTCCTCGTCCTGGCGCTGGGCGCGACCGGGGTCGCCGCCTGGCAGCTCGGCGTGGCCGATGACCTGGTCGACCGAGCGCTCCACCCGGGCACGTCGTCGTCACCCTCGGCCTCGGCGACGCCCGAGGTGCTGGGTGTCACCGCTCCCGCGGCGCCGTCGGCGGCACCGGTCGCCGAGGCCGACCCCACCGAGGGCGTGGCGATCCGGACCGCCCGCGTCCGTGCCGCGCTGGCCGACGACCTCGCCGACCCGGCCCTCGGCGGCCACGTCGTGGTCCGGGCGGCCGCGCTCGACGACACCGGTGCGACCTACTCCTTCGGTGACGACCCCGTCATCCCGGCCTCGACCACCAAACTGCTCACCACGACGGCTGCCCTGCAGGTGCTCGGCCCCGACCATGTCTTCACGACCAGGGTCGTGCAGGGCGCCGGCCATCGCGAGATCGTGCTGGTGGGTGGAGGCGACCCCTACCTGATGAGCAAGCCGCTCACCGCCAAGGAGCAGGCGACCTCCTATCCGCCGCGCGCCGACGTGGTGACCCTGGCACGCCAGACCGCGGGTGCCCTCCGGGCCGACGGCGTACGACGCGTCGCGATCTCGTTCGACGACTCACTGTTCCCTGGTCCGGCGTTCAACCCCCACTGGGAACCGAGCTATCGCACCGACGAGGTGGTCGCTCCGATCTCGGCGCTGTGGGTGGATGAGGGCCGGCCGGCCTCCGGCTTCGGTCGCGTGCCGGACCCGTCGCTGCGGGCGGCGCAGGTCTTCGCGGCGGCGCTGGGACGCCAAGGCATCGCGGTGGTGGGCACACCCCGCCGCGCGACGGCGCCTCCCGGGGCGACCGAGCTGGCCGTCGCGGAGAGCGCGCCGCTGGCCGAGATCGTGCAGCGGGTGCTCGATGTGAGCGACAACGAGGCGGCTGAGGTGCTCGCCCACCACGTGGGGGAGGCCACCGTCGGGGAGGCCACCTTCGACGGCGGCGCCCGCGGCGTGCTGCAGACATTGCGCCGACTGGGCATCCCTCTCGACGGCGCCCGGGTCTTCGACGGCAGCGGGCTCTCGCGCGAGGACCGGCTCGACCCCGACACGCTCCTGGCCGTGCTCCGGGTCGCGGCCGACCCCGACCACCCCGACCTGCGGGCCGTGGTCACCGGCCTGCCGGTGGCGGGCTTCACCGGGTCCCTGGCCTATCGCTTCGGCGATGGGGCTGCCGACGGTCGCGGCGTCGTGCGTGCCAAGACGGGGACGCTGACCGGCGTACACGGCCTGGCCGGAGTCGTCACCGACGCCGACGGCGGTCTCGTCGTGTTCGTCGCGATCGCCGACGACGTCGCCGTTGTCGACACCCTCGACGCACGCGACACCCTGGACCGCCTCGCCGCCGACCTGGCGGCATGCGGCTGCACGCGACCCGGTGGTTGAGGAGGACTCGCCGGTGGTTGAGGAGGGCGCGCAGCGCCCGTCTCGAAACCACACCTGTGGCAGGGGCCCGTAAGGTCGGCCCCATGAGTGCGAGCTCCTCGATGGTGGACTGGGAGGTCGCTGCGTCGCTCGGCGCGCGGCTGGCCGGTGACGGTCCTGCCGTCGGTGCCGGTGAGGCTGCGGCCGTCGTCGCCGAGCTGCGCGCCGGGGCCGAGCGGTCCACCGGGCTGGTGCGTGAATACACCGGTCTGGTCGCCCAGGAGCGCACCGCGCCCGTGCTGGTGGTCGACCGGGCGGGCTGGGTCCGTGCCAACACCCAGGGTTTCCAGGCGATCATCGACCCGCTGGTGACCAAGCTCAGCGAGAAGAAGGGGCCGCCCACCGGGCTGGCCAAGGCGATCGGCTCACGCGTGACCGGCGCCGAGATCGGGCTGGTGCTCGGCTTCCTCGGCAGCAAGGTGCTGGGGCAGTTCGACCCGTTCTTCGAGCCCGACGGTCGGCTGCTTCTCGTGGCGCCCAACATCGTCACCGTCGAGCGCGAGCTGCAGGCCGACCCGACCGACTTCCGGCTGTGGGTCTGCCTGCACGAGGAGACCCACCGAGTGCAGTTCACTGCGGTCCCGTGGATGCGCGAGCACCTGTTCAGCGAGGTGCGGGCGCTCAGCGAGAGCGTCGAGCCGGCCAAGCTCACCGAGGATGTGATCAACCGGCTCGTCGACTCGCTCAAGGGCGGCGGCGCCAGCCTCGCCGAGGTGATGGCGACGCCCGAGCAGCGCGCCATCCTCGACCGGGTCACCGGGATGATGTCGCTCCTCGAAGGCCATGCCGACGTCGTCATGGACGGCGTCGGACCGTCGGTGATCCCCTCTGTCGCCAGCATCCGCAAGAAGTTCAACCGCCGCCGCCAAGGCGTCGGCTCCCTCGACAAGATCCTGCGTCGGCTGCTCGGCCTCGAGGCCAAGATGGCGCAATACCGCGACGGCGCCGCGTTCGTCCGCGCCGTTGTCGACAAGGCCGGCATGGAGCAGTTCAACGCCGTCTTCGCGGCGGCGGACAACCTGCCCGACAAGGCCGAGATCTCCGACCCGGACCGGTGGATGTCCCGGGTCCTCGGCTGACCCGGGCGGCGGCGATGGCACAACACCCGGCGGTGGCGGCCGTGCGCCGCGCCGTACGCCGGACGCTCGCGGAGGTGGAGCCCGGCTCGGTCGTGGTGGTGGCCTGCTCCGGTGGCGCCGACTCGATGGCGCTGCTGGCGGCCACCGTGGCCGAGGCCCGGGCGCCGGCGATCCGTGTCGTCGGGGTGACGGTCGATCACGGCCTCCAGGAGGGGTCCGCTGCCCTCGCCGCGCGGGTCGTGGCCCGGATGGCCGCGCTGGGGGTCGACGAGACCGTCACCGCGACGGTCACCGTCGACCCCGGCGGGCTCGGGCTCGAGGCGGCGGCGCGGCGGGCGCGCTACGCCGTCCTCGACCAGGTGGCCGACAGCTTCGGTGCCGCCATCGTGCTGCTCGGGCACACCCGCGACGACCAGGCCGAGACCGTCCTGCTCGGTCTCACCCGTGGCTCCGGTGGGCGGTCGCTGGCGGGCATGCGACGAGGCTTCGACCGTTATCGGCGGCCGCTGCTCGACGTGTCGCGCACCGACACCGTCACGGCGTGCCAGGTCGAGGGCCTCGAGGTGTGGGAGGACCCCCACAACGCCGACCCCCGGTTCACGCGCGCCCGGGTGCGCGCGACCGTGATGCCGCTGCTCGAGGACGAGCTGGGCCCCGGCGTCGCCGAGACGCTCGCGCGCACCGCCGACCAGCTCCGGGTCGACATCGACCACCTCGACGACCTGGCCGAGGCCGCGCTCGCCGGATTGGCCGACCCGACCTCGGTCGACGAGCTGTCCGCGCTGCCGACCGCCGTACGCCGGCGGGTGCTGCGGCTGCTGGCGCTACGCGCCGGCGCGCCGGGCGGTGAGCTGTTCCACCAGCACGTCGTCGCGGTCGACGCGCTGCTCACCGACTGGCACGGGCAACGCTGGGTCGACCTGCCGGGCCACCTGCGCGCCGTACGCCGTGACGGCCGTCTCGTCGTCGAGTCCAGCACCTGATGGCGGCGGGGGCCGGAGCCGGGGACCGTTAGGCTTCGCGCATGGACCAAGGCCACGTGGCGAACGACCTCGTCGACATCCTGTTCACCGAGGCGCAGATCCAGGCCAGGCTCCAGGAGATGGCCGACCAGATCGCGGCCGACTATGCCGGCCAGGACCTCCTCATGGTCGGGGTGCTGCGAGGCGCGGTCATGGTGATGGCCGACCTGGCCCGCTCGCTTCCCCGCCACGTGGAGATGGACTGGATGGCCGTGTCCTCCTATGGGTCCGGCACCAAGTCCAGTGGCGTGGTCCGCATCCTCAAGGACCTCGACACCGACATCTCCAACCGCCACGTCCTCGTGGTCGACGAGATCATCGACACCGGCCTCACGCTGAGCTGGCTGATCTCCAACCTGGCCAGCCGCAAGCCCGCGAGCGTCGAGATCGCCACGCTGCTGCGCAAGCCCGAGGCCGCCCAGATGGACGTGCCCGTCAAGTACGTCGGCTGGGACATCCCCAACGAGTTCGTCGTCGGCTACGGCCTGGACTACCAGGAGCGCTACCGCAACCTGCGCGACATCGGGACGCTGGCACCGCACGTGTATTCCTGAGCCCCCCGAGGGTCGCTGCGGCTGAGAGAAGTCCAGGAAAATCCTCAGATCCGGCACGCGTTGGAATTGCTAAGACGTGTACCGTCGTTAGTTCAACAGAAGTGCCGACGGGGCCGATCGTGCCGCGCGGCAATGGAGCCGTGTCCGAAAGAAGCCTGTGAAGCGCATACTCAAGGGTCCCTGGGTCTGGATCGTCGTGGCCGTCATCGGCGTGCTGGTGGCGCTCCAATACCTCACGCCGAGTGGCTATGAGCAGGTGACGACGTCGCAGCTCCAGAAGGAGATCACCTCTGGCGAGGTCAAGGAGATCACCTTCGTCGACGTCGACCAGCAGATCAAGGCGACCCTCGACAACGGCAAGAAGGTCGCGGCCTACTGGGTCGACGGTCAGCAGGAGGGCATCATCGCCCAGGTCGACGAGCAGCTCGCCGCCGGGACGATCGAGAAGTCCAACTCCGAGATCGCCAAGCCCAGCCTGATCGGCTCGCTGCTGATGAGCCTGCTGCCGTTCGTCATCATCGTGGTCATCTTCCTGTGGCTGATGAACCAGGTGCAGGGCGGCGGCGGCCGCGGCGTCATGCAGTTCGCCAAGTCGCGGGCCAAGCTGATCTCCAAGGACATGCCCAAGACCACCTTCACCGACGTGGCCGGCTGCGAGGAGGCCATCGAGGAGCTCGGCGAGATCAAGGAGTTCCTCCAGGAGCCCGCCAAGTTCCAGGCCGTCGGCGCCAAGATCCCCAAGGGCGTGCTGCTCTATGGCCCGCCCGGAACCGGCAAGACGCTGCTGGCCCGCGCGGTCGCGGGTGAGGCCGGCGTCCCGTTCTACTCGATCTCCGGCTCCGACTTCGTCGAGATGTTCGTCGGCGTTGGCGCCTCCCGGGTGCGCGACCTGTTCGAGCAGGCCAAGGAGAACGCCCCGGCGATCGTGTTCATCGACGAGATCGACGCCGTGGGCCGTCACCGTGGCGCCGGCATGGGCGGCGGTCACGACGAGCGCGAGCAGACCCTCAACCAGCTGCTCGTGGAGATGGACGGCTTCGACGTGCGTGGTGGGGTCATCCTCATCGCGGCGACCAACCGTCCCGACGTCCTCGACCCCGCGCTGCTGCGCCCGGGCCGGTTCGACCGCCAGATCCAGGTCGACGCCCCCGACCTCAACGGACGCTTCAAGATCCTCCAGGTGCACTCGCGCGGCAAGCCGATGTCGCCCGACATCGACCTGATGCAGGTGGCCCGCCGTACGCCCGGCTTCACCGGTGCCGACCTCGCCAACGTGCTCAACGAGGCCGCGCTGCTCACCGCGCGCAGCAACCAGAAGCTGATCACCGACGAGTCACTCGACGAAGCGATCGACCGCGTCATCGCGGGCCCGCAGCGTCGTACCCGCCTGATGAGCGAGAAGGAGAAGCTCATCACCGCCTACCACGAGGGCGGCCACGCCCTCGTCGCTGCGGCGATGCCCAACACCGACCCGGTGCACAAGATCACGATCCTGCCCCGCGGTCGCGCCCTCGGCTACACGATGGTGCTGCCCGACGAGGACAAGTACAGCCAGACCCGCAGCGAGATGCTCGACAAGCTCGCCTACATGCTCGGCGGGCGGGCCGCCGAGGAGATGGTCTTCCACGACCCGACCACCGGCGCCGGCAACGACATCGAGAAGGCCACGGCCCTGGCCCGGGCGATGGTGACCCAATACGGCATGACCGAGCGGCTGGGCGCCATCAAGCTGGGCGACAGCAACTCCGAGCCGTTCCTGGGCCGCGACCTCGGCCACACGCGCAACTACTCCGAGGACGTCGCAGCCGTGGTCGACGAGGAGACCAAGAAGCTCCTCGCCAACGCCCACCAGGAGGCCTTCGACATCCTCGAGCTCAACCGCGACGTCCTCGACGCACTGGTGCTCGAGCTCGTCGACAAGGAGACCCTCGACCGCGACCAGGCCGCCGCGATCTTCGCCGATCTGCGCAAGTTCCCCGAGCGGCCCGCGTGGACCGGCTCCCCCGAGCGCAACCCGTCGGCGATCCCGCCCGTGGAGATCCCCCAGGAGATCCGCGACCGCGCCAACGGCACCAACGGGACCAACGGCACCGCCGTGGTTCCCGGCGTCCCCGTCCCCGTTCCCGACAACGGCGTGATCGTCACCCCGCCCGGGCCGGGCGGCGACGTGCACGGCGACCCGGGACTGACCAGCCCGCCACGATGACCGACCCGATCTCGCTCCCCGACCGGGAGCCCGCCAGTGTGCCCGCGTTCGACCACGCCCGCGCGGAGGCCGCCGTCCGTGAGCTGCTGTTCGCCATCGGTGAGGACCCCGACCGTGAGGGGCTCCACGACACGCCGGCGCGCGTCGCGCGCGCCTATGCCGAGCTCACCTCCGGGCTGCGACAGACCCCCGAGGACGTGCTGACCACGACCTTCGACATCGGCCACGACGAGATGGTCCTGGTGCGCGACATCGAGCTGTGGTCGATGTGCGAGCACCACCTCGTGCCGTTCACTGGGGTGGCCCATGTCGGCTACATCCCGGCCGAGAGCGGCAAGATCACCGGGCTGTCCAAGCTCGCCCGACTGGTCGACGTCTATGCCAAGCGGCCCCAGGTCCAGGAGCGGCTGACCACCCAGGTCGCCGATGCCCTGATGGAGATCCTCGAGGCCCGCGGCTGCATCGTGGTCATCGAGGCCGAACACCTCTGCATGACCATGAGAGGCGTCCGCAAGGCCGGTGCACGCACGATCACCTCCGCCGTTCGCGGCGTCATGCACAGCCCGGCCACCCGCGCCGAGGCCATGTCGCTGATCCACCGCGGGGGCTGATCCGGGTGCCCGCGCGGCGGCCGCAGGTGATGGGCATCCTCAACGTGACGCCCGACTCCTTCTCCGATGGCGGTCTGTGGGACGACGTCGACGCCGCCGTCGCCCACGGCCTGGAGATGGCCGCGCTCGGCGCCGACTGGGTCGACGTGGGCGGGGAGTCCACCCGCCCCGGGGCTGCTCGACCACCGCTCGAGGAGGAGCTCCACCGCGTCGTCCCCGTGGTCGAACGGCTCACTCGGGAGGGCGTGGCGGTCTCGGTCGACACGATGCGGGCCGAGGTGGCGCGCGCAGCGGTCGATGCCGGCGCCGCCCTGGTCAACGACGTGTCCGGCGGCCTGGCCGACCCCAGCATCCTCGCCGTGGTCGCGGCCGGCGGCGCCTCCTACCTGGCGATGCACTGGCGGGCCCACAGCGACCGGATGCAGCAGTTCGCGTCGTACGACGAGCAGGGCGGCGTCGTCGCGGCGGTGTGTGCCGAGCTCGGCGACCGCGTCGCGGAGATCCGGTCCGCCGGCATCCCCGACGACCGGGTGATCCTCGACCCGGGGCTCGGGTTCGCCAAGACCGCGGCCCACAACTGGGAGCTGTTGCGCTCGCTCGACCGGCTGCGCGGCCTCGGCTTCCCGCTGCTGATCGGCGCCTCCCGCAAGTCCTTCCTCGGGTCCCTGCTCGCCGACCCGGACGGCACCCCTCGGCCCACGGATGGTCGCGAGCATGCCCACGCGGCGCTCGTCGCCCTGCTGGCCGAGCAGGACCTGTGGGGCCTGCGCGTCCACGACGTGCGCGCCACGCGCGATGCCCTCGCGGTGTGGGAGCGTATGTCTGTCGACGACTAAGGGGAGTGGATGACCGACGAGCTGGCCGTCACCGGGATCGAGTGCTTCGGCTTCCACGGGGTGTTCCCCGAGGAGCGGCGCGAGGGACAGGTGTTCGTCATCGACCTCGTCCTCGGGGTCGACCTAGGACCCGCTGCGGCGTCCGATGACCTCGCGGACACCATCGACTACGGCGCTTTGACGATGGCGGTGAAGGCCGACGTCGAGTCTCACCCGGTGGACCTGATCGAGACACTTGCTGGACGCCTGGCGGACAGGTGCTGCTTGGATAGACGTGTTGAATGGGCTCGGGTCACGGTGCACAAGCCGCATGCACCCATCGACGCCCACTTCGCCGACGTGGCCGTGACGATCACTCGCCGACGAGAGGAGCGCCCATGAGCCAGACGCCCAACCCGCATCTGATCAACGCCGACACCATCACCGGTGAGATGCACCCGATCCGTCGTGTCGTGATCGCCCTCGGCTCCAACCTCGGCGACCGGATGTCGTGCCTCCAGGGAGCGCTGACGTCGCTGGCCGACACCCCGGACGTCTATCTCACCGCCGTCTCGCCGGTCTATGAGACCGCGCCGGTCGGTGCCCCTGACGGATCGCCCGACTATCTCAACGCGGTGGTCCTGCTCGACACCACGCTCCCCGCCCACCGTCTCCTCGACCGCGCCCTGGCCATCGAGGACGCCTATGAGCGTGAGCGGTCGGGGGTCGACAACGAGCCACGGACGCTCGACGTGGACCTCATCGTGGTCGGCGACCGTCGTTCCGATACCGAGACCCTCCAGCTGCCGCATCCCCGAGCCGCCGAGCGTGCCTTCGTGCTGCAGCCCTGGCACGACCTCGAGCCGGACGCCGTCCTCCCCGACGCGGGTCCGGTGGCCGACCTGCTCGACAAGGCCGACCGGAGCGGGATCGCCCGCCGCGACGATCTGGTGCTCGAGATCCCGTGAGGGATCAGCCGCCCTTCCCGCCGGACGACCCCGAGGACGAGCAACACCCCGCCGGCACGCTGCGCCCGGTGTCGCCCGCTGCGCTGGCCGTCTGGGCCATCGTGGGGCTCGTCGCCGGGTGGCTGGCCCACCCGCTCAGTGAGCGCGTCAACGGCGTCGCCTTCCAGGTGACGTGGCTCCCGGCCTTGGCGCTGGTGTTCGTGGCCGCCCTGCTGTTCGCGGTCGGGTGGTCGACCTCGCGGGCCATGCGCGGGCAGCGCGAGCGGCCGGCGCCCCACCAGATGGTCAACCGCTTCGTGGCGGGCCGCGCCAGCGCACTCGCAGGCTCCCTGGTCGCCGGCGCCTATGTCGGCTATGCGCTGAGCTGGATCGGAGTGGCCGCCGAAGGCGGCCCCGACCGCATGATCCACGCGGGGGCAGCGGCCGTCGCGGCCGTCGCGATGACCGTGGCGGGCGTGCTCCTCGAGCGAGCGTGTCGCACGGGTTCGGGGGATCGCGGCGCTTAGTCTGCCCCCATGGCATCTTCCCCCAGCGCTCGTCGCCGTCAACGTAGCCGCCGTCTGGTGGCGGCTACGGCCTTCCTGATCCTGGCTGCCGCTCTCGTCGGAGGGGCCGTGGTCGTCGGCTCGTTCTGGCTGACCGTCGCCGCTGCCGTCGCCGCCGTCGCCCTCGGCGTCGCCGCCACCGTCATCACCCACGCCGAGCTGATGGACTCGCGCCGCGAGACCGGACACGTCAAGGCCACCGAGGCCAAGGCCTATGCCCAGCTCACCGAGGCCCGCTCCGCCGAGAACACCATGTTCGCCCGCTCCATGGGCGAGCGGCTGGCGCGCAGCCAGACCGCCCTCGCCCAGGTCGAGGACGCCCTGGTCGCCGCTCAGCACCGCGCCGCCGAGACGGCCCGCAAGCTGCGTGCCGAGCAGCGTCGCGCCGACGAGGCCGAGGTCAAGACGGTCCACTACGCGGCCAAGCTCGACGAGGCCGAGGAGCGCGCCGCCGAGGCGATCGTCCGCGTTGCCGAGCTCGAGCAGGAGCGCGACGTCCTCCGGGCCGAGCTCGACTCCTGGCGCCTGGGCGGCCACGCGCCGGCGCGGGGCGTGGCCCAGGCGGGCTGAGCCAGCGCACGACCGAGCCCGCGAGGTCGTGACTCAGTCCTGCCAGCCCACGACCCGATGGACCATCGCGGTCTTCGGGTAGTCGCCTGCCGGTCGTCCGACCTCGAACAGGCCCACGAGCAGCAGCAGGGGATAGTCCGGTGCCTGTGCCAGGCGTCGGATCACCCGCCCCTCGCAGCCGATGACGGTCTGGTTGTTGCCCCAGATCACCGTCCACGTGTGGGGCCGGGAGGCGTCGAAGCCGAGCTCGACCTCCGCCATGTCGGTGCGCAGCCGGGGGTCGTGGTGCGCCTTGACCCCGGTCCGCGCCGTGGTCGTCTCCCCGACGGCCTCCCCGTCGATCTCGACGAGGCACAGCTCGCCCGACTCGCGCTCGTCGCGGTGCTCGGTCCCCACCAGCCAGGCAGCGAGCACGCAGCCGGTGTCGACCGACGCGCTCACCGTGACGTCGACCCGGCCCGACGAGGGCGCCCACCGCAGGTCCAGCGGGGTCTCCGTGCGGACCACGAGTCCGTCGGGCCGGTGCCGGTGGGTGCTCCGGCTCGACCCGACCGGGCCGGAGAAGGTGCCCGTCTGGAGGTTGGACACGCGCAGCGGCGCGTCCTCGGGGCGCCAGTCGGGCTGATCGGCCTCGATCCGCAGCTCCAGCCCGTGCGTCGTCGACCGGAACCGCCCCGCGGAGCGGTCAGGTGTCGTCCACGGCGGCAGGTAGTGGGCGACCCACCTCGACGGGTCGGGCCCGTCGGTGAAGTCGTCGACGAAGTCGGGTGGCCGCAGCGGGGCCGCAGGCAGCGGGTCGCCCGGCTGGATCGGCTGCCTCGGGTCGGTCACGCCGTCAGCCCTCGCGCAGCGACTCGCGCAGCGCCTGATGGACGCCGTTGGGCGTGAGCACGCCCAGGAACTGCGCACCGCGGCGTACGCCGACCACGTTGCTGTCGGCGCGCAGCAGCGCGGCCAGCGCCTCCTCCAGCGTCGACTCCGCGTCGATGACGCTGCCGAGGTCGCCGGTGGTCAGCCCGTCGAGGGGTTCGAGGTGCGCGTCGTCGATGGCGGTGACCGCCAGCCGCCGCAGGCTGCTGGTGGAGCCGACGAAGTCGGCCACGAAGTCGTCGGCCGGGCGACCGAGCACCTGTGAGGGCGTGCCGACCTGGGCCATCCGGCCGCCGGTCGCGAAGACGGCCACCTGGTCACCGAGCCGCACTGCCTCGTCGATGTCGTGGGTGACCAGGACGACCGTCTTGTGCAGCTCGCGCTGGAGGCGCAGGAACTCGTCCTGGAGCCGGGAGCGGATGACCGGGTCGACCGCCCCGAAGGGCTCGTCCATCAACAGCACCGGCGGGTCGGCCGCCAGCGCGCGAGCGACTCCCACGCGCTGCTGCTGACCACCGGACAGCTGGTGGGGATAGCGGTCGGCGTAGGTGTCGGGGTCCAGGCCGACCAGCTCGAGCAGCTCCAACGCCCGGGCCCTCGCCTGGGCCTTGGGGGTGCCGAGCAGTGACAGCACCGTCGCGACGTTGACCGCGATCTTCTGGTGGGGGAAGAGCCCGACCTGCTGGATGACATAGCCGATGCCGCGGCGAAGCTCGACCGGGTCCACCGAGGTCACGTCGCGACCGTCGAGCCAGATCCGGCCGCTGGTGGGCTCGATGAGCCGGTTGATCATCTTCAGGGTCGTCGACTTGCCACAGCCGGACGGGCCGACCAGACACATGATCTGGCCGCGCGCCACCTCGAGGTCGAGATCATGGACCGCGACCGTGCCATCGGGATAGGTCTTGCCGACGCCGACGAGCCGGATCATGGGCTCCGCGGTAGCGTCCATGGGGTGACCCTACTCGTGACGGCCACAGCAGCCGCGGGCTCAGAACCCAGCTGCTACAGCAGGCTGGTCAACGAGTGGGTGTGCGGGGCCTACCTCGTCGACCGCAAGGACGAGCTCGTCAGCGCCACCGTCCAGCACCTCCAGCTCACGGCGGCCGCCGTCCTCCTCGGCCTGCTGATCGCCGTACCGCTGGCGCTCCTGGCGCGGCGCTATCGCCGGCTCGAGACGGCCATCGTCGGCACGGCGACCACGCTCTACACGATCCCGTCGCTCGCGCTGTTCCCCCTGTTGGTGCCGTTCACCGGTATCACCGCAACCACCGTGGTGATCGGTCTCGCGCTCTACTGCCTGACGATCCTGGTGCGCGCCATCCTCGACGGGCTGCGCAGCGTGCCGCCCGACGTGGTCGAGTCCGCGACCGGGCTCGGCTACTCCTCGCGCAGCCTGCTGGTCCGCGTGCAGCTGCCGCTGGCGCTGCCGGTCTTCATGGCGGGGCTCCGGGTCGCCACGGTCTCCACCGTCGCGCTCACGACGGTCGGCACGCTGGTCGCCCACGGGGGCCTCGGCAACCTGATCTCCGACGGGGTCTTCAGCAACTTCCGCGCCGAGCTGCTGGCCGCCTGCGTCCTGTGTGTCGCGCTGGCGGTCGCCCTCGACCTGCTCCTCGTCGCCGCTCAGCGCCTGCTGACGCCGTGGACCCGGGGGGTGCCCGCGTGAACGTCATCGCCGACACCTGGGCCTACCTCGTCGACCCCGCCAGCTGGACCGGCAGCGGCGGCATGCTCACCCTGCTGGTCCAACAGCTGCTCCTCTCGGCCACCGCGCTGCTGATCGCGCTGGTCATCGGGCTGCCGCTCGCGTTCTGGCTGGGCCACCTCGGCCGTGGCGGGTTCCTGGCGATCAACATCTCCAACGTCGGCCGCGCCGTCCCCACGTTCGCGCTCCTGGCGCTGCTCGTCGCGGCCGACTGGCCCGGCGTACGCACGGTCGGACCCTATGGGCGCGCCGGCATCGCCACCCTGATCGCCCTCGCCGCCTTCGCGCTGCCGCCGATCGTCACCAACGCCTATGTGGCGATCCGCGAGGTCCCTGCCCCGGCCAAGGAATCGGCCCGGGGGATGGGGATGAGCGCGTGGCAGCAGTTCGCCCGGGTCGAGCTCCCGCTGGCCATGCCGATCGTGGCGACCGGCGTACGGCTCGCCGGCGTTCAGGTCTGGGCGACCGCGACCATCGCCGCCCTGGTCGCGGGTCCGGGGCTCGGCCGCGTCATCACCGACGGATTCGCCAACACCGACTATGGCAAGGGCATCGCCGGTGCGGTCGTCGTGGCGGCCGTGGCACTGGTGCTCGAAGGCTTCGGCGCGGTGCTCCAGCGACTGGCGTCCCCGATCCCGGCCACGCCTCGTGGCGGGCGGACCCAACCAGCCCTGGGCTAGCCTCGCGGTCAGTGGGGTACCACCCCGGGGTCGACACAGACCGGACACGCGCGGCTCTCGCCGCGGGACACAGAAGGCGGATCCATGAAGCTCCGACGTTGGGCGGCCCTGGCCGCGGCATCCCTGTTCTTCCTCAGCGCCTGCGCCAGCGACGACCTGGGCAGCGGGGGCGACGACTCCAGCAGCTCGGGCGACAAGGGGTCGGTGACGATCTCGGGCCAGAGCTTCCCCGAGGCGACCCTGGTGGCGAGCATGTACCAGCAGCTGCTCGAGCACGAGGGCTACACCGTCAAGGTCCAGCTCGTCGACACTCGTGACGTCTATATGGGCCAGTTCCCCGGCGACGTCCAGATCGTGCCGGAATACGTTGGCGGCATCCTCGACTTCCTCAACGCCAAGGCCAACGGTGCCGACGCCGAGTCGATCGTCACCAACGACCCCGCGGAGTCGATCTCGGCCGGCGAGCAGCTGCTGAGCGACGCCGGCATCACGCTGCTCGACCCGTCGTCGGCCACCGACCAGAACGCCTTCTTCGTCACCCAGAAGTACGCCGACGCCAACGGGCTCACCAACCTCTCGGATCTGTCGGGTCGCAAGGTGGCCCTGGCCGCCGCCCCCGACTGTGAGGGGCGTGCCGACTGCGAGGGTGGGCTCACCAAGGTCTATGGCATCGACATCACCAAGATCCTGCCGCTGGGCTTCGCCAGCGACCAGACCTACCAGTCGGTGATCAACGACGAGTCCCAGCTCGGGCTCACCAGCACCACCGACGGCACCCTGGCCGACCAGGGGCTCGTGCTGCTGAACGACGACAAGGGCATCCAGGCCGCCCAGAACCTCGTCCCGGCCGTCAGCACCGAGTGGCTGGCCGACCACCAGGACGTCAAGGACCCCCTCAACAAGCTGATGGCGGCGCTGACGACCGAGAAGCTGACCGAGCTCAACGGACGCATCTCCGTCGACCGTGAGCAGCCCGACGCCGTCGCCGCCGACTTCCTCTCCTCCGAGGGACTCATCTAGCGCCGAAGTGGGAGTTCCGGCCCGCCGAGGTGCCCGGTATTGCCCGCCGAAGTGCCTGGTGTGGCCTGCCGAGGTGCCCGGTATCGCCCGCCGAAGTGCCTCGTGTGGCCCGCCGAGGTGCCCCGAATCGCCTTGCTGCTCCGCGGAACGCCGGGCGGGGCACTTGGGTGGGCAGGACGGGGCACTTCGGAGGGCAGGTTGGGGCACCTCGGCGGACAGTGCGGGGCACCCCGGCGGAGGGTCAGGTCTCGGTGGGGCGGAGGAGGAGGACCTCGCGGGGGACCGTGGTGGGGTCGAGTACGTCGAGAGGGAGGTCCAGGAGGCGGTCGTCGCCGTCGGCCAGGCGGGGCGGCGGTGAGGTCCGCGCGGCGACGTACTCCATCAGCCGGGTGGCATCGTCGCGGCGGTCCTGCAGGACGAGCCAGGCCGTGAGCCGGTGGACGGGGGGCAACCCGGTCGCCATCAGCACGGGTCCGTCCCAGAACTCGGCGACCATGGCATGCAGCCGTTGCCACCAGTCGTCGGGGCAGCCCGGGATCTCCTTGAGATAGCGCCACAGGTCGCCCGCCAGCACCCGGTGGACGAACACGTCCTGGACCTCGGGGCCACCGAGCTCGCGGACCGAGGCGAGCGCCCACCGCTTCGTGAGGATGCGGTCCTCGAGATCCTGCAGTGACGCGCGCTGCTGGGTGATGGAGGTGCCGTCGTCGCGGATGCGCCAGTGATAGACCACCTCGGGGATGACGTCGAAGCGCCCGGACAGGTAGGCGCGGGTCGTCGCCGGTTGGTCCTCGTAGCGGACCCCCTCCGGCCACGCCAGGTCGGCGCGGTCCCAGAACTCTCGGCGGAACACCTTGTTCCACGCGAACACGTCACCGAGGATCTCCGGGTGGTCCGCCGCGCTGACGGCCAGCCGACGGTGCTCGTGCATGCGCTTCATCCAGCGCGGCTCGATGAGCCGCCCGTCCTCCCAGCGCACGATCGAGCCGGTCACGAAGTCGGCCCCGGAGGTCTCCAGCGAGCCCACGAGTGCGTCGTACGCCGTCGGCGGTACGACGTCGTCGGAGTCCGCGAACCCGACGAAGGCGCCCTGCGTGTGTCGCAGCCCCTCGTTGCGGGCGGCGCCGAGCCCCTGGTTGACGGTGTGGATCACCCGGACCCGGCGGTCGCGGGCGGCGTACTGCTCGGCGATCTCGCCGGAGCCGTCCGGCGACCCGTCGTCGACGACGACCACCTCGAGGTCGCGCAGCCCGGCGCCGAGGACACTGTCGAGACAGGCGGGGAGCCAGGCCTCGACCCGATAGACGGGGACCACGACGCTGAGCCGTGGGGTGCGTCGCCGTGGCCACATGGCGGTCACCCTACGGCCCTGCGCGACTGCGCCCGTCGGTCGAGGGTTACCTACGTCACGTCCCGGCTCGGTTCCCCGCGTGGGATGGGTTTGCGTACCCTCAGCGTTACCCAGGTGACCGACACCAACGTCTGGTACCCACACCGGCCCGGTCCGCAGCAGCGGACGGGGTGGTCGGCGGGACTGGAACGAAAGGTCCGACGAGATGACCAGCAACGCTGAGCCGTTCGACGTGCCCCAGCAAGCCCCCGAGCCGCCCGCCCGCCGGGTCGGCGTGATCGGTGTCGGGCGTGTCGGTGCCGTGCTGGCCCACGCACTTCGCGTCGCCGGGTTCGAGATCACCGCCGTGTCCGGCGAGTCCGACGCCTCGCGCGCGCGGGCCGCGGCGCTGCTTCCGGGTGTCCCGATCGCCAAGCCCAGCGCGGTCGCGCGCTCCTGCGACATCCTCCTGCTCACGGTCCCCGACGACATGCTGGCCAACGTGGCCACGGTCCTCAGCGATGCCGGCGCGCTGCGCCCGGGGCAGTACGTCGTGCACACCTCCGGACGCCATGGCGTCGGCGTGCTGGCGCCCGTCGCCAGGGTCGGCGCCCGACCGTTGGCGATCCACCCGGCCATGACGTTCACCGGGACCGAGGTCGACGTCGACCGACTCGAGGGCTGCGTGTTCGGCGTGACCGCCGAGGCGGCCGAGCGCACCTTGGCCGACGAGCTCGTGGCCGCCGTGGGCGGCCGACCGATGTGGATCCCCGAGGACAAGCGCACCCTCTATCACGCGTCGCTGGCCCACGGCGCCAATCACCTGGTCACGCTCGTCGCGCAGGCGATGGAGCTGTTGCGCGCCGCCGGCGTCGAGGACCAGGGGCTGTGCTCGGCCGACACGCTGCGTCCGCTGCTCACCGCGGCGCTCGACAATGCGCTGGCTGCGGGCGACGCGGCGCTCACCGGACCGATCGTGCGGGGCGACGTCAACACCGTCCGGGCCCACGTGCGTGAGGTCGAGGCCAACGCACCTCACACCCTGCCGTCCTATGTCGCCATGGCGAGGGCCACCCTCGACCGGGTCGTCACCGATGGGCGCGTGCTGCCCATCCGTGCCGCCGCCATCAGGCGCGTCCTCGACGACGCCCTCCGGGCCCACATCACCGCCAGCGACGGGTCGAGCCCGCTGACATGACCTCTGGCCCGATCCTGGCCAGCACCCGTGCGGAGCTGGCCGACCTGGTGACGTCCCGCCGTGGCTCCGGCGGGCTCGTCGGTTTCGTGCCCACGATGGGGGCGCTGCACGAGGGACACGCGAGCCTGATGCGGGTGGCGCGGGAGGCCGTCGGCGACGGCCCCGTGGTGGTGTCGATCTTCGTCAACCCGCTGCAGTTCGGTCCGCAGGAGGACCTCTCGCGCTATCCGCGCACCCTCGAGTCCGACCTGGCCCTCTGCGCCGGCGAGGGTGTCGACGTGGTCTTCGCACCCGGCGTCGACGAGGTCTATCCGGGAGGTGAGCCCCAGGTCACCATCGAGCCGGGCCCGCTGGCCACGGTCCTGGAGGGGGCCTCGCGACCCGGCCACTTCCGGGGCGTGCTGACCGTGGTGGCCAAGCTGTTCGGCCTGGTGCAGCCCGATGTTGCTGTCTTCGGCGAGAAGGACTATCAACAGCTCGCGCTGATCCGGCGGATGGTGGCCGACCTCTGCCTGCCCGTCGAGGTCATCGGTGCCGAGACCCAACGCGAGGCAGACGGCCTCGCGATGAGCTCCCGCAACCGCTACCTCGACCCCGAGCAACGCCTCACCGCCACCGCGCTCTCCCGCACCCTCCGCGCGGCCCAGGCCGCCGCCCGCTACGGCGAGCAGGCGGCGCTGGCCGCCGCCCGTGCCGCGTTGCGCGAGTCACCGGGCGTCGACCTCGATTACTTCGTCATCACCGACGCCGGTCTCGCACCCCTCCCCCCGGACCCGCCGGCGGGGACCGTGGGCCGCGCGCTCATCGCCGCCAGGGTCGGCACCACGCGCCTGATCGACAACCTGCCCGTCGTCCTCGGCGACCCGGCCCAGCGATAGCCTTCGCCAATGGCCGTGCCGCAGCGCCTCGCTGCCCCCGAACCCGGGTGGACCACCCGGGCCGACGTCGTCGTCATCGGTTCAGGGGTCGCCGGTCTCACCGCCGCCCTGAGGGTGCACGAACGGCGTCCCGACCTCCAGCTCCTCGTCGTCACCAAGGACGTGCTCAACGCCGGGTCGACCCAGTGGGCGCAGGGCGGCATCGCTGCGGCGCTCGGCCCCGGTGACACCCCCGAGGAGCACCTGCGCGACACCCTCGTCGCCGGTGCCGGCGCCTGTGACGAGGCCGCCGTCCGCGTCCTGGTCACGGAGGGCCCCGACGCCGTACGCGACCTGATCGCGCTCGGCACCAACTTCGACCACGACCCCAGCGGGGAGCTCAGCCTGACCCGCGAGGGGGGCCACCATCGTGACCGGATCGCCCACGCCGGTGGCGATGCCACGGGTGCCGAGATCCAGCGTGCCCTCATCGCTGCCGTCCAGCGGACCCCGGCGATCGGGGTCATCGAGCACGCGCTGGCCGTCGACCTGCTGCTCGATGCCGAGGGCGCCATCGCCGGCCTGACCCTCCACGTCATGGGCGAGGGCCAACACGACGGCGTCGGGGCGGTCCACTGCCGCGCCGTGATCGTGGCCAGCGGCGGGCTCGGCCAGGTGTTCTCCCAGACCACCAACCCCGCGGTGTCCACGGGCGACGGCATGGCCGTCGCCCTCCGCGCCGGGGCGGTGCTGCGCGACCTCGAGTTCGTCCAGTTCCACCCGACCGTGATGTATCTCGGCGCCGACTCGCGTGGCCAGCAACCCCTCATCTCCGAGGCCGTTCGCGGCGAGGGCGCCTTCCTCGTCGACTTCGAGGGCAACCGCTTCATGCAGGGCGTCCACGAGTTGGCCGACCTGGCCCCGCGCGACGTCGTCGCCAAGGCGATCACCCGCCGCATGCACGAGACCGGTCGCCCTCACATGTGGCTGGACGCCCGTCATCTGGGCGCCGACTTCTGGGAGCGCCGCTTCCCGACGATCCTCGCGACCTGTCGAGCCCACGGCGTCGATCCGGCGACCCAGCTGATCCCTGTGGCGCCGGCCTGCCACTACGCCTCGGGCGGCATCCTCACCGACCTCTGGGGTCGCTCGACGGTGCCCGGTCTCTACGCCACCGGCGAGGCGGCCTGCTCCGGCGTCCACGGTGCCAACCGGCTTGCCTCCAACTCGCTGCTCGAGGGTCTGGTGTTCTCGCGCCGCATCGCGGACGTGCTGCCCGAGGAGCTGCGGCCCTGGGCGGAGCCCGCGGCCGATGACCGCGTTCCCGGCATCGTGCCGGCCGCCGTACGACGGTCGCTGCAGGAGTCCATGACCGCTCGCGTCGGGGTGCTGCGCTCGGCAGCAGGCGTGGCCGCGGCCGAGGCGGAGCTGCGGGCCCTGCTCGACTCCGACGCGGAGGTCCAGATCGCCACCGCCGCCTGGGAGACCACCAACCTGGTCACCGTCGCCCTGGCGTTGGCGGAGGCGGCGGGCCAGCGCGAGGAGACGCGTGGCTCCCACTGGCGCGAGGACTTCCCGGAGCGGGACGACGCCCACTGGTCGGGTCACTTCGACGCGACGATGGACAAGGGATCGACCGTGCTGACCTTCCGGGCCGCGCCGCCGACCGACGAACCGACCGACGCGGCAGCGTCCGCCTCGGACCGAGGAGCCCCGGCATGACGCCCTTCGAGCAGCTGCCGGCCGACGTGCTGACCGAGCTCACCGACGCCGGCCTGGACGCGCGGACGGTCTACGCCGACATCCTGCGCGCCCTCGAGGAGGACCTCCCCGGGGGCAGCTCCGACGTGACCAGCGACGCGACGATCGCGGCCGAGGCGCGCGGGGTGGCCGACTTCGCGGCTCGCGAGCCGGGCGTCGTCGCGGGGCTCGGAATCGCCGCCCTGGTCTTCGCCGTGGTCTCCGGTGACGACGTCGAGGTCACCGACCGGCTTGCCGACGGCAGCGTGGTGGCGCCGGGTGACGTGGTCATGCGGGTGTCGGGCCCCACGCGCGGCCTGCTGACGGCCGAGCGCACCGCACTCAACTTTGCCTCCCACCTGTCGGGCGTCGCGACCGCGACGGCTCAGTGGGTCGCCGCGCTCGAGGGCACGAGGGCGAGGGTCCTCGACACCCGCAAGACCCTCCCGGGCTATCGAGCCCTCCAGAAGTACGCCGTCCGCTGTGGTGGCGGTGTCAACCACCGGTTCAGCCTCTCGGACATGGCGATGATCAAGGACAACCACGTGATCGCCGCCGGGGGAGTGGTCCCCGCCCTCGAGGCCGTCCGCGCCGCCAACCCCGGCCTGCCGGTCGAGGTGGAGGTGACCGACCTCGACCAGCTGCGCGAGCTGTTGGACGTGGGCTGCGACCGCATCCTGCTCGACAACATGGCACCCGACGTCATGGCCGAGGCCGTGCGCATCACGGCCGGTCGCGCCACGCTCGAGGCCTCGGGGGGACTCACCCTGGAGCGGGCGCGCATCGTCGCTGAGACGGGTGTCGACTTCATCTCGGTCGGGGCGCTGACCCACTCGGTCAAGGTCTTCGACCTCGGGATGGACCTCCAGGACCAGGCGCTCCAGGACGAGACGGGGGGCTGACCGATGGCGCTGCTCGCGGTGGACATCCGCAACGGCCATACGTCGTTGGGGCTGCTGCGGGCCGCTGACGTGGTCAGCACCTGGCGCGTCTCCTCCGACCCGGCCCGGACCAGCGACGAGTGGGGTGTGCTCGTCCGCGGCCTCGTGGGCGAGGACGCGGCCGACATCGACGGGGTCGCGTTGTGTGCCACGGTGCCCGCGGTGCTCCACGAGTGGCGTGCGGTGTTGGCCGGCTCGTTCGGCGACGTGCCCCACGTGGTCGTCGAGCCCGGCACCCGCACGGGGCTGCCCGTGCTCATGGACAACCCGCGCGAGGTCGGGGCCGACCGCATCTGCAACGCGGTGGCGGTGGCGACCGGTGGCGTCCCAGCGGTCGTGGTCGACTTCGGCCTCGCGACGACGTTCGACGTGGTCGACGCCGAGGGGCGCTATGTCGGCGGTGTCATCGCCCCGGGGATCGAGACGTCACTGGAGGTCCTCGGTGACCGGGCCGCCCAGCTGCGTCAGGTCGAGCTGGCCAGGCCTCGCCGCGTGATCGCCAAGAACACCGTCGAGGCGATGCAGTCGGGCCTGGTGTTCGGGTTCGCGAGCCAGGTCGAGGGGCTGGTGGGGCGCATCGTCGCCGAGCTCGGCGTCGCCACCGCTGACGTGCGCGTGGTCGCAACCGGGCACCTTGCTCCCCTGATCGTGGACGAGTGTGGTTGCTTCACCCAGCATGACCCGTGGTTGACCCTCCAGGGGCTGCGGCTGCTCTTCGAGAGAAACGCCGACTGAGAGCGGCCACGAGTCAATTCCGGATCGCTCTCCACCGAATGTCTGGGGCAAACAATTGTTGCCTGTGCAGTTGCCAATCAATTCGGCCTTCTGGCAATTCTGTGAACATTTCTCCTCGGATGATTAGCCTGCTAATGTTCTGTCGTTAGTCCCCCCACCGAGGCGCATTCGAGGATTTCCCATGGCACAGAAGGTCAACATCGTTCTCGTCGATGACATCGACGGATCCGAGGCCACCGAGACCATTTCATTCGGTCTCGACGGCACCACCTATGAAATCGATCTGGGCGCCACCAACGCGGCAGCGCTGCGCGACGCCCTCGCTCCCTATGTCGGTCACGGCCGCAAGGTCGGTGGCGGCGCCAAGCGCAGTCGCCGGTCCTCGGTCTCCTCGCTCGGTCCGAGCACCAAGGAGATCCGCGACTGGGCCCGCAGCAACGGCTTCGAGGTCTCCGACCGCGGCCGGGTGTCGGCCGAGATCCGTCAGGCCTTCGACGCGGCTCGCTGAGCTGTCATCGGCCCCCCGCGGGCCGTTGCGCTCCCCGACCCTGCGGCAACGTTGTCTTTACCAACGGACCAGGGGTCGCTGCGCACCCCCGCGGGCCGGTAGTTTCGCGTCATGAAGTCGCTCGGGACACGTCTCGACCACGTGACCCGTCAACGAGCCTGTGGTGGCCCGCGACACACCCGCGGCAGGCTTGCGCCGTTTTGCGGCGCCGGGGGGCCCTCACCCCTGAGAATGGCCGTGGCGACGGATGTCGCCGGGGGCAGTCATGCCCTCCGCCAAGGACGGCGACTTCTCGGGTCCGACGAGGGTGAGGAGAGCCGGTTCTGTCCGGGGATGGGGAGCACGCAGCGATGGCCCTAGCCAGCCGCCTGTTCCGCGCCATGCAGCGGAACAGACTTGTGGCGCTGCTCGAGGTCCTCGGGCTGCTGGCCTTCACGCTTGTCGTCCTGGGAGTCAACCCCGCCGAGGCCTATGAATACCCGACCGGCACGTGGTCGGCGTCGGTGGGCAACTCCTCCAACGTGACCTACCCCGGTGGGGTCCAGGTCACGGTGGCCTCGACCGGCCTGACGACCATCGACGGTGCCACGACACTCGGCGCCCGTGGCTTCGACCAGACCTATTTCACGCCGACCAACATGGTCACCGGTGACACCGCGGTCGGTGTAACGACCAACACCGGCGGCTGCGCGTCGACCGGCACCTGCCCCAGCCTCGGCACCGTCACGGTGTCGTTCAGCCAGCCGGTGCGCAATCCGATCGTGCAGCTGTCCGGTCTCGGCGGCGCGATCCGCAACGGAAACCGGCAGTCCGACCTCCACTCCATCTGGACGCTCACCTCGGCCGGCGCCACCTTGAGCCGGGCCGACGGCAACACCCAGTTCGCGGTCAACGGCGGGACCACCGTGACGGCCGCCAACGACAGCACCTCGGCGTCCTGCACCACGGCGGTCAATGGCGGCAACCTGTTCAACGCGGCGGCCTCCGCCGCCTGTGGCAGCGTCCAGGTGAGCGGGACCGTGACGCAGCTGACGTTCGCGCTCTCCGCTCAATTCACCACCAATCCCAATGCCAGCAGTGGTCCCTACAACGCCAGCACCAGCGCCGACGGCGTTTCACTGGCCGTGACGCTGCCGCAGGATTTCGGTGACGCGCCGGCCTCCTTCGACCCCACCACCGCTGCGTCTCACACGCTCAGTGACCTCACCCTCGGATCGGGCGTCACCGAGGACAACCCCAACACCCGCAATGCGACGACGAGTCCCAATGCCGGGTCGTCGGCCACGGGCGACACCGATGACGCGTTCGCCACGCTTCCCAATGCGCCGAGTGAACCCGGGGCGGGTTATTCCTTGACGGTGCCGATCTCGGGTCTGAGCAAGGCCGCGCGGTTGTGCGGCTATATCGACTTCAACCGCAACGGCGTATTCGAGACGGGCGAGCGTGCTTGTGCGAGTCCCGGGTCGGGCGCCACCTCGGCCACGCTGACCTGGACGACGCCCGCTGATGCGAGCGCCGGAAGCAGCTACGCCCGACTCCGGCTCGGCTACACCGCGGCCCAGGTCGAGTCGGCGACCGGCCGGGCCGACTCGGGTGAGGTCGAGGACTACCCGATCACGCTGGCGGCCCGTCCCACGATCATCCTGCGCAAGACCACCGTCGGGGCCGCCGGTGGCCCCTTCGGCTTCACGCTCACCAACACCACCCAGGCAACCGGCACCGTCACGACGAGCACGGCCGGCACCCCGACCCAGGTCGACGGCAACACCGGCACGACCGGCATCCAGGCTTTCACCGTCACGACCGCGGGCGTCGACGCCACCATCAACGAGACCTCGCAGCCCAGCGGCTGGTCCTTCTCGACGGCCACCTGCACCAACAGCGGCGGCACCACCATCGGCAGCCTGAGCGGGACGACCTACACGATCCCCGGTGCCCAGCTCGCGGCCGGCGCCGTGATCACCTGCACCTACACCAACGCCCAGCCGTCGATCTCGCTCACCAAGACCGCCGGGACGATCAACGACCTCGACGCCAACGGCCAGGATGCGGGCGACACCATCCCCTACTCCTTCCTGGTCACCAACACCGGACAGGTGCCGCTGACCTCCGTCGGTGTCTCCGACCCCAAGGTTTCCGGCGTCAGCTGCCCCGTTTCGACCCTCGCGGTCGGCGCATCGACGACGTGTACGGCGACCTACACGATCACCCAGGCCGACGTGGATGCCGGCTCGGTGGCCAACACGGCGACGGCATCCGGCACCCCCCCGACCGGAAGCGCCGTCACCGCGACGTCGTCCGCCACCAAGGCGATCACCCGCACCCGGTCGATCACCCTCGACAAGCAGTCGGGGTCGATCACCGACACCGACTCCAACGGCGTCGACGCCGGCGACACCATCGCCTACACCTTCCTGGTCACCAACACCGGCAACACGACCGTCACCAGTCTGTCGATCAGCGACGCCAAGGTCGGCACGGTCACCTGCCCGGTCACCACCCTGGCCCCGGGTGCCTCGACGACCTGTACGGCGACCTACGCGCTCACGCAGGTCGACGTCAACGCCGGCACCCTGTCCAACACCGCGACCGCCAACGGGACCACCACGGCCGGGGCGGTGAGCGCGACCGACACGGACACCAAGACGGTTCCCCGCAACACGTCGATCACGCTGACCAAGTCGGCCGGGGCTCCGAGCGGCAACACGGCCGGCTCGACCATCGCCTACACCTTCCTGGTCACCAACACCGGCAACGTCACGCTGACGACCGTGGGGGTGAGCGACCCCAAGGTCGGGACCGTGTCGTGCCCCGCCACGACGCTGCAGCCCGGCCAGTCGACGACCTGTACGGCGACCTACACGATCACCCAGGCCGACGTCGACGCCGGCGTCGTCAACAACACCGCCACGGCGACCGGCACGCCGCCGAGCGGCATGACCGCTCCGACGGCGACCTCGTCGCGGTCCGTCACGCTGACGCGGACCCCCGGGATCTCGCTCGACAAGCAGGCCGGGGGTCTCACTGACGTCGACGGCAACGGCCCGGACGCCGGTGACACGATCCTCTACAGCTTCGTCGTCACCAACACGGGCAACGTGACGCTGACGACGGTCGGGGTGAGCGACCCCAAGGTCGGTGCGATCACCTGCCCTGCCACGACGCTGGCGCCGGGCGTGTCGACGACGTGCACCAAGACCTACACGCTGACCCAGGCCGACGTCGACGCGGGACATGTCGCCAACACGGCGACGGCCACCGGCACCCCGCCGTCGGGGCTCACGCCGCCGACGTCGAGTGACAGCACCGACACGACCGTCACGCCGGGTCCGGCAATCACCCTCGTCAAGACCGCGGGGGTCCCCTCGGGCAACACGGCCGGTTCGACGATCGCCTACACGTTCCTGGTGACCAACACCGGCAACGTCACCCTGACCTCCGTCGGCGTGGCCGACGCCAAGGTCGGCACCGTCACGTGTCCGGCCACCACGCTGGCCCCAGGCGCCGCCACCACGTGCACCGCGACCTACACACTGACGCAGGCCGACGTCAACGCCGGCTCGGTGAGCAACACGGCGACCGCATCGGGGACGTCTCCGACCAACGTGACGGTGTCCGCCACCAGCTCGGCCACGCGCACCATCACGCGGACGTCGACGATCACCCTCGACAAGCAAGCGGGCACCCCGACCGGTGCGAGCGCTGGCTCGACGATCACCTACTCGTTCGTCATCCAGAACACCGGCAATGTCACGCTGACCAACGTCGGGGTGACCGATGCCAAGGCCGGGTCCGTCACCTGCCCGACCACCACGCTCCTGCCCGGCCAGTCCACGACCTGTACGGCGACCTACACGCTGACCCAGACCGATGTGAACTCCGGCCACGTCGCCAACTCGGCCACGGCCACCGGAACTCCGCCGGCCGGCGTGACCCCGCCGACGGCAACGGACACGACCGACACGCCGATCACCCGCACGTCGACCATCACCCTCGACAAGCAGGCCGGCGGCATCACCGATGTCGACGGCAACGGTCAGGACGCGGGCGACACGATCGCCTACACGTTCGTGGTGCAGAACACCGGCAACGTCACGCTGAACGGCGTTGCCATCACCGACGCCAAGGTCGGCACGGTCTCCTGTCTGGCCACGACGCTGGCCCCCGGCGCCACGACCACCTGCACCGCGACCTACACGATCACGCAGGCCGACGTGGACGCCGGCCACGTGGCGAACTCGGCGTCGGTCACCGGGACGCCGCCCAGCGGCGTGACGCCGCCGACGGCGACCGACTCCACCGACACCAGCGTCACGCCCGGCCCGGCGATCACGCTGGACAAGCAGGCCGGCGCGATCACCGATGTCGACGGCAATGGTCAGGACGCGGGCGACACCGATCCTCTACAGCTTCGTGATCACCAACACCGGCAACGTCACGTTGACCTCGGTCGGCGTCTCCGACGCCAAGGTCGGTCCGGTCACGTGCGCGGTCACGACACCGGCGGCCTGGGGCCACGACGACGTGCACCAAGAGCTACACGCTGACCCAGGCCGATGTGGACGCCGGCGTGGTCAACAACACCGCGACGGCCTCGGGTACGTCGCCCACATCGACCATCGTGTCCGCGACCGACTCGACGACCACCGCGATCACCTGGTGACCAAGAGCATCACGCTGGACAAGCAGGCCGGCACGCCGTCCGGCGCCACCGCGGGGCTCTCGACCATCGTCTACTCCTTCGTGGTGCAGAACACCGGCAACGTCACGTTGACCTCGGTCGGGGTGAACGACCTGGTCGGCACGCTCTCGTGCCCGGCGACGTCGTTGGCTCCGGGCGGACGACGACCTGCACCGCGACCTACACGATCACCCAGGCCGACGTTGACTCCGGCCATGTCGCCAACAACGCCACGGCGTCGGGCACGCCCCCCACGGGTGCTCCGGTGACGGCGACCGACTCCACCGACACCACGCTGGCGAGCACGCCGGCGATCACGCTGGACAAGCAGGCCGGCGCGATCACCGATGTCGACGGCAATGGTCAGGACGCGGGCGACACGATCCTCTACAGCTTCGTGATCACCAACACCGGCAACGTCACGCTGACCCTGGTCGGCGTGACCGACGCCAAGGTGGGGCCGGTGACGTGCCCGGTGACGACGCTGGCGCCGGGCGCCTCGACGACGTGCACCAAGAGCTACACGCTGACCCAGGCCGATGTGGACGCCGGCGTGGTCAACAACACCGCGACCGCGCTCGGGCACCCCGCCCACGGGTGCGGCGGTGACCGCGACCGACTCGACCTCCACGTCGATCACCCAGACCAAGAGCATCACGCTGGACAAGCAGGCCGGCACGCCGGGTCGTCCTGGCTCGACGGCGGGTTCGACGTGATCGCCTACAGCTTCGTGATCACCAACGCCGGCAACGTCACGTTGACCTCGGTGGGCATCTCCGATGCCAAGGTGGGGCCGGTGACGTGCGCGGTGACGGCGCTGGCGCCGGGCGTGCGTCCACGACGTGCACCAAGACCTACACGATCACCCAGGCCGACGTTGACGCCCTGGCCACGTCGCCAACACCGCGACCGCCGCCGGGTACCCCGCCCACGGGTGCTCCGGTGACGGCGATCGATTCGACCGACATTGATCGCGGCGGCGGCCAGCCTCACCTTCGACAAGCAGGCCGGCGCGATCACCGATGTCGACGGCAATGGTCAGGACGCGGGCGACACGATCCTCTACAGCTTCGTGATCACCAACACCGGCAACGTCACGTTGACCTCGGTCGGCGTGACCGACGCCAAGGTGGGGCCGGTGACGTGCCCGGTGACGACGCTGGCGCCGGGCGCCTCGACGACGTGCACCAAGAGCTACACGCTGACCCAGGCCGATGTGGACGCCGGCGTGGTCAACAACACCGCGACCGCGTCGGGCACCTCAGCCCACGGGCGCGGCGGTGACCGCGACCGACTCCACCACCACGCCCATCACCCAGACCAAGAGCATCACGCTGGACAAGCAGGCCGGCACGCCGTCCGGCTCGACGGCGGGTTCGACGATCGCCTACAGCTTCGTGATCACCAACGCCGGCAACGTCACGTTGACCCGGTGGGCATCTCCGATGCCAAGGTGGGGCCGGTGACGTGCGGTGACGACGCTGGCGCCGGGTGCGTCCACTGACCTGCACCGCGACCTACACGATCACCCAGGCCGACGTTGACTCCGGCCATGTCGCCAACAACGCCACGGCGTCGGGCACGCCCCCCACGGGTGCTCCGGTGACGGCGACCGACTCCACCGACACCACGCTGGCGAGCACGCCGGCGATCACGCTGGACAAGCAGGCCGGCGCGATCACCGATGTCGACGGCAATGGTCAGGACGCGGGCGACACGATCCTCTACAGCTTCGTGATCACCAACACCGGCAACGTCACGTTGACCTCGGTCGGCGTGACCGACGCCAAGGTGGGGCCGGTGACGTGCCCGGTGACGACGCTGGCGCCGGGCGCCTCGACGACGTGCACCAAGAGCTACACGCTGACCCAGGCCGATGTGGACGCCGGCGTGGTCAACAACACCGCGACCGCGTCGGGCACCCCGCCCACGGGCGCGGCGGTGACCGCGACCGACTCCACCTCCACGCCGATCACGCGGGCCCCTGCGATCCTGCTCGACAAGCAGGCCGGTGCGGTGAACGATGTCGACGGCAACGGGCCTGACGCCGGCGACACGATCGCCTACAGCTTCGTGGTGACCAACACCGGCAACGTGACACTGACGTCGGTCGCCGTGACCGACGCCAAGGTCGGCGCCGTCACCTGCCCGGCGACGACGTTGTTGCCGGGGGCGTCCACAACGTGCACGGCCACCTACACGCTGGTCCAGGCCGACATCGACGCTGGCCATGTCGCCAACAGTGCGACGGCCCGCGGCACGCCACCGACGGGTGCCAACGTCACGTCGACCGACACCACGGACACGCCGATCCCCACCGGTCCGTCGATCACGCTCGACAAGATCGCCGGCACGCCAACGGGCAACACCATCAACTCCACGATCCCCTACACCTTCGTGGTGACCAACAACGGCAACGTCACGCTGACCGTCGTCAAGGTGACCGACCCCAAGGTGGGGACCGTCTCGTGCCCCGTCACCACCCTGGCTCCCGGCGCCTCGACGACGTGTACCGCGACCTACACCTTGAGCCTGGCCGACGTGAATGCCGGCCACGTCGCCAACACCGCGACGGCCTCGGGCAACCCGCCGACCGGCGCCGCCGTGACCGCAACCGACAGCACCGACACCACGATCCCCGAGGCTCCCGCCGTCCTGCTCGACAAGCAGAGCAGTGGCGTGACCGACCTCGACGGCAACGGGACCGATGCCGGTGACCAGGTCAGCTATGTCTTCGTGATCACCAACACCGGCAACGTGACCCTCTCCTCGGGCACGCTGGTCGACCCTGTCGTCACCAACATCACCTGCCCGGTGGGGTCGTTGATCCCCGGGGCGTCGACGACCTGCCACGGCGACTACACGCTCACCCAGGACGATATCGACACGGGGTCTGTCTCCAACACCGCACTCGCGACGGGGACCGCGCCCAGTGGCACCACCGTGTCCGCGACCGACACCGTCGTCACCCCGCTCTCCGGCGATGCCGCGATCACGCTCGAGAAGGTGGCCGGCCTGCCGAGCGGCACCACGCCCGGGGCCACCATCGACTACACCTTCACCGTCACCAACTCCGGCACCGTCACGCTGACCGACATCGTGGTCACCGACCCCAAGGTCGGCGCGGTGACCTGCCTCGTGACCACGCTCGCCCCCGACGAGTCCGTCGTGTGCACGGCGACCTACACCCTCACCGTCGCCGACTTCGACGCCGGCAAGGTCGTCAACACCGCCAGCGTCGCGGGCACGCCCCCGGTCGGTGACCCCGTCGGCGCGACCGACTCGACCTCGACCGACCTGCCGCGCAACCCGAGCATCGCGGTCGACAAGCAGGCCAGCAACCTGACGGGCAACCACGTCGGCGACACCATCGACTACACCTTCGTGATCACCAACACCGGCAACGTGACGTTGTCGCAAGTGGGCATCACCGACCCCAAGGTCGGCGCGGTGACCTGCCCCGCCACCACGCTGGCACCGGGCGCGACGCTGACCTGCTCCACGACCTACACGTTGACCCAGGCCGATGTGGACGCCGGTCACGTGGCCAACACCGCGACGGTGTCGGGCACCCCGCCGACCGGTGCGGACGTCACGGCCACCGACAACACCGACACCCCGATCACCGCCGGCCCCGCGATCTCGATCGACAAGCAGGCAGGGGCTCCCTCGGGCAACGCGGCGGGTGACACGATCGCCTACACCTTCGTGGTGACCAACACCGGCAACGTCACGCTCGACCCGGTCACCGTCAACGACCCGCTCGTGACGGTCGACTGCCCGGTGTCGACGCTGGCGCCCGGTGCCACCGAGACCTGTACGGCGACCTATACGCTGACCCAGGCCGACGTCGATGCCGGCACCGTCACCAACACTGCCACCGCGACCGGCACCCCGCCGACCGGACCGGATGTGACTGCCGACGACACGGTCACCACGACCATCACCGCGACCCCCTCGATCGCCCTGGACAAGACCGCAGCACCTGCGTCGGGCAATGCGGCGGGTGACACGATCGCCTACAGCTTCGTGGTGACCAACACCGGGAATGTGACGTTGGACCCGATCAGCATCGACGACCCCACGGTGGGCCCCGTCGACTGTCCGGTGTCCGCGCTGGCGCCGGGCGCGACGACGACGTGTACGGCGACCTACACGTTGACGCAGGCGGATGTGGATGCCGGTCATGTGGCCAACACCGCGATCGTGTCGGGGACTCCGCCGACGGGTGCGGATGTGACGGCGACCGACAGCACCGACAGCCCGGTCGTCTCGGGTCCGGCGATCTCGTTGGTCAAGACGGCCTCGGCTCCGTCGGGCAATGCTGCCGGCGACACCATCGACTACAGCTTCGTAGTGACCAACACCGGCAATGTGACGTTGGATCCGGTGACGGTCTCGGACCCGAAGGTGGGTGCGGTGGACTGCCCGGTTTCCTCGCTGGCGCCGGGTGCTGCGACGACGTGTACGGCGACGTATGTGTTGACCCAGGCGGATGTGGATGCGGGTTCGGTGACGAACACGGCGACGGCGTCGGGGACGCCGCCGTCGGGTCCGGACGTGTCGGGTGATGACACGGTGGTCACGCCGGTCGGGCAGGACCCGTCGGTGTCGTTGGTCAAGCAGAGTGCTGGGGTCTTGGACCTGGATGGCAATGGCCCGGATGCCGGTGACACGGTCGGCTACAGCTTCGTGGTGACCAACACCGGGAATGTGACGTTGGACCCGCTGAGCATCGATGACCCGACGGTGGGTGCGGTGGACTGCCCGGTCTCCTCGCTGGCGCCGGGTGTGGCGACGGTGTGTACGGCGACGTACACGGTGACGCAGGCTGATGCGGATGCGGGCAGTGTGGTCAACACCGCGACGGTGACCGCGTCGCCGCCGTCGGGTCCGGATGTGAGCGACACCGACTCGGTGACCACGCCGGTGGCGGCTGGTCCGGCGATCACGTTGGACAAGACGGCCGGGGCGCCGTCGGGGACGGCTGCGGGTGACACCATCGCCTACACGTTCGTGGTCACCAACTCCGGCACCGTCACCCTGACCGACATCGCCGTCACCGACCCCACGGTCGGTGCCGTCGACTGCCCGGTGACGACCTTGGCGCCGGGTGCGTCCACCACGTGCACCGCCACCTACACGCTGACCCAGGCCGACATCGATGCCGGCGTCGTCAACAACACCGCGACGGCGACCGGGACGCCGCCCACGGGCCCGGCCGTGGACGCGACCGACTCGGTGACCTCCCCGCTAGACCAGACGCCGTCCGTGTCGTTGGACAAGCAGGCGGGGACGCCGAGCGGCAACGCGGCGGGTGACACGATCGCCTACTCGTTCGTGGTGACCAACACCGGCAACGTCACGCTCGACCCGGTGAGCATCGACGACCCGACCGTGGGTGCGGTGGCCTGTCCGGTGACGAGTCTGGCGCCGGGAGACACCACGACGTGTACGGCGACCTACACGCTGACCCAGGCCGATGTGGACGCCGGTCACGTGGCCAACACCGCGACGGTGTCGGGCACCCCGCCGACCGGTGCGGACGTCACGGCCACCGACAACACCGACACCCCGATCACCGCCGGCCCCGCGATCTCGATCGACAAGCAGGCAGGGGCTCCCTCGGGCAACGCGGCGGGTGACACGATCGCCTACACCTTCGTGGTGACCAACACCGGCAACGTCACGCTCGACCCGGTCACCGTCAACGACCCGCTCGTGACGGTCGACTGCCCGGTGTCGACGCTGGCGCCCGGTGCCACCGAGACCTGTACGGCGACCTATACGCTGACCCAGGCCGACGTCGATGCCGGCACCGTCACCAACACCGCCACCGCGACCGGCACCCCGCCGACCGGACCGGATGTGACTGCCGACGACACGGTCACCACGACCATCACCGCGACCCCCTCGATCGCCCTGGACAAGACCGCAGCACCTGCGTCGGGCAATGCGGCGGGTGACACGATCGCCTACAGCTTCGTGGTGACCAACACCGGGAATGTGACGTTGGACCCGATCAGCATCGACGACCCCACGGTGGGCCCCGTCGACTGTCCGGTGTCCGCGCTGGCGCCGGGCGCGACGACGACGTGTACGGCGACCTACACGTTGACGCAGGCGGATGTGGATGCCGGTCATGTGGCCAACACCGCGATCGTGTCGGGGACTCCGCCGACGGGTGCGGATGTGACGGCGACCGACAGCACCGACAGCCCGGTCGTCTCGGGTCCGGCGATCTCGTTGGTCAAGACGGCCTCGGCTCCGTCGGGCAATGCTGCCGGCGACACCATCGACTACAGCTTCGTAGTGACCAACACCGGCAATGTGACGTTGGATCCGGTGACGGTCTCGGACCCGAAGGTGGGTGCGGTGGACTGCCCGGTTTCCTCGCTGGCGCCGGGTGCTGCGACGACGTGTACGGCGACGTATGTGTTGACCCAGGCGGATGTGGATGCGGGTTCGGTGACGAACACGGCGACGGCGTCGGGGACGCCGCCGTCGGGTCCGGACGTGTCGGGTGATGACACGGTGGTCACGCCGGTCGGGCAGGACCCGTCGGTGTCGTTGGTCAAGCAGAGTGCTGGGGTCTTGGACCTGGATGGCAATGGCCCGGATGCCGGTGACACGGTCGGCTACAGCTTCGTGGTGACCAACACCGGGAATGTGACGTTGGACCCGCTGAGCATCGATGACCCGACGGTGGGTGCGGTGGACTGCCCGGTCTCCTCGCTGGCGCCGGGTGTGGCGACGGTGTGTACGGCGACGTACACGGTGACGCAGGCTGATGCGGATGCGGGCAGTGTGGTCAACACCGCGACGGTGACCGCGTCGCCGCCGTCGGGTCCGGATGTGAGCGACACCGACTCGGTGACCACGCCGGTGGCGGCTGGTCCGGCGATCACGGTGGACAAGACGGCCGGGGCGCCGTCGGGGACGGCTGCGGGTGACACCATCGCCTACACGTTCGTGGTCACCAACTCCGGCACCGTCACCCTGACCGACATCGCCATCGACGACCCGCTCGTGGGCGCGGTCAGCTGCCCCGGTGACACGCTCGCCCCCGGCGCCTCGATGACCTGCACGGCGACCTACACCCTGACCCAGGGCGACGTCGACGTCGCCGTGGTCAACAACACGGCCACTGTCAGCGGGACGCCGCCCACGGGCGCCGACGTCACCGCCACGGACTCCACCACCACGCCGCTCAACCCCGAGCCCTCGGTGTCGTTGGACAAGCAGGCGGGGACGCCGAGCGGCAACGCGGCGGGTGACACGATCGCCTATTCGTTCGTGGTGACCAACACCGGCAACGTCACGCTCGACCCGGTGAGCATCGACGACCCGACCGTGGGTGTGGTGGCGTGTCCGGTCGCGAGTCTGGCGCCGGGTGAGACCACGACCTGTACGGCGACCTACACGCTGACCCAGGCCGATGTGGACGCCGGTCACGTGGCCAACACCGCGACGGTGTCGGGCACCCCGCCGACCGGTGCGGACGTCACGGCCACCGACAACACCGACACCCCGATCACCGCCGGCCCCGCGATCCTGCTCGACAAGCAGGCGACCGGCCCAACCGGCAACCAGGCCGGGGACACCATCACGTTCGACTTCACGGTGACCAACACCGGCAACGTCACCCTCGACCCGGTCACCGTCAACGACCCGATGCTGGGTGCGGTCACCTGCCCCGCAGGCGCGCTGGCGCCCGGTGCCACGGTGACCTGCACCGCCGTCACCTACACCCTGACCCAGACCGACGTGGACGCCGGGGCCGTCGACAACACCGCCACCGCCACCGGCACCCCGCCGACCGGACCCGACGTCACCGACGACGACTCCACGCACACCGTGATCGCCGCCGACCCGTCGATCACGATCGACAAGCAGTCCGGCGCCCCGTCCGACGTCGTCGCCGGCTCGACGATCGACTACTCGTTCGTGGTGACCAACACCGGCAACGTCACCCTCGACCCGATCAGCATCGACGACCCCGTCGTCGGCCCGGTGGACTGCCCCGCTGGCGCACTGGCACCGGGTGACTCGGTGACCTGCACGGCGACCTACTCGATCACCCAGGTCGATGTGAACGCCGGCCACGTGTTCAACACGGCGACCGTCTCCGGTACCCCCCCGACGGGCCCCGACGTCACGGCGACCGACAGCACCGACACGGTCATCCCGGCCGGTCCCGCGCTCGTGCTGGACAAGCAGGCGGGGACACCCACCGGGGCCTCGGCCGGCGACACCGTCGACTACACGTTCGTGGTGACCAACACCGGCAACGTCAGCCTCGACCCGGTCACCGTGGATGACCCGCTGCTCGGTGGTCCGGTGAGCTGCCCCGCGGGTGCGGTGGCGCCCGGCGACTCGATCACCTGTGGTCCCGTGACCTACACCATCACCCAGGCCGACGTGGACGCCGGGCTGGTCACCAACACGGCCACCGCGACCGGGACCCCGCCGACCGGCCCCGACGTGACCGACGGTGACACGACCACGACCCCGCTCGCGGCGGCGCCGTCGCTGGCGCTCGACAAGCAGGCCGCCGCGCCGACCGGCACGACCGCCGGCGACACGATCGACTACACCTTCACCGTCACCAACACCGGCAACGTGACGCTCGACCCCGTCGTCGTCGACGACCCGACCGTCGGGCCGGTGACGTGCCCCGCCGCGCCGCTCGCACCGGGTGCTTCCGTCGACTGCGGCCCGGTGACCTACACGCTCACCCAGGCCGACGTCGACGCCGGTCACGTGGCCAACACGGCGACGGCCACGGGCACGCCGCCGAGCGGTGCCGACGTCACCGCGACCGACAGCACCGACACCGTCATCGACGCCGGCCCGGCGCTGACCCTCGACAAGGTGGCCGGGGCGCCGACGGGCGACAGCGCCGGGGCCACCATCGACTACACGTTCGTGGTGACCAACACCGGCAACGTCACCCTCGACCCCGTCGTGATCGACGACCCCACGGTCGGCGCGGTGAGCTGCCCTGCTGCTGTCCTGGCGCCGGGCGACACCATGACCTGCACGGCGACCTACACCATCACCCAGGACGACATCGACGCCGGCAGCGTCGACAACACCGCCACCGCCTATGGCAACCCGCCCGGCGGCGACGTCGCCAGCACAGGTGACGACGCCTCCGCCACCGACTCCACCTCGACGCCGCTCACGGCCGTGCCATCGATCAGCCTCGACAAGTCCGCGGGAGCGGCTACGGGCAGCGCCGCCGGCGACACGATCCCCTACACCTTCGAGGTGACGAACACCGGCAACGTGACGCTCGACCCGATCACCGTCGACGACCCGTTGATCGGCGCCGTCGACTGCCCGCAGACCACGCTGGCCCCGGGAGAGGTGGCCATCTGTACGGCGACCTACACGCTGACCCAGGCCGACGTCGACGCCGGGACGGTCGACAACACGGCGACCGCCTATGGCAACCCGCCCGGTGGCGACCCCGACGTCACCACCGACGACGTCTCGGCCGTCGACTCGGTGTCCACCCCGATCCCCGCCAGCCCGGCCATCGACCTGGTCAAGACCGGAACCGCCACGGGCGTCGCCGTCGGTGACACCGTCGACTTCAGCTTCCTCGTCACCAACCGTGGCAACGTCACGCTGACCGACATCGTCGTCGACGACCCGGTGGTCGGCCTCGTCGACTGCCCGGCCACCACCCTGGCACCGGGCGACGACATGACCTGCACCGCTGCCTACACGATCACCTCCGCCGACGTGGACGCCGGGCTGGTCCACAACGTCGCCACCGTGTTCGGGACCCCGCCCACCGGGACCGCCATCACGGCCACCGACCAGGTCGACATCCCGATCACACCGGCCCCGGCGATCACCCTCGACAAGCAGGCCAGCCAGGTCATCGACGGCGACGCCAACGGCGTCGACCCCGGTGACACCATCGCCTACACGTTCCTGGTGACCAACACCGGCAACGTGACCCTGACCGGTGTCGCGGTCACAGACCCGATCGCGGCGCCCATCGACTGCCCGCAGACCACGCTCGCGGCCGGTGAGTGGATGACCTGCACCGCGACCTACACGTTGACCCAGGCCGACATCGACCGCGGCCGTGTCGACAACACTGCCTCGGTGTCGGGGACGCCGCCCACCGGAGGCCCGGTCACCGACACCGACTCGGTGCGCACCCCGGTCGCCCAGTCGCCCGCGATCGACCTGGTCAAGGACGCCGACGTCGCGGGGGCGGTCAAGCAGGGTGACAAGGTCGTCTACACCTTCACCGTGACCAACATCGGCAACGTGACGCTGACCCGGGTCCGGATCAGCGACCCCAAGCTGGGCACCATCACCTGCGCAGACCGGACGCTCGCTCCCGGCGAGTCGACGACCTGCCGCGGCCCCGCCTACACGGTGACCGCCCAGGACGTCGAGAACGGCACGATCCGCAACCACGCCGTCGTTCGGGGTGACGGGGGCGGCGGCGCCGAGGTCAGCGACGACGACGCGGTGGTCGTCCAGACCTCGACGTGCACGGGCGGCTCCGCCGGCTGCAACGCCCACGAGTCGATCCTGCTGGACAAGAAGGCCGACACCCGCGGCCCGGTCGCCGTCGGCGACGAGATCGTCTATTCATTCGTGGTCACCAACACCGGCAAGGTCACGCTGGACCACATCAAGCTCAAGGACCCCAAGCTCGGCGACCTGACGTGCCCCAAGACCACGCTGCGCCCAGGTGAGTCGATGACCTGCCACGCCGCGCCCTACGTCGTGACCGCCGAGGACGTCGCCGCCGGCAGCGTCGTCAACCACGCCAGCACCTCCGGCGTCTACTGCCCGCCCGTCGGCGCCTGCAGCCGGGTCACCTCCCACGACACCGTCACCGTCCCGACCGGCAACTCCGGTGGAGGGCTGCCCAACACGGGCTCGCCCGTCGAGCCCCGGGAGCTCCTCCTCGCGCTCGTTATGCTGATGGCGGGTGCCGGCCTGGTCATCGCCGGGCGGCGTCGGCGCACCTGATCCCGGTGGGGGAGCCGGTCTGACCATGGTCGTGATCGGGTGCCCCGCGACCCCTCGATGAACCCAAGGAAGACATGAAGACCTCACCTATCGTCGGCGTACTCCTCACGGGCGCCCTCACCCTCGGTCTCGCGGCCTGCAGCGGTGACTCCAAGGACCCCGACCAGAAGCCGTCCGCCGGCGCGAGCTCCTCCCCCGGGGCCGTCGACCCCAGCCGGGTCTCGCCATCCGACCTCCCCAGCGTCCCGGTGCTGGCCAAGGAGGAGGGTGGCGACCTCAAGGACCTCACCCTGGGCGACTGCAACACCGAAGCCGGCGAGCAGAAGGTCGACGCGTCGCTCACCTCGACGCTCGACTCGACCCAGGACTTCGTGGTGTCGCTCAGCTGGACCACGAGCGCCAACGACGTCATGGGGCGTGGCTTCAAGGTGCTGCGCAACGTGGCCCCGGGCGACACCCGCGAGTTCACGATCAAGGCCAAGGTTGCCGACGGTGCCGCGGTGTGCGTGCCCGGCGTCTCCTATGGCTCGCTGAAGGGCTGACCAGGCGCGCGGGGGGCGCCGACCTTTGTTCGCTCTGAGCGCACAGCAGACCCACCCTCCGGGGAACACGTAGGCTGTGCGCATAGTTGAACGGACTGTCGCCCGTCCCACGAGTGGTCGGGTCGCCACAGGAGTTCGAGGGGAAGAGGCGTATGTTCGAGCGGTTCACTGACCGAGCCCGACGGGTGGTCGTGCTGGCCCAAGAAGAGGCCCGCATGCTGTCCCACAACTACATCGGCACCGAGCACATCCTGCTCGGCCTGATCCACGAGGGCGAGGGTGTCGCGGCCAAGGCGCTGGAGAGCCTCGACATCTCCCTCGAGGCGGTGCGCGCCCAGGTCGAGGAGATCATCGGCCAGGGCCAGCAGGCCCCGAGCGGACACATCCCGTTCACGCCGCGCGCCAAGAAGGTGCTCGGGTTCCTGCGCGAGGCGCTGCAGCTCGGCCACTCCTACATCGGCACCGAGCACATCCCGCTGGGCCCCATCCGGGAGGGCGAGGGCGTCGCCGCCCAGGTGCTCCAGAAGCTGGGCGCCGACCTCAACCGGGTCCGCCAGCAGGTCATCCAGCTGCTCTCGGGCTTCCAGGGCAAGGAGTCGGCCAGCACCGGCGCCGCCACCAGCGGCTCGGGCAGCGACGCGCCGGCATCGTCCCTGGTGCTCGACCAGTTCGGCCGCAACCTGACCCAGGCGGCCCGCGAGGGCAAGCTCGACCCCGTCATCGGGCGCGAGCAGGAGATCGAGCGGGTCATGCAGATCCTGTCCCGCCGTACCAAGAACAACCCGGTGCTGATCGGCGAGCCCGGCGTCGGCAAGACCACCATCGTCGAGGGCCTGGCCCAAGACATCGTGCGCGGCAACGTCCCCGAGACGCTCAAGGACAAGCACATCTACACCCTCGACCTCGGCGCGCTGGTCGCCGGGTCGCGCTACCGCGGGTGACTTCGAGGAGCGCCTCAAGAAGGTCCTCATGGTGATCAAGACCCGCGGCGACATCGTGCTGTTCATCGACGAGATCCACACCCTGGTGGGTGCCGGGGCGGCTGAGGGCGCCATCGACGCGGCCTCGATCCTCAAGCCCATGCTGGCCCGTGGCGAGCTGCAGACCATCGGTGCCACCACGCTCGACGAATACCGCAAGTACCTCGAGAAGGACGCCGCGCTCGAGCGGCGCTTCCAGCCCATCCAGGTCGCCGAGCCGTCGATCGCCCACACGATCGAGATGCTCAAGGGCCTGCGTGACCGCTACGAGGCGCACCACCGCGTCACCATCACCGACGAGGCGCTGGTCTCGGCTGCCACGCTGGCGGACCGCTACATCTCCGACCGCTACCTCCCCTGACAAGGCCATCGACCTCATCGACGAGGCTGGCTCGCGACCGCGCATCCGCCGGATGACCGCGCCCGCCGACCTGCGCGAGTACGACGAGAGGATCGCCGACGTGCGCAGCGCAAGGAGGCCGCGATCGACGGCCGACTTTGCGCTCGCCGCTCGCCTGCGCGACGAGGAGAAGCAGCTCATCCAGAAGAAGGCCGAGCGTGAGGAAGGTGGCGGCCTCGGTGACATGGACGAGGTTGCCGAGGTCGACGAGGAGCTGATCGCCGAGGTGCCGGCGGTCGCCACCGGCATCCCGATCGTCAAGCTGTCGGAGGAGGAGTCCACCTCGCCGTTCAAGATGGAGGACGAGCTCCGACAAGCGCGTCATCGGCCAGGAGGAGGCCGTCAAGGCGCTCAGCCGCTCATCCGGCGCACGCGCGCGGGTCTGAAGGACCCTGCGCCCCGGCGGGTCGTTCATCTTCGCGGGGCCCTCGGGCGTCGGCAAGACGTGGCTGTCCAAGACGCTGGCGGAGTTCCTGTTCGGTGACGAGGACGCCCTGATCCAGCTCGGGATATGAGCGAGTTCAGCGAGAAGCACACCGTCTCGCGGCTGTTCGGCTCCCCGCCCGGTTATGTCGGCTATGAGGAGGGCGGCCAGCTGACCGAGAAGGTCCGCCGCAAGCCGTTCTCCGTCGTGCTCTTCGACGAGGTCGAGGTCGAGAAGGCCCACCCCGACATCTTCATAACAGCCTGTTGCAGATCCTCGAGGAAGGTCGCCTGACCGACTCCCAGGGCCGGGTGGTCGACTTCCAAGAACACCGTCATCATCATGACCACCAACCCGCACCCGCGACATCGCCAAGGGCATCAACCTGGGCTTCAACCAGGGCGGCGACAGCGCGGGCTCCTATGAGCGCATGAAGAACAAGGTCTCCGACGAGCTCAAGCAGCACTTCCCGGCCCGAGTTCCTCAACCGCGTCGACGAGATCATCGTCTTCCCGCCGCTGTCGCAGGAGCAGATCGTGGCGATGGTCGACAACATGATCGCGTCGGTGGAGCTGCGGCTCAAGGACCGCGACATGCGCCTCGAGCTGACCCAGGCGGCCAAGAACCTGCTGGCCACCCGGGGCTTCGACCCGGTGCTCGGTGCCCGGCCGCTGCGTCGCACCGTCCAGCGCGAGATCGAGGACGTGCTCGCCGAGAAGATGCTCTATGGCGAGGTCGGCCCCGGCCAGATCGTGCTCGTCGACGTTGACGGCGATGGCCCCGACGCGGCCTTCACGTTCGACGGCCAGAAGGTCTCCGAGCTGCCCGACATGCCGCCGTTCGAGACCGCGGTCGTCGACCTGGGGGGCGCCGAGCTCGACGACCCGCTGGCGGCGATCGACCCGGAGCCCGAGCGTCCGACCGAGTGACCGGCCGACCGAGCCGGATCTGCTGACACCACCCCTATGCCCTGCCGGTCACGGCAGGGCATAGGTGTTCTCGGAGACCTCCACGAGCAGACCGTCGTCGAGCAGTCCGGCCAGCGCGCGATCGCGTTGTGTCGCGTCGTGCCAGGCGGCATCGAGCCGTCGGCGGCTCACCGGGCCCTCGCTGTCCCGGACCACGGCCAGCAGCCGGCCACGACACTGCCGGTCCGTGCCAGCCCAGGCCTGCGCCTTGCGCGGCGGGCCGTCCCAGGCCGGGCGGCCGGACGCGACCCAGGTGCACCTCCCGGCGACCGGGCAACGCTCGCAGGCCGGCCGGGTCGCCGTACAGACGAGGGCGCCCAGCTCCATCAATGCGATCGACCACACGGGTGCCTCGGCGTCGTCGGGCAGGAGGCCTTCGGCGATCCCGCGCTCTGCGACGGTCACCGAGGCCGGGGGGAACTCCTCGCCCCGCACCACCCGGGCGAGCACCCGGCGCACGTTGGTGTCGAGCACCGCGTGACGCTGGCCGAAGGCGAACGTCGCGATGGCGGCGGCGGTGTAGTCACCCACGCCGGGCAGGGCCCGCAGCGCGCCGTGGTCGCTCGGGACGGCTCCACCGTGGCGCTCGACGATCGCCTGCGCCGCCGCATGGAGCCGCAGCGCTCGGCGGGGATAGCCGAGCCGGCCCCAGAGCCGCACCGCCTCACCGGCCGGTTCGGCCGCCAGGTCGGCCGGCGCCGGCCAGCGGTCGAGCCACTGCTCGAAGACCGGCAGCACCCGTGCCACCGGCGTCTGCTGGAGCATGAACTCCGAGACCATCACCGCCCACGGCGAGGCGGCCTCCCCGCGCCACGGGAGCTCGCGCGCGTGCCCGGCGTACCACTCGATCAGCGCCGCGTGCAGCCCCGCCACGTCCTCCAGCGACCGGCTCCGCTCCTCGTCCTCGTCCCCGGAGTTGGCAGCCACCGCGCTCACGCGCCCGATCCTAGGCACCCCACCCCAACGCCGAGTCGTCACATCTTGTGACGACTCGGCGACGGGGGTGGGGTGGGTGGTGCAGGTGGGGGCTGCGGTGTGGCACCACCACCGGGCGGCGTGCGCTGGCTAGCGTGACCGCCATGAGCTCGTTGACCCGACCGCGCGGACCGCTGCCGTCCCGCGTCTATTGGGTACGCCGACTGCTCGTGATCGGGACCGCCCTGGCGCTGGTGCTCGGCATCGGGAGCCTGCTCAACCTCGGCAGCGACGGCTCCTCGCGCCAGGATGACCCGGCCGCCGTCCAGGTGGCCGCTCAAGGCTCGTCGTCCCCCACAGCCGACCCGACCACCAAGAAGTCCAAGCACAAGGTCAAGACGCACAAGCCCACCAAGCCGCCGCTGCCCGAGCCGACCGGTCCGTGCGAGCCGGGCGACATCGTGATCTCGCCCGTGGTCCCCGAGGCCTTCGGCGGTGGCGACGTGCGGATCAGGCTCGAGCTGTCGACCCGCATCTCCGAGGCCTGCACCTGGGAGCTGTCGCGTGACTCGCTGACGTTCAAGATCACCTCCGGCAACGACAACATTTGGTCGAGCCTCGACTGCCCCGCCCAGGTGCCGAGCCGGTCGCTGGTGCTGCGCCGGCAGACGCCGACCTGGACCGCGATCACGTGGAACTCCCGCCGGTCGGAGCCCGGCTGCCCCAAGGCGACCTCGTGGGCGCTGCCCGGCTGGTACCACGTCGCGGTGGCCGCCTTCGACGGCGAGCCCGCAGACGTCCAGTTCCGCCTGCGCCGTCCCAGCGCCGACCCCTCGCCCAGCCCCGACGCGGGCGCCTCAGGTGGCAAGAACGGCGGCACCAAGCACGGCGGCACCAAGAACGGCGGCAAGAACGCGGGCTCGGACCAGCCGTCCGGCAAGCCTTCGCCCAACACCAACGACTGAGTCTCGCTGACCCAGGCCGTCGGTGGGGCGGTCAGACGTAGCGCTCGAGGATGCTCGACTCGGCCAGGCGCGAGAGGCCCTCGCGCACGCTGCGGGCGCGGAGCTCGCCCACGCCCTCGACCGCCTGGAGGTCGTCGATCCCGGCGGACAGCAGCTTTTGCAGCGTGCCGAAGTGCTCCACCAGCCGGTCGACCACGGCCGGTGGGAGCCGCGGCACCTTGGCGAGCAGGCGGTAGCCACGCGGGGCCACGGCGCCGTCGAGGTGTTCGCCCGTGCCGATGCCGAGGGCCCGCGCGACGGCCCCGGCGTCGACCAGCTCGATCGGGCTGAGCGCCTCGAGGCGACCGAGGGCCGACTCCTTGGAGGACTCCTTGGACCGGGCGCGGCGCCCGCCGGGGAGGTAGTCGCGGATCACCAGCTCGCGCTCGGCGTCGACGCCCGTGATCAGCTCTTCCAGCTGCAGCGCGAGCAGGCGGCCGTCGGTGCCGAGCTCGAGGACGTAGTCCTCGATCTCGCGGGCGATCCGGGTCACCATCTCGAGCCGCTGGGCCACGACGGCGACGTCGCGCACCGTCACGAGGTCCTCGATCTCCAACGCCGACAGCGTGCTGGCCACCTCGTCGAGACGCTGCTTGTAGCGCTCGAGGGTTGCCAGGGCCTGGTTGGCCCGGGAGAGGATCTGGCCGGAGTCCTCCAGGACGTGGCGCGTCGACCCGACATAGGCGGCGATGATCTGCATCGACTGGGACACCGAGATCACCGGGAACCCGGTCTGGCGGGCGACCCGATCGGCGGTGCGGTGGCGGGTGCCGGTCTCGTCGGAGGGGATCGTGTGGTCGGGCATCAGGTGGACGGCGGCGCGCAGGATCCGGGTCACGTCACGGTCGACGATGATGGCGCCGTCCATCTTGGCCAGCTCACGCAGCCCCGTGGCGCTGAAGGGGACGTCGAGGGTGAAGCCGCCCGTGGAGATCGACTCCACGAGCCGGTCGTGGCCCAACACGATCAGGGCGCCGGTGCGTCCGCGCAGGATCCGCTCGAGGCCGTCGCGCAGCGCCGTGCCTGGAGCGATCGAGGCGAGCGTCGCGCGCAGGCGCAGGCTCTCGTCGGTGCGCTCGGTGCCGGCCACGGACCCCCCGATCCCCTTCGCGCCGACCCGGGCGGGGGCGGCGTCACTCGATGTCAGCGTCGTCAGTCTAGGGGACCGAGGTCGGCCTCGCGCGGCTCGGGAGGCGTGCGGGCGCGCAGCCCGAGCCGGTGCAGTGCGGTGGCGATCGCGGCGACCTCACTCACGCGGGTGTCGTCGACGACCCACTGCTCGGTCGCGGTGGTCGGGTCGTCGGGTCGCCCCGGCACCAAGGCGAGTGGGAAGCCCAGCCGCGCGGCTTCGCTGACCCGCTGGGGCAGGTCGCGGACCCGCCGCAGCTCGCCCGCCAGCCCGATCTCGCCCATCGCTGCCACCCCGACCGGCACCGGCACCCCGGCGTAGGCCGAGGCGATCGCGAGCGCGATGGCCAGATCGGCGGCCGGCTCGGAGAGCTTGGCGCCGCCCACGGTCGACACGAAGACGTCGTGGCTGTGGAGCCGCAGGCCGCAGTGTTGTTGGAGCACCGCGATCACGAGGTTGACGCGCGAGGAGTCCAGGCCCGAGGTCACCCGCCGGGGCCGCTCGGTGGCCGTGGGGGTGACCAGTGCCTGCACCTCGGCCAGCATCGCCCGGCGGCCCTCCATGGTCACCGCGACGCAGGTGCCGGGCACCTGGTGGTCGTGGCTCTCGACGAACAGGCCGGTCGGGTCGGCGACGGCGCTGATGCCCTCGGTGGTCAGCTCGAAACAGCCGACCTCGTCGACGGGGCCGAAGCGGTTCTTGACCGCACGGACCATGCGGAACCGGGAGGTGCGCTCGCCCTCGAAGTGGAGCACCGCGTCGACGAGGTGCTCGAGCACCCGGGGACCGGCGATCGAGCCGTCCTTGGTGACGTGACCGATGAGCACCGTGGTGATGTTGCGGGTCTTGGCCACCCGGACCAGGGCCGCCGCGACCTCCTTGACCTGGGTGACGCCGCCGGGGACGCCGTCGACCCCCGAGGCGGCGATCGTCTGGACCGAGTCGATGACCAGGAGCGTGGGCCGCACCTGTTCGATGTGGGTCAGCACGGCACCCAGGTCGGTCTCGGCCGCGATGAACAGGTCATCATGGATGCCGCCGGTGCGGTCGGCACGCAGCCTCACCTGGGCCGCGGACTCCTCGCCGGTGACATAGAGGGCCCGGTGGTGGTAGCGCGCGGACTGGGCGGCCACCTCGAGCAGGAGCGTGCTCTTGCCGACCCCGGGCTCACCCGCGAGCAGGATCGCGGCACCCTCGACGAGTCCGCCGCCGAGCACCCGGTCGAGCTCGGGCACCCCGCTGGAGCGGGAGCCCACCTCGGAGGCGACCACCTGGGCGATCGACACGGCGGGCGCGGTCACCGGACCGGCGGCCGAGCGCAGTCGCGGCGCGGCCCCCTCGATCACCGACCCCCAGGCCTGGCAGGCGGCACAGCGGCCGACCCACTTGCCGGTCTCCCAGCCACACTCGGTGCACTGATAGACCGCGCGGCTCTTGCCGCGCGCGGGACGGGCACCGCCGACGGGGCCCGAGACCGGGCTGCTGCTGCTCATGGGGTGGACGTTAGAGGGTGCCACCGACATCACATGTCCCAGCAGCCGGGGATGGTGCACCACGGCCGTGTTCCGCCTGTATCGTGACGATTGGAACGATCAAGGGGGAGACATGGCCCGGACCGTCCGTCCCATCGCGCATGGGCTCGCCACCCACGCGCCCACCCTGGCCGACGTGGCCGAGCGTGCCGGCGTGTCCCGACAGACCGTGTCAAACGCCGTCAACAACCCCGAGCTGCTGCGCGCGGACACCCTCGAGCGCGTGCTCGGCGTCATCGAGGACCTGGGCTACTCGCCCAACCGGGCCGCTCGCAACCTCCGGACCCGCACGTCCCATCAGATCGGGCTGCGCTTCGCCCCGGTCCAGGAGGGCACGGCCAATGCCACGATGGACCGCTTCGTGCACTCCTTGGTCGACGCCTCGCGCGAGGCCGGCTACCACGTGCTGCTGTTCGCTGCGGGCGAGGACCCGGTCGGCTCCTACGACGAGCTGCTGCGGTCCAACGCCGTCGACGCATTCGTGGTCACCGACACCTTCTTGAGCAAGGACGAGGCGGTCTGGCTGCAGTCCCGCCGCGCCCCCTTCGTCGCCTTCGGTCGGCCGTGGCGCAGTCCCGACTCGGGACACCCGTGGGTCGACGTCGACGGCGCCGCAGGCGTACGCCTGGCCACCCAGCACCTCATCGACCAAGGTCACACCCGCATCGCCTGGATCGGCTGGCGCAAGGGCTCCTATATCGGTGAGGACCGCCGCAGCGGCTGGTGCCAGGTGATGGACGAGCACGGGTTGGCCACGACCGGACTCGCGTCCCGCGTCGACGATATCGTGACCAGCGGGCGTGAGGCCGCCACGGTGTTGCTCGACGAGGCCCGACCGACGGCGTTCGTCTGCGCGTCGGACACGTTGGCGATGGGCGTCGTCCAGACGCTGGCAGGGCGCGGCCTCGTCGCCGGCCGTGACGTCGCCGTGGTCGGCTTCGACGACTCCCAGGCCGCCCAGCTGTTGCCGGGTGGGCTCACGTCGGTGCGCCAGCCGCTGGAGGACGTGGCGGTCCACGTCGTGGCGGCCCTCCAGGGCCTGCTCGCACTGCCGCCGGCCCGGTCCGAGGGTGTCCTGCTCGAGCCCAGCCTCGTCGTCCGCGGGTCCAGCTGATCCAGCCCACCGCCGCAGCCGGTCGCGTCAGAAGGTGCGGCTCCAGAGGTTGACCGCATAGTCGACCTCGATCCCGGCGTGCTCGTCGAGGACCGCCTGGGCCGCCTCCGGAGGGAACTCGATGCGGACGACGGCCTCGAAGTCGGCACGGTTGTCGAAGACCCACCGCATGTCGATCGGCGTGCGGGTCCAGCCGTGCATCGACCAGAACCGCTCGACCTCGGCTGCCGGCGGGAGATGGGGATAGCCGCGGCGGAACCAGCGGCCGAACGTCGACCGGCTCGGGTCGTTGTCGATGACGAAAGCCGTGCCGCCGCGGCGTACGACGCGGTCGAGCTCGACCAGCCCCGGTTCGCACCCCGGACCGAAGAAGTAGGCCCACCGCACGTGCACCACGTCGACGGACCGGTCCGGCAGCGGCACCTGCTGAGCGGTGCCTTGCAGCACCTGGACGTTGCCGAGGGCGCGAGTACGACGTCGGGCGATCGCCACCAGGTCGGGGTGCGGCTCGACGCCCGTGACGGCGCCGGCGGTGCGGGCGAACAGCGGGAGGTGGAACCCGGTCCCGCAGCCGAGGTCGAGCACGTGGCGGCCGGCCCAGTCACTCCGAGCCCGCATGGCTGCTTCGAGGAGGCCGTCGGGATCGACGGCCCGGTTCTCCAGCTCGTAGGTGGCCGGGTTGTCCCAGATGTTCGGGCTCTTGACCGCCCCGGGCGGGATCAGATGCGGACCATCCCGTGGGGCGTCTGGATCTGGACGGCGGTGATGCCGGGCGTGCCGTGGGGTGCGACCCACTCGACCTTGACGTCCTCGAGCGGGGTCTCCACGGGCTCGCCGAGCCACTCGCTGACCCGCTGGGGATCACCGGCGATCTCGAGGCAGTAGAGGGAGTACTCGCCGTCGGCGCCCGCGCTCGGGTGGAGCTCGGCGGGGGTCAGCCACTGGACGAAGAAGGGCAGCTGCGGGTCGGCGATGAGCCCGTTGACGCCGATCTGCTTCCACGCGAGCTCCTGGCCATCCGGGCGGTGCCGGCTGCCGTCGGCCGCCTGGCGGCCCAGCCGCTGCTCGAGCAGGGTGATGTCGCTGACCGCGACCACCCAGCCGAGCCAGCCGCCACCGAGCGCCGACCGCGCGCGAACGGCCTGACCGAAGGGCGCCTTGTCCGACGCCGGGTGGTCGAGGACCTCGACGATCTCGAGGTAGGTCCCACCCGCGAGCGGCAGGATCATGTTCCGGGTGCCGAAGCGGGGGTGAACCCCTCCATCGGAGAACGTCCGCCCGAGCAGGCCCCCGATGCGCTGGGCAGTGGCGGCGAGCCCGTCGGGGCCCGCGGCATAGGAGAGATGGTCCAGGCGCATGTCGGCATTCTCCCTCGCCGTCCCCGGGAACCAGACATCGGGGGGTCGCCAACGTCTCGATGTCAAGAGGTCCGGGCCAAAACGACCGCGTGACCTCCGCCCCACGGTTGCGTGGGTCGGCCCCGACGGAGCCCGACCGGCCCGGCGCGCACGTCAGTCGGGTTCGGCCGGGTGGATGGCCAGCATCGACCGGGAGCGCAGGTGGGCGTCGCAGTGGACGACCAGCGCGTCGTACGCCGCCTGCCCCATCAGCTCGACCAGCTCGGCGCGGGAGCTGAGATAGACGGGCTGGACGCCGAGGTGGGCCTCGGTGTTGCCGGTGCAGTACCAGTCGAGGTCGTGGCCACCCGGGCCCCAGCCACGGCGGTCGTACTCGCCGATGGAGATCTCGGTGTAGGCCTCGCCGTCGGCCGGCTCGACGGTCCGGTAGGAGCGACGGATCGGCAGCTGCCAGCACACGTCGGGCTTGGTCTCCAGCGGGTGGCGGCCCTGCTCCAGGGCCAGGGCGTGGAGCGCGCAGCCGGCACCACCGGCGAAGCCCGGCCGGTTGTGGAAGATGCAGGCGCTCTGACCCGCGACGTCGACGGTGAGGGTCTTGGCCGCGCCGTCCTCGTCGAGCTCCACCCAGTCCTTGCGGCGCACCGTGGCGCGGTCGGGCCGCAGCTGCCACAGGTCGGGTGTCAGCTGGTCGACGTACGCCGCGACGCGCTTCTCGTCGTCCTCGTCGGAGAAGTGTGCGCCGAGCGCGCAGCAGCCGGTGTCGGGTGACGTCGCATAGATGCCCTGGCAGCCGCGGCCGAAGATGCACTCATAGGTCGAGGTGAGCCACGTCAGGTCGCAGCGGAAGACCTGGCCCTCCTCGGCGGGGTCGGCGAACTCGACCCAGACGCGGGGGAACGTGAGCGGAACCTCGGGCACGGGCGAAACGGTACCTGCGGGGAGGGCGATCGCCCCGGCACGGCGCCGGGCGTGGACCACGATGTGCGAACGTCCCCGGATCACCGGCCGGTCGCGCAGTAGGTTTGACCCATGCGCCTGGGCGTTCTCGACATCGGCTCCAACACCGGCCATCTGCTGGTGGTGGACGCCCACGGCGGCGCCGCGCCGCTCCCGGCGTACTCCCACAAGCAGCCGCTGCGATTGGCCGAGCACCTCGACGACGACGGCGCGGTGTCCGAGACGGGCGTGCGCGCACTGGCCGACTTCGTCGGCTCGGCGCTCCAGGTCGCCGAGGACAAGGGCTGCGAGGAGATGCTCGGCTTCGCGACCTCCGCGGTCCGCGACGCCACCAACTCCGACGCCGTGCTCCAGACCGTCGCCGACCGCACCGGGGTCTCGATCTCGGTGCTGTCCGGCGAGGACGAGGCACGGCTGACCTTCCTCGCCGTGCGTCGCTGGTTCGGCTGGTCGGCGGGACGGCTGGCGGTCTTCGACATCGGCGGCGGCTCGCTCGAGATCGCCGGCGGCGCCGACGAGGCGCCCGACGTGGCGTGGTCGCTGCCGCTGGGGGCGGCCCGCCTGGCGCGCCAGTGGTTCGCCCGGACCCCGAGCGCCGACGGGATCCGCGACCTGCGCCGCCAGATCCGGGCGCAGATCGCGCGCGACGCGGGCCACCTGTTGCGCGCGGGCACACCCGACCATGCGGCGGCCACCTCCAAGACCTTCCGGTCGCTGGCCCGGATCTGTGGCGCCGCACCGTCCGGGGCCGGGGCCCTGGTGCCGCGGACGCTGCCGCTCGCCGAGCTCTCCGAGTGGATCCCCAAGCTCATCGAGATGACGCCGGAGGAGCTCAAGGCACTGCCGGGCGTCTCGCCCAGCCGCACCCACCAGATCGTGCCCGGCGCGCTGGTGGCCGAGGCGTGCATGGACATCTTCGACCTGCCCGAGCTGGAGATCTGTCCGTGGGCGCTGCGTGAGGGCGTGATCCTCGAGCGCCTCGACCAGATCAGTGTGCTCGGCTAGCGGGGCGTGGTCGTGAACGCTCCTCGGATCGGGCTGTCGACGGCCTCGACCTATCCCGAGACCACCGCCCATGGCTTCGCGTGGGCGGCCAAGCTCGGCTATGACTCGGTCGAGGTGATGGTCGGCATCGACGGCCTGAGCCAACAGATCTCCGCCGTCCAGCAGCTCGCCGAGCACCACGGGGTCCCGGTGTCGGCGGTGCACGCACCGTGTCTGCTGTTCACCCAGCGCGTGTGGGGGACCGAGCCGTGGGGCAAGCTCGAACGCTCCGCCGAGATGGCGCACGCCGTCGGCGCCGAGGTGGTCGTCGTGCACCCGCCGTTCCGGTGGCAGCGCGACTATGCGACCGGCTTCGTTGCCGGC
>JAXLSN010000032.1:0-67015 GCA_046330595.1 Nocardioidaceae bacterium
AGTCGTACCGCCTGGAGCCGCGCGACCGCCCGGTCGGCCTCACGAACCGCGGTCGCATAGTCCCCCGACGCCAGCACCAGGTCAGCCAGGCCCTCGTCGAGCAGCGCGTGGACACCGGCCAGCATCCCGAGGACGCCGGTGGCGTCGGGATGCAGGTCGAGGAGTGCGCTCATAACGCCATTCTAGAACGAACATACGTTCGAAAACAAGAGCCAACCGAAGGATGTGGAGAACGGCGGGCTCAACCGCCCCTTGCCGCCAGTCGACTCCTCAGTCGCGCAGCACCTGGTTGACCCGGGCGGCCTGGCGCATCAGGTGATCGCGCTCGGCCTGGCTCGGGGCGAGCGACGCCGCTTCCGCATAGAGGCGCGCTGCGGCGGGCAGGTCGCCCGCCCGCTCGTGGAGGTGGGCCGAGGCCGCGACGAACCGTGGCGTCGCCGGGTCGACGTCGCGCAGCGCGAGGAGGCCGGCCGAGCCGCCGTCGGCCTCACCCACGGCGACCGCTCGGTTGAGCCGGATCACGGGGCTGTCGTTGAGCATGAGCAGCTCGTCGTACCACTCGACGATCTGGACCCAGTCGGTCTCCTCGGCGCTCGCGGCGTCGGCGTGGAGGGCCGCGATGGCCGCCTGTGCTTGGAACTCGCCGAGCCGGTCGCGGGCCAGCGCCGCCTGAAGGATCGCCACCCCCTCCGCGATCAGGGTCGTGTCCCAGCGCGTCCGGTCCTGCTCGGCGAGCGGCACGATGCCGCCGCCGTCGCGGGTCCGCGAGGCACGACGGGCGTGGTGGAGCAGCATCAGGGCGAGCAGCCCGGCAGCCTCCGGTTCGTCGGTCAGCCGCACGAGCTGGCGGGTGAGGCGGATGGCCTCGGCCTCGAGGTCCACGTCCCCGCCGTAGCCCTCGTTGAACACCAGATAGAGCACGCGGAGCACCACGCCGAGGTCGCCGTGCCGGTCGAGCCGTACGCCGGACACCGACCGCTTGGCGCGGCTGATCCGCTGGGCCATCGTCGCCTCCGGGACGAGATAGGCCGACGCGATCTGCCGGGTGGACAGCCCGCCGACCGCGCGCAGGGTGAGCGCGACCGCGGCGGCCGGCGTCAACGCGGGGTGGGCGCACCGGAAGAACAGGTCCAGCGAGTCGTCGGCCTGCTCGGCCGGCCCCGGCGGCGGCTCCAGGTCCAGCCGCTCCTCTCGGGCCCGGCGCGCCTGGTCGGCCCGGGTGGCATCGAGGAAGCACCGCCACGCCACGGTGACCAGCCAGGCCTGCGGGTGCTGGGGGCGCGACTTCGGCCAGGTCTGCCAGGCCTTGAGCAGCGCTTCCTGGACCGCGTCCTCGGCCGCGGCGAACTCCGCGCCCCGCCGGACGAGAACCCCGAGCGCCCGGGGGGCCAGCTCGCGGAGCAGGGCCTCGTCCAGCGGGGAGGACCCGCCGGGGGCTGCGGGGTCGGTCACTCCCGCCCGGCGTCGGGGCCGATGGTGTCGGGCATGGCCAGGAACGGGCGCACCTCGAGCCACTCGTGGATCGGTCGGCCGCCGGCGCCGGGGGCGGCGGACAGCTCGCCGGCCAGCTCGACAGCCCGGTCCTGGGACTCCACGTCGATGATCATCCAGCCTGCGATGAGGTCCTTGGTCTCGGCGAAGGGGCCGTCGGTGACGGGCGGGCGCCCCTCCCCGTCATAGCGGACCCAGAGCCCGTCGGGGCTCACGGCCTCACCGGCGACGAACTCGCCGGTCTCGGTGAGGCGGGTCGCGAAGTCGCCCATGAACCGGATGTGCGCGTCGACCTCCTCGGGGGTCCACTGGTCCATCGGCACGTCGTTGAGGGGCGCCGGGGCGCCGCGGTAGTGCTTGAGCAGCAGGAACTTCGCCATGGTGGTTTCTCCTCGGGTCCGGTGCGGCCCTGGTGACCGCGTCCACCCCTGGGACGGAGCCGACGGGCGTTTCTCGACATCTTCTCGCGACGAACCATGGCCGGGATTGTCAGGAGGCCCCGAACACGGCCGCCTCGCCGGGGCCGACCCCGCCCACCAGGCAGGTTCCGGACGGGACCAGGTCGGCCGGGACGGGAACGTCGTCGAGGTTGAGGACGACGGTCAGCGCGCCGTCGCCGCCCCGCTCGCGGAGTCGATAGATGAACAGCTCGTTGACGAGGTGGACCTGCTCGAGGTCGGCGTCGGCGAGCCACGGGTGGCGGCGTCGTACGGCGATCAGCTGCTGGTGCAGCCGCAGCACCGGTGCTCCGACGGGTGACAGCTGCCCGGGTTCTTCCGGGAAGGAGGGGCGTACCGCGTCGTCGCCGCCGATGCGCTCCTCCTTGACGCCGCGGAAGCCCTGCTCGTCTCCGGCATAGACCGCGGGCACCCCGCCGACGGTGAACAGCACCGTCAGCGCATGAGGCAGCAGCCGTTCGTCGTCGAGCCGGCTTGCGATCCGGCTGGTGTCGTGGTTGCCGACGAAGGTCGTCGGCAGGAAGCTCGCGAGCATCTCGCCGTGCCGCGTCAGCGACCAGGCGAGCTCCCACAGGTTGCGGTCGTTGAGGCTGCTCCAGATCGCCTTCCACAGCTCGTACTGGGTCACCGAGTCGACGCCGGACTCCGCGACGAACTCCGCGTAGTCGCCGTGGATCACCTCGCCGAGGAACCACGCGTGCGGATGGGTGGCACGCACCTCGCCGATGACGGTCCGCCAGAAGCGCGACGGCACGGCGTACGCCGCGTCGAGGCGCCAGCCGTCGATGCCGCGGTCGAGCCAGTGCCGCATCACGGCCACGACATGGCCGGCGACGGCGGGATTGTCGTGGTCGAGCTCGACGAGCGAGCCGTGACCCTCGAAGACCGCCCAGTCGTCACCATCACGACGGAACCAGGCGGCTGCGAGGTCGTCACCAGCCTCGGCCCGCGAGAACATCGGGAAGCTGCGACCGACGTGGTTGAAGACGCCGTCGAGCACCACCCCCACGCCGCGCGCGTGGGCGGCCTCGACCAGGGCCGTGAGGTCGTCGTCGTCGCCCAGGCGCGGGTCCAGCCGGAAGTGGTCGCGGGTGTCATAGCCGTGGGTCTCGGAGTCGAAGACCGGGCCGAGCTGGAGCACGTTGGCCCCCAGCTCGACGAGGTAGTCGAGCCAGCCTGCGATCCGAGGCAGCCTGTGTCGGGGTGCCTCGGCGGCGGCGCAGGTGGGCTCGGCGCCGACGAAGCCCAACGGATAGACATGCCAGATCACGGTGTGTCGAGCGTCGATCCCCACGCGCTCGATCATGCCCCATGGGTCGTGAACCGGCCGCTGTCGTCGTGTGGAGAAGGCAACACTGGGGGTGCCATCCAGCCATCGGGGTGTCAGTCTGGAGGTATGACTCGGGCAGAACCTCGCTCCACCTCGACGACGGATCGTGACGTCGGTCGGTCGGCGGTGCCCGCTCCGCGGTCGCCGGAGGCTGAGGAGAAGCAGGCGCCACCGTTGCCCCGCTTCGTCGTCCAACAGCACGACGAGGGGCGGGTCCACTTCGACTTCCGGCTCGAGGTCGACGGGGTGCTGGTCTCGTGGAACGTCCCGCTCGGACCGTCCGCCAACCCCACCGAGAAGCGGCTGGCGACCCAGTCCGAGGATCGCCCGCTCGACTACGTCGGCCTCGAGGGCCGGGTCGTCTGGGACGCCGGGCACTACGAGAACCGCACCGAACGCGACGGCCGACCCGTCGACCTGCGTGAGGCGATCGAGGACGGCTATGTCGTCATCACGCTTCACGGCGACCGGTTGCGCGGCGACTTCATGATGGTCCACCGGGGGCTCCACGGCAGCCAGCGCGCCTGGTTGATGTCCAAGATCTGACGGCGGCCCCTCGGTCCACGGAATCCGGAGTCGACGTCAAGGCGACACGCCGTACGACCTGCGTCAATGTTGCAGAAACCGGAGCGGCTGTCGGAGCGCTGGCTTACCGTCGAAGCATGAACCGGTACGAGTACGACGAGCACGCCAGCCACGCGCTGCTGGTCGATGCCGCGCTCGCTGCCGACGACGGCTCGGAGCCTGCGGCGCGACGCCTCGAGGCGATGCGCCGGCTCAACCGGATCAACGACCCGTTCGCCCGTCAGGTGCTGACACTCCATCGCGACTGCGGGACCGGCTCGGGAGTGTGCGACCACGACATCCCGACCGGGACCGTTCCCGTGGGGTGGGGTTGCGAGACCACCGCGCTTATCGCCCACCAGTTCGGAGTGGCGTTCCCCGTCGAGGTCGCCCGCTGACGCTCGGCTCAGCCGCGGACGGCCGGCGGACCCGGCGGGGTCGGCGGGACCGACGCCTGGACCCAGGCGGCGTTGAGGTCGTCGACGGGCACGATGTCGCGCCCGAGCGGCAGCAGGGACACCGGGATCAGCTTGAAGTTCGCGAGACCGAGCGGGATCCCGATGATCGTCACGCAGAGGAGTACGCCGGTGACGGCGTGCCCGATGGCCAGCCACAGCCCCGAGAAGATGAACCAGATGACGTTGCCGATCGCCGACCCGACCCCGGCGGTGGGCTTCTTGACCACCGTGCGGCCGAAGGGCCACAGCGCGAAGAACCCGATGCGGAACGACGCGATCCCGAACGGGATGCCGATGATCGTGATGCACCAGACGACACCCGCGGCCACATACCCCAAGAACAGCCAGAATCCGGCCAGAACCAGCCAGAGAACATTGAGGATCAGCCGCATCGTGTCGTCCTGTCTAGATAGTGCTTCGTTGCCGGGCCGTGCCGGGTGAAAAGTCCGGCAATCGACCGACGGTGCCGTAGGTAGCGTCCTAACGTCGAACGCATGACCCGGGCCCGTCTCGCGCGATCACTGGACGCCGCCATTCTGCCCGTTGTGAGGACCCTCAGGCCCTGGGGTGTCACCGACGGACACTGCTTCCCCGGCTATGACGGGGCTGCGGTGGTGTGGCTGCGTACCGACACCGAGGCGCAGCGCCTCGATCTCGAGGAGCAGCCGTGGGTGTTCACCTGGCTGCAGGTCGCGCTCGCCCAGCCGTGTCTGCCGCACGACATCGCCTGGCTGCTACGGCTCGAGATCACCTCACAAGAGGGGGAGGACCGGCTGTACGCCGAGAACGGCATAGCCTGACCTCGCTGGTCGATTCACGCATCGCCAGGGGTGCGCCGCACATGCCCAGGGGTGGGCCGGGTACCCCGCCGACAGCATCCGGTTGGTCGACCAGCCGGTAAGGCGGCGACGGACCGAGTTTCAGCCGGAGGACGGCACAAGCAGAGGGCTGGTGGCCTCACGCCGCTCCGATCGGGTGCCCCGCCCAGACCTACCGCGTCTCCTGGCGGGGCAGACTGAGCGGCATGGACTCTCCAGCGGTGCGGGCGTTCTGGGCGTCGTACGCCGACGCGACGGGCGAGACCGGCCAGCCTGCGGCCGTGTATGCGTTCGGGGACAACCCGGCCCTGGCCGAGGAACTGCTCGCGCTGGTGATGTCGGGCCGCAAGACGGCGACCGCCGAGCTGGTCGAGCAGTACCGCGCCGACGGTGAGGACCTGCCAGCGGTCGGTGACCTGTGTGTGGTGACCCGGGCCGACGGGACGCCGGCGGCGATCCTGCGGACCACCGAGATCAGGATCGGGCCGCTGTCGAGTGTCGACCGCGACTTCGCCTGGGACGAGGGCGAGGGTGATCGGAGCTTGGAGTCGTGGCAGGAGGGCCACGAGCGCTACTTCCGGCGGTCCTGTGACGCGCTCGGGATCGCGTTCTCAGCCGAGCTCGACGTGGTGTTCGAGCGGTTCGAGAGGGTGTGGCCGGTCGAGGACTAGGGCGTCGCCCGACGTCGGCGGTGTCCGACGAGGCGGCCGAGCAGCGAGAGCACGACGACCACGGCGCCGACGGCGGCGGCATACGACGGGAGCGAGGTCGGGATGCCGAGATAGGTGGTGATGCCGAGGATCCGCGACAGTCCCCACGGCAGCAGCGCCATCTGGTCGTTCCACATCGTCAGCGCGTGCTCGAGCCCGATCGTGCCGACGAGTCCGGCCCCCGCCGCGAGCGCAAGCCCGGCCCCGATGCCGACGAGGCTCACCGACCGCGCCGCCCAGGCGGCGGCGACCAGCACCCAGGCGAAGGCGACGAACGCGACGACGACGTACGCCGTCCGCGTCCCCGGCTCGGTCCAGAACGCGAACCAGTAACCGCCCGGACCCCGACCACGCATCGCCCACGACAGCAACGCCACCCGGAGCTGGACCGCCCCGCCGACGGCGGCGACCACGGCCCACCGTCGGGGGCCTGCGCCGACGAGAACGACTCCGACGAAGACCAGCCAGCCCAGCCCCGTGATCACCAGATGGGCCGGTGCGGCGAACCAGGTGAAGGCCAGCCGGCTCGTGACCAAGAAGCCGAGCGGGACCAGGGCGACCAGCCAGCGGGTCAGCACGCCCAGCTCGGCGACCGCCTCGGCCGCGCGCCAGGGGCGCAGCCCAGCGGTCCAGAGCGCCCGTGAGGCGGAGCCCGCCGAGCCGAGCACGTCACCGAAGAACGCCATGCCCGCCCAGATCCCCAGGAGCAGCAGCAGGGCGAGCGCGACCCCACCCATCGGCGCGTCACGCTCCGCCCGGGTGACGCCGATCCTCGCCGCCGTCAGGTTGTAGGCCGGGTGGTCGAGGTCGCCGTCATAGAGCCGCTCGTGCTCGGCGGCGAGTGAGAGGAACTGGTCGCGGGCACTCGCCCAGATCTCCCGCTCCGTCCGGTCGCCCGTGTCGAGCCAGGCCGCGTGGTGCATCGTCACCGCGCGATAGGCCGAGAGCATGGTGAGGGTCTGCGACTCATAGAGGACGCTGTCCATGAGCGCGTCCCGCAGCCGCGTGGTCCGCCAGTTCTCGGGCTCCGACAGCGGGCTGAGCCCGGCGCCCTGCTCGAGAACCCGGACGGCGGCGTCACCACCCGTCGTCGCCTCCGGCAACCGCCCCGCGTCACGGCTGACGGCATAGATCAGGTCCAGCACGGCACTGTCGCCGGTGAGGATGTCCCACTCGAAGATCCACATCATCGGCGGTGGCTCGAGCCCGAGCGCGAAGACGCGTTGCTCGGCGTACGGCGGGACATAGAGGCCCTGCGTGATCGCCAGCCTGGACTGGGCCATGAGTCGTCCGATGGCGGCGACCGTGGCCGGGTCTCGGGAGAGGTACTGGAACGCCCAGTCAGCGGTGATCTGCGCAGGGTCGGCGTCGGGGTCGCGTGCCAACCGGACGGCCTGGATCGTGTTGAGCTCATAGAGCTGCCAGAACCCTGCCTTGAGCTCGAGGGTCATCGGTCCGGCGCGCCAGGGGCCGCCGTCCTGGGTCCAGGTCCAGATGCCCTCGACGTGGGGGTTGGCGGCGAGGAAGCGCTGCAGCGCCAGCTGGTAGAGCGGGCCGAGATCGTTGGGCAGCGCGCCGAAGCCCTCGAACTCGCGTCGGCTCTGCAGCTCGATGATCCGCCGCTGGTCGCCGGTCTCGAGGGTGTCGTTGAGCGGTTGCCAGGAGTAGAAGTCGCCGAGCGTGAGCTTGGTCGAGACGATCAGGTGCGGAGAGTCCAGCCCGTCGAGGACGGCGTGGTAGGAGTCCGGGTTGGTGTGCAGGTCACCCACGGCGCCGACGCCGACGCTCCACGTCCGGAAGATCACGTTGCGGTGGGCCCGGTCGGCCTCGTCGCTGAACGCCGTGAGCATCGCCCGCACCGACGCAACGGTCGTCACGTCGAGGGAGGAGTAGTAGTCCCAGCCCTCCTGGTTGTAGACCGTGCCGGCCTCACCGATCCGGATCAGCACACCGTCGACATAGGGCATTGCCTCATAGAGCTCGTCGAGCCCTCGGGCATAGACGCCCCACAGGTCCGGGTCCTCGGTGTCGAGGCCGAATCGGTCGGTGAGATAGGCCTCGAGCGGGGTGCTGAGCGCCAGCATGTCGGTGCGGAAGTAGACCTTGAGGCCCAGGTCGTGCAGGTGTTTCCAGAGCGGGCCGAACGCCTCCCTCATCGCGAGGGCCCGGGCGACGTGGTCGTCACCCTCGTCATAGACGTCGAGCCCGTCGAAGGTCAGGTATTCCAGGAACCCTGGGACGGCGATCGCGTTGTAGCCCTCGGCCAGCACGTGGGCGGCATAGGCGTCCAGGTCGCGCTTGGCTGCGGCCAACGCCGCCTGGTCGACGTACGGCGCCTGCGGCAGCAGCACGTCGCTGAAGGCGCCGGAGTAGTGGGTGTAGTCCGTGCCGGAGCGGTAGGCCTCCGGGTCGGCTGCGACACCGACGGCACCCAGGTCGACCATCCGGAACGGGAGCCGCGAGGTGACCTCCTCGCCGAGGTGCTCGCTGACCGGGCGCCCGGCGCGGACCTGCTGGGCGAGGTCATAGACGCCGCGGACCGCGCCGGTCAGCGAAGCGGCGCTGATCTCCAGGTGTCGCCTGGTTCCGAACAGGCGATAGCTGTCGTCCCCCGGATCGTCGAGGTGGTGACCGACCGTGAGCCGCACCGAGCCCTCGGTCCGACCGGCGTCGTCGACCGCGGCGCGCAGCTCGTCGAGCGCCAGCCGCATGCGCTCACCGTCGGGAGCGTCGATGCTCACAATGCGCGGCGGGAGCACATAGGGGCGCTCGGGCGCGGCCACCGCGTGCTCCTCGGGGACTGTCTTGGGTTCCGTCCGGATCCCGAGGAACGACGACAGCCCGGCCGCGATCCCCCACCCCAGCATGGCGAGCACGACCAGCAGTGCCGTGACCCCCAGGAACCGCTTCAGCACGGCAGCACCGTAGCGAACCTCAGCGCGTGCAGATCAGGTGTGCGACGAGCGCGGTCCACCCGGTCTGGTGGCTGGCCCCGAGGCCGGCGCCGGTGTCGCCGTGGAAGTACTCCGAGAACGTCGGATGCGCCGACCACAGCGGGCCGGCCGGAAGATCACGTTGGTCGCTCGGCCGCCGCCCGTCAGGACCGGGGCGGAACAAGCTGATCAGGCGGCGCTCGAGGTCGTCGGCCACCTCGGTCAACGCGGCGACACGACCCGACCCGGTCGGAAGCTCGACGTCACAGTCCTCCCCGGCGCCCTGGGCGTAGGTTCGCAGCGCGTCGACGAGCAGCACGTTGACGGGGAACCAGACCGGTCCGCGCCAGTTGGAGTTGCCGCCGAACAGCCATGACGTGGACTCTCCCGGGTCATAGGCGATCGACATCGACTGCCCCGCCACGGTCGCGGTGTAGCCGTCGCGATAGGCGGCCGAGAGCGAGCGGACGCCGTACGGCGACAGGAACTCCGCCTCGTCGAGCAGGCGGGCGACGAGCCGGCCGTGGCGGGCGGGGTCGACGAGGCTCAGCGTCGTGTGGGTGCCCTCGGGGCCGCGGAAGGTGAAGAGCCCGGCGATCCGGCCGGCTCGGTTGCCGCGCAGCCAGCGGAGCCGCTCGGTGAAGTCGGGCAGCTCGTGCTGGACCCAGTCGGGCGCGACCGCGACGGCGAGCAGCGGCAGCAGGCCGACCATCGAGCGGACCCGGAGCGGCTCGGTGGTGTGGCCGTCGTCGGCGATGAGGACGTCATAGAAGAACCCGTCCTCCTCGTGCCACAGCGAGACGCCCTGCGAGCCGAAGGTCTCCATCGCGGCCGCGATGGCGACGTAGCGCTCGAGGAAGGTGGAGGCCAGGTCGTCCCAGTGCCGGTCGCGTCGGGCGAGCTCGATCGCGATCCGCAGCATCGACAGCACGAAGAACGCCATCCACGAGGTGGCGTCGCTCTGCTCGAGCCGCCAGCCCGGCGGGACCTCCTTGCTGCGGTCGAACAGCGCGATGTTGTCCATGCCGAGGAAGCCGCCCTCGAACAGGTCCGAGCCGTCGGGGTCCTTGCGGTTGACCCACCAGCCGACATTGAGCAGCAGCTTGCCGAAGATCCGGACGAGGAAGCCGTGGTCGCGGGCACCGTCGAGGACATAGACCTGCCAGGCTGCCCACGCGTGCACCGGCGGGTTGACGTCGGAGAACGACCACTCATAGGCGGGCAGCTGGCCGTTGGGGTGCTGGCTCCACTCCCGGCACAGCAACAGCAGCTGCTGTTTGGCCTGCGCGGGGTCGACGTGGGCGAGGGTCACGCAGTGGAAGGCCAGGTCCCAGGCGGCGAACCAGGGGTACTCCCACTCGTCGGGCATCGAGATCACGTCGGCGAGATAGAAGTGTCGCCAGTCGACGTTGCGGCCGTCGGGGGACCGTCGTTCCGGCGGCGGGGGAGGCTGGCTCGGGTCGCCCTCGAGCCATGCCGCGACGTCGTAGCGATAGAGCTGTCGGCCCCACAGCAGCCCTGCGAACGCGCGCCGCGCGACCTCGCGGTCGACCTCGTCGGCGGACGCCGGGATCACCGCCGCATAGAACTCGTCGGCCTCCGCGCTCCGGTCGGCGATGACGGCCGCGAACGGCTCGCCGAAGGGATGCCCTGCCGCGGTGTCGGCGCTGAGCCGCAGCTGCACGGTCACGGTCTCGCCCGGGGAGATGACGTCGAAGTGGTAGCGGACGGCGACCTTGGTGCCGGTCTGGGCCGGGTTGAGCCGGGAGCGGTCGCCGCGCACGATCGCGGCGTCCACGCCGTTCGTGGGGTACGGCGTGGGGTTGGCCGGCGCCCCGAACAGGCCGACCAGATCGCTCTCGTTGTCGCAGAAGAGCAGCTCGGGATCACCCTCGGCCGACAGCAGATAGCGACCGAGGAGCGCGTGCTGGGCCTCGACGGTGACGTGGCCGGTCCCGGCCACGGGGTCGACCCGGCGCAGCGACGGCGTACGGTCGTCGCGCCCCCAGCGCCAGGTGTTGCGGAACCACAGCTGTGGCACGAGATCGAGCGGCGCCGGGTCGGGACCGTGGTTGGTCGCGGAGATCCGGACGCACACGTCCTCCGGCGACCCCTTGGCGTGCGTCACGTGGATGTCGAAGAAGCGGTCCTCGGCCAACACCCCCGTGTCGGCCAGCTCGTACTCCGGCTGCGAGCGGTCCCGCCGCGCGCTCTCGGCGACCAGGTCGTCATAGGGATAGGCCGCCTGCGGATAGCGATAGAGCCACTCGGCATAGGAGTGGGTGGGCGTGGCGTCGAGGTGCCACCAGTACTCCTTGACGTCCTCGCCGTGGTTGCCCTGCGCGTTGGTCAGTCCGAAGAACCGCTCCTTGAGCCGGTCGTCTCGACCGTTCCAGAGGGCGATGCCGAGGTTGAGGAAGCCGTAGCGGTCGCACACGCCCGCGAGCCCGTCCTCGCCCCAGCGATAGGCCCGCCGGTGGGCGTGGTCGAAGGGGAACGCCGCCCAGGCGTCGCCGTCGGCGGAGTAGTCCTCCCGCACGGTGCCCCACTGGCGGCCGGCCACGTAGGGACCCCACAACCGCCACGGGTCGTGGTCGCCCGGTGACTCGGCCAGCCGCGCATGCTCCGCGGACGGGTGCTCCCTCACGTCGCCGAGGCTACTGCGCGCGACGACACCGCGACGCGGCCGAGAAGCGCAGCAGACACCAGCCGCCGCAGGGGACTAGCGTCCGATGTCATGAACGACTGGGGGAAGGTCTATGCCGACTGCGTCGAGGAGACGGCGCGGCTGGCGGCCTCACTGAACGACGAAGACCTCGTACGGCGCGTGCCGGCCACACCGGAGTGGACCGTGCGCGACGTGCTGTGTCACGCGGCCGGAGCGCCGGCCGACGCGCTCGCGGGTCGGATGGACGGGGCGCCGAGCCCTGCCTGGACCGGCCGCCAGGTGACCGAGCGCGAGGACTGCTCCGTGGCCGACCTGATCATCGAGCTGCGGGGCACCGTGCCGGGGATCGTGGCCACGTTGGCGGACGCCGAGCGGCCGGCGATCGTCTGGGACAAGGCCGTGCACCTCGCCGACCTCTATGAGGCGCTGGGCCAGGGGGTCTCCCCCGAGCACACCTGGCGGGCCGTCCTCGACAACGTCGGACCCTGGCGGCTGGCCGACCTGCCGCTCACGATCCGTTGCGGCACGACGACCTATGGTGCGGGCGGTCCCGAGGTCGAGGCGTCGGCCTATGAGCTGTTCCGCGCGGCCTTCTCCCGGCGTACGGCCGCCGAGATGCGCGCCTGGGCGGGCGACACCGTCAGCGACGACCAGCTCGACGCCATCGGGATCTTCGGCCCCCGCCGCTGATCGGTGATTGAGGAGGCGCCGCTCGGCGCCGTCTCGAAACCACCCCACCGTGAGGTGAACAACAGGTGAACGAGAAGTAAACAGAAACCCGTGCTTTCCACCGCGCGGAGCGAGAGAATGGCCTGTGTCCTTCGCAGCTCCCACGCCCTACGGGCTGAGCAGACTGCGCGGCTACCGGGCCAAGGACGCGCTCCCCGATCTGGGTGCCGGACTCCTCGTCGCCGCCCTCGCGGTGCCGCAGTCGCTCGGTTATGCCGCGGTCGCCGGCGTGCCCATCGAGGTCGGCCTCTACACCCTGCCACCGGCCCTGCTGGCCTATGCGATGTTCGGGTCCTCGCGGTTGCTGTTCATGGGGCCCATCTCGACGGTGTCGGTGCTGTCGGGCTCGATCGTGCGCCAGATCTCCCACGGCGACCCGGCGCTCGCCGTACAGATGACGTCGGCCCTGGCCGTCATGGCCGGGGTGTTCCTCCTGGCGGCGGGGCTGGTCCGGATCGGCTGGGTGGCGCGGTTCCTCAGCGAGCCGATCATCACCGGCTTCGTGACCGGCTTGGTCGTCCTCATCGTCCTCGGTGAGCTGCCCACGCTGCTCGGGATCACGGTGCCGGGAGGCACCGTCCTCGACCGACTCGTCGCGCTGGTGACCCACTTCGGTGACGTGAAGCCGTCGGCACTGCTGGTCTCGGGTGTGGCGCTCCTGGTGCTCTTCGGCGGTCCCCATCTGATGCCGCGCGCCCCGTGGGCGCTGGTGGCTCTGGTCGGCGGCATCGTGGTGTCCCAGGTCTTCGACCTGGTCGACCGAGGGGTCACCGTCGTGGGCCACGTTCCCGGAGGCGTCCCCCTGCCGACCGTGCACTGGATGGGGGTCGAGGCCGTCGGCTCGCTCGTGACGGGCGGCATCGCGATCGCGGGCGTCGGCATCGCCGAGGGTCTGGCGGCCGCGCGGACGTTCCAGCACGCCAAGGAGGAGCTGCGCGACGACACCGAGCTGATCGCCAACGGCGTCGCCGACATCGCCTCCGGGTTCTTCGGTGGCATGGGCGTCGGCGGCAGTCTCTCCAAGACGGCGGCCAACGCCCGCGCCGGCGCCCGCACCCAGATGAGCAACGTCGCGGCAGCGATGGTCGTGCTCATCGTCCTGCTCGTCGCCACCACCACGCTCGAGCCGCTGCCGCGCGCCGTCCTGTCGGCGATCGTCGTCAACGCCGTGTGGAACCTCGTCCAGCCGTCGGAGTTCGTCCGCTACTTCCGCGTCCGCCGCAACGACTTCGTCGCTGCGATCGTCGCGTGCGTAGGCGTGCTCCTGCTCGGACCCCTCAACGGCCTCCTGGTGGCGATCGGGCAGTCCCTGTTGGGCCTGATCTATCGCTCGATGCAGGTCCACATCCACGAGATGGGCAAGGTCGTCGACGAGAAGGCCGCCTGGGGTGCCATCGAGCACGACGCCGCGAGGGTGCGCGTCGACGGCGTCATCGTGCTCCGGCCCGACAGCCCGATCTTCTGGGCCAACGCCGACCAGGTCTTCGACGAGATCCGGCGCCGGGTGCGCCAGCGCGAGGACGTCACCGTCGCGATCCTCGACCTCGAGGCCAGCAACCAGATGGACTCCACGACCGCCGACCGGTTCGGCAGGCTGATGGCCGACCTGCGCTCACACGGGGTCGACATCTATCTCGTCCGCGTGTTCCGGCGGGTCCGCGAGGTCCTCGACCAGGCCGGCTTCCTCGACGAGCTGGGCGAGGGCCGGCTCTGGCACTCCATCTCGGCGGGGGTCAAGGCGGCCCGCGACGCGGCGCCGTACGCCGAGGAACGCGTCGAGGACGAGCTGATCGACGGCAACGAGCACATCGCCGCCAACCCGACCCACGACTGACGGAACCGGGCACCTCGGCGGACCGGACCGGGCACCTCGGCGGACCGGACCGGGCACCTCGGCGTCAGACCTGCTTGGGGACCTTCTTGGTCCAGGTGCCGAGCTTGCAGAAGAAGCGGTGGCCGGCGTCGGCGTTGTCGGCGAACATCAACGGGCAGCCCCCGTCGATGACGGTGACGCCGTGCTCGCGGCCAAAGGCGGTCGCGGCGTCCGAGACGCTCCCGGCGCCGAACGCGCGGTGCATCCACACCTGGGTGATGCCGAGCTCGACGGCCTCTCGCATGGTGCCCTCGGCGTGGTCGGGACGGGTGCCGATCACCACGCCGTCGACGCCACCGGGGATGGCGGCGAGGGTGGGATAGGTGGCGTCGTCGCCGACCTGGGCGGCGTTGGGGTTGACCGCGAAGGCCTCGTAGCCGTTCTTCTTCAACCAGTCATAGACGGCGTTGCTGCCGTGGCCCTTGGGGGCGTGGGACACGCCGGTCACCGCGATGCGATGGCCGGCGAGGAACGTCCGGGCCGCTTCCTTGGTGGGGGTCATCCCTCCATCCTCGATCGGGCGCGACGGTGCGGGAACCCTCCGAGGATGTGAAAGCGGCCACCGTTCTGAGAGGCTGAGTCCCCTGTGCCCACCGACCGATGAGCGAAGGATGTGACATGACCGAGGAGAACCCGGCCGAGCCCCGCGTCGGGGTCTGGTCCGAGGCCGGCAAGCTGCGCCGCGTCATGGTCTGCTCGCCCGGCCTCGCCCACGACCGCCTGACGCCCGACAACTGCCACGAGCTGCTCTTCGACGACCCGATCTGGGTCGACCAGGCACGTCGCGACCACATCGACTTCAAGACCCAGATGACCGAGCACGGCGTCGAGGTGCACGAGCTGCACGACCTGCTGGCCGACGTCGTCGAGCTCCCCGAGGCGCGCACCTGGCTGTTGGACCGCAAGGTCACCGACACCCTCGTGGGCTCGGCGCTGGCGCCTGACATCCGCGCCTGGCTCGACGAGATGCCGAGCCAGGTGCTCTCCGAGCTCCTCGTGGGCGGGGTGGCCTATCAGGACCTGCCCGACGAGATCGGCGGCGGCTTCCTCGGGCATTTCCGCGACATCGACCCGCGGGGCTTCGTGATGCACCCGCTGCCCAACACCCAGTTCACCCGCGACAACTCGTCGTGGATCTTCAACGGGGTGACCCTCAACCCGATGTACTGGCCGGTGCGCCGTGAGGAGACACTCCTGACGACCGCGATCTATCGGTTCCACCCGTCGTTCGCCCAGGAGAAGTTCGAGGTGTGGCTGGGCGACCTCGACGACGGGGCGGTCGACCAGGGCTTCGTGACGCTCGAGGGCGGCGACGTCATGCCGCTCGGCAAGGGCGTGGTCCTGATCGGCATGGGCGAGCGGACCTCTCACCAGGCGATCACCAAGGTGGCGCAGAACCTGTTCGCCGCCGGCGCGGCGGAGCGCGTGATCCTCGCCAGCATGGCCAAGCTGCGCGCCGCGATGCACCTCGACACGGTCTTCACCTTCTGCGACCGCGACCTCGTGACCCTCTATCCCCCCGTGGTCGACGCGATCAAGTGCTTCTCCATCCGCCCCGGCGACGGCGCCAACGGGCTCGACATCCGGCGCGACGAGGGTCATCTCGTCGATGTCGTCGGGCAGGCCCTCGGCGTGAAGTTCCGTGTCGTGACGACGCAGGGCGACCTCTATGAGATCCAGCGCGAGCAGTGGGACGACGGCAACAACGTGGTCGCGCTCGAGCCGGGCGTGGTCATCGGTTACGACCGCAACGTGCTCACCAACAACGCGCTCCGCGACGCGGGGGTGGAGGTGCTCCACATCACCGCGAGCGAGCTCGGCCGGGGTCGAGGCGGGGGTCGGTGCATGACGTGCCCGATCCTGCGGGATCCTCTCTATTGACGACCATTCCCCCGACGACGAAGAGACGCCCTCCATGTCCGACTACCGCAACCGCAGTCTGCTCAGCCTCGTCCACCACTCGGCCGAGGACCTCACGATGCTGCTGGACCTCGCCGCCGAGCTCAAGGCGGCCAAGGCCGCCGGCACCGAGGAGCAGCGCCTGCGTGGTCGCTCGGTCGCGCTGATCTTCGAGAAGACCTCGACCCGCACCCGCTGCGCGTTCGAGGTGGCCGCCTATGACCAGGGCGCCCACGTCACCTACATCGACCCCGTCTCCTCCCAGATCGGCCACAAGGAGACGATGAAGGACACCGCGCGCGTGCTAGGCCGGATGTACGACGCCATCGAGTTCCGCGGGTCCGCCCAGGCCGACGTCGAGGCGCTCGCCGAGTTCTCCGGGGTGCCGGTCTTCAACGGGCTGACCGACGACTGGCACCCCACCCAGATGCTCGCCGACCTCCTCACCATGCGCGAGCACTGTGCCAAGCCGCTGTCGGAGATCGCCTATGCCTATGTCGGCGACGGCCGCAACAACATGGGCAACTCGCTGCTGCTGGTCGGCGCCAAGCTCGGCATGGACGTCCGGATCGGCGCCCCGCGCGAGCTGTGGCCCACCGACGAGCTGATCGACCAGTGCCGGGCGATCGCCGCCGAGACGGGGGCGCGGGTGACGCTGACCGAGGACGCCGCAGAGGCGGTCGCTGGTGTCGACTTCATCCACACCGACGTCTGGGTGTCGATGGGGGAGCCCGTCGAGAGCTGGGCCGAGCGCGTCCATCGGTTGCTGCCCTTCCAGGTCAACGCCGCGCTGATGGCCGCGTCGGGCAACCCCGAGGTGAAGTTCATGCACTGCCTGCCGGCGTTCCACAACACCGACACCAAGGTCGGCCACGAGGTGGCGCAGTCCTATCCCCACCTGGCCGACGGCGTCGAGGTGACCGACGAGGTCTTCGAGTCCTCGGCCAGCATCGTGTTCGACCAGGCCGAGAACCGCATGCACACCATCAAGGCGGTGATGGTGGCCTCGCTGGGCTGACGCCTCAGGTTCGGCCGCCACTCGCCGTCGCAGCAACCGACCTGGGAGGAGCCGGATGCGCATCGTCGTCGCATTGGGAGGCAACGCCCTCCTGCAGCGTGGGGAACCCATGACCGCCGACAACCAGCGGGCCAACATCCGGCTCGCGTCCGAGCGGATCGCCGAGATCGCGGCGGGCAACCAGCTCGTCATCGCCCACGGCAACGGCCCGCAGGTCGGGCTGCTGGCGCTCCAGGCGGCGGCGTACACCGAGGTGAAGGCCTATCCGCTGGACGTCCTCGGCGCCCAGACCGAGGCGATGATCGGCTATGTCATCGAGCAGGAGCTCGGCAACCTGCTACCGCCCGAACAGCCGCTGGCGACGCTGCTGACCATGGTCGAGGTCGACCGCCACGACCCTGCCTTCGGCCACCCGACCAAGCCGATCGGGCCGACCTATGACCTCGAGACGGCCGAGCTGCTGGCCGAGGAGGGTGGCTGGACGATCGCGCCGGACGGCGACCGCTACCGCCGGGTCGTGGCGAGTCCCGAGCCCAAGCGCATCTTCGAGATCCGCCCGATCCGTCAGCTGCTCGAGTCGGGCACCATCGTGATCTGCGCCGGTGGCGGCGGCATCCCGACGATGTTCGACGCCGACGGAAAGCTGCACGGGGTCGAGGCCGTCATCGACAAGGACCTCGCCTCGGCGCTGCTGGCCTATGACCTGGAGGCGGACCTCCTCGTCATCGCCACCGACGTCGACGGGATCTATGTCGACTGGGGCACTCCCGACCAGCGACGGCTCGACGTCGTGACGCCCGACGAGCTCGACGCGATCGAGTTCCCCAGCGGCTCGATGGGACCCAAGGCCCGCGCCGCCGCGCGCTTCACCCGCGCCACCGGCAAGGAGGCGGTCATCGGCTCGCTGGCCGACATCGCCGACATCGTCCGGGGCACGGCCGGGACCCGCATCCGCCGCTGATCTCCGCGAGGTGCCCGGTTCTGCCCTCCGAGGTGCCCGGTTCGGCCACGCGAGGTGGCAGGTTCGGCCCCGCGAGGTGGCAGGTTCGGCCCCGCGAGGTGGCAGGTTCGGCCCCGCGAGGTGGCAGGTTCGGCCCCGCGAGGTGGCAGGTTCGGCCCCGCGAGGTGGCAGGTCTGGTGTGCTCAGGCCGCGCCGACGGTCTCCACCGGTACGACGGGGCACGCGACCTGGCCGCGCAGCCTGACCCAGAGCGCCCACCCGAGCACGACGATCGCCAGGCCACCCAGATAGGGCTGGACCGGGGCGAACCACTTCAGAGCGCCGGTATAGCCGAGTGCCAGCAGGGCCAGCTTGTTGCAGACCGGGCAGCCCACCGCGAAGTAGGCCAGCAGGCCTCCGACGGCGCCGCGTCGGCCGGCGGCATCGGAGAGCGGGTCCTCGGTGATGCCGTCGGGGGTGTCGCGAACATAGGTCGCGAACAGCATGCCGCTCAGCACCGAGGTGACCACGAGGGCCGGCCAGGCCCACCACGGCGCCTCGACCTGACGACCGAAGACCGGGTTGGGCACGAGATCGGTGGGGAGTCCGAGGACGAGGATCGCGGAGACGCTCCCGATCAGTGCCGCCAGCCAGCGGCGCCTGCCCCACATCCGCAGGGCGGTGATCGCCGTACTCATCGCTGGACCTCCTTGGTTGTCCGGACAATGGTGCCTCATGCCGGAGCCCGCAGGCGAATGCTGCCGGGTCGGGGCCCTGGCGTACCGTGTCCGCGCACACAGACACGTGCGTCGACGAGAGGGGAGCAGCCGTCGTGGCGCTGCGCGGTGTCCTGGCCGACACGCGGCCGCTCGGCGTCCCCGCCTTCCGGCGGCTGTGGTTCGCCAGCATCGTCACCGTCATCGGCGCCCAGCTCACCGTGGTCGCCGTGCCCGCCCAGATCTATGCGATCACGGGGTCGTCGGCCTATGTCGGGCTGACGGGTGTCTTCGGTCTGGTGCCGCTCGTGGTCTTCGGGCTTTGGGGCGGCGCGCTGGCCGACGCGATGGACCGGCGGACCATCCTGATCGGGACCACGATCGGGCTGGTCGTCACGAGCGCGGGCTTCTGGATCCAGGCCGCGCTGGGCAACGAGAACGTCTGGCTGCTGCTCGGGCTGTTCTCAGTCCAGCAGGCGTTCTTCGCCGTCAACTGGCCGACCCGGAGCGCGATCCTGCCGCGCCTGATGGACGACGAGCTGCTGCCCGCCGCCAACTCGCTGTCGATGACGGTCACCCAGGCCGGCGCGATCGCCGGCCCCTTGGTCGCCGGCGCCCTGATCCCGATCCTGGGGTTCAGCTGGCTCTATCTCATCGACACCGTCTCGCTGTTCGCCACGCTGAGCGCCGTGCTCGCCCTGCCGGCGTTGCCTGTCGAGGGCATCGCCGGGACGCCGGGGCTGCGCTCGGTCATCGACGGCATCGCCTATCTGCGCCACCACCCGGTGCTGCTGATGTCGTTCGTGGTCGACATCATCGCGATGGTCTTCGGGATGCCGCGGGCGTTGTTCCCCCAGATCGCCCACGAGAGCTTCGGCGGCCCCCACGAGGGCGGGCTCGCCTTCGCCCTGCTGTTCGCGGCGATCCCGGCTGGGGCGGTGCTCGGCGGCGTCTTCTCCGGCTGGGTCTCGCGCATCCACCGCCAGGGCTATGCGGTCATCGTCGCGATCATCGTCTGGGGCGCGGCGATGCTCGGGTTCGGCCTCGCGGCCGGCGCCGCCGGCGGGCGAGGTGGCGTGTTCCTGGCCCTCGCGGTGCTCATGCTCGTGATCGGTGGCGCGGCCGACATGGCCTCCGCTGCGTTCCGCACCAGCATGCTCCAGACCGCGGCCTCCGACGACGTGCGCGGCCGGCTGCAGGGGATCTTCATCGTCGTCGTGGCGGGTGGTCCCCGGATCGCCGACGTCGCCCACGGCAGCGCGGCTGCCCTGGTCGGTACGGCGGCGGCTGCTGCGGGCGGGGGCGCGCTCGTCATCGTGTTGACGGTCCTCGCCGCGCTCGCCGTACCGGCGTTCGTGCGTTATCGGATCGCCACGGCCTGACGCGCCAACCGCCGAGGCCCCACTCTGAGGCCCCACCCCCGGGCCCCCACTCCCACCCCCAACTCCCGCGGTGCTGTTGCCACGATCTCAGCGTTACAACGCTGAGATCGTGACCAGAACACCGCGGCAGTTGGTGATGGACAGTCGGCCAGGGCCAGGGGCAGGGGCAGGGGGCGCCGGCGCTACTTGTCGCACGAGTCGCGGACGAAGGCGTACGTCGCCGCGGCGCCGGCGTCGGACATCCGGACGACGAGGTCGAGCGGCTTGCCGTTGAGCAGCAGGTGGATCTTGAAGGCGGTCATGCCGCCGCCCTCCATGAACACGTGGTCGTCGCATCGCGCCGGCATCATCGTGAGCCGCAGCTCGGTCGGTGGGTCGGTGGCCCGCACGACGAGGTCGGGCCGCCAGACGGCTCCGCCCGCCGTCGAGATCATCGGGGTGCCGGCGATCGTGCGGATCTCGACGATGCCGCGGCCGACCCCCCGGGGCCGCACCAGCAGCGTCAACGTCGCGGTGCTGCCGGGACCGGGGTCGGACACCTCGATCGTGTCCGACCACGTCAGGTCGACGACCCGGGCGACGGCGAGCTCCTGACAGCGGGTCGCCAGGTAGCGTCCCGGCACGTCGGTCTCGTCGTGGACCTTGACGGTCTCGTGCCGGTCGCGGAACCAGAGGGTGACGGTGCCGGAGGTCGCCCGGCTGCCGCACACCGGCCGCGACGGCAGGGCGATCGGGAAGCCTCGTTCGGTCCGGCTCGGGATCAGCCGCAACCGGGTCGCGGACAACGGGTGGGCGAACCGGCCGTCCCGATAGACGATCCGGGTGGGCCGCACGTCGCGCAACGTGTCGTTGCGGACCCACACCTGCATCTGACCCCTGGCGGCGTCGAGGGAGGCCTGGCGCATGTCCGCGATGAGCCGTCCGGTCGCCGGCCGGGTGGGCGGTGGGGGCAGCGGGCTGAGGGTCCGGATGCTCGGGCTGGCAGGTGGCGCCACCGCCGGATCATCGCCGTTGTCGCCGGCCGAGCAGCCGACGAGCAGGAGCAGTCCCGCAGCCAGCAGGAGCGGCGTACGGCGGACCATCGGCTCACCTTAGTCGTGGGGCAGCGCCTCGGCGCGGCACCATCAGCCGCCCACGACCTCGGTGCGCCCATCGGCCCAGACGACCAGCCCGGTCCGGTTCGGGCGTCCGCGCAGCCAGTCGGCGGCGCCGCGCCCCTGGGCATAGGCGGCGGTGGCGTCGATGTCGGCCCAGGTGAGGGTTCCGGTGACGACGGTGACGGAGGCGATGCCCTCGGGCGGCAGGCCAGTGCGCGCGTCGACCAGGTGGCTTCCTCGATGTGCGGTGCCCGAGGTGGCGACGGCGCCGTTGTGCACGGGGACGGTGGCGACGAGCCTCCGCGGATCGCGGGGGTCCTCGATCCCGATCTGCCACGGTGGCGCGCCGGGACGCACCGTGCGGCACACCATGTCGCCGCCAGCGGAGAGCGCGAAGTCGGTGTCGTCCAGGCGTCGCAACGCGGCGGCGGCCCGCTCGACGGCCCAGCCCTTCACCACGCCCGTCGGGTCGAAGCGCCGATGCCCCTCGCGGTCGGGAAGGTGGCACGAGAACGCGCCGCCGGACTCCGCCTCGGCCCGCTCGGCCAGGGCGACGACCTCGGCGACCTCGGGAGGGCAGTCGGCCAAGGCGATCTCGCCGCGGCCCAGTCGCGACACGGCGGACTGGGGTTTCCAGGTCGAGAAGACCAGGTCGACCCAGCGCAGCTCGGCCATCACCTCGGCCCAGGCGCCGTCGACCGCACTGGTCTCTGCCAGGCCACCGCGGACGGCGAGGCTGACGGGCATCCCCATCACGTGCTCGACGAACCGGCGGATCGGTCGGGTGCTGAGGTCGGTCGCCGCCGTCACAGGTTGGCCTGGTCGAGTGCCGATTGCAGGGACTGGAGATAACCGACGCTGGTGACGGTCGCGCCCGAGATCATGTCGACCTGCTGGCCCTGGCTGTCCACGGTCTCCTGGATCAGGATCGGCAGGGCATAGCTGTTGATCTGGATGTCCTGGCCGTTGCCGTTGGGATACTGCAGCATCTTGACGTCGGTGATCGTGCCGTTCTCGATGACCAGCCGGACCTGCACCGGTCCCCACTGGGTCTGCGCGACGCCGCCGTCGACGGTGACCGGGTCGGCGGAGCTCGTCCCGTTGCCGTTCCCGGAGCCGTTGCCGTTGCCCGACCCGGTGCCGGAGCTGTTGCCGCTCCCGTTGCCCGAGCCGCTGCCAGACCCGCTGCCACTGCCGGCCCCGTTGCCGGCGGAACCGCCGGTGGCGGGCGCCAGGGCGGAGGTCGAGGTCTTGAGGGCGCCGGCGGTCGAGGTGTGGTAGCCGAACAGCAGCACCACCACCGTCACGGTGGAGAGCAGCCAGAGCACGATGCGTCTCATCGCGTCACCATCCGAAGGCTTCGACGTGGAACCGCTCGGGAGGGACCCCGGCGGCCAGGGCGCTCGCTCGCACCTGTTCGGCCCACGGCTCGGGGCCGCAGACATAGACGTCGCGGTCGGCGATGTCGGGGACCCAGTAGCGCAGCGCCGTGGCGTCGTCGACCCGACCCGCGTCCGGTCCGAGCCACGAGTCCGGTCGGCGACGCCGTCCGGGGAGCCAGAGCACCTGGAGCCCCTTCTCGCGCGCCAGGACGTGGAACTCGTGCTCGAACAGGGGCCGGTCCCGGAAGCGGTAGAGCAGCACGGCCTCGCCGGGGGCATAGGGGAGCTCCTCGGCGAGCGCGCGCAGCGGGGTCACGCCGACACCGGCCGCGATGAACGCGACCTTGGCGCGGGTGCGCGCCCGGGCCGAGAGCCGCCCATAGGGCCCCTCCACCAGCACGCGGGTCCCGCGCCGCAGGCTCCGCACGAGGGCGCTGTCGTCGCCGAGGTCCTTGACGCTGATGCGCAGACTCTGTCCGTCCGGGGCAGCGGACAACGAGTAGGGGTGGGCCCTGGTCCACCCGGGACGCCCGAGGAAACGCCAGTTGAAGAACTGACCGGCCTCCGCGCCGAGCCGGTGCAGGTGACGGCCCGTGACATAGACCGACACCACGCCGTCGCCCTCGTCGGCGACCGAGGTGACGCGCAGGAGGTGACGGCGGCTGCGGGCCAGCGGCAGGGCCACCCGCCACACGAGCACGGCGGTGGCGGTCACCCCCCAAGCCGACCACCAATAGATCGTCGCACCCGTCGACCGCAGGAACGACTGACCGGTCCACAGCTGGTGGGGCAGCGCCAGCCCGACGCCCAGATAGGCATAGAGGTGAAGCAGGTGCCACGACTCGTAGCGCAGCCGCCGCCGCGAGGCCTGGAACGACGTCACGGCGACCCCGATGAGGGCGATCGTGCCGGCGGCCGCGAGCAGCATGCCGGGGTAGGTGATGACCAGGTTCCACAGCGTCGACGGGAAGGCGCCGATCGACCCGGCGCCATAGCCCCAGGTGATGAGCACGAGGTGGACCACCATGAGGTTGAACGACGCCAGCCCGACCCAGCGGTGGATCACCGCCAGCCGGTCCTGTCCATAGGCGCGCTCGAGCACAGGCACCCGGGCCATCAGCAGCACCTGGGCCAGCAGCAGGTCGGCGGACAGCAGTCCGGTCAGCCGTCCCGCGGAGGTGAGCCCGGTGGCCCAGCCGCCCAGGTCCTGGAAGCCGCCGTCCGCGGACCACCAGTAGGCCACGAGCAGCAGCGAGAGCCACAGCGCCGCGAGTGCGCCGAGCCGGACCGCCTCGTCCCACCGGGCCCGCGCGAAGCCGCGGGGACGGGTGGGAGCGGCGACGGCCATGCTGGAGTCAAGCAGTCCACCGGTCATGTGTCGGAGCCGTCGTCTCCACCTGTGGACGGAGCTCGGTGCTCGTGGTCGCCGCCCCCGCCGGGCGGGGCGAAGCCCTCGTGGTTCTCGAACCCTTCGTGGTTGAAGGCCACGTCCGACCCGCCGTCGAGCTGGCCGTTGACCAGCCCGAAGGTGAAGCCACCGACGCCACCGAGCAGTAGCGCCGCGGCAGCGGCACCCGCGATCACGGTCAGGCGGCGCCGCGACCGGGTCGGGACCGCTGCGGGCTCACGTGCCGGGCCGGTCGGGAACGACAGCGGGACCGAGACGTACGGCGGCGGCGCGGCCGCGGCCTCGGGTTCCGAGGGGACGGACTCGGCTGAGGTCGATGAGGTCGGCTCCCAGCGGGAGCCGCTGCTCCCCGGGTCCGCGCCCTCGGGGGGCTCGACAGGGGTCGCATCGGAGGTGGGCTTGTCGGTCATGTCACCACCGTGGGCGGTCGAACTAATGGGGTCCTCGGCGCAACCTGTGAACCGCCTGTGAGTCCTCGGTCTGGACAGCCTCATCCAGAGGTCGATCGGGGCATTCCCAGGATGCGTGAGGTGGCTTAGGCTTGGCTGGTTCTGGGCGCGTGGGGTGCCCGGCGGGGTGTGGGGGTTCTGCGATGTCGTCATCGCTGCGTGTCGTGCTGTCCTTGGCCGTGACCGTTCCGGCGCTGGCGCTGCTGAGCACGCCCGCTGCGGTCGCCGACCCCAACTCCCGGCCCGGCACGTTCGCCGAGCGCCCGCGTGACGCCGCGGTCCACGCCGTCGACGGCGAGGTCCACAGCCTCGCCCAGGTCGGCAGCACCGTCGTGTTCGGCGGCAACTTCACCAAGGTCGGGCCGGTGACCCGCGGTGGCGCCGGCATCGTCGACACCGCTGCCTCGTCGTTCGGGTCGACCTTCCCCGATGTCAACGGCGCCGTCTCCGTCGCGATCCCCGACGGCAGCGGCGGCTTCTTCATCGGCGGCAACTTCACCAGCGTGGGCGGCCAGACGCGCAACAACCTCGCCCAGGTCGACTCGACCGGCACGGTCACCGCGTTCGACCCCTCGCCCAACGGCGTGGTCAACGACCTCGCCCTCGACGCCAACCGCCTCGTCGTCGGCGGTGCGTTCACGTCGATCGCCGGCCAGCCGGCCGGAGCAGTGGCGTCGCTCTCCCCGTCCGGCACCTTCCAGTGGGGCGGCACCGTGACCGGTGGCGCCGTCCGCACGGTCGGCCTGTCCCAGGCCGGCGACCTGGTCTATGTCGGTGGCGACTTCTCCCAGGTGGGCGGCGTCGTGTTCCGTCGGCTTGCGGCACTCGACGCCACGACCGGCGTCCGCAACACCACGTTCGCCGTCGGGACTCCCAACCAGCCGGTCACCGACCTGGTGGTGCGGCCGGGCGGCACCGTGCTGTTCGTGGGCAGCTTCACGGCGGTGGGTGGCGTGAGCCGGGTCCGCATCGCCCAGGTCGACGCGACCACGGGCGCCCTGGCGGCGCTCAACGTCAGCATCAACAACACCGTCAACGATGTCGAGGTCGACGAGGCCTCCGGCACCGCATATGTCGGCGGCACCTTCGGCACCGTCGGCGGCGTCACCCGCAACCGCCTCGCCGGCATCTCCCTCAGCGGCGCCGGTGCCGTCACGGCACTGGCACTCCCGGCCATCTCCGGCAACATCTCGGCGCTGGCGCTCGACGGCAACGGCGGCCTCTATCTCGGTGGGGCCTTCCAGATCACCCCCGAGAAGGACAACCCGGCCCAGCTCGCCAAGGTCACCATCGCGACCAACGCCACCTCAGCGGTGGTGCCCTACTACGAGACGCCGCGCTCGCTCGCCCGCACCCCAAAGTCGGGCACGAGCGGCGTGCTCGCACTGGTGCGGCAGGGCTCCTCCCTGTTCGTCGGCGGCGACTTCTCCGACTACGGCACCGTGGCCCGCAGCGGCCTCGCCGCCTATGACCTGGCGACCGGCGCCCTGCGGTCCGACTTCAACCCCGCCCCCGACGGCCAGGTCAACACCGTGAAGTCGTCGGCCAACGGCCAAGCCGTCTTCGTCGGCGGCGAGTTCAACAACATCGCCGGTGAGTCCCACAAGTCGATCGCCAAGCTCGACATCGACACGGGCCTAAACGTGCCCGGCTTCACGGCCAGCGCCAACTCCTTCGTCAAGGACATGGCCGTGCGCACCGACGGCGCGACGGTCTATGTCGGCGGCAACTTCGACCAGTTCAACGGCGTGCCGACGAGCCGCCTCCTGGCCATGGACGCCACCACCGGCGCCATCCTGCCCGGGTTCTCGATGCCACTGACCGAGCCCACCAACGACTACTCCGAGGGCGGCCTGCGAGCGATGGCGCTGTCTCCCGACGAGACCCGGCTGATGGTCATCGGCAACTTCCGCAAGATCGGGGGTGTCGAGCGCCCGCTCATCGCGCAGCTCGACGTCTCCGGCCCGACCGCAACCGTGACCGACTGGCACACCGACCTCTATGACCAGCCCTGCGCGCGCAGCGGCAAGATCGGCTTCATGCGGGATGTCGACATCTCGCCCGATGGCCAGCGGCTCTATTCGGTGTCGGCCGGCCACTTCTACTACCCGGCGTGCGACTCGCTCAACGCCTGGTCGATGACGCCCAGCGGCGGCAACCAGCAGCCACTGTGGACCAAGAAGATCGGCGACACGATGGAAGGCGTCGCGGCCGACCAGGACGCCGTCTACCTGAGTGGCCACTTCCGCTATCTCGAGACCGAGACCCGGACCCAGCCGCGCTTCCAGATCGCCGCCGTCGACCCGCTGACCGGTGAGGGACTCAACTGGATCCCCAACGCGGGTGGCTTCCGCGGGGTGCTGGCGCTCGAGCTCGAGCCGGCCGGCCTCTTCGCCGGCAGCGACGGCGACGCCTTCGGCGTCGTCAACCACGGTCGCAACGCGTTCTGGCCCAACCCGTCGCCTGGCGTCGAGGTGCGGGCCGAGGGCTCCCGGGCGTGGGTGCTCGCGCCGTCCGGCACGGTCTCGACCAAGGTGCGGGTGCAGAACACCTTCTCCGACCGGTCGATCACGGTGACGTCGCTGAGCGACCAGCGCCTGGGCAACCTCGACGGCAACGGCACGTGCACCCTGCCGCAGACCCTGGCGGCCGGCGAGATGTACAACTGCACCACTGCCGGCGAGACCGTGTCGGGGACCGCTCCGTCGACCGTCACCAGCCAGGTCTCGGTCAGCGCCGACGCCGGTGGCTCCACGGTGACCGACACCGACACGCGCACCATCGAGGTCATCGCGACCGCACCGGTCTTCCGGCTGCGCGCCGTCGTCGGGCCCGGCGCCGTGGCGTTCCCGGGCGAGACCGTCCGGTTCAGCCTGACGACGATGAACCTCGACGTCGAGCGGCCCGTCACCGTCACGAGCATCACCAGCCCGACCTTCGGTGACGTCTCGAGCCAGTGCGGCCTCCCGCAGGTGGTGCAGCCCAACCGGCTGATCTACTGCCACCTCGATGAGTTCGTGACCGGCTCGGTCGGCTCCAAGCCGTCGTTCAGCTTCACGGCGTCCGGCACCTACGACACCGGCGTGCTCACCTCGACGTCCTCGCAGTCTGTCACCGTCAACCCGCCCGTGGGCGGCACCAAGGTGCTGGCGGTGGTCGCCGACCCGGCCGCGCTGTCGACCTCCGACAGCCAGGTCAGCAACAAGGTCGACGACAACTACGCCATCACCTATGCCGATGACAACACCATCCAGCCCGGCGACGTCCCGGCCGACGTGAGCGCCGTGCTGATCATGCCGAGCGCCGTCGAGGCGCGGCTCGGGACCCGGCTGCGCAACCTCGGTGTGCCCGTGCTCGTGCTGCACAGCCGCATGCTCGACGAGATGGGCATGACGGCGGTCGGCGCCAACGGCACCGTCAGCGCGACCCAGTGGCAGATCGACAAGGCCATGCACCCGCTGTCCGCGGCCAAGTCCGGCACGATCACGATGGACACGGCCTCGATCGCGACCGCCTGGGGCACCCCTGAGCCGGCCGCGACCTCGGTCGCCAGCGTCGCGGGTGGTGGACCCACGGAGTTCACGTATGCCGATGGCGCCCAGATGACCACCGGTCCCGCGCCGTCCTGCCGGGTGTTCTTCGCGGCCAACAACACCACGAAGTTCAACGCCACCGCCTGGGGCCAGTTCAACCGGGCCCTCGCCTACACCACCATGGACTGCGGCAAGAACATGCTGTGGACCGCAGCGGGCAACGGCACCACCACCTATCCGGGTGACGGCAACCAGTCGGTGGCCGTCGGGATCAACACGCCCTGGGGTCTGGCGATCGACGCGCAGGGGCGGGTCTACTACGCCGACTCGGCCGCCAACGTGGTGCGCCGGATCGCGCTCAACGGCAACGTGACCACGATCGCGGGCACCGGCACCGCCGGCAGCACCGGTGACGGCGGTCAGGCCACCGCTGCCAGGCTCAGTGCGCCGGTGCGCGTGGCGTTCGACGCCAACGGCAACCTGTTCATCGCCGACTCGGCCAACAACAAGATCCGCAAGGTGACCATGGCCACCGGCGTCATCACCACCGTGGCCGGCACCGGCACCGCCGGCAACACCGGTGACGGCGGGCAGGCGACCTCCGCCCGGCTGCGCACGCCCTATGACGTGGCGTTCGGGCCGGACGGCTCGATGTACATCGCGGACCGCGCCAACCACAAGATCCGCAAGGTCAACATGGCCACGGGGGTCATCACGACCTTCGCGGGCAGCGGTCAGGCCGGCTACAACGGTGACGAGATCACCGCCACGACCGCGAGACTCAACAGCCCCTACAGCGTCGACGTCGACAACGACGGCAACGTCTACATCGCCGACTACGACAACGAGCGCGTCCGCCTGGTCGACACCAACGGCATCATCCACACGTTCGCCGGTACGGGCGTCGCGACGATCGACGGCGACGGCGGCCCGGCCACCGAGGCCGGCCTCCACAAGCCGCAGTACGTGCTGGCCACCCCGACCGGTGACGTGTGGATCGGTGAGTCCAACAACAACCGGGTGCGCCTGGTCCGCAACGGCCAGATCGACACCATCGCCGGCAGCGGCCAGTTCGGCTATGTCGGCGACGGCGGCCCGGCGCTGTTCTCGACCTGGAGCAGGCCCTCCTCGATGGCGCTCGACTCGGCCGGCAACCTGTGGGTCGTCGACCGCGGCAACCGCCGCATCCGGGTCATCAACGCCAGCTGACCTCCCGGCTGAACCGCCTCGGGCTCGGTTCAGCCTGGATCCACCGATCTTGCGCAGCAGCGCTCACTGCGTGGCGGCGACGAACGCCGCCACGCAGTGACGCACGTCCTCCTCGGTGTGGGCCGCCGACAGCTGCACCCGGATCCTGGCCAAGCCGCGGGGCACGACGGGGAACGAGAAGGCGATGACATAGACGCCCTCGGCGAGCATCCGGTCGGCGACCTCGGCCGCCCGGCGCGCTCCGTCCTCACCACGGAACATGACCGGCGTGATCGGGTGCTCCCCAGGGAGCAGCTCGAAGCCCGCCTCGGTCATGAGCGAGCGGAACAGGGCGGTGTTGCGTCGCAGCACATCGCGACCTCATCGGAGGCCGAGGCGAGCTCGAGGGCCTTGAGCGACCCGGCGGCGACCATGGGCGCGACCGCGTTGGAGAACAGGTAGGGGCGAGCGCGCTGGCGCAACAGCTCGACGATCTCCCGGCGGCCGCTGACGTAGCCGCCCGATGCGCCGCCGAGGGCCTTGCCCAGGGTTCCGGTGAGGATGTCGACCCGGTCGGAGACCCCGAAGTGCTCAGGGGTTCCGCGGCCGTGCGGGCCGATGAATCCCACGGCGTGGGAGTCGTCGACGAGCACCATGGCGTCGTACTGCTCGGCCAGGTCGCAGATGCCGGGGAGCGGTGCGAGGTAGCCGTCCATGGAGAACACGCCGTCGGTCACGATGCACCGGCGTCGCGCCCCGGACGCCGCCTGGAGCTGGGCCTCGAGATCGCCGAGGTCGGCGTTCTTGTAGCGGTAGCGCGTCGCCTTGCAGAGCCGGATGCCGTCGATGAGCGACGCGTGGTTGAGCTCGTCGGAGATGACGGCGTCCTGCTCGTCGAGCAGCACCTCGAAGACGCCGCCGTTGGCGTCGAAGCAGGAGGAGAACAAGATGGTGTCCTCGGTGCCGAGGAACGCCGAGATGGCCGCCTCGAGCTCCTTGTGGAGGTCCTGGGTCCCGCAGATGAACCGGACGCTGGCCATCCCGAAACCCCACCGGTCCAGCGCCGCGGCGGCGGCGGCCTTGATCTCGGGGTGGTCGGCCAGCCCCAGGTAGTTGTTGGCGCAGAAGTTGAGCGCCTCGCCGACGGCCGCGCCGGTCGCGACCCTGATGTGGGAGGACTGCGGCGAGGTGAGCTCGCGTTCGTGCTTGGTCAGGCCCGCTGCCTCGATCTCGCCGAGGGCGGCTCGCAGCTGGTCACGTACGGCGCCGTACATCGCGCCCTCCTCGTGGGTCGGTGGTGCCGGGTCGGGGGTGGGGTCAGCTCCAGTCCATGATCACCTTGCCGCACTGGCCGGAGCGGATGGCGGCGAAGGCGTCGGGCCAGCTCTCGGCGGCGACCCGGTGGGTGATGACCGAGCGGAGCGCGTCGCGCAGCGGGGCGGAGGTCTGCAGCATCGCGCTCATGGCATACCAGGTGTCGAACATCTCGCGGCCATAGATGCCCTTGATCGTGAGCATGTGGGTGATCACCCGCCCCCAGTCGATGTGGTAGTCGTCGTGGGGGAGCCCGAGCATCGCCACCCGGCCGCCGTGGTTCATCGTCGCGAGCATGTCGGCGACCGCGGACGGTGCCCCGGACATCTCCAGGCCGATGTCGAACCCCTCCTTCATGCCCAGCTCGGCCATCGCCTGGCCGAGGCTGGTGGTGCGGGCGTCGATCGCGAGGTCGGCGCCGGCGGCCCGGGCCAGCTCGAGGCGGACGTCGCTGATGTCGGTGACGACGATGAAGCGGGCGCCGACGTGGCGGGTGATCGCCGTGGCCATCACGCCGATCGGACCGGCGCCGGTGATCACGACGTCCTCACCCGCGATGGGGAATGACAAGGCGGTGTGGGTAGCGTTGCCGAACGGGTCGAACAAGGCCCCGAGGTCGGGGTCCATGTCGTCGGGGTGCACCCACACGTTGCTGGCCGGGATCACGACATAGTCGGCGAAGGCGCCGTCGCGGTTGACCCCGAGGCCGATGGTGTTGATGCAGAGGTGTCGCCGTCCGGCCCGGCAGTTGCGGCACATCCCGCACACGATGTGCCCCTCACCCGAGACGCGCTGACCGACCCGGATGGTGGTGACGTCCTCGCCGACCTCGGCCACCTCGCCATAGAACTCGTGGCCGATCGTCATCGGCGCCGTCACGGTGGCTGCCGCCCAGTCGTCCCACTCGAACAGGTGGAGGTCGGTGCCGCAGAGCCCCGCGCGCAGCACCCGGATCTTGACGTCGGTCGGCCCCGGCGTGGGCTCGGGGACGTCGAGCAGCTCCAGCCCGGGACCGGGCTCGGTCTTCACCAGCGCGCGCATGGTGCCCTCCTTCACCTCAGGCAGCTCCCACTCTAGGGAGGCCGGCCCGGCCCGTCGCGGGCAGGTTGCGGGCTGCTAACGATCGGGGGTGGGCCGTTGCGCAGGGCGGTGTGGCAGGGTTGCCTGTCGGAGGACCGGGCGGGTGGTCACGGCGACGCCTGCGCCCGTGACGGTGGGGACGAAGGGACTGGTGGTGGAGGAGTACGTCGTCGGGGGCGCCACGCGCGCACGCGGCGTGTCGGTGCGTTGTGAGGGCGTGGTGCACCTCTACCGCACCTTCGAGGGCCACGACGTCGTCGCCCTGCGCGGCGTCGACCTCGTCATCCAGCCCTCCGAACGGGTGGCCTTCCTCGGCCCCTCCGGCTCCGGCAAGTCCACGCTGCTCGCGCTGCTCGGAGGCATCCAGCGCCCCAGTGCCGGGCGCATCTTCGTCGGTGACGAGGAGATCTCCCGGATGGGGGAGCGGTTCCTCGCGCGCCTGCGCGCGCGCCGGGTGAGCACGATGCTCCAGGGCGCTGGCCGCAACCTGCTGCCCTATGCGACGGCCAGCCAGAACATCGCGTTCGCCCGCTTGGCCATGGAGGCCGAGGACCGCGAGCATGCTGTCCCGGCGCCCGAGCTGCTCGAGCGGGTGGACCTGGGGGCGCAGGCCGACCAGACCGTGTCGACCATGTCGGGTGGCCAGCGGCAGCGGCTGGCGCTCGCGTGCGCGGTCGCGACCGGCCCCGACCTGCTGCTCGCCGACGAGCCCACCAGCCAGCTGTCCCACCAGGACCGCGACCACGTCCTCGACCTGATCCACGCGCTGGGCGACGAGCTGGGCACCACCATCATCGTCGTCACCCACCAGCCCGAGGTGGCCGCGACCTTCCCCCGCACCATCACCATGAAGGGTGGCCGCGTGGGGGCCGAGGGGCGTGCCGGCACCGAGTATGTCGTCGTCGGCGAGGAGGGTGTGCTGCACCTGCCGTCCCACGTCGCCGCCGAGTGGCCCGCCGGCACCCTGGTGCGGATCGAGCCGATGGACTATGACCGCTTGGTGCTGTCGCGGCCGGACGGGGAGGGCGAGGGATGAGCGCGCTCGAGGTGCGCCGGGTCACCTTCACCCGGTCGCGGGTGCTGCTCGACGACATCGACCTGGACTTCCATCCCGGTGAGCTCACGGCGTTGTCCGGCCCGAGTGGCTCCGGCAAGACCACCCTGCTCTCGATCGCGGGCGGGCTGGTCGAGCCCACCCAGGGGAGTGCGTCGCTCGGCGGCCGGCCGATGTGGCAGGGGACCGGCGACCCACGCCCCGAGGTCGCCTTCGTGCTGCAGGTCTATGGCCTGGTCCCGATCCTCTCGGCCCGCGAGAACGTCTCGATCGCCCTGCGGGCGAGGGGCGTCGCCCCCGACGAGGCCGACGAGCGTGCGGAGGCGGCGCTGGCGAGGTTCCACATCGCCGACCTCGGCGACCGCCAGGTCGAGGAGCTGTCCGGTGGGCAGATGCAGCGCGTCGCCTGCGCCCGCGGCTTCGTGGTCGGCGCCGACGTGCTCCTCGCCGACGAGCCGACCAGCGAGCTCGACGAGGGCAACCGTGGCGTCGTGCTCGCGGAGCTGCGCGCCGAGGCCGAGCGCGGCGCCGTCGTCGTAGTCGCCACCCACGACCCTGCCGTCGTGGCCGCGTGTGATCGTCACTATGCCCTCGACGAAGGCCGCCTCGTCCTGGCCGAGTCGGTGGCGGAGGCCCAGGACGCCGAGGAGACCGCCACCGACGACCAGCCGGACGTTGGGGAGCCCGAGGCCGACGTCGCTGCCGAGCCGGCGGCGGCCCCGGCCCCACGTCACCTGGCCACGCAGCCCACCGCGGAGTCTCCCGCCGTGACGGCGCCGCCCGAGCCATCGGCCGCCGCGATCTTCTCGAGCGTCCCGAGGCCGAGCGGTCGCCGTTCGCGCGCCCCTCCCCGAGGCCGGAGCGCGACCCGGCCCGGCCCTCGTGAACCGGGTCTGGCGAGGGGCGCGGGCGCCGGCGGACTGCTGACCTCGCCGGGATGAGCCTGGTGGTCGTCACCGGCTCGGTCACCCTGGTCGGCTTCGTCGAGCGGCCGGGGCGTCGCCGATGCTCGGCGCCCCCTCGTCCTGCTCGGACTCGTGGCGGTGCCGGCGACGGGTGAGCTCGGCGCGGCCCGCCGTGACGAGATCGCCGTGGCGCGCCTGCGCCTGCACGGCACCGCCCTGCGCGGATGCTGGCCGTGAGCCGGGGATCGCCGTCGGCGCCGCGGGCTGCTCGGTAGCTATCTGCTCGGCACTGTCGGGGTGTGGGCGACCTCCCGCCGCTGGCTCGACGTCGTGGCTCACTGGGCCGGGTTGGCCAGCGACGGGCGTCGCCGTCGGACTCGTCGTGGCCACGCTTGTCGCGGTCCTGCCGCGCGCGCCGCGCCGTTCGCGAGCCGCTCGCCGACCAGGTCGCGCTCGCGAGCAGGCCCATGCCGATGTCCACGCTGGCATCTTCGCCGCGCTCGTGGTCATGGCCGCCGCCGTCGCCACCTATCGCGCTCAATGGCAACGGACGACCCAGACTGGGTCGTCCTCGTCGGGCCTGCGCTCGTGGCGCTCGCGTCGGGCCAGGTCGCAGTGGCGCTGCTCGGGCTGCTGACCCGCCATGGCCTGCGGCAGCGCCGCCAGCGACGTCCTGCTCTATCTCGCCGTACGCTGCCTTCCGCGGCACCGCCGGGATCGGCGGCCCGGTCCGGATGCTCGTGGCCGCCACGGTGCTCGGCACCCGCGCTCGCCGGCACGCCGGGCGGGGGTCGGCGCCTGCGAGTAGATGGCCCGACTGGAGTCGGGGCCGCGGTCCAGATCCCGTTCGATGGCGGCGCCTTGGCGGGGCTCCAGCTCACGAGGTCGCTGGATCCCGGGGTCGCTGGATGATGGCCGCCGTGTCGGTCCCCGCACCTCGGGCGGCCCGACCGGCGGGCTTTCCTCGACACCGAGCGCTACGACGCCGTCGTCGGCGACCTGCTCGACGGGGTCGCCGGGACCTCGCTGGAGGACCGGTTCGCCGAGCTGCGACGCGACGGTGTGACGGCCGCGATCAGTCGGCGACCAGTGGACGGTCGGGGTGGCTGTTGCCCAGGAATCCCGACTGCCAGACGGCCTCCGTGCGCGGGTGACCTCAGCCATGTCACCGACGAAGGTGTCGCGGGCAGCGCCGTCACCGTCCCGATGCCGGGCGCCGGGCCCCGCTGTCGAGCGCACGGTCGGCCTGGCCGGGGCTGTGCCGGGGATGCGTGCCGACCGCCTGTCGGTGACGGAGGGGATCGAGGGTCGTCTGCAGGTCGCCCCGCGTCCTGCCCTGGTGACCCTCGTGCCGCGGGCGACACCGACCTGCTCACCGGCCGTGGGCGCCGGTGGACCCCAACCAGCTGGTGTCCCAGGCGCCGGCGGGCATCACCGTCCGGTTCGGGGTGCGCGACCCGTTGGTCCAGCTCGCTGCACCGGACCCGGTGTGCTGCCCGTCCTCACCACGCACCGCCTCGCGTGGGTCGGCGGCAGCAGGACCGTGAACTCGCCGGGTGGGGTCGCCCGCGACGTGGACGTCCTGGGCGTGGTCGACGGCGTGCCGTTCGTCCAGGCCGAGGGCGTGGTCGCCGACCTGGGGCAGGCGCTGGCGGCGGATGCGCCGACGGTGCCGGTGGCCGAGGTCTTCGTGCTGGCCAAGGCCGACACGCCGGCCGGTCTGCTCGATGCGGTGGCAGCGGCCGGGGGCGGCAAGCCCCGGTCGCTGGCCGACGTGCGCCAGGACCTGGTCGACGAGACCGGTGCGGGCCAGGCCCGCGCCTTCGCCCTGATGGCGCTGTTCTGCATGGCGGTCGCCCTGCTCACGCTCGTCGCATCGGCTGCTCGGCTGCGCGACTCCTACCGCCGCGAGGTCGCGGCGTTGCGGCTGCTGGGCATCCCGGCCGACCAGATCCGACGGGCCGGCCGGGCCGAGGTGGCGTTGCTCGCCGTGTCGTCGGTCGGGGTCGGTGTGGTGGGCGGCGTGCTCGCGGTGCGGCTCCTGCTCGGGTCGCTGCCCGTCGTACGCCTCCCCGCGCACGCGGTGGCGCTCGGGTCGGCCACCCCCTGGTGGGCCGTCCTCCTCGCCGGCGGCCTGGCCGCGGCGTCGCTCGCCGCGGTCCAGATCGGCGCCCGCCGGGTCGGTGACCTGGGGACCCGTCCCGCGATCCTCCGTGAGGGGGCGGCCGAGTGACGCTGCTGCTGACCATGCTGCGCGGCCTCCGGTCGCGCGCGCTGCTCTCCCTCGGATCGGTCCTGCTGACCACCCTCGCCGTGGGATCGGCCGTGGTGGGCCCGATGTTCGCCACGGGGGTGACGCGCTCCTATGTCGTCACGCGGCTCGACGAGGCGCCGGCGGAGCTGGCATCGACGGGCTGGCTGTTCGTCCCCCGCGCCCATCCCGACGACCCGGCCGCGGCGCAGGCCGATGCGGTTCGCGGCGTCGCCGACCTCTACCCCAATCCGTTCGCCGTGCCCCTGGTGAGCCTGGAGACCCCGCGGTTCACGGGCCTCGGCGAGGCCGAGCTCCAGTTGCTCGCCCGCGAGGGCGCCTGTGAGCATCTCGACCTCGCCGACGGCAGGTGCCCGGACAAGCCGGGTGAGCTCGTGATGGCCCAGGTGGACGTCGCCTACAGTCACCACCAGGTCGGCGAGACCCTGGACCTGGGCGGCGACTACGGCTCGTTCACCATCGTCGGCAGCTATCGCATCCCGTCGGCGGCCTCCGACTTCTGGCCGCGGCCCTATCGCTTCGCGAGCACGCCGCAGCGGTCCGGTGACATGCGGGGGCAGGCGACCCCTTATACGCCGGCGCCCTTCGTCGTCGCTCCTGCGGCCTTCGACGGGTTCCCGTCCGGCAGCTGGCAGGTGCGGGTCGAGACGGTCCTCGACGTGCCGCCCGACTATCACCCGGCCGACCTCGACCGGGCGATCGCGGCGAGCAAGGGCCTCGATGACGAGATGCACGCTGTCGACACCGGCCGGCTCACCGCCGAGGTCCGCGACGACCTGGGCCGGATCGAGGGTGAGATCACCAGCCAGCAGGGCACCGCCCGCGACTCGATCGCGCCGGCGCTGCTGTCGCTCGTGCTGGTGGCGCTGGCCCTGTTGTCCCGGTTGCTGCTCTCGGCGAGCCAGCTGCGGATCCCCGAGCTCGCCCTCGCCTCGCTCCGCGGCACCCCCACCCGGCGCATCTGGTTCTTCGGCCTGGCAGAACCGTTGCTGCTGCTGGTGATCTCGCTCCCGCTGGGCGTCGGGCTCGGGGTGCTGGGCGGGCTGGCGCTCGCCCGTCAGTGGCTGGCTCCCGGCCTCCCGCTCGAGCTCCCCTGGACCAGCCTCGTGGCCGCGGCACTCGTCGTCACCGGCGGGGTCGGCGTCGCTGCCCTGGCTGTCGGCACGGTGCTGCGCGTCTCGCTCGCGGGCCAGCTCGCCGGCGTACGCCGTCCGACCGCGACCCGGCGCCTGGTGGTGGTCGGCCAGCTGCTCCTGGTGGCGGCCGCCCTGGCCATCGTCGTCACCAAGGTCTCTGGCGCCGGGAGCGGCCCGGACGTCACCGACCTCGTGCTGCCGATCCTCCTGGGAGTCGTCGCGGGCCTGGGCGCGGCCAAGCTGGTCACCGCCGCGGCGTGGTGGGCCCGGCAGCGGCCCGACTCCCCGGCCCTGGCCAGGTTCGTGGCCGCGCGGGCGCTGTCGCGTCGCCGGGAAGGCACCCTGGCGGTGCTCCCGCTGACGGCGGCGATCGCGATCGGGGTCTTCTCCCTCGGGGTCTATGACGCGGCCGCCACCTGGCGGGCCAGCGTCGCCGCCACGCAGGCCCCCGCCGACCAGGTGTGGACCTCGCCGCTCCCGCTCCGCGAGACCTATGACCTGACCCATCAGCTCGACCCGGACGGCCGGTCCCTGATGGCCGCCGCCCAGCTGGTCGCCACCGGGGGACGGGTGGCGCTGTTCGACACCCCACGCATGGCGCGGGTGGCCGAGTGGCCCGATGGCTGGACACCGGGCCGCGACGCGGCAGCCGTTGCCGCGCTGGTCGGGCCCACCGGGGCCCAGCCCACGTTCACGGGCACCCGCCTGTCGATGACCGTCGACCGCGAGCTCGACGCGAGCGACCCGGTGTGGATCGACCTGGCCGTCTATGCCGACGGGGCCAACGAGCCCGGCCACACCTATCTCGGACCGTTCCGCCCCGGCACCCACACCGCCACGGCCCGCGTGCCCACCTGCGCGAACGGCTGCCGCGTCGAGGCGATGTCGGTCGGCGGCGGCGCCGGCCTGTCGATCGACATGTCGGGCCGGGTGGTCATCCAGGACGTCAGCGTTGACGGGACCCCGCTGCCCGGCGCCATCACCGACGCCGGCTGGGCCGTCGCCCGGACGCTCCCGAGGACGCCCGGCCACAGGACGTGTCGTTGTCGGGCGGCGACCTCGAGATCGACATCGAGACCGGTGGGCAGCCCGGACGTGCGCGCCTGATGGCAGGCTCATCCCTGTCCACCGGCCCGTGCTGGTCGGGCTCGACGGACAGGACAACATCGACCAGGGCCGGGACGGCGAGACCTTCCGGCTCAGCATCGAGCCCTATCCCGTCCAGTCGGTGGGGCTGAGCCAGAGCACCCCGTTCTTCGGGCCCGAGGGCCTGTTCGCGGACCTGATGGTGGTCACGTCCGGGCAGCCGGTCTATGACGGGCAGTACCACGCGTTGGTGCTGGCCAGGTCCGACACCCCGACCGCAGTCACCCAGGCGATGGCTGACCGTGGGTTGGTGTTGACGACGACGCTGGCGGGTGAGCGACGCACGCTGGACAACAGCGCCTATGCCTTGGCCCTTCGGCTCTATCTGGTCGTCGCGGTGCTGGTGCTGTTGATGGCCTTCGCCGGGCTTGCGGTCTCGACGGCGGTGCAGCTGCCCGAGCGTCGGCGCGACGCCGCGGCCCTCCGTGTGGTCGGCGTACGCCGCGGGCAGGTCGTGCGCGCCGCTGCCTGGGAGTTCCTCGTCGTGCTGGGGACCGCGGCGCTGGCCGGCGTCGCGGCAGGGCTCCTCGCTCAGGACATCGTGCTGCGCACGGTGACACTGGGGGTGGTCGAGTCGATCAGCACGCCGCCACTGTCGACCCGCGTCGACACCGCATCGCTGCTGGTGTGGGTGGTCGCGCTGACCACGGTGCTGGGTGCGGTCGGCCTGGCGAGCGCGGCCCTGACGGTCCGCGGTGCCCGAGGGGCCAGCCTGCGCGAGAGCGTCCGCTGACGCAGGCCGGCCGAGGGAGCCGGGTCAGGACTTGCCGAAGAGGCGACCGAAGAAGCCAGCCTCGCGCGGCTCGTTCTGGTGACCCTGGCAGCGCTGGGACTGCGGGACGCCCCGCATCACCTGGTTGACGTGCTGGCCGCAGCCGGCCCAGGTGGTCTTGCCGCACTTGCGGCAGCGAACGGCGTGGCACATGGGATGTCTCCTGAGTCTCGGGTCTCGGTGTGGCAAGGGTGGTACAGAAGGGCGCCCGATGCGTCATCGGCGCGGCGTCGGTGGGTCAGGCGGCGTTGCCGGTGGCGACGGTGCGGCCGGAGCGCAACCAGGCCCCGACCCCACCCTGCACGCTCCACGCGTCGAAGCCCATGCTGCGCAGCGCGTCGGTCATCGCGCCGCTGCGGTTGCCGCTCTGGCAGATGACATAGAGCCGGCTGCTACGGTCGAGCTCACCGACGCGGGCGCCCAGCTGGCTCATGGGCATCAGCCTGGTGCCGGGGATGTGTCCGCGCACCCACTCCATGTGTTCGCGGACGTCGATGACCGCGGCGCCTTCCTCCAGCGCGACAGCCAGCTCGTCGACGGTCACATCTCTCATGCGGATTCTCCTCGGGAATACCTGGGGGGGTATATTTGCTAGCAACGGTAACACCCCCTGGGGTATCGTCAAACCGAACCGACCGAAAGGCGCCGATCCCATGGCCACGACCACGCTCGGGCAGGACAACTTCGAGACCACCATCAAGGACCACGAGATCGTCCTCGTCGACTGGTGGGCCGAGTGGTGTGGTCCGTGCCGGATGTTCGCCCGATCTTCGAGAAGGCGTCCGAGGAACACACCGACATCGTGTTCGGCAAGATCGACACCGAGGCCGAGCGGGGACTCTCCGCCGCGGCCGGCATCTCCTCGATCCCGACCCTGATGGCCTTCAAGGACGGCTCGCTCGTCTTCGCCCAGCCCGGCGCCCTGCCGGCCACCGCGCTCAACGAGCTCATCCAGGCGGTTCGCGACCTCGACATCGAGGCCGCCCGCAAGGCTGCCGCCGACAAGGAGTCGGCGACCAGCTGACCCCGATCACGCCGAGGAGCATCGTGACCACCGCCCTGTCGACCACCGTCGCGTCGTCCACCGACGTCGCCGCGGCGTCGAGCGCGCGCGGTGGCCGTCGCTCCCAGGCTGTGGCTCGGGTCACGCTCCCGGAGTCGACGGCCCTGCCCGTCGCTCCTGCTGCGATGATGTCCCCACCAGGGGGCCCCGGCCCCGGGGACATCGCCGCCGCTGCCACGCAACGCCTCACCGCCGCGCTGGCCTCACTCACCACCAACGCTCAGGAGGCGTGATGCAGCTCGACCCCGAGGAGATGACCCATGTCATCAACCGCATCAAGCGCGCCCAGGGGCAGCTCGGCGGCGTCCTTCGTATGCTCGAGGAAGGCCGCGACTGCGAGTCGGTCGTGACCCAGCTGGCCGCCGTGTCCAAGGCGCTCGACAAGGCCGGGTTCGCCATCGTGGCCTCCGGCATCCAGCACTGCATGGTCAACCCCGAGGACTCCACCGCCGACGTGAAGAAGATGGAGAAGCTCTTCCTCACCCTGGCGTGACCCGCGGCATCGGCGACGCTCATCGCTGGTCAGGCTCGCCCTAGGTCCGGGCGTACACCCGCTCGATGGCGCCCAGGCTGAGCCGCTCGGACTCGACCACGTCCACACCGAGCCGCTCCAGCGACGTGAGCGGGCGTCGGGTGAAGTGCTCCCCCTGGCGGGGCACCGTCACGAGCTCCGCCACGTGCTGCACGGCCCTGAGCGGCCAGAACGACGCCACCACGTGGTCGGCGAGCAGCAGCCGGCCGCCCGGTCGCAGCACCCGAAGGGCCTCGCCGAGCACCCGGTCGAGGTCGGGGACGCAGCACAGCGCGAAGGTGCTGACGACGGTGTCGAACGACGCCGCGGCGAACGGCAAGGAACCGGCGTCCGCGCGCTGGAGCGCGACCCGGCTGCCGATCGCCCGGGCGCGCTGGCGGGCTCGGGTCAGCATCTGCTCGCTCCAGTCGACCGCGACGAGGTCGACGTCGCGCGCGTAGTGCGCCAGGTTGGCGCCGGTCCCGACGCCGATCTCGAGGGTCGACCCGTGGACCCGGCTGGCCACCCAGGTCCGACTGGCGGCCAGGAGCCGCCGCTCCATGCCCGAGGTCCGCGCGTCATAGGTGGCGGCCTGGCCGTCCCAATAGCCGACCCGGTCGCGCGCCCTGGCCATGGCGGCACTCCCTTCTGGTGGGTCAGGAGATCTCGAACAGGCAGAACGGGTGGCCATCGGGGTCGAGCATGACGCGGACGTCGTCCTGGGGTTGGTAGGCCGCCTGGGCGGCCCCCAGCTCCTCCGCGCGGGCCACGCCGGACTCGAGGTCGGTCACCCCGATGTCGAGGTGCACCTGCATCTGCTGCTCACCGGACTCCGCGGGCCAGGCCGGGCGTGCGTGGAGCTCCTCGAGCTGGAAGGCCAGTCCGTGACCGCCACCGGCGGGCTTGAGCTTGACCCAGTCGTCCTCGTCGTCGATCACCTCCCAGCCCAGCAGCCCTTGATAGAAGCGGCCCAGGGCCCGGGGATCGGGCGTGCCGAGCACGGTGGAGGAGATGCGGAACTCGAGCGGTGCCATCGGCCCACTCTAGGCGCCGGTGCCAGCCGTGCCGAGGGCCGCGGCGACCGGAGCCCTTGTCTTCGGACTCGTTCTGACGTACGCTCGCGATATATCGTGATGGATCGCCGATAGTCGTGCATCTCGCGATACTCCGAGACACAAGGAAGGAGTCCTGACATGGGACACCCTGGATTCAACCGACAGTGGGCGCGCGAGACCGACGGCGCCTGGCACCAACACCGCGGCGGCCCGTGGGGCGGCGGGGGCTGGCCGAGCGACTGGAGCGGCTGGGAGCCCTCCAAGCGAGGTCGCTCCGGCCCGCCGCCCTGGGTGGCCGGCCTCTTCGGGCTGGCCCAAGGCATGCAGCAGCGCGGCCCGCGCGTACGCCGCGGTGACGTGCGCGCCGCGATCCTCGACGTGCTGAGCACCGAGCCGATGAACGGCTATCAGGTGATCAGCCAGATCGCCGAGCGCAGTGGCGGGGCCTGGAAGCCCAGCCCGGGTTCGGTCTATCCCACGATCAGCCAGCTTGAGGACGAGGGGCTCGTCGCCTCTGACGACGACGCAGGACGCCGGACGCTCCGGCTCACCGACGAGGGTCGGACCTATGTCGCCGAGCATCCCGACGAGCTCGCCCGGTTGTGGGAGCCGTTCGCCCAGCCGGCCGCCGAGGCCGACGACCCGACCGACTTCGCGTCCCTCAAGCCCGAGATCGGCGCCATGATGAATGCCGTCTGGCAGATCATCACGACCGGCACCGACCAGCAGCGTCGCGATGCGGTCGGCATCCTCATCGAGACCAGGCGCAAGCTCTATGGTCTGCTCGCCGAGGGTGACACCGAGTGAGCGGCCGCCCGTGGGACGGACCGCCCCGCCGCGAGGAGTGGGTGCGCTGGGCCGACCAGCTGCGCCAGGCCGACTGGCCGCGTCCTGGTGAGAGCCTGCGGCTGTCCGACGCCGAACGCGACGAGGCCGCCCGCGTGCTCGGCGAGCACTTCGCCCAGGGCCGGCTGAGCGCCGACGAGCACGGGGACCGCGCCGAACAGCTCTGGGCGGCCCGCACCTATGCCGACCTGGTCCCCCTGTTCCGGGATCTGCCCGGCGGCACCCCGATCCGGCCGGTCACGCCGCGGATGGCGACGCGACCGCCGGCCACCTCACGGGTCGTGGGCGGCGGTGCCTGGTGGCTGGCCAAGGTGCTGCTGCTCGGCTTCGTCGTCGTCATGGTGGTGACCCACGTGCTCCCGCTGCTCCTCATCGGGCTCGTGGTGTGGTGGCTGCTCGCGATCACGGTGGGGCGCTGGGGACGTCACCGTCGCCGCGAGTTCCGGCGGCAGCGCTCCCCGGGCTACGGCTGGGACCGGCGTTGGGTGTGACGGGGCGCCCGCTGTGACTGGCCGCCCGCTGTGACCGGGCGCTGACGCCGGGCTGATGCGCGGAGGTGATCCTCCGGTATCAGCCCGGCGTTCCGCTGCTCCTGGGTGCTGAGTCTCGGCCCAGCACGAGCCCCGCCAGGACCGGGGCGCCCCGACCAGGAGCAGTCACATGGCCGTCCCGCCCGCGCGTCGCGACCCTGTCGTCCTCGCCCTGGTCAGCCACGCCTTGGGGTCGGTCGGCATGTCCCTGCCCTGGCCGCTCCTGCTCGTCCTGGTGTGGGAGAGCACCCACAGCGAGGTGCTGCTGGGCGTGACGGGCGCGAGTCGGATGGCGCCCTATGTGCTGCTGTCCTGGGCGGCCGGCCGGACCGCCGACCGCTGGCCGCGCGACCGGGTCATCCGCGCCACCCTGACGGGACGCTGCGTGGCCCTGGCGGTGGCGGCCGCGGGCGTCGCCGGTGGCGACCTGCGGGTCGCCGTGGCAGCGAGTGCGGTGGCCGTCGCCCTTGCCACCCCGGCCTACCCGGCGCTCGCGGCGGCCCTGCCGCTGACCGACGCCGACCCGCGCTCGCGACTCGGCAGCGGTCGCGCGACCGAGCTGCTCGTCACCATCGAGGTGGCGTCGTTCGTGGTCGGCCCCGCCCTCGGAGGCCTGTTGCTCCTGCCGCACCTGCGCGGCTGGGTGTTCCCGGCCGCGCTCGTCATGGTCGCGCTCGGCTTCGCCGCGGTGGCGACCCTGCGCCTGCCGGCCGTCGGTTCGGTCGACCGGGAAGCGGCGCCGCCGGTCCTGGCGGAGATCCGGCGGGACGGGCTCGTCGGCACCATCGTGGTGATGAGCCTGGTCAACCTGGTGGTCGCCCTGCTGGCGCTGGCGCTCGTCCCGCTGGCCGAAGGGCTGTGGCGCGGCGGGGCGGCGGCGTACGGCGTCGCGACGAGCTGCCTGGGATTCGGGGCGCTGGCGGGACCGCTGGTGGCCGGGTTCCTGGGCGGGCCCGGCCGAGGGCCCCAGCGGCTGATGGGCCGGGGACTGGCGCTGGTGGGGTTGTTGCTCGTGGCCGTGTCGCTGGCCCCCGCGCTGGGTTGGGCGGTGGGGCCGCTCGCGCTCATCGGCGCCGTGACCGTGCGCGTCGAAGCTGCGGCGACCGCGCTGCTCCAGGAGCGACTGCCCAACGCCGTGTGTGCCTCGGTCCTCGGTCTCACCGACACCGTGATGGTGGGCGCGGCCCTCGTGGGCTCGCTGGCGGGTCCGGTCCTCGTCGGCGTCGTCGGCCCGCTCCCGGTCCTGCTCGGGCTGGCGTGCGTGGTCGTCGCGGCCGCGGCAACCACGCGGAAACCGACCCGAATTAACACAATCGAAACGGAATCCGTCGAACAACCTCTCGCCAACAGCAGGATTGCGCACTAAGGTCCCTCCAACGAGTGACGCAGGAGCACTCGACCGGGGGCTCCGAGGGGGCGCGCATGACCAGCACCGATATCAACCAGACCGAGACCGAGGGCAAGGGACTCAAATCCGGGGCACTCGGGCTGCTCGGGAGCGTCGTCGTGGGGGTCGCGTCGACCGCGCCGGCCTACTCCTTGGCCGCGAGCCTGGGCTATGTCGTCGTCGTGGCGAACGGCAACGGCATCATCGGGGTCAAGGCGCCGCTCATCATGATCGCGGCGTTCATCCCGATGTACTTCATCGCGGTCGCCTACGCCGAGCTCAACAAGGCCGAGCCCGACTGCGGGACGACGTTCACCTGGGCGGCTCGCGCCTTCGGCACGCGGGTCGGCTGGATGGGTGGTTGGGGCATCATCGCCGCGGACATCATCGTGATGGCCAACCTGGCGGCGATCGCGGGGTCCTACTCCTTCACGCTCTTCGGGCTCGACTCCCTCGCCGCCAGCACCTTCTGGTCCACCGTCGCCGGCGTCATCTGGATCGTGGTGATGACCTACATCTGCTACCGCGGCATCGAGGTCTCGGCCAAGCTGCAATATGCGCTGCTGGGCTTCGAGCTCGTGACGCTGCTGGCGTTCACCCTGTTCGCCTTCGCCAAGGTGTTCATCGGTGGCACCGACGCCGGCCACCTGATGCCGAGCCTGAGCTGGCTGTCCCCGTCGGGGCTCAGCCTCTCGGCCCTGTCCTCCGGCCTGCTCATCGCCGCGTTCATCTACTGGGGCTGGGACACCGCCGTCACCACCAACGAGGAGGCCGACGACCCGGCCACCACGCCCGGCAAGGCCGCGATCCTGTCGACGGTCTTCCTGCTGGTCACCTACGCCCTCGTCTCCGTCGCCACGGTGGCGTTCGCTGGTGTCGGCACGACCGGGATCGGCCTGGGCAACGAGGCCAACGCCGACGACGTGTTCGCGGCGCTCGGCACCGAGGTCTTCGGTGGCGGCTTCATCGGTCACCTCATGCTCGCGCTGCTGGCGTTCTCGGTGTTGACCTCGGCCTCGGCGTCGACCCAGACCACGATCCTGCCGACGGCCCGCACCGCCCTCTCGATGGGCGCCTTCAAGGCCATCCCCGAGAAGTTCGCCCGCGTCCACCCGAAGTACCTCACCCCGATGGACTCCACCATCTGGATGGGTGTCGTCTCGATCGTGTTCTATGTCGGGCTCACCAAGCTCAGCACCAACATCCTCGGCGACACCATCGCCGCCGTCGGCCTGATGATCGCCTTCTACTACGGTCTCACCGGCTTCGCGTGCGTCTGGTTCTATCGCAAGACCATGTGGTCGAGCACCCGCAACATCATCATGCAGGGGCTGCTGCCGCTCCTCGGTGGGATCTCCCTGGTCGGCGCGTTCATCATGGCGTCCTTCACCTATGCCGCCCCCGACTACGGCTCGTTCGACATCGGCGGGGTCGGCAGCGTCTTCCTGATCGGCATGGGTGCGCTGCTCACCGGCGCGATCATCATGGTCGTCTATGAACGCGTCGCGCCGGCGTACTTCCGCGGCGAGACGCTGCCGCGGCGCGAGTACGGCGAGCTGATCCTGCACGGCGCGCCCGGCGGCATCGAGCACGGCGGCCAGCGGCTGCCCGACTCGGGACCCATGCCGACCGTCATCGCCCAGGACCTGTCCAACCTGCCTCCCGGCCAGGTGGCCGTCGACCCGGTCACGGGCCGCGAGTTCACCCGCCCGGAGGGCGAGGGCGACACCGACTGATCCACCCGGGCTGGGGGAGAGCGGGGCGGCCGGTCGGCCGTCCCGCTCTGGCCGGTTGGGCCCGGGCACGCCAGACTCGACCCACGACACCCGAGTCGTCCGTCGAGGGGAGTGCCCATGTCCGCCACCGATGCCTATCGCGCCGCTCGTGACCAGCTGCTCGCGCTGCGCGAACGGCGCGACCAGGCGGCGGCCGAGTTCCGGTTCCCCGACGTCGGGGACCGCTGGAACTGGGCGATCGACTGGTTCGACGTCATCGCCCGTGGCAACAGCCGGCCCGGCCTGGTCGTCGTCGAGGAGGACGGGTCCTCGACGGTCCGGAGCTTCGGGGACCTCGCCCGCCGCTCCGACCAGCTCGCTGCGTGGTTGCGCGACCAGGGGGTCGGGCGCGGCGACGCCGTGATCGTGATGCTGGGCAACCAGGTCGAGCTGTGGGAGGCGATGCTCGCCATCATGAAGCTCGGCGCCGTGATCATGCCGACGACGACCGCCGTGGGGCCTAGCGACCTGACCGACCGGATCAGCCGTGGCAACGCCGGGTTCGTGATCTGCAACCCCGCCGACACCGGCAAGTTCGACAGCGTCCCCGGTGACTATGGGCGGATCAGCGTCGGCCCCGCCGGCGACGGCTGGAGCGACCTGCGGGCGGCGTACGACCTGGGCGACGTGAGCATCGACCACCCGGGCACCGGCCCGTCGGACCGGCTGTTGCTCTACTTCACCTCGGGGACGACGTCGCGACCCAAGCTGGTCGAGCACACCCAGGCCTCCTATCCGATCGGGCACCTGTCGACGATGTACTGGCTCGGGCTGCGACCCGGCGACGTCCACCTCAACATCTCCTCGCCCGGCTGGGCCAAGCACGCCTGGTCCTGCTTCTTCGCGCCCTGGATCGCCGAGGCGACCGTGCTTGTCTACAACTACACGCGCTTCGACGCGCCCAGCCTGTTGGACCGGCTCCGCGAGCACGCCGTCACGACGTTCTGCGCGCCGCCGACCGTGTGGCGCATGCTGATCAACGCCGACCTCTCCGGCGGCCCGGGCTCGCTGCGCGAGGTCATCGGCGCGGGCGAGCCGCTCAACCCCGAGGTGATCGAGCAGGTGCGCCGCGCCTGGGGGCTGACCCTGCGCGACGGCTATGGCCAGACCGAGACGACCGCTCAGATCGGGAACACGCCCGGAACCAGCGTCAAGCCCGGCTCGATGGGCCGGCCACTGCCCGGCATGCCGGTCGTGCTCGTCGACCTCGCCAGCGGCCAGCCGGTCGACGGGATCGGCGAGGGCGAGCTCTGCTTGGACCTGCGGGGCGGCCACCCGCTGCCGCTGATGACCGGCTATCAAGGTGACGAGGCCCGCAACACCGAGGCGATGGCCGGCGGCTTCTATCACACCGGAGACATCGCCGAGCGCGACGAGATGGGCTACATCACCTATGTCGGGCGCACCGACGACGTGTTCAAGGCCAGCGACTACAAGATCAGCCCGTTCGAGCTCGAGTCGGTGCTCATCGAGCATCCTGCGGTCGCGGAGGCCGCTGTGGTCCCCGCGCCCGACGAGATCCGGCTGGCCGTGCCGAAGGCCTACCTGGTCCTCGCGCCCGGCTGGGAGCCGACGCGCGAGACCGCCCTGGCGATCCTGAAGTACGCCCGCGAGCACCTGGCGCCGTACCAGCGCGTGCGGCGCATCGAGTTCGCCGAGCTCCCCAAGACCATCTCGGGCAAGATCCGCCGCGTCGAGCTGCGCGCTCGCGAGAACCAGACCGCCGGGCAGGACCACGTCGGCGAGTGGCGCGACGACATGTTCCCCGAGCTCCGCGCCTGATCGCGAGGTGGCGGTTTGGGCCCCGCGAGGTGGCGGGTTGGGCCCTCAGCCGGCTGCCAGCCGCAGCTTGGCGGTCGCGGTGCCGGGGCCCACGGGGACGTGACCGACGGCCTTGGCCAGGCCGAAGGCGGGCATGTTGACATAGACGACCTCGTGACGGCCCGGGCCGGTCACATAGGTCTCGTGCCAGACGCCCACGACCCCGCTGTCACCGACGCGCTTGCGGAACCGGCGCCACGGCGCGAGATGCGGCCGGTCGGCGTCGCTGGCGAACCGTTGGAGTGCCTCGGCGCTCTCCCAATAGCTGAGCATCATCGTGGTCCGGCCGACCCACTGGTGCAGGCCGAGCAGGCCGTCCTCCGGGTGCAGGGCGAGGTGGCGCTGCATGGCGGCCATGTCCTTCATGATCGGCAGCCATCGGTCGACGCGGTGGAGGCGGTTGATCCTCATCCCGATCAGGAAGACGGTCACCTCGCGGTCGGCGGCGGCGGTATAGCGGCCGGGATAGAGCTGGGTCATGTCGGCTCCTGCGGTCGAGGCTTGTTCTGGAACACTGTTATGAAACAACGTTATGCTACGTTCGTCAAGTGGCCAGGCCGAAGACGTACGACGACCGCCTGCGTCGTACTCTCATCGACACCGCGGCCGAGCTGATCGCCGCCCACGGGGCGGAGGCGCTCGCGCTGCGGCCGCTGGCAGAGCGCTGCGGGACCTCGACCAACGCGGTCTACTCCCTCTTCGGCAGCAAGGCGGGGCTTGTCATGGCGGTGATCGCCGAGGCCGCCACGAGCTTCACCGAGGCCCAGCGCAGCATCGTGCCGACCGACGATCCGCTGGCCGACCTCGTCGGCCTGGGGCGGGCCTACCGCGCCTGGGCGCTCGCGCATCCGGCGCTCTACGCCGTGATGTTCGGCGACCGGGTGCCGCTTCCCGACGCGCCGAGCAAGGCTGAGGAGGACTCGATGGAGCCGCTCCTCAGCACCGTGTCACGGGCGATGGCGGCCGGGCAGCTGAGGCCAGGTGACCCGATGGTGGCGGCCACCTCGATCTGGGCCGGCATCCACGGCTGGGTCAGCCTCGAGACCGCGGGGAGGCTGTCGCTCGCGGATGCCGTCGACAACCTCGCCGAGGAGCATCTGGCCGCCATCGCGACCTATTGGCTGGCGGCGCCGGGGGATGGGTGCGCGGACCTCACGCCACGCTGATGCCGCGGTTGACCCAGACGTCGGTCACGGTCATGCCGACCTTCTCGTAGAGCCCCAGCGCGCCGGTGCGCGAGTCGGTGGACAGTCCGCACTTCACCGCACCGTGGGCGCGGGACTCGCCGAACGCGTCGACCAGGACCACCTGGGCGAGCCCGCGATGACGCTGGTCGGCCCGGGTGGCCAGCCGACTGACATAGGCCTCACCGTCGTCGGTGAGCTGCACGATGCCGACCGCCGCCACGGCACCCTCGGCGTCGACGACCACGCGGACGTTCCACGGCTCGAAGCCGGGGCGCCTCATCACCTCGGCCTCGAAGTCCCCGAAGGTCTCGCGATCGCGCACCGACCACTCCAGGAAGGCGTCCTCCACGACGTCGTGGACCGCCCGATACTCCTCGGGGCGCGCGGCCCTGACGGCGTACCCCTCCGGCAGCGCGCGCTCGGGGATCTGTGCGCCCTCGAGCAGGTGGAGCACCCAGCTGGTCCATCGCACGTGGTAGCCGAGCGCCTCCAGCAGTCGGTCGCCGGGCGAGCCCTGCGGCACCGGCATGCCGATGCTGTCGAAGCCTCGCTCGCGGGCGCGCTGCTGCATCCAGCCGGCGAGCACGGTGCCGATCCCGCGGCCGGTGTAGGCGGGTCGTACGGCGGCGTCGCCCCGGCCGCCGAGTCCGACCTCGGCATAGGCGACCATCCGGTCGCCGTCGAAGATCCCGAGCGTGCTGCCGGCGATGTCGAAGCTCGGCCGCTGCCAGTCGCCGACGATGTCGGCCTCCTCGATCTCGACGCGGCCGAGATCGCTTTGCTGTTGGTCGGCCATCACCTCGAAGACGGCGCGCTCGTCGCCGTGGCCGAGGGGCCGGCTGGTCAGTCCCTCGGGGAGGCCGGTCAGGGTCGTCGCGTCACTGGTCACCTGCGTATTCAAGGGCGCTGGCGGCCGGGTTGTCGCCTGAAATATGGCGGTGCCCCACCCGCCGTAGCGAGTGGGGCACCGGGTGCTCCTGCGTCACCGATTGGACGCAAACTGCAGGGTTGCGGCCTGATTTCCTGCCGATTTGGGCCAAACCGCATCCCACAGGGGCGCAGCAGTCGGGTCAGCCCTGCTGGATCGCGGAGATGTCGAACTCCAGCTTGATCTTGTCGGAGACGAGCACGCCGCCGGTCTCGAGGGCGGCGTTCCAGCTGAGGCCCCAGTCCTTGCGGTTGATGACGGCCGCACCCTCGAAGCCGATGCGGGTGTTGCCGAACGGGTCCTTGGCCGAGCCGGTGGGCTCGAACTCGATGGTGACCGGGTTGGTGACGTCCTTGATGGTGAAGTCGCCGGTGATCAGCCAGTTGCCGTCCTCGACGGCCACGGCGGTGGACTTGAAGGTCATGGTCGGGAACTGCTCGGCGTCGAAGAAGTCGGGCGACTTGAGGTGGCCGTCGCGGTCGGCGACGCCGGTGTCGACGCTGGCGACCTGGATGGTCACCTCGACCGAGGACTCGGCGGGGTTGGCGGAGTCGACGTGGGCGGTGCCGGAGAACTCGGTGAACTGGCCGCGGACGGTGGTGACCATCGCGTGGCGCGTCGAGAAGCCCAGGCGGGTGTGGGTCGGGTCGAGGGCGTAGTCGCCGGTGATGTCCTCGAGAACGGCGGTCGGGGCGTCGAACGCCTCGTCGGAACGGCGGCTGAAGATGCTCATGGTGATGTGGCTCCTGGGTGTGGCAGCGCGAAGGCTGCTGTTGTTGACGGTTCAAGTATGCCAACGAACAGACGGCTGCGTCCATTCCCTCACCTTCGTGCATTTGCACAAAGATGAGGATGACTGCCCGTTGACCGGCGTCTCCTTCGGTTGCAAGTCTCTGCAACGGCCCGGGGACAGCACCCTGGCCCCGGGCCGCCAACCCGACCGGCCCCACCGGGACCGGCACTCTGGAGAAGGGTCCTTCGCCCATGAAGAGGAAGCACCTGTCCGGCCTTGTGGCCGGCGCGGTGGGGCTCGCCGGTCTCGCGCTGGCAGCGCCGACCGCGGGCCCGGCCGGCGCTGCGGTCACCCACGCGGCCGCGCCCCGGCCGGCGCCCAAGGTGGCGGCGCGTCAGACCGCGGAACGTCTGGTCGACAGTCGGCTGCCACAGCTCAAGCTCGGCGCCCACGTCGCCGTCTCGGCGCCCCGCGTGATCAGTGGCCAGCACGGCGTCCAGTACGTCGCCTACGAGCGCAGCTATCGCGGTCTCCCGGTCGTCGGCGGCGACTTCGTCGTCGTGACCGACAGCCGCGGCCAGGTGCTCGCCACCTCCGTCGCCCAGCGCCGGGCCACCCGGCTCGCCAGCATCGCGCCGCGCCTCAGCGCGTCCCGGGCGGCGGGGATCGCCCGGGCCGAGCTCGACCGGGTCACCGCGACCACCGCGCCGCGCCTGGTCGTCTGGCAGGGACGCACCTCCCACCTCGCCTGGCAGACCACGGTCACCGGACGCCGCTCGGGGGAGCGCTCGATCCTGGCGGTTGAGGTCGATGCTCGCACGGGGCGGGTGCTGCACTCCCAGGAGCGCGTCCTGGAGGGCACCGGCTCGTCGGCGTACGCCGGCAACGTCTCGCTGCCCACCACGCTCTCCGGGTCGACGTACTCGATGAAGAACGCCAACGCCGCCACGCTCGTGTGCCAGAACGCGACCGGCAACACCACCTTCTCCGGGGCCGACGACTCCTGGGGTGACGGCAACGCCACCAACCGCGAGACCGGCTGCGTCGACGCCTTCTATGCCGCCGAGATGGAGCGGCAGATGCTGTCGTCCTGGCTCGGTCGCAGCGGCATGAACGGCTCCGGCGGCTGGGTGCCGATCCGGGTCGGGCTCAACGACGTCAACGCCTACTACGACGGCACCCAGGTGCAGATCGGGCACACCCAGACGGGTGGCAAGTGGATCGGCTCCATCGACGTCGTCGCCCACGAGTTCGGTCACGGTGTCGACGACTGGACGCCCGGTGGCATCTCGGGCGGCAACACCCAGGAGTTCGTCGCCGACACGTTCGGGGCCTCGACCGAGTGGTTCGCCAACAACGCCGTCGACCGTCCCGACTTCCTCGTCGGTGAGCAGGTCAACCTCGTCGGCAGCGGGCCGATCCGCAACATGTACAACCCGGCTGCCCTGGGTGATGACAACTGCTACTCCTCCTCCACGCCCAGCCAGGAGGTCCACGCAGCGGCCGGCCCCGGCAACCACTGGTTCTATCTGCTCGCCGAGGGCAGCAACCCGACCGACGGTCAGCCGACCAGTCCGACCTGCAACAGCTCGACCGTGACGGGCATCGGCGTCCAGAAGGCCATGAAGATCATGTACAACGCGATGCTGATGAAGACGACGTCGTCGTCCTACCTGAAGTACCGCACCTGGACCCTGACGGCGGCCAAGAACCTCTACCCCGGCAGCTGCGTGGAGTTCAATGCCGTCAAGGCCGCGTGGAACGCCGTCTCGGTGCCGGCCCAGTCGGCCGACCCGACGTGCACCACCGGCACCAACACGGTCACCGTCACCAACCCCGGCAGCCGGACCGGGACGGTCGGGACCGCGACCAGCCTCCAGATCGCGGCCACCGACTCCGCGGCGGGACAGACGCTGACCTATGCGGCCAGCGGCCTGCCCAGCGGGCTCTCGATCAACGCCACCAGTGGCCTGATCTCGGGCACGCCCACGACCGCGGGGACCTATGCGGTCACGGTGACCGCCACGGACACCACCGGCGCCTCCGGATCGGCCAGCTTCTCCTGGACGATCAGCGGGGGTGGAGGCGGCGGTGGCTGTACGCCCGCCCAGCTCCTCGGCAACCCGGGCTTCGAGACCGGGACCGCGGCGCCCTGGACGGCGACCAGCGGGGTCGTCACCAGCTCCACGGGTCAGGCCGCCCACGGCGGCAGCTGGAAGGCCTGGCTCGACGGCTATGGCTCGACCCACACCGACACGCTGTCGCAGTCGGTGACGATCCCGGCGGGTTGTACGGCGACGCTCTCGTTCTATCTGCACATCGACAGTGCGGAGACGACGACGGCGACGGCGTACGACAAGCTGACCGTCAAGATCGGGACGGCCACGCTGGCGACGTACTCCAACCTCAACAAGGCCAGCGGCTACACCGTGCGCTCGTTCAACGTGTCGTCGTACGCCGGCCAGACGGTGACGATCAGCTTCTCGGGGGTGGAGGACTCCTCCCTCCAGACCAGCTTCGTCATCGACGATGCGGCGGTGAACGTGGCCTGACCCCAGCGCCACCACACCTCCGCTGACAGCACGGCCCCCCGGCGCCACCACCCCACCCCGGCGCCGGGGGGCCGCTCGCGGTGCTGGGTCCCGAACCGATTTGCATGACCATGCATTGGAGTGCATGATTGTGCCGTGTCCAAGGTTCTCACGTCCCTGCCAGCCGGCGAGCGCGTCGGCATCGCCTTCTCGGGAGGTCTCGACACCTCCGTGGCGGTCGCCTGGATGCGCGAGAAGGGCGCCGTCCCCTGCACCTACACCGCCGACATCGGGCAGTACGACGAGCCCGACATCGAGAGCGTGCCCGGACGGGCGCTGGCCTATGGCGCCGAGCTCTCCCGGCTCGTCGACTGCAAGACGGCGCTCGTCGAGGAAGGCCTCTCGGCGATGGCGTGCGGCGCCTTCCACATCCGCTCGGGAGGTCGTGCCTACTTCAACACCACGCCGCTCGGGCGGGCGGTGACCGGCACCCTCCTGGTGCGTGCCATGCACGAGGACGGCGTGGACATCTGGGGCGACGGGTCGACGTTCAAGGGCAACGACATCGAGCGCTTCTATCGCTACGGCCTGTTGGCCAACCCCAACCTGCGCATCTACAAGCCCTGGCTCGACGCCGACTTCGTCGGTGAGCTCGGCGGCCGCGCGGAGATGAGCCAGTGGCTCGTGGAGCGGGACCTGCCCTATCGCGACAGCGAGGAGAAGGCCTACTCCACCGATGCGAACATCTGGGGCGCCACCCACGAGGCCAAGACACTCGAGCACCTGGACGTCTCTCTGGAGACCGTCGAGCCGATCATGGGGGTGAAGTTCTGGGACCCCTCGGTCGCGATCGAACCGGAGGAGGTCACCGTCGGCTTCGAGCAGGGTCGCCCGGTGTCCATCAACGGCGTGCGCTACAGCGACCCCGTGGCGCTGGTGATGGAGGCCAACGCCATCGGCGGTCGCCATGGGCTGGGGATGTCGGACCAGATCGAGAACCGGATCATCGAGGCCAAGTCGCGCGGCATCTATGAGGCGCCCGGCATGGCGCTGCTCTGGACGACGTACGAGCGGCTGCTCAACGCCATCCACAACGAGGACACCCTGGCCAACTACCACGCCGAGGGCCGGCGGCTCGGCCGGCTGCTCTATGAGGGCCGTTGGCTGACCCGCAGGCGCTGATGCTCAGAGCCGATCCAGCGCTGGATCGCGTCGGTGGTGTCCGGTGAGGTGACGCTGCGGCTGCGGCGCGGCGAGGACTACTCGGTGCTCGCCACCAGTGGGCCCAACCTGTCCTACCACCCCGACAAGCTGTCGATGGAGCGGACGGCCGACGCCGCGTTCGGCCCCACCGACCGGATCGGCCAGCTGACCATGCGCAATCTCGACATCGCCGACTCCCGGGCGCTGCTCGAGCTCTATGCCTCCCAGCCCACCGACCAGGGCCACGTCCAGGTCGAGCACGGCACCCTCTTCGGTGCCCTGCCCGCCGGAGGTGCCGCGGTCATCGCCCGCAACCCGGCGGCCGAGGGCGGGCGCGGCGACGAGGCGCTCGACGCCGCCGCCATGGAGTTCGGAGTCGACTGACCTGGCTGGGTTGGCTGGGGTCGGCAGGTCGCGGGGTGCCGTCGGTTCACCAAGGTAGGAAGATCAACCCTCACCTACCTAGCCGAGTTCACCGAGGTAAGTGAGGGTTCGCCCACTTACCTTGGTGAACCGTCACCACCAAGGGCGCGCCTCAGCGGCGGATCGACTCCCGGCCGCGATCGGCGTACTTGGCGACGGCCTCATTGAGCTTGCGGATCATCTTGTCGGCGGCGCGATCGAGGGCGGCGCCGAGCGGGTCGCGCTTGGATGACGCGACCAGCATGGGGAGCGACGGGACCTGGACCTCGAGGGTGGTCTTCATCCCGGGCAGGTCGCGATCCTTGACCCGCAGCCAGATGTCGACCGACGAGGCGGGCCAGCTCTCGAGCCGGGCGAACAGGTGTCCCAGGGTGTCGGCGAGCAGCGGCAGGTCGGTGCGGTGGACCCCGCCGCCGAGGTTGATGCGGTCCACGAGCGGGTGGGGGTCGGACGTCGTCGGGCCGGACATCGAGGGCTCCTTCGTCGCGCTTGTCTGACCACAGGTCTAGCACCCGCGTCCGGTCGCCGATGAGGCGGGGGTGACAGGTGGTTGTGCATTGAATCACGGACGACGCGCCGGCTTCGGAGCATGATGAGTCCATGAACGGCGGAGAGGAATACGGCGAGTACAGCGTCGACGACGAGACCCAGCTCCAGCCCGAGGACACCCTGGACTACCACGGTGTCGACGACGTGCTGGACGAGGGTTTCGTGACACGCGAGAAGTGGTCGCCCGCGCAGGGATTCGGCAACACCGTGGCCGAGGAGCATCAAGGCGAGAGCCTCGAGCAGCGCCTCGCCCAGGAGACGCCGGACGTCGATGCGTCCGGTGACGACTGGGACGAGGACTTCCTCGACGACGACGAGGTCGGCGACCTGAGGTCGGGCCGGCTGGTCGCGGCCGACGACGGTGACGACCGCTATGTGCAGGACGTCGGCATCGACGGTGCCGGCGCCTCGGCCGAGGAGGCCGCCATGCACATCATCGACGAGTACTGACCTTCCCAGCGCGTGCGGACGTTCCTGGGCCTGGACCGGTGGAGTCGGCGTCGCCTCCAGCGCGACGACCCCACGGCCGTCAGCCTGCGCCGGATCCAGATCGCGGTCGCCGGGCTCGGGGTCGTCATCGGCCTCGGCACCCTCGGCTACCTCGTGTTGCCGGTCACCGAGGACGGGGCACGGTTCGGACTGCTCGACGCGCTCTACCAGACCGTCACGACGGTCGCGACGGTCGGCTTCCGCGAGGTCCACCCGCTGAACCACTGGGGCCAGATCTTCACCATGGCCCTCATCATCCTGGGTGCCGGCACGGTGCTCTATAACCTCGGTCTGCTGGTGGAGGCCGTCACCGAGGGCAAGCTTCGCGAACACCTGGAGAGGCGCCGCATGGACAAGCAGATCGACGACCTGCGCGACCACGTCATCATCTGTGGCTTCGGCCGCGTCGGGAAGGCCGCCTCCGAGCACCTGATCGCGACGGGGCACAACGTCCTGGTCATCGACCGCGACGCCGCCCGCCTGGCCGAGCACCCCGAGATCCCCCACATCACCGGCGAGGCCAACAGCGAAGGCATCCTCCAGGAGGCCGGCATCGACCGGGCCAAGGCACTCGTCGTCACCCTCGACAGCGACGCCGAGTCGGTCTATCTCGTGCTCTCCGCCCGGGCCCTGGCACCGGACCTCGTCATCGTCGCGAGGGCCCGCACCGCCGACTCCAAGGCGAAGCTCGTCCTCGCGGGCGCGACCCGCGCGGTCAACCCGCAGATGATCGGCGGCCGCCGGCTGGCGGCGTTCGCGCTACAGCCGGACGTGGCGGAGTTCCTGGACGTCGTCGTCCACGACGAGGAGTTCGACTTCCGGATCCAGCAGGTCCGCGTCAGCCCCGAGTCATCCCTGGTCGGCCAGAAGCTCGACGACCTCGACATCCCGGGCTCCACCGGCGTCCAGGTCCTGGCGCTGCGCAAGTCCGGCACCAAGTCGTTCACGTTCAACCCTCACGGCGAGAACGCCGTCTCGCCCAACTGCGTGCTGATCGGGTTCGGCACACTCGAGGGCATCGAGGCACTTCAACTCCTAGCCCGCGGCTGACCCGAGGACACGACCATGACCACCGACCCCAGCCTTGTCCCGATCTCGGCCTCCGACCAGACGTGGCTCCACATGGACCGGCCCAACAACCTCATGCACGTCCACTCGCTGATGTGGTTCGGCGAGCAGGAGCCGGCCTGGGATGACATCAACGACCTCGTCCGCCGCGCCGTCGTCGACCGGTTCCCCGTCTTCCACCGACTGCCCGTGGACGAGGACGGCACCTGGTTCTGGCGCGACGCCCCGGACTTCGACCTGAGCGATCACGTGCTTCGCACCACCCTGCCGGGGGCCGGTGACGCCGAGGACCTTCGGGACTACATCGGTCGCCGCTTCGCCGACCCGTTCATCGACGGCCGTCCACTCTGGACGATGGAGGTCATCTCGGGGGTCACGGGGCTGGCCGAGGGGCCGCGCACGGTGATGTTCAGTCGGTTCCACCACGCCCTCGCGGACGGCATCCGGCTCGTCCAGCTGCTGTTGAGCCTGTGCGAGACCACCGAGCCCGACGCCCTCCCACCTGCGGTCGGCCGGTCAGGCGGCGGCGGGCTGGCCGCGGCCGGCCTCGACGTCGTACGGCGCGGCGTGGTCGACAGCTTCGACTTCGTCAAGGGGGTCGGCGCGACCGCGCTGGGGCTGCCTCGAGCGGTCACCAAGCTCGGCCCGTCCGCCTTCGAGAAAGGGTGGGACCTGCTGGTGCACCCCGGGCACCTCATCGACGCGGTGACGGCGATCGCGTCCCACGACAACCAGTCGGTCAACACCCTGGGTGAGGTCGGCCGGATCCTTGCGGCCGGCCGCAGCGTGCAGACGGCGTGGAGCGGCACGCCCGGCATCGCCAAGCAGGTGGCGTGGGTGCCGGGCCTCGAGCTGGCGCGGGTGCGGGCCGCTGGCAAGGCCTATGGCGGCACCGTCAACGACATCCTGCTGGCCGTGATCTCGCGGGCGCTGACGCGCTATCTCGATGAGGAGGAGGCGCTGGTCGACGAGATCCACTGGCTGGTGCCGGTGTCGCTGTCGCCGCTCGACGCGGAGCTGCCGTCGGAGCTCGGCAACCACTTCTCGCTGATCTTCCTGCCGATGCCGTTGGGCATCCGTGACCCGCAACGGCTGATCGACCAGATCGGCGGTCACATGACGCGGATCAAGGAGAGCGCCGAGCCAGTGGTGACCTTCGGGATCCAGTGGGTGCTGGCCGAGTCGCCGACCTCGGTCGCTGTCGGGCTGACCAACCTGTTCGCCAACAAGGCGGTCGGGGTGCTCACGAACGTGCCGGGGCCACGCACGCCGATGACGTTCGCAGGCGTGCCCGTCGCCGGGATGGTCGGCTGGGCCCCCTGCAGCGGGGACGAGCCGATGAGCCTGTCGATCTTCAGCTACAACGGCGAGGTCACCATCGCGGTCGCCGCCGATGCCGCCCTGATCCCCGACCCGGGTCGCATCGCGGCGCTCATCGACGAGGAGTTCCACAAGCTCACCGACCTGTGACCCCCGTGGCCTGAGGCGGCCTAGGCGCGCTCCTCGGCGATGCTGTTGCCGCCGTCGACGACCAGGCACTGGCCGCTGAGATAGGCCGCTCCTGGCGAGGCCAGGAACGCCACGGCCGCGGCGATCTCATCCGCGGTCCCGCTGCGCCCCAGCGGGGTGCGGTGACCCTCGGTCGCCTCGCTCTCGGTCTGCGACCCCGTCTCGATCCAACCGGGCGCCACGGCGTTGACGGTCACGCCGCGAGGGCCGAGGTCGACGGCAAGCGCCCGGGTGAGCCCGACCAGTCCGGCCTTCGCGGCGGCGTACGCCGGATTGGCGCGCATCGCCATGACGGGTCCCGTCACACTCGCGACCATGACGATGCGGCCGCCCTCCCGCATCAGCGGGAGCGCGGCGCGGGTGACCAGATAGGCGGTGTCGAGGTTGCGCGACATCGCGCGCTGCCAGTCGCTCGGGGCGAGGTGCTCGAGGAGCCCGTCATCGGCCGTCGGGCTGTCGACGGTGGCCATCCCTGCGTTGTTGACCACGATGTCGAGGTGGCCATGGGCGCTGCGGACCTCGGCGAGGGCGGCGTCCACCTGGGCGGGATCGGTCAGGTCGGCCACGAGGGCGAGGGGTGCGGCTGCTGGGTCGTGGCCGAGCGCCGTGGCGATCTCGACGGCGCGGACGTGGATCCGCTCGGTGGTCGCCGCGATGACGACGGTCGCGCCGAGCGAGGCCATGAGGCGGGCGCTCGCGAAGCCGATCCCGGTCGCGCTCCCGGCGCCGGTGACCAGCGCGACCCGTCCGGTCAGGTCGAACGGGCCCGCAGGGACCAACGTCTGCATGGCCGTCATCCTCGCATCCGGCCGCGCCGAAACGTGGCCGGATGCGAGGCCTCGTGGCTCCGGGTCAGTGGCTGTCGCGGGGCGTTACGTTGCGGGCGACGTCCTCGGGCATCGGCTCGTAGTGTGCGAACGAGCGCGTGAACGTGCCGGCGCCGTGGGTGGCCGAGCGCAGGTCGATGGCATAGCGGACCAGCTCGGTCTGCGGCACCTCCGCGCGGACGACGGTCCGGTCCTCGCCCGCCTTGTCGGTGCCGAGGAGGCGGCCGCGGCGGCTGGAGAGGTCCGACATGACCGCGCCGATCATGTCGTCGGGCACGACCACGGTGACCAGGTCGTAGGGCTCCAGGAGCGTCACGACCGTGGCGGCCGCCGCCTCCTTGAGTCCCTGGCCACCGGCCATCTGGAAGGCCATGTCGGAGGAGTCCACCGCGTGGGCCTTGCCGTCGGTCAGGGTGACCCTCAGGTCGACGACCGGATAGCCGGCGCGCACGCCGCGCTCCATCTGGGCGCGCACGCCCTTCTCGACCGACGGGATGAACTGGCGGGGGACGGCGCCGCCGACGACCTTGTCGACGAACTCGAAACCGCCGCCCTCCGGCAGTGGCTCGACCTCGATGTCGCACACGGCGTACTGACCGTGGCCGCCGGACTGCTTGACGTGTCGGCCGTGGCCCTTGGCGGGACCGGAGAAGGTCTCGCGCAGCGACACCAGGAACTCGACCTGGTCGACGTTGACCTGGAACCGCGACGCGAGCCGCTCCATGATGACGTCGGCGTGGGCCTCACCCATGCACCAGATCACCAGCTGGTGGGTCTCGGCGTTGTTCTCCAAGCGCAGGCTCGGGTCCTCGGCGCTGATGCGACCCAGGGCCGTGGACATCTTGTCCTCGTCGGCCTTGGACCTGGCCACGATGGCGATGGGCAGCAGCGGCTCGGGCATCGACCACGGCTTGAGCACCCGCGGGTCGTCCACCGTGGACAAGGTGTCACCGGTCTCGGCACGGGAGAGCCGGCCGATGGCGCACAGGTCGCCCGCGATGACCTTGCCGGTCGGGACCTGGGTGCGACCGAAGGCGAAGGACAGGCTGCCGATCTTCTCGTCCTCGTCGTGGTCCTCGTGGCCAGACCCCTCGCCGAAGAACGACGTGAAGTGGCCGGAGACGTGGACGGTCTGCTCGGGCGCGAGCGTCCCGGAGAAGACCCGGACCAGGCTGAGCCGGCCGACATAGGGGTCGCTGGTGGTCTTGATGATCTCGGCGACGAGCGGGCCGTCGGGGTCGCAGCTGATCGCTGGGGCCTCGGCGCCGGCGGGGGTGAACACGTCGGGGACGACGTGCTCGGGCGGCGACGGGAACGCGCGGGTGGCCAGGTCGAGCAGCTCGCTGCAGCCGACCCCGCTGACCGAGCAGACGGGCACGACCGGGAAGAACGACGCCAGGGCGACGGCCTTCTCCAGGTCGGCGACCAGGACGTCCTCGCCGATCTCCTCACCGCTGAGATAGCGGTCTATGAGGGTCTCGTCCGGACCTCGATGACCGCCTCGATGAGCGAGCCGCGCATCTCGTCATCGGCGTGCTCGTTGGGGGAGAGCAGCCCGGCCAGCGCCGTGACCTCGTCCCCGCTGCGGACGGGGATATAGAGCGGCATCACCTTGTCGCCGAACGCCGCCTGGGCCTGGATCGAGCACGCCCTCATAGTCGGCGCGGGCCTGGTCGAGCCTTGGTGATGACGACCGCGCGCGGCATGCCGACCTCGGCGCACTCGCGCCACAGGGCCTGGGTGCCGGCGTCGACGCCGTCGTTGGCGGCGATCACGAAGAGGGCGCAGTCTGCGGCGCGGAGGCCGGCGCGGAGCTCGCCGACGAAGTCGGCATAGCCGGGGGTGTCGATGAGGTTGACCTTGATGCCGTTGTGGACCAACGGGGCCAACGCGAGAGAGATCGAGCGCTGATGGGCTTGCTCGGCGTCCTCGAAGTCCGTGACGGTCGTGCCCTCACGGACGGAGCCGGCGCGGGGGATGGCCCCGCTGGAGGCGAGCAGCGTCTCGACCAAGGTGGTCTTGCCCGAACCACCCGGTCCGATCAGCACCACGTTGCGGATCTTGTCCGGGCTGCTCGCCTCGAGATCTTGGCCGGCTGCTCTACGGTCCTTCACCTTGTCTGCCATGGCACCAAACAACTCCTCTTCGCGCCCGATGACAAGAGGGGACACTCGATTCCTGGATCACATCCACAAACCCGGCTGCCGGCTGTTGGGCGGGTGTGGAAATGAGAACCGGGCTCCTCACTGCATGGGGTCAGTAAGGAGCCCGGAGTCTCCGTGTCGTCGATGCGACACCGCACACTATGGTAGCCGTGTTCGGGCCGCATGGGAGTGAGACGGCCCACTTCGATCCTCTGGAAAGGCGGCGTCCATGAGCGCTCTAGACCTGCTGGCACCCGACCGCCGGGGGCTGTTCATCAACGGCCAGTGGCGGGAGGCGGCGGGAGGCAAGCGCTTCCAGGTCAAGGACCCGGCCGACGGGTCGGTGATCACCGATGTGGCCGACGGCGACCCCGAGGACGCCCTGGCGGCCCTGGACGCGGCCGTCGCCGTCCAGTCCGACTGGGCCAAGACGGCACCGCGCGAGCGCGGCGAGATCCTGCGCAAGGCCTTCGAGCTGCTGACCGCGCGGGCCGACGACTTCGCCGAGCTGATGAGCCTCGAGATGGGCAAGACGATCGCCGAGGCACGGGGCGAGCTTACCTATGGCGCCGAGTTCTTCCGCTGGTTCAGCGAGGAGGCCGTGCGCATCCAGGGACGTTGGCTGCAGGCGCCCGGCGGCGGCAGTCGCCTGCTCACGATCCGCAAGCCGGCGGGCCTCGCCTGTTCCTGCTGCCGGAACTTCCCTGCTCGCCATGGGCACCCGCGGAAGATGGGCCCGGCGATCGCGGCCGGGTGCACGATGGTGGTCAAGCCCGCCGGCCTGACCCTGCTGACCACGCTCGCCCTCGCCGGGCTGATGCAGGAGGCCGGACTGTTCCTGACGGCGTCCTCAACGTCGTCACCACCCATCACTCGGCCGCGCTGTCCGAGGCGCTCATGGCCGACGAGCGGCTGCGCAAGGTCAGCTTCACCGGGTCGACGACGGTCGGCAAGGTGCTGGTGCGCCAGTCCGCCGGCCAGCTCCAGCGGATGAGCATGGAGCTCGGCGGCAACGCGCCGTTCATCGTCTTCGACGACGCCGACATCGACGCCGCGGTGGACGGCGCGATGATCGCCAAGATGCGCAACATGGGCGAAGCCTGCACGGCCGCCAACCGCTTCCTCGTCCAGGAGGGCGTGGCCGAGGAGTTCGGCCGCAAGCTGGCCGAGCGGATGGGCACCCTCAAGGTCGGCCGTGGCCAGGAGGCCGGCGTCGACGTCGGTCCGCTGATCGACGACAAGGCCGTCGAGTCGGTGCGCCAGATGGTCAACGCCGCGGTCGTCGAGGGCGCCACGATCATGCTCGGCGGGCAGCCCGTCGAGGGGCCGGGCAGCTTCTTCCAGCCGACGGTGCTGATGAACGTCCCGTCCGAGGCCGAGATCAACCTGCAGGAGATCTTCGGTCCGGTCGCGCCCATCACGACGTTCACGACCGAGGACGAGGCGATCGAGCGGGCCAACCGCACCGAGTACGGCCTGGCCTCCTATGTCTACACGCGCGACCTGGCCCGGACCATCCGCGTCTCGGAGGCGCTGCAGTACGGCATGATCGGCATCAACACCGGCCTGGTCTCCAACCCGGCGGCGCCCTTCGGTGGCGTGAAGCACTCCGGTTTCGGCCGCGAGGGCGGCTTCGAGGGCATCGACGAATACCTCGACACCACCTACGTCAACCTGCCGGCCGGCTGAGCCGGGTCGACCGGCTGGGAGCACAGCAGCGAGGCTGGGCCGTCCGCGACCCTCGGGTGCGTCGGTCCAGCCTTTGCTTTCCCTCGCGCGGGTTGGGAGCGGGATGGGACAGTGGTGGACATGGACGCGATGAAGAAGGTGCCCGAGGGGGCAGCCACCACGCCCACGACGGTGGTGCTGTTCGGCGCCACCGGCGACCTGGCCAAGCGCAAGCTGCTGCCCGGGCTCTTCCACCTCTCGCGCACCGGCCTGGTGCCGGACCTGCGCATCGTTGGCACCTCGCTGGAGGAGTACGACCGCGAGTCCTTCACGATCTTCGCCCGCAAGTCGCTCGACGACCACAGCCATGACGTGACCGACGAGCAGTGGGAGGACTTCTCCTCCCGCCTCTATTGGGCTCCCGGCGGCACGCCCGAGGACCTCCGCGCGTGCGTCGAGGACGCCGAGGCCGCCAACCCCAACGGGTTCCTGCGGCTGCACTACCTGTCGGTCCCGCCGGCGGCGGCGCTGGCCGTGGTCAAGACGCTCGGCGCCGCAGGCCTGGCCAAGGACAGCCGGATCATCATGGAGAAGCCGTTCGGCACCGACCTTGCCTCGGCCAAGCGGCTCAACTCCTCGGTGCACGAGGTCTTCGACGAGACCCAGATCTTCCGCATCGACCACTTCCTCGGCAAGGAGCCGGCGCTCAACATCCTGGCCTTCCGGTTCGCCAACGGCCTGTTCGAACCGGTCTGGAACCGCAACATGATCGACCACATCCAGATCGACGTCCCGGAGAAGCTCGGGCTCGAGCAGCGGGCGTCGTTCTATGAGGCCACCGGCGCCTACCGCGACATGGTCGTCACCCACCTGTTCCAGATCCTCGCGTTCACCGCGATGGAGGCGCCCACGGCGCTCGACCCGCTGTCGATCACCGAGGAGAAGAACAAGGTCTTCCGATCGATGCTGCCGATCTCTCCGGACGACGTCGTCCGCGGGCAGTACGCCGGCTATCGCGAGGAGCCGGGGGTCGCCCCCGACTCCGAGACCGAGACCTTCATCGCGCTCAAGTGTTATGTCGACAACTGGCGCTGGGCCGGGGTGCCGTTCTATCTCCGCACCGGCAAGCGGCTGGCGGAGGGCCAGCGCATCATCTCGATCGCGTTCCGCGAGCCGCCCAAGTCGATGTTCCCCGCCGGCTCGGGCGTCGGCCAGAACGGCCCCGACCACCTGACCTTCGACCTCGCCGAGGAGGGCAAGATGTCGCTGTCCTTCTATGGCAAGCGACCCGGCCCCGGCTTCCGGCTCGACAAGCTGTCGATGCAGTTCGCGATCGAGGAGACCGGTTGGGCGGGTTCGGTCCTGGAGGCCTATGAGCGGCTGATCCTCGACGCGGTCAAGGGCAACCACACGCTCTTCACCACGGCCGAGGGCGTCGAGCGGCTCTGGGAGATCTCCCAACCCTTGATCGACAACCCGCCGCCGGTCCGTCCCTACGCCGAGGGATCCTGGGGCCCCAACCAGATCCATCAGATGATCGCGCCGCACACCTGGCGGCTGCCGTTCGAGCGGGCCTGGCGCGAGAAGCGCTAGGCGCTCCGCGAGATGGACCTGTACGGCGACCTTGCTGCTCTCTACCTCGAGTTCGCCGAGCACGCGGCCGGCGAGTCGCCGTGCTTCGAGGCCTGGGCGCGCGGGGTGGCCGGAGATGCCGAGGTGCTGGCGTGGCTCGAGCGGCTGCCGGTCCTCAAACGGCAGCCCAACCTGGTGTTCGCCGCCGCCCGGTGGCACGGCACCCCCGCTCCCGGGTCCTACGCCGGCCTCCGCACGGCCCTGCTCGGGGACGACGGTCCGATCGTCGCCACGATCCTTGGTCGTCGTACTCAGACGAACGAGGTGGGTCGCCTGGCGACGCTGGTGCCGGCCTTTGCCCTGGCAGCGCGAGACGCCGGTGAGCCGCTGGCCTTGGTCGAGGTCGGGCCCAGCGCGGGCCTGTGCCTGTATCCCGACCGCTACCGCTATCGGTGGCGCGGCGCTGAGGGCGAGACGGTGCTCGGCGGCGGGCCGGATCTGCCCTGTCGGGTCGACGGCCCGGCGCCCTTCCCCGACCGGCTCCCCGAGGTGTCCTGGCGGGCCGGGGTCGACCTGCACCCGTTGTCGGTGCACGACCAGGACGCCATGGACTGGCTGGAGACGCTGGTGTGGCCCGAGCAGGAGGACCGCCGGGTCCGGCTGCGCGCCGCCATCGACATCGCGGCGGCCGAGCCGCCGTTCCTCGTCCGCGGCAACCTGCTCGACGAGCTGCCGGCGCTGGTCGCCGAGGCGGAGGCGTTCGGCCGGGTCGTGGTCTTCCACAGCGCGGTGATCGCCTATCTGGAGCCGGCGGACCGGCGTCGCTTCGCCGACCTGATGCGGGGCCTGGTCGCAGCCGACGCGTGCCACTGGGTCAGCAACGAGGCGCCCGGCGTACTCCCCGAGGTGACCTCGACGGGCCCCAGTGCGCCGCCGGGCCCTACGTCGTTCGTGCTCGGCCTCGACGGCCAGGCCGTCGCCTGGACCCACGGCCACGGGTCGTCGCTCACGTGGCTCTGAGTGGTCGGCCGTTCGTCCCACGCGTCACACTGCTCGGCCGAAACTGTCACTTCTCGGCTGAAGCTTCGGTCGAGAAGTGACAGTTTCACCGGCGCGCCGGTGAAACCGACGCACCGCCTCACAGGAATCCAGCAGACCACCTGCACCCCACCCCATCGCCCCGCTAGTGTCGCGCTGAGGGGTCCGGTCCCGAGCCCGGGCCTCGGGAGAGGACGACTGTGGCTTCGCGCAATGCGGAAACGGGCGGCGACCTGCCGCGATTGCCCGAGGGCTTCCGTTTCGGCACCAGTACGGCGGCCTACCAGATCGAGGGCGCGGCGACCGAGGACGGCAAGGGCCCGAGCATCTGGGACACCTTCGCCCACGAGCCCGGGCGGATCGACGACGGCTCGACCGGTGACGTCGCCTGCGACCACTACCACCGCTATGTCGAGGACGTCGCGCTCATGAAGCGCCTCGGGACCAACGGCTACCGCTTCTCGATCTCGTGGCCGCGCATCGTCCCGACCGGCTCCGACCGGGTCAACCAGGCCGGGCTCGACTTCTATGACAGGCTCGTCGACGAGCTCCTCGCCGCCGACGTCCAGCCCATGGCCACCCTCTATCACTGGGATCTGCCGCAGGCCCTCGAGGACGACGGCGGCTGGCTCAACCCGGCGACGGTCGAGCGGTTCGCCGACTATGCCGCCATCGTCGGCGAGCGGCTCGCCGACCGGGTCGAGCACTGGATCCCCATCAACGAGCCCAACGTGGTCACCAACCTCGGCTATGCCACCGGACAGCACGCGCCCGGCAAGGTGCTGATGTTCGACTCGCTGTGGGTGGCCCACCACCTGCTGATGGCTCACGGCCGGGCGACGATGGCGCTGCGAGAGGCGGGAGCCACCAGTGTCGGCTGCGCCAACAACCACGCCCCGATGTGGCCCGCCAGCGACGACGACGCCGACGTGGGCGCGACCAAGCTGTTCGACCAGCTGTGGAACGGGCTGTTCGCCGAGCCGATGCTGCTGGGCCGCTACCCGGTCGACCTCGCGCCGATGATGGAGGAGATCGCCAGCCCCGGCGACCTCGCGACCATCCGACAGCCGCTCGACTTCTATGGCATCAACTACTACAACCCGATGAAGATCGCGGCCGCCGACGGCGAGGCCGAGATGCCCTTCGAGTTCCGCGACATCGTCGGCTATCCCACGACGGACTTCGGCTGGCCCGTGGTGCCCGACGGGCTGCGGGAGTGGCTGATCACCCTGCGCGCTCGCTATCGCGCCGCGCTGCCGCCGATCCACATCACCGAGTCCGGCTGCTCCTACAACATGGGGCCGGATGCCAACGGCGTCGTCGACGACCAGCCGCGCATCGACTATCTCGACGCCCACCTGCGGGCCGTAGCCGACGCGATCCGCATCGGCGTCGACATCCGGGGCTACTACGTCTGGAGCCTGCTCGACAACTT
>JAXLSN010000033.1:0-66181 GCA_046330595.1 Nocardioidaceae bacterium
CGCCCTGCAGCCCGCAGCGTCCGCTCTTCTCGCAGCTGGGGCAGTTGTGGTTGCCCTCGGCGAACAGCATCTCCACGACCTCGCGGCGCATGGCCATCAGGTCGGGGGCGTCGATCTCCACCGAGGCGCCGTCCCAGAGCCGGACCGTGCAGCCGGCGACGATCGAGCCGTTGAACCGGACCTGGCAGACCCGACAGGTGCCGACCCGCTCCTGGTCGGGGTGATAGCACAGCGTCGGCAGATAGATGCCGTTGGCGGCCGCCACCTCGGGGAGGGGCTGACCCTCCTCAGCGGTGACCTGTTTGCCGTCCAGGGTGAACTCGATGCTCATCGGACTGCCTCCGTGGTCGGTTCGGTCAGCGCCGCGGCGACCCGGGCATAGTCGTCGAGGGCGGCCGAGGGGTCGAAGGTCGCCAACAGCGCCTCGGTGTCGACGCTCAGCTGGCGGCGATAGACGTCGGGGAACGCATGGAGCGTCGTGAGGACCGGCTTGGCCGACGTGGCCCCGAGCCCGCAGCGGCTGGTACGCCGGATCAGCGTGCCCCAGCGCTCCAGGTCGTCGAGGTCGCGCTGCGAGGCGCGGCCGGCGCGGACCGCGTCGATCCGGTCGAGCAGGACGCTGTTGCCGATCCGGCAGGGGGCGCAGATGCCACACGACTCCGCGACGAAGAACTTCATGTGCTCGCGCACGATCCCGAGCAGGTCACGGCTGCTGTCGAAGACGGTGAACGCGCCGTTGCAGCCGAGGTCCTCGAAGGCGATCCGTCGCGTCGACTCGTGGGCGACGGAGATGCAGTCGCCCGAGGGGCCGCCGACCTGGACGGCATAGGCGTCACGGGCGCCGACCAGGTGGAGCACGTGGTCGACGGTGGTGCCCCACTCGATCTCATAGATGCCGGGGCGGTCGACGTCGCCGGCCACGCTGATCAGCCGCGTGCCGGTCGAGTCCTCGGTCCCCATGGACTGGAACCAGTGGGCACCCTCCTCCACGATGCGGGCCACGGCGACGAAGCTCTCGACGTTGTCGATGCACGTGGGCTCGCCGAGATAGCCGACCTGGGCGGGGAACGGGGGCTTGAGCCGCGGGGTGCCGCGCTTGCCCTCGCACGACTCGATGAGGGCGGACTCCTCACCGCAGACATAGGCACCGGCACCGAGCTGGATGCGGATGTCGAAGTCGAAGCCCTCGCGGCCGCCGATGTCGTGGCCGAGCAGGCCGCGCTGGCGCATCCAGCGGAGCTGACCCTCGAGGTAGGGCTCGAGATAGGCGTACTCGCCGCGCAGATAGAGGATGCCGCTCTGGGCGCCGATGGCGTGGGCCGCGACGATCATGCCGGTGAACACGAGCTCGGGGGTCCGGGTGAGCAGGGCGCGGTCCTTGAAGGTGCCCGGCTCGCCCTCGTCGGCGTTGCAGATCACGTGGCGCCGAGGTCCGGGTGCGGCTGAGGCCAGCCGCCACTTGAGGCCGGTGGAGAAGCCGGCGCCACCGCGTCCGCGCAGCTCGGACTCGGCGATCCGCTCGATGACCTCCTGCGGCGCCAGCGCGAGCGCCTCGGCGATCACACCCTCGGCGGGGGTGACGCGTGGCCGGAAGAAGACCGGGCCTCGGGTGCGCACGTTGGTCTCGACCAGCGACTCGACGTATTCGCGGGTGTCGGGGGGCAGGTCGCCGGGAACGGCCACCGACCGGGCCGTCGCTCCCTGGCGCAGCGCCTGGACGAGGCGCCGGACGCGTTTGGGCGTGAGGTTGGTGAAGACCACGTCGTCGACCAGCATCGCCGGCTCCTGGTCGGACAGGCCGATGCACGGGGTGGTGAACAGCCCGAACTCGCCGTCGGGGCTCACGCCGCCGAGGGGCGCGCGGGTCTCGCGCTCGAGCGCCTCGAGCACCTCCTCGAACCCGCTCATCCGGGCGACCACCGTGTCGGCCAGATGGAGTCGATGTCTGCCGGCCGGCTCGAGGTGGAAGAGGTGATAGAACGACGCCGTCTCGACCACGTCGAGGTAGGTCGTCCCGAGCCCGTCCGCCAAGGCCCGCAAGTCCTGCTCCGGCAGCCACCCCCGGTCACCCTGCAGGTCGTGCAGCATGTCCAGGAGCCGCGTCCGGTCGGGCCCGCCCCCCGGGGTGGAGGGGTAGGCCGCCATGATGCTGTCGATGCTTCTGCTCATGAGCGAGTCAGCCTCGATTCTTCGACGAGTCGCTCGTTGAAATTCACTCTATGGACATCGGGGCGGTGTGGTGAGGGCGATCAGGTGAGCCGTTCGTCACGTCGCGAAATCGGGCAAAGTTGAGGGGAATCGACTCAACTTCTGGCGCGTTGAATCCGATGACGGCCAGACTGGAACGGCCAGACTGGAACCGACCCGGTCCGGGCACCGTCACCCGAGCGGCAGCTGCCCTGCCACCGCCTGATCACCATCGAGCAACGAGGACACACGTGAGCCAGTTCGGAGCTGACAAGTTCACCACCGCGAGCCGCGACGCGATCGAGGCCGCCCAGCTCTCCGCGACCACCGCAGGCAACACCACCACCGAGCCGATCCACCTGCTGGTCGCCCTGCTGCGCCAGGAGGTCGGCGGCGCCCGCACGCTCGTCGCCAACGCCGGCGTCGACGGCGCGAGGCTGGCGGCCCAGGCCGAGGCCGTCGCCCAGGCGTTGCCACGCGCCAGTGGGGCAACCGTCCAGCAGCCCGGCGCCTCCGCCGCGCTCACCCGGGTGCTCGCCTCGGCCATCGAGCTCGCCGGGTCGATGAAGGACGACTACGTCGCCACCGAGCACCTGCTCATCGCGATCGCCTCCTTGGAGTCCTCGGCGCGCACCGTGCTGGTCGACGCCGGCCTGACGGCCGATGGCCTGCGCGAGAACCTCACCTCGCTCAGGGGCAACCGCCGCGTGACCAGCCAGGAGGCCGAGTCGACCTATGAGGCGCTGGAGAAGTACTCCGTCGACCTCACCACGGCCGCCGAGGAGGGCCGGCTCGACCCGGTCATCGGCCGCGACGCCGAGATCCGCCGGGTCATCCAGGTGCTCAGCCGACGCACCAAGAACAACCCCGTCCTGATCGGTGAGCCGGGCGTCGGCAAGACGGCCGTCGTCGAGGGGCTCGCCCAGCGCGTGGTCGCCGGCGACGTCCCCGACTCCCTCAAGGGTCGGCGCGTGCTGTCGCTCGACCTGGCGGCGATGGTCGCCGGTGCGAAGTACCGCGGCGAGTTCGAGGAGCGGCTCAAGGCGGTGCTCGAGGAGATCAAGGACTCCGGCGGCCAGGTCATCACCTTCATCGACGAGCTCCACACCGTGGTCGGCGCCGGCGCGGGCAGCGACTCCTCGATGGATGCCGGCAACATGCTCAAGCCCATGCTGGCGCGCGGTGAGCTCCACATGATCGGCGCCACCACCCTCGACGAGTACCGCGAGCGGATCGAGAAGGACCCCGCCCTCGAGCGTCGCTTCCAGCAGATCTTCGTCGGCGAGCCCAGCGTCGAGGACACCGTCCAGATCCTGCGGGGGATCCAGCAGAAGTATGAGGCCCACCACGGTGTCCGGATCACCGACGCCGCGCTGGTCGCTGCGGCGACCCTGTCCGATCGCTACATCACCGGCCGCCAGCTGCCCGACAAGGCGATCGACCTGATCGACGAGGCGGCGTCGCGGCTGCGGATGGAGATCGAGTCCTCACCGGAGGAGATCGACCAGCTCCGGCGCGCCGTCGAGCGGCTCAAGATGGAGGAGTTCGCCCTCACCAAGGAGTCCGACGAGGCCTCCAAGGAGCGGCTCGAGCGGCTCCGCGCCGACCTCGCGGACCGCGAGGAGGAGCTCCGCGCGCTCGAGGGTCGCTGGGAGCAGGAGAAGGCCACTCTCGAGGGTGAGGGCGAGCTGCGCCGCGCGCTCGACCAGCTCCGCATCGAGGCCGACCGGCTGCTCCGCGAAGGCAACCTCGAGGCCGCCAGCAAGATCAACTACGAGTCGATCCCCGACCTGGAGAAGAAGATCGAGGCGGCCGTCGCCGCCGAGCGCACCGACACCGCGCCGCTCGTCGGCGAGGAGGTCGGCGCGGAGCAGATCGCCGAGGTCGTGGAGGCCTGGACCGGCATCCCCACGGGCCGGTTGCTCGAGGGCGAGACCGCCAAGCTGCTGCGCATGGAGGAGGTCATCGGCGAGCGGCTGATCGGGCAGCGCGAAGCCGTGTCGGCCGTGAGCGACGCCGTACGCCGCTCCCGCGCCGGGATCTCCGACCCCCAGCGTCCCGCCGGCTCCTTCCTGTTCCTGGGCCCGACCGGCACCGGCAAGACCGAGCTCGCCAAGGCGCTGGCCGACTTCCTGTTCGACGACGAGCGTGCGATCGTTCGCATCGACATGAGCGAGTATTCCGAGAAGCACTCGGTCTCGCGGCTCGTCGGCGCCCCGCCCGGCTATGTCGGCTATGACGAGGGGGGTCAGCTCACCGAGGCGGTGCGCCGTCGCCCCTATTCGGTGGTGCTGCTCGACGAGGTCGAGAAGGCCCACCCCGAGGTGTTCGACATCCTGCTCCAGGTCCTCGACGACGGTCGGCTGACCGACGGCCAGGGCCGCACCGTCGACTTCCGCAACACCCTGCTGATCCTGACCAGCAACCTCGGGTCGTCCTATCTCGTCGACCCCACGCTCGACCCGGACAAGAAGCACGAGTCGGTGCTGGCCGTCGTACGCCAGTCGTTCAAGCCGGAGTTCCTCAACCGGCTCGACGAGATCGTGGTCTTCGACGCGCTGACCAAGGACGAGCTGGCCCACATCGTCGACCTCCAGCTCGCGCTGCTCGAGAAGCGGCTGGCCGTCCGGCGCATCACCATCGCGGTGTCCGACGAGGCGCGCACGTGGCTGGCCGACAAGGGCTATGACCCTGCCTATGGTGCGCGACCGCTGCGCCGGCTGATCCAGACGGCCATCGGCGACCCGCTCGCCAAGCTGCTCATCGCCGGCGAGGTCGGCGACGGCGGCAAGGTCGAGGTGCGGGTCGCCGACGGTGGTGAGGCGCTGGCCCTGAGCAACGCCTCGTGACGGGCGGTGGTCCGGGCGCCGCGCCCGGACCACCGGAGGTCCTCAGCCCTTGGTCGCGCCCAGGGTCAGGCCGGAGACGAACTGCTTCTGGAGCACGAAGAACACGATCAGCACCGGCAGGGCGACGAGCACCGAGCCGGCCGCCACCAGGTTGGTGTCGGTGAAGAACTGGCCGCGCAGGTTGTTGAGCGCGCTGGTGATCGGGAACTTGTCGCTGCGCTGCAGCAGCACGGTCGCCCAGAAGAACTCGTTGTAGATCCAGGTGACCTCGAGGGTCGCGAGGGCGGCCAGGGCCGGGCGGACCAGCGGCATCGTCATCTGCCAGTACTGGCGGAAGACGCTGGCGCCATCGAGCTCGGCCGACTCATAGATCTCCATCGGGATCGTCTTCATGTAGTTGCTGAGCACGAAGGTGCAGAAGCCCAGCTGGAAGGCGACGTTGACGAGGATGAGGCCCCAGAAGTTGTTGAGCATCGTCCCGCTGTCGCTCATCCAGTAGGGCACCTGGATCTGCTGGAACATCTTGAAGACCGGGATCAGCAGCGCCTGGGGCGGCAGCAGGTTGGCGGCCAGGAAGAAGCCCAGCATCGCGAGGTTGAACTTGAAGCTGAACCTGGCGAGCACGAAGGCCACCAGCGAGGCCAGGAACAGCGTGAGCAGGACGGCGGGGACCGTGATGATCAGCGAGTTCCAGAAGTGGAGGCCGAACTGGCCCCGCTCCCAGGCCTGCTGGTAGTTGCTCAGCGTCCAGCCACCGAAGGACAGGTAGCCGTTCTGCTGGGTGTAGTTGTAGTCGCGGAAGCTGTTGATGAGCGCCCAGATGAGCGGGAACAGCCACAGCAGCGAGAGCACCGCCATGATCACGGTGGCGACGGTGCCGCGCGGGCGGTTGAGGACGCCGCCCTCGACGCGCTTGGGCTCCTTGCGGGTCGGCACGGCGAGCCGCGTGTACGCCACGGGTACGCCCGGCTGGTCGTCACTCATGCCCGGTCCTCCTTGAACACGATGCGGAGATAGATCGTGATGAAGACCGACGAGATCAGCATCATGATCACCGCGAGGGCGGAGCCGAAGCCATAACGGGTGGCTTCGCCGATGACGTTCTGGCTCACCAGGGCTGCGATGATCTCCAGTCCGTTGCGGCCCTTGTTGACCACCCAGACGAGGTCGAAGGCGCGCAGCGACTCGATGACGACGATGACCAGCACGATCATGTTGATGGGCCGCATCACCGGGAAGATCACCGTGAAGAACGTCTTGACCTCGCTCGCTCCGTCGACGGCGGCGGCCTCGCGCAGCGTGTGGTCGACGCTCTTCAGCCCGGCCAGATAGAGCAGCATGATGTAGCCGGTATGGCGCCAGGCCGTGGCGACGAGCACCGCCCAGAGGTTGATCTTGGGGTCGCCGTACCAGTCGATCTGGGTGTTGAAGACGTCGTTGAGCAGGCCTTGGTCGCGGCTGTAGAACAGTTGCCAGATGAAGCCGATGAGGCCAGCGAGCACGACCGGAAGATAGAACGCGGTCTGATAGAAGCGGCTGCCGCGCATCTCCTTGTCGAGGATGACGGCGAGGAACACCCCGAGCAGTGTCGGGAAGATGAACAGGAAGCCCAGCCAGATCAGGTTGTGGCGGATCGCGGGCCAGAACGGCGGATAGATCGTCGCCACGTCGTGGTAGTTCTGCCAGCCGACCCACTGGATGCGGTCGACGCCGCCGATGCCGTTCCAGTTGCCGAACGACAGCACCACGGAGCCGATGGCGGGCAGCCAGACCAGCCAGAGCACCAGCAGCGCGGGGATCAGCACCATGACGGCGACGACCACCCGGTCGACGACGCCGAGGCGCCGCCGACGTGTCGGTGGGGAGGCCGATGAGCTGTGCTTCGTCGTTGACTCAGCCTTCGTCGTACTCATCGGTCCTCCCCACCGAACTTCGTCATCAGCTACCGAAGATGGAGACCTTCTGCTCCTGGATGCTGGAGCAGAGCCCGTCGATGTCGTCGGGGTTCTTCAAGAAGGTCTGGATCGACGGAATCATGACAGTCGACGCGAAGTTGGTGTCGGTGTCGCGGTCCAGGAACTGCGCGATGTGAGCAGCCTGGCCCACGACCTCGGCGGACTTCAACTGCAGTGCCGAATAGCTCGAGGTGTCGGCGTTGGCGTTGGCCACGATCATCGGGGCCGAGGCCGCCGCGTTGGCACCCTCCTGGGCCTCGGCGGTGCCGAGGTACTTCAGGAACTCCTTGCCGGCGTCCTGGTTGCGGCCGGCGGCGGCCAGGCAGAAGCCGTCGATCGGGGCGTCCAGCGCGTCGGAGCCGATGGCCGAGTCGAGCTCGGGGTAGGTGAAGAAGTCCAGGTCGTCGAGGACGTCCGGGATCGCGTCACCCACGAAGGTGCCGAGGAGGTACATGGCCGCCTCGCCCTTGGCCATCGAGGTCGCGGCCTCCTGCCAGGTGCGGCCCAGCGGGTCGGCCTGGTGGTAGGGCAGCAGCTCCTTCCACTTCGAGAACACGTTCTTGACCTCGGCGGAGTCCCAAGCCTCGTCACCCTTCATGAGGCTCATGTGGAAGTCGAAGCCGTTGATGCGCATGTTCAGGATGTCGAACGTGCCCATGGCGGGCCAGCCGTCCTTGTCGCCGAAGGCGAACGGCGTGACGCCCTTGCCCTGCATGTCCTTCATCAGGCTGATGAACTCGTCATAGCTGCCGGGGGCCGCCCAGCCGTTCTTCTCGAAGATCGACTTGCGGTAGAAGACCGCCCACGGGTAGTAGTCGTAGGGCACCAGGTACTGCTTGCCGTCGCTGGACGTGGCCGCACCCTTGAAGGCGTCGGTCATGCCGTCGATCGGCCACAGGTCGCTGATGTCGGACAGCAGGCCGTCCTCGGCGAACTGCTGCATGCGGAAGCCGGCGAACCACGTGAACACGTCGTCCGGGGAGCCCTGCAGATAGGTGCTGATGCTCTCCTGGAAGGTGTTGTGGTCGACGTAGTTGGCCTTGACCTCGACGCCGGACTTCTTGGCGTAGTTGTCGGCGAAGCCCTTCATGCGCTCGTAGGCGGGACCGGAGTCCTTGGCCTCGTTGACGCCGAAGGTCACGGTCTTGGTGTCGCTGCCCCCACCGCCGCCGGAGTCGCTACCGCACGCGGCGAGCAGGCCGGGGGTCGTCACCAGCGCGCCGCCGATGGCGGCATTGCGCAGGAAGCTACGCCGTGTGGCTGACATCGTCACGCGAGCGGAGGGGGGGATCATCAGGCTCGGGGGAGCCTTGGGCTGGCGGTTCATGGAGTCCTCCGGGTCCACAAGTTCGGACAGGGCATTTCGCATCCTTGACCCCGGATTTGGGGAAAGTCAAGGCTCCTGGGCGGTGATATCAAACTGAAATCAACAACTACACGCGTTCAGATGTGCGTTAGTGGTTGACTCTGGTGAGTTACAGGTGGATTGTGTTGGTATGCCTACCCCTCTCCCCAGCCTGTCCTACGGCGGTGACTACAACCCCGAGCAGTGGCCCCTGGAGGTCCAGCTCGAGGACGTCCGCCTCATGCAGGACGCGGGCGTCAACCTCGCCACCGTGGCGGTGTTCTCGTGGGCGAAGCTCGAGCCGGAGGCCGGACGCTATGAGTTCGGCTGGCTCGATGAGGTGCTGGACCGGCTGCACTCGGGCGGCATCCGGGTCGACCTCGCGACGGCCACGGCGTCCCCACCGCCGTGGCTGACCCGCCAGCACCCGGAGATCCTGCCGGTCACCGCTGACGGGACCACGCTGTGGCAGGGCGGCCGGCAGAGCTATTGCCCCAGCTCGCCGGTCTTCGCCGAGCATGCGCTGCGGCTGGTCCGCGCCATGGCCGAGCGCTATGCCGGACACCCCGCCCTCGCGCTCTGGCACGTCAGCAACGAGCTGGGGTGTCACAACGCCCTGTGCTACTGCGACGTCAGCGCCGCGGCGTTCCGGCGGTGGCTGCAGGAGCGCTACGGCGACATCGAGGCGCTCAACCACGCCTGGGGCACCGCGTTCTGGTCCCAGCACTACGCGTCGTTCGATGAGGTGCTGCCGCCGCGGTCGGCCCCGACGTTCCCCAACCCCACCCAGCAGCTGGACTTCCACCGGTTCAGCTCCGACCAGCTGCTGGCCAACTTCATCGCCGAGCGCGACATCCTCCACGAGCTCTCCCCGGGCGTCCCCGTGACCACCAACTTCATGGTCATGGAGCACACCCGCAACATGGACTATCTGCGGTGGGGTCCCGAGCTCGACATCGTCTCCAACGACCACTACATGATGAGCGCCGACCCGTCGGCCCACCGCGAGCTGGCGTTCTCCGCCGACCTGACCCGGGGCGTCGCCCAGGGCAAGCCGTGGCTGCTGATGGAGCAGTCGACCAGTGCCGTCAACTGGCAGCCCCACAACGTGGCCAAGCGCCCCGGCGAGATGCTGCGGGCGAGCATGCAGCACGTCGCCCGCGGCGCCGACGGCATCCTCTACTTCCAGTGGCGTGCCTCGCGGGCCGGCGCCGAGAAGTACCACTCCGCGCTGGTGCCCCACGCCGGCACCGACACCAGGGTCTGGCGTGAGGTCGTCGCCCAGGGTGCCGCGCTCGAGGCCATCAGCGAGGTCGCCGGCAGCCGGTCGGACAACCAGACCGCGATCCTCTTCGACTGGAACGCGCGGTGGGCGGCCGAGCTCGACTCCCATCCCAGTGTCGACGTGCGCTACCTGGACCGGCCGATGGCCTTCCACCGGGCGCTGACCGACCGCGGCGTCGGGGTCGACGTCGTCCACCCGGACACCGACCTGACGCCCTACTCCCTGATCGTCGTACCGACCCTCTATCTGTGTGGCGACCACGTCGCCACCAAGCTGGAGGAGGCAGCCGCCCGTGGCGCCACCGTCGTGGTCACCTACTTCAGCGGGATCGTCGACGAGCACGACCACATCCGGCTGGGTGGCTACCCCGGCGCCTTCCGCGACCTGCTCGGCGTGCGCACCGAGGAGTTCCTGCCGCTCGCCCCCCACCAGCACGTGGAGCTCGACGACAGCACCACGGCCGACGTCTGGGCCGAGCACCTCCACCTCGTCGACGCCGAGGCCGTGGTGAGGCACCGTGACGGCCCGGCCGCCGGCATGCCGGCGGTGACGCGTCGTGCGGTCGGGGACGGCGCCGCCTGGTATGTCGCGACCCGCACCGACGAGCTCGGCACCGCATCCCTGGTCGACGCGCTGCTCACGGAGTCCGGGGTCGAGCCGGTGGCGCACACCGTGCACGACGTCGAGGTCGTCCGCCGTCGCGCCGACGACGGGCGTAGCTGGGTCTTCGTCATCAACCACACCGATCGGGCGGCGACCGTGCCGGTCCACGGTGTCGAGCTGGTGACCGGAACTCCGACCGGCGACGCGGGCGTCGTGCTCGAGCCCGGTGGCGTGGCGGTCGTTCGGGAGGCGTGATGTTGGCGGTGCAGCGGCGAGGCGCGATCATCTCCGAGCTCGAGCGGCGAGGGATCGTCAAGGTCAGCGAGCTCGTGGACCAGCTCGGCGTCTCCGACATGACCATCCGTCGCGACCTCAGCGCGCTCGAGCGCCAAGGCATGCTGCACAAGGTGCACGGCGGCGCCGTGCTCTATGCCGAACCCTCCACCTCCGAGCCGGGGTTCGAGGCAAAGTCGGCCCGGCGGCTGGCCGAGAAGGAGGCCATCGCGGCGCGGGCCGCCTCGCTCGTCGCTCCGGGGTCGGCCATCGCCATCTCGGCCGGCACCACCACCCACCTGTTCGCGCGGCACCTCATCGACATCCCCGGCCTGACCGTCGTGACCAACTCGGTGTGGGTGGCCGACGTGCTGCACCGCTCCGGGTCGGACTCGGTGTCGGTCCTGCTGACCGGCGGCCTGCGCACGCCGTCCGACGCGCTCGTCGGGCCGATCGCGATCGCGGCCCTGCGGTCGCTCCACCTCGACGCGGTCTTCATGGGGGTGCACGGCATGGACGCCTATGCCGGCTTCAGCACCCCCAACCTGCTCGAGGCCGAGACCAACCGGGCCATGGTGCGCAGCGCCCGCAGGCTGATCGTGCTCGCCGACTCCACCAAGTGGGGCGTGGTCGGGCTGAGCTCGATGGCCGAGCTGTCGGAGGCGTCCATGATCGTGTCCGACACCGGGCTCTCGCGGACGGCCGTGTCCGCCCTGGAGGAGCAGGTCGAGGACCTCCTGCTCGTCGAGCCCTCCAAGGCCCTGCCGCAGGTCAGCCACCACCCCAACTGACGCTCAGCTCGGTGATGCGACGCTGAACGGGTGTCGGCTTCGGTCCACGTCCGTCACCGCCCGCATGGTCCAATGGACCGGTGCCCGAGACAGCGCGGATCCGCCCACCGCAGGTGACGATGGCCGGCTGGACCATCGTCGTCGCGTCGGTGGTCGTCGTGCTGACCGGCTTCGAGACGATCGGGTCGCTGTACTCGCTGGAGAAGCGGCAGCAGATCGAGCTGCTCCTCTCGACGCCGCCGTGGTCGGGCCTGGGCGTCGATGTCGAGGGCGTGCGCCAGATCATCCACGTCGCGACGTTGATCGGGGCCGGGTGCGCCACCGCCGCGGCGATCCTCGGTTATCAGGTCCTGCAGCGCTCCCGGATCGCGCGGATCCTGCTCAGCGTGCTCGCGGTCCCGCTCTTCCTGGCCGGCATCGTCGGCGACGCGTTCTTCTCCGCGCTCATCGCGGCGGCCGCCGGCATGCTGTGGCTCTCCCCGGCCCGGGAGTGGTTCGCCGGCACCTGGCGGCCGCCCACCGCCGAGGAGGCGCGCGCACGCCGTACGCCGACCACGCCGCCCACGAGCCCGCCGCCCACGAGCCCGCCGCCCGGGTTCCTTCCGCCGCCTGCTGGCCCGCCGCCTGCTGGCCCGCCGAACGCCGCACCCCCGCAGGCCGGCCCGCTGCCGCCGCGACCGCCGCTGCCGCCCTCGGGCGCGCCGTGGCCGCCACCGGCACCCGGTCCCGCCGCCTGGGCGCCGCCCCCACCGACCTATCGGCTGCCCGACCGGCCGCCGGCCGTGATGCTCGCAGCCGTGCTGACATGGGTCTTCGCGGGCCTGACGCTGGTGGTCGCCGTCGCCTCCATCGCGGTGATCACCGGTGACCGCGAGGGCCTGCTGCGTCAGCTCCACCAACAGAACCCCGAGCTGTTCCAGCAGGGCATCTCCGAGGACCTGCTGATCTCGACGACGTTCGCCCTGGGGGTCGTGGTGGCGCTGTGGTCGCTGGCCGCGATCGTCGTCGGTGTCTTCGCCGTGCTGGGTCGGCCCTGGGCGCGGATCGCCCTGCTCAGCTCGGCCGGCCTCGCCTCCGGCCTCATGCTCGGGCTGGTCCTGTTCGGCCAGGTGGTCGTGCTGGTGCCGTTCGCCGGGGCGGTGGCCACGGTCTTCGCCTTGCTGCGTCCCGACGCGCGGGCCTGGTTCGGCGGTCGGCGGCACTCCCCGCTGCGGTGACGTGGTGGAATGTTCGCCATGAGTGACCAGAACCCGTACGGCGAGAGCCAGCCCAACCCCGAGTCGCCGTACGGTCAGCCCGCACCGCCGCCGCCCTACGGCGAGGCACCCACCCCGCCGCCCTACGGCGAGGCACCCCCGCCACCGGCCGCCACGCCGCCGGCCGCGCCGACGCCCTATGCCGCACCGCAGTACGGCCAGCCTGCTTATGGGCAGCAGCCCTACGGCCAGGACCCCTACGGCCAGCAGCCGCAGTATGGCCAGCAGCCCTACGGCCAGGACCCCTATGGGCAGCAGCCGCAGTACGGCCAGCAGCCCTATGGCCAGCCGGCGTTCGAGCAGTACCCGTCGGGCGGCTTCCCCTTCGCCGGCAAGGACCTCGACAAGCGGCCCGGCACCGTGCTCGCCGCGGGCATCGTCACGATCGTCAGCTCCGCGCTGACCCTGGTGCTGCTCCTGCTCGGCCTGCTCGGCCTGAGCGCCTCGCGTCAGGACTTCATCGACGAGCTCAACCGCAACGCCGACTTCCAGAGCGTCGACGTGACCGCCGACCAGCTCGTCTCGGTCATCCAGGTCTTCATCGGCGTCTTCGCGGTGTGGGCGCTCGTCGGCATCCTGCTGGGCGTGCTGGTCATGCGCCGTTCCAAGGTGGCCCGCATCCTGCTCGTCATCTCGTCCGGCCTGGTCGTGGCGGGCGGACTCCTCACCATCACCAGCGTCTTCTCCGGGCTGTGGGTGCTCGCCGGTGGTGCGGTGATCGGGCTGCTCTTCATGGGCGGCGCCAACGACTGGTATGCGCGTCGGGGCAGCAGCATCCCGGGCCAGATCCGCTACTGACCCCCGGCACGTCATGGGCCAGCCCTACCCGGTCGTCCCCTCGCCGGTGCCGGGTCCCGCGCCCGATCCGATGCCACGGACGGTGCTCGCCGCCGGCCTGATCACGATCGCTTCGTGCCTGGCGACCATCGCCGCGGCCCTGCTGTTCGGGTTCGTGGCCTATGTCGCGTCGAGCGACTCCGCGCTGGCCGGTGACGGCTTCGGGCTGGGCAACACGGTGGCCTGGGTGGGCATCCTGGTCTGGTCCGTCGTCGGCATCGTGCTCGCCGCGCTCGTGATGCGCAGGTCGCAGGTGGCCCGACTCCTACTCGTGGTGTCAGCGGTGGCGGTGCTCGTGGTGGCCATCAGGGCGATCGGCTTCATCGTGACCGGCGGCCTGGTCGTCGCCTCCCTGGCCGTGCTGGTGCTGCTCTTCACCGGCGGCGCCAACGCGTGGTTCGCGCGGCGGCCGGCCGGCTGAGCCTGGACTCCCAGGTCCCTCAGCAGGCGAGGTCGGCGCCGGCGAGGCGTCGTACGGCCTCCTCGATGGTCGCCTGGTCCTTGCAGAACGACCAGCGCACCAGCTGACGCCCCGCCTCCGGGGTGTCATAGAAGCCTTGCGTGGGGATCGCGACGATGCCGGCGCGCTCGGGCAGGGCGCGGCAGAACGCCAGCCCGTCGGGCCAGCCGAGGTCGCTGATGTCGGTCATCACGAAGTAGGTGCCGGACGAGCGGCGCAGCGGCAGCCCGGCCTGCTCGAGCGCAGCGCACAGCAGGTCGCGCCGCTCTTGCAGGTCGCGGGCCAGGCGCTTCGGGAAGTCGGGCTCGTGGTCGAGGGCGTGGGCGACGGCGGGCTGGAGCGGGGCGCCGCTGGCATAGGTCAACCACTGCTTGGCGCCGAGCACGGCTCCGACGAGGTCGGCCGGGCCGGTGGCCCAGCCGACCTTCCAACCGGTGAACGAGTAGGACTTGCCGGCGCTCGACAGCGTGACGGTCCGCTCGGCCATGCCGGGCAACGTCGACAGCGGCGTGTGGCGGGTGCCGTCAAAGGTCAGGTGCTCATAGACCTCGTCGCTGATCACGACCACGTCGTTGGCGACCGCGAGCTCGGCGATGGTGGCGAGCTCCTCGTCGGTGAGCACGGTCCCCGTCGGGTTGTGGGGGGTGTTGACGAGCAGGAACCGGGTCCGCGGGGTCACGGCCGCGCGCAGCTCGTCGAGGTCGAGCCTGAAGTCGGGCGCCCGCAGGGTCACGGGGCGGCGTACGGCGCCCACCATCTGGAGCATCGCGACATAGGAGTCGAAGTAGGGCTCGAACACCACCACCTCGTCGCCCGGGTCGACCAACCCCAGCAGCGCACCGGCGATCGCTTCGGTGCAGCCGGTGGTGACCACGACGTCGGTGTCGGGGTCGAGCGCGATGCCGTAGTGGCGCTGCTGATGGCGCGCGATCGCCTCGCGCAGGGCGGGGACGCCGTTGCCGGGCGGGTACTGGTTGGCACCCCGCTGCAGGGCGTCGACCGCGGCCGCGATCACGCTCGGCGGCCCACTCGAGTCGGGCATCCCCTGGCCGAGGTTGACCGAGCCGGTTCGGGTCGCGAGAGCGGACATCTCTGAGAAGATGGTCGTCCCGAATCCCTCGAGTCGCCTGGCTCGCATGGAGACAAACTAACCGGGAGCCGATCGCGCCATGACCTCCACGGAGCCGGTGACCGAGCCCGAGGTCGCCTCGCGCGCCCGTCGTACCCCCCTGCAACGGGTGCTGACGGCCGCCGGGCTGGTGCTGGTGCTGGCCGGGCTGTCGGTGCTGGCCTGGGTCGGCTGGGAGACCTGGGGCACCAACGTGGTGGCCCACCGGCGGCAGGCCGAGGCCGTCACCTCGTTGCGCGAGGAGTGGCAGCACGGCGGCTCGTCGACGGTGCGGGTCGGCGCCGGGGTCGCCACGTCGATCGTGCGGATCCCGCGGTTCGGGAAGTCCTATGAGATGCCGATCCTCGAGGGCACCTCCGATGCGGTGCTGGCCTCCGGGTTCGGCCACTTCACCGACGCGGCCGGCCCGGGTGAGGTCGGCAACTTCGCGCTGGCCGGGCACCGCGTGACCCACGGTGAGCCGCTGCGCGAGATGCCGTCGCTGCAGCCCGGCGACACCGTGGTCGTGGAGACCCGCACCGCGACCTACACCTATGTCCTGGACACCGGCGGCGACGACCTCATCGTGCCGTTCACCGCCACCTGGGTCCTCGACCCGCTCCCCACCAACCCCGACGGCGGCGTCCAGCCCGCCCAGGACCCCGGCCAGCGGCTGATCACCCTCACCACCTGTTCGGAGCTGTTCCACACCGACAACCGGATGATCGTCTTCGGCCACCTCGACTCCGTCGTCCGCCACCCCTGACACCCCGCCGACGTGCCCGGTTCTGTCCGCCGAAGTGGCGGGTTTGGCCCTCCGAGGTGGCGGGTTCGGCCCGCCGAGGTGGCGGGTTCGGCCCGCCGAGGTGGCGGGTTTGGCCCCGGGTAGGGTGCCGCCATGACTGACCCGGACCTCGCCCGCGACATCGACGCCTGCTGCCGGCTGACCGGGGAGTTCACGCTCCGGTCGGGTCAGGTGGCCTCGGAGTACTTCGACAAGTACTTGTTCGAGTCCGACCCGGTGCTGCTCGCGAGGGTCGCCGACCAGATGGTCTCGCTCGTACCTGAGGGCACCGAGCTGCTCGGGGGGCTCGAGCTCGGCGGTGTGCCGATCGCGACCGTCCTCAGCGTCCGCACCGGACTGCCGGCGCTGTTCGTGCGCAAGAAGGCCAAGGAGTACGGCACCTGCAAGCTGGCTGAGGGTCCGGAGGTGGCGGGGCGACGGGTCACCCTCGTGGAGGACGTCATCACCACCGGCGGCGCCGTACGCGACGCGACGCGGGCGCTGCGTGAGGCCGGCGCGATCGTGGAGACGGTCATCTGTGCGATCGACCGGTCACCTGGGGGTCAGAACCCGCTCGAGGACGTCGGGCTCGTCGTTCGCCCGGTGCTCACGAAGGCTCAGCTGGACGCTGCGCGCGGCTGAGGGCCAAGGCCGGCCAAGCCAGCAGGAGGGGCGCCTCGGCGCACAGAACCGGGCACCTCGGCGGGCAGAACCGGGCACCTCGGCGGACAGGACGGGGCACCTCGGCGGGTCAGGCGGAGGCCTGGCGGCGGTGGCGCCACCATTCCCAGGCCATGGGGATCACCGAGACGGCGACGATGAGGACCAGGGCCGCCTCGAGGTTGTTCTTGATGATGTCGACGCCGCCGAGGAAGTAGCCGAGCAGCGTGATGATCACGACCCAGGCGACCGCGCCCACGAAGCTCCACAAGAAGAAGTGGCGGCGGTCCATCTTGGTCACGCCGGCGACCACCGTGACGAAGGTACGCACGATCGGGACGAAGCGGCCGAGGATGAGTGCGCGGGCGCCGTGCCGCTCGAAGAAGTCGTGGGTCTTGTCGAGGTACTCCCGCTTGAGGAAACGGCCGTCGCGTTCATAGACGGCTGGGCCGATGGCCCGGCCGATCTCATAGCCCACCACGTTGCCCGCGAAGGCAGCGGCCGACAGCGCCACGATCGCGACGGGCAGCGAGACGGCGATGTCGTCGCCGGCGATGAAGAGCCCCACCGCGAACAGCAAGGAGTCGCCCGGGAGGATCGGGAAGAGCAGCCCGCACTCCACGAAGACGATCAGCAGGCTGATCCAGAAGAACTGGGTGCCGAAGTGGTCGAGCCACCACTGCGGGTCCATCCAGTGGATGCCGAGCACCAGGGGCGTCAGGAGGGCCGTCACGGGCGTGACCCTATCGGCAGAACCTGAAGCGACCCTTGCCGTCGTACGGCGTGGGCGACTGCCGAGCCCGGCGCCGTTAGCCTGCGAGGTGATGGAGACGACCGACGACGACCGCGCCCCCTATGACCCGATGCCGCACGGCCCGGCCGAGGTGGGCGTCGGGCCATGGCCGGGAGAGTGGCCGGCCGGTGAGCAGTTCGACCCAGCACTGCTCGAGCACGGCGACCGGCGCAACGTCGTGGACCGCTACCGCTACTGGACCCTCGAGGCGATCCGGGCCGACCTAGACCTGCGCCGCCATGACTTCCACGTCGCCATCGAGAACTGGCAGCACGACTTCAACATCGGCACGATCGTCCGCACGGCCAACGCGTTCCTGGCCGCGGAGGTGCACATCGTCGGCAACCGCCGCTGGAACCGTCGCGGCGCGATGGTGACCGACCGCTACCAGCACCTGCGCCACCACGAGACCGCCGCCGACCTGGCGGCTTATCTCCGCGACCGCGACGGCGGGGCCGTGCGGCTGCTCGGGATCGACAACCTCCCCGGCTCCGACCACCTGGAGACGATGACGATGCCGCGGCGGGTCTGCTTCCTGTTCGGTCAGGAGGGGCCGGGGCTCTCCGAGGGCGCGCGCGAGGTGTGTGACGGCACCTTCTCGATCGCCCAGTTCGGATCGACGCGCTCGATCAACGCGTCGGCCGCCGCCGCGATCGCGATGCACACGTGGATCCGGGCGTACGCCGACCTGTCGGGCGACGCCGCCTGGCGGGGGTGAGTCTGCGTCGCCGGGATCGACCGTAGGTCAGGACCGGGTCTTGGTGTAACAGACCACCTGGTGGTCGCCCCACTCCCACAGCGTCTCGGACCGCCAGGTCCAGTGGAAGGTGCTTGAGCTGGTGAGCCCCGGGCAGCGGTTGATCGCTGCTTTGCGGATGCGCTTCTCGCTCGGGTAGGTGGTGTCGGGCAGCTTGAACGTCCCCGTTGCCCGCCAGGTGTGGCCCGAGGCGCAGACGGTGTCGGCGAACTTCTTGGTGCGACACCGGGCGACGGTGTCGGGCAGCGGCGCCGCGGGCAGCATCGGCCGGGTGTCGTAGGGCAGGTCCGCCAGCTTGGTGCCGGCGTAGAGGATCAGGTCGCACCGCAGCCAGGTGGCCCCGGCGTCGCGCTCCGCCTTGGTCGGGATGAACCACGACGTGCTGAACGACGACATGTCGCGCAGCGCGTCGTTGCTCCCCAGGATCGATCTATAGGCCGGGAGGCAGACCCGATAGGTCATCCGCCACTGCTGGGCGATGGTGTAGTCCGACCAGGTGCTGCCCTTGGGAAGGCGGCCGACGGCGATCACCTTGGCCGTGTGTGTCTGCGCGCAGTCGACCACCGGCGTCGAGTTCGAGCGCGGGGCGACGTCGGCCAGCGTGTAGTCGCGGCACTCCCCCACCACGGGCCGGTGATAGTCCGGGTCGCCCGCCTTTCCGGCGTACGCCGGACGTGAGGCGTCGGCTGCACCGATCGGGATGAGCAGGAAGGACAGCGCGGCCACCAGGCCGGGCAGGATGCGTCGCACCGAGAGACCCCCGTGAGGTTGAAGAACCGGCGGCCGGGACGGGTCGCCTGGTCCCGGACCCTAGAACCAGGGCTTCGTCCGGACAATCGCCCGAACGGCAAAATCGCTCGGTGTGACGCGGGGCTCACGCCGCTGTCCCACCTGTCGGTCACCCCCGCGGCGGGCACTAGGGTGGAGGAGTCGGTGCTGGGGTCTCCACACCCATCGGGAACCCAGCCATGAGCTACCCGCTAGGAGTCTTCCGAGATGCCCATCGCCACCCCTGAGGTCTACGCCCAGATGCTCGACACGGCCAAGCAGAACGGCTTCGCGTTCCCGGCCATCAACGTGTCGTCCTCCCAGACCCTGAACGCCGCCCTCAAGGGCTTCGCGGACGCGGGCTCCGACGGCATCATCCAGGTCTCGACCGGTGGTGCCGAATACTTCTCCGGCCCCTCGATCAAGGACATGGTCACAGGCTCTGTCGCCTTCGCGGTCTATGCCGAGGAGGTCGCCAAGAAGTACCCCGTCAACGTGGCGCTGCACACCGACCACTGCCCCAAGAACAAGCTCGACGGCTTCGTCCGCCCGCTGCTCGACATCTCCGCCGAGCGCGTCTCCTCCGGCAAGCTCCCGCTCTTCCAGTCCCACATGGGACGGGTCCGCCACCGCTGGCCGAGAACCTCCAGATCGCCCAGGAGCTGCTGGCCAAGGCCGCCGCGGCCCATCATCCTCGAGATCGAGGGTCGGCGTCGTGGGTGGCGAGGAGGACGGCATCGTCGGTGCGATCGACGAGAAGCTCTACTCCACGCCCGAGGACGCGCTGGCCACGGTCGCCGCGCTGGCACCGGCGAGAACGGTCGCTACATGACCGCGCTGACCTTCGGCAACGTGCACGGCGTCTACAAGCCCGGCAACGTCAAGCTGCGCCCCGGGTGCTCAGGCCGCCCAGGAGGCCGTCGTCGCCCAGCTCGGCCTGCCCGAGGGTCGCGGCCGTTCGACCTGGTCTTCCACGGCGGCTCCGGCTCGCTGCCCGAGGAGATCGCTGCGGCCGTCTCCTATGGCGTGGTGAAGATGAACGTCGACACCGACACCCAGTACGCCTTCACCCGCCCGGTCGCCGACCACATGCTGAAGAACTACGACGGCGTCCTCAAGGTCGACGGCGAGGTCGGCAACAAGAAGGTCTATGACCCCCGCGCCTGGGGCAAGGCCGCCGAGGAGGGCATGGCCGCCCGCGTCGTCGAGGCCTGCGAGAACCTCTCCTCCACCGGTCACTCGCTCGGCGTCTGACGCCGTACCCCAACTGCCGCGCCTTTGTGGGGGTTAGTGACCGGTCACTAACCCCCCACAGTCGCGCACCAGACTCGACAGAGGCGCACCAGACCGACAGGGGTGCACAGCGTGTGTCCGAGTGCCCTCCGTTCACAGCCCGTGGCACGTCCGTCGCGGTGTCAGGAGCCCGCCGCCACGCTGGCGGCATGGACCAGGCACTCCGGCCAGCACTCGCGGCGATCTCAGCCTCACAGTTGGGCCTGTTCACGCGACAGCAGGCCCTGAGCTCGGGCTACTCCGGCGACGAGATCCGGGAGCGGATCCGACCGAAGGGGCCGTGGCAGGTCGTCAGACGCGGTGTCTATCTCCTGCAGACCCGATGGGACGCAGCCGACGACCACGACCGGTCCCGGTGGCGTGACCTGGCCGCACACCTCGACATGGCGACCCCTCATCTGCTCAGTCATGACTCCGCTGCCCGTGCCCTCGCGATCCCCCTCATCGGAGCGCGATCCCAGCTCATCCATGTCACTCGTCCCGGGGTAGGCGGGTCGCGGACGCGTCATGGTGTGAAGCACCATCTCGGGCGGGAGTTGCCGGCCGAGGTCATCAGCCCGAACGGAATTGCCGTCACGGGCCTGGCGCGGACCGCTCTGGACCTTGCGAGGGAGCACGGCTTCACGTGTGGTGTGGCGGCGGTCGACAACGTCCTCCACCGGGGTGTGTCTCCGCGCGTGTTCGAGCTCGAGCTCGCGAGGATGACGAGCTGGCCGAGGGTCCGCACCGCGCGGAGCGCCTTCGCCTTCGGTGACCCCAGGGCCGAGTCGCCAGGCGAGTCGCTGACCCGGATTCTGCTGGCCGAGCTGGGGTTCGATGACATCGACCTCCAGTTCCCGGTGCCGGTCGACGGTGGAGTGCGGTGGTGCGACCTCCGGGTCGGGTGTCATGTGATCGAGTTCGATGGCAAGGTGAAATACCTCGCTCCCGAGCGCGGTGGCGTGGCTCGGGTCGACCCTGCCGAGGTGGCCTGGCTCGATCGTCAGAGGGACACCGACATCGCCACCCTCGGACTCGGTATCTCCCACGTCACCTGGATCGATCTCTTCTCCCGACGCGAGGCGACCCTGCTGCGACTCCGTCGTGACGAAGCCGCCACGCGTCGGAGATTCGGCCCTCGGCTCCCCGACGACCTCCTCCGCTTCGCGGTGGCGAACCCGCGACGCCGTACCCCGCCGGAATCGCCTCCCCACTGGTGCGCGGCTGTTGGGGGTTAGTGCTTCGTATACCGGGCACTAACCCCCAACAGCGGCGCAGGAGTTGGCAGGCGCAGGGTTGGCAGGAGGCCCCCCGTCAGCCGAGCAGGGCGTCGAAGGCGGCGGGGCTGGAGTCGTGGAGGAACGTCGAGCAGCGCTCCCACTCGTCGGTCTCGCCGATGGCGCGGGCGCCGCGGGCGAGCGTGGCCAGGCACGTGAGGAAGCCACGGTTGGGCTCGTGCTCCCACGGCACGGGGCCGTGGCCCTTCCAACCGTTGCGGCGCAGCATGTCCAATGACCGGTGATAGCCGACCCGCGCGAAGGCATAGACGGTCACGTCGTCGGCGCCGGACGCCTCCGCCGACGAGGCCAGGGCGGCCCAGGCCGCGGGCGACGCCGGGTGTCGTCGTACGACGTCGGCGGGCGACTGCCCCGCGGCAAGCTCGGCGGCGGCGGGGTCCTCGGGCAGCAGCGTCGGGGGCGGCCCGGCCATCAGGTCCTGGAAGGTCATGGCGACAGCCTCTCACCACGGCCCACAGGCGCAGCCGGCTCCCGCAGCCCACGCCCGGCAGCGGAACGCGCGGAACAGGTGTCGGTGCCGCGGTGTTGAGTGTCACCATGAGCCAGGTCACTCCCGACGCCCGCCCCGCTCCCGGCCCCGTCACCCATCCGTGGCCGGCGCTGTGGGCGCTCTGCCTCGGCTTCTTCATGATCCTCGTCGACATGACCATCGTCTCCGTGGCCACGCCGGCCCTGATCCAGGACCTGCAGGCCGACGTCAACGCGGTCGTGTGGGTGACCAGCGCCTATCTGCTGGCCTATGCCGGTCCGGTGCTGATCACGGGGCGGCTGGGCGACCGGTTCGGCCAGAAGCGCCTCTACCTCACCGGCCTGGCGGTCTTCACCGTGTCGTCGCTGTGGTGCGGACTGACCGGGTCGGTCGAGTGGCTGGTCATCGCCCGCGTCTTCCAGGGGCTCGGCGCCGCGATGATGACGCCCCAGACGATGGCCATCATCACCCGCATCTTCCCGGCCGACCAGCGCGGCAAGGCGATGGGTCTGTGGGGCGCGACGGCGGGCGTGGCGACCCTCGTCGGTCCATTGCTGGGCGGCGTCCTGGTGGACGCCCTCGGCTGGGAGTGGATCTTCTTCATCAACGTCCCCGTGGGGATCGTCGGCTTCGTGCTGGCGTGGCGGCTCGTGCCCCTCCTCGAGACCCACCCCCACAAGTTCGACTGGCTGGGCGTGGCGCTCAGTGGGGTCGGCATGGTCGCGCTGGTCTTCGGGATCCAAGAGGGCCACCAATACGACTGGTCCACGATCACCGGCTGGGTCTCCGTGCCGCTGCTGATCGGGGTCGGGCTGGTGCTGCTGGCGGCCTTCGTGGCCTGGCAGTTCGTCAACAAGGCCGAGCCGCTGGTGCCGATGGTGCTCTTCCGCGACCGCAACTTCTCGCTGGCCAACGTCGCGATCTCCAGCATGGGTCTAGCCGTGACGGCGATGGGCTTCCCGATCATGCTCTATGCCCAGCTGGTCCGCGGGTTGTCGCCCACCAGGGCCGCGCTGCTGCTGGTGCCGATGGCGATCATGTCGATCGTGCTCGCCCAGCCCGTCGGCAGGCTGACTGACCGGGTACATCCGCGGTGGCTCGCCGGGTTCGGGTTCCTCGCGGTGATGGGGTCGTTCCTCTGGCTGTCACGGGTGATGACGCCGACCGCCGCCACGTGGGAGATCCTGCTGCCGATGGCGCTGCTCGGCACGGGCAGTGCCTTCGTCTGGGCGCCGACGAGCGCGACCGCCACGCGCAACCTGCCGCTCTATCGGGCCGGGGCGGGCGCGGGCGTCTATAACGCCACCCGTCAGGTCGGCTCGGTGCTCGGCTCGGCGGCGATCGCCGTCCTCATCGACTCGCGACTGGCCGCCAACGGCCTCCAGTTCTCGCCGAGCGAGGGCAGCGCCGCCGGTGGCGGGATGCCGGCCCAGGTGCTCGAGCCGTTCAGCAAGGCGATGGCCGAGTCGATGCTGCTCCCGGCGCTGATCCTCGTCGTGGGCCTGGTGGCGTCGCTGGCCTATGCACGCCCGCGCCACCTCCGTGGCGACCAGGCCAGCCCGGCCGAGCAGCCACAGCCGGTGGTCGAGCCGGCCGGCTGAGCCGGCTGGCTGAGTCCGGGGATCCGCGCCGGCCCGCCGGTCAGCGCCCGAGCAGCGAGCGGACCCGCTCGGTGCCGAGCGCCATGATCAGCGTGGGCAGCCGCGGCCCACGGTCGGCGTCGACCAGCAGGTTGTAGAGCAGCCGGAAGAACTCCTTCTGGTCCGCCTTGACCTCGTCGGTCGGCGCGTCGGCGATCGCCATCCCGAGCGCGAGCTTGGGGACGCCATAGACCAGGGCGGTCACCTCGTCGAGGTCCGGCGCGTCCGCGAGCCCGTCGACGAGCAGCTCGACCCACCGGGCCTCCCGCTCCGACAGCCCGGCCAGCCGTACGGCGTCCGCCGCGCCCCGCACCGTCGTACGGTCCTCGGCGGGGACGAACTCCGAGACCCAGCGCATCGCCTTGGACAGCCGTGGCTCGAGCTGGTCGACGGTGTCGTGGCCGTGACCGACCTCGGCGACGATCCGGCTGATCTGGTCGGCGGACCCGGCGGTGACGTCGGCGACCGACGACAGCACCCGGAACGGCACGGTGACCTCGGGGGTCCGCAGCTGACCGTGGCTCGCGGTGCCGGACGCGCGCTCCCAGGCCAGCACCTGGACGTCGCGCCGGCCGGGGTCGGCGGACTTCTTGGTCAGCGCGTCCCACTCGTCATAGAGCCGCACGACCTCGGGGCCGAAGTCGATGTCGAAGGCCTGCTTGGGCTGCCGCCGGACATAGAGCCAGCGCAGCAGCGGCGCCTCGAGCACCTCCAGCGCGTCGGCGGCGGTGGGCACCCCGCCCTTGGACGACGACATCTTGGTCATCCCGGCGAACCCGACGAAGGAGTAGCGGAACCACGTCGGCCTGGGGAACTCCCAGATCTTCTCGACCAGCTCGTGGCCGACCGTGAACGACGAGCCGGGGCTGGCGTGGTCGGCGCCCGCCGGCTCGAAGTCGACCTTCTCGAAGGCCCAGCGCATCGGCCAGTCGATCTTCCACACCAGCTTGCCCTCGTTCTGGGTGGACAGGTTGGTGACGCCGGAGAACCCGCAGGCCTGGCAGGTGTAGGCGAGCTCGGTCGTCTCGTCGTCGTACGACGTCAGCGTGACCAGGTCGCGGGAGCACTGGCGGCAGTAGGGCTTGAACGGGAAGTGCTTGAGGTCGTCGTCGGCCCCGCCGGTGGCGTCGTCCTCGTCATAGGCGACGGAGTCGGCATAGGCGGCGGCCTCCTCGTCGCTCTCGGCGGCGACGGCCTTCTTGGTGCGGTAGCGGCCGAGCACCTCGTCGATCTCGTGGCGACGCCGGACCACCTCGAGGATCTGCTCGCGATAGGCGCCCGAGGTGTACATCTGGGTCTGGTCGATCTCGACCATGTCGCAGCCGAGCTCGCGGAGGGCGTCACGCAGCGGAGCCTTGAAGTGCTCGGCCCACGACTCATGGCACTCCCACGGGTCGGGGACGGCCGACAGCGGCCGGCCGATGTGCTCGTTCCACGACTCATCAACGCCGTGGGGAACCTTGCGGAAACGGTCGTAGTCGTCCCAGCTCTGCAGGTGCCGCACGGGTACGCCGCGGCGCGCGATCTCGTCGGCCACGAAGTGCACGGACAGGAACTCCCGCAGGTTGCCCAGGTGGATGGGTCCGGACGGGGAGATCCCGGAGGCGCAGGTGACCAGGTTTCCCTCGCCGGCGTGGGCGATCGCCTCGTCGGCGGCCCGGGTCACCCAGTCCACGGGGTCTCCGGAGGGTCCGCGTCGTGCCATGGTCATGCTCCTGCAGGGGGTCGGAGGGTCGCGAGGGTCGTTCGTCGGGGTCGGGTGCGACCTGCAACGCTAACAAGCGCGACGGCGGGGCGGACGACGGTCCCGGGGTCCGGTCAGTCGGGCAGCACCATCGAGTAGGCGCCCGGCTCGAGGTGCCAGGTGCGTTTGCGCTCGGGTCCGGAGATCTCGCCATCGGCCGACAGCCAGAACTGCTCGCCGGACACCGACACCTCCCGGCCACGCAGGTAGAGCACGTCATCGCGCTCCTGGTGGCGACCCACGACCAGCCGGGCGGCATAGCCGACCCGCGCCAGCGGCCCGACCGCGCGGGAGACCATCACGTCGACCTTGCCGTCGCGGGCGTCGGCCTCGGGGGTGAGGGCGGTGCCGCCGCCGACCGTGGTGCCGTTGCCGACGGCGAGCATGAGGACGGGGCGGTTGAGGTCGTTGACGACCGTGCCGTCGACCTCGACGTGGAGGCGCAGGGCCGGGGGCGAGACGGCGGACCGCAGCGCGCCGATGGGATAGCCCAGCCGGCCGAGGTTGACCTTGCCGACGCCGAGCGAGCCGAGGCGGGTCTTCCAGTCGGCGCCGTGGCGGGCGGCCTCGGCCCCCGCGCCGAGGTGGACGCTGTTGACGACGACCTGGCCGACCTCGTCGACGATGAGGTCGACGGGGCGCACCCGGCCGTGGATCACGAGGTGGGCCGCCTCCTCGACGTCGAGGGGGATGCCGATGTGGCGGGCGAAGTCGTTGCCGGTGCCGAGCGGAAGCAGGCCGAGGACCGCGCTCTTGAGCTCGTTGCGGCGGTGGAGGGCGGAGATGACGGCATGCATGCTGCCGTCGCCGCCGGCGACCACGATGCGGCGTGGGCCCACGCGGTGGAGCACACCGTCGAGCTCGCCGGGGTTGGCCGTGGCGGCCACCTCGACGGAGGTGGCGGCCCGGAGGACGGCGAGGCCCCGCTCGAGCGTCTCGTCGTCGGACGTCCCGGCGCCGCTGTTGCTGATCACCAGAAGCGGGTCCACTGCTCGGACGATACCCAAGCGGCCCAGCCGGCCCGCCCCCGGTTTGGTAGCGTGCCCCCGCAAGAGCCCCGGGCCGCCAGACGTGTCTTGCCGACCGGGGCGCTGCGTTGTCCAGGGTGCGATCCCCGTGTGAGGAGGGCTGCCATGCCCGCAATCGTGATCCTCGGCGCCCAGTGGGGCGACGAGGGCAAGGGCAAGGCGACCGACCTGATCGCCACGACCGACACGATCGACTATGTCGTGCGGACCTCCGGCGGGCACAACGCCGGTCACACGATCGTCGTCGACGGCCAGAAGTTCGCGACCCACCTGCTGCCGTCCGGGATCCTGACACCCGGCGTCACCTCGGTCATCGCCAACGGCGTCGTGATCTCGCCGGAGGCGCTCTTCCGTGAGCTCGACTCGCTGATCGAGCGGGGGGTCACCCCGTCGCCGCTCGTCGTGTCGGCCAACGCCCACGTGATCGCCTCCTACCACTCCACGATCGACAAGGTCACCGAGCGCTTCCTCGGCAAGAACCGGATCGGTACGACGGGCCGCGGCATCGGGCCGGCGTACGCCGACAAGGTCAACCGCCTCGGGATCCGGGTGGCCGACCTGTTCGACGAGGGCATCCTGCGCCAGAAGGTCGAGGCCTCCCTCGAGGTCAAGAACCACCTGCTCGCCAAGGTCTACAACCGCCGCGCGATCGACGTCGAGAGCGTCGTCGAGGAGCTGTTGTCCTATGTCGAGCGGCTGCAGCCGCTGGTGGCCGACACCTCGCTCCTGCTCAACCAGGCCCTCGACGAGGACAAGACGGTGCTCTTCGAGGGCGCCCAGGCGACGATGCTCGACGTCGACCACGGCACCTATCCGTTCGTGACGTCGTCCTCCCCGATCGCGGGCGGTGTCTGCACCGGCGCCGGCGTCGGGCCCACCCGCATCGACCGCGTGATCGGCGTGATCAAGGCCTACACGACCCGCGTCGGGGCCGGGCCGTTCCCGACCGAGCTGTTCGACGAGGACGGCGAGAAGCTCTGGAAGATCGGCGGCGAGGTCGGCGTCTCCACGGGCCGCAACCGCCGGTGCGGCTGGTATGACGCCGTGGTCGCCCGCTATGCCTCGCGGGTCAACGGGCTCACCGACCTGTTCCTCACCAAGCTCGACGTGCTCTCGTCGTGGGAACGGGTGCCGGTGTGCGTGGCCTATGAGGTCGACGGTGTCCGTCACGACGAGATGCCGATGACCCAGACCGAGTTCCACCACGCCAAGCCGATCTATGAGTTCCTCCCCGGCTGGTGGGAGGACATCTCCGGCGTACGCCGTTTCGCCGACCTGCCCGCCAATGCCCAGCACTACGTGAAGACGCTCGAGGAGCTCTCCGGCACCCGCATCTGGGGCGTCGGGGTCGGTCCCGGGCGCGAGCAGACGCTGGTCGTCGACGACTGAGAGGATCGCTGCCCGTGAAGACCCTGGTGATCGGCCCCGGTGGACGTGAGCACGCGCTGGCCTGGGCGCTAAGCCGGGACCCGGGGGTCAGCGAGGTCCACGCGGCGCCGGGCAACCCGGGGATCGCGGCGGTGGCGACGCTCCACCCGGTCGACGCCCTCGACGGGGCCGCCGTGGCAGCCTTGGCCGTGGATCTGGGGGTGGACCTCGTGGTGGTGGGGCCCGAGGCCCCGCTGGTGGCCGGGGTCGCCGACGCCGTACGCGCGGTAGGAATCGCCTGCTTCGGGCCCTCACGGGAGGCCGCCCAGCTCGAGGGGTCCAAGGCGTTCGCCAAGGCCGTGATGGAGGCCGCCGGCGTCCCGACGGCCGCGGCGCGGGTGTGCACGTCGGTCGGCGAGGCGGCTGCGGCGCTCGACGAGCTCGGCTCGCCCTATGTCGTCAAGGACGACGGTCTGGCGGCCGGCAAGGGTGTGGTCGTCACCGAGGATCGTGACGCCGCGCTCGCCCACGCGGCCGCGTGTGAGCGCGTGGTGATCGAGGAGTTCCTTGACGGCCCGGAGGTGTCGCTGTTCGCGATCACCGACGGCACCACCGTCTATCCCCTCCAGCCGGCCCAGGACTTCAAGCGCATCCGCGACGACGACCAGGGTCCCAACACCGGCGGCATGGGCGCCTACACCCCGCTGCCCTGGGCGCCCGAGGGGCTGGTCGACGAGGTGCTCCGCACGGTGCTGCAGCCCACCGTCGACGAGATGGCGCGGCGCGGTACGCCGTTCGCGGGGCTGCTCTATGCCGGCCTCGCGATGACCTCGCGCGGCATCCGGGTGGTCGAGTTCAACGCCCGTTTCGGCGACCCCGAGACCCAGCCGCTGATGGCGCTGCTTGACTCCCCGCTGTCCCCGCTGCTGCTGGGAGCGGCGACCGGCACCCTGGCCGACGTACCGCCTCCGAGCTGGAAGCCCGGCGCCGCGGTCGCGGTGGTGATGGCGAGCGCGGGCTATCCCGAGTCGTCGTCCAGCGGCGACGTCATCGTCGGCACCGAGACGCTCGACCGCGAGCCGGACGTCCACGTCCTCCACGCCGGGACCGCCCGCAACGACGCCGGCCAGCTCGTCACCGCGGGCGGGCGGGTGCTGGCCGTGACGGCCGTCGGGTCCGATGTCGCCGACGCCCGTGCCAAGGCCTATGAGGGTGTTCGGTCGATCTCGTTCCCCGGTGCCCAGTTCCGCACCGACATCGCGCTCAAGGCGGCGCGGGGCTGAGCGCCCCGAGAAAGTTCGCCGAACAAATCTTCGTCAACGGCGTTTGCCGCATCGGCGCACCGGGTACCACTGCGCAACCCCCGGCCGGAAAGCGCAGCGACCCAGGGGCCAGGCGCCGGGGACCTCTTCCCCCGGGGGTCCCGGCGCCGCCCCGACCCACGCGGGACGTCATATCCCCTGGTCGCCGGGGCGACCAGTTCCGATGACGTACGCCGGGCCGCCGTAGCATGCTCCGCGTGAGCGTCCCCAACGTCCTGGCCACCCGCTACGCCGGCGCCGACCTCGCGGCCATCTGGTCGCCCGAGCACAAGATCGTGCTCGAGCGGCAGCTGTGGATCGCCGTGCTGCGCGCCCAACGGGACCTGGGCGTCGCCGTGCCGGACGGCGTGATCGAGGACTACGAGCGCGTCGTCGAGCACGTCGACCTGGCCTCGATCGCCGCCCGGGAGCGGGTCACCCGCCACGACGTGAAGGCGCGCATCGAGGAGTTCCTGTGCGCTCGCGGGCCACGAGCACATCCACAAGGGGATGACCTCGCGTGACCTGACTGAGAACGTCGAGCAGCTCCAGGTGCGTCAGTCGCTGGCGCTGCTGCGCGACCGCGCCGTCGCCTCGCTGGCCCGGCTCGCGCGGCTCGCCGCCGAGCACGAGGCCACCGTGATGGCCGGCCGCAGCCACAACGTGGCGGCCCAGGCCACCACGCTCGGCAAGCGGTTCGCGACCGTCGCCGACGAGCTGATGGTGGCGCTGCAGCGCGTCGAGGAGCTGCTCGCCCGCTATCCGCTCCGCGGCATCAAGGGTCCGATGGGCACCTCCCAGGACATGCTCGACCTGCTCGACGGCGACGCGGCCAAGCTCGCCGACCTCGAGGCGCGCGTCGCGCGCCACCTCGGCTTCGAGGCGACGCTGACCAGCGTCGGCCAGGTCTATCCCCGCAGCCTCGACTTCGACGTCCTCTCGGCGCTGGTCCAGCTGGTTGCGGCCCCGTCCAACCTCGCCACCACGATCCGGCTGATGGCCGGACTCGAGCTGGTCACCGAGGGCTTCCAGGAGGGCCAGGTCGGCTCGTCGGCGATGCCCACAAGATGAACACCAGATCCTGTGAGCGCGTCAACGGGCTCGCCGTCGTCCTGCGCGGCTATCTGTCCATGGTCGGCGAGCTCGCCGGTGACCAGTGGAACGAGGGTGACGTCTCGTGTTCCGTCGTACGCCGGGTGGCGCTGCCCGATGCCTTCTTCGCGGCCGACGGGCTGTTCCAGACGTTCCTGACCGTGCTCGACGAGTTCGGCGCCTTCCCGGCCGTCATCCAGCGCGAGCTCGACCGCTACCTGCCGTTCCTGGCGACCACCAAGGTGCTGATGGCGGCCGTGCGCAACGGCGTCGGGCGCGAGACCGGCCACGAGGCGATCAAGGAGGCGGCGGTCGGCGTCGCCCTGGCGATGCGCCAGGGCCAGGCCGAGAACGACGTCTTCGACCGCCTCGCCGCTGACGAGCGGCTCGGGCTCTCCAAGGGGCAGATCGACGCCCTCGTGGCCGACCCGATCACCTTCACCGGTGCCGCGGTCGCGCAGACCCAGGAGGTGTGCCGCCGGGTCGCCGCGATCGTGGCACGCCACCCGGACGCGGCGGCCTACTCCCCGGCGCGATCCTCTGCCCCACCTCGCCGAGTCGTCACAAGATGTGACGACTCGGCGTCTCAACGGCAGCCAGCGTCGACGATCGCGAGGACCAGCGCGCACCCCTGGACGACCAGCGCCGCAGCCAGCGCGACCCGCAGGGCGGCGTTCGCGGCCAGGCCCTGCGCCAGCGAGACCTGGTAGGCGCTCATCAGCAGTGCCGCGCCGACGGCGGTGCCGATCCGCTGCCCGGTCTGGATCGCGGCGCCGGCGGCACCCCCCATCCGTGGGGGGACGTTCTCGAGCGTCAGGGTGAAGTTGGGCGAGATGACCGCGCCACCGCCGAGACCGGCGACCAGCAACGGCAGGGTGACCCACGGCCAGACCCGGCCGCCATCAGGGACCACGATGGCGAGCGCCGCGATGCCCGACATGACGACCGTGAGCGCGATCACCGTGATCTTGCGGCCCACCGTCGAGACGAGCCGGCCGGCCACCGGCGCCGAGAACGCCGAGCCTGCCGCGAACGGCGTCACGATCAGCCCGGCCGCCAGGGGTGAGAGCCCGAGCTGCTCCTGGAGGAAGACCGAGAAGACCAGGAACACGCCACTGAAGCCGGTGAAATAGAGGGTGCCGACCACGATCCCGTTGGCATAGCCGCGGACGCCACGCAACAACCCGAGGTCCAGCAGGGGCGCACCGCCGTGACGGACCACCCGGCGTTCCCACGCGACGAACGCCCAACCGAGGAGAGGGGTCGCGAGGAGGAGCAGCAGGGTCCCGTGCTCCTGGCTCATCACGCGCACCATCGGATAGAGCAGCGACAGCACCGCGAGGCCCAGCAGACCGGCTCCGACGAGGTCGAGCTGCCGCTCCGAGGCCGAGACGCCCTCGGGTCGACCCGGCACCATGCGGGCGATCAGCACGAGGACGACCAGTCCGATGGGGAGGTTGACCAGGAAGATGTAGCGCCAGCCGTGGGCCGCGCCCGCCGCGGCGATGATGAGCCCGCCGAGGACCGGCCCGATGGCCGATGACACCGCGACGGTGAACCCGAACAGGCCGAAGGCCCGGCCCCGCTCGGGACCGCGGAAGAGCTGCTGGATCAGGCCGGAGTTCTGCGGGGTGAGCAGCCCGGCCGCCGCTCCCTGCACGAACCTCGCCAGCACGGCGATGGCCGCCGTCGGGGCGAACCCGACCCCGGCAGACCCGACGAGGAAGCCCACCAGCCCGATCAGCATCATCCGGCGACGTCCCCAGGCGTCACCGAGCCGGCCGCCGGTGACCAGCGTCAGCCCGAAGGCCAGCGCATAGCCCGACACGATCCACTGCACGGAGGCCGACGACGCGCCCAACCCGGCGCGGATCGACGGCAGTGCGACGTTGACGATCGTGACGTCGAGCAGCGACATGAAGCCGACCACCAGCGTGACGCCGAGGATGCGCCACCGGCGCGGATCGGGTGCGGCGATCTCCTCGACCCCCTCGGCCGCGGCCTGGTCATCGGTCACCCTCGCACCGTATCCGCCACGGCGTGAGAGGCCGGTCAGCGCTGGGCCGACTCCCAGACCGTGAGGTAGGCCTCGAGGGCGGCGGTCGGCCCGGCGACGTCCCGGGAGGCGACGGCGTCGAGCAGCAGCCCGCGGAGTACGGCGACGCCGAGCCGGATGCCGGCCTCGTCGGCGGCCACGCCCATCCGCTCGGCCACGACCGCGGCGTCCCGCAGCCAGCTGCTCGTCAGAACGTCGAGGAAGCCCTCCGTGCCGGGACGGCCGTGGAGTGCCATCGCGGTCGCCTCGAAGAACAGCCGCACGAACGGCGCCATCGCGGGGTCGCTGAGGTGGGCCCACTGTCGCCGGATCAGGTCGACGGGGGAGTCGGCCTGGTCGGCCAGCTGCGCCAGGAGGTCACGCTGACCGGACTCGATCCGGGCGACGATCGCCGCGACCAGCCTCTCGCGCGAGCCGAAGTGATAGAGCAGCATCCGGTGGCTGCTGCCGATGGCGGTGGCCAGCTCGCGCAGGCTGACGTCGGTGAGGCCGTGCTCGGTGACATGGGCGATGACGGCGTCGAGGAGGCGTTCCCGGGCGGCGGGATTCGGCTGGGCGTTCATATGTACCAAATGGTACAGTCACTGGCATGCGATGGACCGACACCCTTGAGATCGACACGCCGGCCGACACCCTGTGGCAGGTCACCATGGACGTCGAGGCGCTGCCCTCGATGACTCCCACCATGACCTCGGTCGAGCGCCTCACCCCCGGCGACCTGCGCCCTGGCAGCCAGGTCCGCATCAAGCAGCCCGCCCAGCCCGCCCGCGTCTGGACGGTCACCGAGACCGAGGCTCCGCACCGGTTCGTGTGGCACACCAAGGTCGGCCTGGCCACGATGGTCGCGACCCATGAGCTCTCCGCGACCGATCAGGGCACGACCAACACGCTCACCCTCGAGCTGACCGGCCCGGGCTCCGGCCTGCTCGGCCGGCTGATCGGTGGCAAGGTCGCCGAGACGCTGGCCACCGAGAACGCCGGCTTCAAACGCACCGCCGAGGCGCTGCGGTCCTAGTGGCGGGGTCCTGGAGGGCGGCTGCTTGACCAGCGCAGCCCTACACCAGGGCCACGCCGTCGTGGTTGGCCAGCTTGCGGGCCACCGTGGCGATGTCCCGCAGCCAGATGTCCTCGGGGACGGGTGGCAGCATCTCGTCCCACTCCACGGCCATCGAGCCGATCACGTGGGGCAGTCGGGCCGTGCGCGCGATGAACCACACGTGCAGGTGCTCCGAGCCGTCGCCCCAGCGGCAGACGTGCACCCGGCCGACGTGCTCGAGGTGGGACATGATCCGACACAGCCGGGCCGAGATCTGGCCATACTCCGAAGCCAGGTCGTCGTCCATGTCGGGATAGTCCAGGTGCTCCTTGGCCGACAGCCACAGCACCAGCGGCAGCCCCGACGGCTTCTCCGGGCGGGCCAGCTTCCAGCGGTCGTTCTCCCAGACCCTCACCGAGGTGCCGTCCCCGCTGCAGCTGAAGCAGTCGACGCCGCCCTCGCCCTGCCGCGTCGGCTCCGCACCGTCGTACGGCGGCTGGAGGACCTTGGGCACCAGCGAGCCGTCGACGACCTCCCAGGGGAACATGTCCCACTCGTGCACCGGCGGCATCGGCAGCCGGCCGCCCTCCCCGACGGCGGCGACCACTCGGGCATAGACCTCTTCTGCGGACTCCGGCATGCGTCCCACCCTGCCAGAGGCGCCGGGTGATGCCGGTCGCCGCCTGTCGCTAGGGTCAGGCACGGCGGAGCGTTTCGGTCAACCAGGAGGAGCGGTGAAGCGACTGGTGTCGGTGGTCGTCGTCGCTCTCGCCCTCGCGGCGTGCAGCGGGGGACGGCGGGAGCCGGCGGAGAGCAGGCTCGACCCGGGTCCCATGGTTCAGCCCGGATGGCACAAGCGCGTTGCCACGATCGATGGGCGCCTGTTCACCGATGGAGCCGAGACACTGCTGCTTCCGGAAGGGCTGACGGGCACGCTCATCGACGTCGACCTCGTGGGAAGCTCCGGCCTTGAGCTGGTCGGCTTCGGGATCGCGGACGCGACGCGCAACTACAGCTCGGTCGACATCATGCCGTCGTGGCCGCCGGTCACGTCGGACATCGCCGCCGACGCCATCCACCTCGACCAGCCACTACAGATAGATGCAGGCCGCAGTTCTGAACTTCTCATCGGGATGCGCGCGACGCGCGTGGGCCTGGTGACCAGGCGGGGCATCGACGTGACCTACGAGGTGGGGGGTGTCCGTTATCGGGTGAGGTTCCCAGCCGCCTGGAAGATCCGCGTCACGAGTTAGCGATGCCGGGGCTCGTCCTCCGCATCCATGCCGCGACGGGGCCGCGACCGCTTCCTCGGTGACCGTTAGGGTTCGGCCATGGCGGAGATCCACATCCCCGACGCGCCGGAGATCCCCGGCGCCACCCACGTCCACTCGGGCAAGGTCCGCGACCTCTACCGTTTCGACGACGGACCCCACGCCGGCAAGCTGCTGATGGTGGCCAGCGACCGGATCTCCGCGTTCGACTATGTCCTCGACAGCACCATCTCGGGCAAGGGCGAGATCCTGACGCGGATGTCGCTGTGGTGGTTCGACCAGCTCGCCGACATCGTGCCCAACCACGTCGTGTCGCTGGACGTGCCCGAGCAGGTCGGGGGACGGGCGGTGGTCTGCGAGCCGTTGGCGATGTATCCCGTCGAGTGCGTGGCCCGCGGCTATCTCACCGGCTCCGGTCTGCTCGACTATGCCGCCACCGGCGAGGTGTGTGGGATCCCGCTGCCGGCCGGGCTGGTCGACGGCTCTCGGCTGCCCGAGCCGATCTTCACCCCGGCCACCAAGGCGGCGCTGGGCGACCACGACGAGAACGTGTCCTATGAGGCCGTGGTCGGCGTGGTCGGCGATGACGTGGCCGACGAGCTGCGGCGCCTGACGCTCGCCGTCTATGGCCGCGCCGAGGAGATCGCCCGCGACCGGGGCATCATCCTGGCCGACACCAAGTTCGAGTTCGGCTGGGACGGATCGCGGATGATCCTCGCCGACGAGGTGCTGACCCCCGACTCCAGCCGGTTCTGGCCGGCCGACGAGTGGGTCCCCGGCCAGTCTCAGCCGTCCTATGACAAGCAGATCGTGCGCAACTGGCTGCTGTCGGCCGACTCCGGCTGGGACCGGGCGGCCGGAGGTCCGCCGCCCCCGCTGCCCGCTGAGGTGGTCGAGCGGACCCGCAGCCGCTACCAGGAGGCCTACGAGCTGCTCACTGGCCAGGCCTTCTGACGTCTTGCCCCCGGAGGCCGGGCCGGCATGCATGTCTCGACCCCGGTTCGGGTACGCGCGGCGCGTGGACGTCCTACGCACGAAGTCGGTCGAGCAGTCCCTCAAGGACACCGAGGACCCGGAGTTCAAGCTCAAGCGCCGCCTCAGCGCGCTGGACCTGACCTTCTTCGGGATCGGCGTCATCATCGGGGCGGGCATCTTCACCCTCACGGGGCGCGTCGCCCAGGCCTTCGCCGGTCCCGGGGTCGTGTTCTCCTTCGTCATCGCGGCGGTCTGCTGTGGCCTGGCTGCGCTCTGTTATGCCGAGTTCTCCTCGACCGTCCCGGTCTCCGGATCGGCGTACACGTTCTCCTATGCGACCTTGGGTGAGATCGTCGCCTGGATCATCGGCTGGGACCTGCTCCTCGAGCTGATGCTCGGCGCGTCGGTGGTCGCGCAGGGCTGGGCGTCCTACTTCGAGACGTTCCTCGACGAGGTCGGCATCACCTGGCCGGCCGGGCTCGGCTATGGCGACTCGTTCAACCTGGCGGCGTTCCTGTTGGTGCTCGTGCTGACCACGCTGGTGGCCTATGGCATCAAGGAGTCGCTGCGCGTCAACCTCATCCTGGTCGCGCTCAAGCTCTTCATCGTCCTGTTCGTGATCGTCGCCGGCATCGGCTTCATCAACAAGGACAACTACCAGCCGTTCGTTCCGCCGGGCGAGCCCACCTCCGGCAGCGGGAGCTGGCTGCACACGCCGCTGCTCCAGCTGGTCACCGGCAGTCCGCAGGCCTACGGCGTCGCCGGCATCCTGTTCGCCGCGTCGCTGGTCTTCTTCGCCTACATCGGCTTCGACGTGGTCGCCACCACCGCCGAGGAGGCCGCCCACCCCCAGCGGGACCTGCCGCGGGGCATCATCGGCTCACTGGTGATCTGCACGATCCTCTATGTCGCCGTCGCGCTGGTCATCACCGGCATGGTCAAGTACGACGACATCAACCCAGACGCAGCACTCGCCACGGCGTTCGCCGACCGTGGCAAGGACGGCTTCGCGACCCTGATCTCCGCAGGCGCGGTCGCGGGTCTCACCACGGTTGTCATGACGCTGATGATCGGCGCGGTCCGGGTCACCTTCGCGATGAGCCGCGACCACCTGCTGCCCCCGGCCATCGGCCGGACCTCGAAGCGGACCGGCACCCCGGTCATGCTGACGGTCGCCATCGGCACCGTCGTTGCGATCGTGGCCTCGGTGACCCCCGTCGGCAAGCTGGAGGAGATGGTCAACATCGGGACGCTGACGGCGTTCCTGCTGGTGTCACTCGCGGTGCCGGTGCTGCGGCGTACCCGTCCCGACCTCGAGCGCACCTTCAAGGTGCCGTGGTCGCCCTGGCTGCCGTGGCTGTCCGCCCTGGTCTGCCTGTTCCTGATGGTCAACCTGACCGTGGAGACCTGGATCCGGTTCCTGGTGTGGATGGTGCTGGGCTTCGTCATCTACTTCGCCTACGGCTATCGGCGCTCTCGCGTCGGCCGGGGCGAGGGCGTGCCCGTTCCCGACTACCGCAGATAATCGGAGGCATGCCCGCCTCCTGGCACGTCCGCGAGCTCGACGCCCACTTCCACCATCCGGTCGGCACCGTCTTCGACTATCTGTCGCGGCCCCTCCTGCGACCCCAGTGGCAGTCCTCGCTGCGCGCGGTGCGGATGATCACCAGCCAGGAGGTGGGCGTCGGCGCGCGCTGGCTCGACCTCACCTGGGCGGGCGCGCGCCCCGAGCTGGAGGTGACGGTGCACGAGCCCGACACCGCGTGGTCGGAGGTCGGCACCTGGAGCGGGATCACCGCCGAGTTGGATCTGCGGTTCACCCCGGCCGGCGACGGGACCGACGTGCACGTGACCGTGCGCATCAGGGGTGAGGGCTGGCAGCGTCCACTCGGCCTCGGGCTGTCGCTGGCGATCCCGCTCGGGCTCCCCGGGGATCTGGCGCGTGCCGACAGGATCCTGGGCGGCCGCTGAGGTCTAGGTTTGGTCCCATGCTGAACCTGTCGATCTTCCTCGAGGACTCCGCTCGCAAGTACCCCACCCGGGACGCGATGATCCTGGGCGACGTCCACCTGACCTATGCCGAGGTCAACGCGATGGCCAACCAGGTGGCGGGCTACCTGGTCTCCGAGGGGGTCCGGCCCGGTGACCGGGTGGCGCTCACCTGTCCCAACCTGCCCTACTTCCCGATCGTCTACTACGGCATCCTCAAGGCCGGCGGGGTCGTCGTACCCCTCAACGTGCTCAACAAGGGCCGCGAGAACGCCTACTACCTCGAGGACTCCGGCGCCAAGGTCTACTTCTGCTTCCAGGGCACCCCCGAGCTCCCGATGGGCCAAGAGGGCCACGCTGGCTTCGAGGCTGCCGAGACCTGCGGGCGGTTCGTGATGATCACCGCCGAGCTGGGTGCACCCTCGCCGATCGAGGGAGTCCCGACCCTGGTCGACGCGTTGACGGGCCAGTCGCCGACGTTCGAGACCGTGGTCCGCGACGAGACCGAGACGGCGGTCATCCTCTACACGAGCGGTACGACGGGCCAGCCCAAGGGTGCGGAGCTGAGCCACGCCAACCTGATCATGAACGCGCTGACCTGCAACCGGCTCTTCGGCAGCGCGCCGGCCACCGACACCCACCTGCTGACGCTGCCGCTGTTCCACTCCTTCGGCTCGACCGTGCAGATGAACGCCGGCTTCTCGACCGCCGCCACGCTGGTGCTCGTGCCGCGCTTCGACCCCCACGCGGCGGTCGCCCTCATGGACAAGCACGAGGTCACGTTCTTCGCCGGGGTCCCGACGATGTGGTGGGGCCTGCTCGGTGCCCTCGAGGGCGCCGACGTCGACAAGATCGCCGGCAACCTGAGGATGGCGGTCTCCGGTGGCGCCAGCCTCCCGGTCGAGATCATCAAGGAGGTCCAGGCGCGGCTCGGCGTCCAGATCCTCGAGGGCTACGGGCTGTCCGAGACCTCGCCCGTGGCGACGTTCTCCGACCCCGACCAGGCGCCGCGTCCCGGCTCGATCGGGGTGCCGATCTGGGGGGTGGAGTGCAAGCTCATCGACCCGGAGTGGAACACCGTCAGCGAGGTCGGCGAGATCGGCGAGATCGCCATCCGCGGCCACAACATCATGAAGGGCTATCTCAACCGCCCCGAGGCGACCGCCGAGGTGATGAAGGACGGCTGGTTCCGCACCGGCGACCTCGCCCGCAAGGACGAGGACGGCTTCTACTACATCGTCGACCGGTCCAAGGACATGATCATCCGGGGCGGCTACAACGTCTATCCGCGTGAGCTCGAAGAGGTCCTGATGACCCACCCCGACGTCTCGCTCGCCGCCGTCATCGGCGTCCCCCACGAGAGCCACGGTGAGGAGATCAAGGCGTTCGTGATCCGCAAGCCCGGCGCCACGGTGACCGAGGACGAGCTGATCGCCTGGGGCAAGGAGCAGATGGCGGCGTACAAGTATCCGCGCCTGGTCGCCTTCGTCGACTCCCTCCCGATGACCGCCACCGGCAAGATCCTCAAGCGCGAGCTGCTCTAGGCGACGGCGTACGCCGCCGCTCCCGGCAGCGGCGAGCCCGCCCCACCCATCTCCTGCGGTGCTGTGGTCACGATCTCAGCGTTAGAACGCTGAGAAGGTAGCCACAACGCCGCGCCAGTTGGTGACGGGGCTGCTCGGGGTCTCGACGCGGGAGCTGGTGCTCAGGCGAACGGGTTGGGGAGGGCGCCGGGGAGGCCGGCGAGGAGCTCGCGCGCCCGCATCGCGTGCTTGTGCTCGACGAGCACCTCATACTTCGTGGCGACGACCTGGGTGACCGAGGAGAAGTCGCGCTGGCCACGGGTCGCGGCATAGCCGGCCATCGCCCAGACGAGCCCGAAGATCGCGCCGAAGATCGCCGTGGTGAGGATCTGCAGTCCGCTCGGGTCGGTGCTGAAGACCCAGAAGATCAGTCCCACGAAGACGCCGAGCCAGATGCCGGACAGCAGCCCGCCGACGGCGATCTTGCCCCAGGTGAGGCGCCCGGTGATCCGCTCGAGCTGGCGGAGCTCGGTGCCGACGATCATGCAGTTCTCGACCGGGAACTCCTTGTCGGAGAGGAAGTCGACGGTGCGCTGTGCCTCGGCATAGGTGTCATAGACAGCGAGGGACTGGGGGAACTCCAGCTGGAGGCTGCGGAGCGGGACACGAGGGTTCGACTGGGGCGTTGCCATGGCACCAGTGTGCCAACCGGGGCTAAACGCGCGCTAAGACGCGGATGGGCGGCGACTTAAGTCAGCGCTGGGACAACTGGGTGACCTGGGTCAGCCACGGGAGGATGGCGACCATGCCGAGGAGCATGGCGGTCATCACGTTGTCGATGTCGTCGAACATGTCTGCAGGGTAGGTCGGGAGGGGGGTCCTTCGTGGCGGAATCGAGAAAGTCACCGGACTCACCCTGGACGGCCGCGGGGGCGTCGACGACAGCGCTCTAGACTGCCTGCTGAACGCACCGATGCAGGCAAGGAGCCCCTCCCCGTGGCGCGATATGTGGTCGACGTGATGCCCAAGCCAGAGATCCTCGACCCTCAGGGCAAGGCGGTGCTCGGGGCCCTCCCGCGGCTGGGCTTCCAGGGCGTCGTCGACGTGCGCCAGGGCAAGCGCTTCGAGGTCGAGGTCGAGGGCGACCACTCCGAGGAGCGTCTCGACGAGGTCCGCAAGATGGCCGAGACGCTGCTGTCCAACCCGGTCATCGAGGACTACGTCGTCCACCTGCCCGAGTCCGAGCAGGCGGCACAGGGATGAGGGTCGGGGTCGTCACCTTCCCCGGCTCCCTCGACGACACCGATGCGGCCCGCGCGGTCGAGATCGGCGGCCACGAGGCCGTCCGGCTCTGGCACGGCGACGCCGACCTCAAGCAGGTCGACGCCGTGGTCCTGCCCGGCGGCTTCTCCTACGGCGACTACCTCCGGTGCGGTGCCATCTCGCGCTTCGCTCCCGTCATGGGCGAGATCATCGCCGCCGCCCAGGGCGGGCTGCCGGTGCTGGGGATCTGCAACGGGTTCCAGATCCTCTGCGAGTCCCACCTGCTGCCCGGGGCCCTGATCCGCAACGACCATCGCAAGTTCGTCTGCCGCGACCAACGCATCCGCATCGAGAACAACACGACGCTGTGGACCTCCGGCTATGACCACAACGCCGAGATCACCGTCGTGATCAAGAACGGCGAGGGCGCCTATGTCGCCGACAACGACACCCTCGACCGCCTCGAGGGGGAGGGGCGGGTCATCGCCCGCTACCTCGACGTCAACCCCAACGGGTCGATGCGCGACATCGCCGGCGTCACCAACGAGCGCGGCAACGTCGTCGGCCTGATGCCCCACCCCGAGCACGCCGTCGACCCTCTGGTCGGCCCCGGCACCGACGGCCTCGGCTTCTTCACCGGCCTGGTGGAGGCCGTCCTCCGCTGACCTCGCCGCGGGGGCGAGCCGCGCTCAGCGGGTGCCGGCCTGGAGCGCCGCCCAGTGCGCCCTCGCCATCACGCCGGTGACCGGGAGGCCCACGGCGGTCTGCCAGGCGCGGATGGCGGCGACCGTGCTCTCGTCGACAACGCCGGTCACGTCGGTGCGCAGGTGGTTGGCGGCGTTGAGCGCGCGCTGCAGGCGGCGTACCTGGGGACCGGCGGAGCCGATCTTGGTCACCGGATGCCAGCCGTCCGCGAGCAGCGTCACCCAGTCCTGGCGGGTCCACAGGTCGCCGACCGGGAGCCCGTGGGCCTCCTGCCAGGCGTTGACCGCCTCGATCAGGCGCGGGTTGTAGACGCCGTTGACGTTGCCCGTATAGAGCTCCTTCTCCTGCAGCAGGCACTGCAGGGCGAGCACCTTGCCGGTGCGTGTGGCGCCCACGGTGAGGGGCGGATAGCCACGCCAGTCGACCCGCACGCCACCGCAGTGGGTCTCCTCCGGAGCCACCGAGCCCGTGCCGAGGTCGAGGAAGTTGCGGTCGATGTTGATGCGGACGCCGCCCCACACCTCGTCGTGGCCTCCCATGTACTGCTTCATCCGGTTGCCCGGCAGCCAGCCGTCGGGGCGGATGTAGGAGGTGTTGGTGTCGGCGACGTTGTCCCACCGGGCGATCCAGATGCGGTCGGGGAGGTTGAACGCCTCGGGGCGCTCCACGCGTGCGTCGTCGAGGATCTTGATGCCGGAGCCGGCACTGGAGTAGACACCCGAGACATAGCCCAGGTCGCGGATCTTGAAGGACCAGCCGCTGAGGAAGGCCAACGCGGACTCGCGGCACCGGGTCTGGGTGGAGTCGAAGCCCTCGAGGTCGTACCACAGCGTGCTGCCGGGGACGATCCCGAGCGCGTCGGCGGCGGCGACGGCCTTCTCGGCCTCGGCGCGACCCTGCTTGCGGGCCTTGCTGTAGCGGTCGTTGGCGCCTGGCGTGCCGTTGATGACCGGGTCGTCGCGATAGCGCGGGAAGCGCGGGTTGCAGAACGCCTGTGGCCCCAGCGTGATCGGAAGCAGCCGCCAGCCCTGCCGGAGCTGGGTGCTGACCCACTCCGGTGTCAGGTTGGGTTGGTCGCGGCAGGCACGCGAGTTGCCGGAGATATAGATCCCGACGGCGAGGAAGGGGGAGTAGTTCATCCAGCGCGTCATCGCCTGCTGGGTCGGCGTGAGGCACTGGTCGAAGCCGTAGCCGGTGAGGTTGCCGGGCGTCACCGGATTGCCGTCGGCGGCCGCCGCGGGTGTCAGCAACCCGGCGGCGAGGCCGAGGCCGACGAGCAGGGAGAGGGCGTGCCGCAGGGTGCGGCGGGGGAAGAACATCGCGTCGCTCCAGACCACGGATCGGGGGCTTGAACAAGCACCATAACCTCACGTGTCACAGCAGTAACACCGGTTCGCGTGAACTACAGCGTTGTAGTTCACAAGGGGTCCGGCAGGCGGTGCGGAGCGGGTGTTTGCGAACGCCCCCGGTAGATTGCTGCTCGTGGCTGATCATGTGGACACCGTTGCCGTCGCCGAGGGAGACCCCGGCAAGGAGCAGCCGTGGGCCGATCTCGGGCTGAAGGACGACGAGTACGCCCGGATCCGCGAGATCCTCGGTCGGCGTCCCACCAGCAGCGAGCTGGCCATGTACTCGGTGATGTGGAGCGAGCACTGCTCCTACAAGTCCAGCAAGGTCCACCTCAAGCAGTTCGGCGAGCTCGCCGACCAGCTCAAGGCCAACGACCTGACCGGCACCACCGGGGCGATGCTCGCCGGTATCGGCGAGAACGCCGGCGTCGTCGACATCGGCCAGGGCTATGCCGTCACCTTCAAGATCGAGAGCCACAACCACCCGTCCTATGTCGAGCCCTACCAGGGGGCCGCGACCGGTGTCGGCGGCATCGTCCGCGACATCCTCGCCATGGGGGCTCGCCCGGTCGCCGTGATGGACCCGCTGCGCTTCGGGCCGCTCGACGAGGACGACACCCACCGGGTGCTGCCCGGGATCGTGGCCGGCGTCGGCGGCTATGGCAACTGCCTCGGGCTGCCCAACATCGGTGGCGAGGCGGTCTTCGACCCGACCTATCTCGGCAACCCGCTCGTGAACGCCCTCTGTGTCGGCGTGCTGCGCCACGAGGACCTCCACCTCGCCAAGGCGACCGGCGTCGGCAACAAGGTCGTCCTCTATGGCGCCCGCACGGGTGGCGACGGCATCGGCGGCGTGTCCGTCCTCGCCTCGGAGACCTTCGACTCGACCGGCCCCGCCAAGCGCCCGAGCGTCCAGGTCGGCGACCCGTTCATGGAGAAGCTGCTCATCGAGTGCACGCTCGAGCTCTTCCAGGCCGGCGTCGTGACCGGGATCCAGGACCTCGGCGGCGCCGGGCTGTCGTGCGCCACGTCCGAGCTCGCCTCGGCCGGCGACGGCGGCATGCACATCGACCTCGACCTGGTCCCGCTGCGCGACAGCACGCTCGCTCCCGAGGAGATCCTCATGAGCGAGTCGCAGGAGCGCATGATGGCCGTCGTCGAGCCCGAGCACATCGATGAGTTCATGGCGATCTGCGCCAAGTGGGACGTCGAGGCGATCATCCTCGGCGAGGTCACCGACGGCGACCGGCTCACCATCGACTGGCGCGGGCAGCGCGTCGTCGACGTACCCCCGCGGTCGGTGGCGCACGACGGCCCGACCTATCACCGCCCGTTCGCGCGCCCCGCGTGGCAGGACGACCTCCAGGCCGACGGCGCCGAGTCACTGGCGCGGCCGCAGGGCGACGACGAGCTGCGCGAGACGCTGCTGCGTCTCGCCGCGTCGCCCAACCTGTGCGACAAGTCGTGGATCACCGACCAATACGACCGCTACGTCCAGGGCAACACCGTGCTGGCCCAGCCCCACGACAGCGGCATGGTCCGCGTCGACCCCGAGACCAACCTCGGCGTCTCGGTCGCCACGGACGCCAACGGCCGCTTCACCAAGCTCGACCCCTACACCGGTGCCCAGCTCGCGCTCGCCGAGTCCTATCGCAACGTTGCCGTCGGTGGTGCCGCTCCGCTCGCGGTCTCCGACTGCCTCAACTTCGGCTCGCCCGAGGACCCCGACGTGATGTGGCAGTTCGCCGAGGCCGTGCGCGGTCTCAAGGACGGCTGCCTCGCACTCGGCATCCCGGTCACCGGAGGCAACGTCAGCCTCTACAACCAGACCGGCGACACCGCGATCCTCCCCACCCCGGTCGTCGCCGTCCTCGGCGTCATCGAGGACGTCACTCGCCGTACGCCGAGCGGGTTCGTCGCCGCCGGTCAGCAGGTCTTCCATCTCGGCATCACGCGCGAGGAGCTGTCGGGCTCGGAGTGGGCCCACGTCGTCCACGGCCACCTCGGCGGCCTGCCGCCCAAGGTCGACCTGGTCGATGAGAAGTTCCTCGCGCGGCTGCTCATCGACGCCGCCCGCTCGGGCCTGCTCACCAGCGCCCACGACCTGTCCGAGGGAGGCTTGGCCCAGGCGCTCGTCGAGGCTTCCCTCGCCCGCAACGTCGGCGTCACCGTCGAGCTCGAGGGCGACCCGTTCGTCGGGCTCTTCTCCGAGTCGTCGGGTCGGGCGATCGTCACGGTCCGTGACCGCGACGTTCCGGCGTTCACCGCGATGGCCGAGGGCCTCGGCGTCGCCCACGGCCTGATCGGCCGCACGGGCGGCACCGACCTGACCGTCAAGGACCGGTTCTCCATCCCGCTCGACGAGCTGCGCGAGGCCTGGACCCGCACGCTCCCCGAGGCGCTCGGCTGATGGCTAGGGGGCGTGGCCTGGGGCTGCCGGCTGTCCTGATGGTGGCCGTGCTGGCCACGGCTGCCTGCAGCGGCGGCGGTGCGGAGCCCTCGGCCGCAGGCGCGGCCGGGTCCTCCAGCCCGGCCGCCGGCTCGTCGGCCGCCGACCCGCGGCTGGAGCTCCCCGAGCCGAGCCCACCTCCCTACGCCACGAAGGTGACCGCCAAGGAGCGCGATGCCTATCTGCGGTATGCCGCGGACGCCTATGTGTGGGCGATCAACACGGGCTTCAGCGCCCACCTCCTCAAGGTGTTCCCCGGCGGTGACGGGACTCCCACCGACGAGCTGATCTCCGACGTCGACCGGATCCGCGCGGACGGCATGGTGGTGGAGAGCTCGCCGCTCACGATGTCGCAGCTGGAGTGCATGCCGCCGACGCGTCGCGACGGATTGACGGTCTGGGTGTGCCGCTGGGTCTGGACGGCCGACAGCATCGTCGTGACGACGGCCGAGGGGGAGTCCCAGAGCCACGAGCAGGTCAGATCCGAGGTGACCGCCGCGATCATGCTCACCAAGGGCGCCAATCCCCGCATCGAGGACTGGCGCGCCACCGGCGACCTGCCCAGCGCGGTCATCCCCTGACCATGCCCGAGCTGGTCCGCTATGGCGACGACCCGTCCCAGTGGGGTCGGCTCCATCGCCCCGCGGGGGAGTCCCGCGGCGTCGTCGTCGTGATCCACGGCGGCTTCTGGAAGGCGGCGTACGGCGCTGAGCTGGGCGAGCCGCTGGCCGAGCGGCTGGCCGAGCTGGGCTGGACCGCATGGAACCTGGAGTATCGACGCGTCGGCAACGGCGGCGGCTTCCCGGCGACGCTCGACGACGTAGCCGCGGGGATCGATGTGCTGGCCGACCTCGGCGTCGACTGCTCGACCGTGGTCGCGCTCGGCCACTCGGCGGGCGGACACCTGGCCCTGTGGGCCGCTGCTCGCGGTGGCCTCGGGTGGGATGACCGGGTCCGCGTGACCCACGTGATATCCCAGGCCGGCGTGGCCGACCTGACGCGGGCGTTCCACGAGGACCTCGGCAGCGGCGCGACGCGCAACCTGATGGGCGGCGCCAGCCCCAGCGACCCGTCGTACGACCTGGCCGACCCGATGCGCCACCTGCCGCTCGATGTGCCGGTCTGGTGTGTCCATGCCCGCGACGATGACACCGTGCCGTTCGTGATCGCGCAGGGCTACGTCGCCCAGGCGCGGGCCCGTGACGGCGTCGCGGAGCTCGTCGAGGTGTCCGGCGGCCACTTCGGCGTCATCGAGCCTGCCTCGCCGGCGTGGGCCCGGATCGAGGAGATCCTGGTGACGGTTCACCAAGGTAGGTAGGCGAACCCTCACTTACCGTGCGGAATTCACCTAGGTGGGTGAGGGTTTCTCTTCCTACCTTGGTGAACCGTCACCGCCGGCCCCTGGCGGCCGACGCCGGCCAGCCGCCTCACTCGTCAGGCAGCAGCGAGATCTTCTGCCAGATCTTGCGGGACATCGACGTCGTGAGGGTCTCGATGGTTGAGACCGTGTCGAGCACGAGCGGGTCGCGTGACTCCTCCGCGCACAGTGCGGCGACCTTGCCCACCAGGCTGAGCAGCTCGGAGCAGTAGTCGAGGTAGTGCTCCATCTGGTCGCGGTCCAGGGCCGGCTCGACCGACACCGGCGTGGGGGAGAAGGTGTCGCGCAGCCGCTCGGGGTCCTTGGTGAGCTGGTGCATGTCGACGATGTGGGCGAGCGATCGCAACCGGTGGAGCAGGTCGAGCAGGTGACCGCGCTCGAGCCGGCCCGGCAGCGCGTGCAGGAAGAAAATGGCGAGCCCGGCGAACACCAGGTCATTGATCGTGCTCTCGATCAGCGGCACCCAGTCGAAGGAGTGGTCCGGCCCGGTGGTGACGGCGTCGTGCAGGGCAACGACCAGGACGGCCACGGTCGCGATGACGACGCCCGCGCTCAGCACGCGCGCGGTCAGGCGTACGGCGTGCACGCGACCGCGGATCACCGTCGACCCTTCGGCGACGTCGCGCGCCAGGGCGACGAGGTCACCGGCGACCCGCCGCAGCCCCCGGTCGGGGAACCGCGCCGCGATGCGCTGTTCGAGCCGCTCCACGGTGGCGCGGACCGGTGCCGCGTCGAGCCGGTCGAAGGACCGCTGTGCCATGGCGGCACCCTACTGAGTAGCGCCCTCCGGGGTGACGGTTCACCAAGGTAGGTAGGCGAACCCTCACTTACCGTGCGGAGTTCACCGAGGTAGGTGCGGGCTTCCCTTCCTACCTTGGTGAACCGTCAGCGCCCACCAGCTCTCCCGCCACCTCGCGCGCCGGCCAGTCGCGGGGACGAGGGACGGAGCGGACGGAACGACTGGCCGACAGCGCGAGCGCCAGGACGGCGCTGGCCGCGATGAGGACGGCGACGGCCGGCGTACCGCCGAGGTGCTCGAGCAGCCAGCCGCCCAGGAGCGGCGACAACGGCATCACCGACATCGCGAGGAACTGGGAGGTCGCCGAGACCCGCCCCTGGAGCGCGTCCGGGGTGACGGCGACGCGATAGGCGCCGATGCCGGCGTTGCCGGCCGGGTTGATCAGCAGCAGCGCGAAGACCGCCACCACGGCCGACAACGGCGTCACCCACCACAGCAGCGGCACGAGCGGCAGGACGCACATCCAGGCCACGGTCAGGGTCAGGCGGCCGGTCGGGATGCGGTCGATGAGGTACGGCGCGGCGAGCGCGCCGATGATCCCGCCGAGCCCGGCCGCGGTCTCGATGAGGCCGATCTGCACGGGCGGATAGTCGAGCTGGATCAGCCGCATCAGCACCACGAAGAAGACGGCATTGCTCACCAGGTTGGTGAGCGATGCCCAGCTCAGCAGCACTCGGAAGAAGGGCCTCCCCCAGATGAAGCGCAGCCCCTCGGCCAGCTGGGTGCGCATCGGTGGACGCGAGCCGGCGCGCGGGGCGGCCGAGAGGTCGGCGCGGATGCGGGTGAGGGTGAGGCACGAGATGGCATAGCTGACGGTGTCCACCGCGAACGGCAGCCACCGAGTGACGGCGTACAGCGCCCCACCGAGTGGCCCGCCGAGGAGTCCGGCGACGTGCTCGCGGGCCTGGTTCTGCGAGAGGGCCGTCGGCAGGTCCTCGGTGGGGACGACGGCACGGATCGCCGACATCTGGGCCGGTTGGAACACGCCCGTCGCGGCTCCGGAGATCAGCGCGACGAGGCCGAGGTGCACGAGGGTGAGGTGTCCGAGGATCCCGGCGACGGTGATGGAGCCATAGGCGAGGACGCCGGTGGCGCTGGCGGCCAGCATCAGCGTGCGGCGGTGGAGGCTGTCGGCCCACACGCCGGCGGGCAGCAACGTCGCAGCGAGCCCACCGAGCTGGATCGCCTCGATGAGGGCGGCGGTGATGGTGGATCCGGACAGGGCATAGGCCACCAGCGGGAACACGAACATCGACATCCGGCTGCCGAGGGTGCTGATGGTCTCGCCGACCCAGAGGATCGTGAAGTCGCGGTTGCGGGCGAGCTGTCGGTATCCGGTCATGTTCCGCAACATATCTTGCGCAAGTATTGTTGCGCAAGTATGCGTGCGAAATCTGGCTAGGATGCGGTCATGGCCGGATCTCCTGCTGCCGACCCGCGCGTGCTGCGGGCCATCGCCCATCCCGTGCGCAACCGGATCCTGCTCGAGATCGAGGCAGCCGGCCCGATGCGCGCTGCCGACCTCGCCTCGGCGCTGGGGATCCCGGCCAACCAGGCCAGCTTCCACCTGCGCCAGCTCGCCAAGTACGGCGTCCTCGAAGAGGCCCCCGACCAGGCCCGCGACCGACGCGACCGCGTGTGGCGACTGGTGTCGGGGGAGCAGCTGCGCATCGACGTTGGCGACCTCTCCTCGTCGCCGGGCGGCAAGGCGGCCGTCACCGTCTGGGCCACCCATGCCGCCGCCCGCGCCCACGAGCTGGTCGACGCGGCGTACGCCCTGCGGCAGCGGGAGGGCACGACCAGTTCGATCATGGAGGCGTCGCTCCGGCTCACCAAGGAGGAGGGGCGAGAGCTCAGCGCCGAGCTCGACCGTCTCGTCGAGGAGTGGGCGGCCCGCACCCGCGCGGCCGATGACGGCGCCGAGCGGCAGACCTATCAGATCCTGGCGCTGCTCCAGCCGTTCGTCGATGGAACCGACGCATGACCCGGCCGCTCCGGCCCGCCGACGCGGCCGACGTACGCCGCGCCCTCGCCGAGCATGCCGCCGGGCGCGCCACCTCCGCCGACGTTCGCCTGCTGGTCAAGCACTTCCTCGCGGTGCTGTCGGCCGTCGCGCCCGGGCGCTCCGTCGAGGTGCGGGTGCCGCCCTATGCCGCTGCCCAGGTCGTCCCCGGCGTACGACACACGCGCGGCACGCCCCCCGCCGTGGTCGAGCTCGACGCGGAGACCTGGATCGCGCTGGCCTCGGGCGACCTCAGCTGGGCCGACGCCGAGGACCGCGGTCGCGTCCTCGCCTCCGGTGAGCGCGCCGACCTGGCGCCGTACCTCCCGCTGATGTGAGCTCGCGCAAGTTTCACCGGCGAGCCGGTGAAACCAGCACTTCTCGACCGTAACTTCGGCCGAGAAGTGACAGTTTCACCGGCGAGCCGGTGAAACCGACAACCCCTCAGGCCCCCAACACCGCCCGGAAAGCCCCGAGCAGGACATCGAGGTCCTCCTCGGTGGCGACGATCGGGGGAGCGAGGCGGACGGTCTGGCCGTGGGCCTCCTTGGCGAGGACGCCGTGCTCCATCAGGCCCTCACAGAACGCGCGCCCGCTGCTGACCTCGGGGGCGATGTCCACGCCGGCCCAGAGCCCCCGGCAGCGCACGGCCTCGATGCCGTGGCCGACGAGCGCCTGGAGGCCGTCGTCGAGGTAGTGACCGAGGGTCTCGGCGCGCTTCTGGAACTCGCCCTCGTTGAGGATCGCGACGACCTCGCGGCCGATCGCGGCGGCGAGCGGGTTGCCGCCGAAGGTCGAGCCGTGGGTGCCGGGCGTGATCACGCCGAGCACATCGCCGTTGGCGGCGATCGCGGAGACGGGATAGAGCCCGCCGCCGAGCGCCTTGCCGAGGATGAAGATGTCGGGGGTGACGTCCTCGTGGTCGCAGGCGAAGGTGCGGCCGGTGCGTGCGAGCCCGGACTGGATCTCGTCGGCGACCATGAGGGTGTTGGTGCGGTTGCACAGCGCGCGCACGCCCTGGAGATAGCCGGCCGGGGGGATGACGACGCCGGCCTCACCCTGGATCGGCTCGAGCAGGACGGCGACCGTCGAGTCGTCGATGGCTGCCTCGAGAGCGGCGAGGTCGCCATAGGGCACCAGCCGGAAGCCCGGGGTGTACGGCGCATAGCCGGTCGTCGCGTCGGGGTCGTTGGAGAAGCTGACGATCGTGGTGGTGCGCCCGTGGAAGTTGCCCTCCATGGCGACGATCGTGGCGTGGTTCTCGGGGACGCCCTTGACGAGGTAGCCCCACTTGCGGGCGGTCTTGATCGCGGTCTCCACGGCCTCGGCCCCGGAGTTCATCGGCAGGATCATCTCCTTGCCGGTGAGCTCGGCGAGGTCGCGCGCGAACGGCCCGAGCTGGTCGTTGTAGAACGCGCGGCTGGTCAGCGTCAGCCGGCCGAGCTGCTCCTGCGCGCGGGCGACGAGGCGCGGGTGGGCGTGACCGAAGTTGAGGGCCGAGTAGCCGGCCAGGCAGTCGAGGTAGCGGCGCCCGTCGACGTCGGTCACCCAGGCGCCTTCACCGTGGGAGAGCACGACCCGGAGCGGGTGGTAGTTGTGGGCCGCGAAGGCCTCGGTCAGCTCGATGTGGGTCTGGGTGTCACCGCCCGGTACGACGGGCGAGGAGGAGGTCTGCGGCATGGCCCCATCGTGTCACCCGGAGGGCCGAATGCGCCAATTATTGTCCGACAATCCTGCGGGGTGTCGTACGCCGTCCCCGAGGCGAGCGCTCAGGCCGCCGTATAGGTCCGTGAATAGAGCGTGCTGCCGGGCGTACGCGTGCCGGACTGCGACGGGTGCGCCGGCCCGCAGATGACGCTGAACACCAGGGTGCGCGCCGACGCCGAGTAGCGCAGTGTCGAGAAGCCCAGGTGCTTCATCCGCCAGGTCGAGCCGGCGACGGTGCTGCCGAACTTGATGAGTCCCTGACCTCCGCCGCCGTTCACGACGTGGGTCACGCCCTTGCGGCTGCCGAACACCTCGAGGTTGTGTCGGTGTCCCGCGAAGTTGAGGACATACTTCCCGCCGGCGCGGGCGGTGGGGCTGTACTTCGCGGCGAGCGCGTCGAAGGCGGTCGCCCACCCGGTCGGCGGGGTGTACGACGTGCTGCTGACGACCGGGCGGTGCCCATAGGTCACGATGAAGTCGATGGTGGTGTTGGCCTGGGCGTCGGCCATCACCACGTCGGCCTTCTTCTGCCAGTCGGCGATGGCGCCAGGGTCGGGCTCGGGATAGCCGATGAACAGCACGCGCCCGGCGCGGAACCAGCCCCAGTCCTCGCCGAGGCAGGTGTTGGTCGGGCTGCCGATCTCCTGACCACAACCGGGATGACTGGTCTGGGTCGCCTTGTCGTTGGGCACGGTCTGGGCGTTGGGCATCGCGACGCGCCCCTTGTAGTTGGCCAGGGTGTCTCGCGGGGTGCCGGGAGGGGCGTCGGCGGTCGGGGGGCCGTACTCGTGGTTGCCCCACATCGGCTGGAACGACGCTCCGTTGGCCAGCGTCGTCTCGAGGTCGAGGAAGTACTGGTGGACCGCAGGGACGCCGCAGTCGTTGGCGATCGCATGGTCGCCGTGGTGGAGCACCGTGTCGGCGTCGACCGCGGCGACGAGACCGAACATCTCGGCCTGGTAGGCGCGACAGATCGTCGCTTCGGTGTCGGCGATCACCACCGCCGTGAAGTCGTCGGTGTTGGCGGGAGCCGTGTGCAGGACGCGGTCGGCGCCGCTCGCGCCGATCCGGTAGTGGTAGGTGGTCCCGGCCGTCAGCCCGGAGATCCGGGCCTCATAGAAGGGGCCGCTGGTGTCGACCGGGGTGATCATGCTTCGGGTCGCGGTGATCTGGTTGCCATAGCTGTCGTCAACGCCCCAGAAGAGCGTCGGTTCCGCGCCGCGCCAGCTCACGACCACCTCGGTGCGCTCGTTGCCGAACGCATAGGTGACCTCGTCGACCGTCGCCGTGGCGGCGTCCGCCGGCGCCGGCGAACCGGCGCCACCTCCGGTGAGCACGAGCGCGACGGCGGCAGCAGCCAGGGCGAGGCGGGGGAGCCGGTGCATGGTTCTTTACTTTAGGCGTCCTTGGTTTCCGAACCGGGGAGCGCGCGTGAACGGGCGGTGTCGGAGCGGGTACTACGGCCTCCGCGCGCCGCCGTAGGGTGAGCCCATGACCGACCTCTGCGCCCGCCTTGCCGACGTCCTCCCCGGCGTACGCCGCGACCTGGAGACGCTGGTCCGCATCCAGTCCGTGAGCGCCGACCCGGAGCGGGCCGGCGAGGTGCGGCGCAGCGCCGAGACGGTGCGCAGCCTCTTCGAGGCGGAGGGGTTCGACGCCCAGGTGCTGTCCGTGGCGGGCGGCGCCCCCGCCGTGGTCGCCCGCAAACCGGGCCCCGAGGGGGCGCCGACGGTGCTGCTCTATGCCCACCATGACGTCCAACCCGAGGGCGACCCGGCCGACTGGGACTCCCCGCCGTGGGAGCCCACCGAGCGTGGCGACCGGCTCTATGCGCGCGGCGCCGCTGACGACAAGGCCGGCATCGTCACCCACCTGGGCGCCCTCCGCATGCTCGGCGACGACCTGGCCGTCGGGGTGACCGTCTTCGTCGAGGGTGAGGAGGAGGTCGGCTCCGAGAGCCTGCCGGCGTTCCTCAAGGAGCACCGCGACCTGCTCGAGGCCGATGTCATCGTCATCGCCGACTCCGGCAACTGGGACATCGGCGTGCCCGCCCTGACGACCTCGCTGCGCGGCCTGGTCAGGGTCGACGTCGAGGTCCGCACGCTGTCCCACGCGGTCCACTCCGGCATGTGGGGCGGACTCGTCCCCGACTCGCTCATCACGCTGAGCCGCCTGATCGCGACGCTCCACGACGACGAGGGCAACGTCGCGGTCGCCGGGCTCCACGCCGGTCCGGCCGCGGACGTGGACTACCCGGAGGAGCGGCTGCGTGCCGAGTCGGGCGCGCTCCCGACCACCGAGTGGATCGGCACCGGATCGGCCGTCGAGCGGCTGTGGACCAAGCCGTCGCTCTCGATCACCGGGATCGACGCCCCCAAGGTCGACGGGGCGTCCAACACCCTCGTCCCGGCCGCCCGTGCCAAGATCTCGATGCGGGTCGCCCCCGGCGACACCACCGCCAACGCGCTGGCCTGCCTGCGGGCCCACCTCGAGGCACACGTGCCGTGGGGTGCCCAGCTCACCGTGACGCTCGTCGACACCGGGGAGGCGACCACGATCGACGCCACGGGTCCGGCGTACGACGTGGCGCGCGCGGCGTTCACCCAGGCCTGGGACGGCACGGCCCCGGTCGACATGGGTGTCGGCGGGTCGATCCCGTTCATCGCCGAGTTCGTCGACACCTTCCCTGGCGCGAGCGTCCTGGTCACCGGGGTGGAAGACCCCGACACCCGCGCCCATGGGCCCAACGAGGGCCTCCATCTGGCCGAGTTCGAGCGGGTCATCCTCGCCCACGCGCTGCTGCTCGAGGGTCTCGGCCGGCGCTGACGCCCGGCGCGGGGATTGCGCCTGGCGTCTGAGGGGTACGCCCCGCAGGCAGGTGTCGTCCCGAGGACCGACGGGTCGCGTCTGCCGGGCCCCGACAACGGTGTCGGGGCCTCTCGGGACCACGCGGAGGCGTCATGAAGCAGCTCGGGACCCTGGCAGCAGCAACAACAGTCGTGGCGATGGCGGTGGTCAACGGCCTGCCTGCACACAGCGGCGACACCGTCGACTCGGCGCTGACCGCGCCGACCGGAGTGCAGGCGGAGGCGCCCGTCGTCGACCGGCGGCTCGCCCGTGGCCACGGCGATGAGCGAGGGATCGAGAGAAGGATCGACCGGCTGATCGGTCGCATGACGACCGAGGAGAAGCTGCAGCAGGTGCAGCTGCTCTCCGACGGGCAGGTGACCGACGAGGACGCCCGCGCCGGCGTCGGCGGCGTCTTCAGCCTGGTCGACCCGGCCAAGATCGACCACCTCCAGCACATCGCCGTCGAGGAGTCGCGGCTCGGGATCCCGATCCTGTTCGCCTATGACACCATCCACGGCTATCGCACCGTCTTCCCCGTGCCGCTCGGGATGGCGAGCTCCTTCGACCCCGAGGTGGTCCAGGCGGCGTCGCGCATCGGCGCCCGCGAGTCGGCCACGGTCGGTCTGAAGCAGACCTATGCGCCGATGGTCGATGTCTCCCACGAGCCGCGCTGGGGGCGGATCGTGGAAGGCAACGGGGAGGACCCCTACCTCGGCTCGGTGATGGCGGTCGCCTCGGTGCGCGGCTTCCAAGGCCGTGACTACAGCTCGCGGTCTCGGGTGGTCGCCAGTCCCAAGCACTATGTGGCGTACGGCGAGCCCGAGGGTGGTCGCGACTACAACACCACCGACCTGTCCGAGCAGCGGCTGCGCAACATCTACCTGCCGCCGTTCAAAGCGGCCGTCGACGCGGGCGCCGACACGGTGATGTGCTCCTTCAACGCGATCAACGGCGTCCCGGGCTGCGCCAACTACTACACCGAGACCCAGATCCTCAAGAAGGAGTGGGGCTTCGACGGGTTCATCGAGAGCGACTACACCGCCGTCGCCGAGACGCGTGCCTGCCCGCCGGTCGAGCCGGCCGAGGGGCCGTGTGGCCACGGCACCGCTGCCGACGGGCCCAGCGCGGGCGCCAACGCCCTGATGGCCGGCACCGACCAGGAGATGGTGAGCACCTATGTCCGCGACTACGGCCAGCAGTTGCTGGCCGACCGGCGGATCTCGATGCAGCGGCTCGACGACGCCGTACGCCGGATCCTGCGGGTGAAGTTCCGCGCCGGCCTGTTCGACCACCCCTACGTCGACCAGGCCGCCGCCGCCGACCCCGCCAGCTTCCTGACCGACCAGGACCGTTCCGATGCGCGCGACGCCGCGGGTCGCTCGATGGTCCTGCTCAAGAACGACGACGCGACGCTGCCCTTCAGCCCGGACAAGAAGACCGTCGTCATCGGCCCGTTCGGCGACGACGGACACGACCTGCTCGGACCCTGGTGGGGCCAGGGGCAGGACGACGATGTCGTGACGGTGCTCCAGGGGCTGCAGGCGCAGAACCCCGACACCACCTATGTCGAGGGCTGCACGCGCACCAACGCCGAGCCGCCGGACGCACGACCCGACGACGCCTGCAGCGACGCCGACCTGGCGGCCGTCCGGTCCGCCGCCGAAGGGGCCGACCAGGTCGTGCTCGCCCTCGGCGAGACGCGCGAGATGAGCGGCGAGGCCGCCGCCCGGTCCGACCTCTCCCTGCCCGGCGACGAGCAGGCGATCATCGACGCCGTCGAGTCGACGGGGACGCCGTACGCCGTGGTGCTTTTCAACGGCCGGCCGCTGACGCTCGGCCCCGTGGTCGACACGGCGCCGGCGGTCCTCGAGGCATGGTTCCCCGGCGTCGAGGGCGGCAACGCCGTCGCCGACGTGGTCTTCGGCAAGGTCAACCCGGGGGGCAAGCTCCCGGTGTCGTTCCCGCAGACGGTCGGGCAGGTCCCGATCTACTACAACCACGAGCCAACCGGGCGGCCCTGCGACGTCACGCAGAAGTACGTCTCGCGCTATCGCGACCTGCGCACCTGCGACCCGCTGTTCCCGCGACCTTCGACGTCAGCGACCTGTCGCTCAGCGCCGACTCGATGGGGCGGCACGGGCGGATCCAAGCCTCGGTGACGGTCACCAACACCGGTGACGTCGCGGGCGACGACGTCGTCCAGCTCTATCTCCACGACCCGGTCGCGAGCATCTCCCAGCCGGTGCGCCGGCTGCGCGGGTTCGAGCGAGTGTCGCTGGAGCCGGGCGAGTCCAGGACGGTGCGGTTCACGCTCGACCGGTCCGACGTCGGCTTCTATGACAACCGCGGTCGCTTCGTGGTCGAGCCCGGCCAGATCGACGTGTTCGCGGGCGACGACTCCACCGCCGACGTCACCGCCTCGTTCCAGGTGGGGTGACGCGGCTTCCGGCGTACGGCGTCCGTCCGGCTGCGGGCCGACACCGACTGCCGCGGTGCTCTGGTCACCATCTCAGCGTTACAACACTGAGAACGTAGCCACAGCGCCGCGGAAGTTGGTCGGGTGTACGGCGGTGCTCGGCGGGTGCCACGCTCTGGCCGGAGGCAACCCTCAGCAGCAGCCGGGCTCGGGGCCCTCGCCGGCGGAGATGCGGATCAGCTGGGCGTCCGCGGGCGCTCGATGCGGATGCTCGAAGTCCCAGTTCCCCGACAGGCGCCAGGCGCCGACCCCGTCGGTGAACGCCGGCCAGGGCAGGTCGCGGATCGCCAGTGACGCCCCCTCGCCGCCGTCGACGACAGTGTTCGGATAGGCCTCGCGCACCTCGGCCCAGGTGTCGCCGAGTCGGAGCCCGCTGCCCGCGACCCTGACGTCGTACGACGGCTGGGTCGGCGGCGTTCCGGTCACGTGGGCCAGCGACCACCCCCGCAGGGCCAGCTCCTCGGCCCGCGGGCCGCCGAACACCAGGCAGAGGTCGCCCCAGCAGGAGCGGGCGGCGTACTCATAGGCCCACGCAGGGGAGATGTTGTCCCCGGCCACCTCGAACCAGCCGTCGTGGCCGGGGATGCGCGAGAACCGGGTCGGACCGTCGGTCGTGTCCGGCTCGCCCAGCCGAGCCGACAGCGCGGCCACGACCTCGGACCGACCGGTCCCGAAGTCCAGACCGTCGACCCCCTGCCCGGAGACCTCGACCGCTGCCGGCGGCGATGGTCGCTCGGAGACCGGCGCTGCCGGGGCCGCACACCCGGCGAGGGCGACGGCCGCAGCGACCGTCGTGGCGGCGAGCGCTGCCCTCAGGGTCGGGCGGCGCTTGGCCGTGGTCGTGTGTGTCGGTGTCTCCCCCACGGCAAGGGAGACGCCGAGCGCACCGCGGTGGTTGTCGGCTGCGGTCGACGGCCGCGAGCCCACCCCTCGCGCGGCTTCGGCCGATGGGCCGGTCTGCCCGTAGACTTCGGCGAGTGGCGAACCCCCGCACCCCCGGCCGACGCGGCGACGGGCGGCTGACCGCAGCGCTGGACCCACTCGACCAGGGTCCCCAGGACGCCTGCGGCGTCTTCGGGGTCTGGGCGCCGGGCGAGGACGTCGCCAAGCTGACCTACTTCGGGCTCTATGCGCTCCAGCACCGTGGGCAGGAGTCAGCCGGCATCGCCGTGAGCAACGGTCGTCAGATCCTGGTCTACAAGGACATGGGGCTGGTGTCCCAGGTCTTCGACGAGTCGACACTCGAGTCGCTCAAAGGTCACCTGGCGATCGGGCATGCGCGTTATTCCACGACCGGTGCGTCCACCTGGCACAACGCCCAGCCCACGTTCCACCCCACCCTCGACGGGTCGATCGCGCTGGCCCACAACGGCAACCTGATCAATACCCGCGACCTGGCCCAGATGGTCGAGGACCTCGGTGAGCTGGAGGGCGAGCTGGACCTCCACGTCAAGGCGCCGTCGGAGGTCACCAACGACACCGCGATCGTGACGTCGCTGCTGGCCCACCACGCCGGCCAGTCCGTCGAGGACCGCGCCGTCGACCTGCTGCCGCAGCTCAAGGGGGCCTATTCGTTTGTCTGGATGAACGAGCACACTCTCTACGCCGCCCGCGACCCCCAGGGCATCCGCCCGCTGGTGCTCGGCCGGCTCGAGCGCGGCTGGGTGGTCGCCTCCGAGGACGCCGCCCTGGTGACGGTCGGCGCGAGCGTCGTACGCGAGGTCGAGCCGGGTGAGCTGCTCGTCATCAACGAGGACGGCCTGCGGTCCCTCCGCTTCGCCGAGCCCGAGCCCAAGGGCTGCGTGTTCGAGTACGTCTATCTCGCCCGCCCCGACGCCACCATCGCCAAGCGCAACGTCCACGAGGCTCGCGTCGAGATGGGCAGGCGGCTGGCGCGCGAGTTTCCCGTCGACGCCGACCTGGTCATGCCGGTGCCCGAGTCCGGTACGCCGGCCGCGACCGGCTACGCCGAGGAAAGCGGCATCCCGTTCGGTCAGGGGTTCGTCAAGAACTCCTATGTCGGGCGGACGTTCATCCAGCCCAGCCAGACGCTGCGCCAGCTCGGCATCCGGCTCAAGCTCAACGCCCTCGAGCACATGATCCGCGGTCGCCGGCTCGTCGTCGTCGACGACTCGATCGTGCGCGGCAACACCCAGCGCGCCCAGGTCCGGATGCTCCGCGAGGCCGGCGCCGCCGAGGTCCACGTCCGGATCTCCTCGCCCCCCGTGAAGTGGCCCTGCTTCTATGGCATCGACTTCGCGACCCGGGCCGAGCTGATCGCCAACGGCCTGGACATCGAGGAGATCCGCGCCAGCATCGGCGCCGACTCGCTCGGCTATATCTCCCTCGAGGGGATGATCGAGGCGACCGGCCAAGCCGCCGACCAGCTCTGCCAGGCGTGCTTCACCGGCACCTACCCCATCCCGCTGCCCGACGAGTCGCGACTCGGCAAGCACCTGCTGGAGCAGTCCCTCAACACCGAGGCGCTCCCGATCCTCAACAACCCGTGACCCCGGAGGCACCCATCGTGACCCGACCCGACAACGCCTACGCCGTGGCCGGAGTCTCCATCGAGGCCGGCGACCGTGCCGTCGAGTTGATGAAGGAGTGGGTCGAGAAGGCCCGTCGTCCCGAGATGGTCGGGGGCATCGGGGGCTTCGCCGGGTTGTTCGACGCCTCCGCGCTCAAGGCCTTTGACCGTCCGCTGCTCGCCACCTCCGCCGATGGGGTCGGCACCAAGGTCGCGATCGCCCAGGCGCTCGACAAGCACGACACCATCGGCTACGACCTCGTCGGCATGCTCGTCGACGACCTCGTCGTCTGTGGCGCCGAGCCGCTGTTCCTGACCGACTACATCGCCACCGGCCGCGTCGTACCCGAGCGGATCGCGGCGATCGTCCAGGGCATCGCCGAGGCGTGTGTCGAGGCCGGCTGCGCGCTGATCGGCGGCGAGACAGCCGAGCACCCCGGCCTGCTCGGGCCGGACGAGTACGACGTCGCTGGCTCGACGACCGGTGTCGTGGAGGCCGACCGACTGCTGGGCTCGGCCCTGGTGCGGCCGGGTGACGTGGTGATCGTCATGGAGGCGAGCGGGCTCCACTCCAACGGCTACTCGCTGGTGCGCCACGTGCTGCTCTCCGAGGCGGGCGCGGGCTGGTCGCTCGATCGCGACGTGCCCGAGCTGGGGCGGACCCTCGGTGAGGAGCTGCTCGCGCCGACCCGGATCTATGCCAAGGCGTGCCTCGCGCTCGCCGCCGAGACCGCGACCCACGCGATGTCCCACGTCACCGGCGGCGGCCTGGCCGCCAACCTCGAGCGGGTCGTGCCGGCGGAGGTCTCCGTCACCATCGACCGATCGACCTGGACGCCGCAGCCGATCTTCGACCTGGTCCGCCGGGTCGGGTCGGTGCCCCAGCCGGACCTCGAGCAGACCCTCAACCTCGGTGTCGGCATGGTCGCGCTGGTCGCCCCCGCCGACGCCGACCGCGCCATCGAGGTCCTCGCCGACCGCGGCCTGCGCGCCTGGGTCGCCGGCGAGGTGACCTCCGCCAGATCCGCCTCCGGCTCCGCCGCTGGGTCCGCCGCTGGGTCCGCCGACGGTGGCGTCGGCCGGGTCACCCTCGTCAACCAGCACCCCGGCTGGTAGCCCCTCCGCCGAGGTGCCCGGTGCTGACCGCCGAGGTGCCCGCTACCGCGGTCGCGTCGTACGAATCGGCCACCTCGGGGATCCGGACGGGGCACCTCGGGGATCTGGACGGGGCACCTCGGCGGACCAAACCGGGCACTTCGGGGATTTTCGGGATGCTGGCGGGTCCGAATTCGGACGGTGAAGTGCGGGAACAGCCACCGAGCGGGTAGCGTTGTCCCCACGAGAAACTGACCATTCAGACCGGGCGCCGCGCTTCGCGTTGGACCCCGGCCCAGCGCGAGGGGGTCGACCCTATGGGGCGCGGCCGAGCAAAGGCTAAGCAGACGAAGGTCGCCCGCGACCTGAAGTACCGCACCTATGAGACGGACTTCGGGGCGCTCGCGGCGGAGCTGCATGGCACCAGCCAGGACGAGATCACTGCGGACAGCGACGAGTCGGACGACTACGACGACTACGACGACTGGGCCGACGAGGGATCTCGCCCCTGACCCTCACCCGAGGTCGTGGCCGGTCAGCACCACGACGTCACCGTGAGTTCCATAGCCCAACAGCCGGCCACCGCGTGGCCGGCCGTTGAACGTCGTCATCAGCCAGCCTGAGTCCGTGCGGACCAGAGTCGGCCACGGCAGGTTGGTCGGCTGGGGGTACGGCGCCGCGACCGTTCCCACCTCGCTGAGATCGAGGTCGAACACCGGGAAACGCTCGCGCTGCCCGGGCGCACCGTCCTTGCCGTCGCTGGCCAGCACACGCCAGCCCTCGTCGAGCCGGACGAGCGTGACCCCCTCGGTCGCCACCCGGTCCGAGGCCGCCGACCGCAGCGACAGCGCGTCGAGCGACGGGCCGCTGGCCAGCACGGGGTGGAACTCGAAGTAGCGCGTCGCGGACACATATCCCACCAGCCACTCCTGGGTCCCGGACACCGGACCGTCGACCAGGACGAGGTGGGGGTCCCAGACCCCGACGGAGGTCAGCCCGTCGGTGGGCAGGTGGAGCGGGCGCGTGTCGAGCACATGGGTGCCGGTCGTGACGTCGGCGGTCGTCTCGGCCAGGGTCGATGCCACGGTTGACCGCTTGCCGCCGTCGAAGTCGCCCCAGGTGCTGGTGGCGACCAGCCAACGGTCGCCATCGCGTACGACGTGGCACGCGTGGTCGCCGAAGACGCCCGGCCGGTCGGGCCGCCGGAAGAACAGGTCGGCCTCGTGGCGCAGGTCGAAGGACGCCTCGTCGAGCGACCAGACGCTCGTGTGGCCGGTGTCGAAGAAGCCCGGGCCGGCGCTGGTGGCGCTGAGCAGCAGCCGCCCCTCGCGCCGGATCGGCGACCCGTCCGCCTCGCTGACCAGCCGGATATCGCGCAGGCCGAGCTGGCCGAAGGGGCCAACGCGCACGTCACCCACCGAGGCGTCGCCGTCGAGTCGCAGCCGCAGGCCCGCGGTCAGCTGCTCGGAGCGGGTGTCGACCCGGTCGGCCAGCGTCACCCGACTGCGCGCGGTCCAGTCGTCGGTCGCCACACCGCGCGTCCACACCGTCAGCCACGTGCCGGTCAGCGTCAGCGCGACCGACGTGACCTCGCCGCGCGCCCGCCCACCCCGCAGGCTGCGGTGGCTCGTGGTTCGCCCCGACGCATCCGTGACCTGCAGCCGGGCCAGGGAGCGGCGGGCGTCGTACTCCCCGGACAGCCGTACGGCGCCGCTCGCGAGCTCGAGGACCAGCCGCCCGGCGTCGCCGGCGAGGGTCGCCTCCATGGCGACGAACGGCGCCGGGGCGGGCATCGGCACGCCAGCGCGGGCCTCGTCGGCGGACACCGTCCGAGCCCCCGGCGCCAGCAGCGCGAAGGGCCGGACCTGGGCGGCGATCGTGAGAGCCATCGACACCACCCAACCACGGCGACCTCGCCAGCCTGTCTAGATCCCACGCGGGCCGAGCGGGGCCCGCCGAGTTAAACGTGGCACAGTTGGCCCTGCCTGGCTCGCCAGGTGGTCGGCCTCTGCTGACGGACTCGGGAACGTTCATCGGGTCCGGTGCGGCATATGGGGGCCGCACCGGGGCCCGAGTTCGCTCCTCTCTCCCCCCGACGAGTCGGCGTCCGCGCTCGCTCTGGGTCGATGCAGGCGCGTCAGTGCAGGCGCGCGAGGTAGGCCGCGCCACGACGCAGGTCACGCAGGCCCCGCTCCCAGGTGATGCCGACGACCGTGAGGACCGTCCCGGCCACGGCGATGAGCAGCCACGGCGGGAGGTCGGCGGCATAGGGCCCGGCCTCGCGGATCACGAGCAGGGCACCGATGATGGCCCCGACGACCAGCGGTCCGCCCCAGTGCAGCCGCGTCCCCGCCAGAACGAGCCCGAGGGCGGCCGCTCCCAGGAGGAAGGCGCGCCACGACACCGGGTCGCCACCGAGGACCTGCAGCAGCGTCGGCACGGTGGCCAGCGACAGCCCCGGCGTCAACGCCATCATCGTGGGCAGGCCGCGGCGCAGCACCGCGACGAGGCCTACGGCGACCAGGACCAGCGCGGACGGCAACGTGTAGGCCTCCGGGGTGGTGACTCCGGCGTCATAGAGCCGGACCCAGGTGGCCATCGCGAGCATCAGCCCGCCCGACCAGGCGAGCTCGCGACGATGCGGATTGGCCAGGGACGACACGACCTGGGCGGCGCCCGCGAGGGTCAGCACGATCGCCAGGGCCCACCAGCCACGCGAGTCCGACACCAGGAAGCCGGCCGCGACCGAGGCGAGCCCCGCCACGAGCGCGGTCAGGGCGGCCCCGCCCTCGACGGTCACGCGGGCGGCCAGGACGACGAGCACGCCCAGGGCGATCAGGACGGGGACGGCGCGCCACTCCGGGTGCAGCCCCGCCAGCTCCGCGACGGTCCAGATCAGGGCGCCGCCCGCCACCGGCGTCAACACCCGCCCGACGTCGCGCACGAGATCGGACCGCCCGGCCGCCCACCACCCGACGAAGAGCAGTGACGCTACGGCCAGCACGACCGCGGTCAGCACGTCGCTGGCCAGACCGGTCACGAGCGCCGCCCCCAGCACGCCGACCGCCGCGAGGGCGGGGACATCGTGGAGACCGGCGAGGCTCGTCATGGCCAGGCCGCCCAGCCCCACCGCGACGAGGGCGAGGCAGGCCACCACGAGCCACAGCGGCACCGGGTAGGACGCCAGTGCAGCGACGGCGGTCACCGGCACCAGCGCACCCGCGACGGCAGTGGTGGGCCGCGGCTCGGGCCTCGCCCCCAGCGTGCGAGCGACGGCAGCCGCCACGAGCAGCAGCACCATCGTCCCGATCGGCAGCAGCACCGGCTGCGCGTCGTACGACGCCGCGGCGAGCCGCACGCCCGCACCGGCGGTCCACGGATCGCCGACCCCGGTGACCCTGGTGAGCGCGTCGGCGACGATCTGGAGCAGCAACACCGCCGCGACCGGGAATGCCGGCAGCAGCGCCACCACGCCGAGCGACCGCCACCGGGACGGACCCACGAGAGCGGCCACCGCCCAGAGCGTCAGCGCGACCAGCGTGCCGATCAGGACGGCCGTCGGCGGCTCGTCCACGAGCGGCGCGAGCGCGACGATCGTCAGCAGCAGCGCCGGACCGCCGCCGAGGAGCACGGGTGCCCACGGTCGGCGGTGCGCCACGACCAGGGGCGAGGCCAACAACAGGGCCGCCGCGACCACCGGCCACGCCAGCCCTTCGTCCCAGAGGCCGCGCAGGCTCGGGTCGTCCCCCAGGTGCACGAGACCGCTGCCGAGGAGCGGGAGCCACCACAACACTGCGGCGGCGCCGGCGGCCCAGGGGAGCACCGCCAGCCCGATGCGGTGCGCGACGAGGGCGACGAGCAGCAGCACCGCAACGCCGACGGCGCTGCTGATGCTGAGATGGTCGGTCAGCTCGACGAGACCGGCGACGGCCGCCCAGCCGGCCAGGCCGGCGACCACCTGGGGAGCCACCAAGGTGGGCTGCCGCCGGGCCGAGAGCAGTGCGGCGCCGACGGCGGCGATGGCCACGACGAGCCCGACGATGAGGGGCAGTGCGCCCGGTGTCAGCGTCCCGAACCAGCCGGCGTTGTCGGCGCCGGTGAGGTCCAGGGCGAGCAGGCCGAGGGCGACGGTGCCGAGCGACTCGGCGGCGGCCCGCAGCCGGGTGTGGTGCGACCACCAGGTCGTGACGGCCGCCAGCGCGGTGAGCCCGACCAGCACGGCGGTGCGCCCACCGACGCCCAGCCACGCCCACGCGACCGCGAGGAAGGTCACCGCCGCCACGAGCAGGCACAGCGCACCGAGCGTGAGCAGGATCTTGGGCACCGAAGCCCCACTGAGGCCGCTGCGGGTGGGCCGCGCCGTTGCGACGTACGGCGGCAGGCCGGGGGGTGTGAGAGCGGCGGCCGGGGAGCCGGCCGGCGCCGCGGGGACCGGCAGGGGTGCGACCGCGGTGCGCAGCTCGGCGAGCAGCCGGTCCGCACTCTGCAGCGTGGCGAAGAGGGAGGCGGCCACCGGACCCTCGAGGGTCAGGCCGCACGCGGGGCAGGAGGTGGGGCGTTCGGCGATGGAAGCGCCGCAGTCGGGGCAGCGCGTCGGGTCCGCGAAGATCCTCATGGCTTCACGATGGCACCGCCGGGACGGAGCAGGCTCCGACCCGGCGGCTCATCTTGGGCTGAGTACGAGCACCCAGCCAGCGCGGGGCTACTGCAGCGTCATCCGCGGCTCGCCACCGACCAGTCCGGTCCCGGCGACCGTGCAGGTCCCGCTGCGCGGTGACCCGCCGTTCCAGACCTGCCGGACGCACGACCGCAGCGCCATCTGGGCCCAGTAGTTGGGGTGCAGCGACTCCTGGATGTAGTAGCTCGAGCCGATCGTCGAGACCGTCCGGATCTGGTTGATCCACTCGGTCTTGTCGACGGCCGTCGCCTGGGTCCACGAGCTGAGGCCCTTCTCCTCATAGAGCCCGACGGTGTTCTCGCAGAGCCGGTGGCCGTTGAACGCCGACGCGAGGTTGAGGGTCCTGACGTTGGTCAGGCCCGAGTCGGTGGCGGCTCCCACCACGGCGGCGTTGATGGTCGGCAGGGCGGTGGCGTTGGCCCAGTCGGCGTCGGCGTTCCAGAAGCCACAGCCGCCGACGCTCTGGCGGGTGTAGCCGCTCTGGGAGTAGCGGATGCCCGACCCGTTGGGCAGCGGCGAGGGGTAGTTCTGCACGACGAGCGTCCACGCGTTGTCGGCATAGCCGGCGTTGCGCATCGCCGTACGGATGTTCTGGTACGCCGTCGCGATCGCGGCGCGGCGGGCGGCGACGTTGGCGGCGGTGAAGTTGGACTTGACCGAGCTGTCGTCATAGCAGAAGTCCTTGAGCCACGACGGTGACCCGAGGAAGTCGGTGACGCACTGCTGGACGATCGACGCGAAGTTGAAGTCGTTGCCGCCGATGCTCACCACGACCATCGAGACGTTGTGGGTGGCCGCGAACGTCTGCAACATCGTGGCCTGGCCCTGCTTGCCGGCGCCGTTGTCATAGAAGTCCAGACCCGGCTTGAAGTAGCCGCTGGAGTCGGAATAGGTCGATGTCTTGGCGCCCGAGCAGGCCAGGTTGAGGCCTTGGAGCCCACCGAAGTAGGCCTCGGCAGCCTTGCTGCGGTGGCAGCGGTTGATCTGCTCGCCGGTGTTGGCCGCGTTGTCGTAGTAGGCGGTCGAGCCGAGGGCGTCGATGGTCGACGAGGAGTTGTTGGTGTTGCCGGCCCAGCGCCCGGCCTCGCCACTGATATAGGAGTCGCCGACGGTGACGACCCAGCCGGGCCCGACGCCGGGGCCGTCGGCCCGGGCGGGGGCTGCTGTGCTGATGATCGCCAGGCCCGAGGAGAGCAGGCCGACGATCCCGAGTGCCATCGCACGCGCGTGCTTGAGCTTCACGAAACCTCCTGGTGGGTGCGGCCCCGCGGGAAGGGGCGAGGCCCTGCGCGGGAGTATGGCGCAGGTCACATGCGACCGCACCTGCCCGAGGTGTGAGAATTCGTCCGGCTGCGTGACCCCTGGGAGGAGACCCATGACCGACTACCCCTACGCCGACCGCTTCCCGGTCACCCGCGGGCTACCCGACGAAGGCCGGCCGCGCGCCGACATCCTCGCCGAGCTCGAGGTGATGGCCACCGAGGAGGACGCGTTCTGGGAGACAGGTCGGGTGTCCGGGACGATGTATTCCGGCGACCGTGAGCACTACGACTTCCTCAAGGAGGCGTTCGGCCGGTTCGCCCACGTCAACGCGCTCCAGCGAGACCTGTGCCCGTCGGCGACGCGCTTCGAGGGCGAGATCATCGCGATGGTGCTCGACCTGATGCACGCCGACGCGATCACCGACACCGAGCCGGCCGGCCTGGTCACCAGTGGCGGCACGGGCAGCATCCTCCACGCCATCCTGGCCTACCGCGAGCACGCCGCCCAGACCCGCGGCATCACCCGGCCCAACCTGGTCAAGCCCGAGACCGCGCACCCGGCGTTCGACAAGGCCTGCCACCTGTTCGGCATCGAGAACCGCACCGTCCCGGTCGACCCCGACACCACGACGGTCGCGGTCGAGACGATGGCGGCCGCGATCGACGAGAACACCATCGCCCTGGTCGGCTCGGCCGGCAACTACCCCTACGGCACCATCGACCTGATCGAGGAGCTCGGCGCGCTCGCTGTCGAGCACGGGATCGGGCTGCACGTCGACGGGTGCCTCGGTGGCTTCATCCTCCCCTTCGGTGAGGAGCTCGGCCACGACATCCCGGTGTTCGACTTCCGGGTCCCGGGCGTCAC
>JAXLSN010000034.1:0-60351 GCA_046330595.1 Nocardioidaceae bacterium
ACGCCGTCGTACGCCGGCTCGGCATCGAGCCGCAGGAGGAGCTGCGCTCGGCGCGCAGCTCCACCGAGCTGGCCAGCCTGATCGCCCGCTCCGCCGACCTCGGGACCCTGGACGCCCAGACCGCCGAGCTGTTCGAGCGCTCCGTCGAGTTCGGCACCCGGACCGCCGGCGAGATCATGACGCCACGGGTGCGCACCCACTCCCTCGACGAGACCGACCGCGCGAGCGCGGTCATCGACATGGCGCGCGAGACCGGGCACTCCCGCTTCCCGGTCCTCGACGCCGAGGACAGCGTGGTCGGCACGGTGCACGTCAAGCACGCCGTCGCGCTGCCGGTCTCCGAGCGTGCGACCACCCGCATCAAGCACATCATGGTCAAGCCCATCGTGGTGCCCGACTCCCTGCGGCTCGACCCCCTGCTGGCGCTGCTGCGCGAGGACGGCTTCCAGATGGCCATCGTCCTCGACGAGTACGGCGGCCAGGCGGGCGTCGTGACGATGGAGGACGTCGTCGAGGAGATCGTCGGCGACATCGCCGACGAGCACGACCCTCGCGGCGGCCAGTCGCGCCAGCACCGCGACGGGTCATGGACCTTGTCGGGGTTGCTCCGACCCGACGAGGTCGAGGACCAGACGGGGGTGCTGCTCCCCGAGCACGAGGACTACGACACCATCGCCGGGCTGGTGCTCCAGCAGCTCGGCCGGATCCCCGTCGTGGGCGACGTCGCCGAGGTCTCGCTGCCGGTCGACGCGATCGAGGAGGACGACGACGACGAGGAGCCCGAGCGCCGTACCGCCTTGCTCCGGGTCGAGGCCATGGAGGGCCTGCGCATCGACCGCCTGCGGCTCTCGGTGCGCATCGAGGCGGGTGAGCAGGCATGACCGGGATCTGGGCGATCCTGCTGTCGCTGCTGCTGCTGGCCGGCAACGCGTTCTTCGTGGGTGCGGAGTTCGCGCTGATCTCGGCCCGTCGCAGCCAGATCGAGCCGCGCGCCGCCGCCGGATCGGGGCTGGCTCGCCAGACCCTCAAGGCGATGGAGAACATCTCCCTGGTCATCGGGGTCAACCAGATCGGGATCACCGTGTGCAGCCTGGTGCTGGGCGCGGTGGGTGAGCCCGCCGTGGCCCATCTGCTGGAGCCGGTCTTCGAGCTGGTCCACCTGCCCGAGGGCGCCATCCACCCCACGTCGTTCGTGATCGCGCTGCTGATCGTGGTCTATCTCCATGTGGTGATGGGGGAGATGGTCCCCAAGAACATCGCGCTGGCCGGTCCCGACCGGGCAGCGCTGGTGCTGGGCCCGGCGATCTGGGCGATCGCGACGGTGCTGCGCCCGCTGGTGCTGGTGATCAACGGGCTGGCGCGGCTCATCCTCAAGGCCATGGGTGTCGAGCTCCAGGACGAGGTCAGCTCGACCTACACCCGCGAGGAGGTCTCGGCGCTCGTCGAGGAGTCCCGCGGTGAGGGGCTGCTGGCCCAGCACGAGTACGACCGTCTCTCCGGCGCGCTCGGTTTCACCGAGCGCACCATCGCCTCGGTGGTGATGCCGGTGGCCTCGCTCACGACCGTCGAGCGCGGCGCCACCGCGGCGGAGGTCGAGGACGTCTGCGCGGCCACGGGCTACAGCCGGTTCCCCGTCACCGGTGAGGGCGACGACCTGCTGGGCTACCTGCACATCAAGGACGTGCTCGAGTACGACGACCGACGCGACGAGGCCATCGCCGACGTGTGGATCCGCCCCTTCGCGGTCGTCGGGGTCGACGACACGCTGCGTTCGGCCCTGGCCGAGCTCCAGCGTCGGGGTGCCCACATGGCCACGGTCGTGGATGCGGGCGGCGACTGCCTGGGTCTGATCGCCCTGGAGGACGTCATCGAGGAGCTGGTCGGTCAGATCAAGGACGCGGCCCACCACGAGGACGCGACCGGGTAGACCACGGGATCGGGTGCCGGTCTGGATAAGGTGAGGTTCCCACCCCGACAGACTGACTTGGCAGGTTGACCGTGCGCGACGCGCCGCCTCGATCCACCCGCGTCTGGACCGTGCCGAACACGTTGAGCATGGCCAGGCTCGCGGGTGTCCCGCTCTACCTGTGGCTGGTCCTCGGCCCGCAGGCGGACGGCTGGGCGCTGGCGGTCCTCATGGTGTCGGGAGTCACGGACTTCCTGGACGGCTACCTCGCGCGCAAGCTCGACCAGCGATCGGCGCTGGGGGAGATCCTCGACCCCGTCGCCGACCGGCTCTACATCCTTGCGGTCGTGGTGGGGCTGGCGCTGCGGGGCGTCATCCCGTGGTGGTTCGCCCTGATCCTTCCGCTGCGCGACGCCCTCCTGTGGGGGCTGGTGCCCTTCCTGCGCACGCGCGGCTATAGCGCCCTGCCCGTCCACTTCCTCGGCAAGGCAGCGACGTTCAACCTGCTCTACGCCTTCCCCCTGCTCCTGCTCGGCGACGGCCACGGTGCGGTCGCGGTGCTCGCCCGCGTCTTCGGCTGGGCGTTCGCCATCTGGGGCGTCGCGCTCTATTGGTGGGCGGGGATCCTCTATGCCTACCAGGTCTACAAGCTGCTGCACGACGACGATCGACGAGCGCCCGAGCCGCATGCCTGACTCGTCCTACCAGCCGCTCCCGGAGCACGTCACGATGCCGCTCCTGACCCTGGTCACGCGGCAGTCACTGGATCAGGACTACGCCTACGTCGCCGAGCGACGCGCCACGGGCGAGGAGCAGCCGCAGAGCCGCCGTGGCCTGGTCGCCCTGGTGGCGGTCCTGCTCGGGTTCGGCGTCCTGGTCTCGACGGCGGCCGCGCAGACCTCGCGCAACGCCCAGGTCGACGAGACCAGCCGAGCCTCGCTGATCCGGGAGATCACCGACAAGCGAGCGCTGCTGACCCGACAGCAGGACCGCATCGCCGCCCTCCAGGCCGACGTCACGGAGGCCAGGGCGGCGGATCGGGCCGCGGCCGACGCGGAGGGGCAAGCGACGCAACGACTCAACGGGGTCAAGGCACGCACCGGCTATGGCCCGATCCGGGGTGCCGGTGTCCGGATCGTCGTGGACGACGCACCCGGCACCGAGGCGGCCACCGTTCGCGACAGCGACCTCGCCCTGTTGGTCGACGCGTTGTGGGGCGTGGGCGCGGAGGCCATCTCGATCAACAACCAGCGGCTCACCACGCTCAGCGCCATTCGCAACGCCAACGTCGCGATCCACGTCAACGGTCGTCCGCTGAGCCGCCTCGAGCGTCGTAGAGGCGATCGGCGACCCGCTGACCCTGCAGGCGAGGCTGGCCGACAGCAGTCGGCCGCGCGACCTCGGCCCTGCAGGGCGGCCCTTAAGTTCGGCTTCGACATCTCCAACCAGGACGACCTGGCGCTGCCGGGTGCCTCGCTCCCGGCGCTGCGATATGCCACCGCGGACACCAGCGTGGACAATGAGCGCCACGAAGGAGGAGACACCCGCATTCGGCGTGATCATCGGCCTGGCCGGGTGGTGCTCGGCCTGTTGGTCCAGCCTCGACATCCCGGTCTGTTCCAGCCCTACCCGCCCATCGCGGTGGTGGCTGCTCTCGACGCGGTCCTCGGTGGCCTGCGGGCCCTGCTCGACGGGATCTTCGACGACAAGGTCTTCGTCGTCTCGTTCCTCAGCAACGTCGTCATCGCGGCCGCGATCGTGTTCCTGGGCGGCAAGCTCGGGGTGGGCGGCCAGCTCTCGACCGGTGTCATCGTGGTGCTCGGGATCCGATCTCTCCAACGTGGCGGCGATCAGGAGGCACCTGCTCCGGGTGCCTGACGACCAGACCCCGGAGCCACCGGTCCCCGCGACCGAGCCGTCGTCCCGACCCAGTTCCGTCGGTCGGCAGCGGCTCGTGCACGCGACCCTCCACCCCACCCGAGGACAGCTCGCCGTCGGCGTGCTGCTGGCGTTCCTGGGCTTCGCCGGCGTCACCCAGCTGCGCGCCACCGAGGTCGACAACACCTATGCCGGCCATCGCGAGCAGGACCTGATCGACGTCTTCAACACCATGACCGATGCGACGCAGCGGACCCAGGCCGAGATCGCCTAGCTGGAGCGCCAGAAGCGTGATCTCACCTCGAGCGCCAAGCGCCAGGCGCAGGCGCTCACCCAGGCCCAGCAGGACGCCGACACCCTCGCCGTCCTCGCGGGGACCATTCCGCCACGGTCCGGGGGTTGCGCATCACCGTCACGCCCTCGCCGACACTTCGATCAGCGTCGACACGATGCTCGACACGATGCAGGAACTGCGCGCAGCGGGCGCCGAGGCGATGGAGTTCAACGACCAGGTGCGGGTGATCGCCCAGACGTCCTTCGCCGCAGGCAACGACGGCATCCTGATCAGCGGGACCGAGGTGACCGCCCCCTATGTCATCGAGGTCATCGGCGACCCGGCCACGCTGGCGTCGGCGCCGAGGCCTTCGTCGGGGCCGACCTCCCAGTTCGAGGGCGACGACGCGACGGTCGAGGTGGACCAGCTCGACGACGTCCGGATCGAGAGCGTACGCCCGGCGACGGATTGCTTCCTCGGGTGGCGATAGCTCGACGTACGCCGCTTGGGCGTGCCCTGTTCCGACGCGCAACGACGCGTGCCGAACCCGCGAAGGAGCCATCGTGTACCCCGAAGACCTCAAGTACACCGCCGAGCACGAAGTAATCCGCAGCCCCGGTGAGGCCGCCGGATCCGTCCGGGTCGGACTCAACTTCGCGCAGGACGCCCTGGGCGATATCGTCTATGTCTCGCTCCCCGCAGGCCGAGACCGTGACTGCCGGCAGCGCCTGTGGTGAGCTGGAGTCGACCAAGTCGGTCAGCGAGTCTATGCCCCGGTCAGCGGCGAGGTCGTCGCCCGCAACGACGCGCTCGACGCCACCGAGCTGGTCAACAACGACCTCTACGGTGGCGGCTGGCTGTTCGAGGTCACCGGCCAACGAGGGCGACATCGACGGCCTCATGGACGCCGCGACCTATGAGGGACAGCTCGACGGCTGAGCCTGGTCGAGCCGCACCCCGGCCACGGGTGCGGCTGGTAGGTCTGGAGCCTGACCACCACAGGAGTGAGCCCAGATGCCTTTCTGCACCAACTGCGGGCGGCAGAACCCTCGACGACGCCCGGTTCTGCTCCTGCGCGGGACGCCGATCGTCCAGCCGGATGACGCCGCGGTCGCAGACGTCCCGGTGGACGCCACGGCGACGATCACCTTCGGCGCACCCGCGGAGAAGGCCGCCGAGTCCTCCTCGGACCGGGCGTCAGCCCGGATCGACGCTGTGGCGGTCGACGCGCTGCCCGCCGGACACGCCTGCTGCTCGGGGTCGTCCAGCGCGGTCCCGGCGCTGGCAACCGGTTCTTGCTCGACCTCGACATGGTCACGGCCGGACGTCACCCTGAGCGAGATCTTCCTCGACGACGTCACCGTGTCACGGCGCCACGCGGAGTTCATCCGCACCGGGACCGACTTCGTGCGCGACGTGGGCAGTTCAACGGCACCTACGTCAACCGTGACCGGATCGACCAGGTCTCGCCTGAAGGACGGCGACGAGGTCCAGATCGGCAAGTACCGCCTCGTCTCTACTCCGGACACGCGAACGGCCGACCGGTGCCCGCCACTGCTTCGCACTCGCCCCGCGCGCGGCTCAACATCGGGCAGGTTCTCGAGCTGCTGCGCGGAGCACCGGGGGTCACGATCTCAAGATCCGCTTCCTCGAGGAGAAGGGGCTGATCAAGCCCGAGCGCACCCCGGCCGGCTATCGCAAGTTCTCCGCCGAGGACGTCGAGCGGCTTCGCTACATCCTGCGCATGGTGCGCGACCACTACCTGCCGCTGCGCGTCATCGGCGAGCACCTCGATGCGATCGACCGTGGCCTTCGAGCTACCGATCGAGCTGGTCGTCCCCACGGTCCCGTCGGTCGCGCTGGCCGCCGACGGATGCCGAGCGCCGAGTCGTTCTCGCGGCGCAGCGACGTCCGGGTCTCCCGCCGCGAGTTCATCAAGATCACCGAGATCTCCGAGGAGCTGCTCGCCGATCTCGAAGTTCGGGCTGGTCCACACCATCACCGGCACCGGCCACTACGACAGCGACGCGATGGTGATTGCGCGCACGGCTCGCGAGATGGCCACCCCGGTCTCGAGCCGCGCCACCTGCGTGCGTTCAAGACCGCTGCCGACCGTGAGGTCGGGCTCGTCGAGCAGGTGGTGGCACCCATCCGTCGAGGCCAAGACGGCACTGCCCAGGCACGCGCCGACGAGGCCACCAGAGCTTGCGGCGCTGTCGGTGCGCCTGCATGCGACGCTCGTCAGAGCCGGTCTGCGCCACCCTGAGCGCGGCGGCGGGCGCGAGGACCCTGGTGGTGGAGCGGCGCGAAGTCGACGTGATCGTGGCGTCCGGGTCGAGATGCGTCTCCAACAGCCCATCGTGCTGCTGCGCGAGGTCGAGGGCGAACGCCATCTGCCCATCTGGATCGGCGTCGAGGCGACCGCGATCGCCTCGCCCAGCAGGGCGTGGTGCCGCCTCGACCGCTGACCCATGACCTGCTCAAGGACGTCGAGCGCCACCGGCAATGCCCTGACGGAGGTGAGGATCACCGACGTCAAGGACGGTGTCTTCTATGCCACCTCGTCTCGCCTCCGGCGTCGAGGTGGGCGCCCGACCTCCGGACTCGATCGCGCTGGCGCTGCGGACGGCCCAAGACTCTGCTCCGAAGAGGCTTCGCCGAGGCGGGCTGACCGTGCCTGATGAGCAGGAGGACGAGGTGGAGCGCTTCCGCGAGTTCCTCGACCAGGTCACGTCGAGGACTTTCGACGCAGGGTGAGGAACTCTCACCCTAAAGTTGAGGTTGAGGGTTGCGACACGCCGACGCGGCGCGTTGACCCGACCCGGCAGCGACGCCTACCTTGAACTGTCTTCGTTGTAACTCCACCGTTGTGGTTGTGCCCGCCTGCGGATGCACCACGATCCTTCCCCGGGGTTACGCGCAACGGAGTACCTGACGAAATGATGCGGGCGTGGAATGATGTAATCGACCAGCACGCACAGGTTCCCGGTGCTGACCACGCGGACGCGGCGGTCGCCGAGCGCCGAGGAGCAGGGGCTGCTCTTCACCGACGACGTGTCCCCGCTTCCCAGTGACACCGGCTACCGCGGCCCCACCGCCTGCAACGCCGCCGGTATCACCTATCGCCAGCTCGACTACTGGGCACGCACTTGGTTCAACGAGCCGAGTGTCCGCGGCGCCAAGGCCTGGGTCCCAGCGCCTCTACTCCTTCCTCGCGACATCCTGATCCTCAAGGTGATCAAGCGCCTGCTCGACGCCGGCATCTCGCTCCAGCAGATCCGCACCGCGGTGATGTTCCTGCGCGAGCGCGGCACCGACGACCTCACCCGCGTCACCCTGATGAGCGTGATGGCGTCCTCGGCTCCGCGAGCACCAGCACCATCGACGAGGTCATCGACCTGCTCCAGGGCGGCCAGGGAGTCTTCGGCATTGCCATCGTGGTCTGGCGAGAGATCGAGGGGACGCTCGCCGAGCTGCCCTCCGAGCGCACCGAGGAGGAGGGTCGCCGAGGCCGACCTGGCCGACGAGCTGGCGCGCCGACGCGCCGCTCGGCAGATCTCCTGATCGCCGCGATGCCGGGTTTGTCCCGGTCCCGGTGGTAGATTCGTCGCGCTGACGATCCCGCGCGGGAGAGTCTTCGCACTGTCACCGGCACTCGGCGCCCCTGACGTGACCAAGCGCCGAAGGGGCAAAACTCCTCCCTGAACCTCTCAGGCACCAGGACCGCGGGCAAGGCAACTCTGGAGGCGCTCCGACAGAGGGGGAGCGGATCGAACCGTCCACCGCGAGGAGCCCCGTGACCGCCACCCCCTTCGCCCACCGTCACATCGGTCTGTCCGAGACCGACATCGCCACGATGCTGGAGAGACTGGCTACGACTCCTCGATGCGCTCATGGATGCCGTCATCCCGGCGACCATCCGCACCAAGGAACTCGATCTGCCGGCCGCCCTGAGCGAGACCGGTGCGGTTGGCGAGCTGCGGGCCCTGGCGGCGAGCAACCGCCTGGCCGCGATGATCGGTCTGCTACCACGGCACGATCACTCCGGGCGTCATCTGGCGCAACGTGCTCGAGGACCCCAGCTGGTACACCGCTTACACGCCCTACCAGCCAGAGATCTCGCAGGGGCCGGCTCGAGGCGATGCTGAACTTCCAGACCGTCGTGGGCGACCCGACCGGCCTCCCGACGTCCAACGCGTCCCTGCTCGACGAGGCCACCGCGGCAGCCGAGGCCATGACGCTCGCACGCCGCGCCAACCGCAAGGCCAACGGCCCGTGGTCGATGCCGACGCGCTGCCGCAGGTGACCATCGACGTCATCCGCACGCGTGCCCACGCCCTGGCGATCGACGCCGGTGGCCGACCTGGCCGACGGACTGCCCGACGGTGAGCTCAGCGGCGTGCTGATCCACTACCTGGGCGCCCGGGCCGGATCATCCTCGACCCCCGGCCCGTCATCGAGGCGGCCCACGGGCGCGGTGCGCTGGCTGTGGTCGCCACCGACCTGCTCGCACCACCCTGCTCGAGTCTCCCGGCGCGCTCGGTGCCGACATCGCCGTGGGCTCGGCAGCGGTTCGGGGTCCCACTCTTCTATGGCGGCCCCCACGCGGGCTTCAGCGGCGGTCTCCGCCGGCCTCGAGCGGCACATGCCCGGTCGGCTCGTGGGGTCTCGGTCGATGCCGAGGGCCGACCTGCCTACCGCCTCGCACTGCAGACGCGGAGCAGCACATCCGCCGGACAAGGCGACCTCCAACATCTGCACGGCGCAGGTGTTGCTCGCGGTCGTGGGCGTCGATGTACGCCGTCTATCACGGCCCCGAGGGCCTCGACGCATCGCGACCCGTGTCCACGGCTATGCCACCACCATCGCCGAGGCGCTGCAGGGTGCCGGCATCGCCGTGGTCAACGACCACTGGTTCGACACCCTGACCCGGTGCACACCCCCGGCGCCGCCGCCGACGTGGTCGCCGCAGCCCGCGGGCTCGGCCTCCACCTGCGGCTCGTCGACGCCGACCACGTCGGCATCTCGACCTCCGAGGTCACCACGGGCGTGTCGGTACATCCATCGTCCTGGCCGGCGGCCGCCGCGGTCGTCGACCCTGCCCTGGCCGGCGGCCCGCCGCCTGCCCGAGGCCTGGCCGGACTGGGCCCTACCTCCACCACCACGCAGTGCTCAACACCGCTGGTGGAGATCCAGATGCGCGACGGCATGGCTACGCCCGCGACTATGCCTCCGATCGCGGCATGATCCCGCCGGGCTCCTGCATCGATGAAGCTCAACGCCACCGCTGGAGATGGAGCCGATCAGCCTGCCCGGCTTCGCCGACCTCCACCCCTTCGCCCTGCTGATGCTGTCGGCTATCGCTGCCTCGTCACGGACTCCGAGGCCTCGGCCTGCCGAGGTCACCGGCTATGACGCCGTCTCGATCCAGCCCAACGCCGGCTCCCAGGGTGAGCTGTCGGGACTGCTCGGTGATCCGCGCCTACCACCACGCCAACGGTGACGACCAGCGCGACGTCTGCCTGATCCCGAGCTCGGCCCACGGCACCACCGCCGCGTCGGCCGTGATGGCGGGCATGCGCGTCGTCGTGGTCGCCGCCGCCGAGGACGGCTCGGTCGACCCTGACGACCTGCGGGCCAAGGCGAGGCCAACGCCGACACGCTCGCCGCGATCATGGTGACGGCACTTCGACGCACGGCGTCTATGAGGAGGGCATCACGGCCCTGTGCGAGATCGTCCATGCCCACGGCGGCCAGGTCTATGTCGACGGCGCCAACCTCAACGCCCTGCTCGGCCATGCCTCGGCCCGGTGAGTTCGGCGGCGACGTCTCCCACCTCAACCTCCACAAGACCTTCGCGATCCCGCACGGCGGTGGTGGTCCCGGTGTCGGGCCGGTGGCGGTGCGCGCGCACTCCGCGCCCTACCTGCCGTCGCACCCCATGCACCGAGGTCGCCAAGCGCGAGGGCATCGGGCCGGTCGCGGCAGCCCTCATGGGTCCGCCGGGCGTGCTCCCGATCTCGGGCCTATGTGCGCATGATGGGGCCGAAGGTTCACCAGGGCGACGGCCGCCGTCCTCGCGGCAAACTACGGCCGCCGCGCGGCTCGACGACGCCTTCCCGGTGCTCTACCGCGGCGATGCCGGGCTCGTCGCCCACGAGTGCATCCTCGACGTGCGCGGCATCACCAAGGAGACCGGCGTCAGCGCGGACGACGTGGCCAAGCGCCTGATCGACTATGGTTTCCATGCCCCGACGATGTCGTTCCCCGTGGCGGGATCCTCATGGTCGAGCCTACCGAGTCGGAGGGTCTCGACGAGCTGGACCGCTTGCGACGCGATGATCGCCATTCGCGGCGAGATCGACCGCGTCGCGGCTGGTGAGTGAGCGCCGAGGACTCCCTGCTGCACCACGCCCCACACCACCCGAGCGCTGGTCGGTGACTGGGACCGCGCCTACTCCCGCACCGAAGGCGTGTTCCCGGCCGGAATCGACCCCGACAAGTACTGGCCCCCCGTCGCCCGCATCGACCAGGCCTACGGTGACCGCAACCTCGTGTGCACCTGCCCGTCGCCCGAGGCCTGCGAGTGAGCACGGTCCACGGCAGCACCGACCGGCGCCTGCGCGCCCGGTTGGCCCGGGCCCAGGTCGAGGGCCGGCTGCCGGCTGTGGTGGCCGGCCTGGTCCGCGACGGCGAGTCAGGAGCGGGTCGACCGGCGATCTGGAGGGTCCGCCCCCTTGGACACCAGTTCCGATCGGCTCGATCACCAAGACGCTCACCGCCGTGCTGGTCCTGCAGGAGGTCCGGGCGGGGCGCGCTCGCGCTCGACGCCCCGGTCGGTGACGTGCTCGGTGACGTTCATGCTGACCGCTCGGCCCGGTCGCTGCTCGCACACGCGTCGGGGCTGACGTCGGAGTCGGTGAGTGGTGGAGCCGGTCGATGGAGTCGCGTGGGAGGAGTTTCGTCGCCTGCCACCGCGACGTCCCTGCGGTCTTCCCGACCGACAGCAGTTCCACTACTCCAACCTCGCCTATGCCCTGCTCGGTGAGCTCGCCGCTCGAAGCATCGCCTGCCGTGGTGGGACGCGGTGCGCAGCGGATCACCGCTCCACTCGCGCCGACCTGCACCACCTATCTGCCCGAGCGGCGCCGGCGGCCCAGGGCCACAGCGTCCACCCTATGACGGCACCGCCGACGAGCCGGCCACCGACACCCGGGTGATGGCGCCCGCCGGGCAGCTGTGGTCGACCATCACCGATCTGGCGACCTATGCGCTTCCTCATCGAGGGCCACCCGAGGTACTGGCGCCGGATGACCTGCTGGTGGCGACGCACCCTCAGGCAGGTGACCGCGAGTTCGACCTCGCCTATGCCCACGGGCTCGGGTTCATGGTCTATGCCGCGGGCTCGGGGTCGTGGTCGGCCACACCGGCTCCATGCCCGGCTTCCTCGCCGGGTGCCTGGTCGACCGAGGCCGCCGGATGGGCGCGGTCCTGCTCTCCAACGCCACCACCGGCCTGGCGCCCGATGATGTCGCCATCGAGCTGATGGACCCTTGAGCGGGACGAGCCGACCATCCCGCGACCCTGGCTGCCCACCGCCTCGGTGCCCGAGGTGCTGCTCGGTGTCCCCGGCGTTCAGCACTGGGGCAACACCCTTCACCTTCGCCATGAACGGCGATGAGCTCGTGGTGTTCTGCCGAGGTCGAGAAGCCACCCTGTTCGTGGCACGAGACGGCCGCATCATCGGCACGTCGGGCTATCACGCCGGGGAGGAGCTCCATGCGGTCCGGGATGAGTCGGGCGCCGTGGATCACTTTGCGTGCGCAACCTTCGTCTATACGAAGCGCCCCTACGGTCACTGAACCCGCCGTCAGCATCGTCGGTGGAAGGTGATGGTGCCGTCGGGGCTTCTCTTATGGTGGTAGGCGGGGTCGTGGATGCGGTGGTGGTGGAACCCGCACAGGGGTTCGGCCTTGTCGAGGTCGGTGCGGCCGCCGTTGGCCCAGGGGTCTTGGTGGTGGAGCTCGGTCCAGGCGTAGGGCCGGTCGCAGCCATCGGCCAGGCAGGTGGTGTGTCGGGTGGCGAGGGCGACGCGTTGGGCTTCGGTGAAGAACCGCTGGGTCCGGCCCAGGTCGAGGGGGAGCGAGGGGCCGTTGAGGATGGCGGGGAGGATCCCGGCCCCGCACGCGAGCCGCCGGGCTTCGATGCGGAGATCTCGTCGCCCGTGTCGACCCCCGCGGCGGCCAGATCGTCGGTGAGCTGGGCGTGGTCGAGGGTGACCACGATGGTGGCGGCGGTCTTGCCGTGGAGGTGGTCGGTGGGGAGGTGGTCGAGGAGCTCGACGAACCCCTGCTCCCGACGCTGCGCCCAGTCGATGCTGTCGCCGGTCGGCCCGGCCTGGGCCTGCGATGCGCCGAGCCGGCCGCGGCGTGGTGAGGCGAGCTGGGCGAGGATCTTCTCGGTGATCGCCCCGGCGAGGGTGGGGACGGTGAAGTGGCCGGTGACGGTGCCGTCGGCGTTGTCATGCAGCGCCAACCTGTCCGGCCCGCGCGCGGGCTTCTTCGTCACGGAGCACGGCGTCGTGGTGGCGGTCGGCCTCCTCGTAGGCGGGAGGCGACCCGTTCCAGGGCACGGCGGGCTTGTTTGCGCAGGGCGGCGGGGTCGAGGGTCTGGCCTGCTCGACCAGACCCGCCTCGACCACCGCCCGCTGCTGAGCATCCAGGGTCGCGGGGAGTTGGCGGGTGGCGGCCGCGATGACCGCGGCGTGTTGGCCGATACCGCGCCGTCGCGCAGCGCCGCCCCGGTCACCCTGGCAAGGCTTCGAGCGCCCCGGCCAGCGCGACCTGGCCCGCTGCGGCGGCGCCGGTCGTCCGGGTCTGCTCGACAGCCACGCCCCCGTCCTGCTCATCCCCGACCCGGCCGCCACCCGGCCCGGTCGGCCGCAGCCACCAGCGACAGCCGCACCGCGTGGAGCCGCGCGACCGCCTGGTCGACCTCGCGGACCGCGGTCGCGTAGTCCCCCGAGACCAGCACCACCTCCAGCCGGGGTTGTCCAGGCGTGGACCTCCGCCAGCATCCGGGGACACCAGTGGCATCCTGTTGCAGGTCAAGAGGGTGCTCCTCCTGGCCAACTCGGCGAACACGCTTGAAAAGAACCGTCCACCGGTCTGCGCGCATGGACGAGGGTGGCAGGAAGAGGCCCTGTGGACGTCGTGGCGCGATCTGGTCGTGGCGCCGCGCGCCGAGGCCGCTGCAGCTCCACGACCAGGCCGCGACGACGCTTGATCACGGCGCAAGCTGGGTGGGGATGGTCGCGCATCTCGGCGACGTGGCCCAGCGGCGCCGACGACGGCCACCGTCGACGAAGCCAGGTCAGGTATTCGCTGGCAGGCGTCGATCAGGCGTGTCGGCGTCGAGCAGGCCGGAAGCCCTCGTCGGCGAACAGCGTGTCGAGGAATTCGGCCTGCCTCGTGGGTGATCACGTCGACCAGGCCAGCGCGAGGGCGAGCGAGCACGACAGCATCGCCGCCGGAGGCCAGCCGGGTCCCCAGGCTCTCCAGTTCGATCATCTGGACGACCAGGGAGGCCGCCCGCAGCTCTCGCCGGCTTGCTGCGTCGGTGTGTTCCAGGCCAGCGCCAGTCGCTCATCGGTAACCAGCCGCGATGGCGGCGGCGGCGACCACCTGGAAACCACGGCCAGGCGGGGCCGTAGCCGAGCAGCCGCATCCTGGAGCCAGGCCATCGGAGGACTCCTCGGCGGCTTGGCGACCTTGCTCGGCGTCGCCGAGCATCGTCGTCGCGCAGCCGCCGATGCCTGGCCTGCTGGTCAGCAAGCCGTAGTTCGCCGGCCAGGCCGTGCTGCGCTGGGTGAGCTCGGCAACCGTGCGGCCTCCGAGACTCGGCGGCGGCCAGCTCCGCCGCGCTGCAGTCAGCGACGCCAGGTCGGGTGGGGCAAGCGCCGCGACCCAGGTGAGCTCGGGATCGCTGACGATCGCGGTGGCGCGTGCCAACCCGCTGTCGTGATCGGCGATGTCACGCTCCAGCCGATCGGCCATGTCGGGTTGGAGGCGCCAGGCGGGCGTCGTGGACGTCAGCGAAGGCCCGCCGCTGCGGGCGGCAGCGGTGACCGATCGCGTGGCGGCCCGGACCGCCGCCACCGCTCGGTGTAGTCGGCGCCGGCCTGCGCAGCGCGTGACGCGGTTGTTTCGTCGACCACCTCGGCCAGGGCGATGTCGAGGTCGAGACGACCGTCCCCCAGCACGTCGGCGATCTCGGTGGCGGATGCCGCGATCTCGGCCGCGTGTGCGTCGCGAGCGGACTCGCCCCGGCCGCGCGATCGACGCCTGGGTGCGCGCTCCGGACGTCGTGCAGGTCGGCGAGGCGGCTCGCTTCGGAGACCGCCCGATCAGGTAGGGCAACTCCCTCGACCTCGAAGCGTGGCGAGGGCGTCGCGGTGGTCGGTGAGCTCGCAGGGTCAGCTCACCGACCCCGCCCGTCCCGCGGCGCTCCTCGGCGACGGCGAGCATGTCGTGCAGATCACGAACCCGGACGTCGTGGGCGACCAGGGCGGCCTCGGCGTCGTCGACATCGGCGCGGGCGGCGCTTCTCGGCGTCGGCGTCGAGGTGCCCCGGGGCGGAACTCGGCGGGGTGAGGGTGGTCGGCGGAGCCGCAGACCGGGCAGTCGTCCCCCACGGCCAGGTCACGGGCGAACTCCCGGCGGCCATGCCGGTAGGCTGCTTGCTCGCGGATCGCGAGCCGGGTCTCCTTGCGGGCGTGGACGAGGTCGATGGCCTCGCGCTGGTGGTCGCGGGCCTCCACCACGAGGACGGTCGCAGCCCAGACCACCTCACGAGAGCGGACTCGAGGCGTACGACGAGGGTCCTCGACGCTCGCCCGAGCAGCCTCGATCCCGGTGGCCGCTTGGTGGCGGGCCGCCGCCAGGCGCTCGGCGGAGCTGGGTGACCTGGTCGGGCAGCACCGCGAGCCGGCGGTGAGCTCGTCGAGCGCAGCGTTTACCTGGACGATGGCGTGCTCGTTGCGCTGCTGCTGCCGTGACGCTCGACCAGGCGGTCGGCGCGCGCAGTCTGAGGGCGACGATCTCGGCGGCGCGGTGGTGAGCCGTTGCTGCTGGACCACGAGGTCGGAGCGCCGAGCCGGCGCCCCCATGGGGAGGTCGGTCATCGCCGCTGCGAGCGCTCGAGTTCGGCGGCAGCCAGGAGATCCTCGGCCTCGCGACAGGCCGGCGACGAGGAGACGGTCGCGGCGCGCCGGGCGGCGTCGAGCCAGCGCCGAAGCGCCCTGATCTCCTCAGTGTGGGACTCGGCGCGCGAGCTCGGCGCTCGGCCCGCGCGTGGTCGGCCTGGAGCCGGGCCAGGTCTCAGGCGACCTCGGGTCGCCCACATCGCCCAGTCGCCGCGGCGTCAGCGCCGGCGCGGCACACCCCGGCGTCGGCAGCGGCGTCGGTCGTGAGGCGCTGCGTCGGTGGCCCGCGAGTCCGGCCTGCCGCTGTCGGCCACCGGTGCGAGGTCGTGGAGGTCCCAGGACCTCGGTGCCGCGACGGCGGTGGCCTCGCCGAGACGGCTGAGGATCTCGGCGACCTCGCGCTGGTGGACGCGGCTGTCGGCGACGAGCGCGAGGCGGTGGTCGCGCAGCCACCGCTCGATGCGCTCGAACCGAGCGGTGCGGAAGAACTGTTGAGCTGGGTATCGCTCGTCGGAGCAGGCGGCACCGGGCGCCTGGAAGCGGCGCCCTGGGGAGCATGGCCACCTGGGTGAACTGGGTCATGGTCATGCCGACGAGTCCCGACACGAGGGTGACCGGCCTCGTCGAGGCGTGACGTCAGCGGCCCGCCACGCGCCATCGACGCGCTCGACCAGCGTGACCGACGCCTGCTGGGTCGTGGTGCCGTCCCGCGCTTCTTGGGCCGCTGCCACGCCGAGGCACGTGATCCGGAACCGCCGCCCTGCGGTGGCCTCCGGACCCGCAGGGGCGCCACCTCGGGAGCGGCCTGGTCGGACCGAAGCCCGCTTGGCGGGCGCGGTCACCTGGCACGTCGCCATAGAGGGCGAGCAGACCGCGTCGAGCACGCTGGTCTTGCCGGCGCCGGTGGCACCGGTGAGCAGGAAGAGCCCCGGCCTGGGACAGGGCGTCGAAGTCGACGGTGACCGATGTCAACGAAGGGCCGAACGCCGTGATCTCGAGGAGTGGTGCAGCCGCATCGGGACACCGTCAACGGCGCTGTGAGCACGATCGGTCCTCGACGCGGCCATCTTCCAGGCGGCGAGCAGCGCGGCCTCGGCATCGCTCGCAGGAACGCCCGCAGGTCGGCGACGAAGTCGAGGGTGATCTCGTGGTCGGACTGGCCACGAGGGCGCGCCGTGGGCGCGCGTCGAGCAGCGGAGCATTGGGCCGTGAACGCGGCGAGGGTATTGAGACCGGGCGCGCAGTCGCTCCATCGGTTGCGCAGGCCGCAGGTCGTCGGTGAGGTGACCTGGACGAGCACCCTCGGCCTCCGCCAGCAGTGGGTCGGCCAGGAGCGACTCGAGCTCGCCACGAACGGCCGCAGCGGCCGCGGCACCGGAGCCGGGACGAACTCGGCGGCGCGGAAGCCGTGGTCATCGAGGTCGACGAGCCAGGAGCCCTTGACGCGGTCGACCCCGGAGAACGAGTAGGCGAGGGGGAGCCGCTGTAGCGGACGGACTCGGTGAGGGTCTGGCGGCCGTGGAGGTGGCCGAGCGCGGTGTAGTCGATCCCGTCGAACGTCTGGGTCGGCACCAGCGAGACGCCTCCCACGCTGATGTCGCGCTCGGAATCGGCTGGGGCCGCTCCCGCCACGAACGCGGGCCATGACGATCGAGCGCGTCGCGCTGTCCCGGCCGGCCAGGTCGGCGCGCACGCGCGGCCGCGGCCTCGGCCAGAGCGCTCGTGGGGAGCGGACGCCAATCCCCACGGCCTGCGGACGGCGTCGGGGTCGAGGTAGGAGGGCATAGACGGCGACCGGGCCGTGGTCGTCATCGAGCAGGATCGGCCTCGCTGACGGCGCTGCGGCGTCGGTGCGGATGAACACCCCGCCGCACGATCAGGCGCGACCCGAACCTGGTCGCTGGGCGGAGTCGTGGTTGCCGAGGAGACCACGACCTGGCGCGAGGACGCCAGTTGCGCGAAGGTCTCGTCTGCGAGGCGTACGGCGTCGACCTGGGGCAGCGCACGGTCGTAGATGTCACCCGACACGACGACGAGGTCGATTCTCGCTCGTCGACGATCCCAGCATGCGGTCGACGAAGGTGGCCTGCGGTCGAGCATCCCCTTCACGGTGGAACGACCGGCCGAGGTGCCACGGAGGGTGTGGAGGATGCGCATAGGCACGGAACTCATGAGGCGCCACCGACACTCCTCGACCACGCCGAGGGTGAGGCTCGACCCTGGGTCAGCCGAGCAGGTAGTCGACCACGTCGGCGGCACCGTAGGTCCGCTCGTCCGTCGCGCCCGCCATCAGGGTCGCGCCACGGACGCGAAGCTGGCGCCCGAGGTCACCAGGGCCGGCTCGATCACCCCGATGAGGCCGGCGCCGAGCAAGACCAGCGGTGGCCAGGAGGGCGTTGCAGAGATGACGTTATCTCTGGTGTTGCCTGCGGCCACCCTTGTATGGGACGCAGATGCGTTGGCGGGGCTCGCCTGGAGCTACGGTAGTCGATGTCACCCTTCGGCGGTGCGGTAGGGCGACCGCAGGACGCCGAGGTCGCAGACCTTGCGTCGCCGCCGGCACCGCGGGTCGACAGCGTCCCGTCGACCTCGAGGACCCGGAACGGGAACCCGGTGGGGAGACCCGCCAGTTCCAGCATATCTCCGGGCTCCCTTGCACCGACCTGGGCGAGCACCTGCGTCTTGAGATCCCCTGCCAGTCCCGACTCCTCGCACAGGGCGAAGCGGCGGTCCTGACCTGCACCCCGGTCGCGCCGGCGTCGAGGGCCTCCCTGAGCCGCGACGGATCCCCGTAGGAGCCGGCGAGCCGCGCACGTACAGGTCGCGCCCGACGACTGCACCGATGTCGACGTGGTCGCGGTCGTCATAGATCGGCTGGCCCAGGGTCGACGGCGGCCGTGCATTCCCCGGGGCGTGCGTTGTGGCCGCCCGCGCTCGGCCCCTCGACCACGAAGCCGTCCGGCCTCGTCGCGGGGTCGTCGGCCAGACCGGCGGCGAGGTCGTTGGACGCAACGATGGCCAGCATCTCCGGGACGGTCGGGGCCATCGCGGGAAGCAGCCGAGCGCCCTGGGGCTGATGACCACGGCGGCGTCGCCGTCGGCGGAGGGCAAGGCCTGCACGCGCACGGACCAGGCGACGTCCTCGCCCCGAGCGAGGCGGCGCACGAGGTCGGGTACGTCGGCGGGGTTGCCTGCTCCTCACGAGCACGGCGTCCACGCCGGCGAGCATGGCGCCGTACGCCGCGAAGGGCAGCGGGAGCCTCGATCTGCGCAGCAGGTTGATGCCGACCGGCCCGTCGTGGCCCTCCTTGGCGAGGAACACTCGACGAAGGCCGCCGCAACGGTCGCCTCCTGGAGCCGTTGGCTCGGTGTGAGGGTCCACCGCGGTATGGTAGCGGCGAACGTCCCGGCCGCACCGCGGCCACCCTCGACGAAGTAGGCGCTGAGGATCCACGCGGCCACGGACGGATCAGGAAGCGCGAGCGCGCGTCGCACGTGGCCGCCCGGGTCGCCGAGCCTGCAGCCGACGGGTGCACACCACCTCCAGAGCCGTCCCGGAGACGACGCCCGCCTGCCCGGTCCGGGACACGGCGCGGGCGACTCCAGTCGGAGATCGCCACGCCCATGCCGCCTTGGACATCCTGCGGTACTCGCTGACGGAGGACACGCTCCCCACGATCCTCCGCTGGAGCAGAACTGATAGCGCCCCAGGCAAAGGAAACCATGTCGCTCTTTGTTCGCAGTGAACAAGGGGGACGACGAGCACTACGGTGTGTCCATGCAGGGTCGGCCGGCGGACGCCGACGTCGTTGTCGCTCTGGCAGCGGGGCCTGGCGGGTCGGTGGCGGCACTGCGTGATCGGCCGAGGCCGGCCATCGGGTCGTCGTCCTGGAGAAGGGCCGGCGGCTCAGCGATGAGGACCTGCACCGGGCCAGAAGCGACCCGAGAGCCTATCTGTGGCAGCCGCCTCGGCGCCGGGCTGCGTGGGGCTCTTCTGGCAGCGCATCTTCCGTCACGTCGCGATCATCGGCGGCACGGGCGTGGGCGGCGGCTCACCGTGTGGCCATGCGCCCCGAGCCGGGGGAGGACTTCTATGCCGCTCCCATCCTCCGCGACCTCGGGATCGAGCGAGCCGGGTTGGCGCCCCACCTCGCCCGGGCCGCCCAGATGCTCGGCCGCGTGAGCCTGCCCCCACCTGGGTCTGATGGATGACTACCTGGCCGAGGCCGCGCGCGGGGTGGGCGCCGGCGAGACCTCGGCCCCGTCCCCACGGCGATCCACTGGCCGCCCGGGGTGACCGAGGCCGACCCGTTCTTCGACGGCGAGGGCCCCGAGCGCACCGGATGCCGGTTGTGCGGTGAGTGCCTGCTCGGCTGCCCCTACGGCGGAAGAACGACCTGCGGCGCAACTACCTCCAAATTGCCGAGCGGCGCGGCGTCGAGATCCGCGCCGAGTCCGAGGTCAAAGTCGCTGCGCCCGTGGGGCGACGGCTACGTCGTCGAGACCCGCCATCCCTGGCGACGCGGGCGTCGTACGACGGCCACCGCGCGGGCGGGGTGTCCTCGCCAGGCGTGCTGGGCGGCCAGGCCGAGTCGGCGAAATCGCCGCCGAGGACACTTCGGCAGCGCGCACGCTGGCCGCAAGCTCGCCCTGCTCGGCTACGTCCGCATCACCTCCCGAGGAGCGACCGCTGCAGCAGCCGCTGGGGAGATCTGCTCGGCCGGCCTCGACGATCAGCCACTTCATCCGATCCGCGCACCTACGTGACCAGAACCGCCAGAACGCGGCTGGTACATGCGAGCCTGTGCTCGGCCCGAGGTGGTCGACGACGATCGACGGCTGCCCCGAGCGGGGCGGGTGCTGGGGACTTCGTTCGAAGCTGCTCGAGCAGGTCCGGCTCGACTGCGGCCAGTTCTTGCAGCGGCTGACGGTCCGACCACGGGCGCAGCGCGCCGACACAGTGAGCCTGGCGCTCGACCTGCGGCGGTCGCCGTGGCAGCCCTGGCGACGGACGCTGCGCTCGAGGGTGACTGACGGGGTGCGGCCGCCGAGCAACCTGCCGGTGGCCAACGCCGTGACGAGGGCCTTCGCGAAGCCTGGGGGCTGTCCTCAACCTGCTCGGCGAGTCGGTCGGTGGGCTGTCGGTGACCGCTCTACGTCCTGGGCGGCGCGGTGATGGGTCACGACGCCGGACGGGGTCGTCGACGACCGCCACGAGTTGTTCGGCCACCCGGGCTTGTACGTCGCCGACGCGAGCGTCATCCCGGCCAACGTCGGCGTCAACCTGTCGCTGACCATCACCGCGCCTGCTGAAGGCCGCGGCCGGCTTCCCACCGCCCGACGAGGACTCGGCACCACCCGACGGTGCGACTGCCCCCCTGACGCGCGCGACCGTCGCCTGCTCAGGCGGCGCTGGCCCGGTTCGTCGCCACCGCCGTCGAGGCCATCCTCCACGAGGTCATCGGCGACCTCGAGGCGGCCGTTCGTCGCCCTGCTCACCCACGTCGCCGGACCCGGCCTGGTTCTGCTCGGACTGCTCCGATGGTTCGGCAAGCGGTTCCGGACGTCTCCGTCGGGCGGCGTCGGGATGAACCTCATTCGGCGAGGCGATGGTCTCGCCGAGACCCTCCCGATGCAGCCTTGCCGAGGGCACGTCGCTGGCCGACCGGCGCCGCACCTATGCCGCGGACGCGCCCTGGCCGTGGCGCTGGTCCGTGACGAGCCTCCGCGCAGAACTCGACGCTGCTGATCGTGGCGACAGCAACCCTGCAGATCCTACCTGGCTGCGCCGGCCTGGGCAGATCGAACCTGGCCGAGGCCCATGGGCGAGACCAGTCGGCCAGCGTGGGCGCGAGGACGCACCAGGTCATCGTCGATCACCGCCTGCGCTGCTCACCGCGGCGCCGCCACGGACGCCATGATCGATGGCGGAGCAGCCTGGAGACCGCCTCCACCACGCACGGCAAGACCAGGAGCCGACGAGAAGCCGGCCACCCACCGGGCTACGAGATCGAGGACTACGACCCCGCGCGAGCCCAGCCACGTGCAAGGACGGCGGAGCCTGATGAGAAAAGAGAGGGAGGAGCACCCAGGCCACCGTGTTGTGCTCGCCGGCGACGGGATCCACGGCGACCCGGCACGCCGAGCGGAGCGTCGTCATCGGCCGAGGAGACGGCTCAGCGCCGGCACCTGTGGCCAGAAGGCCGCGACGGGGGAGCAGGCTGGGCCGGCGCCCATGACCGGGCCTGGGGTAGGGGAGGAAGGCGAGGAGCCATGCAGCAGGAGCGACCATCCGGCGGAGGAGCAGGCTGTCTGACCGGGGCCCGGTGGGAAGGCGGCGCGCACGAGCCGGGCGACGGTCCCGCCCGCCGAGTGCATGGCCGGGTCTGCGACCAGGGGACAGCCCCCGTCTAGTGCTCGGACGGCATGACGCTGCACACTGGGGCCTGGACGTGACCAGGCCAGCCTGAGATCCAGCCTGCTGCCTGATGCCGCCATGGTGTTCTCCGTCCCCTCTCGACGCACACAGAATGCCCGGCCCAGAGCCAGGCACGGCATTGGGGCCTGGACTAGAAGGAGGCACAGAGACCCCAGCCACAGCTCAGTGAATGAAGAGGCCGCCACCATACCTGAACTGGATGATGATGTTGCCTCTGTCCCACCTGATGTGTCTGGAAGCAGGTAAGATGGATCGGGGTGATCCTGAAGAGGCGAATCAGGCTTGTGTCCATGCCGTCGGCCACGGGCGCAGCTCAATTGGGAGGAGGACTCGACAGGGAGTTCCGAGCACGGCATACCTGGAGATCACGGTCGATGAGCACCTTGCGATGCATGATCGCCAGTTCGGCCAGCGCGCCACCGAGGGCGCCAGGAACGATGCCCACCGCTCGCGATGATGCCCTGGTGGCCGGTGCCCGTCCAGGCGAACTCGAGGGCAGGCGTTGCACGCGCGCATGAAGATCCAGGTCCAGCGTATCGCAGCACGGTGTAGTACTCGATGTCGTCGACGGTGGGCCGGGAGGACAGGTAGAGCCTGGTTGTTCTGCCAGACGTTCACGATCGTGTAGGCGCGCCGAACACCATCGCCGAGATCCCCGTCAGGAGCCCGTCGGCCCCATCGGTGAGGTTGGCGGCGTTGGAGGTCGCCGTGACGATGAACCAGATGGTCACCAGGACGACGAACGGCAGCGGCCATGCCCTTGAGCCCAGGCCAGGTCACCGAGATGTGGTCCGGCGAGGTGGGCACGATCCCGCTCTCGTCGGCGAATACCAGCGTCGTGGCCAGGATGCCGAAGGCGACTGCAACGACGGTCTGGCCGGCCATCTTGGCTCCACCTGCAGCCCCTGGTTGTGCTGGCGATAGATCTTGATGTAGTCGTCGAGGAAGCCGACGGCGCCGCACCCGGCGAAGAGCAGCAGGAGCAGCCACGCGCTCGCACTGGGGCGGCTACCGGTCGACGGTGGCGAGGAGGTACCGCGGTTTTCACGACCACGATGACCAGGCCGCCCATCGTCGGCGTACCGCGTCGACAGCATCGTCGCTTCGTCGTCCCGGATCGGCTGCCCGAAACCGTGCGGTGAACCAACCGATCGCCAGTCGGGTCCCGAGGAGCGTGCAGATCAGGGCGATGGCCCCGCTCAGCACGATGGCGCGCATCGGCTCCCCCTCCGGCGATGGCCGCCGCACCCGGTCGGGGCGGCGACCTCGTCATTGTGGCCGTCCGACACCGCGGCTCGCCTGCTGACACTCCCGACGGGGTGCCGCATCCTCACGCTTCCTGCGGCGGCGCGATCGACGTTAGGTTGAAAAGCGCAGCACCTCGTCGCGAGGGCTGGCAGCGCGGAGTCGTCCGGCCGTCGGGCCGGCTCCGAGGAGCGCGAGATGTCCCAGCAGACCGGAACCAAGACAGCACGTCGGATCTCGGCCGAGGAGGCCGCGGGCCTGATCCGGTCGGGGATGTGGCTGGACTACGGTGCCGGGCTGGACAGCTCGACACCTTCGATGCCGCGCTGGCGGCGCGCGTGGGCGACCTCCATGGCATCAAGATCCGGTCCTGCCTGACGATGAGACCGCGGGCGGTGTTGGAGGCGGACCCGGCCGGCGAGCACGTCGTGTGGTTCAGCCTGCATTCTCCGGCTATGACCGGCACCAGCACGACGCCGGGCGATGTAACCATCTGCCGGTCAACCTCGGCGAGATCCCTTGACTACTACCGCCGGTTCATCGAGCTGAAGTGGTGGATGTCGTCGTCCTCAAGACGTGCCCGATGGACGACGGCGGGGCTCTTCAACTTCAGCGCTGCCAACTTGGCACCGCGCCATCATCGAGCGCGCCAAGGTCGTCATCGTCGAGGAGAGCCGGCGGCTCCCGGTCGCGCACGGTGTCGAGAACGGCGTCCACGTCAGCGAGGTGGACTTCGTCATCGCCGGCGACGAGCAGGCGGCGCCGGAGTTCCGCGTTGAGTCCGCCGGTGGACTTCACCGGACGAGGCGGTGGCCGGTTTCGTGGCGTCGCAGATCGAGGACGGCGATCGCCTCCAGATCGGGATCGGCGCCATGCCCAACGCCGTGTGCTCGCCGCTCAAGGACTCCGGTGCGCAGGACCTCGGCATCCACACCGAGATGCTGACCGACGGGCCTGAGCGGCGTTGCACGAGGCGGGTCTGGTCACCGGTGCCCAAGACCTGGCACCTGGCAAGGTCGCCTACACCTTCGCCCTGGGAACCCAACGCCTCTATGACTGGATCGACCACAACCCCGGAAACCTGTCCTGCATCCCCGTCGACCAGACCAACCTGCCACACCTGATCATGCGCAACGACCAGGTGGTCTCGATCAACAACACCACCCAGGTCGACCAGGTAGGCGGCCTCGGAGTCCGACGGCCGGCACGGCACCAGCGGCTCCGGCGGGCAGCCGCAGTTCGTCCGGGGGCGCCCGCGTGTCGCCGGGGTGGGCGGTCGTTCATCTGCCTTGCCTCGACGTTCGAGAAGAACGGTGGCGCACGGCAGCCGCCGGATCGTCCGGTTTCATCGCCGGCAACGTCGTGACCATCGACGCGCAGCGACGTCATGTACGTCGTCACCGAGTTCGGCATGGTCAACCTCAAGGGGAAGTCGGTGGCCGAGCCGTGCCCTGGCCCTGATCTCGATCGCCCACCCCGAGTTTCGCGAGGGGCTCGAACGGCAGGCCTATGAGCACCGGCTCATCCCACGAGGGCTGACGGCGCCGGCCTAGCCGATCGGCTCGCCCCACGCTGTGCCACGCCACCGCACGACCCGGCTGTCGGCGGGGGCGGCGTCGTCGAGCCACGACATCGTCCGCGTCGTTGCCGAGCGCCCAGCCAGCCCAGGTGCGCGTGGCCGTGTCGCTGCTACGACGGGCGTGGACGACGCCGCCGCGTGCCACGGTGAGGATCCACTCGTCGAGCCTCGACGAGCAGGTCGGCTGATCCGCTGTCGCAGGCGTCACAACCGCAGTCGGGCACCATGGCCAGGAGCACGGGATCCTGGTCGCCGTCCGTCATCCCGACATCGAGGCCGAGCAGCGCCGCCGACCAGGGTGGTCGCGAGAGGAAGGAAAGCACCCTGGCGCCGATGGCGTCAGGCGGCGTACGCGGAGGTGGTCCAGGCCGGTCGGCACCTGCCGACCCACGGCTCGGCAGGCACGTCGGTGGCGGTGGCGATGCCGCGTTCTGCCAGCACCTCGACCCAGGCGTCGACGCGTGCGTCGAGGATGCGTGGTACTTGCCGACATCGGTGACCCGCGAGTACTCCTCGTCGAGCGGGCTGGTGATCGTGGTCGGGCCACCCGGGGTGTCGGCGCCCGTGCGGACGAAGACGCGGTCGACCTCGGCGCGCAGGTCATCGCCCCACGCCGCCTCGGTCGCGGCCACCGTCTGCAGGTCGTCCACGGAGGCAGCATCCGCGACCTGAGGCGCCCGGCAACCGGTATTCCGCTGGACGTCGGTGGCAGGTCAGGTCGCGCACGGCGTGGCCGACAGCGTTGACGGGGACGGCTCGCCAGGGTGATGGTCGGACGGGGTGAGACGCATGGACTCGGGTTGGCTGACATCGGCAGCGCTGTCCGACGGCGAGTGGGGAGTGGTCGGGAGCGCGGTCAGCGCGGCCCTCGGCGCGGTCCTGGGCGGCGTGGTCACCTATTCGCTGGCGGCTGCGCGAGCAGCGGAGGCCAGGGCGACGACGGCGCGGGCGCTGGCGGCCCAGGTCGCGGCGGAGCGTGCCGGATGCGGTCGCTCGGCAGGCCGGTTCTTGCGTACGGCGTACCTCAGGTTGCTGGCCTGGGCGAGGCGACTTCGTGGACGATGCCGATCCCGACCGCGTCAAGCGCGAGCCCCCGCCGAGGCAGTGTCGACCGCGGACGGACGGCCCGGAATCGGTCCTGGCGGCCATGTGGGACCTCCAGGAGGTGAGGCGACAGGACCACGGCCCGGACTGGGCGATTCACGACGCCCGGGCGCGGTTGCGCCTCATGAGGGCCGTCCAGGAGAGCGCAACGTCGCCGGTAGTACGGGCGGTCCGGGACCCTGGCCGCGACACGACAACCCGACTGCTCGAGGAGTGATCCGATGACCGCCGACGTGGTACCGAAGCAACCGCCGGCACTGGTCCTCGGCGCCGCCGGACGCCCAGCGCGGTGCCCGGCACGACGTGGCGACCCAGGTCGTGCGCATCCTGGAGGCGTCGCGGACGAGGCTGCGAAGGTCAACCGCACCACGCACTTCCCGGCATCTCCCGGTCGCTGGCCTCGCCATCGCCTTCGTGGGCCGGTGCTCGCCGCGGTCCGGGTGCCCCAGGTCGACTGGGTTCACACCCTCGGTCGGCATCGCGGGCTATGCCTGTGGCACGGTGCTGGCCCTCGCCTCGGCGTGCTCGGCCTGCTCTCCCATGTCCTTCCCGTGAAGTGGGACGACCAGACCCGACAAGGTGCCGTCTCGGCCGCGATCGCCGTCGAGCAGGAGCGGGTCAAGGCTGAGGTCCGCCAGCGTGAGAGTGATGAGGCCCTCCGCCGGCTTCGTGAGGGTGAGCAGTCAGCACGGGCGTCAGGCGTAACGGACGCAGCGGTCCGCCCCGGTGAAGCCGCGAGGACGAGACCGGCCTCGCGGGCGAGCCTGGACCGAGTGCTCGTGGGTGCGCCAACGGCGACGAGGGACCCCATCCCGGTGGCGACGGCCTTCTGGACGGTACCGAAACCGGCCCGGCCGCCACCTGGCCGAGGCACGCGGTCGCGGGGACTCCCCGGCGAGCAACCGGGAGCCGATGACCTTGTCGACGGCGTTGTGGCGCCCCACGTCCTCGCGGGATCGGCGATCGCACCGTCAGCGGTGACCAGCCCGGCCGCGTGGACCTCGCCCGTCCGCGAAGGTGGTCTGCTGCTCGCGCAGCAGCGCCGGCAGGCGGCGTACGACGTCAAGGCGTGGGCACCGCGTCAGCCCAGCGCGAGGCGCGCGGGACCTCGAGGACCTCGGCGATGGAGCCCTTGCCGCACACGCTGCACGCCGAGCCGGCGCCATAGGAGCCGTGGCGAGGTCGGCCGCGAGCCGGGGGAGCGGCGAGGGTCACCGTGACCACGTTGAACTCCTGGTCTGGGGTGAGATCGGCGTCGGTGCAATAGGCCACCGTGCGCAAGCCTGCCTCCGGCACGAGGCCCTCGGCGACGGCATAACCCGCGGCGAGCCTCGAAGTCGTTGCTGGGCGTGCGCATGGTCACCCAGATCCGCCGCGCAGCCCCGCCTGGCCAAGCCAGCCGCGCTCCAGGGGCTCCTCGGTTGCGATGCGGTCCTCCCGCGGCGCCTCGGCGTCCTCGGTGAGTTCTCGTGACGCGCGTGCGCGTGGCCCGGCCGCCGGGCCTTCAACCCGGGGTCGGCCGCGGAGTCCGTCAGGGGGTCGAGCGTCATGCGAGCGACCCGGAACGTCTCCTGACGGAGCCGACGCCACGGCGGTCGGCCTGGTCGACGACCATCCGGCGGATGCCCGGGTCGACCGGACTCGTCCACAGCAAGGTCCGCTCGAGCGTTGCCTCGCTGACCGCGGTGATCGGGAAGAAGTCGCCGGCGGACTCGGCGAGCACCCAGCCCTGGCGTAGCCGGCGGCGGTGCCGGCGACCTCGGCGAAGTAGCGCGGCGTAGTCCGCGGTGGTTCTCCTCCGCCCTGGCCGCTACAGGCCGAGGGCGGCCGCCTCGAGGTCGTAGTTGGGGGCGTCGGTTCGCCGGTGAAGCCGCCAGGCCCACGCCTTCGCGTCGGCGTCGGGCAGTGAGCAGGACCGCCCGGACATGGGCGACGTGCGACTCGGCGGTCCGTTCGCGCTCAAGATGGGCCCGCGTACTCGTCGCGGTCGGTCGCGCCCAGCCTCGGCCAGCCGCCCGGAGGACCAGCTGCCAACGCAGGTCGAGGTCGATCTCGACACCGTCGGCGCTCGGCGCCGGTGAGCTACCTGCGGAGCACACCGTCGCGCCCGGTCACCACGGCCACCCGGAACGTGCTGTTCGGAGCCTCGAGCCGGCCGCCGCCGTGGCCGCGCGGGCGCGGGCCGCGAGGTGGAGCCGGTCGAGGATCGCCGGTCCGGCCACGGACGCGAGCCGGTCGACAGAACGGTGGACGAGCGTCACCGCCGCGTCGTCGCCCCGGTGGGCAGGGCGGCCACCATCACGTCGACGAGGGACCGGGGAGAGCGCCGCGTCATGGAAGCCTGCTCATCGCGCGGTCCAGACGCCGGCGCGCAGGGCGGCGTCCGAGCGTCGGCATGAGGGAGGTCAGCATGCGGGCCGACGACTCGTCGACATGGGTCACCGCCCAGGTGTCGGCGTAGGGGTCGACCAGGACGGCGGCCGTCCGGCGCCGCCACGGATCAGCGCGTCCTCGATCTCGACGCTGGGTGACCCAGCCGTCGCGGTCACCGACGACGATCCGGAAGGCGTGGCTGCGGTGCTCGGATGGTCGACCGGCGGCGTACGACGCAGCACGCCGGCCGGGCGGTCATAGGAGAGCAGGTCGACGCCCGCGGCCATCAGCCACCCCTCGGTGAAGTCGGTCAGGTCGCTGCCGCTCGCGCGCTCCCACGACGCGACCAGGTCGGCCATGGTGGCGTTGCCGAAGAAGTGGTTGCCGAAGTGGTCGACGGTGCCCCGAGGAACGCCTCGTCGCCCAGTCGGGTGGCGAGCCTGGCGCAGGATGGCCGAGCCCTTCATATAGGAGATGCCGTCGAAGCTCTCGGAGCGCCGTCGACGCATCCTCTTCGGCCCCGTTGCCGGCCACCGGATGGGTGCTTGCGCCCGGCCGGCGACCAGCCCCCACTGCCGGCGGGCATAGCCGTGGTCCTCCACGCGTCGGCGTACTGGGTCGCGTCGGCGGTGACCCGACCCCGAGGTACTCGGCGAACGACTCGTTGAGCCACAGGTCGTCCCACCACACCGGGGTGGTGAGGTTGCCGAACCACTTGGTGGGCCATCTCATGGGCGATGGTGGTGGCGCGGTTGCCCGACCGGGTCACCCGGCTGGTGAAGATGAGGGTATCGCGGAAGGTGATGCACCCGGGGCTTCTCCATCGCGCCGGCGTTGAACTCCGGCACGAATGCCTGGTGGTAGTCGCCGAACTGGTAGCGGATCCCGAACAGGCGGTGGAGCCTCGTCGGTGCTCTGCTTGGTGACCGTGAGGATGTCGTCGGCGTCGGCCTCGAGTTGGCGGGCGATGCTGGCGCGTGCCGAGACGCCGAGTCGGATCCCGTCGTGCTCGTCGGTGACGAGGGCGTAGGCCGGCGACGAGGGTGGTGAAGTAGGTCGACAGCGGCTGGCTGGTCTCGAACTCCCACTCGCCGGGCTCGACCTGGGTGCCGCGCGTGTTGCCGAAGACCGTCCAGTCCTGGGGCGCCCGCACGTGGAACGTGAAGGGCGCCTTGAGGTCGGGCTGGTCGAAACAGGCATAGACCGACGGGGCGGCGTCCATGAAGGACATGCCATAGACAGGGAGCGCCCGTCGGCCGGGTCGACGGAGCGGTGCAGGCCCTCGCCGTCGTTGCGGTAGGCCATGGTGGCCTCGACGACCACTGTGCTCGCCGGCGGAGGTGTCGAGCGGCAGCCGGCCTCCCGCAGCGCGTCGAGGTCGAGCGCCCGACCGTCGAGGGTCGCGGCGTCGAGGATGCGCGGCTTGACGTCCACGAACGTGGTGCCGCCGGCGGAGGTGAACCGGATGATCGTGCGCGACCAGAAGTCCTTGTCGCCCTGGTCGAGGTCAAGGGTCACGTCATAGGAGGTATCGAGGAGGCCCGCACGCTGGCGGGCCTCGTCCTGGCGCAGGCTGCGGGTGGACGTCATCAGGCAAGCCTAATGTCGTAGGTCACATGTCGGCCGCGCGGTAGCCTGCGTCGTTTCCTCGTTCGCAGGGCGGCTCGGAGTCCTATCCTCAATCCGCGGGTCAACGACAAGGGGCTCACCACATGCACGAGGAGACTCGACACCTTCGGGCGCGCGTCACGAGGTCGGCGCCGACGACCTCTTCTTCTCCACCACCGACGCCAAGGGCATCATCGAGCAGGCGAACTCCGTGTTCGTCCGGATGCTTCCGCTTCCCCTGGGAGCAAACCCTCGTCGGCGCTCCTCACAACATCATCCGCACCCGGTGATGCCCGGTGGTGCCTTCAAGGTGCTCTGCTCTGGGACACCTGCGAGGCCGGCCAGCCGTTCTGCGCCTACGTCGACAACCTCGCCGCCGATGGCAGCACCTATGGCGTCTTCGCCACGATCACGCCGCTCGGTGACGGCTATCTGTCGGTGCGGTCGCGTCCTCCTTCGTCGACGCCCCCCCCCCCCCCCCCCCCCCCCCCCCCCCCCCCCCCCCCCCCCCCCCCCCCACGACGCGGCGTTCTCGCTCTATGCGGCCGTCCGGCCCGAGGAGCCCAAACAGCCCGTGCCGAGGGAGTCTCGGCCCGCGAGGCAGCGGGAGCGAGGCAGGCCGAGCGGCTCGGCCGCCCCGCTCGCCGAGGCCGGCTTCCCGTCGTACGACGAGTTCATTCCGACCGCCCCGGCCGAGGTGCAAGCGAGGATGGAGCAGTCCGCCGGCATCCCGCAACGCCCCCAGGCGATCGGGACGCTCGCGGAGATGCTCACCGCCTCCCATCGCATCGACGCCGAGCCTGCGCCAGTGGACCGCGCGCCTGGCCAACCTGCAGAACGTGGCCGACCACTTCCTCGCGGCCGCCCCGGTGCTGCTGCGCGAGACCGTCGCGAGCAACGAGCAGACCGCCGACCGGATCCGGGAGGCCGACAGCAGTGGCGCCTTCGCCTCGGTGATGGTCTATCTGCGCGTCTGGGCCGACATGGCCCCCGAGATCGCGCCTGTGCTCAGCGAGCCTGATCGACGAGCCTCAACGAGCCTGCACGCCGCCTGCGCCCAGACCCGGTTCAGATCGCCCTCGCGGTCCTCCACAACGACACGGTCGGTCAGTTCCTGGTCGAGGTCATCGACAACGTCTCCGGAGCCGGCGATGCCGGCCCGGCGATCGAGGCGCTGTGCAGGGCGCTCGACGAGGGCATGGCCGAGACCCAACAGATGGCGGCGCACAACGCCGAGCCCGCGGCGGCCGCTGCCCAGCGGATCGCGTCGTTGCGCGACCTCCTCGACATGCCCCAGATGATGATCCGCTCCTGGCTGGATCGAGCCGACCACTCCGACCCCAACACCCACCAGGTGGCCGACACCGTCAACGCCCAGGTCGAGCGGACCCAGCGCGACATGGATCTGCTCGGCTCCTCTCCGGCGAGGTGAGCGGATCGCGGTGCCGCTCGACGGCGCGCTGATCGGGCAGCAGGTCGCGCTGCTCCGCGACATGAGCGGCTCGGTGCAGTCGGCGGCGGCACCGCCACCCGACCCGTCGGGCTATGAACGACCCTCCTGGGATGAGCAGTGCGGCCGGCGCACGCCGGCGGCGAGCAGCACGAGGCCCCCGGGCTGGGCAGCCAGGGCTGGTGACGGGTCAGCCTGGCGCCCTCCGGTGGGGTGATCACGCAGCCAAGCGTCCCGGCGTCGTGCCGAGGCTTCAGACAGCCACGCGTCCTGCACGACCTCGCGCACCTCGTCGGCTCCCGGCTCGCCGAGCCTGCTCGCACGGACCAGCACCGACGGGTGGCCGTCGAAATGCGGCGTCGTGAAGAATGGCGTGGCGGGATCCTCGACCAGCGCCTGCTTGTCGCCGTCGTCGGGGACCCATACGACGATGACGTCGTCGTAGCGCTCACCGCTGACGGGGTCGACGGCGTCCGGCCGTGGGTTGCGGAAGAACACGGAACGATTTCCCGCCCACCTGATAGACCGGACGGCCCTGGGTCCCGGGATAGATCGTCGTGTGGGGCATGGGCGAGCGCCGCCGCGTGGACGTCGTCCACCGTCGCCGGTCGGCTGGCCATGCCGTGAGCCTACGTCGCGGAGTCGGGCACCCGGGTGGCCTGCCGATCGCGTGGAAGGCACGGCGGCGGGGTCACCGGTCACAGGTAGAGCGCGCGAAGCCCCGGTCGAGCCCGTCGGGTGCATAGGAGACCATCGCCTCGAGCACGGCGCGGAAGCCTCCGGATGGCGTCTCTCCCGTGGTGGCGCGCCAGTGCTCCCTCGGTGCCTGTGATGAACTCGACGGCCGCGGCGATCGCGGCGCGCCCGCGGTCGCTCAGCTCGACCTGCTTGGCCCGGCGGTCCGCGGGGTCCGGCGTACGCCTGACATGGCCGCGTGCCTCCAGGTCCTGGATGATCTGGGCCATTCCTGCTTGGTGATGGTCAGCAGTGGGCGAGCTCGCTCACGGTGCGCGGGCGCCGCCAAGGATCGGAAGACCACACCGTCCACAGGCTGCCCAGGTCGTCGAAGCCCTGGCTGCGCATGTGGTCGTGGAGGTTCCTGACGAATCCCTGATAGCCCAGCAGGACAAGGATGCCGAGGTCGGAATCACGGTTGCGCGACGGTGGACATGACTCCCATGATGAACAAGTTCACTTGACTAAAATCACGACGTCTATCGAGGAGTCGCAATACGTGTCATCCAAGTGCGACGCTCCAGTCTTCGAGCTCCTGGCGTAGGCTTCTCGCCCTGGCGGCGCCCAGCCGAGGCTCGCCCCGAATCTGTGCCCCTGGCTGTTGACCGTCGCACCCGGCCTGGAATCGGCCGAGGCTCACTCCTTGACCGCGACGAGGTGTTCCTCGTGCTCGAAGGCGCGGGCGTTCCGGCTTGCACCGGAGGGTGAGGTGGCCGTGGCGGGCGATGCGATCGTCGTGCCCGCTGGCGGGCCATCAAAACCAGCAACGCCGGCCAAGGAGCCGCCAAGGTTCACGTCGCGGTGAGCGCGGGCTTCGCCGCGACCATGGCGGACGGCGGCCCCATCGGGACCCCGCCGTGGGCGGCGTGAGCGATCGGCATTGACCCGCGCCATAGCCGCGCCGTGAGGGTCGGCGCAGACTCGAGGGGCGGGCTCCGGCGACAGCGTCGGTGTGGCCTGGTCGCCGCAGCCGGACGGGGCGTCATGTTCGCGGCACATCGGCTCGATCGATCCTCACCGGGTGCCTCGTCTGCGCCGGCGCCTCGGCGCGTTGGGCTGCGAGCAGCGGCGGCCAGTGGTGCGCCCGGCCCGGCATCGGCGGCCCGCGCCGACGTGCTGGGTGGGAGCCGCTCACCATCGGCGGCAGCCCGAGCACGTATCCGGGGTTCGACCTCGCGGTCGCCGCCGACGGCGCGATGACGATGGCCCTGCGTCGAGGGCGGCGACGTGGTGCTCGTTCAGCGCCCCGCGGGCGGCAGGGCCTGGGAGGCTCCGGTACCGCTCTGGGCGACGGCACCGCCAACTTGCCGTCGCGGCAGCCTATGACGGCACCGGACGGCTCGTAGTGGCCTGGGCCGATGCCCCCACCAAGGCACGCCTGGTCACCGCACCGTCAGCTCCCGGACGGGAGCTGGAGTGCCGGAGATCGTCGCCACGCGCTCCCGCGATCGCTTCTGGCAGCTCGACCTCGAGGTCAACGCCCGCGGCGATGCCGTTCTCGGTCTGGCTCGAGTCCGAGGTCGAGTCCGCTGCTGTTGGTCCGCCGCCCTGCAGGCGGTGCCTGGTCCCGGCCGTCGCGGTTCGACGCCGAGCGCTACGACCTCGCCCTGGGTGATCGTGGTCCCGTGGCGATCACCTGGACCACGTGGGAGTCGGGGCAGTCCGAGGTGCTCGCGGCGCGGTGCCCGTGGTCGGCTGGCTGGGGGTCGACCCGCGTGTTCGCGAGGCTGCGGAGCCCGGTGCTGCCCCTCGGTGCCAGCACGGCCAACGTGGACGACGAGGGACGACGGTCGTCACCTGGCGCGACCGCGCCGGTGACGGCTCCTGGCGAGTGCGAGTGGCGCGGGCCCGGCGCGGCCACGGCTTCGGGCGGGTCGTGGTGGGACGCCACGCCGACGGCATCGACCTGGCCTACTCGCCGCCCGGGAGGTGTTCGCAACGCCCGCGGCGACACCGTGGTTCTCCTGGATGCGCGACAACGGTCGGCTGCTCGCCGTACGACGCCGGCCGGCGGCCGGTGGTCGACTCCGGTGACGATCAAGACGTCCCGTGGCCTGATGCCCGATTGCGCGCTGGACCCGTCCCGGGGCTTGCTGGTGGCGGTCTGGAGCCGAGGCGGCTGGTTCGGGGACCCGGACCCGCGCGGGCCCGATGCGGCCGTCATGAGCGGTGACGGGACCTGGTCGGCGCCGGTGCTGAGTCCATGGAAGGAGGGGGTGCTCGATCCGCGGGTCGCCATGAACGGCGGCGTCGCCGTCGCTGCGTGGCTGGCGGTCGCCGAGGACCCGGACACCCGCACCGGGCGAGCACCTATGCCGGGTCCTGACAGCCACGGGCGGGCGCCGGTGGGGGCCCCTGGCAGACGGCAGCCTCTCATCGGCGCCGCAACGGGAAGAGTCCCGTCCGACTGCGGGTTGGCACCACAGGACCACCGACGACGAGAGGCATCACCCGTGACAAGTCCTCCAGCCCGATCCCCATCGACCATGCACGCGGTCCGCCTCGCTGTCCCGACCAGTCGGGTGGCCGAGCCGGGCCTTCGAGAGCTCCGTCGCGAGCGACATCCCCGAGGCTCGACGAGGGCCAGATCAGGTTCGCAACGTCGTCATGTCGGTCGACCCCCATGCGCGGCCGCATGGGCGCCGCGAAGTCCTATGCGGCGCCCTTCGCGCTCGGCGAGGCCATGCAGGAGGTGCGGTCGGCGTCGTGGAGGAGTCGCGCGCCGACCTTCTCCGTCGGCGACCACGTCCTCCACGGTCTGGGGTGGCGCGAGGTCGCCGTCCTCGACGCCTCGGGTGCCCGCGTGGTGGATGTGCAGGCAGCACCGGCGTCAGCCTACCTCGGCGTCCTCGGCATGACCGGGCTGACGGCGGCGCGCCGAACTCGCCCGCGTCGCGGCACTCAAGGAGGGCGACGTCGTGTTCGTGTCCGAGGCCGCCGGGGCGGTCGGGGGCACGCGGTCGGCCAGGTCGCCAAGACCCTCGGCGCGTCGCGCGTGATCAGTAGTGCCGGGTCGGCCGAGAAGGTCCGGCACCTCGTCGAGGACCTGGGCTTCGACGCGGCGTTCAACTACAAGGACGGGCCGGTCTCCGCTCAGCTGCGTGAGGCGGCACCTGACGGGATCGACGTCTACTTCGACAACGTGGGTGGTGATCACCTCGAGGCCGCGATCGGGTCGCTGCGGCTCCACGGCCGCGTCGCGGTCTACGGCATGATCTCGGTCTACAACGACACCGAGCCGACGCCCGGTCCACGCAACCTGGCGCGCCTGATCCAAACGCGCGGCCGGATCGAGGGCTTCCTCGTGGGCGACCACTACGACCTCGCTCGTGAGTACGCCGCGAAGGCCGCCGGTTGGCTCGCCGATGGCACGCTGACCCTCCGTGAGACGAGCGTCGACGGGATCGAGAACGCCGTTGACGCCTTCCTCGGCGTCCTGCGTGGCGAGAACACCGGCAAGATGGTCGTGCGCCTCCGGCCCGAGCAGGCCCGGTGAGGCGGCTCGGCGGACCGCGGGTCCGCAACACCGTGGGGGCGGCGCTGGGCGTCACCGCGGCCGCTGCGGCGGGTTCGCTGGCCACCGACCCGACGAGCAGGTGGTACGTCGGCCTCCGCAAGCCGAGCTGGCAGCCGCCCGGCTGGGCGTTCCCGCTCGTGTGGACGCCGCTCTATGCCGACATCGCCGCGACATCGGGGGCCGTGCTGGGCGAGCTCGACGAGTCGGGCAGGGACGCCGAGGCCGCGGCCTATCGTCGTGCACTCGCCCTCAACCTCGTGCTGAACGCCAGCTGGAGCGTGGTCTTCTTCGGTGCCAAGCGACTGCGCACCGCAGTCCCCGTCGCGGTCGCACTGGCGGCCAGCTCGACCGACCTCGCCCGGCGGGCCGGCAGGGTGAAGCGCTCTCACGGAGTCGCGCTCGCGCCGTACGCCGCCTGGACCTCCTTCGCCACCGTGCTCAATGCCGAGGTCGCGCGCCTCAACCCGGGTCGCTGACCGAGGGCCGGACAACGCTACTGGTCTAGAACACTGGCCCTTCCCGCGTCGCGGAGGTTTCGACCCGCCACTCCGCTGGGTAGATAGCCCCTGCGCGGTCGCAGTGGGGGCGGCCGGCAGACCTTGGGGGAGAGGTCGTGATGGTGAAGGTCAGGCGCGGGCTGGTCGCGTCGGCAGGAGCGCTGCTGGTCGCCGGTGTGATGGGGGTTGCACCGGCCCAGGCAGCCGTCGACGCGCCGCCCGCCCTGACCACACCGGCCAAGTCGTCGTTCGTCGTCGGCAGCCAGGTGTCCGTCGACACCCCGGTGCCCTGCGATGACGCCTGGCAGGCGGGCCAAGGTGAGGTCTGGGTCTCCGTGCCGCAGAGCCTGACCTGGTCGGGGTCTGACGACTCGGGGCCGGTCTCCTACAGCTGGGTGGAGAACACCAAGGGCTGGGGCCCGGGCGCCGAGGGCGAGCCGTCGCCCGCGACGACGCTGGTGCGCACGACCACCGACGCCAACCAGGAATGTGGCGGCGGCTCGTGGATGCCCAGCGACTGGGACGTGACGGCCACTGACGCCGCCGGTCAGTCCGTGACCCACAACGTGGCTGGCGGGCTGTTCTCCCTCACCCAGAACAACAACGCCGCCGACGACTCCCACTATGCCGCGCAGGCCGACATCCGCTACTCCGCCGGCTGGGCGACCGCCACGTGCGGCTGCTGGTCGGACGGGAGCGTCACCAAGACCGCCAAGAAGGGGGCGACGGCGACGATCACGTTCACCGGTGGTCGCTCGAGCGACCTGCACGTGGGTCTGGTGATGCACCGTGGCCCCGCTCGAGGACGGTTCCAGGTCCTGGTCAACGGCACCCGGGTCGCGACGGCCGACACGTTCGCCCCCGGCGATCAGCCGCGGACGGTCGTGTGGCAGCGGGCGATCAAGGTCACCGACACGGTCACGATCGTCAACCTCGCGACCCCCGGACATGGGCGGATCGACCTGGACGGCGTCCTCACCAACTAGACCCCGGTCGGGCCAGGAGCGTCACAGCGGCCGGCAGGGTGCCAGGTTGTCCGGCTCATGGGCGATCTGGGGCGCCAGCAGCCTGGTCAGCCGGTGGAAGGCCCACGCGGAGTAGAGCCCGATGGTGACCTGGTCGGACTGTGACCCACCGGAGCCGTTGCCCCAGTCATCGGACCCGATCCACGCGGCGTAGCGACGCTGGCCGTCCTCGACCCAGGTGGCGGTCATCTCCTTGTCGTGGGTGTAGGCATAGGGGTGCCGCTTGTCGCCGGTGCGCCAGCAGCCGTCCTCCATCGTGGCGCCGGCCGACCTGAGCGTGCGGACGACGGAGGCATCCACGTCGGGACCGACGACGAAGGTCAGCCGAGCACCGTGACGCACCATCGTCGCGAGCCGCTTGGCCAGCCACGCTCCACGGCGACCCTGCATCGAGTACATCGAGATCGCCATCGCCGTATCCGGGTCACCGGGAATGGCGAGCAACCGCTCCATCACGGGGTCGTTGTCGCGGGTGATCGGGGTCGAGGGGAAGGCGTAGGCGTCCCACCCGGCCCCGCTGAACCGCACTTGGGGGTTTCGGCCTGCCCTGCGGTCCTGAGCGGCCTCCCGGAAGACCGACTGCAGGTCGGCGTAGAGGTCGGGGTCGGTCAGCGTCACCATCGCCGAGAACGCGCGGGCATCCGGCGGATCGCCGTTGTTGTAGGAGCCGATCATCGAGACCTTGCGGGTGCGACCTACCCGCGAGAACTGCCAGAACTTCGCGTGCATCACCGTGTTCGGGGCGTCCTTGCCGCGGGCGGTCCGAGCGGTCCACACGACCCAGGACCCGCGACGCCCCTGGGAGCGCCCAGCGGCGATCAGCTCCGCGAGCTGGACGCCCTCGCGCGACACGCCGGCGAGCGGCCTGCCGTCGGGTCCGCCATAGAGCACGGCGCGGATGTCGACGCCCCGCTCATACGCCGCCTTGAGCGCGGGCCAGGTGATCGAGGACGAGAGATAGAACGACATGATCGAGATGGTGGCCCCGGGTGGGGTGTGCTCGATGTAGCGCCGCAGCTGGCGTGCCACCGCTCCCCTGTGGTGGGTGGGGTCGTTCATCGTCATGGCAGGTGTGACGGTGAAGGAGTCTGGCCCCGCAGCGTGGGCCGCCGACGCTCGCGCACCCTCAGCTCGGTCGACCACGCCGCCGTCCAGCGAGGCGACCACGAGTGCGGCCGTCAGCACCATGCCGACCCAGCCCGATCGCCTCACGGGCGAGATCCTGGCACAGGCGCTCCGCTGCTGTGGCTCGATCAGGCGCAACCGACGCAGCGTCGGGCGGTCGGCCTCGCCTCCAGCCGAGGGGCTGGGATCGGCTGACCGCAGCCCTCACAGATCCCGAAACGGCCTGCGGCGAGGCGCTCGAGGGCGCCGTCGATCTCATCCAGGTGGTCCTCGGCCTGGCTGATCAGGGCTGCCACCTGCGATCGCTCGAAGGCGATCGTGGCGCCCTCCGGGTCGTGCTCGTCGTCGGCGTTGGTGTCCTGCGACGCCGCGACCACAGCAGCGAAGTCACGGCGCAGGTCGGCGAGGCGCTGCTCTGCGGCCACCTTCTCCGTGTGCAGTCGGTGCTCCTCCATGCCCCCATCGTCCCGCCCAGGTTCCGCTCAGGCCTCGCGAACACGTCGTAGGGTCGTGGTCATGCGCTCTGCCCTGCTCGTGGTCGACGTCCAGAACGGTGTGGTCGCCCAGGTGAGCGACGCCGATGCCGTGGTCGCGACCGTGGCCGGGCTCGTCAGGTCGGCGCGGGAGCACCACGCTGCCGTGGTGTGGGTCCAACACGACGACGAGGAGCTGACGAGGGGGAGCCTGGAGTGGCAGATCGTTCCTGCACTGGCCCCTCGGCCAGACGAGCGGCGCGTGGAGAAGCGCCACCGGAGCGCGTTCGCCTCGACGGGTCTCGCCGACGCCCTCCGCTCGGACGGCGTGACGCGGCTGGTCTTGGTGGGCACGCAGAGCGCGTTCTGCGTCGACATGGCCGGCAAGGCGGCACTCACCGAAGGTTTCGACGTCACCTTGGTCAGTGATGGCCACGCGGACGGTGACCTGGTGACAGCTGCGGGCGTGGTCGCGGGCGGGGTGGTGAGCGCGACGGTCAACCGTACCTGGTCGACACTGCGTCATCCGGGCCTTCAGGTCGAGGTGTGTCCTGCGGCCGAGGTGACCTGGTAGTCGGAGCCGGTGTCGGCGACGGCGTCGAGATCGGCAGACTCCAGGGCCGCGCGGCCATGGCCGTGGCGCTCCCACCAGCGCCGCATCGGACCGGGGGCCCACCAGTTGAGTCGCCCGAGCAGGCGCATGGTGGCGGGCACGAGCAGCGCCCGGACGACGGTGGCGTCCAACAGGACGGCGACCAGCATCCCGACGCCCACCATCTTGATCATCACGATCTCGGAGGTCGCGAAGCCCCCGATGACGACGGCGAGCAACAGGGCCGCGCTGGTGATGATCCGGCCCGTGTGCTGCAGGCCCGCAGCGACCGCGGCGGTGTTGTCGCCGGTGACGTCGTAATCCTCCCGGATCCGCGACAGCAGGAAGACCTCGTAGTCCATCGAGAGGCCGAACAGGATCGCCAGCATCAGGATCGGTTCGGTGGCGTCGAGGAAGCCGGGGGACTCGAAGCCCAGCAGCCCGGACAGGTGGCCGTCCTGGAAGATCCACGTCACCACGCCGAACGACGCCGCGATGGAGACGGTGTTCATCGTGATGGCCTTGATCGGGAGCACCACCGAACCGAACGCGATGAACAGCAGCACCATCATGATGACCCCGACCATGGCCGCCATCGCCGGCAGCTTGCCATAGATCGCCTGCACCAGGTCGACGGTCGAGGCACTGACGCCGCCGACGTCGACGGCGGTGTCGGGCGGCTGGTCGACGGCGCGCAGGTCGCGGGCGAGGTCCTGGGACTCCTCGGTCTGTCCGTTGCCTTCCCAGGTCGCCTGGATGAGCGACACGGCGTCGGTTCCCGCGCCCGTCTGGCCGACGACCGTCACGGCCTGGATGCCTGGTACGGCGCCGAGCCGGTCGGCGTAGGCGACGATGTCGGCCTGGGAGCCGCCCCGCACGAGCACGTCGGCGCTGGACAGCTCGCCCCCGAACTCATCGCGGATCAGGTCCAGCGCCACGCGGCTCGGGGCATCCTTGGGCAGCGCGCGCTCGTCGACGGCGCCGAACCGGGCCCCCAGGATCGGGCTGCCGATCAGCAACAGGAAGGCGGAGATGAACAGCACATAAACCACCGGGCGCCTCATCACGCTGCGGGCCAACCGAGCCCAGCGATGGTGGCCCAGCGCGTGGCGTCCGGTCCGGCGCCGGCGGGGGAGATGACCCCAGTCGATCCGCCGGCCGAGCAACGCCAGGACCGCGGGAAGCACGGTCAGCGACGCGACCATGGCCACGAGGACGGCCGCCATGCCGCCGTAGCCCATCGACTTGAGGAAGTCGAGCGGGAAGATCAGCAGGGACGACAGCGACGCGGTGACGATGATCCCGGAGAAGAAGACGGTGCGGCCGGCCGTCGCCATGGTGCGAGCGAGCGCACCGCCCACGTCACCGCCCTGGGTGTCCAGCTCCTCACGGAACCGGCTGACGATGAACAGCGCATAGTCGATGGCCAGCCCCATCCCCATCATGGTGATGACGTTGATGGCGAACACCGAGACATCGGTCACCGTGGTGATGGCGCGGACCAGGCTGAAGGCGCCGACGACGGCGACCCCGCCCACCAGGGTCGGCATCACGGCCGCGGCGATGCTGCCGAAGATCAGGAAGCTCAAGATGAACACCAGGGGCATCGAGATCGTCTCGGCTCGGGTGATGTCGACCTTGACCTGGGAGTTGACGTCGTCATAGAGGGCGAACCCGCCCCCGATATGGGTGGTCAGGCCGCTGGCGACCAGATCGTCCTCGATCGTGCGATAGGTGCCGAGCCGACCGCCGTCGTCGGTGGCGGCGCTGTCGCCGGCCAGGGAGAACAACACCTGGGTCGCGTGCCGGTCCTCGCTCACCAGTGCTGGAGCCTGCGTGTCATAGAAGCTCTGCACGACCGTGCCGGGTGCCTTGGCCTCGACGCGGTCCACCACCGCCTCCACGGCCGTGCGGAAGGCCGGGTCGTCGACGGTCAGGGTGTCGCTCTGATAGACCGCGACGACGTCGATCACGCGCTCCGGGAAGGCCTCCCGCATCGTCGCGTCAGCGCGATAGGACTCCGAGCCGGGGACGAAGAACCCGCCGTTGGACAGGGCGCCGAACACACCGAAGCCATAGGCGGACGCGGCGGCGATGATGACGAGGGAGGCGAGCAGCACCGTCCACGGACGTCGGCCGACGAACCTCCCCCATGCTTCGATCACGGGACGGATTCTGCACCCTGGGAGGGTCGCGGATTACAGTTACCCCGTGTTCTGGGCCATCCTTGCTGCGCTGGCGACCCTGGTCGTGGTCGTGGTCGTGCAGACACGGCGCGGCAAGCTGGCCGACCGTTGCTGCTGCCCGGCCGACCCGTCGCTCGACCTGCGCATGCGTGGCGCCTTCGAGGACGGCGCCACCTGTTCACAGCCGAGCCGCGGCTCCCGCGACTAGCGGGTCGAGGTCGGGAGAGCCCGCCGCGGCAAGCTTCTGGAGCCGCTCGCGCATGGCCGGCGTCCAGAACATCGTCACGTGGGTGACGATCCGCGCGATCGCCTCGTCCTCGGGCAGAGACGCGAACTGCCGGGCGATGTCGTTGCCCAGCCGTGCCTCGGGGGCGATGGTGCTCATGCCCGGCCGGCCGCCTCTCGCTCGTCGCCTCGCGCGGCGACCTCGGCGTCGGTCTCGCCCCGCGCGTTGGCCACCTCGACCTGCACCGCGGTGACCTTGTACTCGGGACAGTTGGTCGCCCAGTCGGAGTTCTCGGTCGTGACGACGTTGGCCCCGGTCACGGGGTGGTGGAACGTCGTGTAGACGACGCCCGGTGGCATCCGGAGCGACACCTCGGCGCGCAGCGTCGTCGTACCGACCCTGCTGGAGAGGGCCACCAGGTCGCCGGTGGAGATGCCGCGCAGCTCGGCGTCGGAGGGATGGATCTCGAGCACGTCCTCGGGGTGCCAGGCGTTGTTGCCGGTGCGGCGGGTCTGGGCACCCACGTTGTATTGGCTGAGGATCCGTCCGGTGGTCAGGATCAGCGGGAACCGTCGCGTGGAGCGCTCGGTGGTCGGGACATAGACCGTCTCGACGAGCTTGCCCTTGCCGCGCACGAACTCGCCCACATGCATGGTGGGCGTGCCGTGGGGGGCCTGGTCGTTGACCGGCCACTGCATCGAGCCCTCGTCGTCGAGACGGGCGAAGCTGACGCCCGCGAACGTCGGCGTCGTGGCCGCGATCTCGGCCATGATGTCGGCCGGCGAGGCATAGGTCATCGGGTAGCCCATCGCGGTGGCGATGTCGCAGGTGATCTGCCACTCGTCCTTGCCCTGACGCGGCGGGAGAACGGGCCGCACCCGGTTGATCCGGCGCTCGGCGTTGGTGAAGGTGCCGTCCTTCTCGAGGAACGACGTGCCCGGCAGGAAGACGTGGGCGAACCTGGCCGTCTGGTTGAGGAACAGGTCCTGCACGACGACGAGATCCATGGCCCGCAGGGCGGCCTCGACGTGCTGGGTGTTGGGGTCGGACTGGGCGATGTCCTCACCCTGGACGTAGAGGCCTCGGAAGTCGCCCGACAACGCGGAGTCGAACATGTTGGGGATCCGCAGGCCCGGCTCGGCGCTGAGTGTCTTGCCCCACAGGTCCTCATAGATCGAGCGGACGTCGTCGCGGGAGACGTGACGGTAGCCGGGGAACTCATGGGGGAAGGAGCCCATGTCGCAGGAGCCCTGGACGTTGTTCTGCCCGCGCAGGGGGTTGACCCCCACGCCCTCGCGGCCCAGGTTTCCGGTGATCATGGCGAGGTTGGCCATGCCCATCACCATGGTCGAGCCCTGGCTGTGCTCGGTCACTCCCAGCCCGTAGTAGATCGCCGCGTTGGGCGCGGAGGCATAGAGCCGGGCGGCCGCACGGAGCTGGTCGGCCGGGATGCCCGTGACCTCCTCGGTGGCCTCAGGCGAGTGCGCCGGGTCGGCGATGAAGTCGAGGTAGGCCTCGACGTTCTCGCACCGCTCGCGGATGAAGTCGACGTCGTGGAGGCCTTCGGTGACCGCGACGTGGGCCATGGCGTTGACGAACGCGACGTTGGCTCCGGGCAGCACCGGCAGGTGGAAGGCCGCCTCGATGTGGGGACTGCGCACGAGCGCGATCTGGCGGGGGTCCGCCACGATGATCTGGGCGCCCTCGCGCAGCCGCTTCTTGAGACGCGAGGCGAAGACCGGGTGGGCGTCGGTCGGGTTGGCGCCGATCAGGAGCACGACGTCGGCCTGCTCGACCGAGGCGAAGTCCTGGGTGCCGGCCGAGGTGCCGAACGTCTGGCTCAGGCCGAAACCCGTGGGGGAGTGGCACACCCTGGCGCAGGTGTCGACGTTGTTGTTGCCGAAAGCGGCCCGCACCATCTTCTGGACGACATAGACCTCTTCGTTGGTGCAGCGCGACGAGGAGATGCCGCCGATCGCCCCCACGCCGTGGGCGTTCTGGATGGCCCGGAAGCCGTCGGCGACCTTGGCGATCGCCTCGTCCCAGGTGACGACCCTCCAGTCGTCGTCGATGGAGTCACGCACCATCGGCTCGAGCTGCCGGTCGTCGTGGGAGGCATAGCCATAGGCGAAGCGACCCTTGACGCAGCTGTGGCCCTCGTTGGCGCCGCCGGCCTTGCTGGGGACCATCCGGACGACCCGGGTGTCGTCGCCCTCGCCCTGGACCTCGGCGCGGAAGGAGCAGCCGACGCCGCAATAGGCACAGGTGGTGTCGACGACCCTGGTGGGCATGCCCAGCTGGATCAGCGACTTCTCCTCGAGGGCCGACGTCGGGCACGCCTGCACGCAGGCGCCGCATGACACGCATTCCGAGGCGAGGAAGTCGGTGCCGCCGGGAGTGATCCTGGAGTCGATGCCGCGCCCCTCCACGGTCAGCGCGAAGGTGCCCTGGATCTCACCGCAGGCCCGCACGCACCGCGAGCAGACGATGCACGCCGCCGGGTCGTAGTCGAAGTAGGGGTTGGAGTGGTCGACCACCTGCTCGCGCGCGGGGGCGGGCAGCCCGTAGCGGACCTCGGCGCTGCCGACCTGGTGGGCCAGCGACTGGATCTCGCACGAGCCGCGCGCGCAGCCCTCACAGTCGGCAGGGTGGTCGGAGAGGTAGAGCTCCATGATGTTGCGACGCAGGCCCTGCACGGTGTCGGTGTCGGTGTGGACCACCATCCCGTCGGCGCACGGGGTGGTGCACGACGCGGGTGTGCCGCGGCCGCCCTCGACCTCGACCAGACACATCCTGCAGGAGCCGAACGCCTTGAGGGAGTCAGTCGCGCACAGCTTGGGGATCGCGACGCCCGCCTCGGCAGCCGCGCGCATCACCGACGTACCGGACGGGACCTCGACCTGATGGCCGTCGATGGTCACCGACACGAGGTCTGCGCCCGTGCCGCGGGGGGTGCCGAGGTCGGTCTCGGGGAGGTACGTCGTCATCGCACTGCTCCTTCGCTCGCGGAGGCGCTGGCGGTGAAGTCACCGGGCCAGTGCCGCAGGGCGCTCAGCACGGGGTTGGGCGTCAGCCCACCCATCGCGCACAACGACCCCTGGGTCATGGTGTCGCACAGGTCCTGGAGCAGGACCAGGTTGGCCGAGACGTCCTGGCCGGCGATGATCCGGTCGATCGTCTCCACGCCGCGCGTGGATCCGATGCGACAGGGAGTGCACTTGCCGCACGACTCGACGGAACAGAACTCCATCGCGAACCGGGCCATCCGGGCCATGTCGACGGTGTCGTCGAAGACGACGAGACCGCCGTGGCCGAGCATCGCTCCCGCCTCGGCGAACGCCTCATAGTCCATGGGCAGGGTGAACTGCTCGGGAGGGACGTAGGCCCCGAGGGGGCCGCCGACCTGGACGGCGCGGACCGGCCGCCCGCTGCGGGTGCCACCGCCGTAGTCGTCGACGAGCTCACCGAGCGTGACCCCGAACGGCAGCTCGACGATGCCGCCGCGGGCGATGTTCCCGGCCAGCTGGAAGATCTGGGTGCCACGCGAGCGCCCGACGCCGAGCGCGGCATAGGCGGCGCCTCCGTCGGCGAGGATCATCGGCACGGCGCCGAGGGTCAGCAGGTTGTTGACCAGCGTCGGCCGGCCGAACAGACCCGAGATCGCCGGGATCGGTGGCTTGGCCCGCACCTCGCCGCGCTTGCCCTCGAGGCTCTCGAGCATCGAGGACTCCTCACCGCAGATGTAGGCGCCGGCGCCCACCCGGATGTGGAGGTCGAAGCGGACGCCGCTCCCGGCGACGTCGTTGCCGAGGAAGCCGGCGGCATAGCTCGCGTCGATGGCGCGCTGGAGAGCCACGACGGCGTGGGGGTATTCGGAGCGCAGATAGACATAGCCCTCGGTCGCGCCGACGGCGTAGCCCGCGATCGCCATGCCCTCGATGAGGGTGAAGGGGTCGCCTTCGAGGAGCATCCGGTCGGCGAACGTCCCGGAGTCGCCCTCGTCGGCGTTGCAGGTGACGAACTTCTGGTCGGCAGGAGTGTCGCGGACCGTCATCCACTTGATCCCCGCGGGGAAGCCGGCGCCGCCCCGCCCGCGGAGACCGGACTCGGTGACCTCCGCGATCACCTCGTCGGGGGCCAGGGTGAGCGCGCGGCGGAGCCCGGCCCAGCCGCCGTGGGCGGCGTACTCGTCACTGGACGTGGGGTCGACGATGCCGACGCGGGCGAACGACACACGCAACTGGCTGGTCAGCCAGGGGTGCTGGTCGACCACGCCGAGACAGCGGTCCTCAGAGAGATCACCCGCGAGGACGGCCGCGGCCTCCTCGGGTACCACGTTGCCGTAGCCGACCCGGCCGTCGTCGGTGACCACCTCGACGAGGGGCTCCAGCCAGAGCATGCCGCGGGAGCCGTTGCGAACGACCGTGACGTCAGGGATGGCTGCGAACGCGGCGGCCACTCCGTCGGCACCGACCGAGACGGCGGCGGCATCACCGGGCACATAGACGGTCGTCACGAGCGCCACTCCTCGGTCAGGGCCACGATGCGGTCACCATCGAGACAACCGTGGAGTCGCCCATCGATCATGCCGGCCGGGCTGAGCGCGCAGTTGCCGAGGCAGAAGATCTCCTCCAGCGCCACGTCGGGACCATAGGCACCCGTCGCGGCGTCGGTCGTGGCCCGGGCGAAGAGCGTGTCGGCCCCCATGGCTTGGCACGCCTCGGCGCGGCAGAGCTTGATGGTGTGCGCGGCCGGCGGCGTCGTACGGAAGTCGTGGTAGAAGCTCACGACACCGTGGACGTCGGCCACCGACAGGTTGAGCACGTCGGCGATGACCGGGATGTCCTCGCGGTCGACATAGCCGAGCGTCGTGACGACCTCGTGGAGGATCGGCAGCAGCGGCCCCCGGTCGGAGGCGAGATGGTGCTCGGCGAGCGAGCGGACCGTGGTGGCACGGTCCACTTCGGCGGGTGCGGACATGGGGACCTGTCGACGTCGGGAGTGTGACCTACGTCGCAAGCATAGGGCGCCCTGAACACCGGAACAGCACCACGGCGCACCGCACGCGTCCACGGCCCCTTGATCGCCCGTGTAATGATGTAATCAAGTAATCAAGGAGGACTCATGAACGCACCGAAAGCACCCCGATATGGACGTCGCGGCTGGCAGGAGGCCGAGCCCCCGCCGGCCGACGACGTCACCGCGTGGCTGACCGGACGGCTCCCGGACGGCTGGTTCAGCGACGTCGAGACCGTGGTCGACCGCGAGGAGATCACCGTCATCGGCACGCTCGCCGACAGTGAGGCGGCGGAAGGCGCCGCCGCCGAGGGCCGGATCGACCGGTTCCGCGCCGACACCCGCGACCACCGCATCGAGATCGCCCGCGAGGCCGAGTCCCGCTATGGCCGCAAGGTCGCGTGGGCCGTCCGACACGGCGACGTCCAGGCCACCTTCACCCACCTCGCGGTGCCGGTCATGACGCGCCTGCGTCAGCCCGAGCGCCGCGTGCTCGACACCCTCGTCGAGTCCGGCGTCGCCCGCTCCCGCGCCGACGCGCTCGCTTGGTGCGTCCGCCTGGTCGGCGAGCACACCGAGGAGTGGCTCGGCCAGCTCCGCTCGGCGATGTCCGAGGTCGACCGGGTCCGCTCCGAGGGGCCGGGGTTGTAGATCGGAGAGTGGCCTCGTCGGTTTCACCGGCGGGCCGGTGAAACTGGCACTTCTCGGCCGAAGTTTCGGCCGAGAAGTGCCAGATCCGGCCGAGACGTGTGGCTGGTGGGACGGCGGTGCGCGTCAGTCACTGACCCCGACGAACGCCTCGCGTCGGGCGTCGCCGGCCGCCTGCAGGGTGCCGTCGAGGGCGCGGTAGGCGGCGCCGACGCCGCCGAAGTACATGTGCGGCTCGGGATACTCGTGCCCCGGCAGCCCGGAGCGCCGTACGGCGTGCGCGATGCCGGCGTCGGCCTCGTGCTCGACGCGGAAGGCGTCGTCGATCATGCGTAGGTGCAGCCGTGGGCTGGCGATCGCGTCGACGAGGTCGGCGTCGTGGAGGCAGCCCTGGCCCAACACCAGCATGAGCGCGGTCGTGATCCGGTCCGCGCCCGGCGAGCCGATGGCCAGCACCCTGCCGTCGGACGTCCGCCCGGTCGTCGGCGCCATGTTGGACGCGAGCCGCGTGCCCGGGGCGACGGCGTGGAGCCCCAGCCGGTTGAGCTCCACCTCGCCGAGCGCGTTGTTGAGCAGGATCCCGGTCCCCGGGATCGCCATGCCGGCGCCATAGCCGGAGCTCATCGTGATCGCGCACGCGTTGCCGTCGTCGTCGACCGCAGAGATGTGAGCCGTCGACGACGAGCCGCGCAGCGCACCCAGGCCGAGCTCGCCCACCGAGGCCAGCAGGTCGACGCCGTCGGCCTCGAGGTCGCGGGAGAAGTCGTGCACCGAGGTCCGATAGGCGATGACGGCGCGCTGGATCTCGATGGCGTCGTCCCAGGTCCAGCGTCCCCGGCGCGTCAGCTCGGTCAGCATCACCGCGAGCATCGGGCCTCCGACGGCCGGCGGCGGGTTGGTGGCGACGCGCCACGCCCCGACATCGATCAGGTGGGCGCCGCGCGCCACCGGATCGTAGGCAACCAGGTCCTCGGCGGTGATCAGCCCGCCGTGGGCCGCCATGTCATCGACGAGCGACCGGCCGACGGCGCCGGTCGTGAACAGTGACGCACCCTCCACCGCGAGCTGGTCGAGCACCTCAGCCAACAGCGGATTGGCGGTCGCCTCGCCACCGTCGAGCAGCGAGCCGTCACCGCGGGTGACGAGGGCGTGGGCTTCGGCATCCTCACCGAACAGCGAGTCGGCGACGAACGACAGGTAGCGCGCCGCGGCCGGGCTCATCGGATAGGACCGCGCAGCCTCGGCGGCCGGGCGCAGCAGCCGGCCCCAGTCCAGGCGCGCGAACCGTTCGTGCGCCACCGCGAACCCCGGCACGATGCCGGGGGTCGCCACCGAGCCGTGACCGGCATAGAGCGTCACCCCGCCGCCGTACGGCGTGCTGACCTCGCGCAGCCCGGCCCCGAACCGCGAGCCGTCGAGCCCTCGCCCGGGCATCTCGACATTGGCATCGACGACCACGGGGTCGCCGCCGGCGGGCCACACCGAGACATAGGCCCCGCCCCCGAAGCTGACCATCCCGGGCTCCGTCGCCAGGGCGACGAACGAAGCAGCCAGGGCGGCATCGACGGCGTTGCCGCCCTCCTCGGCGACCGCGAGCCCGGCCCGGAGAGCCTGCTCGCCGGTCGCGGCCACCGCAAGCCGGGTGCTGTGCATGGACCCATGATCGGGCACAGCGCCGCCCGTCCCCGCGGCGGCCCACCAGGCAGAAGGCGGCCGATGTGAGTACGCACACCCTTCCCGCCGCGAGCTCTCCCGGAGAAAGGTAAAGAGAGGTGGCAACCATTCGGACGTTCCGGACGTCCATCTGTGCAACGGGGGACGAGCCACCGTTTTGGTGATGATCGGAGAGACACACTCATGACTGCTCGTACGAAGAGGGGCTTCCGGCCTCTTGCTGCGGCGACCGCCAGCCTGGCCGTCGCTGTGACCGGTGTCGTGCTGGGGGGCACGCCGACGGTCAACGCCGCTGCTGCGGCGACCTGCGACACACCCTTCCCGGTCGCCGACCTGGTGCCGCACCAGGCGGTGACCGGACTTACGGTCTCGGAGGGGACCACGCCCGACGGATTCACCGGTGAGGTGCTCGGCGTCGTCAAGAACGGCATCGCGCCCGGCCTCGACATGGTGATGGTCCGCCTCACCTCGACCGAGATCGACCGGGTCGGCGGCATCTGGGCCGGCATGTCAGGTTCACCGGTCTATGCCGAGGACGGCCGTCTCATCGGCGCCGTCGCCTATGGCCTCGCCTGGGGTCCCTCGCCGGTCGCCGGCGTGACGCCGTTCGAGGAGATGGACAACTACCTGCCGACCCCGCCCCCGCCCAAGATGAAGATCCCGGACCGGTTGGCCGCTCGGATCGCCAAGACCACCGACGTGACCCGGGCGCAGGCCGCCCAGGGCTTCACCCAGCTGCCGCTGGCGGGCGGCGTCGCCTCGCTCTCCCAGAGCCAGCTGGACCGGCTCACCGGTCGGCCCAAGCACCAGTACACCGGGATGGATCTGCGCTCGGCCAGCGTCGGTACGTCGGCAGCGGCTAGTGCTGCTGACATCGTCAACGGCGGCAACCTCGGCTATGCCGTCTCCGGCGGGGACATCGCGGCCGCGGCGATCGGCACCGTGACGTCCGTGTGCGGCGACGAGGTCGTCGGCTTCGGCCACCCGGCCACCTACCTCGGCAAGGTCAGTGCCGCGATGCAGCCGGCTGACGCCGTCTACATCCAGGAGGACCCGGTCAGTGCCGCCTTCAAGGTCGCCAACCTCGGCGCACCCGTCGGCACGATCACCGAGGACCACCGGACCGGCATCACCGGGGCGCTCGGCGCGACTCCCGACTCCTTCACGGTCACCTCGGAGGCGACCTATGGGAGCACCAGCCGCACCGGCAGCTCCGACGTGTATGTGCCCGAGTACGGCGCTGACACCACGCTCAACCAGCTCTACTACAACCAGGACCGGGTCCTCGACGCCATGATCGGCGGCTCGGAGCAGGCCACCTGGGAGATCACGGGAACCGCCGCCGGCGGGGCGCCGTTCACGATCAGCGTCGGGGAGCAGTACCAGTCCGCCGACGACATCGCGTTCGAGGGCGTGTGGGACACGCCCGACTTCGTGTGGCAGCTCAGCCACGTCGACGGCCTGACGATCGACTCTGTGCACTCGGTCGCGACGTTCACCGATGACGAGACCACCTGGAAGGTCACGGGAGTCTCCTACAAGAGCAAGGGACAGTGGGTCGACGTCACCAAGGGTGGCCGGATCCAGGCGAAGGCCGGCGGCACCATCAAGCTGCGGGTGGCGCTGACGGGGTCGGATGGCTCCACCAAGAACACCGCCATGAGCGTGGCGGTTCCGGCCAAGGCGTCCGGCCTGGGCCAGCTGTTCGTCGTGGGTGGCCGCAACACCGGCAACGACATCTATGGCGCCGACACCCTGGCCGAGATCCAGGCCGTGGCCGACGGCTGGGTCCGCAACGACGAGATCTCCGCGGATCTGTCCGTCGACGGCAAGAAGGCCTCCGTCGAGTCGACGGGTGTCTCCGCTCCGCAGAGCCACGTGGTCTCCGGACGCAAGATCGTGAGGGTCGTGGTCACGCCCTGACCCTCATCTGAACGTGTGCCCCCGGGCCGTCGTCGGGAGTCCCTCGACGGCCCGGGGGCGCACACCATTTCGGGGCCGAGCGACCGGTCCGGACGTGCCGGAGGTCACGTCGCTTCCGATGCGGAACGGCATTAATTGTCGGCGTACTATGTAATAGTCGTTGTGGTCGTTGACTCGTGACGACAGATCCAGCCAGAAGACCGCTGACAAGGAGCGAGAGAACCCCATGAACGCGCAGTTGCAGGTGGCATACGGCATCGTCGCAGGGCGGGCCTGGTCCGATCAGGATCGTGCCCAGCTGCGCGCTGTGGAGCTCGACCTCGAGCGCAGCCGTCGCTCGCGCCGCTGGCTCCGCCAGGGCCGCTGAAGCGTCTGCGTCGGCTCGTCGCTGGACCGGGGGGAGACCCGGAACGGCGGGGCGGCTAGCGTTCCGCCCATGAACGACGAGCTGCGCATACGCCGGCTCCCGGAGAAGCAGGTCATCGATCGGGCGGTGTTGGACGAGATCCTGGACGAGGCGCTGGTCGCCCACGTCGGGGTCGTGCGAGCAGGCAGGCCGGTCGTGCTGCCCTTCGCCTGCGCCCGGGACGGCGACCATCTGATCCTCCACGGCTCCACGGGGGCCGGCGCCTTCCGGCTGGCCGCCGGTCAGCCCGTCTGCGTGACCGTCACGCATCTCGACGGGCTGGTGTTCGCCCGGTCCCTGTTCGAGAGCTCGATGCACTACCGCAGCGCCGTGATCTTCGGCGACGCCGAGGTGCTGCACGGCGAGGCCAAGCAGGAGGCGCTCGCGCGGCTGTCGGACCACCTGATGCCGGGGCGCGCCGACGAGGTTCGCAGCAACAGCCGCAAGGAGGTCGCGGCGACGCTGGTGCTGCGGGTTCCGCTCGACCGGGTCAGCATCAAGGTCAGCGACGGCCCCGCGGACGACCCCGATGACGGGGAGTCGCGCGAGGTGTGGGCCGGGGTGCTGCCCCTCGCCGTGGCGTCGAGCGCACCCGTGGCTGCCGGCGACGTGCCTGCGGAGATCCCGGTCCCGCGCTCCGTCCACCGTGCCGCCGACCGAGGAGGCCGCCGATGACCCAGCACCCCGACGCCCGTGAGGTCCGGATCGAGCGGATCGGCCAGCACCGCTACAAGGCCACCAACCGACGCGGTGGTGTCGTGACGCTCGGGTCCGGGGCCGATCCCGACTTCACTCCTGTCGAGCTGCTCCTCGCCGCGATCGCGGGATGCAGCGCCGTGGACGTCGACATGATCACCGGCAAGCGCGTGACACCCGAGGTGTTCCGCGTGCTCTCCGAGGGTCTCAAGGTCCGCGACGAGGACGGCAACCGGCTCGCCGACCTCAAGGTGACCTTCGAGGTCACCTTCCCCGCGGGCGAGGACGGTGACCGAGCCCGCGCGATGGTCCCGCGGGCGATCGGTCAGTCCCGCGACCGGCTCTGCAGCGTCGGACGCACCGTCAAGCTCGGCACCCCGGTCGAGTACGCCGAGGGCGTCGTCGGTGACTGGACCGATGACGACGGGGCCGAACAGGACGGGGCGGACGAGGACTGATCAGCCCCGGGTCACACCGGTGATCGTCACCGGGGTGGCCGGCGGCCCGTCGGTCCCGCCGCCCGCGACCCCGGCGGCGGCGATCTCCTGGACGACCTTGAGGCCGTCCGCCGAGACCGTGCCGAACACGGCGTAGGAGGGCGGCAGCTCGGTGTCGGTGAAGACGATGAAGAACTGCGACCCGTTGGTGTTCGGGCCGGCGTTCGCCATCGCGAGCGTGCCGGCCGGATAGGTCTCCTGCCCCGACAGCTCGTCGGCGAAGGAGTAGCCGGGCCCGCCGGTGCCCGTCCCCGTCGGGTCACCGCACTGGAGCACGAAGATCCCGGCGGTGGTCAGTCGGTGGCACGGGGTGTCGTCGAAGTAGCCCTGGTCGGCCAGCGACAGGAACGAGTTGACCGTGCAGGGGGTCGCATCGGTGTCGAGGGTGACCGGGATGTCGCCCTGGTCAGTGGCGATCGTCGCGGCGACGGTCCCGCCCGTGGGCGCGTCCGTGGACGGCGCGTCGACCGCTTTCGCGGCCTGGCCCGCCGCCGGGTACTGACACGTCACGGTGGGCTGGCTGGACGCCGTGTCCTTGGCGACCGGGGTGTCGTCCGCACCGCAGCCGGCCAGCACCAGGGGCAGGGCCACCAGGGCCGGGGCGAGTCGGAGCATCGAGGCGAGCGTCGGCATGGCGAGCATCGTAGGTGAGGCGCCGTGCGCCGCGTCGTACGACCCTGCGGAACAAGGCCCCAACGTTGCTGGCCCGACCGCGATGATCGCACTCATGACTGACAACCCCGAGGTCGGCAGCACCATCGTCGCCAACGGCATCGCGACCAACTACCACGTCGCGGGGGAGGGCCCGCCGGTGGTGCTCGTGCACGGCTCCGGACCGGGCGTCTCGGCGTGGGCCAACTGGCGGCTCAACATCGGCGCCCTCGCCGAGCGCAACACCGTCTATGCCCTCGACATGGTGGGCTTCGGGTTCACCGAACGACCGGAGGGCATCGACTACTCGCTGACGACCTGGCGCGAGCACGCGATCGGTTTCGCCGACGCGCTGGGGCTCGACCGGTTCAGCCTGGTGGGCAACAGCTTCGGCGGCGCTCTCGCGCTGTCGGTGGCCACGACCGCGCCCGACCGGGTCGACAAGCTGGTGCTCATGGGCGCCGTCGGCGTGCCCTTCGAGATCACCGAGGGGCTGGACCGGGTCTGGGGCTATGAGCCGTCGATCGAGGTCATGCGCGGGCTGCTCGACATCTTCGCCTATGACCGCACGCTGGTGAACGACGAGCTCGCGCGGATGCGCTACGAGGCGTCGATCCGGCCCGGCTTCCAGGAGTCGTTCTCGGCGATGTTCCCGGCTCCCCGGCAACGCTGGGTCGACGCGATGACCGTGGACGAGGAGGCGATCCGGGCGCTGCCCCACGACACCTTGATCCTGCACGGCCGCGACGACCAGGTCATCCCGCTGGGCAACGCCCTCAGGTTGTTGGAGCTCATCGAGCACTCCGAGGCTCACCTGTTCGGCCGGTGCGGCCACTGGACCCAGATCGAGCACGCTGCGACGTTCAACCAGCTGGTGGGCGACTTCCTGAACCGCTGAGTGCGGTTCGCGTTCGTCGTACTGCCCCCGGCCATGCCGTCCCCGTAGGGTCAGGGGCATGACGGAGCTGGTCTCGGCGTGGCCGTTGTTCGGGCTGACGGTGCGCTGCGGTGACGTGATCCTGCGTGCGGTGCGCGATGAGGACCTGCCCGAGCTGCTCGACATCTTCCCGGACGACGTGGAGATGGATCCGGCGCACCCGGCGCTCGACGGCGCGCCCGGCGGCGACCGTGCCCGACGGCTCGTCCAGAGCGTCTGGCGGCACCGGGCCACCTGGACGCCCGAGGACTGGGCGTTGGACCTGCGGGTCGAGCGGGACGGCCGGGCGGTCGGTGTGGTGACGCTGGAGGGGACGACGTTCGCCATGTTGCGCACCGTCGACACGGCGTCGTGGCTGGCCAAGGAGGCTCGCGGCCGCGGAACCGCTGTCCTGATGCGCGCCGGCGCCGTCGGCATGGCCTTCCAGCGGCTCGGCGCGCTCGCTGCCATCTCGTCGGCGCGGGTCGACAACGCCGCGTCGCTGGCAGTGTCGCGACGCCTCGGCTACCGCGACAACGGGGTCAGTCTCATCGTCACGGAGACCGGGCCCGCCCAGCTCACCCACCTGCGCCTGGAGAGGTCGACCTGGGTCGCCCCGGAGCCGGTCGAGGTCGAGGGCCTCGAGCCCTGCTTGACAGCCTTCGGCCTCGCCTGACCCGGCACCTGGGATGGGGTCAGGGGGTGGTGGAGCGGGTCATCCACAGGGTGTCGGGCTGGGCGAGGGCGTCGACGAAGCCGAGGTGGCGATAGAAGCCGATCGCGTGGGTGTTGTCGGGAGCGACCGGCAGGTGGACCCCGGGTACGCCCCGGGCGTGCAACCGGCCGAGCAGCCCTGCGATGAGAACGCGGCCGAGCCCGGTGCCGCGGATGCGCTCGAGCAGGTCGATGTGCAGCTGGGCGGGGTGGCCGGCATAGACCCCGGGCGGGACGACCTCCGGAGCATGCAGCAGCGCCACGACCTCGGCGTCGGCGGGGTGGGCGCAGGCGCCCAGCGGGTACTGCTCCCGCAACGGCGGCCACCAGGCGTGCTCCTGCCACGCGGCGAACGCGACCGCATCGGGCGTCCCGAGGACATAACCCGCGACGCCCTCGACATCCACGACGACCGCACACAGGTCGGGGTCGGCCACCACGTAGGGGCCCGCATAGACATGTCCCAGCAGGTCGGGGTTGCGTCCGTCGTCGCGGTCCTCGCCCGGGAAGCCCTCGGTGAAGCACACGCGATAGACGCCGGGCAGGTCTGCCAGGCAGGCGGGACGGATGATCGGCTGACCCACGCGCCGAGACTAGGACGGGGGAGCGGCAACGGTCACGAAGTGGTCTACCCGAGTTGATGAGCAACCGGCACGATGAGCGTGATCCACGCAACACCAAGCGCCCGACGTGGCCGAATTGGTCTAGCAAGTGGTTGCCGAAGTGGTCTCCGGCCCACTTGACTTCCGGCATGCCCGGCTCGTCGACGGCCATCCAGCTCCACCTGCGCGGTCAGCTCCATGCCCTGCTGGGGGAGCTGCGCGTGGGAGACAGGCTGCCCAGTGAGCGTGATCTGGCCGAACGCTGGGGCGTCGCCCGGATGACCGTACGGCGCGCCGTGGATGCCCTGGTCGCCGACGGCGTGCTCGAGCGGCGTCACGGCTCGGGCACCTACCTGGTGCCACGCCCGCGCGTCCGGGCGCTCGGGTTGACGTCGTTCCACTCCGACATGGAGGCCCGGGGCCTCGTGCCCGGCACGCAGGTGTTGTCGTTCCGCACGATCGCGGCGACCGCGGCCATCGCCGCCCAGCTGCGGATGCCCGAGGGCGACCCCGTCCACCAGTTCACCCGGCTCCGGCTGGGGTCGGGTGAACCCATCGCGGTCGAGACGACGTGGATGGCCGCGGCGCTCGCCCCCGACATGCGGGAGTCCGACCTTCACGGCTCGCTCTATGACCTGCTGGCGCGGCGCTATGGCCTGGTCGTGGGGGAGGCCAAGGTGACCATCGACCCGGTGCTGGCCGACGCCCGCACCCGCTCGCTGCTGCGTATCAGTCCCGACCAGGCGTGCCTGCGGATCCGCATGATCGACCTCGATGAGCGCGGCCACGTCGTGATGGTGGCCAACTGCATCTATCGCGGCGACCAGTACCAGCTGACCGCCGACGTCACCGGAGCCGCCTTCGTCGGCGACCGCGGGCTCGACGCCGTCAACGGCGACGGGAGCCGGCGATGAGCCCGTCGGGGCAGGCTCCCGGGGCGGGTCTGCTCGCCGTCGACAGCGGGGGCTCCGGCACCCGGGTGAGGCACAGCAGTCTCGACCGCGTCGTCGAGCTGCCGCCGGTGTCGTGGGCGGCGGGCGACGTTCCCGCCCGGCTGGCCGCGACGGTCGCCTCCGCGTGGGCGACGCTCGGTGGCCCGATCACGGACAGGGTGGCCGTCGGAGTGGCGGCGACACCCGGCAGCGACACCGAGGTGGCTCGCCTGGCCACCCCGGTCGCCGAGGCCGTCGGTGCCGGGGAGGTGGTCGTCGCCAACGATGCGTTCACCGGACATCTCGCCGCGCTCGGCGGAGGCTGGGGCGTCTCCCTGGTGGTCGGCACCGGCGTGGCCTGCGCCGGGACCGCCGCGGCCCCCGGAGCGGGCCTGGTGGTCGTCGACGGCTATGGGCCCCTGATCGGCGACCTCGGGTCGGCCTACTGGATCGGCCGTACGGCGCTGCGCGCGGTGCTCGACGACGACCTCGACGGACTGCCGCCCAGTGAGCTCACCCGCATCGTCCTGGAGCGCTGCGGCCCGTTGTCGACCTTGCCGTCCCGCGTGCACGCCTCGACCAACGCCGTCACCGACATCGCCCGACTCGCCCCGGTGGTCGCGTTCCTCGCTGACCAGGAGCCGCGGGCGCGCGAGGTGCTGGAGCAGGCTGCACGTCATCTGACGACGACCGCGGAGCGCGCCGTGCGCCTGGTCGCCGCCGCCAGCCCGGGTGACGATCCCGTGCCGGTGGCGCTGGGAGGCAAGGCCCTCAGCGCGGGGTCGTGGCTGGCCCAGCGGGTGGCGGACCTCGTGGCCGTCGGACCGCACCCCGTCGCCGTCCGCCCGGCCTCCGGGCAGCCGCTCGACGGTGTGGCGATGCTGGCCTCGCTGGAGCAGACCCAGCGAGCCGCCGCGGGCGTCCGCACTTGGACCTCGGCGGGTGTGCGGTGACCCCGCCGAGCGCCGGGCGACGCTATCTCGCGACCGCGGTGGGCCTGGTCGGCCGACTGGCCGACCACGAGGCCACCTGGCCGTCCATCGACGCGGCCGCCGACCTGGTCGTCGAGTGCCTGGCCGGGCATGGCACCGTGCACGCGTTCGGCACCGGGCACTCCCACATGCTCGCCGAGGAGCTGTTCTATCGGGCGGGCGGGCTGGTCGCCGTACGCCCGATCCTGTTCGATGCCCTGATGCTCCACACCGGGGCGGTGCGGTCCACCGCGCTGGAGCGCCTCCCCGGCCTGGCAGCGATCCTCCTCGACGACCACGGGGTGTGCCCCGGGGACGTGCTCGTCGTTGCCTCCAACTCCGGTGGCAACGCCGTCAGCTGCGAGCTCGCCCAGGAGGCGAGGTCCCGGGGGCTCCGGGTCATCGCCGTCACGAGCATGCAGCACGCCACCTCGACCGCCGCCCGCGCCGCCTCCGGGCCCCGCCTCCACGAGATCGCCGACGTCGTGATCGACAACGGGGGAGCGCCCGGCGATGCGGCCGTGGCCGTCGCGGGCGCCCCGCACCCGGTCGGACCGACCTCCACGGTGGTCGGTGCCGCCATCGTCAACGCCGTCGCGGCGGAGGCCGTCGAGCGCCTGGTGGCCCTCGGTCACGTCCCCGCGACCTATGCCAGCGCCAACCTGGCCGGCGGCGACGAGCACAACGCGGCGCTGGGGGTGCGGCCATGACCGGCTTCGCGGTGCGCGGTGTCATCGAGGGCTTCTATGGCCGGCCCTGGTCGCCGAGCCAGCGCCTGGAGATGGTCGACTTCATCGCGGCCCGCGGCATGACGACGTTCATCTATGGACCCAAGGACGACCCGGCGCTGCGGCGGGACTGGCGGGTGCCCTTCAACGACGCCGAGCGAGCCAGACTGGTCGAGCTGCGCCGCCACTGTGACGCGGCGGGCGTCGAGCTGCTCGTGTGCGTCTCCCCGGGGCTCACCATCCGCTACTCCGACGCCGACGACGTCGCTGCCCTCGCGGACAAGCTGGCCTCCACGCTCGACATCGGCGCCGCGGGCGTGGGCCTGCTCCTGGACGACATCCCCGACCGGCTCCAGCATCCTGCCGATCGCGCGGCGTTCGGCAGCCTCGCCGAGGCCCACGCGCTGCTGTCGCTGGCCGTGGCCGACCGGGTCCGGTCCCGGCATGCCGGCGCCTCCATGTTCGTGTGCCCGACCATCTATTGGGGCTACGGCGACGAGCCCTACCTGGTCGACCTGGCTGCCCGGCTGCCCGCGGACATCGACCTGTGCTGGACCGGGCGGGCGATCTGCTCGGCGACGCTCGACCTGCACGACGCGGAGGTGTTCACCGCAGCCACCGGGCGGCCGCCGCTGTATTGGGACAACTACCCGGTCAACGACGTGGCGATGACCTATGAGGCCCACCTGGGCCCCTACCAGGGGCGCGATCCGCGGCTCGCCACGGCCTCGCGGGGCATCGTCGCCAACCCGATGGAGCATTTCGAGTCCTCCAAGATCCCCCTCGCCACCGTTGCCGACTTCCTGGCCGACCCCGACGACTACGACCCCGAGGAGAGCTGGCACCGCGCGATCGCCGACGTCGTCGGCGGATCCCGCCGCGACGCCGAGGCGGGCGCCGACGTCGAGGCGTTCGCCACCTATGCCACCAACGTGCGGCTGTCGTGTCTGGAGCCGTCGGACTCGCCGGAGATCGTGCGGCTGATCGAGGACCTGACGTTCGCGGCCACCGTCGGCTCCGACGACGACCGCATCGACGCGGCCACCGCTCTCGCCCGCGCTGGCCAGCGGCTCCGCGACGCCGTGGTGCGGATCGGCTCGCCGGGCTTCGCCAACCCCGGCCTAGCCGCCGAGCAGACTCCGTGGCTGCGCGTGGCGGGGCTGGGTGCCGATGCGCTGGTGGCGCTCGGCGGCGTCTTCGCGACCCCCGAGGCGCCCTCGGAGGCCGCGGTCGCCGCGGCGCTCGGCAGCCACCTCGCCGTGCTGCGCCAGCAACGCTTCCGGGTCTTCGGTGACGTCCTCGAGATGACGCTCACCGACCTCGTCGACCCGCCAGCCAGCCACCCTCGGACCGATGACGGCGCGACGCCGTAGGGAGGAACAACCACCATGAAGACCATGTCAGACAGCACACCCGGACGGCGGCACCGACGCCGGCTCGCCGGTCTCGTCGCCGTCGGTGCCCTCGCGGCCGGACTCCTCGCGGCGTGCGGCGGCGGTGGGTCCTCCTCGGACCCGACCGAGAAGGTCATCAGGATCGCGATGGGCTCGCCCGGCAAGGCGCAGATGCGGGTGTGGAACTCCGTCGCGGACCAGTACGAGAAGGCTCACCCCGGCTGGCAGGTCGAGATCAACTTCATGGACGACGACCAATACCAGACGGTTGGCCTGCCCAACCTTCTCAACGGTCGCCAGGCTCCCGACATCTACTTCGAGTGGGTGGGGGACCGGCTCAAGACCCGGACCGAGGACGGCTTCGCCGCCGACCTCACCTCCTATGTCGACGGACCCCTCAAGGGGATCTGGGACCCCGGGGTGTTCACCTCGGCCACCATCGACGGCAAGGTCCGGATGGTGCCCCACATCGCCGACGTCACCACCGTGCTCTGGTACAACAAGGCGCTGTTCAGCCAGATCGGCGCACAGCCGCCCACCACGATGGAGGACCTCATCGCCGACTGCCCCGCGTTCACCGACGAGGGTGTCCCCGCGATCTCTCTCGGCAACAAGGACCTGTGGCCCGCGGGCAACTTCTTCGCCGCCGTCGCCGCGCGCGTGGTCGGCGAAGACGTCTATGACAGCGCCCTGTCGGGTGAGTCCTCGTTCGACGACCCGGCCTGGGTCGCGGCCTTCGACGAGATCAAGGCGATGGCAGACGCGGGCTGCGTCAACGACGGCGCCAACGGGATCAACGACAACGAGGGCGCCCAGTTGTTCTTCCAGGGCAAGGCAGCCATCCACCCGATCGGCTCGTGGATCGTGAGCTGGGCCATCGACGAGGCACCCGACCTCGACTTCGACTTCGTCAACATCCCGGCCGTCACCGGGGGAGCGGGCGACCAGAGCTCCGTCATGGGCGTCATCACCGGCTACATCGTCAACGCCAAGAGCGCCCACATCGACGAGGCGGTCGACTTCCTGGCCCTGCTCAACTCCAAGGAGAACGTCGACGCATTCATCAAGGCCGACGCCGTTCCGCTGGCGCTGTCGGCCGCCGACAACCCGGCCATCGACGAGCGCACCGCGCGCGTCAACGCGTTGCT
>JAXLSN010000035.1:0-59231 GCA_046330595.1 Nocardioidaceae bacterium
AGCGCCCACCGGCCGAGCTGGTCCACCCGATCGACCGGCTCCCCGGGCCCCGGGCCGTCCCCCGGTGCCTGTCTCGGCCGCAGGCTCATCGGCGGGCGCTGGGGTGCCGGGGCAAGCCTGTCCAACACCGCGGCCAGGTCGGGGTCGGCGGGGATCAGGCGCCACACCAACAGCGCCAGCCCCAGCCCGATCAGGGCTCCACCGGCAAGCGCCAGCTGCAGCCCGGTCATCACAAGCCCCCCGCACCGGCCCGGCGGGTGGTCCGCTCGGTCAGGTTGAGGAACCTCGGCAGCGGGGCGGTGACCGCCATCCGCCGCAGCATCACCAAGATCGCGACATAGGCGGTCAGCAAGACCGCGAGGATCACCTGGCCCAGCGCGGTGGCGTAGGGCTGGATGTAGTCCCCGGAGGAGCCCAGCACCCCGAGCACCGCGAGGGTGATGAGGGTGACGGTGCGGGCGGTGGTGCGGGGCTTGGCCTGGTCGGCCGCGATCTGGCGGCGCGCCCGGACCTCGGCGGCCACGGTCTCAGCCAGCGCCTCCAACGAGCGGGCCAAGCCGGCCTGCCCGCGCCCGGTCGCGGCCAAAACCAGCTGGCTGGCCACCACGTCGCCGGTGGAGTCGTCCAGGTCCTCAGCGAACGCGCGCAGCACCTGCTCGGTGGACACGGTGTTGTTCCACAGCCGCGAGACCATCAGCCGCACCTCGGCCTCGATGGGCTGGGGGGCCGAGGCCAGCGACTTGATCAGGGCCGAGCGCAGCGACTGCCCGGCCGTCAGCTTGCCCGACAGCGACCGCGTCCACTCCTCCAGCGCCTCGAGCCGCTCGATGCCACCCGCCGGCCCAGGCGCGGTCAGCAGCAGCGGGACCCCGGCCAGCGCCGCGGGCACCAACACCACCGCGATCACCCACCCGGTCAGCGCCGCGACCAACACCCCCGCGCCGGCACCAACCCCCAGCAGCAACCGCGTCCGTGCGTCCAAGCCAGTGACGTGGCCGCCGAGCCGAGCCAAAGGGCCCAGGGTGCGCGCCGGCCGCGCCACCACGGCAGCGGGTCGGGCCGCGGCGACCATCCCGATCAGCCCGGTGGTGACCATGGCCCCGGCCAGGGCGGGGACCAGCGGCGTCATGGCGCCGGCTCGATCCACCCGGGAGCCGGGCCTGCGTAGCCGGCCTCTGCTTCGGCGGTGTAGGCGGCAAGATCGAACCCGTGGCGGGCCAGCTCCTGGGCCAGCCGGTCGGCGATCCGGCCGGTGGCCACCGCATGGTGGCCGCCGCCGCGGGGGGCGAACACGGCGTCGGTGGCATAGCCCCGAGCCGCGTCGGGGCTGGGCTCGACGACCAGCACCTCATCGACCCAGCGGCGCTTGGCCCAGCCCCCGTCCGGGGTGGCGGCCACGTCAGCCTTGAGGTAGACCACCACGTCGATGGCGGCGGCCAGCTTGCTGATCGCCAGCTCCCGGGTGATCTGCGGCCCCATCTCCATCGCGCAGGAGACGAGCTTCTCGATGGTGTGGTCGGCGCTGCGGGCGTGGGTGGTGCTGATCGATCCCGGGCCGGACTCCATCGCCTTGAGCATGTTCCACACCTCCGGGCCGCGGACCTCACCGACGATCTGGCGGGCCAGAATGAACCGGAAGGAGTCGTGGATCGCCTCCTCGAGGGTGAACTGGCCGGCCAGGCGGCCATCGATGCCGGCCTCGCCGGACCCCGGGCGATGCTCCCAGGCGTGCACGATGTGATGACGCTCGGCCAGCTCGTGCAGGCCGAGCTCGAACTCGGTCTCGAAGGTGCCGATCATCTCCCACGGCGGGATGCAGGAGGCCAACGCACGCACCCAGGTGGTCTTCCCGCTGCCCTGCACCCCCGAGACCACGATGCTCTTCCCCGCGCGCACGCACGCGCCCAGGAAGTCCGCCAGCACCGGGCCACACGCCCCACGCCGGTCCACCATGTCGGCCAGGCTCACCTCGACCAGCCGGTGGCGGCGGATGACCACCGAGGTCTGGGCGGTGACCCAGGAGGCCGCCGCCAGCCGAGACCCTCCCGGCAGCCGCAGATGCAGGCTCGGGCGGGCCTCGGTGAAGGGCCGGTTCTGGCGTGCCCCCAGCGCCGCCAGAAACTCCCGCAGCTGGTCTTCCGAGTCCGCCACCGCCGGGCCTGGGACCAGGCTCCCGTCGGTCTTGTCCAGCCACACCCGACACTGCGGGCCCTTGGCGGTCACGATGACGTTCTCCACGGTGTCGTCATCCACCAGCGGCTGCAGCCGGCCCAGCCCGAACAACGCATCGAACAGCGCCTGCTTCAGCTCGCGCTCCCGCAGCGGCGACCACGCGGCAAGGCCCGCAGAGACCCGGCCCTCGGCCTCGGCCTTGACCAGCTCCTCGATGATCTCCACCCCGAGCTGCTCACGCACCTGCTCACCGAGCCGGTCACCCACCTTCTCCAGGCGAGCCGTCAGCCGAGCCGACACCTCCGCTCCGTACTGGGCCACCAGATCCCAGTCCAACCCCTCCTCAGCCTCCGGGTGCGGCGCCGCGGGCCGTACCGGGTACGGCACCAGCCGGGCGGCAGGCTCAGCACCGCTCAACGAGAACCCCGACCGCACCCGACCCGGCGCCCCGGCCGCAGGCGTTGGCCCGGTGGGGGCGAACATCGGCAACCCCGTCGGGTCATCAACCTCCTCGCTCACCCACCCAGCCGGCGGTGGCAACGTCGGCCGCGGCTCACCGATGCGTGTGAACTGCGGACCCGTGGACGGCGCGGAGGCCAACCGAGCCGCCAGCCACTCCTCGGCGCGGATCGGGATGTCGTCGGGCTCGGGTGCCGTCGTACTCATCAGATCGCCTCCATCCCTTGAGCCAGGGCCGTCTGGTTGGCGGCCAAGGTCGCCGCGATGGACTCCGCTGCTGCCCGGTAGGCGCGTAGCAGCGTTGACGTCTCGAACTTCCGGGGCCGGCGGGCGCCATGCGAGAACACCTCAGCGACCTCGGGCTCCCACGGCAGGCACGCCAAGGCCGGCACGTCCAACGCCTTGGCGATCTGCCGGGCCGAGTAGGGCCGGACCCGCGGCACGATCGACGAGGCGACCGGCCAACGCCCGCTTTCGTCAACCACCACACTCCCCAGCCGTGACAGACCGCCCACCGACGCGAACTGCGCACGCAGCGACGCCGCCCACGACCGGGCGCCAGCCAACCCCGGCAGCGAGCTGCGGGTCACCAGCAGCGTCAGGTCGCTGCTCGCGATCAAGGGCAGCGGGGAACCGGTCAGCCCCAGCCGCCCCGCGTCCACCAAGACGTCCTGGCCGTGCGCATCCAGGCCGTGCAGCACCTCGGCCAGTGGCTCCCACAACGGCAACAGGCTCGTGGCCTGCTCATGAGAACGGATCCCCGGCAAGAACCACGCCGACCTCTCCGGCGGCGCCGTAGGGTCCAAGACCAGCGCCTGCTCTGGCAGCGCCTGGATCAAGGTGTCCTCACGCAGCGCCAACGCCAAGTCGATCAGCCCCCCGCGGAGTTCCTGCTCGCCGCGGAAGAAGCCCGCTAACACCGCCGAGGACCCCGTGGGGTCGGCCTCAACCAACAACACCGGGCGCGGCCAGACCATCGTCAACGCCAACGCAGTCGTGGTCACCCCAGGAGACCCGCACGCGGAAGCCAGGACGACCAACGCCATGACTCAGCGCTCCCGAGAGTCCAAGATCAGCGCTACCCGCCCGGCCGCGGCGCGCGCTGCAAGGTCTGCGGACTGATCTTGGGGCACCGACACATCCACCACGGTCTGGCCACTCACCTCGTCGAAGGCCACGTCCACCACGGTCGCGGTGAACGTGACAGGCGCCTGGCCCCCGGCGGGGGCCTGGTCATCGCGGGTGGCCACGATCCGCACCGCGTCCCCGGCCGCCAGCGGCTCAGCCGGCATCTGCGAAGCCGTGAGACTCACACCCACCAAGGACTGCCCCACCGCCGGCACCAGATGATCAGTCACCTGGTTCGCCGTCAGCATCGTGCCCGCCAGCAAGTCCACCGCAGCGCGACGCCCCACAACCTCGGCCCGGGCATCTTCAGTCACCGGCGTCAACGCCGGATCCACACTCAGTCGGACCACCCGCACATCGCCCGCGCCGATCACCGCGCCGGCAGGCACATCCTGGGCGACCACCAAGACCGCTTGGGTGTTGTCGATCGAGGAATAGGCGTAAGCCGCCAACAACGCCCCCGCCGCAACCAAGGCCGCCATCAACGCAAACAACACCGGCCTGCGGCGCCGCCTCACCCGCCCCGGCTGCACCGGAGCAACGCGCCCAGGACCCACAGCAGCCAAGTCAGGAGCTGGAGAGTGGGTGGTGTCAGCTGACATGAAGACCGAGTCCTTCCGCGTGCTCACCTACGTCAACCAGGCAAGATCAGCGATCACCCGCCCGGCACCACAAACCCCCGCCGCGCCACGACAGCCCGCCAGCAGGCAGAAACAGAAGGAAGCTCGCACCGTAGGACCCCCGTCCGGTGCCCGTGCCCCACGACCAGCTCCCCCGGATGGAGCCGATCAGCACGAGAGTGAATGTCTATACCACCACAAAACCGGCCCACCGTGAACGCCCCAGCAGCCCCCTGTGGAAAACCCCAGGGCCGACACCACATGTGAACTGCCCGCGCGACAAATCCCTAGGCGACCCCAGTGCGTCCGCGCAGTGACGCCCCCGGCCAAGGTCGAGGAGCCGGGCACTTGAACGGCCAGGCCGGCCGTGGAACAGACTCGGCGAGCCGCTCACGATGCGGAACCTTCCGCCCACTATGGGTCACCTCGCCCAGAATGTTGCGCAACAGTTCCAGTCGCTAGAGAAGGACGCCGACCCGCACCGCAAACCGCTGGAGCAGTCAGCGGTTGAGCAGCCGTTCGATGAAAGTGTCGATGAGGTCGTGGACCCGGCGCCGGCTCCGCGTGAGGCCGTCCTCCGCCTGACAGGTCCAAGAACCGGTTGCCCGACACAGGTCGGTGCGGGCGTCCCCGAGAGCTGTCCGCCGTTCCGCCTCGCAGAATGGCTGCGAGGCGGCTGGCATGTGCTCGAGGTGGTGCGGCGCGAGCATGAAGCGCAGAGGAGCGGGCACGCCGCGGCCCGCGGGGTGCGCGACGAGGCTGACGAAAAGCTCGAGCTGGCCCGCGCTTACCCCGGCACACAGCGCTGCGACATTCGGCCGGCCGGACACGGACTCTCGCCCGGCGCGCCTGATGTAGTCGGGGTCGTCGAGATCGCCGTTCATTTCGAGCGTCACATCCAGCATGCTGATCTGTCCGGAGCAGGCCAGGCAGACATTGCCCGGGGTGGCTGCCTGGGTGCGCCGCGTCGCGCCGCGCATGTCGCCGTTCTCGAGCGTGTCGATCGCGATGCCCCCATCGATCATCGGGATGAGGTCCGCGTATGCGATCGCGTTGAAGACGGCGCGCGGCCATGGGCGGTCGACGCAGGAGAAGATGATGTCGTAGTCGAGCGCGACCGCGAGACCTTCCGGGCTGCAGATGCTCGTGTAGTGGCGGTGGGCCTTGAACCGTTCGGCGGTCGCAGCCAGGCGCGCCAGGCGGGCCGCGACGTCAACCTTGCGACGACGCAGGCGAGCATCGCGCCGGGTTGCGCCGACCATCCGATCCCGGTTGACGGCGTGCACCCGATCGAAGTCCATGATGCCCATCTCGACGATGCCGGTCGCAGCCAGGCGCGTGATCACATCCAGCCCTACGCTGCCGGCCCCGACGACTAGCAACCGCAGTCGGGAGATGTCGACGTGGCGGTCGGATCCCCACGCCGAGATGGTCCGGACCTGCGATACCTCAAGTGGGGGCGGCGGCACGAGCTCGTCGTTCCACGACACTGTGAGGGTCGTACCAACACGCCGGACCGAGCCCACCCACACCGGTTGCCCGTCATTCCACGTTCGAGCGGACCAGGTGGCGTCTCCGGCGAGGGTCAGGCCGACAAGCGGCAGGCCGGTGATCTGCTCGACCAAGCGTGCGTAGGAGCTCTCGGCTTCAGCGTCCGGGCCACTGAGACGCTGCCACCCGCGGCCACCGGGGTGGCTGTGGAGGATGGCGACGCCGTGTCCGCGCTGGGCAGCCAGCGTGGCGATCCTCAAGACGTAGCTGCCATGGATGGTGGCGTTGCCGTGCACCTGCCGGTCGCCGTCGACCGGGAGGTGCACGTCGTGAAGGAGATGGGTGGTGCGCTCGGCGCCCGTGGAGACGGCATATGTCGCGAGGCAGATGTCCTCCTGCCCGTCTCGCCGGAGCAGATGGGTGCTCAGCGTGTCGTGCACGCCCTGGGTCATGGCAACGGAGTAGGCGTACATCTCAGATCGCCTGCCCGAGCACACAGCGGACATGACTGATCCACAGGTGGATCGGCTTGCGGCCCATATTCCAGAACCCCGTGTCGCGGGAGTGGCGGCGCCAACCCTCGGGGCACTCCTGGGTGTCGGTGTTGGTCTGCGCGAAGTTGACGTCGTTCTCGAGATGGATCCAGTGCGGCGGTGCCATCGGCCACCCCTGCAGCTCGCCGACGCTGACCCCGGTGAGGACCTTCTCGCCGGCACGAGCGCCCGTAGCGGGGACGACGTGGTACCTGACGACGTCCCCGCACAACGTGGGCTCGTGGCCCTCCTCCTCGAGGTCGGCGATGAACCGAGCCACGCCGTCCATCGGTATCGGGGCGACGGCCATCAGGCGACCGGGGCGCTCTGCCGAACGGTGACGAAGGCGTCGCCGTCCTTGAGGTTGATGACCTTCTCGTCGCGGTAGACCTTCGGCTCACCATGGTGCTTGAGCTTCGCGAGGTCGTACTGCGCCGGGTCGACGCCCGCGAGGCGCAAGAGGGCTGCCGCCTCCTGGTCGTCATCCCGAGTGACGTAGCTCTGGCCGTCGATCGTGAGGGTGATCTCCTTGTGGTGCCGCTTCTCAGGCATTGCTGACCTCCGTGAGTCTGTCCCGACTGCGCCGGGTACTTTTGTGGTTACGCGTTCACCATAGTTGACGTCGCCTCGGGATGTCAACTATGGTGAACGCGTGTGTATGATCGTGACATGGCAAGCAGCGACCGCAACGGCCTCGGCCCATCCCTGAAGTCGGTCCGCGACATGCTGGGCAAGTCCCTCAAGGCGGTCGCCGAACCGGCGGGCATCTCGCCCGCTTACCTTGTGAAGCTCGAGAAGGGCGAGGTGACGACGCCCTCCCCTCATGTACTGCACCGGCTTGCGGGAGTCCTGGGCGTGGAGTACCTCGAGCTCATGCGGCTTGCGGGCTACGTCGTGCCCGAACAGACCGGTCCGCGAATGAACGCGCTGTCGCAGGCGCTGAGCTCGAACGACCTGACTGACGACGAGGCGAAGGCCCTGACGGCCTTCCTTGAGATGTATCGACGCGGGAAGTTGGACTGAGCATGTTTGGCGACCTGGCGTCCTCCGACGAGATCGACAGGAGCGTCGATCGCCTCTTACGCGCTGCCGACGCCTACGGTCGCTTCCCCACTCCGGTCGACGACCTTGTGCGAGCTGCGAACCTTGCACAGGCCGACGACTTCGTCTTGGACGAATCTTTCATCGTCAAGGCTGCGGATCATCTCCGCTTGCTACTCCGAAGCGCTAAGCGGAAGATCCAAGGAATCATCGATCGGCGCGCGCGTGTCGTACATGTATCGCCGGAGATCGAGAACGAGGGAAAACGGCGTTTCGTGATGCTTCACGAGACTGCGCACGACATCATCCCCCATCAGCAGGATCTCCTCTACGCGGACAGCCACGAAACGCTCGCCCCGACGACCAAGCATCTCTTCGAGCAGGAGGCGAACCAGGGCGCCGCCGAGCTCCTCTTTCAACGCACGTGGTTCGAGAAGGACGCCGACGATCTGGAGGTCTCGATGGCTGCGATCCAGTACCTCGCCAACAGATACGGCTCGTCCTTTCACTCAGCCTTTCGTCGGTACGCGGAAACGGTCAGTTTCCCAGTCGCGGCGATTGTTCTCGGCCGCAATCCGCTCCGCCTGACGCCGAAGACGTGGAAGCGCGAGGAGGTGATGGCAACGCCGTCATGGCAGCGACGGTTCGGCCGACCCACGTGGCCGCGCGCCATAGAAGCCACTAGTCACCCATTCGTCGCCGCACTGGACTACCCGGCCTTGGACGAGTTCGGTCTCGTCGATCTCAACGCCGCAACAGCGAACGTCCGGGTCGAGACCCACCTCAACGGCTACAAGCGATTCCTGCTGCTGTGGGTACCGAAGAGGAAGTTGCTCGCAGCACGGAAGCTGCGCGTACTCGAGCGATGGTGAGTCTTCGTAGCCCGCAGCGCCTTGGTCAGTGCCGGCCGCCATGGGTCAGATGATGGACGGACCGGCCACTCGCCCCAAGGAATCGCGACGATTGCACAGTGAACGGACACAGCGCGTGGCAGGCTCCTCGATCAGAAGGGAGCCACCCCCATGACCACTGAGATTGCCATTCTCAATCGCTCCGCTGTCGCCCTAGCTGCAGACAGCGCCGTGACCGTCTCCGGTCGCGGCGGCATCAAGGTATATGACGGTGTGAACAAGCTCTTCGAGCTCGTCAGGGGCCGTCCGGTCGGGGTTATGATCTACAACAGCGCGGACCTGTCGTTACGTCCGTGGGAGACGATCATTAAGAGCTACCGCGAAGAGCGAAAGCTGTGTTCCTTCCCCACGCTCGACGAGTACGTAAGCGACTTTAAGGAATTCATTCAAACGCACGCCGCCTTGTTCTCACGACGCCAACAGCGGGAAGCCCTGGCAAGCTTGATCGACAGCGATCTGAGCATGGTCCGCGCTTACATCGGTCGTGCGATCCTCGCGAAGGTCCGAAGCGGAAACGCGCCCACGACGCAGCAGGTTTCTCGAATCGTCAACCGCGAGGTGCGGGAATTCTGGGAGTACGCACGAGCTTCCTATGCACTCGATCAGTGGGACCGTCCGCTCCCGTCTCTCAGAACGCTTAGCGCAGAACTTCGTGACCTGTTGGACGAGCGGATCGACATCGTTTTCGAGAATCTACCGCTGAATGACGCGGTCCGAGCCAGGCTTCGAATCGCTCTGATCCACCGTTCCCTCGGCTTCGCTGGGGAGGACGACGACGAGGAGTTCTCAGGCGTGGTCTTCGCTGGGTTCGGAGACGACGAGTACTACCCGCGCCTTCGCGAATTCCGCACCAAGGTCGTCTACAACGACCGGTTGCTTTGCCGAGAGATCGAAGACTCCAAGAGCGACATTGGAGTTGACTTACCCGGCGACGTGAAGTCGTTTGCGCAAGGGGACATGATCAGATCATTCACCGATGGCATTCAAGACCAGGTACGTAGCGAGATGGTTATGTACTGGGCGCGGTGGCGAAGCGGCGGGGTGGGCGCTGCCGTGACCGGCGACTCCGCCCTTGGGTCTCTGTCAAAGGCCGAGAAGAAGGCCATTGCCAAGGTCGTTGACAGTCAAGCGATCACATGGGTTGACGACTTCCTGGCGCATATGGCCGCCTACGAGCGGGCGAACGTCCGAGGACCTCTGCTCCAGAGCGTGTCCTACCTCCCGAAGGACGAGATGGGGGCGATGGCGGAGAGCCTAGTGAACCTGACTACCTTGAAGCGACGCGTTTCGATCAACGAGGCCCAAACCGTCGGCGGGGCCGTCGACGTGGCAGTAGTGTCCCGAGGTGATGGCTTCGTGTGGTTGAAGCGGAAGCACTACTTCAGTCAGAATTTGAACCCATCGTGGGCAGCCACGCACGCCGCCACTCCAGCGAGGCAGGACGAGGACTGAGCGATGACGAGTGAGCCGAGACAGGACCAGGCCTTCCAGCGACTGCTGGACCAGTACTTCCCGCGCGATGCCGTCCGCATCCGGGAGGACGTCAGGGTGGCGGACTCCGAGCATCCGCGCGCTAGCGACTTCGACACTGACTTTGCCCTGACCACCTTCTTGACGACCCGCACTTAGGTCCGCGTTTCAGGCAGGGTCTGCTCGGATGCCGGCGTGCCGGATGCCGAGCGGCCAGGGGCCCACGATGAATGCGACATAGCGCCGGCAGCCGGGCGATATCCCGCGAGTGGCCGGGGCGGCGATAGCGTCACCTGCAGACACGACGAAGGGGACTCGGGATGCAGGCGGAAGGCTACGGAGCCGATATCGCGTTCGATGGCTCGACACTCACGATCACAGGCAAGGGGTTGGGCAAGGGGGCGCTGGGTGCCAGCGACCGTGAGATCCCGATTTCGGCACTTCGAGCGATCGACTTCAAACCGGCGAGCGCACTCGTCAACGGGCACATCGAGCTAGTCACCGACGAGGGCAAGACGCTCGTCCACTTCCGGCGCAAGCACGGCGACTCGATGTCGGCGGTCTACCAGGCGATTGTTGGGGCTGCGCCGCATGCCTATCAGGGCAAGGCGAAGGCACCCCTGGCGAGCACGCTCAGGGACGCCCACCGAGCGGCCGGACCGTCGGTGGTTGCGCCCCAGACACCTGCAGGCTGGTACCCAGATACCGGCGGTTCGGGGAAGCTGCGTTACTGGGACGGCGCGAGGTGGACCGATCACTTTGCGGATGGCGACGCATCGTCGGGTAGAGATGCGGTGTCGACGTCCGCCACCCGAGCTCAAGACTCGCGTCCTTACGGTCGGCCCGTCCCACCCTGGTCTGAGCAGTTGAGCAACCAAAGCATCGTCGGAGAGTCCTTCCACCAAGCCGACTTCAAGAGGCTTGCAGCGGAGCATGGGCACAAGACCATCCCCGACTACGGCATCGAACTCACCGAGACCCGCGCCGCACTCGTCCCAGAACCTGACAATCCCTACGACCCGAACGCTGTCGCTGTCTGGATCGACGCTCGATACCCCGTCGGTCACCTCCCACGCAACCTGGCCGCCGAGTACTCAAGCCGACTCGAGCGCCTGGACGCCGGGACCTACCTACAGGTCCCGGCTCGAGTGTGGATCGGACCGAAGGCCGAATGGGACCAACGATCCGGAGAAGAGGTCAGACAGGTCGTGGGGTCTGTGACCGTGCGGCTACCCGACCCGGACGGCATCGTGTCCTTCAACGACCTCCCTGAAGAGCCGCACACGGTGCTCCCGTGGGGCCGCGCGGTTCAAATCACCGGTGAAGAACTGCACATGGATGTGCTGAGGACGTTCGCACTCGGCAGCTCACCCCGACACGTCGCAGTCACCCTGCACGTCATCGAAGAACCAAGACGCACCGGTGACCCGGCCCGCGTCATCGAGGTCCGACTCGACGGCCAACGAGTCGGCGTCATGAGCAAGGCCATCAGCGACCAGATCCACGATCTCGTCACCTACGTCGCAGGCAACGGCAAGACCCCCGTCGCAAGAGCCATCATCAAGGGCTCCGACCTCCGCGCAGACGTCACCGTCAACGTGGCCCGAACCAGCGACGTCCCACAGAAGTGGCTCGACTCGGTCACTAACTAACACAGCAACAATCCGCCCGGGCAGCCGCCCCCTTCCGCCGGCAGTTGGGTCTATCCGCCGTAGCGCGAGGGCGGCCCTCGCGCTACTTGCGGCGGCCTGACTGTGGGAGCCAGGCGCCTGCTGCAGTGGGATGAAGCAGATGAGCCTCATATCGCGGGCGGTCCATGTCGTTTTGTGGGTAGGCGGTCATGACTGCCCAATGTGAGGCTGTTCTGGACCTCGTGGTGCAGCGCGGTTGTCCGCGGCCAGTTGGGGAGCGGCTGCTGGATCGCGTTGGCGTGTCTGAAGCGAGGCGTTGTCTACGACGGGGGGCGCGGGAATGACTCGAGCACGAGTGGCGAGGTGGGCTGCCTTGCTCGGAGTCGTGGTGGCCAATGGCACGCTCGGCGGTGGCCCCGCCCTCGCGGCAAGCGACATCCTGGCGCCAGTGATCAACACGAATGCCGCCGCCAGCTTCCTTGTTGGCGGAGTGATCGGGCCGAGCAGCCCCGCCGACGAGTCCGACGGCGTCACCTGGGAGATACCTGAGCTGGTCAAGTGGTCTGTGACCGACGACAGTGGCCAGATCTGCGACTTCAGGATCTACGCCATGGCAGCAGACAGCTGGCCCGATCCAGATAACGAGAATGGGCGCCTACTGCTGGGAATGCACTCTCGAACACCGTCGCCCTATGCAGGCCAAGTCGTCGACACGTTCTACGACTACGACGGCGCGGCCGGTGGTAATGGAGACGTCGATGCCGGGTGGAAGCTCGTCGCCTCCGACTGCAGCGGCAACACGGCGAGAGTCGATGTCGTAAGCCTGGGCGAGACATCAGTGCTGCAGGAGGACAACCGCCACACGACCTACGAGTACAGCCGTGACCCCGGAGCGCTCACCTACGCCGGCACCTGGGGCACAACTACGTGCGCCTGCGCGTCCTGGAATGCGATGCGCAGGACGACCTCAAAGGGTTCCAGTTTCACCTTCACGCGGACCTACGAGCGTGACGACCACCTCGCCCTAGTCATGGCCAAGGGGCCTGGATGTGGCCAGGCCGATGTCTTTGTGGACGGCGTCAAGACCGCGACGATCAACACCCACGCCTCGACGAACACGAACCGTGTCATCGTCTTCGACAAGTGGATGTCCGCCGGAGTCCACAAGGTCAGGGTCGTGAACCGCGCCACCACCGGACACCCACGCATCGATCTGGACGCCGTCCTGACCAACTAGCCGTCCTCGACCCTGCCGCCGACCGCCGCCAGACGCGCGCACTCAGCCGTCGTGCGCTCGGGTTGTCAGAGGCTTGCGAGCACCGTCCGAACCGCCTCGGCGTGCTCTGCTAGCGCCTTCTTCATCTGATGGCCCGAGTGCGCGACAGTCGGTCCGAAGTCAGATGAGCCGGTCGCCGTGAGCAACGAGGTCTGAACCCCGTCCTCACCGGCGAAGCCAAGAACAAGAGACGTTTCAATCGTCTGTTTGCGCCCTTGAAAGCGAACGGTGATCTTCACCGGACGCCGGCTCAAGTCCGCAGCGGGTTCCGAGCCCACCGTGAAACCCTGGTCCGTCAGCGCCGCGAAAGCTGCCCGAGCCTCGGATTCGAAACTCTTCACGCGCCAGTCCACAACAGCAGTCTGACCCACGGACCCACGGACCTCAGTCAGGCGACCGGATCTGCCGCCGTCGACGCGTGGCCTTATCCGACCCTGCCGGAATCAGGGTGTCCCCTATCGCCGGGTAGTCGGGCGGGCCGTCGTTGGCAGCCGATGAGCGGCGTTCGTGGCTACGGGCCAGCAGGACCTACTCCAGGTCGTCCTCCACTTCGCCGACGTGAGGTGAGAGGAACGTATCAGGGCGGGGAGTCACCGACCCTCGCTTCATCACCCAAGTGACCCAACGGTTTGGGTCCTCAACCGATTCATCGTCATAGACGCTTAGGAGCCCGTACGACAACGGCGCCGCGACCGCAATCTCGCGGAAGGCGTCGACCACGGCATCGTTCCTGTGGTTACGCAGCCCGGCCAGCCACACGTGGCAGGAGCCGTTGACTACGCGTAGGTCGGTGGACTGGAAGTCGTTGGTCACTCGTGATAGCGCCGCCAGCACCACATCATGGGCCGCACGCGTGAGGCCGTCCGCCGCCTCGCTATGGTCGGTGTCCAGGAAGTCCCGAACCCTGGCCCAGCCGTGATACTCGAACATGGGACCAGTCTCCCAGCCCCGCTTCGCGGCCATGCTGATCTGCTGCGTGGAGGGAGCGCGTGGCTCGACGGCCGAGTTCAACGGTGCCCCTAGGTTGAGACGGTGTTGGACGACGACTTCTGGGACTACCTGCCGTTTGGACCCGTGGTGAGCCTGGTCGTTGTCCTGGTTGCCGCCGCCTTGGCGATTTACGTCGCGGTTGTTCGCTCGCGGGCGGCCCGCGCAAGCGCGATCGCCATGCTGATCGGCTCAATCCTGGTCGTGCTGATGTACACCGGACGAGGATCACTGGGCAACGCCAACGGCGGGTTCAGCTGGCGGATCGGGGAAACCATCCACGGGGAGTTCACGAACATCAACCGGTCCGTTGGGGTGGCGAACCTGCTCGGGAACGTTGCCTTGTTCGTCCCCATCGGCTGGCTCAGCGCAGTACTCAGTGAGCGGCGACGGTTACTGATCGGGACCATCGCTGGCCTGCTGCTGTCCACTGCGGTCGAGGTCTGGCAAATGGCGTCAGGCTCTTTCGGAGACGTCGACGACATCTTGCTCAACACGCTGGGTGCCCTGCTCGGGGCAGGAACCGCAACCCTGCTCGCCTCCCGAGACACGACGTCGAATCACACCTGACAGTCACCGCGGGACCACGAGTCCAATCGAACTCCTCCCAACGAGCAGCCCTTACCGCCGCAGGTGGGTCAGGGCAGACCGGGGTCGATGTGTTCTCCGGCCGGGCTGTTGCTTGTTCCTGGATATCGATGGCTGGTGATCAGTTGGAGCAGCCGGTGGAGAGGTCGTTGGGGGCGCGGCACTGGACGCGGGTCCATTCGTCGGAGCCCTCGGCGTAGTCCATCGCCTCGGTATAGACGCGTAACCGCCCCGACCCCGACAGCACGTAGTAGGTGGTCACGCTGACTTCGCTGTTGTCGGAAGGGTCGGAGATCTGGGTGACCAAGCCGCCGAGGCCGGCGTCTCGCTGGGCGGCCAGGCAGGCCCATGGATCCTGTTGGCCCATCTCATCACCGAGGTCGCCAAAATCGCCGCCGAACACCACACCGCAGTCGGGGTTACGTGGCTCCTTGTTGAACTGCCGACCGACGGGAGATGACGACGGGTCCATCCACACGCCCGGGTCCTCACCATCGGTGACCGGGCCCGGATCACCCATCACACTGCCGAAGCTGAACAAGAAGGCCATCAACCACGAGACCCAGCCGCCATCCACGACACCCATCCTGACCCACTCCCACCCCGACCGCAGCAGAACCCCCCGACCTGGCTGAGCGAGCCCGAGCTGACAGCAGATCCACCTCGTCATCACACCTCCCCAATTCGCCGCGGATAACCTCCGGCTCGAGCGGCCGCGTCATACCAGGAAGGCCGGCTTCGCAACTTCCTCCTCGTCGATGCCAAACCCACCGACGCGTTGGTGTACGCCGTGATCCCCACGTCGGGCTAAGACAGCGGCGAGCGGTGGCCGGTGTCGCCGCCAACCTCAGCTGGGCTCTGTCGCATCGCCGTCACGTAGTCCAGGCACCGGGTCAATGCCGGTTCCGCGGCAACGGTGTCCACGACCAGCCGGTCCCCGTCGAGGAGGTCGTTCCACTCCTCATAGTCGAACACCGCGACCTCGGCCCACGTCGGTCCGGGGTACCCCTCGGCCTGGCGGTTCTCGATCCGCCGGCGGTGCTCGACCGGATCTGACAGCCTCACCTCGATCTGCACCAATCGCACCCCGACATCCTGCGCGAGCTGCCGCCACACGGCGCGGCGATCATGCGTGGCCTGCACACCATCGATCACCACAGGCACACCAGCACTCAGATTCTCCAAAGCCACCCCACGGGCCACCACGTACGCCACGCTCCCGGCCTCGCCAGGATCTTGGGTCAGACCACCCGACAGCACCGCCCCCGCGATCACGTCCGTGCGCACATAAGCGGCCTGCAGTCGACTGGCCAGCAACCGCGCGGTCGTGGACTTTCCGGTGCCCGGCCTGCCGGCGAACACCACCAGCACCGGGTCACGCCAAGCAGCCGCCGCAGCCGAGGTCGAGCTCATCGCGACATTCTCGCCGACCACCGCAAGGAATGCCGACCAGCAGCAACACGCACCATCTCGGCCTCCCGAACCGATGGAACAACCTCACCCGCCCCCTCCTTGGGGCAACGGGCTCGTCGCACCGCAACATCGAAGTCAATGGAGACGGGATGGCTGGTTCTCCTGCGACGAGCTGGGCGGCACTCCTACGATGCCGAGCAAACAGCCTGGATGGAGCGGGGATTGTCATGACGCAAGACGGAGCACCGACCAACGGTCCTACTGTCGCGGTGTCATCGGGTGGCGAGCGCATCGAGCCCTGGGCGCTCGTATTGTCGCTACTCCCTCTCATCGGCCTCGCCGGAGGAGCCATCTCGTTGATGCGGGGCAAACCTCGCAATGGCGCGGCCATGATTGTCATCGGCGTGGCAAGCCTGGTCGTGCTTTCGCTGCTCAGGTAGAGGTCCACCGGCCCCCGACGGCACAGGCGTGCAACGAAACCTCCACGGAAAGGATGAACTCAGCCTGCCCACACCGGAGAGGCGCTGATATGCCGGTACAAGGGACGCCTGGGGTCACGCCTCGCCGGAATGAGCATTGGGTTTTGCCCAGGCCGGGCGGTGCCACCAACCGGTGAACGGGTTGAGACTCGGCCACGTGCCGACTCCAATGTTGAAGCCCTCGAAGATCGTCCAATCGTCTGAGCATCGTGGGTGATCACGCTGTCGCAGGATCTCGTTGAGCTTCCTAACATCTCGCCGGTGATTCGCGGTGAACCGGGCACCAACCCCGTCGCGATTGCGCAAGACGAAACTCCTCGGACCGCATACCACCTGGTCGAGGTCATCCCAGGGAATGAAGAGGCCCAGCTCCTCCGGGGTGCGGGGCGCCCGCCAGAAGTTGAGCCCGATGCCCTGGTCGGTGACGACGAGTTCACCGATGCGGCGCACTGCCGAGTGGGACCACTTTGCGCGCCGCACGTGGAGCCCCCCACTTGCGGTCATCAACTCCATGGAAGCAGCCTCCCAGACCGAAACGCGCCAGGCGTCCGGTAGCCGCAACCAGGGTCCCCCAATCGCCGGAAGCGTCTCGGCCCGAGAAGTCGTACCGCGGGTTGTCCTCGACAACGTGGGCTGGGCCGCCACGGAGGGTGAGGAGCCTGAGAAGTCGATTGTGGTGCGGGGTGTTGTCGTTGAAGGATGGCGGGGTGTTCGACGATGGGACCCCTGTGATTCATCAGCATCCGCTGGCGTACCTGTTGGGTCTTGAAGGTATCGCGCTGATGCGCGCGTTTGCCGGGGAGTATGACCGGGGGTTCACCGAGGCCCGCATCGCCGAGATCGGCCACCTGCTCGCGACTGCTGAGCAGTTCGGGCCCGGGGTCGATGTGCCGGCGTTGGCGGTGGTGGATGGCTACGACGGGTGGGCGTTGACCTACGACGGTGAGAACAACGGCTGCTTCCCGATGCGCGATGACGTGCTCGGCCCGATGCTCGACCGGCTCCGGCGTGGGCGGGCCTTGGACGCGGCCTGTGGCACCGGTGCGGTGGCACAACAGCTGGTCGCCCGCGGCCACGACGTCATCGGGGTCGATATCTCGGAAGGCATGCTGGCCCTGGCCCGCGACGCGGCGCCCGAAGCGCGCTTCACCATCGGTGACCTGGTCGCGTTGCCCTTGCCCGACAACGACGTCGACCACGTGGTGTGCAGCCTGGCGCTGACCCATCTCCCGGACTTGGCGCCGTTCTTCGCTGAGGCCGCACGCGTGATGCGACCCGGAGGACACCTGCTGCTGCTCGATACCCGCGGCCACTTCACGGGCTCGACACGGTATCCGCTGGTCAAGACCGCCCCCGACGGACGGGTGGGCTACGTCGCCGGCTACAACCACAGCCCGGGTGACTACCTGCGCGCCGCGCTCGGCCACGGCTACCTTGTCCGAGCCTGTGAAGAGGTCTGCCGCGACCACGACACCGTGCCACCCGAGGAGATTCCCGAGCCGCTGACCCCAGGGCCCCCCGACATCTGGGAACTCCACGCGTGGGCCCGCGACGCCGCCAACGCCGCCAAGACCGGCCAGCCTGCCGTGATCGCCTGGGACCTCGAACTGCGCCCTGAGATCTGACCACCAGCCAACCTGCGCTGCAGTGACAACGTCGTAGACCACGGCGTTCGCGCCCGGACGGGCGTCGACCGCGAATCTGCCCTCCGGCTGCACTACCGGGCCTGCGCGAGCACCGTCAGGAACGGTGACGAAGCCGCTACCCACCATCGGGTGAGGCGTGCTCGAACACCGACGGGGCGAACGGGTCAAACGGGGGCTCAGTTGTTGAGTTCGCGCCACTGGGTGACCGCGGCCTCCAGGGCGTCGGTGAAGTCGATGAGCACATCACGGAGCAGGCGTGCCTTGTGGAGTGCGTTGTGGGCGGCCGGGTCGCTGTTGATGCTGAAGTCGAGGGTGGCGATCCGGCCGCAGTCAGAGATCGTGATCTCGGCGTCGATGCTGTGGTGGGTGGCCCCGTCGCGGGAACGGAAGGTATCGACCCTGCATTCGGCAAGGACGTAGGCCCCGGCGTGGAAGCCGCGACGGTTGAGGAAACGACGCCGATAGAAGCGCTTGCTGGTCATGAGAAGCCTCTCTGGGCCCGACCCCGGTGGTCAGGCTAGATATGTCGGCTTCACGTGCCATCTCCTTCGGTCGGGAACGGTCGGCCACAACATGTCGAGAGTAGGACGAGTCGACCCCAGTCGCGAAAGACTTTTCCAGGGGCCTCTCAGGGCCCACGGGCTCTCGGCGCCAACTCAAATGCCTCCAGCTCGACAACCTTTGACGGGAACACTTCGTCCTACTCCTGCTGCCCGGTCCGACCAACACGCAGGAAGAACCGTTAGATGCGACCGCTCACGAGTTCCAATCCTCGATCATGGGTGATCGTCTGCGCCTTGCTCCCGGCATTGGGCGGATGCGGCCAGAGTGCTGCCACAAAGCCTCCCCAGGCTGTCAAGCCCTCAACGGCCAGCTCAGCGGCGCCTGAGGCGGAGGGCGGTCAGCCCGCACGCCCCTCGAACTGGATTCAGTTCGGCCCTCGAGGAGTTGGGCCGCTGCGGCTGGGGATGACCCCTCAGCAGCTGCGCAGCACTGGGGCAGCCACGACCATGGCGGCAAGCAGCCACGATGGTTGGCCGAGAGGCTGCTGGCTCCTCAGTTACAGTCCCGACGACCTTGGCCGAGTCCCCCACGACACGACCAACGGCCTCGTGTCCAAAGAGCACGGGCTGGAACTCCTCTACGCGACACCGCGCATGTTCACCCCTGAGGGGATCGGGATTGGGTCCAGCATCGAGCTGGTCCGCGTGGCGTACGACCTGCGTGGAGTGCAGCCGGGCGACTACCTGACGATCCAAGCGGCCGAGGGGTACGACTACCGGATCCAAGTGGGGCGACACGTCACATCGCTGGCCCTTCAGCGGCACCATCTTGGCTGTCACCGTTGAACATCAGGTGCTCGGATCTGGCCGTGAGTAGCGCGCCGCTGGAAGCCAGCTCGGTGAGAGCGACTCTTTCGATCATCGGTGGGTCAGACGCGTCGACCCGAGATCCAAGGAAGACTTGCCCGGCCCGCGTGGTGCAATCGTGTCGTGACCACCTCAGGGGGCGTCTTGTCAGAGATATCTCGACTCGCGGCCAGCAGATCGAGGCGTCCACTACTGGTCTGCATCGACGGGTTCGGAGGTTCCGGCAAGTCCACGCTGTCGCGCGCCATCAGTGGCGCACCCGAAGTCTCGGCTGTCGTCGAAGGCGACGACTTCTACGGCCGGAAGACACCGACTGGGCAAGCTCTACTCCACAGCAGGGTGCGAGCGATTCTTTGATCACGAGCGCTTGGCACGTGAGGTGCTCCGACCTCTACGTCGGGCAGAGCCCGCCCGCTACCAGCGATACGACTGGCAGAACAACGTGCTGGGTGACTGGGTCGAAATCCCCGCAGAGGGCGTGATCGTGGTTGAAGGCGTCTACATGCTGCGCCCGCAGTTGCGTGAGTTCTGGGATCTGTCGATCTTCGTAGATACCCCTTGGCCGATACGGCTCGAGCGTCAGATCTCGCGCGGCGAGAACACAGAAGCTGACATCAGACTCTGGACCGACGCGGAGAAGTACTACGAGCAGGCAATCCAGCCAGCAAGCCGAGCGGACCTGGTGGTTCAGGGGCACTGACAACACGCAGACGGTTCCGCGCCGCAAACGATGCGGCCCTGCGACTCGCGGCCGCGGATCTGCCACGGAGAGGGTTGCGCCTTTTCGCCGGGAGCCGCGCATCAAGCCGGCGGTCGGGCCGCGGGTGAGTCGGTTTCTGAAAGACTGTGTTCGTGCCTTTCCCGGACGAGAAGTTCTCTCAGAACGGTGTGGAGGTCCTTGAGTACCGGAGCGAATGGGCCACCGAAGGCGCCGAGCTCGCCGCTTGGCTCGCACGGCTGCTCCCGGGAGCCGTCGCGACCGACCACATCGGCTCGACTTCGGTGCCGGGCTTGCCCGCCAAGGACTGTATCGACCTGATGATCCGTGTTGAGAGCGTCGCGGACGTCGATCTCTCCCCGCTCACCGACGCGGGGTACCGGGAAAGGCCCGAGGAGTGGAACCGCATGGAGCACCTCGGGGCCGAGACCCATCCCAAGCGGGTGCTCGCGCCACCGGTCGGTGGCAGGGCGGTCAACATCCACGTCCGACAAGCGCATGCAGCGACAGCCCGGTATGCGCTGCTGTTTCGCGACTTCCTGCGAGCCAACGACGAACACCGTGACTCCTGGGGTCGGTTCAAGATGCGTCTGGCACAGGAGTGCCCAGACCTGTACGTCTATGGCCAGATGAAGGCGACCGTGCAACCACTGTTGATGGCACTCGCCGAGCAGTGGGCCTCCCAGCAGGCCTGGCACCTCTAGGCCAAGTGCGCACTCTCACCGGCCCGGACGCCCCGTTGCGCAGCCAGAGCCGCGTCGAACGGGTGGCGTGCTCGGCCAATGAGCCGGTGGATCTATCCCGGAGGGTGCACAATCCAACCGTGAGGTGGCCCACGAATGGCTTGACCGGGCTGGCAGCCTTGCTCGCATTGGGCACGATGATCGCTTTCCAGACAGACTCAGACTGGCTGAATGTGCTCGCCCCCGCGTGCATCGTGGTCGGGTTGGTCTCGGTCTTCCTATTGCTTCGGAGCCTCACCACTCGGCGAGATTGATCGCTGCGCTCCTGCCGGTATGAGCGTGACCCGCATCACCCCGTAGAGCCTCCAGCTGCAGCGGCGTCATAGCAGCCACCAGATCTGCGCCAACACGGCGATCGGATCTGCCGATGAGCGGTCGGATCCTCGTCAGTCATACGGATGGAGCACCCGCTTTGCTCCGACCGTATGACCTCCGCGGACTGACCGCGCTCCTATGCCGGTGCGGCGAACGCTCGATTTCTACCGACTCGGCGATGAGGTAGCCGCTGGAAGACTCGGGGCTGCGGATGTCTCAACGCCCCCGCGTTGCCGAAACGATAGCCCGAGGAGAAGCCCGGCTCCGGTTGCTCCAGCCAACGTGAGTGCGCCGTAGACGGCAGCGCGCCGGTCGCAAGCCTGGAAGTACCCGTAAGGATCGTCTCCGGAGTCGTAGGCGCCCTCGGCCTGGCCCGGATTCAGAACAGATCCGCAGTACCCGCCGCCAGGATCAGACGGCCAGGCGGCAACCCCGAGAGTCGCGAGGCCAACCACTACGCCCGCCGCATACATCAGGTGCCTGCCCGGAGCGACCGCCCGAAGGGCAAGCACCAGGCCAACAAGCGAAGCCGCGCAGACATAGGTAGCCAGACGCCCCTGCGCAACGAGCCAGCAGGCCGCCGCCACGGTCACCGCGACGTAGCCGAGCACCATCAACCGGCGCAAGGGACGCTTCATGACTAGATGCTACGGGCCCGCTGCCGCCCGCGACAGAAGTGAACGGATGTCTGCCGCTGAGAGGGTGTCCCCTTCCGCCGGCAGCCGGGCGGGCAGCCGTAAACAGTCGAATGAGCGTGGGCGAAGGCATGGCCTCATCCAGGGTCTGCGAGCCGATCGAAGTGAGACCCTGTTTGCCGAACGAGTTCCTCGACGTGGCTAGGCGGGTGGTTGAACATGCGGCAGCCCAGCCCAGATCGCCTGGCTTCGCTGGCAGCGGTCGTCCTACTCGCTTGCGTCTTAGCTCAGTTCATCGGGTTGGTGAACGGACTGTTCGCTCAGCCCGACCTGCGCTCATCGGTCTGTGACTTCCCCGATGAGTGTCTCGACAAATTCCGTGCCGAGACTTTCGGTCTCGCAGAACGGCTCTGGTGGGGTGGCGTCGCAGTCGCGTCCATCGCGGGCGCCGCCCTGCTAGCGACAGCGGCCGGATACCAGCGACTGCTGCGATTCGGCGTCGTCGCGGCTCTCTATGTCTCAGCTGGACTGCTATCTCCCGTTCTTCGCGGACCAGGGTCGATCCCCTATGACGACTACAACGTGGTCACGGTGATCACGCCCCAGTACCTGCTCGCGATCGGCGCTTTGCAGTTGGCCAGCCTGATCTTGGTCTGGGATCTCGTGAGTCACCTCCGCGCCAGTAAGCGGGCTGCCACCAGTCCAGAACAGACTCCACTCCGCTGAAGGGCCAACCGCCCGGATCTGGCGGCCGCTGAGAGGGCGCGTCCTATCGCCGGGTATAGCCTCCGGCTGGACCGGCAGTGCATACCGCCGGGTATAGCCTCCGGCTGGACCGGCAGTGCATACCGCCGGGTATAGCCTCCGGCTGGACCGGCAGTGCATACCGCCGGGTATAGGGCTCACTGCCACGACGGGTCACCCGAAGAAGATCGGGTCGCCGCCATCGGAGATCTGGTCAAGGAGGGTCTGGACGGTCTTGCTCGGTCCGATGCGTTTGTAGAGATGAAATCGCAGGTTGCGGTCGCGCCAGTAGATGCTCCACAGACCCGTTGCCGCAGTGAAACGAAGCCGAGCGATAGGGAACCGAGTGGGAGGACCATCACCTCGCCATGAGGGACGCACCTCCACGATCGTGACATGCCGCGGCGCGAGATCGGCCTCGACCTTTACCTGCGGCCAGAGATGCTCCGGCACGCGCTCTCGGCACCACAGCTGGATCCGATGCACGTCGAGCTCTGGGAGTGCCACGGCGTCATCATCGCGCGCTGGGGCTCCGACACCAGGCAGGCGTACTGATGGGAAGGGTTCGCGTCCTAGGCGGCCGTGTGAACGGCCATGGCGTGCAGTCGCGGGTCCGGCGACGTGATGACTGGGCGGCCAGCGCCCGAACCCCGGGCGGTCCGCACACCCTCAACGCCGCGAGCCCTGCTCTCCGTCAAGCTAGCGTTGTCCTCAACGAAGCCGCCGTGGGAATCGAGATCCCGGTGGTTTCGTGCTCTCCATGGGCCCGCGCCAGCGCTTCTGCTCAGGTGCGCCACCGACGGGCCGAGTTGGCCCGGCGACAACTGAATAGCACCTCGCGAGGTGTGCACAACTAGCGACCGACGCCGTGCTGCGCCGCCGACCCCGCGACCGCAGGGCGGCTTCGATGGTTTCTAGCTGCACCAGCGCCGGTCAGTCGGCTGGTTGTGCGAGGTATCCCAGGCTCGCTGCTAGGAGGTGGCACCCCGGGCACTGCGAGGACACGGGCTCGGCGCCGAAGTCAACCGGCGGCGAGAAGGGGTGCAGCCAGGGCACGTTCAGGCCACACAGCGTGAGGTCGTCTCCGGGCAGGTAGGCATGTCTGACCCCATCGGGCACCCAGGGTGGCTCGGTGCCGCCGGCCCGTGCCGCGTGCATGGCTCCGGGGTCGTGCTGCCTGCCGGTCGAGGCGACCAGGAGAGCTGTCATGGGGGCCCACCCTCTCCGTGCGGAGCCGCGCGCTCATCCCGACACGGCCGAGCGCTCCCCCGACGCCACGGCCATCAACGTTAGCCGCTCCAGCGTGGACTTAGTCCACCCTGACCGGGCGGGCCTAGCGTCGCCCGCGGCGGGGCGTCTGCGCTTTGCGACCGGCCGTCAGCAGCGGCGCCAGCACTGACTCGGGGCGCTTCCAGCAGCGCACGCACACCTCGAGCCACACCTCGTGGCCGTCCACGCCGAGCTGATGGGTGGTGACCCCCTCGCCTTCCTTGCCGCACAGATCGCAGCTGAGGGTGATCTGCTCGACACGGGCCATGGCGAACAGCCTAGGACTTCGGGCGCAGACGACGAGCCGCGGCGCGCAAGGTGACCAGCCGAGTGGTCCGTCGCGTGCACACCAGGACCTGTGTCCGGCGATCCGGGGGTCGGCTACCGGCGCGGTGCCCAGAGGGCCTCCATCCGTTGCGCGGCCTCCCGACGTAGCGGGTCGATGACGTGCTGGTAGCGGTTGAGGAGACTGGCCTGGGACCAGCCGAGGATGCCCATCACCACGCGACCGTCGACGCCTTGGACCAGCAACATGGTGGCGGTGGTGTGGCGGGCGTAGTGCAGCCGCAAGGGCGGGACCTGCGCCTCAGCAGTGAGGTCGCGCCAGGCCTTGGCGTCCACGGCGGGGTGCTGGGGGTGGCCGTCGGCACGGGGGAACACCAGGTCGTGGTCCTGCCAGGCGGGGCCGGCGGCCAGCTGGGCCTCTCGCTGGTGCTGGCGGTGTCGCTTGAGCTGGTCGACCAGAGGGGCGGGCAGCGCGACGGTACGGCGTCCGGCGCGGGACTTGACGTCTTCGAAGACCCAGCCGCCGCCGGTACGGTCCGGGCACCGCGACGGCCAGTGGTCCGGAGCGGACTCGCCGCAGCCGTGGTGCCAGTTCGGTCGCTGCAGCTGCCGGCGCACGCGCAGCTGCCCACCGTCCAGGTCGATGTCCTTCCACTGCAGCCCCAGGGCCTCGCCCTGACGCAGCCCCAGGGCCAGCGCAACCGACCAGCGGGCGGTGTTGGGGTGGCGGGACGCGGTCTGCAGAATCCGCTGGCACTCCTCGAGGGTGTAGGGCTCCAGCTCGGTCTCCCGGACGCGGGGCACGACGGCGTGCTGGCAGGGGTTGGCGACCATCAGGCCGCGCCTGATGGCGGTGTTGAAGCTCGACCGCAGGATCCGGTGCAGCGACGCGGCGCTCTGTGGGGCCCTCTGGGCGACCGCGTTCAGCAGGTTGTCGATGTCGCGGACCGTGAGCCTGGCCAGCGGGACTTCCCGGATCGGGCCGCAGTGGGTGCGGGTCACGCTGACGTAGCCGTCGTAGGTCTTGGGCTTGCGGGTCCGCTTGATGATCACCAGCCACTCATCCAGCCAGGCGCCGACGGTGAGCCGCTGGGTATCGGCGGGTCGGGCGTTCGTGCGCGCCCGTTCGGCCTCCAGGCCCTCGACCTTGCGGGTCACCTCCGACTTGGTCCGCGCGCGCACGTGCCGGCGCACCGACTTGCCGGAGGAGCCGTGGCCCATGGACACGTAGCCGTGCCAGGTCCCCTCGGCGTCACGGTAGATGGAGGAACGGCCGTCGGAGGCCCGGCCGCGGCTCATGAGGCCGCCACCTGGCTGCTGGACCGGAACTGCGCCAGATGCTCGGTCGTGATCAAGGTCCGAGAACCGACCTTGAGGTAGCCCAGCCGGTGCTGGTTCATCAGCTTGTGCAGCATCGAGACGCTGATGCCGAGCTCCGCGGCCGCCTCCCGGATGGAGTACACCGACCGAGGCTTCGCCGACGCCGCCTTGGCGCTCATCGCCAGCGCTGCGGTCTGCGCAGCCATCACCTGGTGGATGCGTTCCAGCTCGTCCAGGGTCCGCTCCAGCTCGGCCAGCAGGTCGGCCATCTCCCGTGGTTCGCCCATGACAAACCAAGGTCCGACCGACCGTCGGCAGCGATCACCGCGATGTTGCTGGCACCGCCCTGGACTCCACCGGACTCGCCCCAACTGCAACCGCAACTGCAACCGGACCACCCTCTCTCGAGGGCCTGTGCGGGGCCGCAGGCCCGCTGACCTGCAGTTACGTGGAGCCGCCTGTCGGAATCGAACCGACGACCTATTCATTACGAGTGAATCGCTCTACCGACTGAGCTAAGGCGGCGCATCGACCGGCCGAGTGGGACACCCGTCCGGGCAACGCGGAGCAGTATACGGACGGGGTCGGTCGGGGGTGAAAACCAGGGGTGAGTCAACCCTCCGCGCCGCTGGACCAGACCACTGGCCGCGATTTCGACGGCCATGACCGGTCGTTGGCAAAAACCAACCGATTCGCTTCCGGCCATGACCCGTTGTGACTAGCGTCGGAACCGGCACGACACGTTTGGCAAACTCGGGAGACAAACATGCAGCCAGTTGTGGGGACCCCTGTGTCCCGTCAGGTCGCCTTCGTGGGGCCGTTCGGAGTCGGCAAGACCACCGCCGTGTGTGCGGTGTCCGACACCAACGTGACCACGACCGAGGTGATGAGCACGGCGCTCCGCGCCCGGACCGGTCGTCACATGAAGACGACGACCACGGTCGGTCTCGAGATCGGTGAATGGCGGATGCCCACCGGTCAGCAGATCGCCGTCGTCGGGACACCCGGCCAGGAGCGGTTCGACATCGTCCGTCGTACGGCGATGCCGCGCAGCACCGGTGTGGTGCTGTGGCTGTTCGGTCAGCACCACGTGGCGACCCTCGACGCCGAGCTCTGGATGGAGTTCATCTCCCGCGAAGTCCCCACCCGCAAGATGACGGTCGCGATCACCCGGCTCGAGCACCTCGACGGTGCCGACCTGGACCGCGAGCTGGAGAAGTTCCGGCGCGTCATCCGCCGCTTCGACCCGACCGTTCCGGTCGTGGCAGCGGACCCGCGCGAGCGGGCGGATGTGGAGAGCGTCCTGCTCACCGCCATGCGTGTTCCCGCCCGTCGCACGCAGGAGGTCGTCGGATGAACGCCCACGCCAAGCACGAGGGTTTGCCCGGAGAGGAACTGGGCATGCCGATCGACCCAGGTCTGGATCCCGCCCACGAGGCCGAGATCCTGGTTCTCACCCCCCGGGCCCCCGAGCCCAACGCCGGCATCGAGATGGATGCCGACATCGCGGAGTACTGGGAGCTGTGGTCCGAGCAGATCGGTCACGCGATGGTGCCCGTGCTCGAGAAGCTCGAGAAGTCGCTCCCCGGTTTCACCTCGGCGATGATCTGCACCGCCGACGGGTTCAACCTCTGCACGCTCGGCGTCGACGAGGAGCAGGTCACTCGGCTCTCGGCCATGACCAGCTCGCTCCACTCGATCGCCGACGTCATGTCCACCTCCGTCCACGAAGGCGACGAGCTCCTGGACGTGCTGAGTCTCTCGAACGGCTCGAGCAGCACGGTCCTCATGGCGATCCGTCACCTCATCATCGGCCAGGTTTTGCTGTGGGTCACCGCCGAAAATGACACCCTGGGAGCGCTTCTCATGCGCGCTCGGGTGGCGGCGAGAGACGTCAGCTCGATCCTGAGAGATCGGTGAGCGGGCTCGAGTCGCGCCAACCTCGAGACCCTTCGCCTCTACCTCACCACGAACGGAGCACCTCTCATGCTCGACATCGACGTCACTGTGCTGGAACAGACGGTCAACGACGCCAAGTCCGTCCTCAAAGATGGTTTGTTGGCCACCGACATCTGGGACCGGGAGACCGGTCTCAGCCTGGCGGGTCACAACTCCCAGCCGGAGGCCGTCGCCCTGTTCAACCAGCTGACGAACGAGATCTCCTCGACACTTGCTGGGTCGGGCTTTCCAGCCTTGAACCGCTACTACATGCTGGACATCGAGGATGGAAACACCATCGTCGTTCAGCGTCACGGTGACGACCTGATGTCGGGCATGCTGCTCGACGCCAACCGGGTCAACCTCGGCATCCTCGTCTCCGTGGTGATCCCCCGCATCACCGCTGGCGTCGAGAAGGCCCGCAACACCGGCGAGACCGAGGACTAGCTTCTCCGCGTCCGCAGCCCCCCGCGGACGCCTGCCCCATCCCGACCGTCGACGGCCGGGCCGTGCTCCCCCACACGGCCCGGCCGTAGGCGTCTGTGGGGGCGCGCCTCAGCAGGCCAGGCCGTCCTCGGGCACGGTGCCATCGACCAGATAGCCCTCGACCGCGTCGTCGACGCAGCGGTTGCCGGAGTTGTAGCCGGTGTGGCCGTCGCCGTCGCGCGTGACGAGTACGCCGGACGCGAGCTGGTCGGCCAGCGCCTGCGCCCATTGCAGCGGCGTGGCGGGGTCGCGCGTGGTTCCGATGACGAGGATCGGCGCGGCGCCCTGGGCGAGGACGGCCGGCGCCGGCTCGGCCGGGGGGTAGCCGAAGCCGCGGCAGCCGACGAGCGCCCAGGCAAAGACCCGACCGAAGACCGGCGACGCCTCGAGGAAGTCGGGGATCTGGCCGGCGACCTTGTTGGCCGGGATCGACCAGCCGTCGTCGAGGCAGTTGATGGCGACGTTGGCCTCCATCGTGTTGTCGAGGTAGCCGCTACCCGCCGGATTGCGGGACGCATAGGCGTCGGCCAGCATCATCAAGGTGGTGCCGTCGCCGTCGAGCGCACTCTTGAGGCCGTTGGTGAGCAGGTACCAGTAGTCCCGCACATAGAGCGGCGTGATGATGCCATAGAAGGCGTTGCCGGCGGTCAGCACCCGCCCGCCGCCGGCCGGCAGTGGCGTCGCGTCGATGCTCGCCAGCAGGTCCTCGATGGTGGCCTGGCCCTCCTCGACGGTGTCGCCGAGGAAGCAGGAGTCGGTGCTGTCGATGCAGTCCTGGAGATAGGCGTCGAGAGCCGTCTGGAATCCGGCCGCCTGCTGGATCGCGAGGTCGCGGGAGGAGAGCGTCAGGTCGAGGGCTCCGTCGAGGACGAGCCGGCCCACCTTGTCGGGGAACAGGTTGGCATAGGTCGCCCCCAGCTTGGTGCCATAGGAGGCGCCGAGATAGTCGAGGGTCGGCTCCCCGAGCGCGGCGCGCAGGATGTCCATGTCCCGGGCGGCGTCCTCGGTGGAGATGTTGCGCGCGAGCGCGCCGGAGAGCCGGCCGCAGCCCTGACCGAATTCCTTGACGGTCGCCATGAACTCGGCGACCTCGGCGGGGGTGTCGGGGTCGGGATCCTCGGCCAGGTAGGCGTCGAGCTGGTCGTCGCTCAGGCAGTCGACCGGATCGCTGTCGCCGGTGCCCCGCGGGTCGAAGCCGACGATGTCGAAGTGCTCGAGCAGCGGGCGACCGAAGGTGCTGGACGCGCCCTGGGCATAGGACGTGCCGGGGGCGCCGGGGCCACCCGGGTTGACCACGAGCGAGCCGACGCGCTCCGACGGCATCGACGCAGGGACACGGAGCAGCGCGAGCTCGATGGTCTCGCCCGTCGGGTCGTCATAGCTGAGCGGCACGGTGAGCTTGGCGCACTCGTCGTCGCCGCAGGAGGACCAGTCGAGGGTCTGGGAGTAGTACGTCGCCAGCGCGGGGTCGGGGGGCTCGGTCACGGAGGCGTCCGGGCTGGGCGAGCCCTCACCCGAAGGTGAGGCCGAGGTGGACGACGCCGAGGGTGTCGGGTCGTCACCGCCCCGGTCGACCAGGGCCACCGTGACGCCGACTCCGACGAGCACCCCGACGAGGCCCACGACGAGCCAGCCGACCAGCCACCGCTTCATCCCACACTCCTTCGCGGCACCCGCAGCGCCAGCATCATCGACTCCAGCGCCAGCAGGGGTGGCACGTTGAACTCCAGCATCTGCTCTCGGGCGGCGAAGATCGCGTCGATCCGGCGCAGGTGGCCCTCCGGACTGGAGGCCCGGGCGAGCTCGGCGACCTCGCCGCGCATCTCCTCGTTGATGAGCCCGGTCGGGGCGCCCATCGACAACGAGATCGCGTCGCGATAGACCGAGGCGAGGTCCATCAGTCCCCGATCGATGACGTCGAGGTGACGCCGCTTGGCGCGAGTCTTGTGGGCCTTCTGCATCGCGGCGAGGGCGGGCGCGTATTCGCGGGGGCGCCGGCCGCGCTCGACGACGCCATAGGCCGCATCGAGGTCGACCTTGTCGCGGGCGTCGAGGTCGTCGGTGATGGCCTGGGCCTCCTCCTGGGTGACCTCGTGGAAGTTGCTGGCCGCATTGAGGCAGGCGCCCAGGCTGGTCAGCCGCACGGGATAGGCGACCACGTCGCGGCGTCGGTTGCGGGTGGCCTCGTCGCGGGCGAGAGCGCGCGCGCGGCCGATGTGGCCCTGGCTCGCGCGAGCGGCGTAGGAGGCCAGCGCCTCGGCGACGCCGTCGACCCGCATCAGATAGGCGGTGACGTCGGCCGTCGTCGGTGTCGTCAGCCCCACCAACCGGCACCGCGACCGGATGGTGGGCAAGATGTCCTCCACCGTGGGCGCGCACAGCAGCCACACCGTGTGGTCGGTCGGCTCCTCGATCGCCTTGAGCAAGGCGTTGGCGGCCTGCTCGGTCAGCCGGTCGGCGTCCTCGATGACGAGCACCTGGCGGGCCGCCCCGACCGGCGCCAGCGCCGCCCGCCGGACGAGGTCGCGCACCTCGTCGACGCCGATGGAGAGCTTGTCGGTGCGGACGACGGTCACGTCGGGGTGGGAGCCGACGAGCGAGAGGTGACAGTCCTGGCACTCGCCACAACCGCCGCTGGAGCACTGCATCGCGGCGGCGAACGCGAGCGCCGCGTTGGACCGGCCGGAGCCCGGAGGCCCGGTGAACAGCCACGAGTGGGTCATGCCCCGCCCCGCGACGGCAGCCTGGAGCGCGGCCACGACCGGGGCCTGCCCGACCAGGGTGTCCCAGATGGTCACGGGGCCACCCCTTCGGCGGTCGGGCTCCGCCGTGCCTGCGCGAGCAACGGCTCGACCCGGGCGCGGACGGCCAGCTCGATCTGGTCGACGGGGAGGTGGGCGTCGAGGACGAGGTAGTGGTCGGGGTCGGCGGCGGCCATGTCGAGGAACGCCTGGCGGACCCGCTCGTGGAATTCCACCGACTCGCCCTCGATGCGGTCGCGCTCGGTGAACCGCCCGAGGCCGTGCTCCGGCGCCAGGTCGAGTACGACGGTCAGGTGGGGCCGCAGGTCGTGGGTCGCCCATCGGGCGACCGCCTCGACCTCGGCGACCTCGAGCGCGCGACCGGAGCCCTGATAGGCGAGTGTGGAGTCGACGTAGCGGTCGGTGACGACCACCTCGCCACGCTCGAGCGCCGGCAGGACGACCGTGTGGACGTGCTCGGCCTTGTCGGCGGCATAGAGGAGCGCCTCGGTGCGGTCGGCGAGCTCGCCGGTGGCCGGGTCGAGCACGATGCGCCGCAGCTGGCGGCCCACCTCGGTGTCGCCGGGCTCGAAGGTCGACACGACGGGATAGTCCTGCTCCTGGAGCCAGCCGACCAGCCGTCGCGACTGGGTCGACTTGCCGGTGCCTTCGCCCCCCTCGAAGCAGACGAACACACCCGTGGCGGAGTAGCGAGCTCCCCCGCGGGTGACGGACCGGGCCGCGCCGCGCTCGTCGTTCAGGTCGATGCCTCTCCTGTATGACCCGGACCGGTCGGCCGGGGCGTCGGGGAAGACGCTACGAGGTCGGGCCGACAGCCGCCACCGGAGGGTCTTCGCTGGGATCAGTCAACAGGGTCCAGACCACCCGATGACGGTTTGATGACCGGTCGCCATCGCGCCTTCCATTGTTCACCCGGAAATGGTCCGATGGATCTGTGTGGGGGCAAGGCTCTCCTGGGTAGTGTCGAGAGTGTCGGACGGGGGACGTCCGGGCACTGTGGACACCAGGGAGTCGGGCGGATCTCGGCACCCTGCCCACAGGGCGACGGAGATGCATGGGGATGAACGACAAGGGACGGGGACGACTTCTCAGCAGTGCCGGCATCGGTGTTGCTGCGCTGGTCCCTGCTGCCGGGCTGGCCCTGTTGGCCGCCCAGGTGAGCTCGGCCGGCTATGTGCTGCCGGCCGCGGTCAACACCCTCGCCGGTCCCACGTCGCAGACCCCGTCGTTGCCGACGTCGTCACCGCCTGAGCCGGCGACCGTGGACGACGAGCCGATCGAGGTGCTGACCGCGCCGCGCAGCGCCGTCGCCGCCGTCCACCGCGCCGACGCCGCCTATGCGCGAACGGCCGCAGGTGCGACCGGGGGTGACATCCCCGCCGTCGCCATCGCCGCCTATATGCGCGCCGCCACCGTGATCAACGCGGCCGACAAGGGCTGCCACCTCGACTGGGAGATCCTCGCCGCGATCGGCCGGGTCGAGTCCAACCACGGCCGCTTCGCCGGCAGCAGCCTCGACGACCAGGGTGTCGCGACGCCGCCGATCCTGGGCCTGCGTCTCGACGGGACCCACGGCACCACGCGGATCGCTGACACCGACGCCGGCGAGTACGACGGCGACAAGCGCTTCGACCGGGCCGTCGGACCCATGCAGTTCATCCCCTCCACCTGGAGCTATGTCGGTGTCGACGCCGACGGTGACGGCAAGCGCGACCCCCAGGACATCCAGGACGCGTCGCTGGGCGCCGCGGTCTATCTGTGCGTCGGCAAGGGCGACCTGTCGACCCAGGAGGGGCAGCGCGCCGCCGTCTATCGCTACAACCACAGCCAGCGCTACGTCGACCTGGTGCTCTCGATCGCTCGGGGCTATGCCTCCGGCTCGATGTGGTCGGCGCCGGGGGGTTCGGCGCCGACGACGACCATCAGTTCCGTCACGGACCCCGGAACACCGGTTGACCCCAGTCCTCCGCCACACGCTGAGCCCGTGCTCGTCGAACTGACCCAGGTCGTCGTGCTGGAACAGCGACCGCCGCTCCCCGAGGTTCCGTCGACCCCACCCCCGCCTGGCCCTGACACTGGCCCTGGCCCGACTGATCCTCCCCCGCCGACAGACCCGAGCGACCCTGCCGAGCCAGGAGAACCCACTGACCCCTCCGAGCCCGCTGAACCCACCGAACCCGCGGAGCCGGCCGAACCCACGCCGGCCGAACCCACGGAGCCGGCGGCCACCCAGCCGAGCGACCTCCCTACGGCCACGCCCGACGACCGGGCCGCAGTCCTCTGTGAGGACGCCGAACTAGCCGACGCTGTCGACGCGGAGACCTGCCGGGCCGAGGCGGTCGAACTCATCGACCAACAGCCCGGCGCGGACGTCAGCGCGGCCGACCTGCTCGCGCGCCTCGAGGAACTCGGAATCCTGGGCGACCCGGGAGACTGATGTGACTGCAGCTCTCCCGGGCCACCAGCTGCCAGGCTAGGCGAGGGCGAGGCACATCCTGACCCACAGAGGGGCGAACCATGGGTGAACGTTGCGTGAACGCCTCCTGAGCGGCGTACGGCGACCTCGATCGTCCGGCACTAACGTGTCGCCCATGGCAGCGCCCGTCACCACGACCCTGAACCGGTCCGACCGGGTCATCCTCGGACTGGCCGTCGCCCTCATCGGGCTGGCCGCGGTCGCCCACTTCGGCTCCTGGAGCTCGGTGGTCGCGTTCCTCATCGCCGGCGCCGCGGTGGCCGTGCTCGCGTCACTGGTGGGGCGCTCCGTCGAACAGCTCGGCGACCGGTTCGGCCCCGGCGCCACCGGCGTACTGCAGTCAGCGCTCGGCAACCTGCCCGAGCTGTTCATCGCCCTGTTCGCCCTCCAGGCCGGCCTGGTCGATGTCGTCCGGGCGGCGCTCGTGGGGTCGATCCTCGCCAACCTGCTGCTGGTGCTGGGGCTCTCGTTCCTCGTGGGCGGACTGCGTCACGGCACCCAACAGCTCGGCTCCGAGCGGGCCCGCACTATCACGGTACTGATGCTGCTGTCGGTGACCGCGATGGCGATCCCGTCGCTGGCGCACTGGACCCACTCCCCCGCGGCCGAGCACGAGCGGGCGCTGTCGGTCGTGGTCTCGGTCCTGCTGCTCCTGCTCTTCGCACTGTCGCTGCCGTTCTCGCTGCGGCGTGACGCGAACGACGGCGACGAGGCCGGCTCCCACGAGGCGCCGCGCTGGCCGATCTGGCTGGCCATCGGGCTGCTGGCCGTGGCCGGCGTCGCAGCGGCGTTCGTCTCCGAGTGGTTCGTCGATGCGCTCGAGCCGGCCATGCAGTCGCTCGGCATCTCCGAGGCGTTCGCCGGACTCGTGGTTGTCGCGATCGCCGGCAACGCCGTCGAGAACGTCGTCGGCATCCAGCTGGCCTATCAGGGCCACTCGCAGTATGCGCTGTCCGTGGTTCTCAACTCCCCGCTCCAGATCGCCCTCGTCCTGGCGCCCGTCCTGGTGCTGGTCTCCCAGATCTTCGGGCTGGCATCGCTGACGTTGGTGCTGAGCCCGATGCTGGTGATCGCGCTGGTCGTGGCCGTGATCCTGGCGGCGTTCATCTCCTTCGACGGAGAGTCGACCTGGCTCGAGGGCGCGACGCTGGTCGTGCTCTACGCGATCATCGCCGCGTCGTTCTGGTGGGGCTGACGCCGAGTCCACCAACCCGGACCGCGCGAGGCGGTCAGCGCTTGGCGGCCGCCTTCTTGGTCGTCTTCTTGGCGGCCGACTTCTTGGTGGTCTTCTTGGCGGGGGCGCGCTTGGTCGTCTTCTTGGCCGGGCCCTTGGCGCGGCGTTCGGCCAACAGCTCGGCGGCCCGCTCCAGGGTGATCGCCTCGACCGTGTCGTCCTTGCGGAGCGTCGCGTTGTATTCGCCGTCGGTGACGTAGTCGCCGAACCGACCCGACTTGACCACGACCGGCTGCCCCGAGACCGGGTCGTTGCCCAGCTCCTTCAACGGCGGCGCCGCGGCCGCCCGGCCGCGCTGCTTGGGCTGGGCATAGATCGCCTTGGCCTCGTCGAGGGTGACGGTGAACAGCTGCTCCTCGGCGGTGAGCGACCGTGAGTCGGTGCCCTTCTTGAGATAGGGGCCATAGCGGCCGTTCTGGGCCGTGATCTCGGTGCCGTCCTCGTCGACGCCCACCACGCGCGGCAGCGACAACAGCTTGATCGCATCGGCGAGCGTGACGGTCTCGAGGCTCATCGACTTGAACAGGGAGCCGGTGCGGGGCTTGGCCGACTTGGGTGCGTCGTCGGGCAGGACCTCGGTGACATAGGGCCCGAACCGGCCGTTCTTGGCCACCACCTTGAGACCGCTCTCCGGGTGGGTGCCGAGGCTGATCTCCTCACCCGCCGGGTTGGCGAACAGCTCCTTGGCCTTGGCCAGCGTCAGCTCGTCGGGCGGCAGGTCGTCGGGCACGTTGGCGCGACGTGCGTACGGCGTACCGTCGTCGTCGGGGCCCTCGAGATAGGGGCCATAACGCCCGACGCGCAGCACGATGCCCGAGTCGGCGCCGCCGATCGGGAACGTCGCGAGGTCCTTGGCGTCGATGTCGCCGAGCTCGTTGACGAGCGTGTGCAGGCCGTTGACGCGCTCGGAGCCGTAGTAGAACTCGGCGAGCTCGCTGTTGCGGTCCTTGTCACCGCGGGCGATCTCATCGAGCACGTCCTCCATCAGGGCCGTGAACTCATAGGAGATGAACCGCGTGAAGTGCTCCTCGAGCAGCCGCACCACCGAGAACGCCAGCCAGGCCGGCACCAGCGCCGTGCCCTTCTTGTAGACATAGCCGCGGTTGAGGATCGTCCCGATGATCGAGGCATAGGTCGACGGCCGGCCGATCTCGCGGTCCTCGAGCTCCTTGATCAGCGTCGCCTCGGTGAACCGCGCCGGCGGCTTGGTCTCGTGACCCGACGCCGTCATCGATGCCGCCGAGACCGACTGGCCCTCGCGCAGCTGGGGCAGCGCCACCTCGGTGTCGTCGCGCTTCTTGGACGAGTCGTCCTTGTCCTCGACATAGGCCTTCAGGAAGCCATAGAAGGTGATCGTGCGGCCGCTCGCCGAGAACACCACGTCCTGACCGGTGGCGGCCCTGCCACCGAGCCGCACGGTCACCGACTGACCGACGGCGTCCTTCATCTGGGAGGCGACCGTGCGCATCCAGATCAGTTCATAGAGGCGGAACTGGTCACCGGTCAGCCCCGTTTGGCCGGGGGTGCGGAACGCCTCGCCCGCCGGGCGGATCGCCTCGTGGGCCTCCTGGGCGTTCTTGACCTTGGAGGCATAGGTGCGGGGGACGTCGGGCAGGTATTCGAGGCCGTAGAGCTCGCGGACCTGGTTGCGCGCTGCCTCGACCGCCGACCCCGAGAGCGTCGTGGAGTCGGTGCGCATATAGGTGATGAAGCCGTTCTCATAGAGGCGCTGCGCGACCGACATCGTGGTCGACGCGCTCATCCCGAGCTTGCGGGAGGCCTCCTGCTGGAGGGTCGTCGTACGGAACGGCGGATAGGGCGAGCGGCGGTAGGGCTTGGCCTCGACCGAGCGGACGGCATAGGAGGTGTCGGCCAGCGCCCCGACCAGCGCCTCGGCGGCGTTGCGGTCGAGATGGACGACGGTCTTCTTGGCGAGCTCGCCGTCCTGGCCGAAGTCGCTGCCGCGGGCCACCCGCTTGTCGTCGATGGAGTGGAGCTTGGCCGGGAACATGCGCGGTTCGGCGTCGGCGCCCGCGTCGAAGGTGCCCTCGAGGTCCCAATAGGACGCCATCCGGAAGGCCATCCGCTCGCGCTCGCGGTCGACCACCAGGCGCGTCGCCACCGACTGGACGCGGCCGGCCGACAGGCCCGACATGACCTTGCGCCACAACACCGGCGAGACCTCATAGCCATAGAGGCGGTCAAGGATGCGCCGGGCCTCCTGGGCCTCGACCAGGTCCATGTCGGCTCGCGCGGGCTGGCGGCCGCCGCGGATCAGGCTTGGTGATCTCGTGGAACACCATCCGGTGCACCGGCACCTTGGGCTTGAGTACGTCGAGCAGGTGCCGACGATCGCCTCGCCCTCGCGGTCCTCATCGGTGGCGAGGTAGAGCCGTCGGCGTCCTTGAGCAGCGTCTTGAGCTTGGAGATCTGGGCCTTCTTGTCGCGCGGGACGACGTAGTAGGGCACGAAGTCGTGCTCGACGTCGACGGCGAGCCGACCCCACGGCTTGTCCTTGATCTTGGCCGGGGTCTCGGCGGCGCTCTGCGGAAGGTCGCGGATGTGCCCGATGGAGGACTCGACGACGTACCCCTTGCCGAGGTACCCGCCAATGGTGCGGGCCTTGGCCGGGGACTCGACGATCACCAGCTTGTGTGCCACGGGCTGCTTGCTTCCTGGTCGCGCTCGATAGGGCGGCGGCGCCCTCAACGTCGTACGGCGTGATGGGCCACCGGGCGCTTACGGTAGCGCGAGGTCGCGAATCTGGCGGCAACGCGGTCCCAACACGCGTCAGCCGACCGTGAGGTAACCGTCCGTGACGAGGTCGGTGATGCTCGGCAGATAGGCGGCCCGCAGCTCCGCCGGATCGCGCTCCAGCAGGCCCGCCACGGCGTCCAGCAGGTCACCGAGGGCCAGGTCGCCGTCACAAGCACCGGCCACCGCTGCCTCCACAGTGTCGACGGTGCGGGCTCGCCGGAAGCCGCGCTGCTGGCGCAGCACGATCGCCTCGGGGTCCTCGGCCCCCGGCTGTCCCACGGTCTCCTGGGTCACGTCCTCGCGCAGGGTCAGGTGGGCCGCCAGCAGGTCGGGGGTGTCGGCCAGGTCGGTCACCGTGTCGAGCCACTCCCGGATGGCCGGCGCGATCGGCTGCTCCACCGCGTGGGGCCAGTCGTCGAACCGGGTCGTCGCAGGACGCGCCGCGCCGCCCGTCGTACGACGGAGCGTGATCCAGCCGAAGCCGACCCCCTCGACGCCCTGCTCGTCGAGCCAGGACACCCAGGTGTCATAGCGGTCGCGGTAGTCGGCGGCGCCGTGGTGGCCGGAGTCCTTGAGCCACATCTCGACATACTCGGCCGGGTCGACGACCTCGCGCTGCACGACGAGCGCGTCGAGATCGTCGGCGAGCCAGCCGGCCAGCCGCTCGTCCCAGGGCACGTCCTTGGCGATCACCCAGTTGGCCAGGATCTGGCACACGCCGTCGTCGCTCAGGTGGTCGGGCACGCTGCGCACGATGTGCTCGACGGCCCGGTCGCCCGGCAGGCCCGAGTCGCGATAGACCAGCCGCTCGCCCGTGGCCGGCGAGATCACGAAGGGCGGGTTGGTCGCGATCAGGTCGAACCGCTCGCCCCGGACCGGCTCGAAGAAGGAGCCGTCGCGCACCTCCACGCCGGCCACGTCGTTGAGCGCCACGTTGAAGCGGGCCAGCCGCAGCGCCCGCTGGTTGACGTCGGTCGCGACGACCCGGTCGGCGTGCTGGGCCAGGTGGAGCGCCTGCACCCCACAGCCCGTGCCGAGGTCGAGGGCCGTGGCCACGCCGTCGCGCAGGGTCAGCCGGGCCAGCGACAGGGACGCGGGGCTGATGCCGAGCACGTGGTCGGCACCGACCCGCGCCTCGCCACCGTCGAGGCCCGGGGTCAGGTCCGAGACCACCCACAGGTCACGGTCACCGGCCTCGTCGGAGGCATAGGGACGTACGTCGAGGCGCGCCGCCACCTCTCCCACGCTCGCCACGAGGAACCCCTCCGCCGCCATCCGGTCCACCAGCCCCGGGAGGGCGGTCTCCGCCTCGCTGCGTCGTACGGGCGCTTGGAGGAGGAACAGCCTCGTCAGGGTCTCGATCGGCGAGCCACCGCGGGTGCGCCGCAAGCCGGGCGTCGTCTCGTTGCGGCCCAGCGCCGCGTGCGCCCGTGTCCCGAGCAGGTCCGCGACCGCGTCATAGGCGAAGCTCGCCGCCCGCAGCGCCTCCGCCAGCCGCCTCGCCAGGTCGTCCCCGGACCCGGCACCCCGGCCGCCCTGCCCGCCCTCCCCGTCCACGAGGCTCCTCTCCGTCTCCACGCGGCCCCTCTCCCTGTCCACGCGGCGACCGTACCAACCGCCGAGTCGTCACAAGATGTGACGACTCGGCGCATGAAACCTGTGGATAACTCGCCGACCCGGCAGAAGTTCTGCCGGGTCGATGGGGAAGTGACGCTGACCCGGCAGACGTTCTGCCGGGTCGATGGGGAAATGACGCTGACCCGGCAGAAGTTCTGCCGGGTCAGCGTTGTGTTGTGGATATCCCCGCGAGGTTCAGTCGTCGGGGGAGGTGACGCGTCAGGCGGAGGCGGCGGCCTCGGCCGGGGCGTCGTCGCCGATGACGACCTCGCGCTGCTTGGACACATAGACCGCGCCCACGATGATCGCCAGCGCCACGACGGCGATGACGATGCGCAGGGCGTCGTTCTGGTCCTGGCCCACGCTCATGGAGACGACCGCGCTCGCGATGAGCAGCGAGACGAGGTTCATCACCTTGATCAGCGGGTTGATCGACGGGCCGGCGGTGTCCTTGAACGGGTCACCCACGGTGTCACCGATGACGGTCGCGGCGTGGGCGTCGGAGCCCTTGCCGCCGTGGTTGCCGTCCTCGACCAGCTTCTTGGCGTTGTCCCAGGCACCACCGGAGTTGGCCAGGAAGATCGCCATCAGCACGCCGGTGCCGATCGCGCCGGCCAGGAAGCCGGCCAGCGCGGTCACGCCGAGACCGAAGCCCACGGCGACCGGCGCCATCACGGCCAGCAGACCGGGCGTGATGAGCTCGCGCAGCGAGTCGCGGGTGACGATGTCGACGACCTTGCCGTACTCCGGCCGGCCGGTGCCCTCCATGATCCCGGGGATCTCACGGAACTGGCGCCGCACCTCGAAGACGACCGCACCGGCGGCGCGGCCGACGGCGTTGATCGCGAGACCGGAGAACAGGAACACCGCGGCGCCACCGAGGATGATGCCGACCAGGATGGCCGGGTTGAACACGGTGAAGTCGAGGGCCTCGGTCGCTCCGGAGTCGATGTAGGCCTCGACGACCGAGGTCGCGTAGGAGCCGAACAGCGCCGTCGCGGCGAGCACCGCCGTCGCGATCGCGATGCCCTTGGTGATGGCCTTGGTGGTGTTGCCGACGGCGTCGAGCTCGGTCAGGATCTGCGCGCCCTCGGGGGACACATCACCAGACATCTCCGCGATGCCCTGGGCGTTGTCGGAGACCGGACCGAAGGTGTCCATCGCGACGATGACGCCGACGGTGGTCAGCAGACCACAGCCCGCCAGCGCGACAGCGAACAGCGACACGGTCAGCGTCGCACCGCCGAGCAGGAACGCCCCGAAGACAGCAGCACCGATGACCAGCGCGGTGTAGACGGCCGACTCGAGGCCGACCGAGATGCCGGACAGGATCACGGTGGCGGCACCGGTGAGCGAGGTCTTGCCGACGTCCTTGACGGGGCGATACTCGGTGCCGGTGAAGTAGCCGGTCAGCGCGAGGATGCCCGCGGCCATGACGATGCCGATGACCACCGCGATCGACGCGATCAGCCGCGGGTCGCCGTCCGACGACACCTCGGCTCCCACCAGGTCGGCGAACGAGCCGGGCAGGTAGACGTAGGACAGGATCACCGAGGCGACCGCACCCACCGCGGCGGAGATGTAGAAGGACCGGTTGATGGTGACGAGGCCGTTCTCGCCAGCACGGGGCCGGGTGATGAAGACGCCCAGGACCGCGCTGATGGCACCGATGGCCGGGATCAGCAGCGGGAAGACCAGGCCCTTGTCGCCGAAGGCCTGCGAGCCCAGGATCAGGGCGGCGACCAGCGTGACGGCGTAGGACTCGAACAGGTCGGCGGCCATGCCGGCGCAGTCACCCACGTTGTCACCGACGTTGTCGGCGATGGTGGCGGCGTTGCGCGGGTCGTCCTCGGGGATGTTCTGCTCGACCTTGCCGACCAGGTCGGCACCGACGTCGGCGGCCTTGGTGAAGATACCGCCGCCGACACGCATGAACATGGCGAGCAGGGCGGCTCCGAAGCCGAAGCCCTCGAGCACGTGGGGCGCCTGGTCCTTGAACAGCAGGACGACGACGCTGGCGCCGAGCAGGCCGAGACCCACGGTCGCCATGCCGACGAAGGCACCGGTGCGGAAGCCGACGTTCATGGCCGGGTCGCGGCCCTCGTCGTTGGCGGCCGCGGCGACACGCAGGTTGGCGCGTACGGCGAGCGACATGCCGAGATAACCGATCGCGGCGGAGAAGCCCGCGCCGAGGAGGAAGAAGACCGACCGTCCGATGCGCACCCCCCAGTCGTCGGCAGGAAGCGCGAGCAGCACCAGGAACGCGACCGCGGCGAAGATGCCGAGCGTCCGGAACTGGCGGCCCAGATAGGCGCTCGCGCCCTCCTGGACGGCGAGCGCGATGTTCTTCATGTTGTCGGTGCCTTCACCGGCAGCGAGCACCTGGGAACGGAAGAGCACCGCCATCCCGATCGCGCCGAGCGCGATCAGGGCGACGATGACGACCAGCCACAGGTTGGCGCCGGAGACGGTCACGACATCGGGTAGGAACCCGGTCATGCGTTTCCTCCTGGAGATCGGGTCTGTGCGGGCGAGGCACAAGGCTGGGCCGGAGTCTACGCAGAGCTACTCGAGAGTTGGCATTCGGGTGTGACCAGGGACACCCCTGCCGATCGCCGAGCGGTGCGCTCGGTGGGACGGGTGGTTCGCCCGTGACCTGATGGTCGGTCGGTCAGACGGAGGCGACGGCGGAGTCGGCCGACCCGTGGATCGCGAACACCTTGGCGAGCCCGGTGATGCGGAAGATCTTGAGGAGGCGGTCCTGGGTGCAGACCAACTCGAGGGAGCCGTCGTGGGCGCGGACCTTCTTGAGGCCGCCGACGAGGACGCCGAGGCCGGTGGAGTCGAGGAACTCGACGGCCTCCATGTCGATGACGATGTGGTAGCGACCATCACCGACGAGCTCGGTGATCTTGTCGCGCAACTTGGGCGCGGTGTAGACGTCGATCTCACCGCCCACGGAGACGATGGTCTTGCCATCGACCTCGCGCGTCGTCAGCGTCAAGTCCACAAGTCGCTCCTCGGCACCCTGGTCAGTGCACCGTCACAGCATACGCAGGCACGTGGACCGTCCCCGTGCCGTCACGCAGTATCAAACCATGCCGACGCCGATTCGTGAGTCGCGACTTCCACTGGTCCGAACATCTGGCGCGACGACCTCGCTGTCGGCGACGTTTGCGAGACTCGCCCTGTGGGCGGCGAGCGGCACCGGACCGGGACGCGCGGGTCGGTGGACGACCTGGTGCACCGGCTGTCGGCCGTGCCCGGCCGCGAGGACCGACTGACCCATCTCGAGACCGTGCCCGCCCGTGCGGCGACCTTCGCGGACTGGCCCTCCTGGGTGCCTGACGACGTCAGGGACGCCTTCGTCGGGCGCGGGATCGAGCGCCCCTGGCAGCACCAGACGCTGGCGGCCGAGCTGGCCCACGCCGGACAACACGTCGTCATCTCGACCGGTACGGCGTCCGGCAAGTCGCTGGCCTACCAGCTGCCGGCCCTCTCGGCGATCCGCTCCGGTCGTGGCGCCAAGGGGCAGCGAGGCGCCGCCGTCCTCTACCTCGCCCCGACCAAGGCGTTGGCCCACGACCAGCTGACCTCGTTGCGCGCCCTGGCCGTCGATGTGCGCGCTGCGACCCACGACGGCGACTCCTCGCGTGAGGAGCGCGACTGGACCCGCGACCACGCCGAATACGTCCTCACCAACCCCGACATGCTCCACCGGTCACTGCTGCCCACCCACCAGCGCTGGTCGGCGCTGCTCGGGCGGCTCGCCTATGTCGTGGTGGACGAGTGCCACCACTATCGCGGCGTCTTCGGCGCCCACGTGGCCCAGGTGCTGCGACGGCTCCGACGCGTCTGCGCCTCCTATGGCGCGTCCCCGACGTTCGTGCTCGCCTCGGCGACGGTCGCCGACCCCGAGACGGCCGCCGGCCGCCTGACCGGGCTCGACGTGGCGGCCGTGACCGCCGACCACTCACCCCGCGGGCGCACGGTGGTGGCGCTGTGGGAGCCGCCCTTCACGTCGTCCACGGGCGAGAACGGGGCACCGGTTCGCCGGGCCGCCTCGTCGGAGTCGGCGGATCTGCTGGCCGACCTCGTGGCCGAAGACGTGCGCACGCTGGCCTTCGTCCGGTCCCGGCGCGGGGCCGAGCAGATGGCCATGACGGCCGCCGGGCTCCTCGCCGAGGTCGACCCCGAGCTGCCCGACCGCATCGCCGCCTATCGCGGCGGCTACCTGCCCGAGGAGCGCCGCGCGCTCGAGTCGGCGTTCCGGACCGGCCGGCTCACCGGCATGGCGGCGACCAACGCCCTGGAGCTCGGCATCGACATCAGCGGCCTGGACGCCGTGATCGTCGCCGGCTTCCCGGGCACCCGCGCTGCGCTGTGGCAGCAGCTGGGGCGGGCGGGGCGCGAGGGTCAGGACGCGCTCGGTGTCCTGGTCGCTCGTGACGACCCCCTCGACACCTATCTGGTGACCCACCCCGACGCCCTGTTCGGGCAGCCCGTCGAGGCGACGGTGTTCGACCCCACCAATGAATATGTCCTCGGCCCCCACCTGTGCGCCGCCGCCCAGGAGATCCCGCTGACCGAGGCCGACCTGCCGATGTTCGGACCGACGGCATCCGCCGCCGTCGCGGCACTGACCCGTGCCGGGCTCCTGCGGCGACGGCCCCACGGCTGGTTCTGGACCGACCGGCGCCGGGCGAGCGAGCTGGCCGACATCCGCTCCTCGGGCGGCAGTCCCGTCCAGCTCGTCGACGAGCGGACCGGGCGCGTCGTCGGCAGCGTCGACGCCGGGAGCGCCCACAGCACCGCACACCAGGGGGCCATCTATGTCCACATGGGCGAGTCCTGGGAGGTGCTCGAGCTCGACCTGGACGACAACGTGGCCCTCATGCGGCCCACCGACGTCGACTACTCCACGACTGCTCGTGAGGTCACCGACATCAGGATCCGGGGCGAGCATCGTCACGAGTGGTGGGGCGACTGCCGGCTGGCGCTCGGCACCGTCGATGTGACCCACCAGACCGTCTCTTACCTCAAGCGACGGCAGCCCTCCGGAGAGGTGCTCGCGGAGGTGCCCCTGGACCTGCCCCCACGCACGCTCGTGACATCGGCGGTGTGGTGGACGGTGCCGGCCGGCCTGCTGGAGGAGAGCGGGCTGGCCGCCCTCGACCTGCCGGGAGCCGCCCACGCCGCCGAGCACTGCAGCATCGGGCTGCTTCCCCTGTTCGCCACCTGCGACCGGTGGGACATCGGCGGGGTCTCGACGGCGCTCCACCCCGACACCGGCGAGCTGACGGTCTTCGTCTATGACGGCCACCCTGGTGGCGCCGGCTTCGCCGAGCGAGGGTTCGGGTCGGCGCGCGCCTGGCTGACAGCCACGCGCGAGACCATCGCGGCCTGCGGCTGCACCGAGGGCTGCCCCTCGTGCGTGCAGTCACCCAAGTGCGGCAACCAGAACAACCCGCTCGACAAGGAGGGCGCCGTGAGGCTGCTCGACATCCTCCTCACCGGATCGGCGCCGTTCGGGTGATCGCCCTGCAGCCATCCTCCGGCTAGCGTGCAGCCATGGTCATCCTGGGACTCCTCCTCATCGTGCTGGGTGCGTTGGCGATCGTCGCGGCCGTCTTCACCGGCACCGGGACGACCAGCCTCCTCGGCCTCGACATGTCGGCCCTGGCCATCTTCTTGGTCGGGGTCGCCGCTGGGGCGTTCATCTTGTGGGGCTGGGCGATCCTGAAGTACGGCACCAAGCGCGAGCTGAAGGCACGGCGCGAGCGCCGCCGCCTCAGCGAGCTGTCCGACAAGCTCGACGCCGTCTCCTCCGAGCGGTCGGCCGACCGCGACGACGAGCGCGACGTCTAGGACGAGCCTGGGCGGCCCGAGGCCGCTCAGCCGGGGCCGGCCCGCGCTCGCGCGCTCGGGTCGCCCGCCCAGCCCCACCAACGCGGGCCGGACACGACCACCTCGACGAGCACGTCGGCGCCGCGGAGCGAGCACGCCGCCAACGTCGCATCGTTGGCCAAGGCAACCCGCCGGGCTTCCTCGCACGGTCCACGACCGGTCGCCAGGGCGCTGGCGCCGGCGAGGGCCGCCAGGTCGGCGGCCGACTGCGCCCGGCGGTGGTCGGTGACCAGCGCGGTGACGACGCCGAGCGCCGCCCCGACCAGGAGCAGCAGCCCGGCGACCGCCACCACCAGCACTGTGGCAGCACCGATCTCGTCGCCACCGCACCGTCGGGCCGGCCTCACGGCTCGGGCTCCCGGGCCGCCACCGCCTCGCCCACCACGCGAACCCCGGGCAGGAAGGCGAACAGCCCGCCAGGCCCATCGACCTCGGCCGAGACGACGACCCGAACATCGTCACCCGACGACGTCACCTGCACGTGCGCGCCCATTGGCGCGACCCGCAGCGCCGCCGAGGCGGCGGCCCCGGTCGGGTCGCCCCGCGCTGATGCCCGAGCCGCCTCGCGGGCCGCGTCGACCACCCGGACCTGGGCCACGCCGACGACGAGCAGCCACACCAGCCCCACCGTGACGGCGAGGAGGAGCGGCAGCCCGAGCGCGAGGCTCGGCGGTGACGGCCCACCCTGGCTGCGTCGTCGGCGCCGGCCCAGGAGGGTCACCCGATCCCCAGCAGCCCGAGCACGTGGTCGAACAGGGTGTGGAGCAGCTGCTCCCCGAACCCACCGCTGAGCATCTTGTAGAGCAGGGCCGCGAGGCCTGCCCCTGCGGCGGTCCCCACGGCGTATTCGGCCGTGGTGATGCCTCGCTGGGTGCGGGCCCCGGTGTGGATGTGTGAGCGCATGTCTCCTCCTGATGCAGCGGGCACCCGTCGCGCCCGGCGGAGCCCCGACTCTGCGCCGTCGCCGTCCGCCGCGGTCTCACGCGGACCCGTGGCTGTGGAGAAGGCCCTGGGCGACGGTCCGGTGGACGCCGAGTGGTCTGGTCACGTCGCGCAGACCCGATCGATTTCGTTCCTCAGATCCGGAACGGAACTGCCGATCAGCACATCAGTGCCGGGGGACCGAGCACCTCGATCGAGCAAGGAGACCGTCAGTGGAGGTCATGGACGACATCGTCGCCGAGTTCCTCGTCGAGAGTCACGAGAATTTGGACCAGCTGGACCGGGACCTGGTGGCGCTGGAGCGCGAACCGGGATCCCGCGAGCTGCTGTCGAGCATCTTCCGCACGGTGCACACCATCAAGGGCACGTGCGGCTTCCTCGCGTTCCACACCCTCGAGTCCGTCACGCATGTCGGTGAGAGCCTGCTGGCCCGCCTGCGGGACGGTCAGATGACGCTGGACCCGCAGCTCACGACCGTGCTCCTGGAGATGGTCGACGCCGTGCGCTCCCTGTTGTCGCAGATCGAGGCGACGGGCGCCGAGGGCGACGCCGACTACACGCTTCTGGTGGGCCGGATGCAGGACCTCCTGGACGGCAAGACCCCTGCCCCCGCCGCCACCCCCGACCCCGATGAGACCTCCGCGATCGCGCCCGCGGCCGAGACGGCCGTGGCGCCGGTCAGCGAGCCCGAGACCGCTCCCGACGCCACGGTGCACGACGCCGAGGCCGACGAGGAGCCGGAGCTCGACCCCGAGCCCGTGGACCTCGAGGAGCACGACGACGAGGACGCCGAGCACGCCGACGAGCACGTCGAGGAGTCGGCCCCGGCCGCCCCCGGCGCGACCCCCGAGGCCGCCGCCAAGCAGAACGGGTCCCGGCGCTCCGTCGCCGACAGCAGCATCCGGGTCGACGTCGACCTGCTCGATGAGCTGATGAACCTGGTGGGCGAGCTGGTGCTCACCCGCAACCAGCTGCTCCAGCGCGCCGCGACCCGCCAGGACGGCGAGCTGCAGCGTACGGCGCACCGCCTCAACCTCATCGCCGGTGAGCTGCAAGAGGGGGTCATGAAGACCCGCATGCAGCCCATCGACAACGTCTGGAACAAGCTGCCGCGCGTCGTCCGTGACCTCTCGATCAGCCTGGGCAAGCAGGTCCGCGTCGAGATGGAGGGCCGGGACACCGAGCTCGACAAGACCATCCTCGAGGCCGTCAAGGACCCGCTGACCCACCTGGTGCGCAACAGCGTCGACCACGGCATCGAGTCCCCCAAGGACCGCCGGGCCGCCGGCAAGACCCCTGAGGGCCAGCTGCTGCTGCGGGCCTTCCACGAGGGCGGCCAGGTCATCATCGAGATCACCGACGACGGAGCCGGCATCGACCCGGAGAAGCTCCGCAACCAGGCCGTGTCCCGCGGCATGATCACCCGCGAGGCCGCCGCCGCCATGGGCGACCGCGAGGCACTGCACCTGATCTTCCAGGCCGGGTTCTCGACCGCCGCCAAGGTCACCAACGTGTCCGGCCGCGGCGTCGGCATGGACGTCGTCAAGACCAACATCGAGCGCATCGGTGGGGCGATCGACGTCGTCAGCACCATCGGCCTCGGCACGACCGTCCGCATCAAGATCCCGCTGACCCTGGCGATCATCCCTGCGCTGGTCATCAACGCGGCCGAGAACCTCTACGCGATCCCGCAGATCAACCTGTTGGAGCTGGTCCGGCTCGACCGCGAGCAGGCCGCCACGCGGATCGAGACGATCCAGGGCACTCCGGTCTATCGCCTCCGCGGTGACCTGCTGCCGCTGGTCGACCTGCGCGAGCAGCTCGGGCTCGAGCCCCTCGAGCACGACACGACGTTCATCGTCGTCCTCCAGGCCGACGGCAAGCAGTTCGGCGTCGTCGTCGACGAGATCAAGGACACCGAGGAGATCGTCGTCAAGCCGCTGGGCAAGCAGCTGCGACACCTCGACCTCTACGCCGGCGCCACGATCATGGGTGACGGCCGCATCGCCCTGATCCTCGACGCCAACGCGCTGGCCCGCCACGCCGGCATGGTCAACGAGGCAGCCTCGGCGGCCGCCAAGGAACAGGCGAGCTCCAACAGTGGCGAGCGCACCAGCCTGCTGCTGCTCGGGCTGTCCGACGGTCGCCGGGTGGCGCTGCCGCTCAGCTCGGTCGATCGCCTCGAGCAGTTCTCCAGCAGCGTCGTCGAGCGCGTCGGCGGCTATGAGGTCGTCCAGTACCGCGGCGAGATCCTGCCGCTGGCACGGCTCGACCGGGCCTTGCAGTCCTATGGCGACGCAGGCGAGGACGAGCTCATCCACGTCGTCGTGTGCCGCCACCGTGGCCTCGCCATCGGCTTCGTGGTCAGCGAGATCCACGACATCGTCGACGAGGAGATCTCGGTGCGCACGCATCTGGACACCGGCGGTCACCAGGGCTCGGCCCTGGTCGGCGAGCACGTCACCGAGCTGGTCGACGTGGAGCGCGCCGTCTCCGCCATCGATCCGGGCCTGCTGGCTCCGGCGAGCATGATCTGAGGAGAGCGATGTCACGCCAGTACTGCACCTTCCGCCTCGACGGCCACCTCTTCGGTGTCCCGGTCGGATCGGTCCAAGAGGTGCTCAAGGAGCAGGACCTGACCACCGTCCCACACGCACCCGTCGAGGTGCGGGGGCTGATCAACCTGCGCGGCCAGATCATCACCACCGTCGACCTCCGCTCGCGGTTGGGGCTGCCGCCCCAGAGCCACGACAACGAGGCGGTCAACATCGTGGTGCGCACCGGCGACGGTGACGTCGTCAGCATGTTGGTCGACGAGATCGGTGACGTGCTGGAGCCCGGCGACGAGTTCTTCGAGGACCTCCCCGAGACCGTGCCGGCCAACATCCGCAGCGTCGTGACCCATGTCTGCAAGCTCGACGGCAACCTGATGCTCGTGCTGGACACCCAGCTCGCCGTCCAGGTCTCCGAGCTGGTCTGACCCCTGAACTGAGAAACCCGGCCCCGCGCGCACGCGCGGGGCCGGAGCCATTTCCTGGGCAGCTCAGGGCGCGCGAACCGATCCGCCGTACGACGCGAGCCGATTTCGCCTGGCGACCGGAAATCTCAGGTCGGCCCCCGCCTGCCGATGGACAACCAGAGACAACAGACCCCCTGGCGTCCAACGACGGGCGCCAGTTCCGAAGGGAAGCAAGAGCCGTGTCGAAGAACCCGAGTCGTGGTGGAGTGTTCTCCTTCTTCAAGAACCTCAAGACCGCCAAGAAGCTGCTCGTCGGCTTCTCGATCATGGGTCTGCTCATGATCGCCGTCGGAGCCCTGGGCGTCACCCGTTTGTCGAGCGCCCAAGCCACGCTCGACGAGCTCAACGCCAACAGCCTGATTGCGATCAACGATCTGGGCAAGGTTGACTCCGCCTCGGAGCAGGCCCGCGCCGAGCTGCTCGAGCTCGCGATGGTCAACGACCAGGCCAGCTTCGACAAGATCACCAAGCTGATCGACGAGGTCAACGCCAACGTCGACACCTCCTGGGCCGCCTACACGGCCACCGACATGACCGGGCGTGAGAAGGCCGTCGCCCAGGTCGAGTCGGCCCTCGCCGACTACCGCAAGGCAGCCGAGCAGGAGATCCCGCTCCTGGAGTACAACAAGTACGACCAGTACAAGCAGATCCGCGACACCCAGGCCAACCCGGCCTTCGCGCAGCTGCGCGACGGCCTCGACCAGCTCAACAAGATCGAGACGGACATCGCGGCACAGGACGTCGCCAACGCTCAGAGCGCCTATCTCAGCGCCCGCAACCTGATCATCGGCTTCATCGTCGTCGCCATCGGCATCGCGATCTTCATGACCATCGCCATCGGCCGCGCGATCGCCCGCCCGCTGCAGCAGACCGTGGGAGTCCTCGACGGGCTGGCCCACGGCCGTCTCGACCAGCGCCTCGACGTCCACACCAAGGACGAGGTCGGCCAGATGGCCACCGCCCTCAACTCTGCGATGGACAAGCTGACGACCACCATGAAGACCATCGCGTCCGACTCGCAGAGTCTGGCGGCTTCCAGTGAGGAGCTGTCGGCGGTGTCGGGTCAGATGAGTGGGTCGGCGGAGGAGTCCGCGTCGCAGGCGAACCTGGTCTCGGCCGCGGCCGAGCAGGTCTCGCGCAACGTGCAGACCGTGGCGACCGGGACCGAGGAGATGTCGGCCTCGATCCGTGAGATCGCCAAGAACGCCCAGGACGCCGCCGGGGTCGCCTCCCAGGCCGTCCACGTGGCCGAGTCGACCACCGCAACCGTCGCGGCGCTGGGTCACTCCTCAGCTGAGGTCGGCAACGTCATCAAGGTCATCAACTCCATCGCCGAGCAGACCAACCTGCTCGCCCTCAACGCCACCATCGAGGCCGCCCGGGCCGGGGAGGCCGGCAAGGGCTTCGCAGTGGTCGCCAACGAGGTCAAGGAGCTGGCCCAGGAGACCTCCAAGGCCACCGAGGACATCAGCCAACGGATCCAGGCCATCCAGACCGACACCGAAGCCGCGGTCACCGCGATCAGTGAGATCTCCGCGATCATCGCCCAGATCAACGACACCCAGGCCACCATCGCCTCGGCGGTGGAGGAGCAGACCGCGACCACCAACGAGATGGGCCGCAACGTCGCCGAGGCCGCCACCGGCTCCAACGACATCGCCACCAACATCACCGGCGTGGCCCGCTCCGCCGCCGACACCACCAGCGCCGCGTCCTCCACCAGCGAGGCCGCCGAAGAGCTCGCCCGGATGGCCTCCAACCTCCAGCAGCTCGTGGGCGAGTTCAGCTACTAAGAGCCCTCCCACACCCAACCATTCAGTTCACGAATCGAAACAGAGGACACAATGCGCGCACTGGTAGTCGACGACTCACGTGCCATGCGGTCGATTCTCTCCCGCACCTTGGACGACTTCGGCTTCGAGGTCGAGACGGCCGGTGACGGCGCGGAGGGCCTCCAGAAGGTCCAGGAGGGTCCCCTCCCCGACGTGGTGCTCATCGACTGGAACATGCCCGTCATGGACGGCCTCGAGCTCGTCACCACGATCCGGAGCAACCGCGAGTGGCGTGGCATCACGCTCATGATGGTCACCACCGAGAGCGAGCACTCGCAGATCGTGCGTGCCCTGGCGGCCGGCGCTCATGAATACGTCATGAAGCCGTTCACCATCGACGCCATCGGCGACAAGCTGCGCGTGCTGGGGCTGCTGTAAGCCATGTCCCGCATCTCCGTTCTCGTGGTCGACGACTCCGTCGTCGTACGCCGCCTGGTCACCGACGTGCTGTCGTCGGACCCGCGGATCGAAGTCGTGGGGACGGCCTCGAACGGCAAGATCGCCTTGTCCAAGATGCCGCAGCTCAACCCGGACGTCGTCACGCTCGACATCGAGATGCCGATCATGGACGGACTCGAGACGCTCGTCCACATGCGCAAGCTCTATCCCGACACCCCGTGCATCATGTTCTCGACGCTGACCGAGCGAGGCGCCCACGCCACCCTCGACGCGCTCGAACGCGGTGCTCACGACTATGTGACCAAGCCGGCGAACGTCGGCAGCGTCACGGCGTCGATGGCGGCGGTGAAGGCCGACCTGATCCCCAAGATCGAGGCCGCTGCCTATTCGCGGCGGGGCGGCCGACTGGCGCCCCCGGTGCCCAAGACCGCCAACGTCGCTGCGCCGCCCATCGTCGCGGCACCCCGTGACCGTCGCCCGTCGAACGCCAAGGTCGAGGTCGTCGTCATCGGTGTCTCGACCGGCGGGCCGGACGCGCTCACGACCGTCATCAGCGGGCTGCCCGACATGCCCGTCCCGATCGCGGTCGTCCAGCACATGCCGCCGATCTTCACGGCGCTGTTCGCCGATCGACTCAACACCAAGAGCCCGCTCCACGTGAGCGAGGCCAAGGCGGGAGACCGGCTCGAGCCGGGTCGGGTCCTCGTCGCACCCGGTGACTACCACCTGCGCCTGCGCCAGGACGCCTTCGGCGTGTCCGCGACGCTGGACCAGGGAACACCGGAGAACTACTGCCGACCGGCCGTCGACGTCCTCTTCCGCTCCGCTGCCGATGTGTACGGCGCCGGCGTGCTGGCGGTCGTCCTCACCGGCATGGGCTCCGACGGGGCCCGGGGTGCCGGGCGGATCGTCGAGGCCGGGGGTTCGGTCATCGTCCAGGACGAGGCCACCTCGGTCGTGTGGGGAATGCCAGGAGCCGTCGTAGGCGCCGGCCTGGCCGACGAAGTGCTACCAGTGCGCGACGTCGCAGGCGCCATCCAAGCGCGAGTCGCCCGCGGGCGCTCGCTCATCGGTGCGAAGGGGGTGGCGCGGCCATGACCATCGCCGCGACCGACTTCGACTTCATCAGTTCGCTCGTCCGTGAGCGTTCCTCCATCGTGCTCGAGCCCGGCAAGGAGTACCTCATCGAGGCACGCCTGCTGCCGCTGGCCCGGGAGCGCGGTGCGGGAAGCGTGGCCGATCTCGTCAGTGAGCTCCGCCGCTCGCCGATGGGTCAGCTGCGCGACAAGGTCGTCGAAGCCATGACGACCAACGAGACGTCGTTCTTCCGCGACGCTCACCCGTTCACGGCCATGTCAGACCACATCCTCCCGGACCTGCTGCGGGCGCGGAGCGGCGAGCGGTCCATCAACATCTGGAGCGCCGCCTGCTCCAGTGGCCAGGAGGCCTACTCCATCGCGATGCTCATCCAGGACCTGGTCGGGGCCGACCCGTCGTGGCGGGTGCGGATCCTCGCGACCGACATCGCGCCGAGCATGCTCGAGCGGGTCAAGGAAGGCATCTACAGCCAGTTCGAGGTCAACCGGGGCCTCCCGGCCGCGCTGCTGATCCGGCACTTCCGCAAGGTCGGCCTGCAATGGCAGATCGACGAGTCGCTGCGCCGCATGGTGGAGACGCGCCTGGTCAACCTGGACCAGGAGTTCGTCAACATCTCGCGGATGGACATCATCTTCCTCCGCAACGTCCTCATCTATTTCGACATGGCGACCAAGAAGCGGATCCTCGCCCGGGTACGCCGGGCGATGCGGCCGGACGCCTACCTCTTCCTCGGCGGTGCCGAGACCACCCTCAACCTCGATGACTCGTTCGAGCGAGTCCAGATCGGTCGCGCGCCGGTGTATCGGCTTCGCGACGGGAAGGCATGACCAGACCATGACGACGATCACCGAGCACATCCAGATCATCGAGATCGCCAAGGACATCTGGTACTCGATGTTGGCGCTGCCCCTGGAGGAGACGCCTCCGTCGATGGCAGAGACCACCGAGGAGCCGGACTGGGCCACCTCGTCCATCCACATCACCGGTGAGACCGACGTGTCGATCATCATGTCCTTCTCCGCCGACCTCGCGAAGCGAGTCACCTCCGCCATGTTCGACATGGCCGTCGAGGAGCTCGGCGAGGAGGAGATCGCCGACGCCTGTGGCGAGATGGTCAACATCATCGGCGGCAACCTCAAGGCGCTGCTGCCGGAGCCGAGCGAGCTGTCGCTGCCGACGGTGAGCCTCGGCGGGCAGCACCACGTCACCATCCCCGGCGCCCACGTCATCGAGCAGGTCGACCTCGACAGTCTCGGCGATCGCATGCGCATCACCCTGTTGACCGGCCGCGAGCACTAGGTCGACCAGGAACACCTGAGGAGACGATTCGATGAGGATCCTGATCGCCGACGACAGCAACGTGATGCGCCAGATCGTCAAGCGCACGCTGCGTCAGGCAGGCTATGACGCCGACATCACCGAGGCCGGCAACGGCCGCGAGGCGCTGGAGGCCGTGAAGGCCAGCACCCCCGACCTGGTGCTCAGCGACTGGAACATGCCGGAGATGACCGGCATCGACCTGCTCAACGCCCTCCGGGCGGCGGGCAACGCGGTGCCGTTCGGGTTCGTCACGTCCGAGAGCTCCGACGAGATGCGGGCGAAGGCGGCCAGCGCGGGGGCGAAGTTCCTCGTGACCAAGCCGTTCACCCCCGACTCGTTCCGCGAGGCGCTCGAGCCTGTCCTGGGCTGAGGCACCTCCGGCGGGACACCAGACGGCAGACCGGCGTGGGGTGCCTGGCGTCGGACACGGGGCCGACGCCAGGGACCCAGCACCACGACGGCCTGCCCTCACGTGCGCAGCACCATCGTCACCAGGCCCGCGACGGTCGGGACGATGCCCAGCAGGATGAACGACGGCAGCAGGCACAGGCCCAGCGGCAGGGCGGCCTTGACCCCCACGGCCCGGGCCCGGTCCTCGGCCTGCGCCCTTCTCGCGGCGGCGAGCTGCTCGCCCAGTGACGCGACCGCGTCGGCCACGGCTGCTCCGGTGCGGTGGGACCGGGCGAGGGTCCGCCCCAGCGGTGCGAGGACCGGATCGGTCGCCAGCTCGGCCCACGCATCGCCCGGATCGACGCCGACCGCGATCCGCGCGCGCACGGCCATGAGCCGGTTGGCTGCGGCGCCGGGAAGCGCATCACACACGAGCCCCAGGGATGTCTCGACAGCAGCGCCGGCACGCAGCGTCGCCGCGAGCAGGGCGACGAGATGGGGCAGCTGAGCGCGGGCCGCGTCGTCATGGCGCCGCTGACCGGCGGGCGGCGAGCGCACCGCGATCCACCACGCCACCCCCGCGCCCACCGGGGCGAGGACCAGCCCCAGGCGACCGCCGAGCCAGCCCCACGTCGCCGCACCCGCGAGCCCGGCCCACAGCCAGCGGCCCTGACGCAGCCACCCCTGCGCCGGGGCGGGCCCGGGCGGTGGCATCGAGCGGGATCGCGGGGTGAGCATCGGACGCGCCGGCACCAGCAGCCAGGCCGCTGTCGCCACGAGCACCGTCGCCAGCACACCCCAGGTGGTCACCGGCGGATCACTCCGCCCGCGATCGCCTCGATCCACCCGAGGCCCGCCAGCGCCAGCACCAGGCCGCCCGCCAGGCAGCCCAGACCCACGGGAGTGCCGAGCAGGAACCGCCATGGGTCGCCACCGACTCCCGAGCCCATCGCGAGCGCGGCCAGCGGAAGCCCGGCGACGACGCGCGCCGTGGCGCGCGCCGAGGCCAGCTCGGCCGTGACGACGCGCCGCGTCGCCGCGTCGGCGGTGAGCTCGTCGGCGATGGCGCGGACCGCCGTGGCCAGGCCCTGGCCGCTGCGCTGGGCCACCTCCCACGCTGCGCCCAGCACCGCCAGGTCGCCTGCGCCCGGTCTTGCGGCCAGCCGGCGAAGCGCCTCCGGCACGCTGCCTCCGAGCGTGAACGCCTCGGCCGCCGGCGCCAGCACCACCCAGTCGGCGGCAGCGAGCGCCAGCGCCTCCCCGGGAGGTCGCCCTGCGGCGAGCTCGGCGCCGAGCGTCCGGCAGGCCTCGACGACCCGGTCCTGTGACACCATCGCGGCCCGCCGGTCCTGGTGCTGACGCCACAGCCGCTGCGCCGCGACGAGGGACAGGCCCCCGATCACGACCAGGGTGGCCCGCGTGCCGTCGAGGAGCCGCGCGGCGCCGGTCACCCCTGCGACTGCGGCCACCAGGCCTGCCCAGCGCCAGGGAGCCCGGTGCCCGGGGATCCGCCCGGGTGGCGTCAGCAGCCAGGCCGCAGCGGCGGCAGCCCCCGTCGCCAGCGCTGCGCTCGCCGTGGTCATCGGTCGAGCCGATCCCGCAACAACCCCGCCCCGGGCCCCGCACGCGGTACGCCGTCGTCGCTCACCAGGAGCGCCACGACCATCCGCACCAACCCGTCGGGCTGCACCTGCGGGACCGCCACCGACTGGAGCTGACGGGTGCCGTCGCTGCGTCGTGCCAGGTGGAGCACCACGTCGATCGCGGCCGCCAGCTGGCTGTGGGCGGCCTCGCGGCCGAGCCCGGCCGCCAGGGCGAGGGCCTCGACCCGCGCCGGGACCTCGGTCGAGGCGTTGGCGTGGAGCGTGCCGCACCCTCCCTCATGACCGGTGTTGAGGGCCGCCAGCAGGTCGACGACCTCGCCGCCACGCACCTCGCCGACCACGAGCCGATCGGGTCTCATCCGTAGCGCCTGACGGACCAGGGTCCGCAGGGTCACCTCACCCTTGCCCTCGATGTTGGGGGGCCGTGCCTCGAGGGACACGACGTGGGGATGGAGCGGGCGCAGCTCGGCGGCATCCTCGACGACCACGAGGCGCTCGGTCTCCGACACCGCGCCGAGGAGCGTGCGCAGCAGCGTGGTCTTGCCGGTGCCGGTCCCTCCCGAGACGAGGAAGGCGAGCCGGGCGTCGACGATGTCGGTGAGCAGGGCCGCCGACCGGCCGTCGAGGAATCCGGTCGCGACGAGATCGGCCATCGCGAAGGGTCGGGTGGCAGGGATGCGGAGCGACAGCACGGTCCCGGGGGTCGCGATCGGGGCCAGCACCGCGTGGAAGCGGGTGCCGTCAGGCAGTCGGAGGTCGACGAAGGGCGAGGCGTCGTCGAGCCTGCGGCCGCCCAGGGCGGCGAGCCGCTGCGCCAGACGGCGAAGCGACGCCTCGTCGGGGAAGGTGACGTCGGCTTGTTCGAGCCCGGCGCCGCGGTCCCAGAACACCTGGGAGGCCCCGTTGACCAGGACGTCGGTGACCCCGGGCGTGCGCAGCAGCGGCTCCAACGGGCCGGCGCCCACGACATCACGGCGCAGCGCCGCGTGGACGGCCAGGACCGTCGCGTCGCCGACCGGGCGGCCCTCCTCACGCAGGACCTGGGCGACCTGATGGGGGGTCAGCTCGGCGGACCGCTCCGCCAGCCTGTCCCTCACGCGGTCGAGCAGGTCGGGGGTGACCGTCATCGGACCGCCTCGACCGAGGCCAGCACCTGGGCGGCGGCGCGGTGGAGCGGACCCCGGGCGCCCGGCCATGGACCGAGCCCGAGATCGACCCGTTCGTCGAGCCGCCGCTGGTCGGGCATCACCACGACGGTGGGCACCCCCGTCACAGCCGTGACGTCATCCTCGAGGACGCCGCGACCCCGGACCACCAGGCGACAGCTCGCGGTCGGGTGACGGTGACACAGCCGCGCCGCGCCGGACAGCCCGAGCACGGTCGAGCGGGCGACCACGACGAGCACGTCGCACCGTGGCACCAGCTCAGCCATCCGTGACGGATCCGACCGGGGCAGGTCGACGACCACGAACCGGTGGCCGCGTCGGGCGGCCGACACCACCTCACGGAGGCCCTCGAGCGGCGCCGTCGCCCCACCGTCGGGTCCCCACGACAGGACCCCGAGCCCGTCGCGCCGAGGGACGGCGTCGCGCAACGAGCGGGCCGAGAGCCGGCCGGTGGCGAGGTCGAGCCCCGGCCAACGCACGCCCGGCTCGTCCTCCAGCCCCAGCAGCCGGTCGAGACCGGCGCCGGAGGGATCGGCGTCGACGAGCAGCGCGGGGCTCGACCGCGCTGCCACGCGACCCAGCGCGCAGGCGAGGGTGCTGGCCCCGGCACCGCCGCTGCCCCCGGCGACGCCCACCACGACCCCCGACGGCAGCGTGGCGTCGTCGAGATCGGTCAGCTGCTCCACGATCCAGCGCTCGCCCTCCGGCAGCTCGACCACCTCACCGGCCCCGAGCCGCAGGGCGAGGCGGAGCCCGTCAGGACCGATCCCGTGCCACCCGGCCACCACGACGCCCGTACGACGCACGGGCCCGAGGCGCACCATCGCGGCGGCCTGGTCGACGCCGACGACGACCAGCGGGGCCGACGACCAGGACCTCAACGCAACACCCGCGTCGGGCGCGACCTCGGGCGTGACGCCGGCGGCGGCGGCGAGGCGCAGCAGCTCGTCGAGGAGCGAGTCATCGGCCGTGATGATGAGGGGAGGAGCCATGCCGGCAGCGTCGGCCACGGGGCGGCCTGCGATCCCGGGCCAGCGCGCCCGTTGTGGACACGGCTCCGAAATGCCTTGCTGTGCAGGGTTTCCGGCCAGGTCGACAGACTCCGGTTCCCTAGACTGGCCACGTGGCGCCTCGCCGTACAGCTGCCTTCTTCGACCTCGACAAGACGATCATCGCCCGGTCGAGCTCGATGGCGTTCACGCGACCCTTCGCCGCCGGCGGGCTGATCACGCGGCGAGCGGTGCTCCGCTCGGCCTATGTCCAGTTCGTCTTCGCGACCGGCGGCGCCGACCACGACCAGATGGAGAAGATGCGGCAGTTCATGTCGCAGCTGTGCGCCGGCTGGGACGTCGCCACGGTCCGCGAGATCGTCGCCGAGACGCTGCACCACACCATCGACCCGATGGTCTATGAGGAGGCCGTCAGCCTCATCGAGGAGCACAAGGCCGCCGGGCGCGACGTTGTGATCGTGTCCACCTCCGGCGCCGAGGTCGTCGAGCCGATCGGGGAGATGCTCGGGGCCGACCGGGTCGTCGCGACGCGACTGGCGATCGCCGACGGCAAGTACACCGGTGAGATCGAGTACTACGCCTATGCCGAGGAGAAGGCGCGCGCCATCCGGGCGATGGCCGATGAGGTCGGCTATGACCTCGCCGAGTGCTACGGCTACAGCGACTCGATCACCGACGTCCACATGCTCGAGGTGGTCGGCCACCCCTTCGCGGTGAACCCCGACAAGGACCTCCGCAAGGTCGCCCACGCGCGCGAGTGGCCCATCCTGGTGTTCGACCGTCCCGTCGCCCTGCGCAGCCGGATGGCCGCGGCCGCCAAACCCACGCTCGCTGCGCTCGCCGTCGGCGGGGCGCTCACCGTGGGCGGTCTGCTGTGGGCCAGTGCGCGCAAACGTCGCCTCGACGGCTGATGAGGTCGTACGCCGAACGCTGCGCGGCGTACGCCGTTTCGCCGCGGACCTGAGGGATTTCGAGGCTGGTCTGGACGCTGCTCCGCCCAGCGGAACACTCTGGCGAAAACCTTGAAAACCGCCGGTGAAACGGCGTAGAAACGATCTCAACAACAACTCAAGACCCGCACGTGAACCGGGTACCCACGCGGCGAACCACCCTTTGACAGGGCGTCAGCCACCGGGAGACTCCCGGGGCGACAGTTGGAACGAGCACGCCTGGTAGCCAGCGGATTCACGTGTCAGCGGCGGCATCCGGTCCAGGTGAGCGGGTGCCGCTCGCATGGTCCGGGAGTTGCTTCTCCGGGCTCGCTCAGCCGGCCAGCGGGCTCTCCTCCGCCCCGCGCGCATAGGCCTCGGCCGCATAGAGCAGCCAGGCGTGGACGCCGGCCGTGCCGCCGTCGCGATAGCCGCGCAGGTTGGACTCATAGGCGGGTCGCAACGCCAGGTGGGCCGCCTCGGGCACCGTCACCGACCGCTCGTCGACGCCCCGGGAGGCCAGCACGAGCCGCTCGAGGGCTCGCGCCACCAGGCCGTTGTGCGAGGTGAACGGCGCCCCGGACGCGACCTCGGCGTGCACGACCGCGGCCACCAGCAGGCCCGGGGCCGTCGTGGACGTGGTGAGCGCCGAGCTGAGCGTGCGCAGCCGCTGAGCCGCGTCGTCGTCACGAGGCCGGCCCAGCTCGTCGTCGGGCACGGTCCCTCGCGCTGCGAGCGTGTGGAGCCGCGCGAACACCTGTAGCGGCGACCTGGTCAGCTGGGGGACCAGCGCGAGCAGCTCGGTGGAGATCCGGAGCGAGGACAGCGCCGTCTCGTCACCGGTGGCCCGCCGCAGGTCCTCCAGCGACGCGGTCGAGCCGTCGAGCGCTGCGCTGGCATGCGCCCCGCGGAGCATGGCCTCGATGGTGTCCTCGGGCGTCGTATGACGCAGCCCGCGGTCGCGCAGCAGCACGTCGATCCCGTCGCGGGCGGCGGCGTACGCCGACGGCACGCCCTCGAGGGCGAGGAGCGCCGCGAACGGGTCGGCGGGTGGTGTCGTGGTCATCGCGGACGAGCCTAGGCGTCGCCCTCAGCGCGTCA
>JAXLSN010000036.1:0-56120 GCA_046330595.1 Nocardioidaceae bacterium
CAGCGACTCCGCGGAGCCGGCGAGCTTCAACTGGCCGGCGGTGACCGCGAGCGCCTTGTCCAGGTCCAGTGCGTCGCCCAGGTCGAGGGTGCCGCGCATCTCCACCTGCCCGGCCATGGAGACCTGGTCGGTGTCCAGCCACACCCCACGCCCATCCGGCTTGGACATCGGGTCATCGGGCCACTGGGCGACCTGGGGCATGTGACGACACTCGGCCTCGCGGATCAGCCGCTCCAGCTGCACCGGCCCGATCTTCCCCGCCACCGCAGCCACCTGCTCATCCACAAACCCCGCGGCTGCCTTGTTCAGGGCCAGGGTGTGGTCGGCGACCCGGCGGGCCTGCCACGCCGCCACCCGCCCCGCCACCAGGAGCTTCCACAGCTTGGGGAGGCGGTGGGCGATCTCGACCGCCCGACCCACCAGCACCTTCCCGGCATCGGTGGTCAGCCCGATCGCGGCGGCGAACTCCGCGACCGCGAACTCCGCCACCAACGGCGCACCCTCCCCCGCGATCGGGAGGTACTCCCCGGCCACGAACCACGCCGCCTCATCCCCAGGAACGGGCTCATGCATCGCCGCCCACTCCACCGCGTCCACCATCACCTGGGTCGCCGCCGCCATCTCGGCCTGCTTGGCAGCACGCGCAGAGGCCAGCACCGCACCGGGAGAACCCGGCGGCTGGACCCGCTCCCCACGCTGGCTGCTCATAGAACAACCCAAGCACTGGCCACCGACACTTCTGGGCCGGAATCGGGGTTATCCACCGACCATCAGGTCACGACTCGATAACACTTATCGAACTGATGCTCTATCTACGGTGCGCTCCTTCGTACCTCGACGGTCACGCGGATCCCGGTCAGCTCGGCGCCGTCTGCACCGACTACCCGATGGCTGCCTCACTGAGGACGAGCGACCGCCGAGAACCGGTGACCAACGCCCAGATCCCGCTCGCGACAAACCAAGCCGGCATTCCCACGACGATGGAGCCAACCCCAGCGACCCACAGCCAGCTGCCGATGGTCACGAAGAGGCCGAGCACCACGCCAAGCGGGTAAACGAGCGCCACCATCCCCCAGGCACACAGGGTGCGTGGCAGAGCTCCCGAGCGCCAGGCAATCGCGCTGCCAGTGACGACCCAGAACTCCGTCAGCACGGCACCGGCGAGCAGGCCGCCTTGAGTCCCCGCCATCTGCACGACGAGATAGGCGGCGTGCCCCCAGTCCTCGTCGTACCCACGAATGTGCTCGATCGGTCCCGGACTGGATATTCGCAGTGCGCCGGTGAACACCCACAGTCCGGCCGCCATCGAACCGACCGCGACCAGGAAAGGGGTGCGCCAGGGGACCGCCGTCGCCGCACGAACCAGGCCAAGCGCGGCCACAACAAGGCAGCACCCCGACAGCGCGTAGGCGGTCCCGTGTTCCTGGAGGTAGAGCAGGCTCTCCGCCGCGTTGTCCCCGTCGGTCCCCGATGGCCGAGTCGCCAGCTCCAGAACGAACGCCAGCGGCACGAACAGGCCCACGATCACGAGACCGGCACCCGCGAACACTCGGTTGTCCACCGACTCACTATGAGCCGCCCGGCGCACCCATGGCTATACGCAATCCCTCAGGGCTGACGGCCGGCACGAGGTCCGGCGCTTTGGCGCGTCGGATCCGCCCTTGGTTTCGAGACGGGCGCTGCGCGCCCTCCTCAACCAGCGGGCAGGACGTCGCCCCCTCTGCAACCAGCGGGCAGGACAGCGCGCCCTCCTCAACCAGCGGGCTGGTCAGGCGGACTTGCGCTCGTCGGCGCGGACCTTGAGCAGGCTCGCGACGGCGGTGATGGTGAGGCTGCCGACGATGACGACGAGCGAGAGCCAGATCGGGATCTCCGGGGCGGCGTGGACTCCGTGGCCACCGTTGATGAAGGGCAGCTGGTTCTCGTGGAGGGCGTGGAGGATCAGCTTGACCCCGATGAACAACAGCAGGAACGCCAACCCGTAGGACAGATAGATGAGCCGCTCCAGCAGCCCCCCGATGAGGAAGTAGAGCTGGCGCAGGCCCATCAGGGCGAAGACGTTGGCCGTGAAGACCAAATAGGGCTCGCGGGTCAGGCCATAGATCGCGGGAATGGAGTCGAGCGCGAAGAAGAGATCCGTGACACCGAGCGCGAGCACGACGAGCAGCATCGGGGTCATCACCCGCTTGCCGGTCTCGCGGGTGAAGAGCTTGACGCCGTCCCACTCCTGCGCGACGGCGAAGTGTTTGCGGACCCAGGTCACCATGCGCGGCTCGTCGTATTGGGCGTCCTCCTGGTTGGCCTCGCGGGCGAGGTTGACCGCAGTCCAGATCAAGAAGATCCCGAACAGATAGAACACCCAGCTGAACTGGCTGATCGCCGCCGCGCCGACCGCGATGAACACGGCACGCAGCACGAGAGCCAAGACGATGCCGACGAGGAGCACCGTCTGCTGGAACTCCCGGGGTACGGCGAACTTGCTCATGATGATGATGAAGATGAACAGGTTGTCGATCGACAGGGAGTACTCGGTCAGCCACCCGGCGAAGAACTCACCGCCGTAGCGGCCGCCATAGAAGAACCAGACGCCGATCCCGAACAGGACCGCGAGCCCGACGAAGAACGCGAGCGCCCGACCCGACTCCTTCATGCTCGGCTCGTGGGGGTGGCGTCCGATCACGAACACATCCACGAGCAGCACGCTGACGGTGATCAGCGCGGTGAGCAGCCAGACGGTGGTCGTCACACCCATCGTTCACCGCCCCCCGAACGGGACGCCGAGCTCGGCGAGCCGGGCCTCCCCGCCGTCGAGCGCGGTCAGCACCCAGGCGCCGTCGGGCAGCCACGTCACGGTGTGCTCGAAGTGGGCCGCCCAACTGCCGTCCATGGTCGCGATCGTCCATTCGTCGTCGAGCTCCACGCCGTAGGGCGACCCGAGGGTCACCATCGGCTCGATGGCCAGCGCCAGGCCACGGGTGATTTTGACACCGCGCCCGGCCTTGCCGGTGTTGGGTACGTCGGGTCGCTGGTGCATCTGGGAACCGATGCCGTGGCCGGTGAACCCCTCGAGGATGCCGTAGTCGCCGCGACCCGCGACATAGTCGCCGACCGCAGCGGAGATGTCACCGACCCGGCCGCCCAGGCGACCCGCGGCGATGCCGGCCCACAGCGCTCCCTCGGTCACGGCCATCAGCTCGGCCACCTCCGGACGCACCTCGCCGACCGCGACCGAGATCGCCGCGTCGCCGTGCCACCCATCGACGATCGCGCCGCAGTCGATGGAGATCACGTCGCCGTCGGCGAGCGCCCGGTCACCGGGGATGCCGTGGACCACCTCGTCGTTGACCGAGGCGCAAATGGTCGCCGGGAACGGCGGGTGCGCGTAGCCCTTGAACGACGGCACGCCCCCGGCGGATCGGATGTTGTCCTCGGCGAGGGCATCCAGCTCGGCGGTCGTCACACCGGCGCGTACGGCGCCCCGCAGCAGCTCGAGGGTCTCCCCGACGAGCAGCCCCGCCCGGCGCATCGCGTCGATCTGGGCGGGAGTCTTGATCTCGACGCCGCGGCCCCCCAGGGCCACGGTCAGCTCTCGACGATGACGTCGAGGGCGGCGAAGATCCGCTTGGTCACGTCGTCGACCTCGCCCATCCCGTCGACCTCGACCAGCAGGCCGCGGCCGCGATAGACGTCGATGAGCGGAGCGGTCTGGTCGGCGTAGACCTCCTGGCGCCGGCGGATGACATCCTCGGTGTCGTCGGCGCGACCCTCGATCTGGGCGCGCTGGAGGAGGCGCTGGACGACCTCGTCCTGGTCGACGGTGAGGACGACGACCGCGTCGAGACGGTGACCGGTGAACCCGATCATGCCGTCGAGCTCCTCGACCTGGGCGACCGTGCGGGGGTAGCCGTCGAGCAGGAACCCGGGCTCCGCGTCGGGCTCGTCGATGCGGTTGCGGACCATCAGGTTAGTGACCTCGTCCGGGACGTACTCACCCGCGTCCATGTACTTCTTGGCCTCGACCCCGAGCGGCGTGCCCTGGGAGACGTTGGCCCGGAAGATGTCGCCGGTGGAGATCGCCGGGATGCCGAAGTGCTCGGCGATGTACTTCGCCTGGGTCCCCTTGCCGGCCCCCGGGGGGCCCATGATGATCAGGCGCATCGCCCACTCCTCCTCGGTCGTTGCGAATCCCGCGTCGCGAAGCTCAACGCAGGAAGCCCTCGTAGTTGCGCTGCTGCAGCTGGCTCTCGATCTGCTTCACGGTGTCGAGCGCGACGCCCACCATGATCAGGATCGAGGTGCCACCGAAGGGGAAGTTCTGGTTGGCGTTGATGATCGCGAGCGCGACCAGCGGGATCAGTGCGATGAAGCCCAGATAGAGGGCGCCCGGTGCGGTGATGCGCGAGAGCACGTAGGCGAGGTAGTCCTCGGTCGGCTTGCCGGCGCGGATGCCGGGGATGAAGCCGCCGTACTTCTTCATGTTGTCGGCGACCTCTTCGGGGTTGAAGGTGATCGAGACATAGAAGTAGGTGAAGAAGATGATCAGCGTGAAGAAGCCGAGCATGTAGAGCGGGTGGTCGCCGCGCACGAGGTAGGTGTTGACCCAGCCGACCCACGCGGGTGGATTGGCGCTGGTCGCCTGGAACTGCGCTGCGAGGGCAGGGATGTACATCAGCGACGACGCGAAGATGACCGGGATGACACCGGCCTGGTTGACCTTGAGCGGGATGTACGTCGAGCTGCCGCCGAACATCTTGCGACCGACCATGCGCCGGGCGTATTGGACGGGGATGCGGCGCTGGCCCTGCTCCATGAAGATGACGGCCGCGATGACGACCATGCCGATCACGATCACCAGCGAGAAGATCCACCAGCCGCGGCCCTTCTGGACCGCCCACATCGACGACGGGAACCCGGAGATGACCTGGGTGAAGATCAGCAGGGACATGCCGTTGCCGATGCCGCGCTCGGTGATGTTCTCACCGAGCCACATGATCACGGCGGTGCCGGCGGTCATCACGACGACCATGGTCAGGAACAGCCAGATGCCGTCGTTGTAGAGAAGGCTGGCGTTGCAGCCCTGGATGAGGCTGCCGGACCGGGCGAGCGCCACGATGCCGGAGGCCTGGAGGACGGCGAGGCCCAGGGTGAGGTAGCGGGTGTATTGGGTGATCTTGGTGTTGCCCGACTGGCCTTCCTTCTTGAGCGCTTCGAGCCGTGGGATCACCACGACGAGCAGCTGGAGGATGATCGAGGCCGTGATGTAGGGCATGATCCCCAGCGCGAAGATCGTCAGCTTGAGCAGGGCGCCGCCGGAGAACAGGTTGATCAGCGAGTAGAGGCCGCTGTTGTCGACGGAGTTGAGGCAGCCGCGGACCGCGCCGACGTTGACGCCGGGCGTCGGGATCTGGGAGCCGAGCCGGAACACCGCGATGATGAACAGCACGAAGAGCAGCTTGCGACGCAGGTCCGGCGTCCGGAACGCGTTGACGAAGGCCCGAAGCACGAGATCCTCTTTCCTGAAGGCGATCGATGGCCTTGCCACCGACGGGGCTGGTCCGCCCGGTGTCTCCACTCAGCCGGTGGGAAGCCTAACAGGCCGGGCCGCCCAGCTCTCAAAGCGGGAAGCCCCCCGGCGAACGCGCAAGAGGCGCGCGCGGCCCGAGTCAACCTCGTGCTGCGCGCGCCTCCCGCGCATGGTCAGTGCCCCGAGGTCGGTCACCGTCAGAGGACGGTGACGGAACCCGCGGCGGCCTCGATCTTGTCCTTGGCGGAGCCGGAGAAGGCGTTGGCGGTCACCTGGACCGCGACGGACAGGTCGCCCTGACCGAGGACCTTGACCGGCTGGCCCTTGCGGACGGCGCCCTTGGCGACCAGGTCCGCGACCGTCACCTCGCCACCGTCGGGGAACAGCTCCCCGAGGCGGTCGAGGTTGACGACCTGGAACTCCACCTTGAAGGGGTTCTTGAACCCCTTCAGCTTGGGCAGGCGCATGTGGATGGGCATCTGGCCACCTTCGAAGGCGGCGGGCACCTGGTAGCGGGCCTTGGTGCCCTTGGTGCCTCGACCGGCCGTCTTGCCCTTGGAACCCTCACCGCGACCCACGCGGGTCTTGGCGGTCTTGGCGCCGGGCGCCGGCCGCAGGTGATGCAGCTTCAACGTCATGGCGTCACTCTCCCTCGATGACCTCGACCGTCACCAAGTGACGGACCGCGTTGACCATCCCGCGGATCTCGGGACGGTCCTCCTTGACGACGACGTCACCGATCCGCTTCAGCCCGAGCGCCTGCATGGTGGCGCGGTGCTGGGGCTTGGTGCCGATGGTCGACTTCTTCTGCTGGACCTTGAGCTGGGACATCAGCTGGCACCCCCCGCGACGGCGGCGGCCTTGGCCGCAGCCTCGCCCTCGGCGCGCGCCTTGAGCAGGGCGGCCGGGGTGACGTCCTCGACGGAGCGGCCGCGGCGAGCGGCCACCGCCTCGGGCTCCTCCAGCATCTTCAGCGCCTCGACGGTCGCGTGGACGATGTTGATCTGGTTGGAGGACCCGAGCGACGCGGAAACACGTCGTGGATACCGGCGCACTCGAGGACCGCGCACCGGGCCACCGGCGATGACACCGGTACCGGGAGCGGCAGGACGCAGAAGTACGACGCCCGCGGCCTTCGCCCTGGACGGGGTGGGGATGGTGCTGGATGCGAGGACCTTGAAGAAGTGCTTCTTGGCCTCCTCCACGCCCTTGAAGATGGCGGCGGCACCTGCTGGCCTTGCCGTAGCCGACACCCACCAGACCCTCGCCGTCGCCGACGACGACCAGGGCAGTGAAGCTGTGACGACCACCCTTGACGACCTTGGCGACACGGTTGATCGCGACGACCCGCTCGATGTAGGCGCTCTTCTCGGCCTGTCCACCGCGACGGTCGTCACGACCGCGGCGGTCGCCCTGGCGCTCCGAGCGCTGTCCGCGCTGGGCTCCACTCATGAGATCTTCTCTTCTCTCTCGATGCCGCGATCGAAGGAACGGGCCGCCCTCGGGCGGCGTCCTGAGACCGCGATACGGCCATCCCGTGCTGTTGGCACGGTCGGGCCCCGGCCGAACTCCGCCGCTGGCGCAGCCGAGCAGCGAGCCGGCCTCTCCGTGTGCCGGCGCCCAGTCACCCATCACAGTGAGCGGCGCGCGCATCCTCCATGGTGGCTCCAGGCCAGCGTGCGGCCGACAGGTCATCGAGCAGGCTCTGGGCGGGGTCGTGGCAGTGCTGCAGGCAGCAGCCAGGCACAGACCCGCTCAGCAGTGCAGTGATCTTCTGCGGCTCCTGGGCCGCGTGGCCTGGCACGGCTGTGCGTGGCCTGTGCTGCCACCTTCAGCAGACAGCCATGGTTACCTGGCCACTGTTGCCACAGCCCAGATGTGCTCTGGCATGGGCCACCCTGCCTGCAGGGCTCAGGAGGCATGCTGCTTTGGATGTTGGCGACCTGGGCAGGCCAGCTGCCTCCGTGCCCTGGACACTTGACCGCGTGGGGCATCAGTGAAGATGACCCTCAGGGCGATGAAGACAGTGGTGGGGCCATGGGCTGGACTCCTTCAGGTCAGGGCTCTGACACCTGATAACCCTTGATCTCAGAGGCCTTCTCATGGCCATCAGTCACCAATGCTATGTTGTGATCAGGTGGGTAGTGTCTGTGGCTGACTCATGCATCATCAGGACAGCCCCACCTCGGGGTGCCATCCTCCTCCACTCGATGATCAGCTGGCAGCCGTGCTCAGTTGAGACACCCCTTGACCCCTTGACAGTCACAGCAATGATGATGGCATCCTTCAGTGGACAGGGATCAGGCTGCAATGCGGCCTTATCTGTTCTCTCTCAGTCTCATTACTCCCCAGGGCTTGTAGCGAGGACTTCCCCTGCACCTGGTTCCTTGGCAGTCAGTCAGCAGGCCTAACAGTCAGATGATGCCACCCAGCCCTTGACACCTGGGGGCAATTGTGCTGTGACCCAGTGGAAGCACAGTCAACGCACCCACGATGATGCTCTCGTTGCAATATGCTGAGGTAGTGGTGAGCATCACTACCATAGCTCTGTCAGAGACATTATCATACCTGAAGGAGATGATATAGCCTCACCTTGGAGATCTCGGCATGCGCAGGCAACCAGCGCCAGCAGGGCATCAGCCGTCGTCGGCCAGGCGGAAGCCTCGTTGGCGTTGCGCAGGCGGGTGACATCTCCGCGATCGGGTCGATGTCGTCGCTGGTGCTGGGTTTCTCTTTTCTGCTGGTTTCCGCCCGCGCGCCTCGGGCAGACGGACCTACAGCGATCGTGTATCGAGGTGATCAATCACCAGGAGGACTTGGTCACGCCGGGCAGCTCGCCGCGGTGGGCCATCTCGCGCAGGCCAGATCCGGCACAGGCCGAACTTGCGGTAGACGGCCTTGGGGCGGCCGCAGCGCTGGCAGCGGGTGTAACCGCGGACGGCGAACTTCGGCTTGCGAGCCGCCTTGACCTTGAGGTGCAGTCTTCGCCCATGTCCAGTTCTCCTTGAACGGGAAGCCGAGCTGCTTCAGCAGCGCGACCGTGCTCGTCGTTGGTGGCGGTGGTGACCACCGTGATGTCCATGCCGCGCGGGCGATCGACCTTGTCCTGGTTGATCTCGTGGAACATGACCTGCTCGGTGAGACCGAAGGTGTAGTTGCCACGCCCGTCGAACTGCTGGGGCGACAGGCCGCGGAAGTCGCGGATGCGCGGGAGCAGGCGACAGCAGCCGGTCGAGGAACTCCCACATCCGGTCACCGCGCAGCGTGACGTGCGCGCCGATCGGCATGCCCTCGCGCAGCTTGAACTGCGCGATCGACTTGCGGGCCTTGGTCACGGTGGGCTTCTGGCCGGTGATCGCGGTGAGGTCGCGGACGGCGCCCTCGATCAGCTTGGAGTCGCGAGCGGCCTCGCCCACGCCCATGTTGACCACGATCTTGACCAGGCCGGGGACCTGCATGACGTTCTGGATGTCGAACTCGCTGCGCAGGGCCGGGAGGATCTCCTCGCGGTAGCGGGTCTTGAGCCGCGGCGTCGGAACAGCCGTCGTCGTGTCGCTCATGCTCAGATGTCCTTCCCGGTCTTGCGGGAGACCCGCACGCTGCGGAAGCCGGCGTACGACGAACCGTCGGGCCGCTTCTTCAGCACCTCTTCGCGACGGAAGCCGACCCGGGTCACGCCCTTGCCCTCGACCAACTCCGCGTTGGACACCGTGGATGGGGGCCTCGGTGGTGACGATGCCGCCGGTGGTGCGGCGCAGCCGCAGTCGATGACCTTGGTGTGCTTCTTGACGCCAGTTGACGCCCTCGACGATCACCCGCTGCTCCTCGCGGAGCACCTGGATGACCTTGCCCTCGGCGCCCTTGTCCTTGCCGGCGATGACCTTGACGACATCGCCCTTCTTGATCTTCATGCCCTTACCCATAGTTCACAGCACCTCCGGCGCAGGCGAGATGATCTTCATGTACTTCTTCTCGCGCAGCTCGCGGCGACAGGGCCGAGATGCGCGTGCCGCGCGGCTCGCCGTCGTTCTTCAAGATCACCGCGGCGTTCTCGTCGAAGCGGATGTAGGAACCGTCCGGACGGCGGCGCTCCTTGACGGTGCGCACGACGATGGCCTTGACCACGTCGCCCTTCTTGACGTTGCCGCCCGGGATGGCGTCCTTGACGGTGGCGACGATGACGTCGCCGATCAGCGTAGCGACGCCCAGAGCCGCCGAGCACACGGATGCACAAGATCTCTTGGCACCGGTGTTGTCGGCGACCTTCAGTCGCGACTCCGCGCAGATCATCGTTTCTCCTGGTTGTCGATGCCGGTTCTCAGTGGCGCGGAGGCCGCTGAGCCTGGCCGAACGGGTGGTTACTTCGCTCGCTCGACGATCTCGACGAGGCGCCAGCGCTTGGTCGCCGACAGCGGCCAGGTCTCCATGACCAGGACGCGGTCGCCGATGTGGGCGTCGTTGTTCTCGTCGTGGGCCTTGAGCCGCGAGGTGCAGCGCATGACCTTGCCGTAGAGGGCGTGCTGACGCAGTCCTCGACGGAGACCACGACGGTCTTGTCCATCTTGTCGCTCACCACGATGCCCTCGCGCACCTTGCGGGCGCTGCGGACCTCGGCGGTGTTGTCGTTGGCCTGCTGGCTCATGCGTCAGCGCCTTCCCTGCTCTGCGCCCGGAGCGGTGCGGATGCCGAGCTCGCGCTCGCGCGCACCACGGTGGAATCCGGGCGATGTCCTTCTTGACCGTGCGCAGCCGACCGTGGCTCTCCAGCTGACCGGTGGCGGCCTGGAAGCGCAGGTTGAACAGCTCCTCCGCCCACTCCCGCAGCCGGGTCTCGGAGTCGGTGCTGTTGAGCTCGTCGAGCTCGCTGGCCTTCAATGACCTGCCATCAGAACTCACCCGCCTCTCGGGACCCCGAACCGGCACTTCATCGGGAGCTTGTGCATCGAGACGCATCGCCTCACGGGCGGCGTCCTCGCTGACGCCGGACAGCTCGAACATGACGCGGCCGGGCTTGACGTTGGCGATCCACCACTCCGGCGAACCCTTGCCGGAGCCCATGCAGGTCTCGGCGGGCTTCTTGGTGAGCGGCCGGTCGAGGTAGATGTTGATCCAGGCCTTGCCGCCACGCTTGATGTGGCAGGTCATGGCGATACGGGCCGCCTCGATCTGGCGGTTGGTGACATAGGCGGCGTGAGTGCCTGGATGCCGTAGTCACCGAAGGCCAGCTTGGTGCCGCCCTTGGCCGCGCCACTCCGACCGGGGTGGTGCTGCTTGCGGTGCTTGACACGACAGAGGCATCAACATGCGTCAGCCCTCCTGTCCTGAGGTCGCCAGGGCCTCGACCGCCTCGGCGGCCGCGGGAGCGGCGGCCTCGGCCGGAGCCTCCCGGAGCGGGGGGCGCGGGTGCCACGGCTCGGGCGGTCGGCGCCGCGCTCACCGCGGGCCGAGCGGCCACCGCGACCAGGGGCACCGGCGCGGGCGGCGGCCTGAGCCTGGCGCTCGGCACGAGTGCCGGCGACCTCGCCGCCAGATCCAGACCTTGACGCCGATGCGGCCGAGGTCGTGCGGGCCTCATAGAAGCCGTAGTCGATGTCGGCGCGCAGCGTGTGGAGCGGGACGCGGCCCTCGCGGTAGAACTCGGTGCGCGACATCTCGGCGCCGTTGAGGCGGCCGGAGCACTGGATCCGGATGCCCATACCCAGCACCGGCACGCATCGGCGGACTGCATCGCCTTGCCATGGCGCGGCGGAACTGCACGCGACCGCTGAGGCTGCTCCGCAACACCCTGGGCGACCAGCTGGGCGTCAACCTCGGGGTTCTTGACCTCGAGGATGTTGAGCTGGACCTGCTTGCCGGTGGCTTCTCGAGCTCGCCACGGATGCGGTCGGCCTCGGCGCCGCGGCGGCCGATGACGATGCCCGGGCGCGCGGTGTGGATGTCGACGCGGACCCGGTCGCGGGTGCGCTCGATCTCCACCTTGGCGATACCGGCGCGCTCCATGCCCTTGGACAGCAGCTTGCGGATCTCGACGTCCTCACCGACATAGCTCTTGTAGAGCTTGTCGGCGGCGTCCTCGCTCTTGTGGTCGGTGGAGATGCCCAGGCGGAAGCCGTTGGGGTTGATCTTCTGGCCCATTAGTTGGAACCACCCTTCCGTGCCTTGCTCGCGGCCACCGACGCCGGCTGGACGGCCAGCGTGATGTGGCTGGTGCGCTTGTTGATCCGCGTCGCACGGCCCTGCGCACGGGGGCGCCAGCGCTTCATCGTCGGGCCCTCGTCGACCATCGCCACGGCGACCACCAGGTCGGCGCGGTCGGGTTCTCGGTGGTCTCGGCGTTGGCGATCGCGCTCTCCAGCACCTTGTAGACGGTCTCGGCGGCCGCCTGCGGCGCGAACTGCAGCACCGCCAGCGCGTCGTCGACGGGCAGCCCGCGGACCAGGTCGACGACCCGGCGCGCCTTCATGGGCGTGATACGCGCATGGCGATGCGCTCGCGAAGGCTCCGGCTGGTCATGAGCAGCGACTCGCGGCGGGCGCTGCTGCGCCTGCGCTCGGTAACGCTCATTGCTCGTTCATCTCCAGTTTCTCGATCCAGGACCCGCCCGCTCAGCGGCGGCGGCGGCCCTTCCGGTCTTCCTTCACGTGCCCGCGGTAGGTGCGGGTCAGGGCGAACTCCTGACTTGTGGCCCACCATCGGTGTTGATGAACACGAGGACGTGCTTGCGGCCGTCGTGCACGGCGATCGTGTGACCGATCATCGCGGGCACGATCATCGGCGCCGCGACCACGTCTTGATGACGTTGCAACGGCTGCCCTTGTCGTTCTCGACGTCCACCTTCTTCATCAGGTGGTCGTCGACGAACAGACCCTTCAGGCTGCGAGGCATCTGCTATCTCCTTGCTCAAGCGCTTCTTGCCGGACTTGCGCCGGCCGGATGATCTGGTCGCTGGCCTTGCGCTTGCGCGTGCAGCCCTCGGGCTTGCCCCACGGGGACACCGGGTGGCGACCACCGGAGGTACGGCCCTCGCCACCACCGTGCGGGTGGTCGACCGGGTTCGACGACACCACGGACGGTCGGGCGCTTGCCCTTCCACCGCATGCGGCCGTACTGCCCCAGTTGATGTTGGACTGCTCGGCGTTGCCGTCACCGACGGTGGCGCGGCGGCGTCGCGCATGGCCTCGCGAGGAGTCGCAGCGTGGCGCGCGAGCCCTCCTTGGCGACCAGCTGGGCGCTGTTGCGGCCGAGCGGGCCAGCTTGGCACCGCCGCCGGACGAAGCTCCGCAGTGGATCGTCTACCGACGGGGATGTTGCGCAGCGGCAGGTTGTTGCCGGGCTTGATGTCGGCGTTGGGGCCGACTCCACCGCGGTGCCCTGCGTCAGGTCCTTGGGCGCCGCGATGTAGCGCTTCTCGCCGTCGGCGTAGTGGAGCAGCGCGATGCGCGCGGTGCAGTTGGGGTCGTACTCGATGTGCGCGACCTTGGCCGGGACGCCGTCCTTGTCGCCAGCGACGGAAGTCGATGAGGCGGTAAGCACGCTTGTGACCGCCGCCCTGGTGGCGTGGTGATCGGCCCTGGTTGTTGCGGCCGCCCTTCTTGGGCAGCGGGCAGGTCAGCGACTTCTCCGGCGTGGTGCGGGTGATCTCGACGAAGTCGGCCACCGAGGAGCCACGACGGCCCGGGGGTGGTCGGCTTGTACTTGCGGATAGCCATGTCGTGGTCCTCTTCGGGCCGGTCAGGGCCGGACCCCGAAGATGTCGATGCGGTGACCCTCGGCCAGGCTGACGATCGCGCGCTTGGTGTCCTTGCGCTTGCCCAGGCCGTTGCGGGTGCGGCGGGTCTTGCCGGCCCGGTTGATCGTGTTGACCGCGGTGACCTTGACGTCGAAGACGCTCTCGACCGCGATCTTGATCTCGGTCTTGTTGGCGTCCGGGTGCACCAGGAAGGTGTACTTGTTGGCGTCGAGCAGGGTGTAGCTCTTCTCCGACACCACCGGTGCGATCAGGATGTCGCGCGGGTCCTTGTGCAGGGTGCTCACTTGTCGCCCTCCTCGTCAGCAGCCTGGTCATCCTTGGACTTGGCGCCACCGGCACGCTTGAAGCCGGCAGCCTCGGCGTCCTCGGCGGACTTGAACCAGAACTCGGCCACGGTCGCGTCGTACCACTGGCCGTCCGGCTCGTGGTAGAGACCCGAGTCGGCGTTGCCCTTGATCCTCGTAGCCCTTGGGGGCCTTGCCGCTCTTGAGCGGGGCCTTGGCGCCCTTGGGCAGAGCCGGCTTGTCGTCCTCGGCCTCCGCGGCCTCGGGCACCGCGGCGAACGCCACGGGGGCGGCGGGCTCCTCGGCAGCCTCGACCTCGACCTTGGCGGCCTTGGCCGGCTTGTCGGCCTTGGGGGCCTTCTCGGCCTTGGCGGGCTTGGCGTCCGCGACCGGCTCGGCCTGCTTGCCACGCGGCGCGGCGGCCACGAAGGCGTCGTAGGCACCCTGGGTGAAGACCACGTCGTCGGAGGCGAGCACGTCGTAGGTGTTGAGCTGGTCGACCGCCACGATGTGGACCTCGGGCGCGTTGCGCAGCGACAGCCAGGTCACGGCGTCGGTGCGCTCGAGCACCACGAGGAACACGCCCCGGTCGCTCAGCGTGCGCAGCGCAGCCAGGGCGGTCTTGGTCGACGGCTTCTCTGGTGATCAGGGACTCGACCACCTGGATGCGGCCGTTGCGCGCCCGGTCGGAGAGGGCACCGCGCAGGGCGGCGGCCTTCATCTTCTTGGGGGTGCGCTGGGCGTAGTCGCGCGGCGTCGGGCCGTGGACCGTGCCACCGCCGGCGAACTGCGGGGCGCGGGTCGAGCCCTGGCGGGCGCGGCCGATTGCCCCTTCTGGCGGTAAGGGCTTCTTGCCACCGCCGCGGACCATGCCGCGGGTCTTGGTGGCGTGGGTGCCCTGGCGGGCGGCGGCCTGCTGGGCCACGACCACCTGGTGGATCAGGGGGACGTTGACCGCGACGTCGAAGATGTCGCCGGGCAGGTCGACCTTCACCCAGTCTTGACGCTCATGCGGCGCCTCCGTTCCTCTTCGCGGCCGAGCGCAGGATCACGAGGCCACCCTTGGGAGCCGGGGACAGCGCCCCTTGGCGGGGTCAGGCCCTTCTCGACGTCGACCGTGGACGGTGACGTTCTGGACCGTGACGGTGTCGTGACCCATGCGACCCGCCATGCGGGTACCCTTGAAGACACGGCCGGGGTGGCGCAGGCGCCGATCGAGCCGGGCTTGCGGTGGTTGCGGTGGGCACCGTGGGACGAGCTGACGCCCGCGAAGCCGTGACGCTTCATGGTGCCGGCGAAGCCTGCCCTTGCTGGTGCCGGTGACGTCGATCTCCTCGCCGACGGTGAAGATCTCGGGAGAGATCTCTGGCCGACGGTGTAGGAGGCGGCGTCAACGGTGGATCTCGACCAGGTGCCGACGCGGCGTCACGCCCGCCTTGGCGAAGTGGCCGGCAGCCGGCTTGTTCACCTTGCGCGGGTCGATCGCGCCGAAGGCGATCTGGACAGCGCTGTAGCCGTCCTGCTCGGGGGTCTTCACCTGGGTGACGACGTTGGCACCGGCCTTGACCACGGTGACCGGGACGACGCGGTTGTTGTCGTCCCAGACCTGGGTCGCGTACCGAGCTTGGACGCCAACAGCCCTTGACGGTGCGTTCAAGGTCATGACTCGATCTCTCCTCCGACCTCAGAGCTTGATCTCGATGTCGACGCCCGCCGGGAGGTCGAGACGCATGAGCGAGTCGACGGTCTTCGGCGTGGGGTCGAGGATGTCGATGAGGCGCTTGTGGGTGCGCATCTCGAAGTGCTCGCGGCTGTCCTTGTACTTGTGCGGCGAGCGGATGACGCAGTAGACGTTCTTCTCCGTCGGCAGCGGCACCGGGCCCGCGACCTGCGCACCAGTACGCGTCACCGTCTCGACGATCTTGCGCGCCGAGGAGTCGATGACCTCGTGGTCGTAGGCCTTGAGCCGGATGCGGATCTTCTGTCCCGCCATCTGTCTCTCTCGTCCCTGTCTGTCGTACCGGGCTCGCGCTCCGGCACCGCGTGCTGTCCTGTCTCGAGCGGCCCCCGGGTGAGGGCCTCCCGCCTCGCTCCACCCCCGCCGCTCCCGACCCCCGCGGTCGGGCGTGTCGCGCTTTTTCTCGCACAGCACACGTCCCCGCGAACGGGTTGGTCTCGGTTGTTGGTGGCGCCCGACGGACGTCGGGCTGATCGGGTCTCCTGGTTCGGTGCGGCAGCACGCTCGAGCACCGGAACCTCACGCCGGACCGAGGTCCGTCGGAGACACGATTCAGGAGTCAAGGTGTGACGCACCCCGGCAACCCGCCGGAGCAACCGGACTATCTTGGCAGAGATCCACGCCCGCGCCAAATCGGGTCCGGCGACCTGACAAGATGGGTGCCACGAGACCGCCGGGCACGTCCGGCCGGAGCCAGGGGGGCCGATGTCCGGGACCGACTATCCACCGCCGGGCGGTGGGTTTCCCGGCCCCGCCGATCCGGCTCCGGGCCAGCCCGGTCCCACCGATCCCGCTCGGCAGGCCCAGTGGGGCTACTCCGGCTGGGGTCAGCCCCCGGTGGCTCCGCCCGGGCCGGCGGGCCCGCCGATGGCGGGTCGTCCCCCGGTGCCCACCTCGCCTCTCCTGTGGGGGGCCGCCCACAAGCCGGGAGCGATCCCGCTCCGGCCACTGACGCTCGGTGACCTCTACGACGGCGCCTTCAAGATCATCCGGTTCAACGCCAAGGCGACCGTGGGGCCCGCCGTCCTGCTCGCCGCCGTGTCGATGATGATCCCGATCGCCGCCGTGTCGATCATGACCTTCGCGCTCGGGATGACCGCCAACCCGCTCGTCGACGACCCCTACGCCGCCGACGCCACCGCCGCCGACGTCCTCGCCTTCGTCGGGCCCTATGCCGCCCTCATGGTCGGATATGTGCTCCAGTCGCTCGGGACGCTGCTCATCACGGGCATGATCGCCCACGTGGCCAACGCCGCCGCCGTGGGCCGACGGCTGACGCTGGGTGAGACCTGGGCGGCGACGCGGGGCAAGCGCTGGCGGCTGATCGGGCTGTCGCTGTTCTTGACGGTCGCGTCGCTCGTCGTGATGACCCTCTATGTCGTCATCTCGGTCCTCATCGTCTCCGCCGGATCCGGCGCCCTCACCGCGCTGTGGTTCCTCGCCACCGTCCCCGCGCTGGTCGCCGGATTCCTGATCGTGGTGGTCCGCGTCGGCTACCTCGCCCCGGCCGCCCTCATGCTGGAGTCGGTGGGGGTCTTCGGCGCCTTCGGCCGCGCCTGGCGACTCAGCCACCGTCAGTTCTGGCGACTGTTCGGCATCGCACTCCTCACCGGCATCATCGTCGGGTTCGCTGCGCAGCTCATCACCTTCCCCATCGGCATCGGCGTCCAGGTCCTCGGCCTCGCCGTCGAGGACGGCCGGCTGCTGCTGTTCTTCACCGTGGTCGGCAGCGGGCTGGGCCAGATCGTCGCGTCGGCCTTCACCGTCCCGTTCACCGCATCGGTCCAGGCCCTGCAATACCTCGACCAGCGCATGCGCAAGGAGGCCTACGACGTCGAGCTGATGACCCGGGCAGGGATCACCCGCGCGTGAGCCCGCTGCTTCTTGCGACCGTGGCCTTCGTCGCCGCCCCGCTCGACCCCAGCCCCGACGAGGCGCGCGGCTGGCTGCGCGACGAGCTGCTCAAGCCGGCCTACCACCAGGAGAACGTGCTCCAACAGCTCCGCAACTGGTTCAGCGATCTGTTCGACCGCACCAGCCGGGCGGCCGCGTCCACCCCGCCTCTCGTCGACGCTGCCGCGCTGCTGATCTTCGCGCTGCTCGCCGTCGGGCTGATCTGGCTGCTCTCCCGGGTGCGGGTGTCCCGGCGTGCGAGGTCGGAGGCCGGGCCGGTGCTCGACGACACCGACGTCTCGGCCGCCGAGCTGCGGCAGCGGGCCGAGGCCGCCTATGCCGAGGGGCGCTTCGCCGAGGCGGTGGTCGACGGGTTCCGCGCGCTGGTGCTCCGCCAGATCGAGCGGGCACGCCTTGACGACCTGCCGGGCATGACCGCCCATGAGGTGGCGCTCGCCCTCGACGGCACCTACCCCGAGCGACGCGACCGCATCGACGACGCGGGGCGGGTCTTCGACCTCGTGCGCTACGGCCGCCGTACGGCGAACGCCGAGCAGGCCCGCCAGGTGCTCGACCTCGACGACGACCTCGCCGGGCTGGTGCGCCGATGAGCTGGCTGGCGCGCAACCGGCTGCTGCTCGTCGGGCTCGTGGTCGTCGCGCTCGGCATCGGCCTCGCCGCCCTCACCAGCGGGCGGACCCCGTCCGACGGCACCTGGGACCCCGACAACCCGGGGTCCCGCGGCGGTCAGGCGGTCGCGCGCGTCCTGGCCGACCGCGGGGTCGACGTGCAGGTCGTCCGCTCGGCCGACGGCCTCGAGGGCGTGGGCATCGATGCCGACACCACCGTCGTGGTGACGTCGACGGAGCTGCTCGGCAAGACCAGCGCGCTCCGGCTCGCCCAGGCCAGCCGCTATGGCCACCTCATCCTCGTCGAACCGACGCTGAGCACCACCGAGGCCCTCGGCATCCCGACCGGGACCCCCGTCGACCTGCCGGAGCCCGTCGACGCCGACTGCACCGACGTCCAGCTCGCCGGGCTGCGGATCGACGTGGAGACCGCCGTGCAATACCCCTCCCCCCAGGGCTGCTTCGGGGGCGAGGCCGGGTTCGTGGTCGGCACCCCGTCCGCGCACCTCACCCTGCTCGGTGCGGGGCGCATCCTCGAGAACGACCGGATCCTGCGCGGCGACAACGCCGCGGCCGCGCTCCGCCTGCTCGGCGAGCGTGACCGGCTGGTCTGGTACGTCCCCACCATCGACGACCTCGCCGCCGGCGAGGGGTCGACCCTCGCGGCCCTGGTGCCAGGCTGGCTCAAACCTGGACTGTGGGTCGTGGCCCTGGCCACCGTCGGCCTACTGCTGTGGCGTGGCCGTCGTCTCGGGCCGCTGGCCACCGAGCCGCTGCCCGTGGCGATCAAGGCCATCGAGACGACCCAGAGCCGTGGCCGCCTCTATCGCAAGGCCAACGACCGCGGCCACGCGGCGGCCGTGCTGCGGACCGCCGCCCGTCGTCGGATCGCCGAGCACCTGCACCTGCCCACCAGCGCGGCCGACCAGCCCCAGCTGCTGCTCGAGGCCGTGATGAGCCACACCGGACGCCCCCTCGAGGAGGTCCGTGACCTCCTCCGCCCCGACGCGGACGCCCCGCGCACCGACAAGGACCTGGTCACCCTGGCCACCGCGTTGGCCGAGCTCGACAGAGAGGTACGCCGTACATGAGCGACATGGAGCCCTTCGCCACCACTCCCGACCCCCTGAGCGCCCCACCGGCTCCCTCGGCCGAGGACCAGGCCGCACGAGAACGGCTCGGGGCCGTCCGCGCCGAGGTCGGCAAGGCCGTGGTGGGCCAGGAGGCCGCCGTCTCCGGTCTGCTGGTGGCGCTGCTGACCGGCGGCCACGTGCTCATGGAGGGGGTGCCCGGGGTTGCCAAGACACTGCTGGTCCGCAGCCTCGCCGCAGCACTCTCGGTCCAGACCCGGCGCGTGCAGTTCACCCCCGACCTGATGCCCGGTGACATCACCGGCTCGATGGTCATCGACGCCCACGGGGGCCAGCTCAGCTTCCGGGAGGGGCCGTTGTTCACCAACCTGCTCCTCGCCGACGAGATCAACCGCACCCCACCCAAGACCCAGTCGGCGCTGCTGGAGGCGATGGAGGAGGGCCAGGTGTCGGTCGACGGCGTGACCCACGCGCTGCCCCGGCCGTTCCTGGTCGCCGCGACCCAGAACCCCGTCGAGTACGAAGGCACCTATCCCCTGCCGGAGGCCCAGCTCGACCGCTTCCTGCTCAAGCTCGTGCTGGCCATCCCGCCGCGCGAGCAGGAGCTCGAGATCGTCCGCCGACACGCCGACGGCTTCGACCCGCGCGATGTGGCGGCGGCCGGCGTACGCGCGGTGGCCGGCCCCGACGACATCCTGGCGGGTCAGCGGGCCGTCGCGAAGGTGCAGGTCTCGCCGGCCGTCGCCGCCTACATCGTCGACATCGCGCGGGCGACCCGCGAGTCCCCCTCGCTGAGCCTGGGCGTCAGTCCGCGCGGTGCCACCGCGCTGCTGCGCACCGCCCGGGCCTGGGCCTGGCTCACCGGCCGTGACTTCGTCACACCCGACGACGTCAAGGCGCTCGCCCACGCCACGCTCGTCCACCGGCTCGGGCTGCGACCCGAGGCCGAGCTCGAGGGGGTCGAGGTGGCCCAGGTCCTCTCCAGCGCCCTGGGCTCCGTGCCCGTGCCCCGGTGACCTGATGGCGATCACCGGCCGCGTCCCGCTGTTGCTCCTCCTGGGTGTCCTGCCCGTGGCGGTGCGCCCGGCCATGGGCACGGTCGGGATGTGGCTGGTCGTGGTCGCGGTGCTCGTCCTTCTCGACTGGGTGCTGGCCCCCACGCCGGCCAGCCTCACCGTCGCGCGCCGCCCCGTCGGCGCCGTACGGATGGGCTATCCGACGACCACCACGTTGCTGGTCACCGCGGGTGGCCGTGGGGTCACGGGCGTGCTGCGCGACGCGTGGCAGCCGTCGGCGGGCGCGAGCGACAACCGGCACCGGCTCCGACTCCGACCCGGCGACACGACGCGGCTCGAGACGCCGCTGCGACCCACGCGCCGCGGCGACCTCCGGGCCACCGGTGTCACGGTCCGCAGCCGCGGTCCGCTGGGCCTGGCAGCCCGTCAGCGGACCTGGGAGGTGCCAGGGACCGTGAGGTCGCTACCTCCCTTCGAGTCCCGCAAGCACCTCCCCTCGCGGCTGGCCCGGCTCCGCGAGCTCGACGGCCGGTCAGCCGTGCGGGTCCGCGGCCAGGGCACGGAGTTCGACTCGTTGCGGGAGTAAGTCCGCGGCGACGACGTGCGGTCGATCGACTGGCGTGCCACGGCGCGCACCCGGACGGTGGTGGTCCGCACCTGGCAGCCCGAGCGCGACCGGCGCGTCGTGATCGTGCTCGACACGTCGCGGCTGTCCGCTGCCCGCGTCGAGGACGTCCCGCGCCTGGACTCGGCGATGGACGCCGCCCTGCTGCTGGCCGCCCTGGCCGCCCGTGCCGGCGACCGGGTCGACTTCATCGCCGGCGACCGCCGCGTCCGAGCGCGGGTGCGGGCCGCAGGACACCGCACCATCGCGGCCGAGCTGCAGAACGCCATGGCCGACCTCGAGGCCGAGATCGCCGAGGCCGACTGGGCCGGCCTCGCGGGCGCGGTCGCCGAGATGGGCCGCCAGCGCGCGTTCGTCGTCCTCCTCACCCCGCTCGAGCCGTCTGCGGTCGAGGAGGGGCTGCTGCCGGTGCTGCCGACGCTGACGCACCGGCACCGTGTCGTGGTGGCCTCGGTCAAGGACCCGGCCCTCGAGGCGCTGGCCGATCGGCGTGACTCCGTCGACGCGATCTATCAGGCGGCGGCCGCCGAGCAGGCGCTGCTGCGGCGCCGCTGGACCGCCCGACTGCTCGACACCCTCGGCGTCGACGTCGTCGACGCCGACGCCGATCGCCTCCCGCCGGCGCTGGCGGACCACTACCTCGCGCTGAAGGCCCGCGGTCTGCTCTGAGCTGCGGCCGCCGGCCCGACGGGCCTCGGCGATGCTGGCGTCAGGCGGCGGTGGCCACCTGGTCCTCGAGCAGCCCCGCGTCGATGTCACCGGACTCGCCGCGCCGGTAGGCGGCCCGGCCGAGGCCGAAGACATAGGCCAGGAAGGCGAGCAGCGCCAGCACGCCGATGCCCACGCGCGCCCAGGTCGGCAGCCCCGACGGGGTCACGAACCCCTCGATCATGCCGCTGACGAACAGCACCCCCACCAGACCGAGGGCCACGGTGCCGACGCTGCGGCCCTCGCGGGCCAAGGACGTGGATCTCGGCAGGTCGCCCGGCACCACCCACGACCAGAACAGCTTGAGTCCCACTCCGCCGGCGACGAAGACCGCGGTCAGCTCGAGCAGCCCGTGGGGCAGGAGCAGCCCCCAGAAGTGTCCCGCGTGTCCGTGGCGGATCATGATCGAGCCGATCACCGCCAGGTTGAGGATGTTCTGGAAGAGCAGCCAGATGACCGGTACCCCGAGGATCCCCAGTGCCAGGCACAGCGCGGATACCCAGGCGTTGTTGACCCACACCGATGAGGCGAAGTGGGAGGCCGCGGCCTGGTGGTAGTAGTCCTCGAAGTCGTGGTTGACGAGCTGGTCGATCTCGGCGGGGCTGAACAGCGTCTGTTCGACGTTGGGGTGGGCGAGGAACCACCACATCATCAGCCCGGTCGCGAGGGCGTTGGCCGCCCAGGTGCCGAGCCACCACCAGCGCAGTCGATAGAGCGCCGCCGGGAACCGCTCGAGCACGAACCGCCGTACGCCGCGCCACGCCGTGGTGCGCGTCCCCGTGGCGCGGGTGCGCGCCCGGGCCAGGACGGAGGACAGGTAGGCGATGACCGCGGCGTCGGGGGCCTCGGTGCGGATCACCGACAGGTGGGTGGCGACCTGCTGGTAGCGCTCGACGAGCTCGTCCCCCTGGGGACCGGACAGCCGCCGCTCGGAGGTCAGCTCCTCCAGCCGCTTCCACTCGTGCGCGTGCGCGAGCACATAGGCGTCCAGGTCCACGACGGCAAGCCTAGGCGCCGCGGCGCCGGAGCGCCCCGCCTATCCTGGTGCGGTGTCGGACCCCACCGTCGGCCCCACGGGCAACGCCGCCAACTGGGCGACGCTGACCCCGGACGACCTGGTCACCGGTGAGGCGGTCGCCCTCGACCTGCCGCCGGCCAACATCGGTCACCGGATGGTGTCGGGCCTGCTGGACTACCTCGCCACGATGGTGCTGCTCGTCGGCCTGCTGCTGCTGACGCTCACCGCGACGCTGACCACCGACGAGGCCCTCGTCCGGATCGCCGTCATCGGCGCCGTCGTCACCTCGCTCATCGTCTTCCCCACCACCTTGGAGACCCTCACCCGCGGCCGTTCGCTCGGCAAGCTCGCGATGGGGCTGCGGACCGTGCGCGACGACGCGGGGCCGATCTCGGCGCAGCACGCCTTCGTGCGAGCACTCATCGGCGTGGTCGAGATCTATCTGCTCCAGGGCGGCCCGGCGTTCCTCTCCTCGATGGTGAGCAGCCGCGGCAAACGGCTCGGCGACTATGCCGCCGGCACCTATGTGGTGCGCGACCGCGTCCGGCTGACCATGTCTCCCCCGCCCCTGATGCCGCCGGCGCTGGCGCCGTGGGCGCAGGGCGCCGACATCGCTGCGCTGCCGACCGGCCTCGCCATGGCCGTCCGCCGTTTCCTCGGCCGCGCCTTCGAGATCGACGCAGCGACCCGGCAGTCGCTCGGGACCCGACTGGCCGACGAGGTGAGCCGCTATGTCGCGCCGTTGCCGCCTCCGGGCACCCCGCCCGAGGCCTTCTTGGCGGCCGTGGTGGCCGCCCGGCGCGATCGCGACGCCGCCCGGTTGGCGCGGGAGCGGACGCTGCGGGCGCGCCTCACACGGCCTCGATGACCCGGGCCTCCGCCGACCTTCCGATCGTCAGGCACAGCACCGCGGCCAACACGCACAGCCCGCCCGCGGTCAGCCACGCCACGAAGTAGTCGCCCAGCGAGTCGCGGATCCAGCCCGCATAGGTGGCGGCGATGCCCGCGCCCACCATGTGGCTGGCGAAGACCCACCCGAAGACCACGCCGGCGCGCTGGGCCCCGAAGTGGAGGCGACACAGGGCCACCGTCGGCGGCACGGTCGCGACCCAGTCGAGGCCATAGAAGACGACGAACCAGAACAGGCTGGGGTGCACGTGCGGGCCCAGCAGGCTCGGTACGAGCAGCAGCGACAGGCCGCGCAGGCTGTAGTAGGCGGCGAGCAGCCACCGCGGGTCGACCCGGTCGGTCAGCCAGCCGCTGGCCAGCGTCCCGGCGATGTCGAAGATGCCGATGAGCGCCAGCAGGCTCGCGCTGGTGGTCGCCGGCATGCCGTGGTCGTGCGCCGCGGGGATGAAGTGAGTGCCGATCAGTCCGTTGGTCGACCACCCGCAGATCCAGAAGCTGATGAGCAGCACCCAGAACGGCCAGGAACGCAGACTCTCGACCAGCGTGCGCCACGCCACCGTCGCCGCCCCTGCATGAGCAGGCGCCGGCGGCGGGGCATGCCAGCCCGCGGGGGCGCCGTACGGCGCCAGGCCCACGTCGGCAGGACGGTCGCGCAGCAACAGCCACACCAGCGGGACGAGCGCGAGTGCGAAGGCAGCCACGAGCAGGGCCGCCCACCGCCAGCCCGGCCCGCTGGCCAGGTGGGCGATGACGGGCAGGAAGACCAGCTGACCGGTCGAGCTGGCGGCGGAGAAGATGCCGACGACGAGCCCGCGGTGGCGCTCGAACCACCGGGTCGCGACGATCGCTCCGAAGACCAGCGCCAGTGAGCCCGTCCCGACGCCGACGGCCAGACCCCACAGCACCCACAGCTGCCAGGCGCTCGTCATCACGACCGTCAGGCCCGACCCGGCGCTGACCAGCACCAGGGCCGCCGCGACGACCCGGCGCAGCCCGAAGCGCTCCATCAGCGCCGCAGCGAACGGCGCCGTGAGGCCATAGAGCACGAGGTTGAGGGTGACCGCCCCCGACGTCGTGGTGCGCGACCAGCCGAAGTCCTGCTCGAGGGGCTCCATGAGGGCCCCGGTCGAGGAGCGGAAGCCGGCGGCGGCGACCAGCGCCGCCATCGTGACGGCCGCGACCCACCAGGCGCGATGGAACCCCCTGCGTGTCTCGGGCCGGCTGGTCACGGTCACCGGAGGAGTCTAAGGAACGCGCGACCCGGCAGAAGTTCTGCCGGGTCGATCCCGAGACAGCCCGCCGACCCGGCAGAACTTCTGCCGGGTCGATCTTGAGAGGCGGCCGGTGACGACGGATTCCATCGTCGTCGCCCGAGTGCCCTGTCGGTTTCGATGCTCCACCCACTACATTGCCGCCATGATCGATCGTGACCGGTTGGCGGAGCTGCGCCGCACCGAGGAGACCCGATTCGTCGAGACCCACCCGCGCTCGGCCGCGCTGGCCGAGCAGGCGCGCGGCTCGCTGCTGGCCGGCGTACCGATGCCGTGGATGACGCGCTGGCCGGGCTCGTTCCCGGTCTTCTTCGAGACCGCCAACGGAGCGCGGTTCACCGATGTCGATGGCCAGGAGTACGTCGACCTGTGCCTCGGGGACACCGGCGCGATGACCGGTCACGCCCTCCCCCAGGTCGCCGACGCCGTCGCCGAGCGGGCCCGCACCGGCATCACCACGATGCTGCCGTCCTCCGACGCCGCCTGGGTCGGCGAGGAGCTCGCCCGACGGTTCGGGCTCCCGCGCTGGCAGATGGCGATGACGGCCACCGACGCCAACCGGTTCGCGCTGCGGTTCGCCCGCCACCTCACCGCGCGGCCACGCATCGCGGTGATGGACTGGTGCTACCACGGCACCGTCGACGAGACCCTGGCCGTGCTCGACGCCGACGGCAACGTCGTCCCCCGGCCCGGGGCCCTCGGCCCGCAGGTCGACGTGGCGGTCACGACGGCCGTCGTCCCCTTCAACGACCTCGAGGCGCTCGAGCGCCGCCTCGCCCAGGGCGACGTCGCCGCGCTGCTGATGGAGCCGGCGCTCACCAACATCGGGATCGTGCTGCCCGATGACGGCTATCTCGACGCGGTCCGCGAGATCACCCGACGTCACGGCGTCATCTGGATCATCGACGAGACCCACACGCTGTGCGCGGGTCCGGGCGGCTGCACCCGGGCCTGGGACCTCGACCCGGACATGGTGGTGATGGGCAAGCCGATCGGTGGCGGGATCCCGGTCGCCGCCTATGGCATGTCCGCCGAGCTGGCCGATCGGATCTCGGGGCCGATGCTGGGCCACGACATCGACGTCGCCGGAGTCGGCGGCACGCTCACCGGCAACGCCCTGGCGATGGCCGCCGTCCGCGCCACGCTCTCCTCCGCGCTGCGCGAGGAGGACTTCGCGGTCGCCGTACCCCTCGCCGAGCGGTTCACCGCCGGCGTCGCCGATGTCATCGAGCAGTACGGCGTCCCGTGGCACGTGCAGCGCCTCGGCTGCCGTGCCGAGTACTGGTTCTGCCCGCCGCCGCGCAACGGCGCCGATGCTGCCGCCGCGATCGACGAGGACCTCGACGGATTCATGCACCTGTGGGCGCTCAACCGCGGGATCCTGCTGACGCCGTTCCACAACATGGCGCTGTTCTCTCCGCACCACACCGAGGCCGACGTCGACCTGCACACCGAGGTCTTCGGCGCGGCCGTGGCGGCACTGGTCGGCTGAGCCACCCGATCGGCTGATCGGAAAGGTCTTGTCCGCTCGAAGCCGTCCTCCTACCGTGGGGGGATGGCGGGCCTGATCGCCTTGGCGATCCTCGTGCTGGGCTGGCCGCTCCTCCCATGGCGCCGGCTCGGCGTGGCTGCGCGCTCACTCGCCGGCCGGCTGGGCTGGGGGCACGCGCCGGAGCCGATCGGGCGTCCGATCGAGGAGATCGCCCGCGACGCGCGGAGATTGCGGATCGCCTTCCGCGCCACCCCGCGCGGCACGTCGTTCGTGAAGTACGAAGCACATCGCCGCGCCTATGACGACGTCCTCCTCGAAGGGTGTCGTGCCCTCGGCGTCACCACCCTGCTCGGCGTACTCGGCCCCAGCCCCGAGCTCGACGCCGAGCGCGACCGCATCGAGGGGCGGCTGGAGCTGTTCGGGCTCGACCTCGACCTGCCGCTGTGACGGGGTTGCGGCGGTGACGGTTCACCAAGGTAAGTGGGCGAACCCGCACTTACCTCGCGGAATTCCGCACGGTCAGTGAGGGTTTCCCTGCCTACCCTGGTGAACCGTCACCACGCCGGACATAGCGCAGGTCGGTGATCGAGCGGCCGGCGGCGATGCCCTTGCGCTCGAACTTGGTCACCGGGCGGTCGGCCCAGCGGTCGACGACGCCGCCCTCGAGCAGGGGTTCGGCGCCGAGGACCTCGACCATCTGGGCGGCGTAGTGGCCCCAGTCGGTGGCGAGCCGCCACTCGGCGCCCGGTGCGAGCCGGCTGGCGGCCAGCGACGCGAACGACGCGGTCACCAGGCGGCGTTTGTGGTGCTTGGTCTTGGGCCACGGGTCGGGGAAGAAACTCCACAGCCCGGCGAGGCCGCCGACCGGGACGATGTGCTCGAGGAACCACACCGCGTCGACCGAGCAGAGCCGGACGTTGTGGGCGCCGGCCTCCGCCAGCCGCTCGAGCGTGCTGGCCACACCGGGACGCCAGACCTCGAGCGCCAGCACGTCGGACGACGGCCGCGCCGCGGCGAGTGCCGCGGTGGCCTCGCCCACGCCCGAGCCGATCTCGACGATCAGCGGTGCGGACCGGCCGAACCATGACGCGAGGTCGAACGACGGCTCGTCGACCGCCTCGTCCGGGATCACCCAGTCGGCGTGATGCGCCTCCCACGCGGCCGCCTGGCTCGGGGTGAAACGGCTCCCGCGCCGGGCATAGGTGAGCACCTCGCGCAGCCGACGGCCGTCCTCGGTGAACCGATGGTGCGGACGCGCGGGCGGGGTCGCCGGTGTCACGGCGCCGATGTGCGGGCGGCGCGGCCGACACCGGCGCGCAGTCCCAGCCGCAGCGCGCCGCTGGCCTCGAGCATCGCCTCGCGGCCGGTGTGTCCGACCCCGGTGGCGTTGACGAAGGCGTGGACCAGACCCGGGTGGCGCCGCAGCGCCACGGGCACTCCGGCCTCGGCCAGCCGCACGGCATAGGCCTCACCCTCGTCGCGCAGCGGGTCGAAACCGGACACCGCCACATAGGCCGGCGGCAGCCCGGCGAGGTCGGCCGCGAGCAGCGGAGACACGCGCGGGTCGTCGGCGGGATGCTCGCCGAGGTAGTGGTCGCGATACCAGTCCATCTGGGCCTCGGTCAGGAAGAAGCCGTCGCGGAACTCGGCATAGGACCCCCGCTTGCTCGACAGGTCGGTCACCGGGAAGAACAGCAGCTGGAACGCCGGCCGGATCTCCCCGCCCTCGCGCAGGTCCTGGCACAGTACGGCGGCCAGGTTGCCCCCCGCGCTGTCGCCGCCGACGCCGATCAGCTCGGGATCGTGGCCCCAGGCGTCGGCCTGGTCGACGGCGAAGCGGAACGCCGTCAGCGCATCGTCGGGGGCGGCCGGGAAGGGGTGCTCGGGCGCCAGCCGATAGTCGACCGACAGCACCGAGACCCCTGCCTGGGCGGCCAGGAAGCGGCACGCGCTGTCAGCGCTGTCCAAGCCGCCCACGACCCAGCCACCGCCGTGGAAGTAGACCAGCAGGCGATCAGCATCGCGCTCGTCGGCGATGTAGTGGCGAGCCCTGATGCCGCCGTCGGGTGTCGGGATCGTCAGGTCGCGCACACGCGACATCGGCAGCGGCGGCCCGCCGAAGATCAGTGCCTCGTGGTCGACCTGGGCCCGGGCGGCGGCCAGCGGCAGCTCCTCGAAGGAGGATGCGGGCAGCAGGCCGAGCACGCGGAGCGCGGCCCCGACCTCGGGGTGGAGGGGCTCGCCCTGGGTGACCGGAGGGTCACCGGCGATGAGGCGCTGCAGCGGTCGGGGTGCACGGCCGAGCGCGACGACGACCGCGCGTTCGATCTTGTCCTGCCAGGAGCTCATGGACCGAACTATCCCCCATCGAGGTCGGGACGCACGACGCCCCCGCAGCCGGACGGCTGCGGGGGCGTGGCGTGATGCTTCAGACGATCACTTCGTGATCTTGGTGACCCGGCCGGCGCCGACGGTGCGGCCACCCTCGCGGATCGCGAACCGCAGGCCCTCGTCCATGGCGATGGGCTGGATCAGCTCGACCTGCATCTCGGTGTTGTCGCCGGGCATGACCATCTCGGTGCCCTCGGGCAGCGTGACGACGCCGGTGACGTCCGTGGTGCGGAAGTAGAACTGCGGCCGGTAGTTGTTGAAGAACGGCGTGTGACGGCCGCCCTCCTCCTTGGAAAGGATGTAGACCGACGCGTCGAAGTTGGTGCGGGGTCGTGGTGCCGGGCTTGATCACGACCATGCCGCGCTCGACGTCCTCGCGCTTGGTGCGCGGAGCAGCAGACCGACGTTCTCGCCGGCCTGGCCCTCGTCGAGCAGCTTGCGGAACATCTCGACGCCGGTGACCGTCGACTTCGCGAGCCCTCGCGGATGCCGATGATCTCGACCTCCTCGCCGACCTTGATGATGCCGCGCTCGATACGGCCGGTGATGACGGTGCCACGACCGGTGATCGTGAAGACGTCCTCGACGGGCATGAGGAACGGCTTGTCGGTCTCACGAGCCGGGGTCGGGATGTAGTCGTCGACCGCGTCCATGAGCTCGGCCACCGACTCGCCCCACTTGGCGTCGCCGTTGAGGGCCGGGAAGGCCGCCACGCGGACCACGGGGATGTCGTCGCCGGGGAACTCGTACTCGCTGAGGAGCTCACGCACCTTCCATCTCGACGAGCTCGATGAGCTCGTCGTCGTCCACCATGTCGCACTTGTTGAGGGCGACGACCAGGGCGGGCACGCCCACCTGGCGGGCGAGCAGGACGTGCTCGCGAGTCTGGGGCATCGGGCCGTCGGTGGCGGCGACCACGAGGATCGCACCGTCCATCTGAGCAGCGCCGGTGATCAGGTTCTTGATGTAGTCGGCGTGACCGGGGCAGTCGACGTGCGCGTAGTGACGCGCCTCGGTCTGGTACTCGACGTGCGCGATCGAGATGGTGATACCGCGCTGACGCTCTTCGGGAGCCTTGTCGATCTCGTCGAAGGGGGTGAACGGGTTCAGGTCCGGGAACTTGTCGTGCAGGACCTTGGTGATCGCAGCGGTCAGCGTCGTCTTGCCGTGGTCGATGTGACCGATCGTGCCGATGTTGACGTGCGGCTTGGTCCGCTCGAACTTCGCCTTAGCCACGGTGGGCTCCTCCTGGTTGGTGTGTTACTTGACTCGTGTGGTGGTTGTTGCTGGCCGAGGGTCCAGTGGTGCCTATTCTCCGCGGACCTTCTTGACGATCTCGTCGGCGATGCCCTGGGGGACCTCGGCGTACGAGTCGAACTCCATCGAGTACGACGCCTGACCGGAGGTCTTCGACCTCAGGTCGCCAACGTACCCGAACATCTCCGACAGCGGCACCAGCGCGTTGACGACGCGGTCGCCGTGACGCTCCTCCATGTTCTGCACGTGGCCGCGCCGCGAGTTGATGTCACCGATCACGTCACCGAGGTAGGACTCGGGCGTGGTGACCTCGACCGCGAACATCGGCTCGAGCAGCACCGGACGTGCCTTGCGGGCGGCCTCCTTGAAGGCCTGGTTGCCGGCGATCTTGAACGCGAGCTCCGAGGAGTCCACGTCGTGATAGCCGCCGTCCTCGAGCGACACCTTGACGTCCACCATGGGGTAGCCGGCGAGCACGCCGAACTCCATGGCGTCCTGGCAGCCCTGGTCGACCGAGGGGATGTACTCGCGGGGGATGCGACCGCCGCTCACGTTGTTGACGAACTGGTAGCCAGCACCCAGGTTGGACTCGGGGTCGATGCTCGGCTCGATCGAGATGATCACCTTGGCGTACTGGCCCGAACCACCGGTCTGCTTCTTGTGCGTGTAGGTGTGGTTCTCGACCTTCTGGCGGATGGTCTCGCGGTAGGCGACCTGCGGCTTGCCGACGGTGGCCTCGACGCGGAACTCGCGCCGCATCCGGTCGACCAGGATCTCCAGGTGGAGCTCGCCCATGCCGGCGATGATCGTCTGCCCGGTCTCCTCGTCGGTCTTGACGGTGAAGGTCGGGTCCTCGTCGGACAGCCGCTGGATGGCGGTGCTGAGCTTCTCCTGGTCACCCTTGGTCTTGGGCTCGATGGCGACCTCGATCACGGGGGCCGGGAAGCTCATGGACTCCAGGACCACCGGGGCCGACTGGTCGCACAGCGTGTGACCGGTCTTGGTGTCCTTGAGGCCCATGACCGCCACGATCTGACCGGCGCCGACCGACGAGATCTCCTCACGCTTGTTGGCGTGCATCTGGTAGACCTTGCCGATCCGCTCCTTGCGGCCGGTGACGGAGTTGAGCACCGTCGACCCTGCCTCGAGCTTGCCGGAGTAGACCCGGACATAGATCAGCTTGCCCAGGTGAGGGTCGGAGGCGATCTTGTAGGCGAGGCCGGAGAACGGCTCGCTGTCCTTGGGGAAGCGCTCGATCTTCTCGTCCTCGTCGCCGGGCTTGTGGCCCTCGATGGCGGTGATGTCGAGCGGCGAGGGGAGGTACTTGACGACCGCGTCGAGCAGGGGCTGGACGCCCTTGTTCTTGAACGCGGTGCCGCAGAGCACCGGGTTGAGCAGGTCGGCGAGGGTGGCGCGACGGATGCCGGCCTCGATCTCCTCGACCGAGAGCTCCTCGCCCTCGAGGTACTTCTCCATGATCTCGTCGTCGGCCTCGGCCAGCGTCTCGAGCAGCTTCTCGCGGTATTCGTCGGCCTGGTCCTGCAGCTCGGCGGGGATCTCCTCGACGGAGTAGTCCTCACCCATCTGGGTCTCACCGCGCCACGTGAGCGCGCGCATGCCGACCAGGTCGATGACGCCGAGGAAGTCCGACTCGGCTCCGATGGGGAGCTGGAGGACGAGCGGCGTCGAGTTGAGCCGGTCGACGATCATGTCGACACAGCGGAAGAAGTCGGCGCCCGTGCGGTCGAGCTTGTTGATGAAGCACATCCGCGGGACGTTGTACTTGTTGGCCTGACGCCACACCGTCATCGACTGGGGCTCGACACCGGCGACACCGTCGAACACCGCGACCGCGCCGTCGAGGACACGCAGCGAGCGCTCGACCTCGGCGGTGAAGTCCACGTGGCCGGGGGTGTCGATGATGTTGATCTGGTGCTGCTTCCACCAGCAGGTCGTCGCGGCGGACGTGATGGTGATGCCGCGCTCCTGCTCCTGCTCCATCCAGTCCATCGTGGCCGCGCCGTCGTGGACCTCACCGATCTTGTAGGTGATACCGGTGTAGAAGAGGATGCGCTCAGTCGTGGTGGTCTTGCCGGCGTCGATGTGCGCCATGATGCCGATGTTGCGGACCTTGTTGAGGTCCGTGGTGATGTCGACAGCCACTTGTGTCAGTTCCTTAGGTCAGGGGCCCTTGGGTCAAGGGCGTGGTGACGGCGGGAGCGCGCCGGGTGTGGGCACTCCCGCCCCAGGTCACCAGCGGTAGTGGGCGAAAGCCTTGTTGGACTCGGCCATCTTGTGGGTGTCCTCGCGCTTCTTGACAGCGGCACCGAGACCGTTGGAGGCGTCGAGGATCTCGTTCATCAGGCGCTCGGACATCGTCTTCTCGCGACGGTCCGCGGCATAGCCGACCAGCCAGCGCAGCGCCAGGGTGGTGGCGCGGTTGGGCTTGACCTCGATCGGCACCTGGTAGGTGGCGCCACCGACACGGCGGGACTTGACCTCGATGGCCGGCTTGACGTTGTCGAGCGCGCGCTTGAGGGTGACCACGGGGTCGGTGCCGGTCTTCTCACGGCAGCCCTCGAGGGCGGTGTAGACGATGCGCTGCGCGACCTGCTTCTTGCCGTCCTTGAGGACCTTGCTCACCAGCTGGGTGACGACCTGCGAGCCATAGACCGGGTCGACATCGAGGGGACGCTTCGGGGCGGGACCCTTGCGCGGCATCAGCTCTTCTCCTTCTTCGCGCCGTAGCGGCTGCGGGCCTGCTTGCGGTTCTTCACGCCCTGGGTGTCGAGGGTGCCGCGGATGATCTTGTAGCGGACACCGGGGAGGTCCTTCACCCGGCCGCCGCGAACGAGCACGATCGAGTGCTCCTGGAGGTTATGACCGACGCCCGGAATGTAGGCCGTGACCTCGACGCCGCTGGACAGGCGCACGCGGGCGACCTTGCGCAGGGCGGAGTTGGGCTTCTTGGGGGTGGTCGTGTAAACGCGCGTGCAGACGCCTCGGCGCTGCGGCGAGCCCTTGAGGGCAGGTGTCTTGTTCTTGGACACCTTGTCCTGACGGCCCTTGCGGACCAACTGCTGAATGGTGGGCACCGGGTGGTTCCCCTTCTTGTCCTCTGTCACGGCCCAGCGCCTTGCTGGGCACGGTCGTGTTGCGTGTGAAACGGTGTGCCTGTTGGTCTGCGGCCCCAGGCGTCAGCCCCGCCAGAATGCGGGGCGACGAGGTCTGGGCACGCGCAAAGGTCTGGATGTCCCAGACACGAGGAAAAAGGCTACTCCGCGCCCCACCGAGGGTCAAAACGCGATAGCCGGTCGTCGGAGCCTAGCGGGGCTGCGGAAAGATGCTGGCCATGAGGATCGGTGTGTTGACCAGTGGGGGCGACGCACAGGGGATGAACGCCGCCGTGCGCGCCGTCGTACGCACCGCGCTCAGCCTGGGTGCCGAGCCGTACGCGATCCTGGAGGGCTACCAGGGTGCCGTCGACGGCGGTGACCGGATCCGGCCCTTCGGCTGGGACGACGTGAGCGGCATCCTCCAGCGCGGCGGCACCGTGATCGGGACCGCCCGGAGTGCCGACTTCCGCGAGCACGACGGCATGCGCCGGGCGGTGCGCAACCTGGTCGAGCGGGGCATCGACCGGCTGGTCGTCATCGGGGGCGACGGGAGCCTGACCGGCACCGATCGGCTGCGCCGCGAGTGGCCCGATCTGCTGACCGAACTGGTCGACCGCGGCGAGATCACCGCCGAACTGGCCCAGGAGCACCCCGCCCTCATGGTCGTCGGCCTCGTCGGCTCGATCGACAACGACCTGGTCGGCAGCGACATGACCATCGGCGCCGACTCCGCCCTGCACCGCATCATCGAGGCCATCGACGCCATCTCGTCGACCGCCGCCAGCCACCAGCGCAGCTTCGTCATCGAGGTCATGGGACGTCACTGCGGCTACCTGCCGCTGATGGCCGCCGTCGCCGGCGGTGCCGACTATGTCCTCGTCCCCGAGAGCCCGCCCGCCGAAGGGTGGGAGGACCAGATGTGCCAGATGCTGCGCGCCGGGCGCGCTGCCGGACGTCGCGAGTCGCTGGTGCTGGTGGCCGAGGGGGCGGTCGACCGGCACGGCGAGCCGATCACCGTCGACTATGTCAGCGACGCCATCGCCCAGCGGCTGGGCGAGGAGCCGCGGATCACCATCCCCGGGCACGTCCAGCGCGGCGGCACCCCCAGCGCCTACGACCGGTGGATGAGCACCCTGCTCGGCTGGAACGCCACCCAGGACGTGATGGCGGCCACGCCCGAGTCGGTGCCCAACATCCTCGGCGTCCGCCACAACCGGGTCACCCGGCTCCCGATGATGGAGGCCGTCGCCCAGACCCAGGCCGTCGCCGGGCTCATCCGCGAGGGCAAGTACGACGAGGCCGTCGCCGTGCGCGGCGAGTCGTTCACCGACCTGCTCGGGGTCTTCGAGACCCTCGCGCTGCCCCCGAGCCAACAGGCCGTCGCGCCGACCGCGACCTCCCGGCGTATCGCCATCCTCCACGGCGGCGGCCTCGCCCCCGGCATGAACACCGCCACGCGGGCGCTGGTCAGGTTCGGGATCGCCCATGGCCACACCATGCTCGGGGTGGCCGGCGGCTTCCGTGGGCTGGCCCACGAGGACTTCACCGAGCTCGAGTGGGGCGCCGTCGAGGCGCTCGTCGGCGAGGGCGGGTCGTCGCTCGGCACCCGGCGCGGCGTCCTGGGCGAGGACGAGCTCTATGCCGTCAGCCGGGCCGTGGAGCGCGCCGGCCTCGACGCCATCGTCGTCGTGGGCGGCTTGGACGCCTACCTGACGGTCGAGCGGATGGTCGCCGAACGCACCCGCTTCCCCGCCCTGCGGCTGCCCATCACGCTGCTGCCGGCCAGCATCGACAACAACCTGCCCGGTAGCGAGCTGTCCATCGGCGCCGACACCGCGCTCAACAACGCGGTCTGGGCACTGGACCGGATCAAGCAGTCGGCCTCCGCGTCCCGGCGCTGTTTCGTGGCCGAGACCATGGGCCGCACCTGCGGCTACCTCGCCCTGTTGACCGGCCTCGCGGCGGGTGCCGAGCGGGTCTATCTCCCCGAGCAGGGCGTCACCCTCGCCGACCTCGAGGTCGACGTCGCGCGGATGCGGGCGGCGTTCGAGGGTGGCAAGCGGCTGTTCGTCGCGGTCCGCAACGAGCTCGCCGGCGACCTCTACACGACCGACTTCCTGGTGCGGCTGTTCGAGGTCGAGGGGCACAACCTGTTCGACGTACGCCCGGCGGTGCTCGGCCACCTCCAGCAGGGCGGCAACCCTTCACCGTTCGACCGCAACCTCGCCACCCGCATGGCGCACTTCGCACTGGAGGAGCTCACCCGGCTCCTCGCCGCAGGTGGCGACGACGCCGTCTATCTCGGGCTCACGCCCGACGGGCTCAAGACCTGGCCGGTCGCCGGCATGCTCGCCCAGCTCGACGTGACCGAGCGGCGGCCGCGCGAGCAGTGGTGGATGGACCTGCTTCCGGTGTTCTCCGCCGTGTGTGACGTGCCCGCCGACCTCGGCGCTCAGGCCACCAACGGCTGACCCTGGGCGCCGGGCGCCTCGGGCGTCTCGGGCTGGGTCGCGGGGTGGGCTCGGAGGAAGACCGCGACCGCGCCGAGCACCCCCAGGATGGTCAGCCCACCGCCGAGGATCAGGGTCCAGCGGGCACCCATGGCCTCGCCGACCCACCCGACGACGGGCGCGCCCAGCGGCGTGCCGCCCATGAAGATCATCATGTAGAGCGCCATCACCCGGCCCCGCATGGTCGCCTCGGTGTTCATCTGCATATAGGTGTTGGCGGCGGTGATCATCGTCAGCGCACTGAGCCCCAGCAGCGGCGTCATCACCGCGAAGGTGACATAGGTGGGCATCAGCGCGGCCACCATCTCCACGACACCGAACACGACGGCGGCCACGATGATGAGGCGCTGCCTGACCTGCACCCGACGCGCGGCGACCAGCGCCCCGGTCAGTGAACCCACGGCCATGAAGGTGCCGAGCAGGCCGTACTCCGAGGGGCCCTTGTCATAGACCTTGGTCGCCATCAGCGCCGAGGTCATCTGGAAGTTGAGCCCGAAGGTGCCGGTGAAGAAGACGATCGCCAGCACCAGCATCAGGTCGGGGCGGCGGCGTACATAGGAGAATCCCGCCAGGATCGCCCGAGGCGTGCGCTTGCTGGGCTCGGGCGAGGTCAGCAGCCGGCGGTCCATGCTGCGCAGCGCGATGATCGGCGCGACATAGCTGACCGAGTTGAGCAGGATCACCCAGCCCGTGGCGACGGCGCCGCCGCCCAGGGCCGCGATCATGACGCCCGCGACGGCCGGGCCGACGATCCGCGCCACGTTGAAGCTCGCCGAGTTGAGGCCGACCGCGTTGCTGACGTCGTCGGGGTCGACGATCTCGGAGACGAACGACTGCCGGGCCGGCGCGTCGAAGACGGACGCGGTACCGAGCAGGAAGGCGAGGACATAGACGTGCCACAGCTCGGCCCGGCCGGTGACCGCCAGGACGCCCAGGACCAGCGCGGGCGCGGCCATGGCCACGTTGGTGAGCTGGAGCAGCCTGTGCTTGGGCATCCGGTCGGCGACCAGCCCTGCGAACGGCGCCATCAGCAGGAACGGCAGGAACTGCAGCCCCGTCGTGATGCCGATGGCGGTCCCGGAGTTGCCGCTGAGCTGGAGGACCAGCCAGTCCTGGGCGACACGCTGCATCCAGGTGCCGGTGTTGGACACGACGCCGCCGGCGGCGTAGCGGCGGTAGTTGCGGTTGGCGAGGGAACGGAAGGTGGGACTCAAGGTGGCGGATCAGTCCTTCTGAGCGAGGAGGTCGAGCAGCGGCGCCGCCTCGCGAAGGAGGTCGCGCTGCTCGGGCGTGAGGTCGGCGAGCTGGCGGGCCAGCCACGCGTCGCGGCGCTCGCGGTCGGCCACGACAGTGGTCCGGCCGAGGTCGGTCAGCGTGATCAGCACCTGACGGCCGTCGGTCTCGTGCGGGCGTCGTACGACGAAGCCGGCCTCGGCGAGGCCGTTGACCGTGCGTGTCATCGAGGGCGGCTGGACCCGCTCGTGGGCGGCGAGGTCGCCGATCGTCATCTCGCCGTGGCGATAGAGGGTGCCGAGGACCGTCATCTGGGTGAGGCTCAGCTCGTTGTCCGGGTGCCGCTCGACGGCCAGCCGCCGGCGCAGGCGCATCACGGCGAGGCGGAGCTCGGAGGCGAGCCCGGCGTCGGTGCGGGCAACACGCTGGATCGTGGGCATGATAGTTAGCCTAACTCATTACCCGCGCTAACTATTCCCTTCCACCGAAGTGCCCCGCACAGACCGCCGAGGTGCCCCGTAGTGACCGCCGAAGTGCCCCGTACGGCCGGCGGAGTGACAGGACGGGGCACTTCGAACGACAGCAAGGCACACCTCGGCGAGCAGAACCGGGCACTTCGGCGGGAATGCGCGACCGGCCCGGTCCCTACGAGAGGGGCCGGGCCGGTCGGTCGGGCTGGCGGAGCCGAGTAGAGCCGGGTGGAGCTGAGCGGCTCAGGTCAGACCAGGGCCGCTCAGGTGAGCCAGGAGGTGATGGGGTTGATGGCGAAGTAGACGACGAACAGCGCCGCGACGGTCCACATCAGCGGGTGGACGGCCATGCCCTTGCCGCGGACCACCTTGATGAGGACGTAGGACACGAAGCCCGCGCCGATGCCGACGGTGATCGAGTAGGTGAAGGGCATCAGCACGATCGTGAGGAACGCCGGGATGGCGATCTCGAGGTCGTCCCAGTCGATGCCCTTGACCTGCTGCATCATCAGGAAGCCGACCAGCACCAACGCCGGGACGGCCGCCTCGCTCGGGATGACCTCCACCAGCGGGGTGATGAACAGCGTCAGCAGGAACAGCAGCCCCGTCACGACGGAGGCGAGGCCGGTCCGAGCCCCCTCGCCGACGCCGGAGGCCGACTCGATGTAGGAGGTGTTCGACGAGACACCACCGGCTCCACCCGCGGCGGCGGCGATCGAGTCGACGACCAGGATGCGCTTGGTGTTGGGCGGGGTGCCCTCGGAGTCGAGCAGCCCGGCCTCCGCACCGATCGCGGTCATCGTGCCCATGGTGTCGAAGAAGTCGGCCAGCAGCAGCGTGAAGACCAGCAGCACCGCCGCGACGAAGCCGATGTCGCTGAAGGAGCCCAGCAGGTTGAACTGGCCGAGCGTGCCGAAGTCGGGCATCCCCACGAAGTCGGAGGGGAACTTGGGGACATTGAGGCTCCAGCCGGTCGGGACCGGCTTGCCGTCGACGAACGACGGACCGACCTTGGCGATCGCCTCGACGATGATCGCGAGCACCGTCGTCACGATGATCGAGATGAGGATGGCGCCGCGGACCTTCTTGACCCACAGCGCGATGACCAACACCAGGCCGAACGCGAAGACCAGCGCGGGCCAGCCGGAGAGCGAGCCGCTGGGGCCGAGCTGCACCGGGACGGTGGTGCCTGCCGCGTCGGGAATGCGGCGTACCCAGCCCGAGTCGACGAAGCCGATGAGCGCGATGAAGAGCCCGATGCCGACCGAGATGGCCGTCTTGAGCTGGGCCGGTACGGCGTGGAAGACCGCCTGCCGGAAGCCGGTGAGCACGAGGACCAGGATGATCACGCCCTCGATCACCACCAGTCCCATCGCGTCGGCCCACGTCGCGCGGGACGCGATGGCATAGGCGACGAAGGCGTTGAGGCCGAGCCCGGTCGCCAGTGCGAGCGGATAGTTGGCCACGACGCCCATGAGGATGGTCATCACCCCGGCGATCAGCGCCGTGCCGGCGGCGATCGCCGCGAGGTTCGGCGCATCGCCGCCGCCCAGGAACTTCCCGTCGCCGTCGGCGGCGAAGCCGAGGATGAGGGGGTTGAGGGCCACGATGTAGGCCATCGTGAAGAAGGTGACGATGCCACCGCGGATCTCACGCTCAACGGTCGAGCCGCGTTCGGAGATCTTGAAGAAGCCATCGAGCCCGCCCGGCCGCGACGACGAGGTCTTGGCGGCACCAGGTCCGGCCGGGTGACCACCCGGACGTGAGGACTGGGGGCGGCGCGCCTTGCTCTGGTTGCTCTTGCTCACGGGCGCGAGTCTGGCAGAGATTTGTTACAGCCGATCGCACGCGACCGGCCAGCGAGCCGCGATGTAGCGTTGCCGTCGTGGAGCTCCGCGACGACCAGCCGAAACAGCACGAGATCGGCAAGCGCACCTACATCGTCGCCGACGTGGAGCCGCTCGACGTCGACGGCGTACGCACGGTGAGTGTCGGTTGCGCGTTGTGGTTCTTGGGCTTCATCGCCCTGCTGCCGTTCTATGGGCAGCTGCACGACTCCGGCCGCAGCTGGTGGCTGTGGACGTGCCTGGCCGGCCTGGGGCTCGGGCTGTTCGGGCTGGAGTACACCCGGCGCCGCAAGCGCGCCCGGTCGGCGGCCAAGGCCGAGGAGGCCTGAGCCTCCCGCCCGATCAGCTCGACCAGGTCAGAGCTCGACGAGGTCGTCGAGGGTGTCCCAGACGTGCTCAGGGAGCGCCTGGGGCCGCGCCTTGCGCGGCAGCGTGATCTCGGAGTGGGCACCACAGCCGTGGTCGAATGACACGACCTTGCCGTCGTCGTTGGCGTTGCCGTTGGCGCAGACCCCGAACAGCTCCGACAGCGGGCCGGCCAGCCGGATCAGGAACCCACAGCTGGTGCAGCTCGCGGGAGCGGCCTGGGCCAGGGGCGAGCCGGGGCCCGCGTCGCCGTCGTACCACCGCTCGGCGGCCATGTCGCGACCCTCGAGCGACAACGTGCGCACGCGGCCGAGGTAGAGCTCGGCCGCGACCTGCTTGACCTGGGCGCGGTCCTCGGGTGTCAGCGGGTCGTCGCCGAAGGCATAGGTCGGCACGAGCCGGGGGTCGTCCTCCTCAACGGGGAGCAGGTCGCCGGGTGAGAGGTCACCGGGCTTGACGCGCTCCTTGTAGGGGACCCAGGCCGGCGCGACGATCGCCTCGTCGCCGGGGATCAGCACGATCTCGTCGACGGTGACGTGCTTGGCGCGCGGGACGCGGGCCACGGTCACCGACCAGCGCCAGCCGCGGTAGCCGGGCCGGCTGCAGGCGAACAGGTGGGTCACCACGCGGTCGCCCTCGGCACTCACGCCGAGGTGCTCCCCCACGTCGGCTGCGGGAGCGTCCTCGAGCAGCGCGTCGCGGGCGGCGTCGACAGCCGCGGCCGCGGTGGCGTCCAGCTTGGGCGTCGCAGTGGTCACGGCGGACATGATGTCACGAACCGCCCCCGCCGCTGCGCGCGACCAGGGAGATCGACCGGGCAGGATAGGAGCCATGACGTCACGACCGCCCGACGGCGAGGACCTGCACGTGGGTCCCGGTCGCGCGGAGACCGGGCGGTTCAAGCCGGCTCAGACGATCACCACAGGCGCGAAGGCCTCGGCACGCGGGATCCGCGCGGCGGCGCGGGCGACCGGGCGCGCGGGCAGCTATACCGTCCGCCAGGCGCGCCGCGCAGCGAGCTCGGAGGGGGCCGGCGACTCGGGGCTGTCGCGGCTCATCGAGCTCCACGCCTTCAACGCCGCCGGAGACGCGGCGATCGCGGTGTCGCTGGCCGGCACGCTCTTCTTCCAGGTCCCCACCGGCGAGGCTCGCGGGCAGGTCGCCCTCTTCCTGGGGCTGACGATGCTGCCGTTCGCGATCGTGGCCCCCCTGATCGGCCCGTTCCTCGACCGGTTCAGCCATGGTCGCCGGTGGGCGATCGGGTCGACGCTCGCGCTGCGCGGGTTCCTGGCCTGGGTGCTCGCCTCGGCCGTGGTGAGCGAGTCGCCGTGGCTGTTCCCCGCGGCTCTGGGCGTGCTGGTCGCTTCCAAGGCGTACGCCGTCACGCGGGCGGCCGCCGTACCCCGGTTGGTGCCGCCCACCCAGACCCTGGTCAAGGCCAACGGTCGGATCTCGCTCGCCGGAGTGGTGGGCGCCGGGATCTCGGCGCCGATCGCGGGTGTGACGAGCCTGATCGGGCCGGAGTGGACGCTGCGCTATGCGTTCCTCGTCTTCGTGGTCGGCACGGTGCTGGCGATCCTGCTGCCGGGCAAGGTCGACTCCAGCTCGGGTGAGGGCACGATGGCGCTCACCAGCGCCGAGACCGCCCGGCCCACCCGCAGCGGCAAGATGCGCATGCGCATCCCCGGCTCCGTCGCGTTCGCGCTGCGGGCCAACGTCGGGCCGCGCTGGCTGTCGGGCTTCCTGACGATGTTCATGGCGTTCCTGCTGCGCGAGAACCCCATCGACGGCTGGCGACCCGACGTGCTGCTCGGCGTGGTGATCGGCGCGGCCGGCCTCGGCAACACGGTCGGCATCGCGCTCGCCTCCCTGCTCAAGAAGGTCAACCCGCGGGTGACCGTGGTGCTCGCCCTCGTCGCCGACGTGTTGATGGCGCTGCTCGCGGCGCTGCTCTATGGCGTGCTGACGCTCGGCCTGCTCGGTCTGACCGCAGGGCTGGCCCAGTCGCTGGCCAAGCTGTCGCTCGACTCGACGATCCAGCGCGACGTGCCCGAGCGGGTGCGCACCAGCGCTCTGGCCCGCTCGGACACGACGTTGCAGCTGGCCTGGGTGATCGGTGGTTTCGCCGGGATCGCGATGCCGCTCATCCCCCGGCTGGGGCTCGGCATCGCGACCGGCGTACTCGCGGTGTGGCTGGTCGCCGTCGTCATCGCCCGGCCCGGCCGGGTCAAGGCGTCGGCCGCGCCGGCCACGCCCACGCCCTCGGCCGCGACGGCGCACCCGAAGGGCCGTGGCGAGGGCTCGGCCTGATCGACGCTGGCCCCGCGGGCAGGGTCAGAGCTCGAGCTCGTCGGCGAGCGCGCGCAGAAGCTTGGCGACGGGGCGGGCCGTCTTGGGGTCGGGGTGGCGGCCGTGGCGGTAGGCCTCGCTGACGCCGTCGAGCAGGCGGATCAGGTCCTCGACGATCGGGACCATCTCCTCGGGCTTCTTGCGCTTGGCGTTCTGGCGGTTGCGCTGCACCGAGGGTGCGTCGAGCACCCTCACCTGGAGCGCCTGGTCACCGCGGCGTCCCTGGGCGATCCCGAACTCGACCCGGGTCCCGGCCTTCAAGGTGGTCACGCCCTCGGGCAGCGCGTCGGCATGCACGTAGACGTCGGGGCCGCTCTCCTGGGACAGGAAACCGAAGCCCTTCTCGGTGTCGAACCATTTCACCTTGCCAGTAGGCACGGTCGTGACCTTTCTTGCTTGCATGCGGCCAGGGGTGGACCGCCGCATCGTACGGCGGCTCTCGCCCGGGGATGGGATCAGCCTAGGGAGCAACGGGATGAGTTAGCCAACCCATTCCCGGCAAAATCACCGTGCGGAGGGGTCAGGCCCCCGCGGCACGGTTGCGCAGGACGTAGCCGTCGAGCCACTCGGGGAACGCCTCGAGGTCGGGCAGGACGACGTGGGTGCCGGCCTCGACCAGCTCGAGGCGGGTGGTGCTGCCGGTCAGCACCGAGACACTGAGCACGCCCGCGGCCAGGGCGCCCTCGACGTCGTGGACGTGGTCGCCGACCAGCATCGCGGCGCCCTCGCGACGCAGCACCTCGGCCTTGCCGATGCCCCAGACCCAGCCCTCGATGTGGTCGACGTCGAGCCCGAGGTGGTCCACGTGGAGACGTGCGTTGCGCGGGAACTTGCCGGTCACGACCAGGACCCGGCCGCCGTGGCGACGGACGGCCTTGATCGCCTCGCGGGCGCCAGGCAGCAGCGGCGTCGTGGTCACCGCCGTGTCGGGGTAGATCTCGCGGAACCGGTCGGCCGCCGGCCCGATCTGCTCGGGCGGCAGGTGGTCGGCCAGCATGTGGTCGAGCGGCGGCCCGAGCCCCGAGGCCATCTCCTCGATCGGGAACGAGACGCCGTATTCCTCCCCCAGCACCGTGAGCGTCGCCGCGAACCCGGGCACGGTGTCGATCAGCGTCATGTCCAGGTCGAAGCCGACGACGAGCGGGGAGCGGGACGGGGTCACGGCCGGGAGCCTACGTCGCCCCACCGACAGTCCCGACCACCCACGCGGGCGGGGTGCTGATGATCACGCCCCCCATCCCTCCGACTGCCGCGGCGCTGTTGCTACGTTCTCAGCGTTCTAACGCTGAGATGGTGACCACAGCGCCGCGGCAGTTGGTGAGGCACCGCGGCCCGGTCAGCCGAGGCCGAGGGCCTCGGCGGACTCCTCGCGCATCTGCACCTTGCGGATCTTGCCGGTGACGGTCATCGGAAAGCCGTCGACGACCATGACGTAGCGCGGGATCTTGTAGTGCGCGAGCTTGCCGGTGGCGAAGGCGCGGACCGCCTCGGCGTCGAGGGGGTCGCGGTCGGCCTTCATCTTGATCCAGGCGCACAGCTCCTCGCCGTACTTCTGGTCGGGGACGCCGATGACCTGCACGTCCTCGATGTCGGGGTGCTGATAGAGGAACTCCTCGATCTCCTTGGGATAGATGTTCTCCCCGCCCCGGATGACCATGTCCTTGATCCGGCCCACGATGTTGCAATAGCCGTCCTCGCGCATCACCGCGAGGTCGCCGGTGTGCATCCATCCGTCGGCGTCGATGGCCTCGGCGGTCTTGGCGGGCTCGTCCCAATAGCCGAGCATCACCGAATAGCCGCGGGTGCAGAACTCGCCGGTCTCGCCGCGCTCGACCGTCACGCCGGTCACCGGGTCGACGATCTTGATCTCGACGTGCGGGTGGACGCGGCCGATCGTGGCGGTACGCCGCTCGAGGTCGTCGTCGTCACGGGTCTGGCAGGACACCGGCGAGGTCTCGGTCATGCCATAGGCGATCGCGACCTCCGTCATGTTCATGTCGCTGACGCAGCGCTTCATCACCTCGACCGGGCAGATCGCCCCGGCCATGACACCAGTGCGCAGCGAGGACAGGTCGTGCTCGGCGAAGCTCGGGTCGTGCTGCATGGCGATGAACATGGTCGGTACGCCGTAGACCCCGGTGCAGCGCTCCTCGGCGACGACGCGCAGGGTCGTCGCCGGGTCGAACCCGGGCGACGGGATCACCATGGTCGCCCCGTGGGTGGAGCAGCCGAGGTTGCCCATGACCATGCCGAAGCAGTGATAGAAGGGCACCGGGATGCAGAGCCGGTCCTCGGCGGTGAAGTTGATCAGCTCGGTGGTGAAGAAGCCGTTGTTGAGGATGTTGCGGTGCGACAGCGTCGCGCCCTTGGGATAGCCGGTCGTGCCCGACGTGTATTGGATGTTGATCGGCTCACCGGCCTCGAGCGAGGCCATCCGCTCCCGCAGCGCCTCCTCGCTCACCCCCTCGCCCTCGGCGACGAGGGCCGCCCAGTCGTCGGTGTCGAGATAGACCACCCGTTGCAGGCCACGACACTGCTCACGGGTCTCCTCGACCATGCCGCGATAGTCGCTGGTCTTGAACGACGTTGCGGCGATCAGCAGGCGCAGCCCGGACTGGTTGACGGCATAGGAGAACTCGTGGGTGCGATAGGAGGGGTTGACGTTGACCAGGATCGCGCCGACCTTGGCGGTGGCGAACTGGACGATCACCCACTCCGCGCAGTTGGGGGCCCAGATGCCGACACGGTCGCCCTTCGCGATCCCGGCGCCCAGCAGCCCGCGCGCGAACGCGTCGACGTCACGGTTGAGCTCCGCCCAGGTCCACCGGCGTCCGCTGGCCGCCTCGACGAGCGCCTCGCGGTCGGCGTACGCCGCCACGGTGCGCTCCAGGTTGGCCCCGATCGTCTCCTCGATCAGGGGCGGGGTGGTCTCGCCGGCTGCATAGGACTCCATGGGGGCACGCTAGGCCGGAGCGGGTGACCTGACCAGACCCTCGAACGCCGCGGTTCCGCCGAACGGACGGCCGGACCGGGCGAGCGGCCCGGGGCGATAGCGTGAGGCAACGGCCGGCTCCCAGCGCCAGGGGCCGGAGCCGTCAGGAGGAACGCATGGACCTGACGACGACCTACCTCGGGCTGGAGCTGCGCAACCCCCTGGTCGCAGCCCCGTCGCCGCTGCAGCAGACCCCGGGTGGGGTCATCACGCTCGTCGACGCCGGCGTCGGCGCCGTGGTGCTGCACTCGATCTTCGAGGAACAGGTGCGAGCCGAGTCCGATCCCGACTTCGCGCCCAACCAGTGGTTCGTCAACCCGGCCGGACCGGGCGCGCCCGCGCGCTACCTGGAGCTGATCGAGCAGTCGGTCAAGGCGGTCGACGTCCCCGTGATCGCGAGCATGAACGGGACGAGCAGCTCCGGTGACTGGGTGTGCTTCGCCGAGAAGGTCGAGGAGGCCGGGGCTGCGGCGCTGGAGATCAACTTCTATGTGGTGCCGGGCCAGTTCCGCGGACATGGCGAGGTGCTCGAGGACGCGGTCGTCGACCTGCTGTCGGCGGTGCACGCGTGTACGTCGATCCCGGTGGCGGTCAAGCTGCCGCCCTATTTCTCCTCGCTCAACGACGTGGCCGTGCGGCTCGTCGAGCGGGGCGCCGCGGGCCTGGTGCTGTTCAACCGCTTCCTCCAGCCGCGCATCGACGTGACCACACTGCAGGTGGAGCCGGTCATCGACCTGTCCCACTCCAGCGACGCGCGGCTGCCGCAGACCTGGATCGCGGTGCTGCGCGAGCAGCTCGAGTGCTCGCTGGCCGGCACCGGCGGAGTCGAGACCGCCGCCGACGTGGCCGCCTATCTGCTCGCAGGTGCCGACGTGGTGCAGTGCGCGTCGGCGTTCATGCGCCATGGCCGCGACTACGCCACCCGGCTGCTGGCCGACCTGGAGGCCTGGGGCGACGAGGCGGGCTTCGCCTCGGTCGGCGAGTTCCGCGGCAAGCTGGCCGTTCCGTGGCAGGTCGACAGCCGGGAGTACCAGCGCGATGGCTATGTCAGCGCGCTGCAGGTCGCTCGCCGGGCCTACGTCTGGAAGTAGGCCCCCAGCCGGGTCGGGCCCGGTCGCGTCACGCCAGGGCCGCGGCGCCGGCCGTCGCGATGTCGATGTCCTGCTGCTCGGAGCCACCCGAGACGCCGACCGCGCCGACGACCTCGCCGCCGACGGTGATCGGGACACCACCGCCGAAGATGACGAGCCGGTCGCGGTGGACGATCCCCTCGCGCAGGGCGGGCTCGTGCTCGATCATGCCGAACCACCGGTCGGTGGGGACGCCGAGGAAGGCAGCCACGGTGTAGGCCTTGTCGGTGGCGATCGCTCCCGACAGCAGCGCGGCCCCGTCCATCCGGGCGAAGGCGACCTGGTTGCCGCCGAGGTCGCACACCGCGATGTTGACCGCGACCCCGAGCTCCTCGGCCTTGGTGATCGCGGCGTCGACCGCGGCGCGCGCGCCGGCGTAGGACACCGAGCGGGAGCTGACGACGTGCTCGGACATGGTTCTCCTCAGGGTTGTCGGACCGAAATGGGCGCTGACCCGCCGCGCGGGCGCGCGCGGCGGGTCAGCAATGGGGTTGTGCTGCCTCGATCAGGTCGAGACGGTCATGAAGCGCTCGTTGAGCTCACGAGCGTGGTAGAAGACGCCCTTGCCGATCTGCTCGGGGGTCCACACGCTGACGGGGCGGTCCGGGTAGGCGGCGTAACCGCCGGCGAACACCTCGTTGCGGTTGCCGGACGGGTCGAAGAAGTAGACCGTCTGGCCGCGGGTGATGCCGTGACGCGTGGGGCCGATGTCGATCGGGACGTCGTCGATGGCGAAGAGGTCGGCCGCGCGGCCCACCTCGGTCCAGTCGCCCAGCTTGAACGCGAAGTGGTGGAGCTTGCCCTGGGGGCCGTTGAGGATCGCGATCTGGTGGATCTGGTTGTTGTTGGTCAGCCACGTGGCGATGACGTCGTGGTCGTCGTCCAGCGAGGTCTGCACGCGCTCGGTGGCGAAGTAGCCGAAGAGCTCCTTGAACATCGCCTCGTTGGTGGCGACGTCGTCGGCGAGGATGAGCGCGTGGTCGAGGGCGGGGACGCCGACGCCGACCATGTGACGCGGGAAGGCGTCGGGGTTGTGGGTGCCGACCTCGGTGCCGATCAGGGTCTGGGCGTGGTAGACCTCGAGGACGTGCTCGGACGGCGTGAAGATCCGGATGCCGTCGGAGACCTCGGGGTTCTCACCGGCCGACATGCGCTCGGTGGTGACGCCGAAGGTGGCGGCCTTCTTCTCGATCTCGTCGATGTCCTCGGGCTTCTCGACCTTGAAGCCGAACTTGACGACGCCGACGCCGCCCTCTTCGAGCACGACCGAGTGGTGGTCCCACTCGTCCCAGCCCTTGTAGTAGACGCGGTTGCCCTCGTCGAGGGTCTCGTAGAGACCCATGGTGTTGGCGTAGTGCTGCTTCGCCTCGGCCAGGTCGGTGACCCGGACGTGGGCGTAGCCCATCCTCATGACACCCATCTCAGCTGTCCTTCCCTTGCATGGATGAGGCCGGCCTGGCCGGCGGGGTTGATGTGTTCAGGAACCGCAGCAGACCCGCTGGCGCGGCACTGATCTCACCGTCGTCGACGTGGAGCGTCACGTCGCCATCCGGTACGGCGCGGCAGGTCAGACACCTTCCCGCCGCCTTCTCGTCACTGGACAACACATCGTCCGCGACGACCTTCTCGTAGGTCACCTCTCCGGCGACCAGCTCGAGCTTGCAGATGCCACACCCGCCACGCCGGCAGCCGATCTGGCGCACGGTGTAACCGCAGCGGTTGAGCCCCGCGAGGATGGCCTCACCCTCGCGCAGGTGGGCCTCCCATCCCTGGGGCTCGATCCGGACGGTGGGCATGACCTCAGACCTCCCGGTCGCTGGGGACCCGGTTGATCTGCATGATGACGGCCTTGGGCTCGGTGAAGAACTCGCGGCTGAAGTTGCCGCCTTCCCGGCCGACCCCCGAGTGGCCGACGCCGCCGAACGGCGCCCGCAGGTCGCGGATGAAGAAGCAGTTGACCCAGACCGACCCGACGTTGAGGCGGGCGGAGACCCGGTGGGCCTTGTGGAGGTCCTCGGTGAACAGCTGGGCGTCCAGACCGTAGGCCGTGTCGTTGGCCAGCCCGATGACCTCGTCCTCGGTGTCGAACGGGATGACCACGACGACGGGACCGAAGATCTCCTCGCACACGTGGGGGCTGTCGGCCGGCATGTCGACCAGCACGGTCGGCTTCACGAACCAGCCGTCACCGAGCCCTCCGGTGAGCATCCGGCCGCCCACTGCTTCGACGGTGTCGATGTAGCCCTTGACCTTCTCGAAGTGGGTCTGGCTGGCGAGCGGGCCGAACTCCGTGTCGGGGTCCAGCGGGTCGCCGAACTTCATGGCCTCCGCCTTGGCGACGAACCGCTCGAGGAACTCGTCATAGATGCCACGCTGCACATAGAGCCGGCTGCCGGACAGGCAGATCTGGCCCGCGTTGCGGAAGATGGACTGGATCGACCAGTCGACGGCGTTCTCGAGCTCGGCGTCGGCGAAGATGATGTTGCAGTTCTTGCCGCCCATCTCCAGCGACACGGGGGTGAGGTTCTCGGCGGCGGCGCGGCTGATGATCCGGCCGGTGTTGGTCTCGCCGGTGAAGGTGATGCGGTCCACGCGGGAGTCCTTGGTGAGGAACTCACCGACCGAGTTGCCACCGTAGCCGTGGACGACGTTGAAGACGCCGTCGGGGATCCCGGCCTCGGAGGCCAGCCGCGCCATGATCGTGGCGGAGGTGGGGGTGTCCTCGGCGGGCTTGAGGATGACGGTGTTGCCCCACGCCAGCGCCGGCGCGACCTTCCAGGACTCCAGCATCATCGGGAAGTTCCACGGGGCGATCGCGACGACGACACCGGCGGGCTCATAGCGGGTGTAGGCGTGGTGGCCGCTGTCCATGGGCAGCGTCTCGGCCATCGCCATCTTGGCGTGGTCGGCGAAGAACCGGAAGTTGAGCGCGGTCCGGGCAGCGTCGTGACGGCACTGCGCCAGGGGCTTGCCCATGTCGCGACTGTCGGCGGCGCCCAGCTCGTCGGCGTGCTCCTCGAGCAGGTCCGCGAACCGGTGGAGGAGCTCCTGGCGCTCGCCGTAGCCCATCCGCGGCCAGGGGCCGAGGTCGAAGGCGCGGCGGGCGGCAGCGAGAGCGGCGTCGGCGTCGGCCTGGTCACCGAGCGCGACGTCGGCCCAGACCTCCTGGGTCCACGGGTTGACGGTGGTGAATCGGCCCCCGTTGATCGAGCCGACCTCCTTGCCGTCGATGAAGTGTCCGAAGAACTCACGCTCTGTCACTGCTCAGCTCCTACCTGGCGTCTCGGCGTTGGCGTTCCGCTCGGCGATCGTGACGTCGCCGGCGGACCAATGGGTCGCGGGTACCTCGCGGAGGACCACGCGGATGGACTCTCGCGGGGCCTCGATGGTGTCGACCGCAGCCTGGGTGAGCGCGCGCATGAGGGCGCGCAGCTTGTCGGGGCTGCGGCCCTCGACCAGGGTGACCTCGATCAGCGGCATCAGGCGTCGGCCCCCTCGGCGGGGCCGCAGAACAGGTCGACGGCACCGAGCGTGGCGAAGCGGCAGGTCACGGTGGTGCCCGGCGTCGCGACGACGGCGTCGGTCATGCCGCCGGTCAGCACGGTCCAGCCGGCCTCGATCGCCAGGCCACGACGAGCGAGCTCGTTGACGGCCAGGGCAAGCGCCTCGGCGGGGTGGCCGAGGACGGCGGCGCCGGTGGCCTTGTCGAAGACCTCGCCGTCGATCTCGACGAGGACCTCCTCGGCGACGAGGTCGAGCTCGGTCGGCGCCAGGCCGGTGGGCGCCACGACGTAGGCGCCGGACGACGCGTTGTCGGCCACCACGTCAGCGGCGGTGAAGCGGAAGTCGCGGTAGCGGCTGTCGATGACCTCGGCGCCGGCGAGCACCTCGCCGACGGCCGCCAGGGCCTGCTCGGCGGTCACGCCAGGGCCCTCGAGCCGCTCACGCATGACGAAGACGATCTCGGGCTCGATGCGCGGGTGGATCAGCGCGTCCTGCGGGACCGGGTCGCCGGGCTGGAGCACCATGGCGTCGGTCAGCCAGGCCACCAGCGGCTGGTCCACGCCCATCCGCTCCTGCTTGGCCTTGCTGGTGAGCCCCAGCTTGACCCCGACGAGGGTCTCGCCGCGGGCCAGGCGGCGCCGTAGCGTCTCGTCCTGGATGCGATAGCCGGTGTCGACGTCGAGCTCGGGCCACTCATCGGTGAACTTGTCCCGGTCTCGCCGGTCGGACTCACAGGCCAGCAGCTCGGTCGCCACCGTGTCCTCGGTCCAGCTCGACATCCGTCCTACCCCTCTCGTCGTGGTGATCCGACGGTAGAGACGGCTGTCACAGGTGACCCCCAAACGTTCCTTAGACCGGAACAATTGAGGTTCGGGTCCGAACGACCTCAGGGCCTCACCCCGGGGAACGGGTCAGGTCACGGCCGAACGGGACAGCGCGGCGGCCGCGGCCACGACCAGCTGGAGGAAGTGCCCGGACTGCTGACGGAACGCCTCGGTGGGCCCGACGAGCGACACGGCGGCCATGGCCTCACCCGAGGGGCCGTGCAGCGGCGCGGCGGCCGAGCTGACCCCCATGGTGGCCTCGTCGAAGGACACCGCACCGTGCTGCTTGCGGGTCTTGTCGAGGACCTGGTCCCACTCGTCAACGGTGCGGATGGTGACCTCGGTGCGCGAGGGGAAGCCGGCCCGCCGCCGGGCCTCCGCGAACGCCGGGTTGAAGGCGGCGATGGCCTTGCCGGAGCTGGTGGTGTGGGACGGGAGCCGGTGCCCCGACAGCCGCATCAAGCTGACACCGAGGGTGGTCTCCAACCGCTCGGTGTAGATCACGTCCGCCGCGTCCGGGACGGCGAGCTGGACGGTCAGGCCCGAACGACGACGCAGCTCGGCGAGGGTCGGCAACGCCACGGCACGCAGATGGTTGCGCGACATCGCGAGCTGGCCGAGCTCATAGAGGTGCATCCCGAGGTAGTACTTCCCGGTCTCGTCGCTCTGCTCGACGATCCCCTTGACCGCCAGCGTGCTGAGCAGCCGGTGGGCTGTGCTCTTGGCGACACCGAGACGTCGGGCCACGTCGGAGACTCCGAGCTCCTCGTGGACGGCGAAACAGTCCAGCACCTCGAGAGCCGAGGTGACCGACTGGATCGTGTCCGCCATATCCCCAAACTAAGCCATGCCCACCTCCGTGCGGAGGGGAGGCCGGTCAGGACTCGCGGAGAACGGTCATCTCCCGGTCGCCGAAGCGCACCCGGTCACCCTCCAGCAGCGTGGCCGGCCGCCCGCCCGAGAGCTCACGTGACACCCCCTGGCGAATGAGGACCGAGCCGTTGGTCGAGCCCCGGTCCATGACGACCAGGGTCCCGTCGACGACGTGGAACTGGGCGTGGGTCTTGGACAGGGACAGGTCCTGCGACCGCAGCGGCACCAGGTGGCGGACCTCCTCGCCGGATCTCGGCTCCGGGTTGCGGCCGAGCAGGCCCAGCCCCTCCACCAGGAGCGCCTCGCCGGTGTCGAACACCAGTCGCCACCGTGGCAGGAGGGTCGTCGGCCGGGCGGCGGCCGCGCTGATCGGCGGTCGCTCCGCGCGTACGCCGGCCTGGGGCCGCGGGACCACCGGCAGCGCGGGCAGGGTGGGCTCCTCGACCGCGGACTCGACGGGCATCAGCCGGAGCGTGGTGAGGTTGACGATCGGGGGTGGCGGCGCGGCCACCGGTGTCGCCGGGGCAGCCACCGGACGGAGGTCCACCACGACCGAGCCGGTCACCAGGTCGTGCCATCCGCGCCGGCGGCCCGTTGCGTCGGCGGTTGCGGTCCAGGCCAGCACCGCGGCGCCGATCCCGAAGGTCGGCAGCGTGGCAAGGGTCAGCACGAGAGCACGCAGGAGCGCGCGACCGACCCCCAACGGCCCACCATCGTCGGCCCGCACGAGCCGCAGGCCCAGCAGCGCCTTGCCCGGCGAGCGGCCGGTCAGTCCGGCGACCACGCCGAGGACCAGCCACAGCAGCGCCGCCACGACAACGGCGAGGAAGACCGCCACCGCGGGATGGCTCCGACCCAGCCACCACCACACCAGGGCGACCACGAGGCCATCGACGGTCCAGACGAGAGCACGGTCGAGGGCGAACGCGGAGAACCGCCGGTCGGGACCGGCGGGGCGCAGGGGCGTCATCGGGTCGGGCAGCCCCCGGTCACGGCAGGGTGACCTGGATGGTCACACCATCGCCCAGGTCGATGATCGCGCCCGGATGGAGCTGGATCGCGATGCCAGGCTTGAGGTCCTCCGGCGCCAGCCCCGGTTGCACCAGCACGGTCCCGTTGGTGGACCCCAGGTCGGTGACGACCGCGGAGCCGGTGTCCGCCCCGGCGCCCGGCCGGACCTCCAGGTGGGTCGAGGAGATCTCCTGGTGGGGGCTGGGCACGCTCACCAGCCGAGGGTTGTCACCGCTCGCGAACCGGCGCGCCTCGGGCGAGCGCCCGACGAGCACGGGTCGGTCGACGTCGACGATGTCGCCGCTGGAGAAGAGCAGGCGGGCGACCGGGCGACCGGCCGGAACCGGCGGCGTCACGGGGATGCCGGGCTCGGGCCGGGAGAAGTCGGGCGGCTGGGGATGGCCGTCGGAGGTGGGGGCGTCCTCGGCGATGGCGTCACGCCAGGACGGTCCGGGCGGGGTGGTCGGCAGCACCTCGGTGGGCGCGGCCGCCGGCGCATAGGGCGCGTCGAGCGGGTGGGGCTCCGGCACCGGGAACGGCTCGGGGGCCGGGAACGGCTCGGGAGTCGGGAAGGGCTCGGGTGTAAACGGGTCGGCGGGTCCGCCGTCGAGCGGTCCGGGGTCGTCGGTGGGGGCGGGCTCCTCGACGACAGGCTCCTCCGCTGGCGGGGCGTCCTCGACGAGCGCGGCATCCTCGACCGGTGGCGTCTCCTCGGCAGGCACGGCCTCCTCGGCGACCACCGGCTCGACGTACGGCTCGGGCTCCTCGGCCACCGGCTCCGGCTCGACGTACGGCTCGGGCTCCTCCATCACCGGCTCCGGCTCGACCGGGGGCTCGGGCTCGACCACCGGTGGGGGCTCCTCGACGGGCACCACCGCGTCGGGCATCTCCATGCCCACGGTGAGGTCGTCGTCGTAGGACTCCTCCAGCCCGTCGGCGAGCACCATCGGCTCCTCGTCGGGGTCGTGGTGGCGGGCGGCGCGGAACGGCGGCAGCTCCATGCGGGCCAGCCGCACCAGGCCGTGGGTGATCTCCATCTCCTCGCCGTCGTCCTCGGTCGGCTCGACCTGGATGAACAGCTGGGAGACGTCGGGGATGGTGCGCTCGACCCACGTGGTCTCCGAGGAGCCGGCGACCTCGACCATGCCCCCGTCGGAGACGAAGGCCGCCACGGCGGGGCCACGGAGCACGATCTTGGTGCCCTGCTCGGTGTCGCTCACCAGGACGAAGCCCGGCAGGTCGCGCAGGCCCGTCGCCAGGATGGCGTCGAGGACCTCGTCGAAGCCGGCGCCCTCGTCGACCAGCTCCCAGACCCCGGCGACGCGGGACTTCTCGGTGGGCGGAAGCAACACGCTCGCGTTCTGGCCGAAGATCCCGAACCACCCTCCGGGGCGGTAGGCACGGCGCTGGGGAGAGTCCGTCATGGCAGAGCCCCTAACTTGTCCTCGAGACTGACGCGCTGGCGCGTGGCGTCCTGGGTATCCCTGGCCAACCATCCCACCACATCCACGACCACCGCGGTGGCGTTGTCCCGACCCCCGGCCTCGACCGCGGCGGCCACCAGCCGATCGGCGGCCATGCGCGGGTCGTCGGTCTGGACCAGGATCTGGGCGACGGCGGCGTCCTCGAGCATGCCGGTCACCCCGTCCGAGCACAGCAGCAGCCGCTCGGCCTGGGGCAGCGGCAACAAGAAGAAGTCAGGCTCGACCTCGTCGGGACCACCGAGGGCGCGGGTGATGACGTGACGATCGGGATGGGTCGGGATCTCCTCGGGCGTGATGGTGCCGGCGTCGACAAGCTCCTGGACCACCGAGTGGTCACGGCTGACCTGCTCGAGCCGGCCGTGGTGGAGGCGATAGGCACGAGAGTCACCGAGGTTGGCGATCAGCCAGGAGGGACGGTCACCGTCCTGGACCACGACCGCGATGACGGCCGTGGTGCCGGAGTACCACTGCGGCGAGCCACCGGCGCGGTTGCGGGCGGCGTACTCGAGGATCCGGCGCTGGCAGGAGCGCAACACCTCGGTGACCCGACGTCCGGCGGCGTGAGGATCGAGCTCGTCACCGCCGAACCGGCCGAACTCCTCGGCCACGATGGCGCTGGCCACGTCGCCGCCGTCGTGGCCGCCCATGCCGTCGGCGACCAGGAAGACCGGGGGGCTGGCGAGGTAGGAGTCCTCGTTGACGCTGCGCACCCGGCCGACGTCGGTCGCGGCCCCGTAGTGCAGCTCGACCCGGGTCATGCGACCACCCTGGGGCCACGCTCGCCCCAACGCAAGGACCCCGGCCCCACGACACGGCAGTAGCGTTGGAGGGATGGCCTCCACCGCCGCGCCCCGCACCCTCGCCGACCAGCTCCGCAGCTGGCCCGACGAGCGTCTTGCCGCGCTGTTGCGGGCCCGGCCCGACCTGGCCAGCCCGGCTCCACAGGACACCGGGCAGCTGGCCGCCCGCGCCGCCGTACGGGCCTCGCTGCTGCGAGCCATGGACGGCCTGACCCGGCTGGAGCTAACGGTGCTGGAGGCGCTCGCGGCGCTCGGTCCGGCCACGCCCGCCGAGCTGCGCGCGTGGGTGTACGCCGAACCCGCGGCGACCGACGCGGCACTGGACCGGCTGCTCGGGCTGGTGCTCGTCTGGGAGGCGCCGGACGGGCTGCGAACGCTGACCGGGGTGCTGGAGGGCCTCACCGGATCGGCGGCGTCGACCGGTCTCCACCCGCGCAGCCCGTCACCCGCTGCCCCGGAGGAGGTGGCTCGGCGGCTGGCGTCGACCAGCCCGGCGGCACGGGCACTGCTCGACCACCTCGACGCCCACGGTGGCGAGGGCACCACCTCGGCGACGTCGCCCACCGACGGGGCCGCGCCGACCCCCGTCCAAGAGCTGCTGGCCGCACGCCTGGTGCTGCCGCGGGCGTCGGGGTTCGTCGTGCTCCCGGGCGAGGTGGCGGTCGCGGTGCGCGGGGGGCGCACCACACGCGAGCCCGCCGACGCCGTACCCGAGCTCGCGACGACCTCGCGCGACGCGGCGCTGGTGGCGCGCGCGGCCGCCGGTGCCGCGTTCGAGCTGGTGCGACGCGTCGAGCTGCTCCTGGAGCACTGGGGCACCCGGCCGCCGCTCGCGCTCCGATCGGGCGGCCTCGGGGTCCGCGACCTCAAGGCCGCGGCCCAGCTGCTGCACGTCGACGAGGCCGCGGCGGCCCTGGTCGTCGAGGTGGCCGCCGCTGCCCAGCTGGTCACCACCGGGTCGGCGGCGGGAGAGCCCGCCTGGCTGCCGACCGACGCGTTCGACCAGTGGGCCGCCGAGCCGCCGGCCGTGCGGTGGGTCCGGCTGGCCCGCGCGTGGCTGGACAGCTCGCGGCTCGCGGCGCTGGTCGGGAGCAAGGATCGCACCGGCGCGAAGTCCTGGAACGCGCTGGCGCCCGAGATGTCGAGCGTGTTCGCCGTGGAGAGCCGTCGGATGGCGCTGGAGTCGCTGGCGTCGCTGCCCCCCGGCGACGTGCTCGCCGCCGGCACCGGGCTGCCGTCGCTGGTCGCCAGGGTTGCCTGGCAGCGACCGCGGCGCCCGTCCAGCCGGGCCCAGCTGGTGGCCTGGGCGGTGGCGGAGGCCGCGGCACTCGGCGTGACCGGGCTCGACGCGATCGCCGCACCGGGGCGGCTGCTCTTGGCAGGTGACGACCAGGGGGCCGCCGCCGCGCTGGCACCGGACCTCCCCGAGGAGGTCGACCACGTGCTGATCCAGGCCGACCTGACGGCCGTGGCCCCCGGCCCCCTCGTTCCCGACCGCGCGCGCACCCTTCACCTGCTGGCCGACATCGAGTCGCGCGGCGGCGCGACCGTCTTCCGCTTCACGGGCGCGTCGGTGCGGCGGGCCTTCGACGCCGGGTGGTCGGCCGGCGAGGTCCACGACTTCCTGGCGACGGTGTCGCGGACCCCGGTCCCCCAGCCGCTGAGCTATCTGGTCGACGACGTCTCGCGCACGTTCGGCACGTTGCGGGTCGGCCACGCCGAGGCGTTCCTCCGCACCGACGACGAGGCCGCGCTGGCCGAGCTGCTGCACCACCCCCAGGCCGGGACGCTCGGGCTGCGGCGCATCGCTCCCACCGTGCTCGTCAGCACGGTCCCGATCGACGAGCTGGTCCCGCGGCTGCGCGACATCGGGTCCGCACCGGTCGTCGAGGCGGCCGACGGCACGGTCCACCTGGCGCGCCCCGACCGCCACCGCACGCGCACGCCCCGCGACCGGCGTCCCCCGGGCCTGTCGGCCGCTCGCGAGGCCGCCAACGCCGCAGCCGTGGTGACGGC
>JAXLSN010000037.1:0-50300 GCA_046330595.1 Nocardioidaceae bacterium
GGTGATCGACCTCGTCGAGCGCAGCCCGATCGAGGCCTCGGGAAGCCTGCCCACCGATGAGCACGACGCCCTGGCCCAGCGGGTCGCGGCCGAGGGGACGGTGCTGCTGGCCAACGACGGACTGCTGCCGCTCACCGGATCGGAGACCGTCGCGCTGATCGGGGCGTTCGCCGAGCAGCCGCGGTTCCAGGGCGCGGGCAGCTCGCTGGTGAACGCCGCTCGCGTCACCACCGCTCGCGAGGCGTTCGCCGCCCGCGGTGCGAAGGTCTCCTTCGAGGCCGGCTATGACGCCGGCCGTTCGGGTAGCGACCCGGCGCTGATCCGCAGAGCCATCGAGGCAGCCCGCCGGGCCGATGTTGCGGTCGTCATGGTGGGGCTGCCGACGACCCACGAGAGCGAGGGCTTCGACCGGGTGACCCTGGCACTGCCGGCCCAGCACGACGCTCTGGTCGCCGCCGTCGCGGCGGTCAACCCACGCACCGTCGTCGCCCTGTCCAACGGTGCCCCGGTGCTGATGCCGTGGCGGTACGACGTCGCGGCGATCGTCGAGTCCTACCTCGGTGGCCAGGCGAGCGGAGCCGCCCTGGTCGACGTGCTGTTCGGGGACGTCGAGCCCGGTGGCCGGCTCGCCGAGACCTTCCCGGCGTCGCTCGAGGATGTCGCGAGCAACCCGTGGTTCCCGGGGAGGTCCCGCCAGGTGCAGCACCGGGAAGGCCTGTTCGTCGGTTACCGCCACCATGTCACCGCGGACGTCGTCCCCTTGTTCCCCTTCGGTCACGGGCTGGGCTACACGACGTTCGCGTGGTCCGATGCCGCTCTCGACCGCTCGGAGATCGCCCCGGGCGACGGGGTCACGCTCACGGTCACCGTCACCAACACCGGCGATCGGGCCGGCTCCGAGGTGGTCCAGGTCTATCTGGCGGACCGCTCCGGCGTCGTGCTCCGCCCCGAGCGGCAGCTGGCAGGCTTCGCCAAGGTGCGGCTCGCCCCGGGCGCCAGCACCGTCGTCTCGATCGAGATCCCGCCGCGAGCCTTCCAGTTCTTCGACGTCGACGCCTCCGCCTGGCTCACGCCCGACGGTCCCTTCGAGGTCCTGGTCGCCAGGTCGTCGAACGACATCTCGGCGCGGCTGCCCGGCCGGGTCGTCGGGGGTGTGACCTCCGCGGCGGAGCCGGCCGACACGCCGGCCATCGCTCGGACCGCCGGCGAGTTCCGACGCCGGCTGGGGCGACCGGTCCCGCCTGTGCCGGCCGTCCGGCCGTTCACGCGCAACTCCACGATCGACGAGCTCAGCGCCACCCGGGTGGGCCGCGCGCTGCGCAGGGTGCTGCTCGCCGTGGCCGTCGACGGGGTCCCGGAGGACGACACCGCCACCCGGTTGATGTTCGAGCGCGGCGTCGAGGAGCTGCCGCTCCGCGCCGCCGCCATCTTCTCCGAGGGCAGGATCCGGCTCCCCTTGGTCGATGCGATCCTCGCGGTGGCCAACCGGGATCCGCGCGCCGTCGGCGGACTCCTGACCCGGTCTCGGCTCCGGTGGCGCGGCCGGCACCGATGAAATCAGGAGCCTCTCAGAGGTCTCTGCGGTCGCGACCAGTGTCGGGCCGCAGGATGGAGGCGTGCCCAGGCTGTCGGTGTTGCGTCGTACGACGGCGACGATCCTCGGGATCGGTGCCCTCCTCGGTGCCAGCGCCTGCTCGACCGGAGGAGGTGCCTCGATCGGGCTGGCGACCCCGGGTGGTTCGGACACCGGAGCAGGAGCGGCCGTCACGGTCGGGCCGATGTTCACCGATGAGGTCTTCCACGACCCGGTGACCGGCCAGTCGCTGCCCTACAACCTCCACCTGCCCGCCGACTACAACCCCGCGCGGGCCTATCCGATGATCGTCTATCTGGCCGACGCCGGCGCCACCGGCGGCCCGGTCACCACCCCGCTGGCCGACGTGGGGGCGAGGGTCTGGGCTGCGGACGCCGAACAGGCCGTGCGGCCGAGCCTCGTCGTGGTGCCCGAATACCCCCGTGCCGTCCTCGACGACGCGACCGGCGCCGTCACCGGCGACTACCTGGAGATGACCACCCGCTTGGTCACCTCGCTCGAGATCGGCTACGCGGTCGACCAGGGCCGGGTCTATGGCACGGGGGTCGGCATGGGTGCGACCGCGGTCGCCCACCTCGCGGCCGAGCATCCTGACCTCTTCGCTGCCGCGCTGCTCGTCGGCGGCCGACCGGACCTCGCCGACCCGAAGGGTCTCGCCGACGCCACCCTCGTCTCGGTCGCCGCGAGCGAGGACCAGGCAGCCGTCACAGCGCAGTCGGCGGCGAGGGACCTGCTCGTCAAGCGTCACGTCGTGTGCGGTTCGGACACCTGGGATGCGGGATGGTCGGCGGCCCGCCTCTCGGCCTCGGCCCATCGAGCGCTGGCGGAGGGCAACTCGGCGACGCTGATCCGGATCGCCGGAGGCGATGCCGCCACCGCCTATCGCATCGCCGGGCTGCGGGAGTGGCTCTTCGCGCAGAGCATGGACTGAGCGGCGCTCGGCGTCGATCAGGACGGCGACGCTTCCGTCACGCCTCGGGCGCCCAGCACAGGCCGTAGCGCTGACCGGACCGCCACTGCTCCCGAGTGGGCCAGTCATAGCCCCACTCGAAGTCCAATGGGTCGGCCGCCTGGGCGCGGGCCGCGTCCTTGCAGCGTGCCTGGGCGGTGGCCTGCAGCTTGGCGGCCCCGGGGTAGCGGTCGCCGGCGCCGTCGTAGGACGCGATCGCCCGCCAGGCATGGGGCAGCGAGCAGATGACGCGTTCGAAGTCGGGTCGGCCGGGCTGGCTGGTGCCGCAGATCCCGAACCGGCGGCGACCCTCCTCGGTCGAGAGCGCGCCCTGGAGACGACCGGTGACCTCGGCGAGACGACCGTCGCGGGCGAGCGCGATGACATCGCAGCGGAACCAGTTCTGCCCCGCGTCGGACTGCGCCAGGGTCGGCGAGAACCACACCGACCGCAGCGAGGTCAGCCGCATCTGGTCGGCGGTGGCGCCGAGGAAGCCGGGCAGCCGGTTGGGGCAGGTCGCGGCCACCCTGGCCTGGACGCGCCGGGCGTCCACCGCCAGCAGGTGGCCGTGGACGAGGGTGTCGAGGTCGCCGACGTGGAAGGTCGTCGCCGTGTGTGCTTGCTGGCAGGTGACCGGCTTGCGATGGGTGGTGGGCGCCAGCGCCTGCTCATAGCTGAGGCGGTAGCAGCCCCGCGGGTCGGGTCGGGTCGGTTCCGCCGCCGCAGGCGGCGGGGTGCCGGTCGCCGACGCCGAGGCCGCTTCGGTGGAGGGGCTGGCATCGGCCGTGCCCCCGGAGCCACCCGACCCACCCGAGCATCCCGCGGTCGTGACAGCCACGACGACGGCTGCGACGACGAGGGCGGCCGACGTACGCCGACGCGGCCGCCGGGCGCGGGACCGTTGCCCGGGACTCAACGGTCGGTCCGGGCTCACTGGTCGGTCCGGGCCCAGCAGACGGAGCGTCGGTTGCCGGCCTCCCACTCCGCTTGGTGGAACCAGGTGTAGGCGAAGTCGTACTCGACGGGATAGCCCAGCCAGGCCCCGACCGAGTCGGAGCAGTAGTCGCGGGTCTTGGTCTGGGCGACCTTGTCACCCGGATAGGGGTCTGGCGGCTCGCCCAGCTTGATGGTGGTCACGGCGCGCCAGTCGTGCTTCTCCGAGCACGGCACCTTGGTGGACCCGGCGAACTTGTCGCCGGTGGCGCAGGCCAGCCAGTCGTCCTCGGGGCGGCCATAGAGCAGTTGGGACGCGTCGTCGGGCAGCAGCACATAGCTGGCGCTCTGGGGGCCGCCGCCGACGATGTCGCAGCGGTACCAGCGGGCGCCCGAGTCCCAGGCGGACTGCGACGGGCGGAACCACGCCCAGCTGACGACCGCGCGCATCACCTGGCTGTCGTCGCCGCCCGTGAAGGCCATGAACGCCTTGCCGCAGGACTGGTAGGCGAACGCGCCCAGGGCCGGGTCGTCGTAGTCGTCGTCGACGAGGTCGTCGGGCAGCTCGTCGACGAGGAACGTCTCGGCGGTGTGGGGCTCGGTGCACGGCACGGTCCGCGTGGCGTTGCTGGGCAGCTCGACATCGCCGGGGGTGAGCATCCGGCAGGCCCCCACCTCAGGGGCGGTGGTGGCGTCGACCTGCTGAGGGTCCTCGTTGCTGCCCTGGTCGGCATGGGCACACCCGACGAGTGTCAGCGCCAGGAAGGGGACAGCGGCGACGGTGGCCGCGGCACGCCTTCCGGGGCGGGTGCGGAGCCGCACGCGTGACCTCCTCCGGACCGACTGGCCCGGGTCCCCTCACGAGCCGAGCAGTGCGGCGATCGTACCGCCCAGCTCGTAGGCGGCGTCGCGATCTCCGTCGGTCACCTGGCCGACGACGTCGAGGATCTCGGCGCCTTGCCGCCATGGCAGCGCGGACACGATCGTCAGCACCGATCGGACGGCGCCGGTGGTGTCATACCGGCCGTGGACAAAGAGGCCGAACGGCTTGCGCCCCTGCCGGGGCGCGGCGGCGCCGCCGGACTCTGTCAGCGCACCGCCGGCCTCGAGGAAGATCGAGTCGAAGAAGTGCTTGAGCGCCCCCGACATGTAGCCGAAGTTGGCCGGCGTCCCGAGCACATAGCCGTCGGCCGCGAGGACATCGGCGGCCGTGGCCTCCAGCGCGGGGACGACGCGAACGGTGACGTCGGTGATGGCGTCGTCGCAGGCCCCGGCGGCCACCGCGTCGGTCAGCGACTGCACGGCAGCGGTCGGGGAGTGGTGCACGATCAACAGCGTCGCCATCGAGGGCAGGTTAACGCCGGGCGAACGTTGTGGGGACGATTCGTCCAGGACTGGATCTGACCCGTGTGGGTGATTTCGTTTGCTGTCCCTTGCCACTAGATTCCTGGCATCGCGCGCCCGCGATCCACGGAAGGAAACCCATGAAGACTCGTGCCCTCGCAGCCGCGGCTGCGGTCCTGTTGACCCTCAGCGCCTGTGGCGGTGGTGGCGACGAAGGCAAGGCCAAGGAGGCCATCGCCAAGGAGCTGATGAGCAGCAGCAGCAGTGACTTCTCCTTCGAGCAGAAGGACGCCGACTGTGTCGCTGAGGGCATGGTCGACAAGATCGGCGTCGACCAGCTCGTCGAGTACGGCATCCTCACCGACAAGATGTCGGCCGACAAGGTGCCCAGCGACGTCAAGATGTCCGACGACGACGCCAACGCGGCTGCCGACGTCTTCGTCGAGTGCATGGACGTGAGCAAGGTGATCAAGGATGCCGTCGGCGCCGGGATGACGCCGGAGATGTCCGACTGCCTCGACAAGGCACTCACCGACGACGTTCTCCACGACTTCATGGTGGCGGCGTTCAAGGGCGACACCGGATCCGACGCCATGGCAGGCCTCACCGAGCCGCTCACGCAGTGCATGCTGGGCGCCGGCTGACCCTGAGCGATCGCGACCCGACGCCGCGACGCTGACGCCGACCACCCGCAGGGCCCCGCCCGGTGGGTGGTTGGCGTCCGTCCAGCCGTCGCCATGAGGTAGGGTGGCCGCGTCATGTTGCGCAGCCTCCTCCTTCGCTGCCGCAGCGAGGTCTGAACGCCGGACCCCCTCGCTGCGGAGTGTGTGCTGCGCGCCGGCCCCGCACCGAGCGAACGAGGATCCCATGACCCTGCAGAACTCCGGCTTCACCAATACCCAGCGCTCCAGCGGCATGCCGATCGAGCGCTACCGTGCGTTCGCGCCGATCGACCTGCCCGACCGCCGCTGGCCGACCCAACAGATCACCAAGGCGCCGCGGTGGTTGTCCACCGACCTTCGTGACGGCAACCAGGCCCTCATCGACCCGATGACCCCGTCGCGCAAGATGAAGATGTTCGACCTGCTGGTCCGCATGGGCTACAAGGAGATCGAGGTCGGGTTCCCCAGCGCCAGCCAGACCGACTTCGACTTCGTGCGCCAGCTCATCGAGCAGGACCGCGTGCCCGAGGACGTCACGATCTCGGTGCTGACCCAGGCCCGGGAGGACCTGATCGAGCGCACGGTGCAGAGCCTGGTCGGCATCCACCACGCCAACATCCACCTCTACAACGCGCTGGCCCCGCTGTTCCGGCGCGTGGTCTTCCACGCCAGCAAGGACGAGGTCAAGGACATCGCCGTCCGCGGCACCACCCTGGTGATGAAGCACTCCGAGAACATCCTCGACAAGACCGTCATCGGCTACGAGTACTCCCCGGAGATCTTCACCGGAACCGAGCTGCCCTTCTCGGTCGAGGTCTGCGAGGCCGTCTCCGACGTGTGGCAGCCCGACGACGGGCGCGAGATCATCCTCAACCTGCCGGCCACCATCGAGATGGCCACCCCCAACGTCTATGCCGACCAGATCGAGTGGTTCTCCCGCCAGCCGAGCCGACGCGAGTTCACCACGATCAGCCTCCACCCCCACAACGACCGCGGCACAGCCGTCGCCGCCACCGAGCTGGCCATGATGGCCGGCGCCGACCGCGTCGAGGGATGCCTGTTCGGGCACGGCGAGCGCACCGGCAACGTCTGCCTGGTGACGCTGGGCCTCAACCTGTTCAGCCAGGGCATCGACCCCCAGATCGACTTCTCCGACATCGACGAGATCCGCCGTACGGTCGAGTACTGCACGCAGCTGCCGGTCCACCCGCGCCATCCCTATGCGGGCGACCTCGTCTATACCGCCTTCTCCGGCTCCCACCAGGACGCCATCAAGAAGGGTCTGGAGGACCTGGAGCGCCAGGCCGAGGAGCGGGGCATCCCGGTCTCCCAGATGCCCTGGGAGGCCCCCTACCTGCCGATCGACCCCCACGACGTGGGCCGCACCTATGAGGCCGTGATCCGGGTCAACAGCCAGTCCGGCAAGGGCGGCGTCGCCTACGTGCTCAAGACCGAGCACAAGCTCGACCTGCCGCGGCGGGCCCAGATCGAGTTCAGCCGGGTCATCCAGGGGCACACCGACACCCAGGGCGGCGAGATCACCCCCGAGGAGATCTGGGACATCTTCACCGGCGAGTACCTCGACCGCACCACGCCGCTCCAGCTCAACTCGGTGCACACCTCGTCGGCGGCGGGGGAGAAGGACGCGCTCACGGTCAACGTCTATGTGGACGGCCAGCTGCGCACGCTCGAGGGCACCGGCAACGGACCCATCGCCGCCTTCGTCAACGCCCTCAACGACCTGCTCGCCGAGATGCAGGCGCTCGGTGAGCCGGTGTGGCTGGGCCGCAACGAGATCCGCGTCCTCGACTATGCCGAGCACGCCCTCTCGGCGGGTGGTGACGCCATGGCGGCCGCCTATGTCGAGTGCGCCATCGGCAACCAGATCGTGTGGGGCGTGGGCCTCGACGCCAACATCGTCACGGCCAGCCTCAAGGCGGTCATCAGCGCGGTCAACCGCGCCTGACCCGCTCCATGGCGGCGGTCGCGCCGCGTCGTACCTCCCCGAAACCGCCTGGGACGGCTACCCTGCCGCCCATGCTGGTGTCCGAACGTGTGGGAGAGCTGGAGCTCGACACCGCCCGAGGATCCGGGCGGCTCGAGTACACCGAGTACGGCGCGGGCGACCGCTGGGTCGTGCTCATGCACGGTCTGTTGATGCCCCGCCGCATGCAGCAGCCGCTGGCGCGAGCGCTGGCGGCCGAGGGGCTGCACGTGGTGTCAGTGGACCTGCTCGGCCACGGCAGGTCGGACCGGCCCGCTGACCAGCACGTCTACTCGATGACGGCCTTCGCCCACCAGGTCGTCGCCCTCCTCGACCACCTCGGCGCCGAGCGTGCGGTCGTCGGCGGCGTCAGCCTCGGCGCCAACGTGGCGCTCGAGACCGCGGTGCTCGCGCCCGACCGGGTGGCCGGGCTGCTCCTCGAGATGCCGGTGCTCAACCACGCCCTCGAGGCGGCCATCGTCGCGTTCGTGCCTCTCATGTTCGCCGCACGCTTCGCGCCCGTCACCGTCAACACGGTCCGGCGGCTGACCAAGCCGCTCCCGCGCGGGGTGCTGCCGTTCTGGGCCGGCATCGGACTCGACACGCTCAACCAGCAGGCGGCACCGATGGCGGCGGTGCTGCACGGCCTGATCTTCGGCCGCCAGGCGCCGCCCTCCGCGCAGCGTCAGGCCATCGCCGCCCCGGCGCTGGTGGTCGGACACCCCAGCGATCCGATCCACCCGTTCGCCGACGCCGAGATGCTCGCGGAGGAGATGCCGCACGCGACCTTCGTGCGTGCCCGCAGCATCGTCGAGTGGCGCGTGACTCCCGACCGGCTCAACGCGATCGCGGCCGACTTCGCCCACGAGTGCTGGGACCGGCGCGAGACACGGGTGGCGACCGGGCGTTCGCGCACCGGATCCACGCGCTGAACCAGGCAGAATGGGCCGGTGCCCCTCTACCGCGACGAGGCGATCGTGCTGCGCACCCACAAGCTGGGTGAGGCCGACCGCATCATCACGCTGCTGACCCGCCACCACGGCCGGGTCCGGGCGGTCGCCCGCGGCGTGCGTCGTACGTCGTCTCGCTGGGGCTCGCGGCTGGAGCCGTTCACCCACGTCGACCTGATGATCGCCGAGGGCCGCACGCTCGACGTGATCACCCAGGCCGACACGCTGACCCCGTTCCACGGTGACCTCGGCAACGACTATGAGCGTTACACCGCCGGAACGGCGATGCTCGAGACCGCCGAGCGGCTGGCCACCGAGGACAAGCAGCCCGCGCTCCAGCAGTTCCTGCTGCTCGTGGGTGGGCTGCGGGCGATGGCCTCCCGCCACCACGCGGCGGGCCAGATCCTCGACTCCTATCTGCTGCGGTCGATGGCCGTGGCGGGCTATGCGCCGTCGTTCGACCACTGCACGCGCTGCGGCGAGCCCGGTCCCCACCGTTGGCTCAACCCGTCCGCCGGGGGCGTGCTGTGCTCAGACTGCCGACTGCCGGGGTCGGCGACGCCTGCGGCCGAGACCATCGCGGTCCTCGGGGCGCTCCTCGCGGGCGACTGGCCGGCGGTCGAGGCGGCCGAGCCGCGGCACCTCAAGGAGGCGAGTGGTGTCGTCGCGGCCTATGTCGCGTGGCACCTCGAGCGCGGGTTGCGCTCGCTCGCCTATGTCGAGCGCTGAGGCTCGGCAGGGATCCACGATCAGACGGGCAGCAGCTCGGTCGAGACCGAGGTCTCGACGAGTGCCTCCAGGGCGTCGTTGACCCGGCGCAGCGCCGCCAACAGGTCGGTGCGCTGGCGGTCGGTCCAGCCGGCCATGATGGCGTCCAACAGTCGGCCCCGCTGTTCCCGGACCGCGGCCAGGGTCGCCCGACCCTCCGCGGTGATCGAGAGGAGGGTCGCCCGGCGGTCGTCGGGATCCTGACGTTTCTCGGCCAGGCCCTGGGAGACCACCCCCTGGACCTGGCGGGTGATCGTGGAGGGGTCGAGGCCATAGGCGACGGCGATCTGCCCCAGCCTCATGGGGCCGGTGTCATCCAGCAGCAGGAGGATGCCGTAGGTCGACCGGTCCAGTTCGTACTTCCCCACCGAGGTGCGGACGTGGAGCGTGAATGCTCGTCGGAAGAGGACGAAGATCTCATGCTCGATGTCAAGCAGTGGCTGGGACACCCAGCGTTTCCTTTCGATCCACGCGCCCCCCGGCAACATGGCTCGTCCAGCATAGGGCCGGGGAGCGCAGGTTGGGAGGGACTTGCGGGTAGGAATCGAATCGCCGTTCAGGGGTGCAGGCTCGTGTGCCGAGCCGCGGCGCGTATCGGTTACACGCCGCCGCGGCGCCGAGCCGACTCGTCAACGTTGTCCGTGACCTGGGATCCTCTCGCCACGGAGGAGGAGACCCGATGAACGCGCATGACAACGCCCTGATCCGGATGACCGACGAGGCCGAGCGCCCGACCCGCTGGTGGGTCGCCTGGCCGGTCGCGGTGGCGATCGTGGGCATCGGCCTCGCGATAGGACTCCCAGGCGGGGCCGTGCTGCTCGGCAACCCCAAGAGCACCGACAGCATCGCGCAGTTCGAGGAGCTCGTGGCGTTCGGCCTGATCGCCGTGCTGCTGATCCTCTGGGTGCACTTCAAGGAGCGGCGAGGCTTCACCTCGCTAGGGTTCCGCGGACCGCGGCCGATCGTCCGGTTCCTGGCCGGCCTGGCGCTGGGCGCCGTGATGATGACCGTCGGCGTGCTGGTGCCCACGGCTCTGGGTGATCTCGCCAACGGGCGGTCCACCCACGACACGACGGGAGCGGCGGCGATCGGGCTGCTGGTGGTGCTGCTCGTGGTGTTCATCATCCAGGGTTCCACCGAGGAGATCGTCTTCCGCGGTTACATGCTCCCGGTGGGTGCTCGGCAGATGCCCTTGTGGGCCGCGGTGCTCGGCACGTCGGTGATCTTCGCCGCGCTTCACCCGGGAGCCGGGGTCGTCGGCTCGCTGAACATCGCGCTCTACGCGGTCTTCGCGTGCCTGCTGGCGCTCCAGCAGCAGTCGCTGTGGATGATCTGCGGCTTCCATGCCGGCTGGAACTTCTTCCAGGGCAACATCTTCGGGGTCCCCGTGAGTGGCGAACCCAAGTCCACCTCGTTCTTCACCTTCGGTCCGACCTCGGGCTCGCGCGAGCTCATCTCGGGTGGCGACTTCGGCATCGAGGCAAGCCTGGTCGGCACGGCTCTGCTGCTGATCCTTCTCGCGGGCGTCGCGCTCGCGATGCGTCGTACGCCCGAGCGGTCACCGGCGGCATAGGCTTCCGGGGTGCGCAGCGCAGCCCGGCCCCCAACCCCACATCCGTCCGGCGCCCGACCACCGGAGATCCCGGCGCGGCTGGTGCCGCGCCACGTCGCCATCGTCATGGACGGCAACGGCCGCTGGGCAAAACAGCGGGGGCTGCCCCGCACGGCAGGACACGAGCGGGGCGAGCACTCGCTCTTCGACGTCGTCGAAGGGGCGATCGAGATCGGCGTCAAGGCGATCTCGGCCTACGCGTTCTCCACCGAGAACTGGTCGCGCAGTCCCGATGAGGTGCGCTTCCTCATGGGGTTCAACCGTGACGTGATCCGGCGACGACGCGACGAGATGCACGAGCTGGGGGTCCGGGTCCGGTGGGCCGGACGCTCACCGCGACTGTGGAAGTCGGTGATCAAGGAGCTCCAGGTCGCCGAGGACCTGACCCGCCACAACGACGTCCTGACCCTCACCATGTGCGTCAACTACGGCGGCCGAGCCGAGGTCGCGGACGCCGCGAGATCCATCGCCCGGGCCGTGGCAGACGGCCGGCTGGATCCCGACCGCGTGGATGAGCGCACGTTCGCCAAGCATCTCTATGTGCCCGAGGTCGCTGACGCCGACCTGGTCTGGCGCACGTCGGGGGAGCAACGGCTGTCCAACTTCATGCTCTGGCAGGCGGCCTACTCCGAGCTCGTCTTCACCGACGTCCTGTGGCCGGACGTGGACCGCCGCCACCTCTGGCAGGCGATCGACACCTATGCCCGCCGCGACCGTCGCTATGGAGGTGCCGTGCCTAACCCGACGCTGGGGCCCAACCCGACGCTAGGGTGAGCCCGTGGCCACCCGCACGGTCTACCAACGCGAGACCGACGTCCGCTGGGCCTGGCGCGGCGTCGGCGGCTGGTGGTGGCTCGCGCTCGTGGTCGTGCCCTTGGGGGTCGCTGCGCTCGTCGTGCTGCTCGGTCCCGTCTCGGGCCAGCTCGAGCGGGCCTCCGATCGGGCGCTGCAGCGGGCCGAGATCGTGGGCGTTTCCGTGTCCGTCGAGGGGCGCAAGGCCACGGTGACCGCCGCGACAGGCGCAACGCCGACGTCCGAGGACCTCGAGCGGGCACGGGCGCGCGTCGCCGATCTCCCCGGAGTGGCCGAGGCATCGGTGGGGGGGAGCGCCGGTGGTGCGACCGCGCTGCTGTTCGTGGAGGTCTGGGGTCTCGTGCTCGCCGCCTATGCGCTGGGCTCCGCGATCACCTGGCTGGTGCCGGGCGTGAGCCTGCCCCGCGAGGAGGCCCTGGAGGCCGAGGTCGGCACGCCGGCGCGGGGGGTGTTCTCATGATCTGGTTGCTGGGTGCCGTCTGGGGCTGGCTGGTCCTGGCCGCGTTGCTCGGCGCCGCGGTCACTGCCGTGTGGTCGCTGCGCAAGGTGACGGTGTCCACGATCCGTGTCGGCACCCTCGAGGTCCCCGACGATCCGGCGCCCGGTCCGGTGGACCTGGACTGACCGGGTCAGGAGACGGCCTGACGGCTCACCAGCTCGGCCAGCAGGTCGAGCACGACCTCCGGCCGGGTGCCTTCGGGATCGGCCAGGTAGGACAGCGTGAGCCCGTCGAAGGTGACCATGACCAGCTCGGCGATCGCCGCGGCACGCTCGGGGTCGACCCCGTCGAGCGCGGGGGCCAGCGCCCGCGCGGCCAGCTCGCGGTAGGACCGGTACTGGTGGCGCGCCAGCTCCCGGAGTCGTGGCGTGCGCAGGGCGAGCGCGGTGAGCTCGTAGTAGCCCAGCTGCACGCCGGCGTCGTCGCCGGCGATCGAGGCGAACGCCGCGCCGAGCGCGTCGCGCACCTCGATGGGTCCGGCGGGCGTGTCGGGTGGGGCGGCCTGGGTGCTCGCGACCTCGAGCTGGTCGACGACCACCCGGACCACCTCGGCGAGCAGCTGCTCCTTGTCGGAGAACCAGTAGTGCACGGTGCCCAGGGGGACCCCGGCCTCGTCGGCGATGCGCCGCGTGGTCGCTGCTGCCACCCCGTGGCGGCCGATGACGCGGATCGCGGCCGCGACCAGCTCGTCGCTGGTGGCAGCCGCGGCCGCGCGGCGCCGTCGCGGGGTCGGGGAGGCTGGCATGGGGACGAGTCTGACTCGGTGCTCCGCTTTTGGTCAACTGACCAAGAGGTCTGGTCAACTGACCAGTCGAGCGGCTACGCTCCCGCCACCACGCCCACCGTGGCCCCCGTCAGCACGTCAGCCCGGCAGCCTGTCTGCCCGTCTCACCGAGGTGTGCCCGTGTCGTATCTCGCCAACGCCGAGCCCGCCGGCACCAGCCGCCGAGTCCTCACGACGCGACGCGTCGTCTTCCTGGTCATCGCCGCGGCGGCGCCGATGGCCGCTATCGCCGGGAACGCGCCGCTGGCCCTGGTCCGGGGCAACGGCATCAGCCTTCCGGCCGCCTATGTCCTCGCGGCCATCGCCCTGGTCGCCTTCGCCATCGGCTACTCCGAGATGAGCAAGCGGGTCAAGAACGATGGCGCCTTCTATGTCTTCGTCGCCCGGGGGCTCGGCCGGCCTCTCGGCGTGGCCACGGCCTACATCGCGACCTTGGGCTACCTCTCCAGCTCGATCGGGCTGGGGGCCGCGTTCGGCTACTTCACCCACCTCATCTTCGTGGAGTCCGGCGTGGATGTCCCGTGGGGCGTGTTCACGGCCATCGGCCTGGTCGTCGTGGCGGCGTTCGGCCACCGCAGCGCCGACGTGTCGGCTCGCTTCCTCGGGGTCCTGATGGCGCTCGAGTTCGCTGTCCTGCTGGTGCTCGACGCCCTGATCGTCGGCAAGATCGGTGGCGCGGCGTTCCCGCCCGAGTCGTTCTCGCCCAGCGAGCTGCTGGGCGGCTCGCTGGGGTTGTCGCTGATGTTCGCCTTCACCAGTTTCGTAGGCTTCGAGTCGGCCGCGATGTACGGCGAGGAGACCCGCGACCCGGCCCGCAGCATCCCGCGCGCGCTGTTCATCTCCGTCGGCTCGATCGCCGTGTTCTATGTCTTCACCTCGTGGGTGCTCATCGGCGGAGCCGGCGGCACGGCCGCACCCGAGCGCGCGCGCCAGGACCTGGGTGACCTCGTCTTCAACCTCGCCGACCAGTACGGCGGCGCGACCCTGCTCAGTGTCGCGGCACTGCTGCTGGCCACCAGCGTGCTCGCATCGTGGATCGCCCTTCACAACGCGGCCAGTCGCTACTTCTTCGCGCTCGGCTGGGAGCAGGTGGCCCCCCGGGTGTGGGGCCGCTACCACCCGGTGCACCAGAGCCCCCACATCGCCAGCGCGACGGTGGTCGGCCTGACGGTGCTGGTGGTCGGGGGCCTCGGCGTCACCGGGGCGGACCCCTACGAGGTCATCGCTTCCGCCACGGTCGGCCTGGGGACGCTGTCGATCGTGCTCGTCCAGGCGTTGACCGCCATCGCCGTCCTGGTCTTCTTCTGGAGGCGCCGCGACCGTCGCCTCCTCCAGGGCGTGGTCGCGCCGTTCGTCGCAGCCGGCGGGCTGGTGACGGCGATCGTCCTGGCGGCCGAGCACTACGCCGTCCTCACCGGCAGTGACCGACCCGCGATCAACGCCGTGCCCGTCCTCATGCTGGTCGTGGGGGCGGCGGGCTTCGTCGCGGCCCGACGGCTGCGTTCCCGGCGCCCGATGGCCTATGCCCACCTCGCCGAGGCGCACAACCGTCACCAGGTCGACGAGCGCGAGACCAAGCCCACCTATGCCCGGCGCTACTGCATCGTGGGGGCGGGTCCCTCGGGGATGATCATGGCCCGCAACCTGCTGCTCGAAGGAGTGCCGTTCGACTGGTTCGAACGCAACCCCGACTTCGGTGGCATCTGGGACATGGACCACGCCGGGACGCCGATGTATGACAGCTGCCACTTCATCAGCTCCAAGTACACCTCGGGCTTCTATGGGGCCCCGATGCCGATGTCGTTCCCGGACTATCCGGGCTGGCGCGAGATCCGTGACTACGTGCGAGGCTTCGGCCGCGACTACGACCTCTACCGGCACGTCCGCTTCAACACGGAGGTGAGCCGTGCCGAGCCCATCGACGGCGATCGCTGGCGGGTCACCCTCGCCGATGGCACGACCAGCGAGTACGACGGCCTGATCTGCTGCCCGGGCGTCACCTGGCACCCCAACCGGGTGACGCTGCCGGGGGAGGATGAGTTCGAAGGCGTCGTCCGACACTCCGTCGACTTCCGCGACGGGCTGGAGTTCCGGGGCAAGCGGGTGCTGGTCGTGGGTGCGGGCAACTCCGGGGTGGACATCGCGTGCGACGCGGCCCAGTTCGCCGACGCGGCCTATCTCTCCGTGCGGCGCGGTTACCGCTTCTTCCCCAAGCACGTTGCAGGGATCCCGACGGACGCCCTGGTCAACGGCTATGTCGACCCGCCCAAGGGCGTCGTGGTGTCCAGCGACCCCAGCGAGCTGCTCGACTCGCTCGTCGGTGACGTCACCCGGTTCGGGCTGCCGGCGCCCGACCATGACGCCCTGTCGAGCCATCCGATCCTCAACACCCAGGTGTTGCACCACCTGGGTCACGGTGACCTGCTCGCCAAGCCGGACGTCGTCCGGCTGACCCGCACCGGCGCCGTCTTCACCGATGGCAGCGAGGTCGAGCTGGACGAGGTGCTGCTGGCCACGGGCTATCAGTACTTGATGCCGTTCCTCGACCCCGACCTGCTGACCTGGCGGGCCGGCCACCCGGAGCTCTACCTCAACGTCTTCTCCCGGGAGCACGACTCGCTCTACATCCTCGGGTTCGTCGAGTTCGCAGACGCGGCCTACAAGCGGTTCGACGAGATGGCCCAGCTCATCATGATCGACATCAACGCCCGCGAGACGGGGCTACGCAAGGCCGAGCTCACCGAGCTCAAGCGCACCGACCACCCCGACCTGCGGGGCGGGGTGCGCTACATCGACAGCCCGCGTCACACCAACTACGTCGAGCGCGCGACGTTCATGTCCTATCTCGAGGGGTTCCGCGACCGGTTCGACTGGCACGACATCGACAACGCCACCTTCGAGTCGCTCCGCGTGCCGCGCGACCCCAGCACCACCGAGGGCAAGGAGATGGCTCGTGTCTGAGTCGCTGGCGCTGATCACCGGCGCGGCTGGCGGCATCGGCGAGGCCGTCGCACGGCGGTTCGCCGCCCAGGGACATCGGCTGGTCCTCATGGAGCGCACCCAGGCGCTCGCCGACCAAGCGGCGGCCCAGCACCCCGGGGCCGCCCAGCCGATCGCGGTGGGGTGCGACCTGACCGACCGGGTCGCCGTCGACGAACTGTGCAGCCGGATCGAGGGGGAGTGGGCCGACCGGCTCGAGGTGGTCTTCCTCAACGCCGGCGTCATCCTGCCCGGCGACGTCGTCGGCTCCAGCGCCGACCAGCTGCGGCTCCAGCTCGACGTCATGTTGGGCTCGGTGATGGTCACCGCTGGGTCGGCGGCACGCGCCATGGTCACCCGTGGCCGCGGTCACGTGATCGCGACGGTGTCGATGGGCGGGATCCTGGCGCTGCCCGGATCGGCGGCCTACTCGGCCGCCAAGGCCGGGCTGCGCGCCTATCTGGCGGCCCTCAGCGCCGAGCTCAAGGGAACCGGCGTGGCGGTCAGCGGCATCTATCCGAGCGCCGTGGACACCCCCATGCTGCTGCACGAGGCGACCCACGACGGCAGCCTGCTCAACTTCTTCGGCAAGGTCAGCAGCGCCGACGATGTGGCCGACGTGGTCGAGAGGGCACAGCGCCGGCGCAAGGTCGAGCACTACCTGCCCTACTCCGACGCCATCCTGTGTCGGCTGCTCGAGTCGTTCCCCTGGCTGGTGCCGCCGATCCTCAAGCCGGCCGAGGCGATCGGGCGGCGTGGTCGTGCGAAGTACCTCGCACGCAAGGGGATCACGCTCTGAGCCCACGCCGCTGAAGGTCGACGGCCGCGGCCTCGCTCAGTGACAGCGGGCGCAGACGCCGAAGATCTCGAGGGTGTGGGAGACGTCGGTGAAGCCGTGCTCGGCCGCGACCGCCTCGGCCCACCGCTCGACCGTCGGACCGGCCACCTCGACCGTGGCCCCGCAGCGCCGGCAGACCAGGTGGTGGTGGTGCTGCTCGGAGCAGCGGCGATAGATGGCCTCGCCGTCGGTCGTCCGCAGCAGGTCGACCTCGCCGGCCTCCGCCAGCAGCTGCAGCGTGCGATAGACGGTCGCCAGGCCGACCTGCTCGCCCGCCTGGGTGAGCAGGTCGTGGATCTGCTGGGCGGACCGGAAGTCGTCGAAGCTGTCGAGGACGGCAGCCACCGCCCGGCGTTGCTTGGTGGGCCGGACCGCGGCCGGCCGGCCGGCGTCAGTGCTCGTCATAGTGGGCTCCGTGGGCGGCGTGGCGGTGACCGTCATGGACATAGTCGATGTGGTCGTCGTGAGGAACGGCCAGGTGACCGCAGTCGGGGCCGTGGACGTGCGGGTGCTCGTCGGTCTCCTGGTGGACCTCCGGGGCCCCGGGTGCGAACGGCGTCGCCAGTCGCTGCCGACGGCGGAGCAGGGCCCCCAGGGGCCAGGTCAGCCCGAACCCCGCGAGGGCCAGCAGCACGATGGTGGGTCCCGGCGCCACCCGGGCGTGGAACGACGCCCAGGCCGACAGCACGAGCCCACCGAGGGACGCGGCCATGCCCCACGCCATGGCGGTCACCAGGGTCGTCCGGAACGACCTGGTCACCTGTTGGGCGGTGGCCACGGGGACGACCATGAGGGCGGAGACCAGCAACAGCCCCACCGTGCGCATCGCGACGGAGACGCTCACGGCTGCCAGGACGGCGATGAGGATGTTGTAGAAGCGCACCGGCAGTCCGGAGACGCGCGCGTGCTCCTGGTCCTGGGCCACGGCGAACAGCTGGGGGCTCAGTCCGACCCCGGCGAGGATGACCACGGCCGCGAGCACCATCGTGACGAGCAGGTCGCTCACCGAGATGCTGAGGATGGACCCGAACAGGTACTCCTGCAGCTTTGCCGCGCTCTGGCCGCCGATGCCGGTGAGCAGGACGCCACCGGCGAGGCCGCCATAGAACAGCAGCGCCAGGGCGACGTCGCCGTTGGTGTGGCCGCGCTCGCGGATCACCTCGATGACGACGGCGCCCAACACGGCGACGACCACCGCCGTCCACGTGGGGGAGGTCCCGGTCAGCAGCCCGAGGGCGACGCCCGTCACCGCGACGTGACCGATCCCGTCGCCGAGGAGCGCCAGCCGGCGCTGCACGATGTAGGTCCCGACCGCGGGTGCGGCCAGCCCGGTGACGACCGCGGCGATGAGCGCTCGTTGCATGAAGCCCAGCGAGAAGAGGTCGGTGAAGGTCATGACTGGCCCTCCAGGGGTGCCGTCACGTGGGGGATGTGCTGGGGCCAGGGCGCGTCGGCGTGGTGGGTGTGGGGCTCACCCAGGTGGGGATCGTGCACGGCCATGTCCGACAAGGGGGGCCCGTCATAGGCCACGCGGCCGTCGCGCATGACGACGGCTCGGTCGACCAGGTCGGCCAGGGGCCCGAGCTCGTGGGCGACGAGGACCACCGTGGACCCACGTGCTTTGAGCCCACGCAGCGTCTCGGCGAGGGCGAGCTGGTTGGGCAGGTCAACCCCGGCGGTCGGCTCGTCCAGGAAGAACAGCTCGGGCTCGCCGGCGAGCGCCCGGGCGATCAGCACCCGCTGCTGTTGTCCACCCGACAGCGATGCGACCCCCTCGCCACGCTTCGCGGTCAGCCCCACCGCCTCGATGGCGTCGGCGACCACGGCCCGGTCGGCCCGGCTCAGCCTCCGGAAGAGCCGTCGGTGGGTCAACCGGCCCGAGGCGACCACCTCCCACACCGAGGCCGGCACGCCGGAGGTGGCGCTGACGCGCTGGGGTACGAAGCCGACGCGGTGCCACTTGTGGAACTGCGGCAGCGGTGTCCCGAACAGGCGTACCTCACCTCCCGTCAGCGGCAGCAGCCCGGTCATGGCGCGGACGAGAGTGGACTTGCCCGAGCCGTTGGCACCCATCAGCGCCACGAACTCGCCGGTGCCCACGGCCAGGTCGATGCGGCGCAGGATCGGTCGCCCCTCGAGGGAGACCGAGGCGTTGCCGACCGTGACCGGTCCGAAGTCCTCAGGTGCTAGCGGCACTGGTTGGCCTCCTGGAGGGCGGCGAGGTTCTGCTCCATCAGGGAAAGGTAGTCCTGATCGGCCGTGTCGGAGTCGAGGCCCTCGATCGGGTCCAGCACCTTCATCGAGACGCCCATGTCGTCGGCGAGCGTCTGCGCCATCTTGGGAGAGGCCAGGCGTTCCCCGAAGACCGTGGTGATCCCGTCGCTGGTGATCAGCTCCTGGAGGCGGGCGAGGTCGGCCGGCGTCGGCTCGGCATCGGGGGAGAGGCCCGCGATCGACTCGAACTCCAGGCCATAGCGGGTGAGATAGCCGAAGGCGTCGTGGGAGACCACGACGGTGGTCCTGGCGCACCCCGTGAGCCCGGCGGCGTACTCCTGGTCAAGAGCCTCGAGGTCGGAGCGGAGCTTGGCGGCGTTCGCGCGGTAGCTGTCGGCATTGGCGGGGTCGATGGTCGCGAGCTCCTCGGCCACGGTGTCGGCCACGTCGGCCATCTTGAGCGGGTCCTGCCAGAAGTGGGGGTCGAGGTCGCCCAGCCCGGTCGACTCACCGTGGGTCGACCCGCCTTCGTGGTCGTGGCCGTCGTGGCCGATCTTCTCGAGCCCGGCGGCGGCGCCCGCGTCGACGGTGGGCGCGTCGGACTGGTCAACGGCGGCGTCGACCTGGGCCTGGAATCCCTTCTCATAGACGACGAGGTCGGCCTCGCTCACCTCGGCGGTCTCCTTGACCGAGAGCTCGAGGTCGTGTGGCTCGGCCCCGGGAGCGGTCAGGTCGGTGATGCTGACGTGATCGCCGCCGACGCGGGAGCTGATGAACTCCAAGGGATAGAACGCCGCGACCACACTGACCTTCCCCGTTCCGTCCGACGAAGGCCCGGAGTCGGAGAAGGCGGCACACCCGGTGAGCGATGCGGCGGCCAGCCCCACGCCGCCGGCCAGCGCGAACAGTCGGGAAGCGGGACGACGGGAGCGTGAGGCATGATTGCGCATGAGAATCATTCTCACTCAACTGAGAATGATTTTCAACTCGGCGGACCGCGACCGCTGGACTACGGTGGCCGCATGCTCGTCGTGACACGGTTCCGGGTCCCCGTCGAGGAGGGCGACGCCTTCCGCGCGGCCGCCCTGCTGGCCCACGACACGTTGGCATCCCGGCCCGGATACCGGTCGGGGAGCCTGGGCCGCAACCTCGACGATCCCGAGCTGTGGGCGCTCGTCACCCACTGGGAGTCGGTCGGCGCCTATCGGCGGGCGTTGTCCGCCTACGACGTCAAGCTGCACGCCGTCCCGCTCCTGAGCCGCGCCATCGACGAGCCGAGCGCCTTCGAGGCCGCCGACGACGGGACCGACCTCAATGTCGCCGAGGCGCGCTCGTTAGGCTAGCCCAACCGCTGCCGACAGCCGGTCGGCCAGCACCGGGGCGCTTGCCCCGGCCGAGCACAGTGAAGGACCCATCGTGGCCAAGAAGCCCCCGTCCGCCCTCGACAGCGTCGTCTCCCTGGCCAAGCGTCGGGGTTTCGTCTACCCCTGTGGCGAGATCTACGGCGGCATCCGCTCCGCCTGGGACTACGGCCCGCTGGGCGTGGAGCTCAAGGAGAACATCAAGCGACAGTGGTGGAAGTTCATGGTCACCGGCCGCGACGACGTCGTCGGGATCGACTCCAGCGTCATCCTGCCGCGACGCACCTGGGAGGCCAGCGGTCACCTCGGCACCTTCACCGACCCGCTGACCGAGTGCCTGTCGTGCCACAAGCGGTTCCGCGAGGACCAGCTCCAGGAGGACTACGCCGCCAAGAAGGGCATCGCCGACCCCGACACCGTCAACCTCGCCGAGCTCGCCTGCCCCAACTGCGGCACCCGGGGCGCCTGGACCGAGCCCCGCGAGTTCAACATGATGCTCAAGACCTATCTCGGTGTGATCGAGGACGAGTCCGGACTCCACTACCTGCGTCCCGAGACGGCGCAGGGCATCTTCGTGAACTACGCCAACGTCGCGGGCACCGCGCGCAAGAAGCCGCCGTTCGGCATCGGCCAGGTCGGCAAGTCGTTCCGCAACGAGATCACGCCCGGCAACTTCATCTTCCGCACCCGCGAGTTCGAGCAGATGGAGATGGAGTTCTTCGTCAAGCCCGGCACCGACGAGGAGTGGCACCAGTACTGGATCGACAACCGCTGGGCCTGGTACCTCGACCTCGGGCTCTCGGCCGACAACCTCCGGCTCTACGAGCACCCGAAGGAGAAGCTGTCGCACTACTCGAAGCGCACCGTCGACATCGAGTACCGCTTCAACTTCGGCGGCGCCGAGTTCGCTGAGCTCGAGGGCATCGCGAACCGCACCGACTTCGACCTCAAGGCGCACAGCGAGTTCTCCGGCCAGGACCTCGCCTACTACGACCAGGCCACCGACGAGCGTTATGTGCCCTATGTCATCGAGCCGGCAGGTGGCCCCAACCGCGGCATGATGGCCTTCCTCGTCGACGCCTATGACGAGGACGAGGCGCCCAACACCAAGGGTGGCGTCGACAAGCGCACGGTGCTGCGGATCGACCACCGTCTGGCGCCGGTCAAGGTTGCGGTGCTGCCACTGTCGCGCAACCCCGACCTGTCGCCCAAGGCGCGTGACCTGGCCGCCGAGGTCCGGCGCAACTGGAACGTCGACTTCGACGACTCCGGCGCGATCGGTCGCCGCTACCGCCGCCAGGACGAGATCGGCACCCCCTACTGCGTGACCGTCGACTTCGAGACCCTCGACGACCACGCCGTCACGGTTCGCGAGCGCGACTCGATGGAGCAGGAGCGGGTCAGCCTCGACCGGATTTCGGCGTACTTTGCGGAACGCTTGATCGGATCTTGACGTTCGCACGGTGACAATGGGGCACATGATTCTTCGCAGGCCCCTTGTCCGTACGTTTTCTGCTGTGGTGGGGGTCGGCCTTGCCGTCTCCGGTCTGGCCGCCTGCTCGGGTGGCTCCGACAAGCCGTCGGGCGACTCCTCGGGGTCGCCGTCGGCCAGCACCGAGCCGAACTACCTCGAGGTGCCCGAGGGGGTCCAGCTCACGACCCGGGGCAGCGAGATGGAGGTCGGTCAGGCCGCGACCGTGGCGTGGCAACCGGCCGCCGACCAGGTCGGTGCGCTCAAGCTCTCGGTGACGAGCGTGCAGAAGGCCTCGATCAAGGTCTTCAATGCCTGGCAGCTCGATGCGAAGACCAAGAAGTCCCAGCCCTACTTCGTGTGGGCCAAGGCCACGAATGTGGGGGCCAAGCCCCTCGACCAGGTCCCGCTGCCGCTCTATGCCGTCGACGGCAAGGACCAATACATCACCGCGTCGTCCTTCGACACCGACTTCAAGCCGTGCCCCAGCGTGGGCCTGCCCAAGAAGTTCAAGCCCGGAGCCACGACCAAGCTGTGCTGGGTCTATCTCGCCCCCGACCATGGCAAGCTCACCGGCGTCAGCTTCTATCCCGGCCCCTGGTTCGACCCGATCATCTGGCGCGGTGACGTGACGACCTACAAGCCGCCCAAGGGCAAGGGCTGAGCCCCGGCCGTCGCGGACTACGTCGCCGGGCGGACCTCCCGGCACAATGGGCCTGTGACCCCGTCGACCACCCACGCTGATGCGCGCCCCGAGGCCGACCTCGGCCTCCCGCGCTCGCTCGAGCTGGGATCGCTCACGGTGGACACCCCGGTCGTGCTCGCCCCCATGGCCGGCATCACCAACGCCGCCTTCCGGCGACTCTGCCTCGAGCAGGCGCGCTCGGCGCACGGCAGCGGACTCTATGTCTGCGAGATGATCACGTCCCGTGGCCTGGTCGAGCGTGACCCCGTCAGTCTCTCGATGCTGGTCTTCGATGAGGCCGAGACGACGCGCTCGGTCCAGCTCTATGGCACCGACCCGGTCTATGTCGGCAAGGCGGCCGAGATCCTGTGTGCCGAGTACGGCGTCCGCCACCTCGACCTCAATTTCGGCTGCCCGGTCCCCAAGATCACGCGCAAGGGCGGTGGCGGTGCCCTCCCCTGGAAGCGTGGCCTGCTCGCCGAGATCCTCGAGGCCGCGGTCACGGCGGCGGCGCCCTATGACGTCCCGGTGACCATGAAGACCCGCAAGGGTCTCGACGAGGACCACCTGACCTATCTCGACGCCGGTCGGATCGCCCAGGAGACCGGGATCGCGGCGATCGCGCTCCACGGCCGGACCGTCGAGCAGGCATACTCCGGCCACGCCGACTGGGAAGCCATCGGCGAGCTCGTCGCGCACGTCGACATCCCGGTCCTCGGCAACGGCGACATCTGGGAGGCCGCGGACGCGGTCCGGATGGTCGAGGAGACCGGCGTAGCGGGCGTGGTCGTCGGTCGGGGCTGCCTGGGCCGCCCCTGGCTGTTCCGCGACCTCGCCGCTGCCTTCGCCGGCAACCAGGTGACGACCCTGCCGAGCCTGGGTGAGGTCACGGGCATGATGCGTCGCCACGCCGAGCTGCTCAGCCAACACCTCGGGGAGGAGCGCGGCTGCACCGAGTTCCGCAAGCACGTGTCCTGGTACCTCAAGGGTTTCCGTGCCGGCGGGACGCTGCGCCACCAGCTCGCGCTCGTGAGCTCGCTGGCTGCCTTGGACCGGCTGCTCGCCGAGCTCGACCCGGCCGAGCCGTTCCCCGTGCGTGAGCTGGGCACGCCGCGCGGGCGCCAAGGGACGCCGCGCAAGCGGGTCGCGCTGCCCGACGGCTGGCTCGACGACACCGACGGCCGGGGCCAGCACCTGCGCGAGGACGCCGACGAGACCAGCGGCGGCTGACGGTGACCCGCCTTGCCCTGCTGCTCCATCCCTCGGCCAACCGTGTCTATGCCGAGTCCTCGATCGCGCTCACCGAGGCCGAGCTGATGATCCTCAGCGGCGCCGTCATGGACGAGCGACTCCACGACGTGCGTGTCGACGCGCTCGGAGGCGTCCCGGCGATCACGTTCGTTGTCGACTCCCTCACCGAGCGTGACCTGCGTCATCTCGCCAACGTCTCCACGGCCTATGCCCTCTTCGCCCATGAGGGGGAGTTGCTGCGGCCGGTTGCCCTGCACCGGCTCGACCGCTACGACGACGACCTCCTCACGGTGCTCAAATATGTGGGCAAGACCAACGAGACGTTCACCAAGCTGCTGCTCAACGTCACGGTGCAGGCCTCGGCGGCCCGGTCGCGGCTGCTGACCGATCGGCTGCGCGTGCTCGACCCGCTGTGCGGCCGTGGGACGACCCTCAACCAGGCCGTCATGTATGGCTGGGACGCGGCCGGGATCGACCTGGACCGCAAGGATGTCGACGCCTACGCCGCGTTCCTGCGGACCTGGCTCAAGCGCAAGCGCCTCAAGCACACGGTCGACGCCCACCCCGTGCGCCATGCCGGCCACGATCCGGCTCACCGCGTCGAGGCGGTGTTCGCCGCCGACAAGGCCGCCTTCCTCGCCGGCGACCGCCAGCACGTCGACGTCGTCCACGCCGACACCCTGCGCGCGCCCGAGTTCTTCAAGCCCGGGTCGATGGACGTCGTCGTGACCGATGCGCCGTACGGCGTCCAGCACGGCAGTCGTTCGGGTGGAGCCGGGCTGTCGCGCCGACCCGTGGAGCTGCTCGCCGAGGCCGTCCCGGGCTGGGCCCGCCTGCTCGCCCCCGGCGGTGCGCTCGGCATCGCCTGGAACACCAGGGTCGCCGCGCGCGAGCGGGTCGCCACCGTGCTGGCCGACGCTGGGCTCGAGGTGGTGGAGGAGCCCGGCTTCGGGGCCCTGCGCCACCGCGTCGACCAGGCGATCGACCGTGACATCGTTGTCGCGAGGCGTCCCGACTGACGGGACCACGATTGGCGCATCGGTCTGGACCTGTGGTTGACTCGGTGGCCGTATCCAATTCGTTACACAACGAGGCGGATGCACAACCCCCGTGTCAGCCGAACAGCAGAAGGATTCAGCGCAGTGGCAGAGCATCGCCACAAGCGGGAGACCCATGCACGACGGTTTCCCCCGATGGCCCTCGTGGCCGCCCCCCTGGCCGTCCTCGCGACGGTGGGCGCAGTGACCTCCGGTGTCGTACTGCGTCAGCCCGCGAGCAGCTCAGTGACCTCCGCGACCGCGCTCTCAGCGGCGCTGGCCGACGTGTCGGATGCCGCCTCCGACCGACCGGACACCCTGTCACGTGGCGGCTCCCGCCTCGACCGGCAGACGATCCAGGACCTGCGCCGCCAGCAGCGTGCCTATGAGCGCCAGGTCGACCAGCAGCGCGAGGCCCACCTCGACAAGCTCGTGCGTCAGGCGACCCAGGCCGGCGACAAGCAGTGGACCACCACGACGCTCAACCTGTGGAGCTCTGCTGCCGAGGAGGCACGCGACCTCGGTGAGCTCCCAGCGGGTTCGGCCGTGCTGCTGACCGGTCGCGAGAAGAAGGGTCGCGTCGAGGTCATCGTCAAGGGCGAGGTCCACTGGGTCACCGCCGGCTACCTCAGCCAGGAGAAGCCGCCCACGGCGGCCGCCGGCCTCTCGATGGCCCCCTGCCCCGACCCCTCGGTCGAGAACGGGCTGACCGACCGCGCCGTCTATGTCTATCGCTCGGTCTGCCACGCCTTCCCCCAGATCACGTCCTACGGCGGCTGGGACGCCCACGGCGAGCACGCTTCGGGCCGAGCGCTCGACATCATGACCAGCGATGTCGCCCTCGGCAACGCCATCGCGGAGTTCCTCCAGTCGCACGCCTCCGAGCTGCATCTCTACGACATCCTGTGGCGTCAGCACATCTGGACGCCGGTGCGTGCCAGCGAGGGCTGGCGGTCGCTGCCGAGCCGCGGCTCGGCCACCGCCAACCACTACGACCACGTGCACGTCGCGGTCTACTGAACAACAGTCTTCGCGCAGTTCGCCGCGCTGACTCGCGAGCACGGCGAGCTGCGAAGGTTCCCCGGGATCACCTGACATTTGTCATGGCCGATCGATGACACCTCACCCAGGCGTGCCGTCGTCGTCGCGGCCAGGGTTGAGACATGACCAGCACCCAGATCCACCAGGCCATCGGGACCGCCGCGGACCCGGCCGCCATCGAGCTGAGCGGCGTCACCCGCACCTACGGTGACGTCGTCGCGGTGAACGACGTCGACCTCACCATCCGTCCGGGTGAGGTCGTCGCCTTCCTCGGCCCCAACGGGGCCGGCAAGACCTCCACCATCGACATGATGCTCGGCCTGGCCCGGCCCACGCGCGGGGAGGTGTCCATCCTCGGGCTGGCGCCACGAGACGCCATCCAGCGGGGTCTCGTCTCGGCTGTGATGCAGACCGGCGGGCTCCTCAAGGACCTCACGGTGCGTGAGACGGTCGCCTACACCGCGAGCCTCTTCGCCAGCAGCCAGAGGGTCGACGACGTCCTCGCCAACGCCGGCATCGCCGAGATCGCCGACCGCAAGGTCGGCAAGTGCTCGGGCGGGGAGCAGCAGCGGTTGCGGTTCGCGATCGCGCTGCTCCCGGACCCGGCGGTCCTGCTGCTCGACGAGCCGACCACCGGCATGGACGTCGAGGGCCGCCGCTCGTTCTGGGGTGCTATCCGCGAGGACGCCGAGCGCGGCCGGACGATCCTGTTCGCCACGCACTACCTCGAGGAGGCCGACCAGTACGCCGACCGCGTCGTCCTGATCAGCCACGGCAGGGTCGTCGCCGACGGCTCCGGCAGCGAGATCAAGGCGCTGGCCTCGGGGCGGATCGTCCGGGCCACGCTGCCCGACGCAGAGCAGCACCGCCTCGAGGCGCTGCCCGGCGTCGAGTCGCTCGAGCTGCGCGGCGACACCGTCTATATCCACGCCCGCGACACCGACGCCATCGCCCGCCACCTGCTCACCGCCACGCCCGCCAAGGACCTGGAGATCACCGCCAAGGGCCTCGAGGAGGCGTTCCTGAGCCTGACCGGCACCCACGACACCGCCAAGGAGACCCGATGACGACCACGACCTTCGACCCCAGCACCCGCACGGTGCCGCGCCTGGGCGGTCTCAACACCAGGGTCTTCGGCATCGAGCTACGCCGGATGCTGCGCAACCGGCGCACCATCATCTTCACGCTGTTGTTCCCGAGCGCCATGTTCCTGATCTTCGGCAGCTCCCAGCAGTACGCCGACGAACGGGTCGGCGTCGGCAACGTGGCGGCGTACGTCCTGGTCTCGATGGCGCTCTATGGCGCCTCCCTGACGGCCGCCAGCGGCGGCGCCATGGTCGCCATGGAGCGCGCGCTGGGCTGGTCCCGCCAGCTCCGGCTGACGCCGTTGTCGCCGGTCGCGTACATCTCGATGAAGGCGGTGCTGGCTCTCTTGTTGGGCGCGATCGCGGTGACCGTCGTCAACATCGCCGGTGTCCTGCAGGGCAAGCCCGACATGCCGGTGCACACCTGGGTGGCCTGCGGTCTGCTGTCGGTGCTCTGCACGCTGGTCTTCGCGGCCCTCGGCGTGTTCGTGGGTTATCTCGTGCCGGGCGAGAACGCGATGCAGGTGCTCGGCCCCGGCCTGGCGATGCTGGCCTTCCTCGGCAACGTCTTCTTCCCGCTCACCCACGGGTCGACGCTGTGGTGGATCGCGACCACCACCCCGATGTTCGGGGTCGCGGAGATCTCGCGGTGGCCGCTGACCCAGGAGCTCGACTGGTATGCCGTGGTCAACGCCGTCGTGTGGCTCGGGCTGTTCGTGGCCGGTGCCGCCTGGCGGATGAGCAAGGACACCGGCCGGGTCTGACCCGGCCCATCGTCACCGGGCGGTTAGCGTGAACGCCGTGCAGGAGAACATCCGGGTCGTCGACAGCCTCGAGGAGGGCGCGCCGCGCCGCTGGTGGCTGGGGTTGCTGTTCTCGGGGATCTGGCTGTTCTTCCTGCAGGAGCCGTTCACCGACGCCTGGCGTGCCGACCCGACCCACCGCGCTGTCGGGCTCGCGGCCCTGGCCCTGTTCGCCATGGTCTATGTCGTGTCGTTCCCGTGGGCCCGACACCTGCGGCTGCTGCGGGGCCAGGGCCGCAGCGCGCGGGAGGGGACGACCCTCGTCGCCACGCTGGCGGTCCTCAGCGCGGTGACGTGCTGGGCGGTGGGCCAGTCCGGGACCGCCACCTTCGTTTTCGTCGCGGTCTGCGTGGTCCAGTGGTTCCCCCTGCGGTCGGCCATCGCCGGGGCGGTCGCCCTGGTGGCCGGCAACGAGATCCTGGTGCGGGTCGTTCCCGGTTGGGAGGAGCAGCCCGCGCTGACGTTCGCGATCGCGACGGCGGCCTTCGCGATGTTGGGCTTCATCCAGCTGGTCAACCGCAACGCCGAACTGCTGGTCGCCCGAGAGGAGAACGCCCGCTTGGCGGTCGCCGACGAGCGCAACCGGTTCGCCCGAGACCTGCACGACATCCTGGGGCACTCGCTGACGGTGATCACCGTCAAGGCCGAGCTGGCCGGGAGGCTGCTCGACCAGGACCCCGAGCGGGCCCGCGCCGAGATGGCGGAGGTGGAGCGGCTCGGCCGCGATGCCCTCGCCGACGTACGCCGTGCCGTCGGCGGCTATCGCGAGCTCTCGCTGGCCGGCGAGCTGGCGCGCGCCCGCAACGCGTTGGACTCCGCCGGCATCCGGGCGGATCTGCCCGTCGCCCTCGAGGAGGTGCCCGGCGAGCTGCGTGAGCTCTTCGCCTGGACGGTGCGTGAGGGCGTCACCAACGTGATCCGCCACAGTGGCGCCACGCGCTGCACGATCCAGGTCTCCGAGCGGGCCGTGCGCGTCGAGGACGACGGCTCCGGCGCGGTGGAGTCCGCGATCGGCGGCATCGAAGGACACGGCCTCGCCGGGCTCCGCGAGCGGGCGGGCGCTGTGGGCGCGGTGGTGATGACCTCGGTGCGTCAGCCGCAGGGGTTCCGGCTGGAGGTGACGGTGCCATGATCCGGTTGCTGCTCGCCGACGACCAGGCGCTCGTGCGCGGTGCCCTCGCGGCGCTGCTCGACCTCGAGCCGGACCTCCAGGTGGTGGCCGAGGTCGGCCGCGGTGACGAGGTCGTCGCGACGGCGGTCGAGCGTGACGTCGATGTCGCCCTGCTCGACGTCGAGATGCCCGGGCTCGACGGCATCGAGGCGGCGGCCGCGCTCAAGCGGGCCCGCCCCTCGACCCACGTGCTCATCGTGACCACCTTCGGCCGCCCGGGGTTCGTCCACCGCGCCTTGCGGGCCGGAGCGGACGGGTTCGTGGTCAAGGACACCCCGGCGCGACAGCTCGCCGACGCCGTACGCCGGGTGCACCAGGGTCTGCGCGTGGTCGATCCCGACCTCGCCGCGGACAGCATGGTGCTGGGCGCCTCGCCGCTGACCGAGCGGGAGACCGAGGTGCTGCGCGCCGCTCGTGACGGCTCGCCGGTGGCCGACATCGCGCGTGCGGTGTTCCTCAGCCCGGGCACCGTCCGCAACCACCTCTCCGCGGCGATCGGCAAGACCGGGGCTGCCAACCGGAGCGAGGCCGTGCGGATCGCCGAGGAGTCCGGCTGGCTGTGACCTCCACTGGTGTCATCGGCCCCTTGTAGGGTCATCGCTTGATGGATGTCGTCGACCGCTATGACCCGCAGGGCCTCTATGACCTCGCCGCGCGTGCGCGGCTGGTGGAGGAGCCGCCCAAGCGGGTCGAGGCACCCGTCCGCACGCCCTTCGAGCGTGACCGGGCCCGCGTCGTCCACGCCGCATCCTCGCGGCGGCTGGCAGCCAAGACCCAGGTGGTCGGACCCGACACCGACGACTTCGTCCGCAACCGCCTCACCCACAGCCTCGAGGTCGCCCAGGTCGCGCGCGACCTTGCCCGGGCGCTCGGCTGTCACCCCGACATCGTCGAGACGGCGGCGCTGGCCCACGACCTCGGCCACCCGCCGTTCGGCCACAACGGCGAGCGTGTGCTGGCCGACCTGGCCAAGGACTGCGGCGGCTTCGAGGGCAACGCCCAGACGCTGCGGCTGCTGACCCGGTTGGAGGCCAAGACGATCGACGCCGACGGCCGCTCCGTGGGGCTCAACCTGACCCGCGCCACGCTCGATGCGTGCACGAAGTATCCCTGGCCGCACGCCGTCGCCGAACCGCCGACGGGGGTCCATGCCGACGGCTCTCCGCGCACCGTGGTCAAGTTCGGGGTCTATGACGACGACCTGCCGGTCTTCTCATGGATGCGCGCCGACGTGGCGGGCCAGGAGCGCTGCTTCGAGGCGCAGGTGATGGACCTCGCCGACGACGTCGCCTACTCCGTCCACGACGTCGAGGACGGCATCGTCGCCGGACGCATCGACCTGACCCGGCTCGACCGGGCGGCGGTGTGGGGGACCGTCCGTGACTGGTACCTCCCCGACACGACCGATGAGACCCTCGACGACGTCCTTGCCGGGCTGGTCGCGATCGAGGCCTGGCCGCGCACGCCGTACGACGGGAGCCGCGGAGCGCTCGCCTCGCTCAAGAACCTCACCTCGGACGTGATCGGGCGATTCTGTGGCAGCGTGCAGGAGGCGACGTTCGCGTCCGGCCCCGGCCCGTTCGTGCGCTACGACGCGGGCCTGGTCGTGCCGGAGCAGACGCGTCTCGAGATCGCCGTCCTCAAGGGCGTCGCCGCCCACTACGTCATGCGTGCCGATGACCGCGTGGCCCTGATGGAGCGCCAGCGCGAGCTGATCGCCGAGCTCGTCGAGGGACTGCTCGACCGTGGTCCTGCGGGGCTCGACCGGCCGTTCGCCGACGACTGGCACGTCGCTCCCGACGACGCCGCGCGCGTTCGCGTGGTCATCGACCAGGTCGCCTCACTGACCGACGCCAGCGCGGTCAGCCGTCACGCCGAGCTGGTCGGGTCATGACCGAGCCCCTGGTGTGGCTGCCGTTCGATCCGGCCGACCTCGGCCGGGTGCCCGAGGGCCTGCGCTTCGAGGTCGTCCTTCCCGAGCCAGGCGTGCCGCTGCCCGCCTCGGCGGCCGAGGTGGCCTACTACGTCCAGCCCTACCGCTTCTCGGTGCTCGACAACGAGGTGATCGCCCGTCTGCCTCGCCTGCAGGTGGTGCAGACCCTGACGGCGGGGGTTGAGCACGTCGTGGGGTTCGTGCCCGACGGCGTCACGCTCTGCAACGGTCGCGGCATCCACGACGACTCGACCGCCGAGCTGGCGCTCACCCTGATCCTGGCGTCGCTGCGCGGCATCCCCGAGTTCGTGCGCTCCCAGGACCGGGGCGAGTGGCGGCCGTTGTGGCGTCCTGCCCTGGCCGACAAGCGCGTCATGATCCTCGGCTACGGCCAGATCGGGGCCGCCATCGAGGACCGACTGACGCCGTTCCAGGTCGACGTCGTGCGCGTCGCCCGATCCGCACGTGCGGGGGTCCACGCCATCGACGAGCTGCCCGACCTGCTCCGCGACGCCGACGTGGTCGTGGTGGTGGTGCCCTCGACCGCCGAGACCCGTGGCCTCGTGGATGCCTCGTTCCTGGCCTCGATGAAGGACGGCGCGCTCCTCGTCAACGTCGCCCGAGGCGTCGTCGTGGACACCGACGCGCTCGCCGACGCGCTCGAGTCCGGACGCATCTCGGCCGCTCTCGACGTGGTCGACCCCGAGCCACTGCCGTCCGATCACCGGCTCTGGCAAGCCCCTCACCTGCTGATCTCGCCCCACACGGGCGGCGCCAGCAGCGCCATGTGGCCGCGCGCCCACCGGCTGGTTCGCGAGCAGCTGGAGCGGTTCGCCACAGGTCGCCCGCTCGCCAACGTCATCGAACGACCCTAGGTCTCTCAGCGCACCTGCACCGTCGCGGTCGGCGACGTACCGGCGAGGTTGCCGGTGTCGGCCGCGATCTTGACGTAGACCTTCCACGCGCCGGTCGACGTGGCCTTGGCGGCGAGCGCGTAGGTGCCCTTCTTGGTAGTCGTGCCGCTGTCCAGTCGGGTGTCCGCGCCGGGGCGCACCCGCCACAGCTTCACCGCCGTGCCCCGCGTGGCCGGCGTCGTGCTGCCGGTGACCTCGATCCGTCGACCTGCCCCGAGCGCGGCCGACATCGTCACCTTCGTCCGCACCCTGACCAGGGCTGTCCCGCTGTCACACCGGCCATAGGTCGCGTCCTGGGCATGGCTCATCACATAGGTCGTCGCGACTCGGGGCGAGACGCTCAGCGCCACCGTCCCGTCCGACGCCGTGGTGCCCGACCCTGCCGGTGAGGGCGTGGCACGGTCCCAGCGCTGGCCGGCCAACGTGACCGGTCGACCGCTCAGTGAGGTCGTGAGGTCGGTCAGTCCGACGTGCCCGATGAGGTGAGCCGCGTGTCCGGCGACGATCGTGGTCATAGCGGGTCCGAGGTCGCAGACCACCGGAGTGTGGGCATCCTCGAAGTCGACGGCGCCTACCGCGCCGTCGGCGGTGAAGCTCACGCCGTCGACGAACGCCTGCGCGCCGCCGGCGTCGAAGCCGTTGTAGGCGTTGAAGATCAGCGTGGCGGTCGTGGGGTTGCTGACGGCCAGGCCGAGCAGCGTGGCCTCGTTGCTGGGGTTGCCGTACTCGGTGAGCTGGAGGTTGCCCAGGTCGACCTGGGTCCACGACAGCGAGATCGGGAGAGGAGCGCTGTAGGTCGTGCCCTGCACGTTGACGAAGAACCCGAGCGACTCCGGCTCCACCGCCACGTTGCTGACCCGGACCCAGGCCGACGCGGCCGTGAGGCCGGCGAGCGAGCGGGTGACCTTGAGGTTGACCTCGCTCACCGGCCCCATCTGGAGGAGCAGCGACCCGGTACCCCAGCCGGTGGGCGCGCCGGCCACGTGCTGGTAGTTGCCGAACGAGCCGAACTCCGGCGACGCGTGCGCGAGCCAGTCGAAGCTCCAGCCGTCGGGCAGCCCGTCGTACACGGGCGTCGAGGGGTCGACGGCGGCCGCGGGGCTGCTCGCAAGCCCGGCGCCGAGCGTCGCGGCCACCAGGGCGATGGCGCTCGTCGCAGCCGCCAGCAGTCGCTTCATGGTCCTCCTCCTGGTCGGTCCTCCCGAGTCCGGCTCGCACACTGTAGAGCCCGGCCGCGGCCGTGTGGAGGGGAGCCGGGACCGGTCTCGACCGCCCCGTAGACTCCGCGACGTGGCCGGGCGGATCCGCGAGGAAGACATCGCCGAGGTGCGCGACAAGGCGCGCATCGACGACGTGGTGTCCGCCTATGTGACCCTTCGTCCCGGGGGAGGTGGCTCCTACAAGGGGTTGTGCCCCTTCCACGACGAGAAGTCGCCGTCCTTCCACGTCACGCCCGCCCGCCAGTTCTGGCACTGCTTCGGCTGTGGCGAGGGCGGTGACGTCTTCAACTTCTTGATGAAGATCGACGGGCTCACCTTCGTGGAGGCGGTCGAGCGGCTCGCCGAGAAGTACGGCGTCCAGTTGCGGCGCGAGGAGGGCGACATCCGGGCCGAGCGGCCCAAGGGGCCGCAGCGGTCGCGGCTCATCGACGCCCACCGGGTCGCCCAGGAGTTCTATGCCGACCAGCTCGCCACCCCCGATGCGCTCGTGGCGCGGCAGTTCCTCCACGAGCGTGGTTTCGACCAGGTGGCCGCCGAGCGGTTCGGGATCGGGTTCGCCCCGCGCGACGGGGAGGCGCTGCTCCAGCACCTGCGCCAGAAGAGCTTCAAGGACGACGAGCTGATCGCGGCCGGGCTGGTCGCCCAGGGGCGCTCGGTCTATGACCGCTTCCGCGGCAGGCTGCTGTGGCCGATCCGGGACGCCACCGGTGACACTATCGGGTTCGGCGCGCGCCGCATCTTCGACGACGACCGCATCGAAGCCAAATATCTCAACACCCCCGAGACGCCGATCTACAAGAAGAGCCAGGTGCTCTACGGCATCGACCTGGCCCGACGCGACATCGCTCGCTCCTCCCAGGCCGTGGTCGTCGAGGGCTACACCGACGTGATGGCCTGTCACCTCGCCGGCGTACCGACCGCCGTGGCGACGTGCGGCACCGCCTTCGGTGACGACCACGCCCGCGTCCTGCGGCGGTTCCTCCACGACCACGAGGAGTTCCGTGGCGAGGTGATCTTCACCTTCGACGGCGACGCAGCGGGCCAGAAGGCCGCACTCCGTGCCTTCGGCGGTGACCAGAACTTCGCCAGCCAGACCTATGTCGCCGTCGCCCCGGCCGGCCTCGACCCCTGCGACCTGCGCCTCCAACAAGGCGACGCCGCCGTGCGCGACCTGGTGGCCCGGCGTGTGCCGCTCTATCGGTTCGTGCTGGCCAATGTGGTCGGCCGCTATGACCTCGACCGCGCCGACGGCCGCGTCGACGCGCTGCGCGAGGCCGCCAAGCTGGTCTCGAGCATCCGTGACCGCTCCAAGGTCGACGCCTTCGCGCGCGAGGTCGCCGGCATGGTCGGCGTCGACATCGACGAGGCGCGCGCCGAAGTACGCCGCGCCGCGGCTCGCGGCCCGGTCCGGCCCGACCAACCCCACCGACCCGGCGCTCCGGCCGAGCCGGCACCGTCCCGCGCCCCCGCCGCGCCCGTCCCGGACCTGTCCGACCCGCGCTTCGCCATCGAGCGGCAGACCCTCAAGCTCGTGATCCAGCATCCCGAGCTGGTGGGGCGGGCGATGGCCGACGTGGGCGACAACGACTTCACCCATCCGACCTATCGTGCCGTGTGGGCCGTGGTCGCTGGCGCGGGCGGGCCGTCGGTCGGCGCCCACGACGCGGGCTGGGCGGCCAGGCTGCGCGATGCCTCCGGTGACCCGGCGGTCTCCTCGGCAATCAGTGCCCTCGGCGTCGAGCCGGTCCTCACCGCCAAGGCCGTCGACGAGGGCTACGTCGTCGCCCACGTGTCCCGGCTCCAGGAGCTGACCGCCCAGAGACGCATCGCCGACCTCAAGTCGCGCCTGCAGCGGACCAACCCCGTCGAGCAGGCCGCCGACTACAACAAGATGTTCGGTGAGCTCGTTGCGCTCGAGCAGCACCGGCGGACCCTGCGCGAGCGCGCGCTGGGGGAGACGTGATCGGGCGTCGCAAGCGTCCGACTCTCGCCGTTGCCCCGGGTGAGCGGCTGCTCGCGTGGGCCGAGGGCGGCCCCGGCGTGGTCGTCGGCGGGACGCGCGAGGCGCTCTATCTCATCGACGCCGGCCGCAGTGAGCCGCTGCGTATCCCCTGGGAGCAGGTCCAGGCCGCCGACTGGGACCGCGACACCAGCGTGCTGCGCGTCAGCGAGGTCGGCGACTGGGGCGAGGAGCGGCCCGAGCACCGCTTCGAGCTCGACGACCCGCGGCTGCTGCTCCAGCTCGTGCGTGAGCGGGTCTCGGCCAGCGTCCTGATCCAGCGACGCGTTGCCGTCGAGGGGCGGCGCGGCCTGCGGGTCATCGCGCGGCGGGCCTCCGCCGGCGAGCGCGACGTGGCCTGGGTCTTCGAGTACGACGAGGGCATCGACCCGGCCGACCCCGCCGTCCGACGCCTCGCGGACGAGGCGCTGGCCGCCGCCCGCGAGGAGATCGGCCTCTCCTGAACCGCCCTCCCGCGCCGAGTCGTCACATCTTGTGACGACTCGACGGAGAAAAGGGCCAGTCTGCGCCGAGTCGTCACATCTTGACGACTCGGCGAGGCGCCGGGGTGCCGATTCGCACGGGCCCGACGGTGCTTGCTAGTCTGTGCGGGCTCCAGCAGCGATCCCCTGTAGCTCAACTGGCAGAGCATTCGGCTGTTAACCGAAGGGTTGTTGGTTCGAGTCCAACCGGGGGAGCCACTCGTGGCTTCGTGCTACACCTCTGCGAGACGCCGTCCGCCCCCAGCGATCGCCGGGGGCGGATGTGTGTTTTCTGGGTGGCCCGGCGGCGTCAGTCGCCCCAGCCCATCGGGAAGACCTCGAATGCCGCCGCCATCGGCACACCCATCCGCTGGCCGGTCCCGCGCCCGATCCCCTCGAGGAACTCCTCGGGATCCCAGTTCTCCCAGCCGAGCCCGTCGATATAGGCGGCGTGGGCCGACAGCGAGGCCACGCCGGCCTGGAACGTTTCGGTCGTGTCAACGCCGTGCTTGGCCTCGGGCGAGGCCGCGGCCCAGACCTGGCGCACGCCGCCCCAGGGCTCGAGGCCGTCGACCAGCTGGTCGGTGAAGATCCAACGGTTGGCCGCGTCGCGTACGCCGTCCAGGGTGGCGCGGCCGACGGCGATGTGGTCGGCCTGGTTGAGGTTGGTCCCGCCGAACGTGGCGTGGAAGTTCCCGGTGATGACGATGTCCGGCCGGTGGCGCCGTACGGCGTCGGCGATCGCGCGCCGCAGCGGGATGCCGTACTCGACGACCCCGTCCTGGAAGCCGAGGAACTCCACCACGTCGACGCCGACGATCCGCGCCGACTCGATCTGTTCGGCCTCGCGGACGGGGCGGCACTCGTCGGGGTGGAGCCCGTCGATGCCGGCCTCACCCGAGGTGACCATGCAATAGGCGATCTGCTTGCCCTGTCCGGTCCACCGGGCGACGGCGGCGGCCGCGCCGAACTCCATGTCGTCGGGGTGCGCCACGATGCACAGCGCACGCTCCCAGTCCTCGGCGAGCGGCTCGAGCTGTCCCTGGTCCATGGCGAAGAGCATGACAGCAAATCCCCGGCCGTCACAGGGACAATTCCACCGGCGCTGCGGCCCGGTAGCCTTGCCCGCTGACGGGGCCGAAGGGAGGCAATGGGTGTCGGGACCCCTGGAGATCGCTCTCCTGGTCGCAGCGGTGATCGTCTTCACTCCCTTCTCCGAGTGGGTCAGGCTGCCCCAACCGGTGGTGCTGACGATCGTCGGCATCGCGTTCGGCTTCGTGCCGGGGATCGAGGCTCCCAGCCTGCCGCCCGAGTGGATCCTGCCGATCGTGCTCCCGCCCTTGCTGTTCGCGGCGACCCAACGGACGACGCTGACGGAGTTCCGTGAGCACGCCTCGGAGGTGCTGCTCCTGGCCGTCGGGCTGACCATCGCGACCACCGCCGTTGCGGCCGTCGTCGCCCACGCGGTCGGCGTGCCCTGGGCCGCCGCCTGGGTGCTCGGGGCGATCGTGTCGCCACCCGACCCGGTGGCCGCGACCGCGGTGGCGCGGCGGCTGCGGCTTCCGCACCGGCTCGTGACGATCCTCGAGGGCGAGGGCATGTTCAACGATGCGACCGCCCTGGTCCTCTACAAGGTGACCCTGATCGCGGTGGTGAGCGGCCACCTGACCGTGGCCCGCACCGGACTGCTGCTGGTCCTCACGGTCGTGGTCGGCGTCCTCGTCGGCTACCTGCTGGCGCAGGGCACGCGACTGGTGCTGCGCTGGATCGCCGACCCCTACACCGAGACCACGCTGACCGTCCTGGTCCCCTTCCTCACCTATGTGCTCGCAGAGCGGCTGGAGGGATCGGGCGTACTGGCCGTCCTGGTCCTGGGACTGATGCTGCGCAACATCGGCCACGAGGAGACCACCTCCCAGGGCTGGCTGTTGGGGCGTTCGGTGTGGGAGTACGCCGACTTCCTCATCACCAGCCTGGCCTTCGCCGTGCTCGGCATCGAGGTCACGATGGTGATCACCGGGACCCACCTGACCGCCGAGACCGTTCGCTTGGCGGTCTCTGTGGTCCTCGCGATCGTGCTCTTCCGAGGCGCCTGGGTGGTGTCGTCGGCGTGGCTGGCCCGCGCACGGGCGCGGAGGCAGGGATCGCTGATCCCGGTGGGCTGGCGCGAGACCGCCGTTGTCTCCTGGTCCGGCATGCGCGGGGTGGTCACCGTGGCCACCGCCCTGGCGCTGCCCCACACCATCGACGGCGGCGCGGACCTGCCGTGGCGCCAGGAGCTGACGGTCACCGCGCTCTTCACCATCGTCGCGACGCTCGTCGTCCAGGGGCTCACCCTGGCGCCCCTGACGATGCGGCTCGGCGTCGGCGGTGAGGACGGTTCTCGCGGCGAGGTGACCAGGCTCCGCGAGCGGGCCGCGGCCGCGGCCCTGGAGTTCGTCCAGGGTGAGGCGTCGGCCCACGTCGCCCCGGAGGTCCGTGAGGCGGCGGTGCTGCGCTACGACGGCTTCCTGGAGTCCCAGAAGGCCATGGACCGCGCCCGCCGCCTCGAGGCCGACGATGATCGCGACCCGGCCGATGAGCTGGCCTCGCTGCTTCGCCGCGCCACCGACGTCGAGCGTCGCCTCGTGCTCGACGCGCGCCGGCTCGGTGAGGTGAGCGCCGAGAGTGCCGACGACGTGCTCCGCGACATCGAGGCGCGGGCCCTGCGGGACTTCGGCTGACCGGTCGATAGGCTCGCCGCGGGGCGGTAGCTCAGTCGGTCAGAGCAGAGGACTCATAATCCTTGGGTCGCGGGTTCGAGCCCCGCCCGCCCTACGAGGCCCGGCTGAGGCCGGACCCAGCGTCGCCCCGCAGGACGTCATAGGAACCGGTCGTGTGGGCAGCCAGGTTGTATGACGTCCCCACGGGACGTCATCGGAACTGGTCGCTCCGGCAGCCAGGTTGTATGACGTCCCAGCGGGATCGTCTCGAATCAGAAGGCGCCGACGCCGTTCGGCGTACCCAGTCCGGTGGGACCGTCCCAGCCGACGCGTGCCTTGCACCACTGGGCGACCGTGCAGGTGCCGTTGCTGCCCGTCGTTACGTCGAAGAGGCTCGTCGGCTTGCTGTAGGGGATGGCGTTGGCATAGCCCTTGGTGTTGCCGGAGAGGGCATAGACCGCGGCGATGATGGGCGCGGACTCGCTGGTGCCGCCGATCTGGCCCCACGTCGAGGTGGTGGCCGTGGTCGGATAGAAGACGGCGAGCCCGCCCTTGGCGGGGTCGGCCGCAGCGGCGACGTCGGCGACCGCACGCTTCGTGCAACCGGTGCCGAACGGGGCAGCGGCCGTCAACGCGGTGTTGTAGCCCGAGCAGCCGGAGCCGGTGCCGGCCCAGACGGTCTCGGACCAACCGCGGGCGGTCCCGGTGGCCCGCACCAGCGAGGTGCCGCCGACGGCGGTGACGTACGACGACGAGGCGGGATAGCTGCCGCCGCGGTAGCCGCTGTCACCCGTGGACGCCGTGATCGCGATGCCGGGGTGGTTGTAGTAGCTGCCGAGCACCGAGTCGGGCGCGTCGCTGCCGCCATAGCTGTTGGAGATGGCGACCACGCCGGGCTGGCGGGCAGCCGTGTTGACGGCGGTGCCGAGGTTGGCGAAGGAGTTGGACGAGGCCTGGACCACGAGGATCTTGCAGTCGGGGCAGGTGGCCGAGACCGCATCCACGTCGAGCGCCTGTTCCTGGGCCCAGCCGAGGTTGACGGCCGGGAGCTTGGCGCCGCCGGTCTGGTCGATGATGCGTAGGCAGCCGTTGGCCACCGTGCAGGCCGGCAGTCCGAAGGTGCTCCGATAGGTGGCGAGGTCCCTCTCGAGGTTGGGATAGCCGTAGGCGTCGACGATGGCCACGGTACGGCCGCCCGACACCAGCCCGGTCAGCTTGTAGGCGTCACGCAGCTGAGCCGGCGTCAGTCCGGTCGACGGCGGCGTGGTGGCCTTGGGGTGGGCTCCCTGAGGGCCGACCATGACCTCGGCCAGACAGTTGGCCTCGAGCTTGTCGAGATCGGCGTGGCAGGCCCGTGAGGGGTGCAGGTCGCGCGCACCCGGCCCGGGCGCCGCCGCCGAGGCCGAGGTGGTCGCGAACGCGGGCATGAGAAGGACTCCGACGACGAGGGCGACGACGGAGAAGGGGGTTCTCTTCACGTGGGGGTGCTCCTGGAGCGTCCGGGGCGCGACGGGGGTTGTTGGGACGAATCGTCCCCGCTCGGATCGCGCGGGGTCCATAGCGAGCCAGGGTGGTCTGACCCGGGACGTTCGGACCCTCAGCGATGGCCCTCACGAGGCCGGCGGGCTCCCGTCGACGAACATCGCGAGACGGGTGAGGGTGTGGCCGTCGTCGCCGGGAACATGGCCGTTGACCGCTCGGCAGACCCAGCCCAGTCGGAGGGCGATGTCCACGGCGAGCGAGAGCCCAGCGCCGTACTCCCGCTCGAACGGCGCCAGATAGGCGTCGCGCAGCGGCGTCACGTCGACGGAGTCCTGCACGTCACCCAGTCCCCAGCCGATCACGCCCTCGAGCGCCACGGACAGGCTGAAGAACGGATGCGACAGGCAGGCGTCACCCCAGTCCAGCAGCGCCGCCCGGTCGTCGGCCAGGAAGATCTGGCCGTCGTGCAGGTCGTCGTGCTGGATCATGTCGGGGATCCCGAAGCCGGCCAGCTCCTCGCAGAGGCGCTCGACCCGGGGCAAGGCGTCGTGGAAGCGCTTCGGCGCGCGTACGACGTCCAGGATCTCGCGGTAGCGACCCGGCAGATCCGCCAGCGTCACGATGGGAACGCCGGCCGTGCGCAGCCGGTCTGTGTCCGGGAGCGTGGCCAGCTGGAGCTCGGCATAGCGCGGCAGCACGTCCCCCCATACGGCCAGCCACGCGCCCTCGTCGGTCTCGGCGCGCAGCCACGTGCCGGCGTCGGCCTGGAGCATCCAGCCGGTCTCGGGATCACTCGCCAGGAGCGGCGGCACCAGGTCCGGACACCGCGTCGCGAGGATCTGCGTCACGGCCGCCTCGTGTTGGGTCTGGGGACTGTTGGCCTTGAACCACACGGTCCCGGTCGCCGTGGGTACGCGCAGGACCGTCGACCAGGGCGTGACGTGCGAGGAGACGATGTCCCCGGTCCGCTCCAGGCCGAGGTGGGTCAGCCGTCCGCCGATCCACGCATGGGCGCTCGCGAGCCAGTCGGCGTCCTCCCATGGGGTCTCCATGGCGGCACCCTAGGCAGTCGGCGCGCGGCCCGGCACCGCCATTTCGCTCGGCGGCGTCGCGGGCAGGCGGAGCGGCCTCCCTCGCGTCGGCCCATGCCTCGATCGGGGATCCCGGCGTACGGTGTCGGAGCCGGGCGCCGGTCGTGGCGTGGCGGAGTGGTGACGAGCACCGTGGAGGTACGCCGCATGGCCTGGACGCCGGATCCGCCCGGACGTGACGTCACCGACTACAGCGCTGGTGAGATCGCCTCCTGGCTGGAGGGTGCGGAGCAACGGCTGGTCGAGGAGGCGTTCGCCCTCGGCGTGACGGCCGATCCGGACGAGGCGCGGCGGGCGGCCCGCTCCCGCATCGAGGGCTTCGAGCCCACCGACCGGCTCCGGGCCGGGCTGGCCTGGGTACGCCGCGACGGACAGCCGCCGGCCACGCTGTGGTGGCGCGACGACCAGGGTCCCGAGGGCACGACGCTGCGCGTCGATGTGATGTCCCCGACGCGGGGGTGGACGCCATCGGAGGAGATGGATCGGCTGGTGGGCCATGTCATCGACAGCGCCCGCGGTCGGGGCGCCGACGCGGTCCACTGGGTCACGCACCCGCCCGACCACGGGCTGGGCGAGGCACTCGCCGCGGCCGGCTTCCGACCGTCCGGGACGTTGATGAGGCTCGACCTGACCAGGCCCGCGGATCCCGGGTCCGTGCGGCTGGTTGCGATGACGGAGCAGCGGTTCCAGGCCTACCGCGACTTCTCCATCGCCGACTATGCCCAGGAGCTCAGCGTCTCCGGTTCCACCTCGGACGAGGAGGCCCTCGAGGAGTCGCGCCGTACCTTCGAGAACCTGCTCCCCGAGGGGCGGGCGACGGCGGGTGCACACCTGTTCGGCGCCGTTGCGGACGGTGTCGAGGGCGAGCTCGGCTTCCTGTGGTGGTCCGAGGACGGGCCCGGCACGGCCTGGATCTTCGACATCGCCGTCCATGAACCGCATCGCGGGAAGGGCTGGGGGAGAGGCCTCCTGCAGGCCGCTCATGCCGACATGGCGTCCGCCGAGGTGGGCAATGTGGTGCTCAACGTGTTCGGTCACAACGAGCCGGCCGCGCGACTCTATGCCAGTGAGGGTTATCGCCCCGTGGTCGTGCGCTGGGTGCTCGACCTCCGCGGCACCCACGCCTGAGGAGGTGACGACGGGGTGCTCGTCAGCCCTCCGGCTGGTGGACGAACGAGCTTGCGTACGACGTCTCACCGACGGCGATCGAATACTCCGCGTAGTAGGACGTGACCCCGCGGCGCTGCGCCTCACGGTGCCGGGCGTGGTCGCGCCAGGCGTTGTGTGCGTCGCGGTCGGCGAAGGTCACGACCGTGCAGCGCTCACCGTCCTCGGCCACGAACGTCTTGGTCTCCACGAAGCCGGGCATCGCCTCCGCCAACCCCACGACGACGGCGAGCTCGTCGGCGTACTCCTCGAGGTGGTCGGGGCGCAGCCGGTTGCGGAACACGGTGACGACCTGACCCACGCGGGGACGCGCGGGCAGGTCCGGGGGCGTCGTCTCTGGCACCCCACCACGGTGAGGCCTCGCCGGTCCCGTCGCAACCCGGCGTCGGTCAGGCGGACATCCGCTCGATGAGCCGCATCGCGTCGTACGGCGCGTGTCCCTTGGCGTCGTTGTCGAAGTAGCACCACACGTCGGCCCCTCCCGACGACCAGCCGCGCAGGCGCTCGGCCCAGGCGTCGAGGGCCGGGTCGTCATAGCCGCTGGCATAGAGCTCGCGATCGCCATGCAGGCGCACATAGGCGAAGTCAGTGGTCAGCCGGTCCACGCGCGGCCACCGACCCGCGGTGTCGGCCAGCACGCAGGCGACGTCATGGCTTCGGAGCAGGGCCAGCGACTCCTCGGTGGCGAAGGTGGGCGAGCGGAACTCCAGGGCATGACGCAGGGGAGCATCGCCGAGGCAGACCGTCGACGGGTCCTTCACCTTCTCGTCGTGCCGTCGGGCGAGCGTCGCGGCCTGCGTCGTACGCCGAGGGAGGGCCGCCAGGAATGCCGCCACGACGTCCTGCTCGAACTCCAGTCGCTCGGGCAGCTGCCAGAGGATCGGGCCGAGCCGGCGCCCGAGCAGCAGGACGCCCGAGGCGAAGAAGTTGGCCAGCGCCTGGTCACAGTCGCGCAGCCGCCGCAGGTGGGTGATGAAGCGCGGCCCCTTCACCGAGAACATGAAGTCGTCGGGGACGTCGTCGCGCCAGCGCTCCCATGAAGCGGGACGCTGCAGCGAGTAGAACGAGCCGTTGACCTCGATCGAGGTGAGCCGCTCGGCCGCGTAGGCGAGCTCCCGTCGCTGCACCAGCCCGGTCGGATAGAAGTCGCCTCGCCATCCGGCATAGCGCCAGCCGGAGATCCCGATGCGCACCCGGCCGGCCGTCGTCCGGTTCGCGCCCGCGTGGGACGACGGACCGGCCGGATGCGCTGCCGCGGTCACGACAGCGTGAGTCCCCGGCTCCGCCAGTCCCTGCTGGTGTCGACCAGCTGGGGGGTGCCCGTCACGCCCGGGCCGAAGCTCCCGGTGGTCCCCGCGTCGAAGGCGATCCGACGGAGGTCCCCGTCGGTGGCAGAGGCGTAGTAGAGCCAGCTGCCGGACACGAACATCCCGCGGACATCGGCTGCGGGCAGGGCGCCGGCCGGCGACTCGAAGCGCATCGTCCCGACCAGGCCGTTCTCGGGCAGGAACCACCGCCAGAACAGCCGGCTGTCACCGGCCAGCGTGTAGTAGATCCGGCTGGTGCCAGCGTCATAGGTGATGCCCGTGACGGCGGGGGCCTCGCCCCCGAACCCACCGCCATAGAGGTTGACCGTGGTGGCCGCCCCCAGCGTCGTCCCGCTGACCGACCGGGCGCGCAGCGTCCCGTCCGACCAGGGGCTATAGAGCGTCGAGCCGACCACGAACGCCCCACGCGCGTTGCGGAAGGTCTCCGTGCCGGGCGTCCGGGAGGTCGGACCGGGGGAGCCGTTGCTGTCGAGCGGCGTCGCATAGACGGTGTCGACGCTGCCTCCGGGGCTGCTCAGCCGGAGGGAGGTTGCCGGCAGCTGCGGCGTCTGCGGCGTCGGCACGCTGGTGCCGCCCGCCAGGGGCAGGAAGGCGATCCGCTGGCGTCGCTCGCCGCCGAAGAAGTTGGTGTCCGAGCCGAGCCACAGACCCTGGTCGGTCGCCAGCATGTCGAAGACACCGACGCCGCGGGCACGGAAGGCCGGCCAGCTGAACGGCAGCCCCGTGCGCGGGTCGAGCGCCACGATGCCCTCATGCGGGACCGCTCCCGGCCCCGGCCGGTCGCCGGCATAGGAGTTGTTGAGCCACCGCATGTGGCCACCGGCATAGACGGCGACACCGGTTGCGGCGACGGCGTACGTCGTGTCCCCGCCCGTGTGGTCGACCCACGTGGGCTGCTGGCCCGCACCGGTGCGGCCGGTCTCCCAACGGGTGATGCTGTCGCACAACGTGTCCGGGCCGCGGTAGGCGCCCGTCGTGCTGACGACGAAGTAGTCGCCGCCGGGGGAGAAGTCGAGGTCGCGCAGATAGGTGTTGAACACACTGGCGCAGACGTCGGGGAAACGGTCGGTCGCCCAGCCCGTGACCACAGCGCTGGCACCCGACGAGTCCAGCATCACGATCTGCCGCCGGGTCTGTCCGTCGACCGAGGCGAAGTTGCCGATGGCCACGATCCGGCTGCCGTCGGGGGTCACATCGAACTTGCTCACGAACGTGCCGCCGCCGTGGTTGACGCCCGCGAACGCGACATTCAGCTTGCCCGTCAGCGCGCCCGTGGCAGCGTCCAGGCTGGCCATGCGGCTGCGGCTCTGTCCGGCCACCGTGGTGAACTTGCCGCCGAGATAGACGTTGCTCCCGGCGACCTTGAGATCGTTGACCTTGCCGTTGACGGCCCCGGGCGCGAAGCCCGCTGCGACGCTGCCGTTGGCGATATTCAGTCGGACCACCTTGCGATGCGTGGCCCCGTTGACGGTGTTGAACGCCCCGGCGACATAGACGCTCCTCCCGTCCGCCGCCGGGGCGAGCGCGGCCACCTCGCCGTCGGTGGTCGGGTGGAAACCGGCCAGCACCGAGCCGGTCGTCGCATCGAACGCGACCAGCCGGGACCTGGCGTACGTCGTCCCGCCCGCGGTGACGGAGGAGAAGGTGCCGCCGAGGACGATCGTCGTTCCGACCTGGGCGACGGCCAGCACTCTGCCGTCCTCGACGTTCGGCGTGACGTTGGCCGGGTTGGTGCTGACCAGTCGTGGTTGCTCTGTCGACGCTCCTGCTGATCCACTCGGAAGCACCAGCGACGAGAGTGCCGCAGCCGAACAGGCGAGCAGAACGATCCTGCGGGTGTATCGCATGACGAGTCTCCCCATGTCTCGTGTCATGACCCCTCCGCCGGAAAGCGCAACCGGTCGAGAGGGTGTGACGGGGAGGTTCCCTCAGGGGGCCAGCGTCATGCCCGGCGCCGTCCAGTTGCGGCTGGAGTTCACGGTGGTGGGCGCGCCGACCACTCCCGCGCCAGGAGCTCCGGTGATGCCGGGGTCGAAGGCGACGCGCATGAGGCGCCCGGTGCCCGCCTGGGCGAAGTAGAGGTAGTCACCCGAGATGAACATGCCGCGGACCTGGTCGACGGGCAGTGACCCGGGATCCGCCGCGAAACGCATCGCCCCCATGGTCCGGCTCTGGGGTGTGAACCAGCGCCAAGAGAGCTGGGAGCTGCCCGACATCGTGTAGTAGACGCGGCTCGTGGCAGGTTCATAGAAGATGCCGGTGATCTTCTTGGCGTCCCGACCGAACCGCCCGCCGTGGAGGTCGACGTTGCGTGGTTTGCCGAGGGTGCCGCCGGCAAGGTTGCGCGAGCGCAGCCGGCCGTCGGCCCACGGGGTATAGAGCGTGGTGCCGATCACGAACGCTCCCCGCGCGTGGCGGAACTTCTCAGCGTCCGCGATGCGCGTGGTCTTGCCGCTGGCGAAGGCGCTGCTGAGCGGCGTGAACGCGGCGCCGTCGATCGGCGCGGTCGTGCCCTGGGGGCGCCCGAGCTGCACCACGGTCCCCGACAGCGTCGGCGTGGTCGGCACCGGCAGCTCCTGGCCGCGGGTGAGCGACAGATAGGCGATGCGCCCGCGTCGCTCGCCGCTGAACATCGTGGTGTCGGAGCCGATCCACAGACCCCCGCCGGTCGCCAGCATGTCGAAAACCCCGACCCCGCGAGCCCGGTAGGCGTCCCAGCGGAGGGGCAGTCCCGTCTTGGGGTCGAGGGCCGCTATCCCTTCGTGCGTCACGGCTCCGTCGCCGGGCTCGTTGGCGCCGTAGGGGTTGTTGAGCCACCGGAAGTGGCCTCCGACATAGACCGCGGCGCCGGTCGCCGTGACGGCGTACGTCGTGTCGCCGCCGGTGTAGTCGACCCACGTCGGCTGCTCGTCGCCCGTGGCGCCGGCGGTCTCCCAGCGGCTGATGCTGTCGCACAGGGTGCTGGTGCCCCGGTAGGCACCGGTGGTGCTCACGATGAAGTAGTCGCCGTCGGGGGAGAAGTCGAGGTCGCGCAGATAGCTGTTGAACGCGGCGGCGCACACGTTGGGGAAGCGATCGGTGGCCCACGGGGCGACCGTGACCGGTGTCGTGCTCGTGTTGATCAGCGCGATCTGGCCGCGGGGCTGGCCACCCACCTCCGCGAAGTTGCCGATCGCCACCAGGCGGTCGCCGGCCGGGCTCAGCGCGATCTTGGTGACGGCCGTGGCGCCGCCGTTGTTGACCCCGCTGATGTCGAGGTCCACCCGCGAGGTCAGCGCCCCGGTCGAGGCGTTGAGCGAGACCAAGCCGGGCCGCTCCACCGCGCCGACGTTCGCGAAGGCGCCCGCGGCGAACAGGGTGTTGCCGTCGAGCGCGAGGTCGTTGACCTTGCCGTCGAGGTCCGGCGGGGTGAACCCGGCCACGACGGAGCCGTCCGTGACCGACAGCTTGACGAGCTTGCGGTGGCTGGCGCCGTTGACCGTGGTGAACGCCCCGCCGACATAGATGCTGGTCCCGTCGGCCGCCGGGACCACGGTCTCGACCTCGCCGTCCAGTGTGGGCGCGAAAGCGGTGCTCACGACACCGGTCTTGGCCTCGAAGGCGACCAGCCCGTCACGAGCGAAGGTGGTGGTGCCCTTGGTGACCGAGGTGAACGTGCCCCCGAGCACGATCGTGGAGCCGACCTTGGCGATCGCCTGCACGCGACCGTCGTCGACGTTGGGGGTGAAGTTGACCGGGTTGGTCACGACGAGTCGGGGCTGGCTGACCGACCCGCTGGCGGGCGTCAGGGCGCCGAGACCCGCGACGGTGACAAAGCAGGTCAGCACGGCGGCAGCGCGCGCAGGTCGCATCCGTGGCTCTCCCCAGGTCGGCCGTGTCCGCGGTCGGCCCCACCCAGCGTCCCGACCCCACCGAGACGCCTGCCCAACGGACACGTCAGATGACCTGAACACGCCCGTGCGTCGTCTCGCAAGCCTTCCCAGCAAGATTTTCCCCCGATCTCGGCAAAATCCTACGTTTCCGTAGGGTTATCGCCGGATCCGAGCACCGGATCAGCGGTCGTCGGCTGCCGCGGGACGCGGAAACTGCGGTCCCGGGCTGGCGAGGCTCGCTCAGCGGCTGCGCTGAGGGCGCGGGCCGAGGAGCACGAGAGCCAGCACCACCGCGGCCCACGCGAGGTGGATCCACCCCACCGTCGAGGGGTGACCGAACCACCACCGCGCCAGGCCCGACGTGGTGCTCAGCCGCTCGTCGTACGACGCCACGAACGGCTGCCAGAGCGCCACGGCGGTCACCAGGGTCGCCCAGGGGACCCGCCATGACGTGCCGACGAGGTCGAACGCCGCCGCGGCGAGGACGGCGCTGCCGATGTAGTAGGGATTGTCCTGGGGGTCCAGGGCCAGGCGCACCGCCACGGCTGCCACCAGGACCCCTGGCCACCGTCCCAGCAGGGCGGTCACGAGCCCGGCCAGCAGCGCCCCGGCCAGCTCCACGCTGCGCCCCCACGCGGGGACGAAGCGCCCCCGCACGCCGAGCGTGTGCAGCCCGGAGCCGGGGATCAGCGGCACGGGCGGGCGCAGGGCGTCGAGGGTCCGAGGCTCCGCGACGACGAAGGGCAACCAGGCGGCCACGGACATCAACCCGGCGCCCAGGAGCACCCGCACGCGAGCCTGTGTCAGGCCGAGGACGACCGGCGCGAAGCCGACCGCCCACGGCTTGGCGCTGATGGCGGCGGTCAGCCACAGCGCCGTGCCGACGGGGCGGTCGCGCGCCACGGCCCTCAGCGCCATCACGCCACCGGTCATCGCGAGCACATCGTCGAGGTGGGCCCATCGCACGGCCAGGACGCACCAGGCCGGCACCAGGATCGCGATCGTCGCGAGCACCCGCCAACGCCGCGCCCGCTCGGTGGTCAGCGGCGCCACGGCGAGGAGGAGGAGCGGACCCGCCGCGGCCATGAGCACCTGCGCCACCTGGCGCCCGGCCGGGAGGGCGTCGAAGCCGGCCGCGACGAGCAGCGTCAGCGGCCCCACCTGCAGGGTGGGCTCGTCCACGAACACCGCGAGTCCGGACCCGTGGAACAGGGCATGTCCTCCGGTGGAGAAGTAGTGCCACGACAGCCCCGACGGGGCCCAGGACCGCCAGGCCCACCATGCGGTCCAGGCCGCCGTGAGCGCGAGCTCCCACCACCGCAGGCCGGGGCGGGGCCCCGGCGACGGCGAGGGCACCTCGGCCGGCCCGGTCAACGACACGCGCATGGTCACGCGCTCATGATGACGGTCCGACCTGTGAGGCATGCGCCGCGGCGAACCAGCGGGCACCGGATGTCTCCTGCTCGCCGATGCGGCACACTGATCGACGCGTCGCGCGCCCGCGCCGTCCCAGCGAACCGGAAGGAACCAGCGTGTCCAGCCCCAACGTCCTCGACGACCTCGAGTGGCGCGGTCTCATCGCCCACTCGACCGACCGCGACGCGCTCCGCGCGGCGCTGGGCGAGGGGAGCATCCGGTTCTATGTCGGCTTCGACCCGACCGCGCCGAGCCTGCACATGGGCAACCTGGTCCAGCTGGTCACCGCGCGCCGGCTCCAGCTCGCCGGGCACACGCCCTACGTCTTGGTGGGTGGCGCGACCGGCATGATCGGCGACCCCCGTGACTCCGGCGAGCGGACCCTCAACTCGGCCGAGACCGTGGCGGAGTGGACCGAGCGGGTCAAGCGCCAGGTGAGCGCCTTCGTCTCCTTCGACGGCGCCAACGCGGCCACCGTGGTCAACAACCACGACTGGACGGCCTCCCTGTCGGTCATCGACTTCCTGCGCGACATCGGCAAGCACTTCCCGGTCAACCGGATGCTCGCGCGCGAGACCGTCCGCCGTCGCCTGGAGTCGGGGATCAGCTACACCGAGTTCAGCTATGTCCTGCTCCAGTCCATGGACTTCCTCACCCTGTTCCGCCAACACGGAGTGACCCTCCAGCACGGTGGTTCCGACCAATGGGGCAACCTCACCGGGGGTGCGGAGCTGATCCGCCGGGCCGAGGGGGCCACCGCCCACGCGTTCGCCACCCCCCTGATCACCAAGGCCGACGGCACCAAGTACGGCAAGACCGAGGGCGGCGCCCTGTGGCTCGATCCCGAGATGATGTCGCCGTACGCCTTCTACCAGTTCTGGCTCAACGTCGAGGACGAGAAGGTCGGCGAGCTGCTGCGCATCTTCACGTTCCTGTCCCACGACGAGATCGAGGCGCTGGAGCAGCAGACGGCCGACAAGCCGTTCCTGCGGGCCGGCCAGAAGGCACTGGCCCAGGAGATCACCACCCTGGTCCACGGGGCCGAGGAGACCGAGCGCATCCAGGCTGCGGCAGCGGCGCTGTTCGGGGGTGGTGACCTTCACGGGCTGCCCGTGGCCACCCTCGAGGCGGCGCTGGCCGAGACCGGTGGCGGCTCGGTCCCCGCCGGAGAGCCGCTGCCGACCGTGGTCGACCTGCTGGTCCTGGCCGGGCTCGCGACGAGCCGGGGTGACGCACGGCGGACGGTGGCCGAGGGCGGCGCCTACCTCAACAACGAACGGGTCACCGACCCCGAGGCGGTCCCCACACAGGCGGACCTGCTCGGGGGCGTGTGGCTGGTGATGCGCAGGGGAAAGAAGAGGTTCGCCGGCGTCCGGGCCGGCTGAGCCCTGGCGACACGGCGCCCTCGCTGGCCAAACCGCGTCTGACCTGCGGAAACACCAGTGTGCGCCGCGTCACAGCGAGCCGATTTGACCCGTCGCCCGGGGTCGCCTAATGTTTCACCTCGTCGCGCCGGGCGCGGCGGGGAGCAAGTCTGAAGACGGGCTCCCGGCCCCGGGACGACTCCTCTCTCACTCTCCGACCGGCGGTCGGGTGTGCACCGCAAGGTCACGCCATGGGCTCCGGATGGATGGGTGCGCGGAGGGCCGAGCACCAGCGGCGTTGTTCGCCTGGACTGCGCTCGGTAATGTTGGCGAAGCCCCAACAAGCCCAGCCCGCGAGGGTTGTGCTGTGGTGCGCGTCTGATTTTTGAGAACTCAACAGTGTGTGATAGTCGATGAATTGATTTGCCCTGTCGATCCTTGGCTGCTCCTTTTTGGGGTGGTTGTGGGTTGGTGGTTTGATGATGATTCTGGACGAGAGTTC
>JAXLSN010000038.1:0-27500 GCA_046330595.1 Nocardioidaceae bacterium
CCATGCGATAGACCGCCTGCAGCGGCGCCTCGAGCGCGTGGGCGACCAGCGTCTTGATCGGCGTGACGTGGCTGGCCACGACGACCGTCCGGCCGGCATAGCGGTCGATCACCCGCTGCAGCCCCTCGAGCACACGCTTCTCCACCACCCGGAAGGACTCCCCGTGAACGCCGGGCGGCGCGTCGAGGGACCCCAGCCACGCGTCGAGATCGGCACGGTGCCGCTCGGCGACCTCCGCGAAGGTGAGGCCGTCCCAGACCCCGAACTCCATCTCGGCGAACCCCGGCTCGGGTTCGGCCGTCAGCCCGAACCGCTCGGCCAGGATCTCCCCGGACTCCCAGGCGCGCTGCACCGGCGAGGCGACCACGGCCGCGACCTCGTCGGCGATCGGGGCGAGCCAGTCGGCCGTCGCCCGCACCTGCGCGCGACCCTCGTCGCTCAGCCCCGGGTTGCTGCTCGCGAGCCCTCCGGAGAAGCGCTTCTCGACGGTGTGGGCGGTCACGCCGTGGCGCACCAGGATCAGCGTGGTCGGCTTGCCGCCCGGATGCGACCAGCCGCGCAGACCGCCGCCGGCGGCGGGCGCGGCGGGTGCGGCCGACTCGACAGGATCGTCGGCCGCCGGGTCGGCCGGCAGCTCGCCACCGAGGGTGACACCGTGCCGCTTGCCGTCGAGCGCCTCGTTGGCCAACCGGTCGGCGTGCTTGTTGCGTTCACGCGGCACCCACACATAGGTCGTGCCGAACGGCGCCAGCCTGCTTGCCTCGACGGCGAGCGGCCGCATCGAGGGGTGCTTGACCTTCCAGTTGCCCGACATCTGCTCGACGACGAGCTTGGAGTCCATCCGGACCTCGATCTCGGCGCCGGGCGCGAACTCCTCGGCCATCCGCAGCCCGGCGATGAGTCCGGAGTACTCGGCGACGTTGTTGGTCGCCTCGCCGATGGTGGTGCCGTCCTCGGCGATCACCTCGCCCGTGTCGGCGTTCTTGAGCACCGCGCCGTACGCCGCCGGGCCGGGGTTGCCGCGCGAGCCGCCGTCGGCCTCGATGATGACCGATCGGATCTCGGTCACCGCGTCACAGTCCTGACTCGGCGGTGCGGACCAGGATCCGCTGGCACTCCTCGCAGCGGATCACGTCGTCCGCGGGGGCGGCCTTGATGGTGGCGAGCTCGGCGGGGTCCAGGCTCAGCCGACAGCCGCCACACTGTCGAGCGCGCAGCTCGGCGGCGCCGATGCCGGCCTTGGTGGACCGCAGCCGGTCATAGAGCGCGGTCAGGTCGGCAGGGAGTCCGCTGGCCAGTGGCTCGCGGCGCGAGGCGAGCTCGGCCACCTGGGCGTCGAGCTCGGCGGTCTTGGTGTCCCGGGCATCGGCGAGGTCGGCGAGCCGACGATCCGACGCGGCGGCCTGGCTGGTCAGCGAGTCCAGCCGCGTCTGTGCGTCCTCGAGCCGCTCCATCACCTCGATCTCGTCGTCCTCGAGGTCGCCGATCCGACGCTCGAGGCTGGCCAGCTCGTGGGTCATCCGCTCCAGGTCCTTGGGGTTGGAGATCAAGCCCTGGTCCATGCGCTGCTGGTCGCGGGCGCGGCGGGCCTTGACGGCCTCGACATCGGCGTCGACCTTCTCCTGCTCGGCGGTCAGGTCCTCGACCTGGATCCGCGCGTCGCGCAGCTCGACCTCGAGGCGTTGGCGCGACTGGCGGAGCTCGGCGATCTCGGCCAGCTCGGGAAGATGATCACGCTGGTGGCGCAGCTGGTCGGCGCGGGAGTCGAGCTCCTGGACCTCCAGCAGCGTGAGCTGGGCGGACGGGTCGGCTTTCAGCGTCGGCTCCTCGGATGGGACGGGCCCGGACGGCGGGCGCGGCACGGGAGGACCACCGTATCGCCCTCGCGCACACCGGCCGCAGGATCAGACGCGGAACGTCCAGGGGTCATCACCGGTGCTGACCTCGGTTCGACCGCGTCGCCGAGAGCGGCGCGCAGCCGTGCCTCCACCACGGCAGCCAGGTCCACTCCGCGGCCCAGTGCGCCACGTCCACCAGGCCCGTCCTTCTCGACGAACTCGATCGCCGGATGGTGCTGCAGGTCGGAGGTCACGAACACGTCGGCGTTGGCAGCCATCGTGTCGAGCAGGAAGCCCACCCGGCACCTCGCGCGAGATGCTTGTTCCAGCGGATCTCGTGGGTCATGCCGGGCGTCGCCGTCGGCGCGCACGCCCTGGCGCAGCCCCGGGTAGTGCCGGCAGCGACCTCGCCGGCGAAGCCACGCAGGGTCGCGCCGGCGGTGATGTCCCCGATCCGGCCGATCCCGGCCGACGGCTCGCTCCTCGCCGTCGGAGGCCGCCGACCATGCCAACGCCCTGGCCCTGGTCGCGATGGGCGCCAGCCCCGACAGGCCGAGTGCCACCGCCATCGTCTTCGAGATCTCGCCCACGGGCCAGGTCGGCGTTGGTGTGCGCCGCCAGCAAGGCGCAGCTGGCATCGGCGAACCGCTTGAGGGTGCGGACCTTTTCCGGGGTGTCGCCGCGGAAGCTGGACGGCGTAGAACAACGGGTGGTGGGTGACCACGAGGTCGACCAGTCGGCGGCCTCGTCGGCGACGGGGAGGACGGGGTCGACGGCGAGGAGGACCCGCCGCACCGTTGCCGCAGGGTCGCCATAGACGAGGCCGACGGCGTCCCAGCTCTCGGCGGACTCGGGCGGATACCAGCCGTGGAGCAGCTCGACGACCACGCAGGAGTGGGTATGCCCGAAGGTTAGCCGTGGCGCTCGCGCCCTTCGCCGCCACGAGGGCGTCGGCTTCGGCAGCACACGCCGGCGTGGTCGACCGCGACTCAACGACGCGAGCCGCTCGTCGGCCAGCGTCCGGCCAGCAGCAACGCCGGGCGCGACGGGACGACGGGGTGTTCATGCCGACGTGGAGCAGATAGTCGCGGCCACGTGACCAGGTCCCGGCAGTGGCCGGTTCTCGTCCTGCAGTCGTTCGGCCTGGTCGTACTCCGCGAGCGCCTCGGCGACCCCGGGACGGGCAGCAGCGGGAGCGGCTCGGCCAGCGACACGGCGTCACCGGCGACCACCCCGGCGGCGTAGCGCACGCGCTTGGCCGCCTTGCGCGCACTGTGCATCCGCTCGGGCTCGTCCTCGACGCCGGCTCGACACAGCCGCTTGGCCAGGATCCGGGCATACCGCGCGATAGGGCTCGAGGCGTCGGCGTCGGCGGTGTGGTCGCCGTCGTCGATCAACCGCAGGTGATCGAGGAGCAGGCGGGACCGGTCCTCGCCGAGCACCTCTCGGAGCCGGGCCCCGTTGTTCGAGCTCCTCGCCGAGCACCCGGAGCAGCGGCCCCGAGCTCGTCGTCGAGTCCCGCCGACCCGGAGAACATCCTGATCAGCACCTGCGCCTGGCTGCACGGTCCCGAGCTCGGCGGCCACCCGACTTCGAGTCGGTGGTCGATCCGGCTCCACCGCGCGTACGTCGAAGAGCGGCCCGAACGTGCGCAGGGTCGACCATCCGGCGCACCGACACCCGCGTGGGATGCACGGCCGTCAGGTCGCCCGCCAGCACCCGGGCGACACCATTCTCCGAACGCGCCGACCTGGCGCGCCCAATAGGCCGCGACCCTGCGATCGGCGAGCACCGTCAGTACCTACCGTAGGGCTGCGGAGCGGTCCGCGGATGCGGTGCCGCACACAGCGTGACGGCCCCTGGACATCGAGTTCGTCACAGGTGTTGAGGGCCTCGCGACGCGAGAGTCCCGACAACCGTGCCCCCGAGCCGGTCGACCCCGGCCCGGACCCACCCGGGATCGGTGTAGGCGTAGTGGGGAGCGCAGCGCCCAGCCGATCGCCTTGCGGAGCCAGAACGACGGGTCGTCCACGTTGGCCTCGACGACGTGGCGCAGGAGTCGTCGGTCTGTTCGATGGTGCAGCTGAGCGAGTACGGCGGTCCGTCGCAGCCAGAGGTCCTCGTCGCGCCCATGCCTCGATCACCGGTGTCACCTCGTCGCGATGCCCTCGGAGGACGTCGCCGACCAGGTGACCCGCGATCTCGTCGACGTGGTCCCACCAGGCCCCGGTGACCACCAGGTGGCGATAGAGCGGCAGCACGCCAGGGTCCTGCCAACCGCGGGCTCGGCGATGCCGCGCGAGCTTGGTCGCCGCATAACGCTCCTCACGGAACTCGGCACCGTCCCAGAGCCGGCGGACGTCGCGCGCCCACCCGTCGCGCCCCGGCGGCTGATAGGCCGCGAACAAGGGGCGCAGCAGCGCCGTGAGCTCCCCGGACGTGATCCCTCGATAGGGCATCGCCGACTTCATGTAGCGCTGTTGCCCCTCGGCCCGCACCGGGTCGCCGGCCGCCGCCAGTGCGTCCCGCACGGATTGCACCAGGTCGACGGCGTCCACGGGCAGCAGGCTATCGATCCGCGTATCCTGCGTCGCGCACCGACCGCGACCGCGAGCGGGGACGTCCATCCGACGACGGGAGGCCCGATGAGGAGCTCACCCGTCCCCGCCGAGCCCACCGGACGCGAGCGACGCCAGGTCCACGTCACGGGCGTCGTGCAGGGCGTCGGGTTCCGTCCCTATGTCTATGCCCTCGCCCGATCGCTCGGCCTGTCGGGGGCGGTCTGGAACTCCAGTGCGGGCGTGTTCTGCGAGGTCGAGGGCGACCGCGCGGCCGTGGCCGCCTTCACCGAGCGCATCGGGTCGGAGTCGCCGCCCCTCGCCGTCGTCTCGTCGGTCACCTGGGAGCCGCGGCCGGTCGAGGGCGGGCTCGACTTCGTCATCCGCGACTCCGTGGGCGAGGCGGGGCGCACCCTGGTCTCCCCCGACGTCGCCACGTGCGCCGACTGCCTCGCCGACCTCGCCGACCCCGACAACCGGCGTCATCGCCACGCCTTCGTCACCTGCACCAACTGCGGGCCCCGGTTCACGATCGTCACCGGGCTGCCCTACGACCGCCCGTTCACGACGATGGCGGACTTCCCGATGTGCCCGGCCTGCGCCGCCGAGTACGCCGACCCCGGTGACCGCCGCTTCCACGCCCAACCGGTCAGCTGTCCCGACTGCGGACCGCGGCTCCGGCTCGTCGGGACGCCCGACCCGGCGGCGTCGGACGACGACGCCGTGGCCGCCGTACGACGGCTGCTCCGGGAGGGCGCGATCGTCGCGATCAAGGGCATCGGCGGCTACCACCTGGCCTGTGACGCCACCGACGAGACGGCCGTGGCGACCCTGCGTGCGCGCAAGCAGCGAGGTGACAAGCCGTTCGCGGTGATGGTGCGCGACCTCGACGCGGCACGCCTGGTCGCGGAGCTGACCCCCGCCGAGTCGGCCCTGTTGACGGGCCACCACCGGCCGATCGTGCTGGTGGCGGACCGGCGTGACGGCAGCCGGCTTCCGCTGGCCCCGTCGGTCGCACCGAGGCTCGGTGAGACCGGGCTGATGCTGCCCTACACACCGTTGCACCAGCTGCTGTTCGGGCTCCCTGATGACGAAGACGGCCTGACGGCGCTGGTGCTGACCAGTGGCAACCTGGCGGGCGAGCCGATCGTGACCGACGACCACGACGCGGTTCAGCGGCTGGCGGGACTCGCCGACGCGTGGCTGACCCATGACCGGCGGATCCACGTCCCCTGCGACGACTCGGTCGTCCGCGTGGTCGATGAGGTCGAGCTGCCCGTACGCCGCTCACGCGGCTATGCGCCGCTGCCCATCGACCTGCCGTTCGAGGCTCCGCCGGTCCTGGCGGTCGGCGGCGATCTCAAGAACACCTTCTGCCTGGCCGAGGGACGGCTCGCCTGGCTGTCGGCCCACGTCGGCGACATGGACGACCTCGCCACCCAGACCGCGTTCGCGGCCGCCGAGCAGCACCTGGAGATGCTGACGGGCGTCGCGCCCGAGCACGTCGTCGCCGACCGTCACCCCGGCTACCGCACCCACCGCTGGGCCCGCGACAACGCCGGCGCCCGCAGCCTGACCCTGGTCCAGCACCACCACGCCCACGTTGCGTCCACCATGGCCGAGCACGGCCTCGACGGGACGCAGCGCGTGCTCGGCGTCGCGTTCGACGGCACCGGCTATGGCGACGACGGGGCCTCGTGGGGCGGGGAGTTCCTGCTCGCCGACTACGCCGGCTATGAGCGGCTCGGCCACCTGGCCTATGTGCCGCTCCCGGGCGGTGACGCCGGCGTCGAGAACCCCTGCCGGATGGCGCTCTCGCACCTGCGCTCGGCCGGCATCGAGTGGGACGCGCGGCTGCCCGCGGTGGCCGCGTGCACCCCCGAGGAGCTGCGGCTGCTGGACCGCCAGCTCGAGACCGGCTTCCGCACGGCGCCGACCTCCAGCATGGGGCGGCTGTTCGACGCCGTGTCGTCGCTGCTCGGCGTCTGTCACCGGTCCGGCTATGAGGCCCAGGCGGCGATGGAGCTGGAGGCGCTGACGCGTGGCGTCGCCGCCGACCGGCGCTACTTCTTCTCCCTCGCGCCGGGCACCGGTGACGCGCGGTTGCTGGCCGACCCGGCACCCGTGCTCCGGGGCATGGCCGAGGACCTGCTGTCGGGTGCCTCCCCCGCGTCGGTCGCAGCGTCGTTCCACGTGGCCATCGCCGATCTGGTGGCCGAGATGGCAGCCGCCGCCCGCGACCGCACCGGAGTCGGCACGGTGGCGCTGACCGGCGGTGTGTTCCTGAACGCCAGGCTCACCCATGAGTGCCGGTCCGCCCTCACCGAGCGCGGACTCGAGGTCCTTGTGCATCGGCGAGTGCCACCGAGCGACGCCGGGATCGCGCTGGGCCAGGTCGCCGTACTCGCCCACCGTCTGGGCTGAACCTCGGGGCTGGACGTCCTAGCTGACCTTGGCCGGTCCGGGCGGTGCCGGGGACCCCCGTGACCGCCCGGACCTGGACCCGGGCACGCGCAGCTGCGCCCGGGGTTGGCGCTCAGGTGCCCCTGGGTGAACGACGGCATGCGGAGATTGCGCCGGGCGACAGCCAGCAAGCGAGGAGGTCACGCCAGCCGGCGGTCAGACAGGGGGGACGGGAGGTTCGCTGTGGGTGCTGTCCGGCAGGCCGCGCTGATCGGCCACCTGCTGGGCGAGATCGCGAAGCTTGATGTTGAGCTCGTTGGAGAGGCGACGAAGCACCTCGAACGCGGTGTCGTAGGCGATGCCGTAGCGGACGGCCAGCACGCCTTGGGCGATCCCGATGATGTGCCGCGACTGCATGGCCGACTTGAGGCCGGAGACGAGCTTGGCCTGCTCCAGTTCGCTCAACGCGTGGATCGCATAGATCGCGGCGATGTCGAGCGCACCGGTGTCGAAGACACCGGCACCGGTGGCATACAGGTTCAGGGCTCCGAGGATCTCCTTGTCGGTGTGGAGCGGCACGCTCACGACCGACCCGATCCCGAGTCTTCGCGCTTCGGGTGACCAGGCCGGCCAGCGCGACTCGGCGGTCAGATCCGGGGAGACACACTCGGCCCGGTCGCGGGCCGCGTCGAGGCTGGGACCTTCGCCGAGCTGGACCTGCAGCTCATCGAGCTGCGTGGGAACCGTCCCCGTGGACGCCACGCTTGACGCCCCATGACCACGTCGGAGCAGCGTGATGCTGGCCCAGTTGCACCCTGGGACCACTTCGACGGCGCGACGGGCAACGAGCTCGAAGCTGACCGGCGCCGCCCGGCTACCCAAGAGGCTCTGGCTCAGCCCTGCGAACCGAGCCGCGAGCTCCGTCCGGCGTTCCATCGCCAACAGTCCTTCCTACGTCCAGCGGTCGTCACCTGAACGGCGCATCAGGCTGCATCCTTGACCTGGACGGTCCGGGAATAAAGCCGGGGCAGCCGAAAAGCGCAGAGACGACCGCGACTCGTCGCCCCGCGACCGAAAAGATGGGAGAGGTCTCCCTAAGATGGACAGACGGTGCCACGCGCATCGCGGTCAAGCAGGGGCCGCGCGATAACTAGCCCCCGGGGGCTATCCAATGAATGACGGGACGACACGGTCTCGCCCCTATCCCTCCTCCGCAGATCTGTCTGCCCTGCTGTCGCCGGTGACGTCAGCGGCGCTGTCGGAGGTCCTGGCACCGCTGCCACCCTGGTCGCAGCTGCCACGGACGGTCCGGCGGTCGATCGCCTACCTGGCGCTCCACCTCGACGGCAGCGTCGACAGCGACCGACTGGCCGCCCAGTCGGCCACCTCGCTGCGGGCCCTCCAGTACGCCTTCCGACGACACCTCGACGCCACCCCCATGGCGTTCTACCGCCGGCTGCGGCTCGCGTGCGCGCATCGGGAGCTCACCGACGCCCATCCCGGCGACGGGATCACGGTGGGATCGGTGGCCGCTCGTTATGGGTTCTACAACGCCGGGCGGTTCGCCGCGGAGTACTCCGACATCTACGGCATCCGCCCCGGTGAGTCCTTGCGCCGGGTCTCGGCGTCCACCTCGAGCACTGCGGAGCAGACGGGCTCCTGAGCCGTCCCATCCAATGCACTGTGAGTGCACTATTCTGCACTCATGGATGACGACACGACCGCACTGGCGACCGCCATCGGAGATCGCGTGCGCCAGGAACGTGCCGCCCGCGGTTGGACGCTGGACCGACTCGCCGCCGAGGCCGGCATCAGCCGTCGGATGGTGGTCAACGTCGAACAGGGTGCCACCAACCCCAGCGTCGGGACGCTGCTGCGGCTCAGCAGTGCCTTGGGAGTGGGCCTGCCCTCGCTCGTCGAGCCCCCTGAGCGACAGGCGGTCACCGTCACGCGCGCGGGAACGGCACCCGTGCTCTGGCGCGGAGACGCCGGGGGCAGCGCCCACCTCGTCGCCGCCACCAGCACGCCCGACGTCGTCGAGCTGTGGGACTGGACGCTGGGCCCCGGTGACCACCACGCCGGGGAGACGCACTCCCCCGGGACCCAGGAGCTGCTCCACGTCATCGCGGGCACCGTCGTCGTGCACGTGGGATCCGACCGGGTCCGACTGGGGGCCGGTGACGCGGTCTGCTTCCCCGGCGACGTCGACCATGCCTATGTCAACGACGAGGACACCGCCGCCACCTTCGCGCTGACCGTGTTCGAACCACGCGTCACAGCTCGACCGGGCCGCGATGTCTGAGCACCCCGTTCTCCGGGTCCCTCCCTGGACGCTGGCTGTGGCGGCGATGCTCTCGGTACAGCTGGCATCGGCGCTGTCGGTCCCCCTCATCCAGACGGTGGGGCCGGCCGGCACGGCGTGGCTGCGGCTCACCGCCGGCGCCATCGTCTTCGTCGCTCTGTCACGACCGCCGCTCCGATCGATCCGCGCCTCCGACCTCCCGGGTCTCGTGGGTCTGGGACTGACCAGCGGCCTGGTCACCATCGCCTTCTTGGCGGCGATCGAGCGCATCCCGCTCGGGACCGCGGTCGCGATCGAGTTCCTCGGCCCGCTGACCGTGGCCTCGCTCCGAAGCCACCGCCTGACCACGCTGCTGTGGCCCGTCATGGCACTGGCGGGCGTGCTGCTGCTGACCGAACCGTGGCACGGCGAGATCCAGCCCGCGGGCCTTGTCTTCGCGGGCGCCGCCGCGGTCGGGTGGGCGGGCTACATCGTGCTGACCCGCCACGTCGGCGACCGGTTCGGCGGACTGTCGGGGCTCTCTCTCACGGTGCCCATCGCGGCGGCCGCCGCGGCCGCCTTCGGGATCCCACAAGCGTGGGGACAGCTGACCTGGAACGTCGTCGCCGCAGGGATGGGGCTGGCACTCCTGCTCCCCGTGCTGCCCTATGCCTTCGAGCTGATCGCCATCCGCCACATGACGATGGCAGCCTTCGGCACCCTCATGGCCCTCGAGCCGGCGATCGCCCTCGTGCTCGGCCTCATCGTGCTCCACCAGCGCCCCTCCGGGCTCCAGCTCGTGGGGATCCTGCTCGTGGTGCTCGCGGGCGCCGCGGCCCAGCGCGGTGGTCGACGAACCACCCCCGCGGACCACGCCGACCAGGGAGCCGGCCTGTCCGCCGACGTGACGACACCGGTCGACCCCGGTTGAGAGAGGCGTGGCGACCTGAGAGGTAGATCGGGCGTCACGGAAGGGCAGCCGTGGGTGGGCGCAACAGGGATCGAACCTGTGACCGCTGGTTTGTAAGACCAGTGCTCTACCGCTGAGCTATACGCCCCAGAAGCGGGCACAGACTACGGCAGGTGGTCGGCACGGACCCAACCCGAGGTCGATCCGGGCTGCCGGGACGGTCGGCGCGACGGGACATCTCACCGCGGGATGCCGAAATGAGTTGAACCGCTGGCGTCTCGGGTCACCAGCGGTTCAACAAGAAAAACCGTACACGAGATCGCCCGGACATCAAGGGGATCGACGGCAAAATCGCCGGGAATTGACAAAAGACGCAACAACGTCAACCCCGGCGAGCGCATGGCGCCGGAAATGGTCTACGGATTGGTCCCGACGGCGGTTCCGGACTCGCGGGGCCGGCGCGTCGGCTCGCCGAAATGAGTTGAACCGCTGGCGTCTCGGGTCACCAGCGGTTCAACGATGACAACACTAGCCCGACGTCGCCCGCGAGACCAGCCTTTTCGCCGAACTCAGCGAAAAAGCCCTGCTCGGTCTAGGCCAGCGCCCGCAGCTGGCGCAGGTGCTCGTCCAGGTCACGACCGTCGGGCATCGCGTTGTGGACCGACCAGCGGACCACGCCCTCCTTGTCGATGACATAGGACGACCGCCGCGCGCAGCCCTTGTCGGCGTCGAAGACGTCGAAGGCGGAAGCCACGGCGCCGTGCGGCCAGAAGTCCGACAGCAGCGAGAAGTTGAGGCCGTCGCTGTCAGCGAACGCGCGCAGGGCATAGACCGGGTCGCACGACACGGCGACCACCTCGGTGTCGAAGGTGATGAACTCGTCGAGCCGGTCGCGGATGCCCGACATCTCGCCGGTGCAGACCCCGGAGAACGCGTAGGGATAGAACAGGATGGCGACCGCCTTCGCGCCGCGGAAGTCCGACAGTGTGATGGTCTGTCCGAACTGGTCCCGCAGGCTGAAGTCGGGCGCCGGCCCACCGATCACGATCCCCGTCATGGCTGCATCCTGCCAAAGGTCCGGTCAGGGCCCGCGGGGGAGGTCACGTTTGAGCACCTTCCCGGTGGCATTGCGTGGCAGCTCGTCCACGAGCACCACGTCGCGGGGGACCTCGAACCGGGCCAACCGCTGGCGAGCCCAGTCGATCAACACCTCCGGGGTGAGCGCCGGGTCAGCACGCACGACGAACGCGCGAAGCCGCTGCCCGAAGGAAGCATCCGGGATCCCCACGACACTCACCTCGAGAACCCCGGGATGGGTGGCCAGGCAGTGCTCGACCACGCTCGGGAAGACGTTCTCCCCACCGGAGACGATCATCTCGTCGTCGCGTCCCTCGACCTCGAGCCGCCCGTGGGAGTCGAAGCGGCCCACGTCACCGGTGGCCATCAGGCCGTCGACGACCTCCTTGGAGCCGCCCCCGGTATAGCCGTCGAAGAGGGTCCGGTTGCCGACGAAGATCCGCCCCGACTCCCCCGCAGCAACCTGCTGCCCCGCGTCGTCCAGGATGCGGACCGTGGTGCCGTACGGCGGCCGCCCCGCCGAGGTCGGGGCCGCACGGAGGTCGTCGGGACGGGCCACGCTGGCATAGGCGACCTCGGTGGAGCCATAGACGTTGTAGAGGTTGTCGCCGAATCGGTCCATCCAGCGCGTGGCCAGGTCTCCGGGGAGGGCCGAGCCTGACGACGCGACCACGCGCAGGCGGCTGAGGTCGTGCCGGGCGAGCTCGCCCTCCGGCAACGTCAAGATCCGCTGCAACATCACCGGCACCACGGCCAGCCCGTCACATCGGTGCTCGGCGGTGACGTCGAGACAGGCGACCGGCTCGAAATGGCGGCGGAGGACCACCGTGGTCTCGAGGAGCATGCCGAGGGCCAGGTGGGCGAAGCCCCAGGTGTGGAACAGCGGTGCCGCGATGTGGGTCGAGCCCCGGGCCCGCAGGGGGATCCGGTCGAGGAGGGCCACGGCTGCCTCGATGCCGATGTCGCTGCGGGCCGCCCCGCGAGCCTGGCCGGTGGTCCCCGAGGTCAGGATCACCAGCCGCGAGGCCGTCGGCGGTGGCTCCAGGTCGGTCGTCGGCTGGCCCGCTGCCACCGCGGCGAGGCCGTCGGCGTCCCCGGTCTCACGCCACGCCACCAGCAGCTGGTCGACCGTGGCACCGGAGACCAGGGCCGCGAACTCCTCGTCGTACACCAGGACCCGGGGCTTCTCACGCTCGAGCACCTCGACCAGCTGTGGCGCGGCGAAGGCGGTGTTGAGGTAGAGGATGTCAGCCCCGAGCTTGGCGGCCGCGACGGTCGCGTCCACGAAACCGCGATGGTTGCGGCACAGCACCGCGACACGGTCACCGGCGACGACGCCGCGGTCGGCCAAGGCGTGAGCCAGCGCGTTGCTGCGGGCGTGGAGGTCGGCGAAGGTGAGCGCTCCGAGCTCGTCGACGAGCCCCACCCGCCCAGGAGAGCGGATCGCCAGACAGGCGAACCCACCGGCAGGGCCCGTCCCCCACCGCAGCAGGGTCCGTGTCAGCGAGGCCGCCGTCCACGGCGCGTAGGGACGCACCAGCCCCGCGCCTGCCAGGACCTTGGCCGCCACGCCGGCGGACAGCGTCCGCCCGAGCAGGGTCACCGGGGTGACCGGCGGCCTACCCAGGGGTCTTGGGTGCGACGAGTCTGGTGGCACTCCAGTCCTTGCTGACCGGCGCCGTCGTCGTCTGGGCCAGCCCGGCGATCTGGGCCGCTTCCGCCACGTCGGCCGCCTCGATCGCGCTGGGTCGTCCGACCTTGGGGGTGAGCAGCCAGATGGCGCCCCCTCCGACGAGGTCGGTCAGGGCGTCCACGAGTCCGTCGACCAGGTCGCCGTCGTCGGCACGCCACCACAAGATGACCGCCTCCACCACGTTGCCGTAGTCGCCGTCGACCATGTCGGCGTCGATGGCGTCCTCGATGGCCGCCCGAAGGTCGTCGTCGGTGTCGTCGTCCCACCCGAGCTCCTGCACCACCATGCCCGGGGACAGGCCCATCCGGGCCACGGGGCCGACCTGCCCGTCGGGACCGGTCCCGCTCGCCTGCGCGGAACTGCCCCCTACCGTGGCACTCACCGTGACACCTCCCAGTGACGCTGGCACGCCCCACGGCGTGCCCGACGGGGACAAGTCCACCGGAGAACCCGGCCCCGTGGCAAGAGTGTCCACAGCACGGCCATAGCGCAGGGCCGACAGACTGCCCGGCCGCGAAGCGAACCACGTCGCGCCGCTTCACGGCCCGACGTCCGCCGGAAGCACACAGGATTGGGCACTGCGGAACGCCGTGGGACGATGGCCGGGTGACCAACCACAGTGCATCCCACCACAGCCCTGGCCGGTCCGTGATCCACATGGGGCTGCCCACCCAGCTCCCCGACATCGATCCCGACGAGACCCAGGAATGGCTCGACTCGTTCGACGCGATGGTCGACGACCGAGGCCGACAGCGGGCGCGCTACGTCATGCTGCGACTGCTGCAGCGGGCCCGCGAGCACCAGGTCGGCGTTCCCGACCTGCGCAGCACCGACTTCATCAACACCATCCCGCCGGAGCGCGAGCCGTGGTTCCCCGGCGATGAGGACATGGAGCGGCGGATCCGCCGGCTGATCCGGTGGAACGCCGCCGTGATGGTCTCCTCGGCCAATCGCAAGGGCCTCGAGGTCGGCGGTCACATCGCCACCTACCAGTCGGCGGCGTCGCTCTACGAGGTCGGCTACAACCACTTCTTCCGCGGCAAGGGCCACCCCGGGGGCGGCGACCAGGTCTATGTGCAGGGCCACGCCGCTCCCGGCATCTATGCCCGCGCCTATCTGATGAAGCGGCTGACGGCCGAGCAGCTCGGCCACTTCCGGCAAGAGGTCCAGCACGGCCCCGGCAAGGGCCTGTCGTCCTACCCCCATCCGCGGCTCATGCCGGACTTCTGGGAGTTCCCCACGGTGTCGATGGGCCTGACGGCACTGAACTCGATCTATCAGGCGCGGTTCAACCGCTACCTCCACAACCGCGGCATCAAGGACACCTCGCAGCAGCGCGTGTGGGCGTTCCTGGGCGACGGCGAGATGGGCGAGCCCGAGTCGCTCGGCGCCATCGGCCTGGCCGCCCGTGAGGAGCTCGACAACCTCACCTTCATCGTCAACTGCAACCTCCAGCAGCTCGACGGTCCGGTGCGTGGCAACGGCAAGGTGATCCAGGAGCTCGAGGCGTTCTTCCGCGGAGCCGGATGGAACGTCATCAAGGTCGTCTGGGGCCGTGAGTGGGACGACCTGCTCGCTCGCGATGTCGACGGTGTGCTGGTCAACCGGATGAACAACACCCCGGACGGCCAGTTCCAGACCTATTCGGTCGAGTCGGGGGCCTATATCCGCGACCACTTCTTCGGTGGCGACGCGCGGCTGCGCCAGATGGTCGAGCACCTCACCGACGAGCAGATCGAGAACCTGCCGCGCGGTGGCCACGACTACCGCAAGGTCTACGCCGCGTTCCAGGCAGCGGCCCAGCACGTCGGCCAGCCGACGGTGATCCTGGCGCAGACCGTCAAGGGGTGGACGATCGAGGCGCTCGAGGCCAAGAACGCCACCCACCAGATGAAGAAGCTCAACACCAACGCCCTCAAGCAGTTCCGCGACCGGCTGCACCTGCCGATCTCGGACAAGGCGATCGACGATGCCTACGAGGCCGACGGCTCGGCGCCGTTCTATCACCCGGGCGAGCCGAGCGACGTGCTCGAGTACCTCCGCGAGCGCCGCCGCGAGCTCGGTGGCCCGGTCCCCGAGCGTCGCGTCAACCCGCGGCCGCTCAAGCTCCCCGGCGACGGCGTCTACAGCGAGCTCAAGAAGGGTTCCGGCAAGCAGAAGATCGCCTCCACGATGGCGTTCGTGCGCCTGCTCAAGGACCTGATGAAGGACCCGGAGATCGGCCACCGGATCGTGCCGATCGCACCCGACGAGTTCCGCACCTTCGGCATGGACTCCATGTTCTCGACCGCCAAGATCTACAACCCGGCGGGCCAGACCTATGAGTCCGTTGACCGCAAGCTGCTGCTGGCCTGGAAGGAGTCGCCACAGGGCCAGCTCCTCCACGAGGGCATCTCGGAGGCCGGGTCGCTGGCGTCGGCCACCGCCGCCGGCTCGGCCTATGCCACGCACGGCGAACCGATGATCCCCGTCTACATCTTCTACTCGATGTTCGGGTTCCAGCGGACCGGCGACTCGATCTGGGCGATGACCGACCAGCTCGCCCGGGGCTTCCTGATCGGCGCGACCGCCGGCCGCACCACGCTCACCGGAGAGGGCCTCCAGCACGCCGATGGGCACTCGCCGCTGCTCGCGGCGACCAACCCGGGCGTCGTGCACTACGACCCCGCGTTGGCCTACGAGGTCTCCCACATCGTCCAGGACGGCCTGCGCCGCATGTACGGCTCCTCGGACGCCCACCCTCACGGCGAGGACCTCGTCTACTACCTGACGGTCTACAACGAGCCCGTGGAGCAGCCGGCCGAGCCGGAGGACCTCGATGTCGAGGGCCTGCTCAAGGGGATCTACCACGTCGCGGTCCCGCCGGAGGGACTGCCCGCCGAGGCGCCGCGCATCCAGCTGCTGGCGAGCGGTGTCGGGTTCCCCTGGATCCAGAAGGCGCAGCAGCTGCTCGCCGACGAGTGGGGCGTAGCCGCCGACATCTGGTCGGTGACGTCGTGGAACGAACTGGCTCGCGACGCGATCGAGACCGAGGAGTGGAACCTCCTGCACCCCGACCAGCCCCACCGCACCCCCTATGTCAGCACCAAGCTGCGGCAGGTGGAGGGTCCGGTCGTCGCGGTGTCGGACTTCATGGCCGCCGTACCGCTCCAGATCGCACGCTGGGTCCCCCGCGACTACCGGGTCCTGGGCACCGATGGCTATGGCTTCGCCGACACCCGCGCCGCCGCCCGCCGCTTCTTCCACGTCGATGCCGAGTCGGTGGTCGTCCAGGCGCTCCAGGCCCTGGCCGACGCCGGATCGGTCCCGACCGAGGTGGTGGCCAAGGCGTTCGCCCAATACCGCATCGACGACCCGACCGCGGTCCGGGGCGTGATGCAGGAGGGCGGCGACGCCTGAGGCAAGCCCCGACACCGCTGCTCGGGCCACCGGGCGGCGGAGGGTGGCCTATGGCGCGATCCGGGCCAGCTGGGCCAGGTCGTGTCGGTCCTGCTCGCGGTGCGGGTAGCCGTCGTGCACCAGCCGTTGGTGGGCGGCGGTCAGGCACGGCACGTCCCTGTCGCGGATGTGCCCCAGGGTGAATGCCTGCGCCGGATAGTCGTACGACGACCCGGCCGGACCCGCCTGCACTCCATGGCCCGCATCGTCGAGAACGACCGGGTGGATGTCCACCCGCCGGCCGGCCCCGGCGGCGAGCTCGATGCGGACGGGAAGCTCATCGGTATCAGGCAGATAGCCGGCGTCGGCCAGCACCGCGAGGCAGGCGTCCAGGTCGGCCGCATCCACCAGCAGGTCGAGGTCGCGGTGCTCCCGGGTCTGCCGGCCGACGAGCGCCGCGATGCCCCAACCACCCGCGACCCAGAACGTCACACCCCGCTCCGTCAGGGCGTCCATCACGCTGCGCACGTCGGTCCAGCGCATGGCGTCAGGCCGTGCTCGCGTGACCGATCGGCGGGACCGGGGCCTCGCCGGCCTCGGCGTGCTGCAGGCGGGTCGGGCCGCCTCTGCGCAGGTGGGCGCGCCACTGCTCGCGGTCGAACCTGGCAGCCGGGTGGCTGCGCACGAAGTCGTTGAGGATCTTGACGAACCGCTGTGGGTGGTCGCGGTGCGGGAAGTGGCCGGCGTTGGGCACCATCGCCACCGTGGCGTGCGGTGCCAGGGTCTGGGCCGTCTCGGCATGGGAGGCGGGGATGACCTCGTCGTCCTCACCCCAGATCACACACATGGGGATGTCGTCGGTGAGATAGGCGCGGTCGCTGGTCGTGATGACCTGGCCGCGCCAGTCGACGACGGCGCGTGCGACGTGGCGCAGCGCGGCCCGGGCATGCGGATCGCGCATGTCGTCGACGATGGTGGCCACCTCGTTCAGGTCGCGCGTGTGGGGCAGCCCCGTTCGCGCCAGGGCCCGCAGTCCTAGCACCCCCACGTGCCGGAGCCCCGGCAGCATGAGCAGACCCGCGACCTGGTGGAAGCCGGGCGTCGTCACGAGCCGGATGGCCGGGGTGACTTCGGGCCCGAACCCGCCTGGGGCCACGAGCACGAGGCGCTCGACCAGCTCGGGGAACTGGTAGGCGAACTGCATCGCCACGCCGCCGCCGAGGCTGTGCCCCACGACGGTGACGCGTTCGACGTCCAGCAGCGCCAGCAGGTCGCGCATCGCGTTGGCATAGCCGCCGACGCTGTAGTCGGCGCGAGGCTTGTCCGAGGCGCCGTGGCCGAGCAGGTCGGGTGCGATCACGGTGTAGCGACGCGCCAGCGACGCCACGACCGGGTCCCAGGTGTGGTGGTCACAGCCGAGCCCGTGCAGCAGCAGGAGGGCGGGTCCCGAGCCGGCGGTGAGGAACGCCCGGCGGTGACCGTGCACGGTCAGGAAGCGCAGGCGGGTCCGGGGGCCGGCCATCTGGTCACCTCCGTGCGGTCACGTCACCCCGCCGTGATCACCACAGGGGTGGGGATGGGGAGACAGTCAACCAGACGGACGACCGTTCCGACAGGAGGGTCGGCGCTTGTAGCCTTCCCACTGTGTCTGTCGACGCCGTTCCCCCCTCGCGCGAGCGCGCGGCGATGGCGCTGCAGCGGGCTGTCGGCTCCCTCAGCACCAACGCCATCACCCGCATGCAGCACGACATGTCCTGGTTTCGGGACCTCTCCGCCGAGGAGCGTTCCTGGGTCGGCCTGATCGTCCAGGCGGGCATCAAGAACTTCATCGACTGGTACCTCCACGAGTCAGGCGCCCCCGAAGGCTCCGCGATCGCGACCACGGTGTTCGGAGCCGCCCCACGTGCGCTGACGCGCGTCATCACGCTGCAACAGACCGTGGACCTCATCCGGCTGTCCCTGGACGTCACCGAGCACAGCATCGACGAGTTCGTCGACCCGCTCGACGCTCCCGACGTGCACCGGGCCGTGTCCTGGTACGGCCGTGAGGTCGCCTTCGCCACCGCGGAGGTCTATGCCCGAGCGGCGGAGTCGCGGGGCGCCTGGGATGCGCGGTTGGAGGCCCTCGTCGTGGACGCCGTCCTGCGGTCGGAGACCGACGAGAGCGTCGTGTCGCGCGCATCGGCGCTCGGCTGGTCCTCCCCCGGCGACGTGGCGGTCGTGTTGGGCGCGACCCCCATACAACGCGCGGCATCCGACGTGTTCGAGGAGGTACGCCGCGCCTGCCGCACGCAGGGCATGGATGCCCTCTGCGCGATCCAGGGCGAACGACTCGTCGTCGTCGTCGGGTCGGTGGCCGACCCCCTCCACGCAGCGCAGGCGGTGGCCGACCACTTCGGTCCCGGACCCGTGGTGGTCGGACCGGTGACCGAGGACCTCGCGCACGCCCACCTGTCCGCCCGGTCGGCCCTGGCGGCCCATCGTGCGGCCGCCGGCTGGCCCGGGGCACCGCGTCCCGTGCGCAGCGAGGAGCTGCTGCCCGAGCGCGCCCTCGCGGGCGACGGCCACGCCCGCCGCCACCTGGTGGACCAGGTGTTCTTGCCGCTGCTGCGCGCCCGCAGCGCCCTGGTCGAGACCCTGACTGCCTACTTCGATCGCGGGACGAGCATCGAGGCCGCCGGCCGCGCGCTGTTCGTGCACCCGAACACGGTGCGCTACCGGCTCCGCCAGGTGGCCGACCTGACCGGACTGACCCCCACGGACCCCCGCGGTGCCTTCACCCTCCAGATCGCCCTCGTGCTGGGTCGCCAGTCCGGACGCGGCGCCGACCAGGAGTTGTAGGAACCCGACAAAGATTCCGGGGCGAGTTTCGTGCGTCTCGATGGCGAGTCAGGGCAGCCTCACCCGGCAGAGTGGGGGTGTGCTCGTGATCGTCGCGCCCGGGCAGGGCGCCCAGACTCCCGGCTTCTTGACCCCCTGGCTCGAGGACCCCGTCTTCGCCTCCCGTCTCGAGTGGCTCTCCACCGTTGCCGGGCTCGACCTGGCCCACTACGGCACCGAGGCCGACGCCGACACCATCCGCGACACGCAGATCGCCCAGCCGCTGCTGGTCGCGACCCCGCTCGTCGCCGCGCTCGGGCTGTTCCCCCACCCCGCCGACGCCTTCTCCAAGATCGGCGCCGTCGCGGGCCACAGCGTGGGTGAGCTCGCCGCCGCTGCCGGCGCCCGAGCGATCACCGCCGAGCAGGCCATGGTCCTGGTGCGCGAGCGCGGCAAGGCGATGGCCGACGCCGCCGCCCGCACCCCCACCGGCATGACCGCCGTGCTGGGTGGCGACCGCGACGAGGTGCTCGCCACCTTGGCGCGCCACGGCGTCACCCCCGCCAACGACAACGGCCCGGGTCAGGTGGTCGCCGCCGGCACCCTCGACCAGCTCACGGCCCTGGCCGACGACCCGCCCGCCAAGGCTCGACTCGTGCCGCTGAGCGTCGCGGGCGCGTTCCACACCGCCCACATGGCGCCCGCCGTCGGCCACCTCGAGCGGCTGGCGCGCTCGGTGTCGACCCACGACCCCCGCACCCCCGTGATCTCCAACCGGGACGGTCAGGTCGTCCACCACGGCGTCGACCTGCTGAGCCGCATCGTGGGCCAGATCGCCAGCCCGGTCCGCTGGGACCTGTGCATGGAGACGATGCTCGACCTCGGGGTGACGGGCCTGTTGGAGATGCCCCCCGCCGGCACCCTGACCGGCATCGCAAAGCGCGCGATGAAGGGGGTCGAGACGTTCGCGCTCAAGACCCCCGATCAGCTCGACGACGCTCGCGCGTTCGTCGAGAAGCACGGCGAGCCCTCCGTCATCGACACCACGCCGACCTGGCGGATGGTGGTCTCCCCGGCCAAGGGCACCTTCCACGTCGACGAGGCCGCGCGCGACGCGAGCCTGCTCGCACCCGGCGCCGTCATCGGCGCGGTGGCGAGTCTGCGCGACCGCACCGACGTCCACGCCCCTCATGGCGGCCAGGTCGTCGAGTGGCTCGTCGAGGACGGCGACCTGGTCTCCCCGGGCCAACCCCTGGTCCGGCTTCACCCGGAGGGAACGGCCTCATGACGATCAACATCCACCAGCAAGGCGCCCAGCACGCCCGCATCCTGGGGATCGGGGCCTACCGACCCTCACTGGTCATCCCCAACTCCGAGGTGGTCGACGCGATCGAGTCCAGTGACGAGTGGATCCAGCAGCGATCCGGGATCAAGCAGCGCCGCTGGGCCACGCCCGAGGAGACCGTGCAGCTCATGTCGGTCGCCGCGGCGCGGCAGGCGCTCGAGCACAGTGGCATGACGGCCGAGCAGATCGACTGCGTCATCGTGGCCACGGTCAGCCACCTGCTGCAGACCCCGGCCGTGTCCACCGCGATCGCCCATGAGCTCGGGACCAACCAGGCGGCTGCCTTCGACATCTCCGCGGCCTGCGCGGGCTTCACCTACGGCATCTCGATGGCCGCCGACATGGTGCGCGGCGGCAGCGCCCGCCACGTGCTCGTCATCGGGGTCGAGCGACTCTCCGACCTCACCGACGTCTATGACCGTGGCACGGCGTTCATCTTCGCCGATGGCGCGGGCGCCGCCGTCGTCGGCCCGAGCGACGTCCCCGCGATCGGGCCGGTGGTCTGGGGCTCCGACGGGGAGCAGTTCGACCTCATCCGGCAGAAGGAGGACTGGCGAGACGTCGTCGGCTCTCCAGAAACCCCGGGCTCCGGGCTCATGCCCCACCTGGTGATGCAAGGCAACCCGGTGTTCCGGTGGGCCGTCTTCGCGATGGCCAAGGTGGCCCAGGAGGCCCTCGACCGGGCGGGCATCACCGTCGACGACCTCGACATCTTCGTGCCACACCAGGCCAACATGCGCATCACGGACGCCATGGCCAAGGCCATGAAGCTCCCCGAGCGGGTCAAGATCGCCCGCGACATCGCCGAGCAGGGCAACACCTCGGCGGCCTCGATCCCCCTCGCCCTCGACCGGATGTACTCCGAGGGTGAGGCGAAGAGCGGTGATACGGCGTTGTTCATCGCCTTCGGTGCCGGCCTGGCCTATGCGGCCCAGGTCGTCATCATCCCCTGACCAACCAACCAACGTCCTACCCTCCAGAAAGTGAAGGAAGCCGCTATGGCCACCACCGAAGAGATCCGCGCCGACCTCGCCGAGATCGTCAATGAGGTCGCCGGGATCGACGCCGACGACGTCCAGCTCGACAAGTCGTTCGTGGACGACCTCGACGTCGACTCGCTCTCCATGGTCGAGGTCGTCGTCGCCTGTGAGGAGAAGTTCGGCGTCTCCATCCCCGACGACGAGGTCAAGAACCTCAAGACCGTCGGTGACGCCGTCGCGTTCATCGAGCGCGCTCAGGGCTGACCAGCCCACCTGCGGCTTCGGCCCGGTCGGAGCACCCCCCGCGGGGCGCTCCGACCGGGACCCGCCGCCACCGGTCCCACCGGTCCCCATCCCTCCCACCCGAAGGACGTGTGCATGAGCACCAAGCGAGTCGTCGTCACCGGCCTGGGCGCCACCTCGCCCGTCGGAGGCGATGTCGCCTCCACGTGGGCCGCCCTCCTCGAGGGCCGCTCGGGCGTGTCCGCCCTGACCGAGGACTGGGCCGAGCAGCTTTCCGCGCGTATCGCTGCTGTCGTCGCCGTCGACCCGACCGAGGTCCTCGACCGCGTCAAGGCACGCCGCCTCGACCGCTCCGGACAGCTCGCCCTGGTTGCCGGCCTCGAGGCCTGGGCCGACTCCGGGCTTGCCGACGGTGGGGTCGACCCCGAGCGCCTCGGCGTCGCGATGGCGTCCGGGATCGGCGGGGTGCAGACCCTGCTCAGCAACTACGACGCGCTCAACGAGAAGGGTCCCCGCCGCGTGTCGCCGCTGGCGATCCCGATGCTCATGCCCAACTCCCCCGCCGCCAACATCGGGCTCGCGATCGGCGCCAAGGCCGGTGTCCACACGCCCGTGTCGGCCTGCGCCTCCGGCAACGAGGCCATCGCCCTCGGGATCGACATGATCCGGCTCGGTCGCGCCGATGTCGTGGTGTGCGGCGGCACCGAGGCCGCGGTCCACCCGCTCCCGATGGCCGCCTTCAGTCAGATGATGGCGCTGTCCAAGCGCAACGACGACCCGGCCGCTGCGTCCCGCCCCTGGGACAAGGGCCGCGACGGCTTCGTCCTCGGCGAGGGCTCGGCCGCGGTGGTCCTGGAGTCCGCCGAGCACGCGGCCGCCCGCGGCGCCCGCGTCTATGCCGAGGCCGCTGGAGCGGGCATCACCGCCGACTCCCACGACATCGCGCAGCCGGACCCGTCGGGGATGGGAGCGACGCGGGCCATGCGGATGGCCCTCGCCGAGGCCGACCTCACGCCCGCCGACATCGTCCACATCAACGCCCACGCCACGTCCACGCCGCAAGGTGACCTCGCCGAGGCGCTGGCCATCCGCACCGCCCTCGGCGAGGAGGCCGCCGGTCGCGTCGTGGTGACCTCGACCAAGTCGATGACCGGCCATCTCCTCGGCGCCGCCGGCGCTCTGGAGTCCGTGGCCACCATCCTGGCGCTGCGGGACCGGACGGTCCCGCCGACGATCAACCTCGAGGACCCCGAGGACGTCGGGCTCGATCTTGCCGACAAGCGGCGTGATCTCCCTTCGGGTGACATCGCCGGACTCAACAACTCCTTCGGGTTCGGCGGCCACAACGTGGCCCTCGCGTTCAGGAGCGTCTGATGACGGCCGTCCAGGCAGGGCCCGTCGCGGCCGCGTCGACGGCCGCCGAGGTCCCCGCCCCGCGAGTCCCCAAGCCGCCGCGCCAGGACGACCCGCGACACCCGCTCCACCGGCTCGGCGCCCTGCTCGACGAGGGCTCGCTCGAGCTGATCAGCCCCGACGACGAGTCCGGCGTCCTCGCGGTGACCGGCCGGGTCCAGGGGGCCCCGGTCGTCGCCTTCGCCACCGACGCGACCGTCATGGGCGGCGCCATGGGCGACCAGGGCTGTCACGTCATCGTCTCCGCCTACCACCGCGCCCTCACCGACGCCGTCCCGATCATCGGGCTCTGGCACTCCGGCGGGGCGCGGCTCGCGGAGGGGGTGCTGTCGCTGCACGCGGTGGGGCGCGTCTTCCAGGTGATGACGCAGGCCTCCGGCAAGATTCCGCAGATCTCGGTCGTCCTCGGCCCTGCGGCGGGCGGTGCGGCCTATGGTCCGGCGCTGACCGATGTGGTGATCCTGGGCCCCGACGGCCGCATCTTCGTCACCGGCCCCGACGTCGTCCGCTCCGTGACCGGCGAGGACGTCGACATGCTTCGGCTCGGTGGTCCCGAGCCACACGGGCGGCGCTCGGGGGTGGTCCACATCCTGACCGAGTCCGAGCCCGAGGCGCTGGCCCGCGCACGGGCGGTGGGCCACCTGCTGGGCGCCCCGGGCACGCTCGAGGTCGCCGCGGTCGAGGACCGTGACCTGGCCGCGTCGCTCCCCGACTCTCCCAAGCGGGCCTACGACGTCCACCCGCTCGTCGAAGCCGTCCTGGACGACGACACCATGCAGGAGCTCCACCAGCGGTGGGCGCCCAACATCGTCACGGCGTTGGGCCGGTTCGGGGGCCGGACCGTGGGGGTCGTGGCCAACAACCCGCTCCGCCTCGGTGGCTGCCTCGACTCAGCCTCGGCCGAGAAGGCCTCCCGCTTCGTGCGGATGTGCGACGCCTTCGGCATCCCCCTGATCGTGCTGATCGACGTGCCCGGCTATCTCCCGGGCGTCGGCCAGGAGTGGGACGGGGTGGTCAGGCGGGGTGCCAAGCTGCTCCACGCCTTCGGCGAGTGCGTCGTGCCTCGTGTCAGTCTGGTGACCCGCAAGACCTATGGCGGCGCCTACGTCGCCATGAACTCACGCTCGCTCGGTGCGACCAAGGTGTTCGCCTGGCCGGGCGCCGAGGTGGCCGTGATGGGGTCGGTCGCTGCCATCCGGATCCTCCACCGCCGCAAGCTGGCGGAGGTCGCACCCGACCTGCGCCCCCAGGTCGAGGCAGAGCTGGCGGCGGAGCACGAGTTGATCGCCGGTGGCGTCGAGAAGGCGGTGGAGATCGGCGTCGTCGACGAGGTGGTCGACCCCGCCCTCACCCGGTCCGCCATCGCCCGCGCCATCGCCGACGACATTGCCGCCAAGGGTGTCCGCCGCGGCGCCCACGGGAACATCCCGCTCTGACCCACGCCGTCCGCACGACGCGCGGCCGGCTGGTCAGACGACCTGGTGGAGCCAGCGGACGGGGGCGCCCTCGCCGGCGTGCCGGAACGTCTCGAGCTCGTCGTCCCAGGGCTTGCCCAGCAGCTTGTCGATCTCGGTCAGCAGCGTGGTGTCGCCCAGCGTCGCCTTGACGACCGCCGCCTTGATGCGGTCCTCGGGGATCATGATGTCGCCGTGGATGCCGGTGACCGCGTGGAAGACGCCGAGGTCGGGGGTGTAGGAGAAGCGTGCGCCCTCGGTGCCCGGCGTCGGCTCCTCGGTCACCTCGAACCGCAGGTGGTTCCAGCCGCGCAGCGCCGAGGCGATGGCGGCGGCGCTGCCGGACGCGCCGGACCATGACAGCTCGGCACGATAGCTGCCCGACTGGGCAGGCTGGGGAGTCCAGTGCATGTTCGTGGCCACGCCAAGAACACCACCGACCGCCCACTCGATGTGGGGGCACAGCGCCGACGGCGCGGAGTGCACGAAAAGAACACCCCTCGTCGCAACGCGAGTGGCAGTGCTTGTGGTCACCCTGACCTCCTTCATCACCAGCGCGGAGATGCGCCTTCCCCAGCGTTCTCGCCTCGGTGATGAGGGCCGTGTGACGGCTATGTCGTTGTGCGCACCATTGTGACGCATGTGGCGGCTGAATGCCAGCGATGTGATTGATCCACCCAGACCACCGGGTGCGGGCCGGCAGACGTCACTCCCCGCGACGCTCCAGCTCGTCGGCGCGCTCGGCAGCATCGGTGATCTCATCGCTGTCGATCGCGTGCGTGCGGTGGAACCACGCCAGCGCGTCGCGCTCGCGACCGGCGGCGAGCAACGTGTCGGCATAGGCATAGCGCAGCCGCACCACCCAGGCCTCGCGGCTCCGCGACGTCAGCGGGGCTGCCTCGAGGGTGGCCAACGCGGCCTCCAGCTGGCCCAGGTCCCGACGTGCCCCGGCCTCGACCAGGGTCATCTCCGCCTTGGCCGCAGGCTGGAAGTTGCGAACGCCGGGGCTCTTGGCGAGCTTGAGCGCCTCCTGGGGTCGACCGACGGCGCGCAGACAGTCGGCCATGATCGGCAGATAGGCGGTTGCCCCGTTGATACGCTTCGCGGCCCGCAGCTCGGCCAGCGCCTCCGCGTAGTGGCCGGCCGCATAGGCCGCCTCCCCCGCGGCCTCGCGCACCACCGCGATCCGCGCCGCGCGCGCCTTGGCCGCCAGGGTGTGCTGGTAGGCCGTCTCGGGATCGTCGTCGATCAACCGACCGGCCGCCACCAGGTGGCGCGCGACACGGGCGGCCAGCTTCTCGGGCAGCCCCTTGAGCTGCGCCGTGATGGACCGGTCGAGCTCACGAGCGTCGATGTCGTCCACGAGCGGCGGGCCGTCATAGACCTCGGCGGGCACGCTGCGGACCTCCTTACGGATCGGCTCCCGCCGCTCCCGGGTCTCCTCGGCATCGCGGCGGAACCCGCCCGACCGCGCACCTGCCCGCTTGCCGTTCGCCCGACCGCTCGACGGCTTGCCACCGCTGCGTCGGTCGCCGGAGCCGGCTGGCTTGCCCCCGGTGGTGCGGCGGTCGCCACCGCGACCGGCCTCCCCCGAGCTCGATGAGCGTCGCGGGCCACCGCTACGCCCGCCCGAGGGTCGGGAACCTCGTCTGTCCTCGGCCACGACGGCCACCTCTCTGGAGATCTCAGCGCGCCGATCCTACAAAGGCAGGGCGCTCAACGCAGTAGAGGCCACCGCTGGGGTGGCCTCTACTGGAATGGTTGTCCGGCGGCGTCCTACTCTCCCACAGCCTCTCGGTTGCAGTACCATCGGCGCTGGCAGGCTTAACTTCCGGGTTCGGGATGGGACCGGGTGTTTCCCTGTCGCTATGGCCGCCGTAACTTTATGAACCACCTGCCCCAGCGTGGTGGGGTGTGGTTGGTCTTTTGTGGTGCCCGTTGCCCCCTTGCCCTGGGTGGGGTGGGGTTTGGGGTTTGTATGGTGGATGCGAGTGTCACACGCCCCCCGCTTGTGGGTGGGGGTGGTGGTGTTTGGTGTGGTGGTGTGTGGGGCAAGCCCTCGGCCTATTAGTACCGGTCGGCTGGGCATTGCTGCTGTACACCTCCGGCCTATCAACCCCATGGTCTGTGGGGGGCCTTACCACATAACGTGTGGGAAACCTCATCTTGAAATGTGCTTCCCGCTTAGATGCATTCAGCGGTTATCACGTCCGAACGTAGCTAACCAGCAGTGCCCCGGGCGGGACAACTGGCACACCAGAGGTTCGTCCATCCCGGTCCTCTCGTACTAGGGACAGCTTTTCTCAAGTTTCCTACGCGCGCGGCGGATAGGGACCGAACTGTCTCACGACGTTCTAAACCCAGCTCGCGTGCCGCTTTAATGGGCGAACAGCCCAACCCTTGGGACCTACTCCAGCCCCAGGATGCGACGAGCCGACATCGAGGTGCCAAACCATCCCGTCGATATGGACTCTTGGGGAAGATCAGCCTGTTATCCCCGGGGTACCTTTTATCCGTTGAGCGACCACGCTTCCACATGCCGTGGCCGGATCACTAGTTCCGACTTTCGTCCCTGCTCGACATGTCTGTCTCACAGTCAAGCTCCCTTGTGCACTTACACTCGACACCTGATTGCCAACCAGGCTGAGGGAACCTTTGAGCGCCTCCGTTACATTTTAGGAGGCAACCGCCCCAGTTAAACTACCCACCAGGCACTGTCCCTGAACCGGATCACGGTCCTAGGTTAGACATCTAGTACGACCAGAGTGGTATTTCAACGATGACTCCACAAACACTGGCGTGCCTGCTTCACAGTCTCCCACCTATCCTACACAAGTCGTACCGAACACCAATACCAAACTATAGTAAAGGTCCCGGGGTCTTTCCGTCCTGCTGCGCGTAACGAGCATCTTTACTCGTAGTGCAATTTCGCCGAGTTCGTGGTGGAGACAGCGCCCAAATCGTTACTCCATTCGTGCAGGTCGGAACTTACCCGACAAGGAATTTCGCTACCTTAGGATGGTTATAGTTACCACCGCCGTTTACTGGGGCTTAAGTTCAGTGCTTCGGTTGCCCTAACACTTCCCCTTAACCTTCCAGCACCGGGC
>JAXLSN010000038.1:32500-48895 GCA_046330595.1 Nocardioidaceae bacterium
GCCCTGCCGCACCAGCCACTCGGCCACGTCGGTGGCCAGGCTGAACCCTTGCGGGGCGAGGGCGGCCATCCGGTCACCGTGGAAGGTCAGCGTCGCGACCATGCCCGAGAACGCCGGCAGCAGCACCTCGAGGGTGTCGACCGAGTCGAACACCGGCTCCTTGTCCTCCTGCAGGTCGCGGTTGTAGGCGAGGGGCAGCCCCTTGAGGGTGGTCAACAGTCCCATGAGGTTGCCGACCAGGCGCCCGGCCTTCCCGCGCGCTAGCTCGGCGATGTCCGGGTTCTTCTTCTGCGGCATGATGCTCGACCCGGTCGACCAGGAGTCATGCAGCGTCACGAAGCCGAACTCGGCGGTCGACCACAAGATCACCTCCTCGGCGATCCTGCTCACGTCCACACCCACGAGCGCGCAGACGAAGGCGAACTCGGCGACGAAGTCGCGTGAGGCGGTGCCATCGATCGAGTTGGCCACCGAGCCGGCGAACCCGAGCTCCCGGGCCACCAGCTCGGGGTCCAGGCCGAGACTGGAGCCGGCGAGCGCGCCGGAGCCGTACGGCGACGAGGCCGCCGTGCGGTCGCGCCAGTCCCCCAGCCGGTCGACGTCGCGAAGCAGGGCCCAGGCATGGGCGAGCAGGTGGTGGGCGAGCAGCACCGGCTGGGCGTGCTGCAGGTGGGTCCGACCGGGCATGACGACCTCGAGATGCTGTTCTGCCTGCGTGGCGATCGCCTCGACGAGGTCGAGCACCTGCGCTGCGACGACGGCCGCGTGGTCGAGCAGGAAGGACCGGAACAGCGTGGCGATCTGGTCGTTGCGCGAGCGTCCCGCCCGGAGCCTGCCGCCGATGTCGGGACCCACCTCGTCCAGCAGGAGCCGTTCGAGGGCACCGTGGACGTCCTCGTCGGCGGGGTCGGGGCTCAGCTCCCCCGCGGTGAAGCGAGCGGACAGCACATCGAGACCGCGATGGATCTCCGCCTCGTCGGCGGGCGAGAGGTAGCCGGCGGCACCGAGCGCCTTGGCGTGGGCGTGGGAGCCGGCGATGTCATAGAGAGCGAGCCGCCAGTCGAAATGGGTCGACCGGGACAGGGCGACCAGCTCCGGGCTGGGCCCGGTGGCGAAGCGGCCGCCCCAGAGCGCGCCGCTCCGGGTCGTGCCCGTGGTCGCGTCGTCGGTGGAAGGCACATCGGACATGGGTGTCATGCTCCCGCAGCGAGGTCGAGGAAACGAACAGCCAGCGCGTCGCCGCCGGCGGGGTCGCGCGCGATCACCAGGACGGTGTCGTCGCCGGCGATGGTGCCCAGCACCTCGCCGAGTTCGGCCTTGTCCAGCGCCGAGGCCAGGAACTGCGCCGCGCCGGGCGGTGTGCGGAGCACGACCAGGTTGCCACTGGCCTCGGCGGTCACGAGCAGCTCGGCGCACAGCCGGGCGAGCCGGTGCCCCGCCGCCGCGGTCTCCCGGGGGGCGGCCGGGCGCCGGTCGCCGCCCTCCGCCGGAACGGCGTACACGAGCGCCCCCGACGCGGCGCGCACCTTGACGGCATCGAGCTCCACGAGGTCACGCGAGAGCGTCGCCTGGGTCACCTGCATGCCCTCGGCCGCCAGGAGCTCGGCGAGCTCGGTCTGGGAGCGCACCTCGTGACTCGCGACCAGGTCGGCGATGCGCTGCTGGCGCGCGGTCTTGGTGTGGGGACTGCCGATGCCCGGCCTGGCCTCGGTCATCGGGCACCTCCGAACGCGTCGTCGAGGATCGTCGGCCAAACGGCCAGGAACGCGTCGACGTCCGGCTGGGTCAGCACCAGCGGTGGCGCGAGTCGGATGCGATCCGGAGTGGGGTTGTTGACGATCACGCCGTGGGCTTGGGCCGCCAGCATGACCTGGGCCGACACCGGCTCCACCAGATCGAGCCCGATCAGCAGGCCGGCGGCGCGAGCCTCGCCGACGCGAGGATTCGCGGCGAGGCCGGCCGCCAGTCGCGCACCGATGGTCGCTGCGTGGGCCAGCAGACCCTCGGCCTGGATCGTGTCGAGCACCGCCAGCGCTGCCGCGCAGGCGACCGGGTTGCCACCGAAAGTCGTGCCGTGGTTGCCGGGTTGGAGCAGCGCGGCCGCCTCCCCGAACCCGAGGCAGGCCCCGATCGGGATGCCACCCGCCAGTCCCTTGGCCAGCGTGACCACGTCGGGCATGACGGGATCGGTCAGTGCCGCGTTGCGGTGGGCGAACCAGTCGCCGGTCCGCCCCGCCCCCGTCTGGACCTCGTCGAGCCACAGCAGGGCGCCATGCTCGTCGGCGATGCGGCGGGCGGCAGCAAGGTAGTCACGCGGGGGTACGACGACGCCGGCCTCGCCCTGGACCGGCTCCAGGACGATCGCGGCCGTCTCGTCGGTGACCGCCGCGGCGAGCGCCGCCTTGTCGCCGTACGGGACGAACGTGACGTGCCCGGGGAGCGGCTCGAAGGGCGCGCGATAGGCCTCCTTGGCGGTCAGGGCGAGCGCGCCCATGGTGCGTCCATGGAAGGCACCCTCGGCCGCTACGAGGTGGGTGCGGCCGGTGCGTCGGGTCAGCTTGAGCGCGGCCTCGTTGGCCTCGGTGCCGGAGTTGGTGAAGAAGACCCGGCCCTCACGCGACTGCCCGGCCAGCTCGACCAGCCGCTCGGCGAGCCGGATCTGCGGCTCGCTGGCGAAGAAGTTGGAGACGTGGTCGAGGGTCTGGAGCTGGCGGGTGACAGCGTCGACGACGGCGGGGTGACCGTGGCCGAGCGCGTTGACGGCGATGCCTCCCAGCAGGTCGAGGTAGGACGCACCGGACTCGTCCCAGACGCGGCAGCCCTCACCGCGGGTCAGCACCAGCCTCGGCGGTCCGAAGGTGTTCATGAGGGCGCCGGCATAGCGCTCCGACCAGGTCACGACAGACTCCCCCGGGCCGGCCGGATCTTGGTCTCGACGCCGGGGAGCACCTGGGTGCCGACGCCCTCGTCGGTGAAGATCTCGAGCAGGACGGCGTGCCGCTCGCGTCCGTCGACGACCGTGGCGCGAGGGACACCGTGCTGGACGGCCTCGAGACAGGCCCCCATCTTGGGCACCATGCCGCTCGCCAGCGTCGGCATCATCTCGGCGAGCGACTCCGGGCTGATCTCCTTGACGACGTCGTCGCTGGCCGGCCAGTCGCGGTAGAGGCCCTCGACGTCGGTCAGCACGAGCAGCTTCTCGGCGTTCAGTGCGATGGCCAGCGCCGAGGCGGCGGTGTCGGCGTTGACGTTGTGGACGACCCCGTGGGCGTCGGGAGCGACGCTCGAGACGACGGGGATGCGGCCCGCCTCGATCAGGTCGATGACGGCCTCGGGCCTCACCTTGTCGACCTCACCGACCAGCCCGAGGTCGACCTCCTCGCCGTCGACGACCGTATTGGTCGGCTTGGCGGTGAACAGCCCGGCGTCCTCCCCCGACAGACCGACCGCGAGGGGCCCGTGCTGGTTGATCAGGCCCACGAGCTCCCGCTGGACCTGGCCGACCAGGACCATGCGGACGACGTCCATGGCCTCGGGGGTGGTGACGCGCAGCCCCCCGCGGAACTCGGACTTGATGTCGAGGCGGTCGAGCATCGAGGAGATCTGGGGGCCACCGCCATGGACGACGACCGGCTTGAAGCCGGCGAAGCGCATGAACGCGATGTCCTCGGCGAACGCCTTCTTGAGCTCGGGGTCGGTCATGGCGTTGCCGCCGTACTTCACCACGACGATCTTGTCGTGGTAGGCGATCAGCCACGGCAGCGCCTCGGCGAGCGTGGCCGCTTTGGCCGGGTCGGGTGTCTTCATGGGCGTGGGTCCTCGCTGCCGATCAGGAGCTGTAGGCGCTGTTCTCGTGGACGTAGGCGTGGGTCAGGTCATTGGTCCACACCGTGGCGCGCTCCGAGCCCGCCTTGAGGTCGATGGTCACGGTGACCTCGCGCTCGCTCAGGTCGACGCCGGCCGGGTCGGCGTCGGGCGTGGACCTGCGGCACACCCACACGCCGTTCATCGCCACGTCGAGGTAGGCCGGGTCGAAGGCGGCCGCGGTCGTGCCGACGCTGGCCAGCACGCGGCCCCAGTTGGGGTCCTTGCCGAAGACCGCAGCCTTGAACAGGTTGCTGCGGGCCACCGAGCGTGCCACCTCGACCGCGTCGTCCTCGCTGCGGGCGTTGAGCACGGTGATGGCGATGTCGTGGTCGGCGCCCTCGGCGTCGCGGAGCAGCTGCATCGCCAGGTCGGTGCAGGCCTGGGTGAGTGCCGCGGTGAAGTCGTCGAGCGGCGGCGTGATGCCAGAGGCCCCCGAGGCCATCAGGGTCACGGTGTCGTTGGTCGACATGCAGCCGTCGGAGTCGAGCCGGTCGAAGCTCACGCGCGTGGCGGCCCGGAGGGCCACGTCGAGGTCGGCGGCCGGGACGACGGCATCGGTGGTGATGACGACCAGCATGGTGGCGAGCTGGGGCGCCAGCATCCCGGCACCCTTGGCCATCCCCCCGATGCTCCAGCCGGCGCCCTCGACCACGACCTGCTTGCTGACGGTGTCCGTGGTCATGATGGCCGTGGCCGCGTCCGGCCCGCCGTCGGCCGTCAGGGCGGCGTACGCCGCGTCGACGCCGGCCAGCACGGTGGCCCGGTCGTTGGCCATGCCGATCAGGCCGGTCGAGCAGACCACGACGTCGATCGGCCCGATGCCGAGATGTCCGGCGACCTGCTCGGCCACGGCGTGGGTGGTCTGGAAGCCGTCGGGGCCGGTGTAGCAGTTGGCTCCGCCGGAGTTGAGGACGACGGCGCGGACGACGCCGTCCTTGACCGCCTCCTTGCTCCACAGGACGGGGTTGGCCTGGCAGCGGTTGCTGGTGAAGACCGACGCCGAGTCGAAGGTCGGGCCGTCGTTGACGACGAGCGCGAGATCGGGGGCACCGGAGCTCTTGAGGCCGGCGGTGACGCCGGCGGCGCGGAAGCCGGCGGGGGTGGTGACGCTCATGGGGGTTCCTTGTCCAGGGTCAGCGGGGCGGGGCGGGGACGATGTCGTGTCCTCGTCGTCGCCACGCCTCTGCGGCCCGGTCGGCGGTCTCGGCCGGGACCAGGATCCAGTCGGTGTCGAAGGTCGAGATCGTGAAGACGCTGATCGCCTCCTCGGCGAGCGGAGCGAGCAGCCCCGCGAGCACGCCCGTCAGCGCGAAGTCGAGCGGGCCGGCGACCTCGAACGCCGTGAACGGACCCTGCGGGCGCGCCTTCGTGGGGACACCGGACGCCGCGCAGACGATCGAGGTCTCGGTGGCCGACGCGCTGATCGACAGCAGCGACGAGGAGCCGGCCCAGGCGGGGAGGTCGGCACCGACGGCGAGCTTGACCACGGCGAGGTGCTCGGCGTGGCGGTGCAGCGTATAGGTGGCGTCGTCGGTCATGGCGCCAGCCCCACCGTCGTCAGGCCGGTCGTCTCGGGGAGACCCAGCGCGAGGTTGAGGCACTGGACGGCGGCTCCGGCGGTGCCCTTGGTCAGGTTGTCCACGACGCCGACGGCCACCAGCCGGCCGGCCTTCTCGTCGACAGTCACCTGCAGGTGGACGGCGTTGCTGCCCGCGACCGACTGGGTCTGGGGCCACTGACCTTGGGGCAACACGTGGACGAACGGCTCGTCGGCATAGGCGGCCGCATAGGCGTCGTACGCCGCTTGGGGGGTCACCGCCGCCTTTGCCGGGGCGGAGCAGGTGGCCAGGATGCCGCGCGACATGGGCGCGAGGATCGGCGTGAAGCTGACGGTGACCTGCTCCCCCGCGACCTTGCTGAGGTTCTGCACCATCTCGGGCGTGTGTCGGTGGACGCCGCCGACGCCATAGGCCGAGGCGTTGCCCATCACCTCGCTGCCGAGGAGGTTGGTCTTGGCCGCCTTGCCCGCACCCGAGGTGCCGCTGGCGGCAACCACGACCACGTCCGGTTCGACCAGTCCGGCGGCCAGGGCGGGTGCGACCGAGAGCGACGTGACCGTGGGATAGCAGCCGGGGACGGCGACCCGACGCGCGCCGACCAGCTTGTCGCGCTGGCCGGGCAGCTCGGGCAGCCCGTAGGGCCAGGTGCCGGCGTGCTCGCTGCCATAGAACGCCTCCCACGCCTCGGCGTCGTCGAGGCGGAAGTCGGCGCCACAGTCGATGACGACGGTGTCGTCGCCGAGCTGGGCCGCCAACGGACCGGACTGTCCGTGCGGCAGCGCGAGAACGACGACGTCGTGCCCGGCCAGCGTGGTGAGGTCGGTCGGTGCGAGCACCCGGTCTGCGAGCGGGAGCAGGTGGGGCTGGAGCGCCCCGAGCGGCTCGCCGGCGTTGGAGGAGCCGGTGAGGGCCCCGATCTCGGCGTCGGGATGCCCGAGCAGGAGGCGCAGCACCTCCCCGCCGGCGTACCCGCTGGCGCCGGCGACGGCCACGGAAAAGGTCATGTGCATGACTATACATAGTCATGCATGTTCAGGCGAACCGAAAAGGTCTGTTGTGGCGCCGGGGCGCCTGGCAGGGTGGCGGCATGACGCGACTGGCCTTCGACGACTACCTGCGCCACCTCCGACTCGAGTCTGCCCGGTTCCGCGAGGTGCTGGCCGGGTGCGACCCCGCCTCCGCGGTGCCGACCTGCCCGGCCTGGGATGCCGGCGACCTGCTCTGGCACCTCACCACGGTGCACGACTTCTGGGCGTACGTGGTCACCCATCGCCCTGCCGCCCCCGAGGACCACGTGGAGCCGGAACGGCCGCGTGACTACGCCGACCTGCTGGCGGCCTTCGACGACGCCTCCGCGCGTCTCATCGCGGCACTCGAGGCCGCCGACCCGGCCGAGGCCGCCTGGTCGTGGGCCGAGGAGCAGACGGTCGGCTTCACCTTCCGCCGCCAGGCCCTCGAGGCGCTGGTCCACCGACTCGACGCCGAGGTCTGCGCGGGGATCCCCTCGGAGATCGATGCCCTGCTCGCCGCCGACGGCGTCGACGAGGTGCTGGACGTGATGTACGGCGGCACACCGCCGTGGGGCACGTTCTCCCCCCTGGAGCACTACCTTCGCGTCGACCTGATCGACGTCGACCAGGAGGTGTGGGTGCAGTTCGGGCACTTCGACGGCACCTCGCCAGACGGTGTGGACTACCACGAGGACGACATCAGCGTGGTGCGCGACCCCGGCATCGAGCCCGACGCCGTCGTGAGCGGGACGGCCGGTGTCATGCTCGCTCGGCTGTGGCGACGGGGCCCCGGCGACGACATCCACCTCGCCGGTGACATGCGGCTCGTCGACCGGTTCCGGTCGGCGATCCACCACCCGATCGAGTAGGCGACACGCCCGCCGCGCTCGCGCCGTACCTCTGGTCACGGTTCTCGGCCGAAGTTGGCTGTTCTCGACTGAAGTTTCGGCCGAGAAGTGCCAGTTTCACCGGCGCGCCGGTGAAACTGGCAGGCAGCTATGCCTTCGCCGGGGCCCACCGGAAGCCGACCTTGACGATCCCGTGGTCGCCGGTGCCCTTGAGACGGTGGGTGGCGGAGTCCTCGTCGTTGAGGTGGTCGTTGGTGATGGTGAGACCGTCGAAGAGCCACAGCCGCCGATAGCTGTGGTCATAGAACTGCTCACTGACCAGGACGTGGTCGAGCGACTCGCGCAGGTCCTCGTGGACGTGGGTGTAGTAGACGTCGCGGGTGTCGCGGTACTCCTGCAGCGTCTGGCCGGTGTAGAGCGCGATGTCACCGCCGCCCTTGGAGTCGCCCACGAGGTAGCGCGGCTGCTCGGTCAGGATGTTGATGGTGTTGCTGTGCTGCCCGTCGTTGAGGTCGCCGAGCACGATCACCGGCGTCACCGTCCCCTTCATCGCCTCGGTCAGCACGACCCGCAGCGCGGTCGCCTCCGCCGTACGCCGGATCGTCGCGAGCGCGGCGCCGATGGCGGTGCGGTGGTCGCCGTGGAGGTCGCGGTCGTACCACGGCTCTGCTGAGATCTCCGCCGGCAGCTTGGACTTGAGGTGGGCGACGAACACCCGGGTAAGCGGCGGCGCGTCCCGCAGGGCCACGTCGAAGGCCAGCACCGGCCGCGAGAAGCCACTGATCCTGACGTCGATGTCGGGCGCCTGGGGGTCACCGGTCGTGTTCTCCAGGCGTACGGCGTCGGGGAAGTCGCTGATCCAGGTGGGGTCACCCCGCAGCAGGCCCTTGCGCACGATGGCGCCACAGACGATCCGGCCACCGGTCGCCGGGGTCGCGAGCAGGTCGTAGTCGTCGTCGAGGTTGGCCTCGATGAGCACGGCTTGCATCGCGTCGGCGTGCCACAGCTCCTGGAAGCCGACGATGTCGGGGCGCAGGTCGCGCAGCCGGTCGGCGGTCCACACGACCTTGCGCCGGAACTCAGCCTCGGAGTAGGGCTGCTGGCCGGGGTTCATCGAGGCGCCCGGGACCTGGAAGTTGTAGAGGTTGAAGGTCGCGACGCTGAAGCGTTCGAGGTCCATGCCGTCCTCCTTGGCCGGTGAGCACCCGTGCACGCGGGTGCGTGCTCATGATGCTCCACCAAGGAGGAGCGGGGGCCGCCCCGCCGGATACCCTCGCGACCACCGACGAGGGGATCGGGCGTGGGGGGTCAGGCGGCCCCCGCGGTCACGGTCGCCAGGGCGTGACGGTGGACCACGCCGAGGATCCACATCGCCGCATCACCCGCGGGAAGGCGACCCGCGACGGCTCGGTGCCAGATCTCGACATAGGCATCATGGGTGGCGCGCTGGGCCGCCTCCTCGTGCTGTGCGACGCAGCGGGCGATCGTCAGCGCGCTGGGCGCGGTGCGGTCGAACAGCGCCGCGAGGGCGCTCTGGTGGCCGCGCGCACAGGCGTCGAGAAGGGAGCGGAGCAGGTGCTCACCCGCGACCTCAGACTCCACGATCGATGGTGCCCCCATGCGGTGCTCCCTTCCGGCCTGCGGCGTCCGTTGCTCGGCACACCGTCGTTCCTGAACATGAACCTCAACAATCTGTTGAGGTATTGTTCTAGCATGCCCACCCCGACGGCACCAGCACGCGAACGCACCCCGCTCGATCTCGACGGGGTCCTCACCATCGGCCAGCTGGCCGCCCGCACGGGCCTGACGCCCGAGGTCCTGCGCATGTGGGAGAGCCGTCACGCGTTCCCCGTGCCGGTCCGGCTGCCGAGCGGACACCGGCGCTACACCGAGGCCGACGTCGACGACGTCTTGCGCGTGCTGCGGCTGCGCGAGGGTGGCCTCCACCTGGAGCAGGCGATCCGCCAGGTGCGCAGCTCCGACGATGCCGTCGAGGCCTCCGTCTATGCCGTCCTGCGTCATCGCTACCCCGATCTGCCGTCCTACACGCTGACCAAGCAGACCCTCCTCGCGTTGTCCTGGGCGATCGAGGACGAGAGTCTGGCCCAGGCCCGTCGGCCCCTGCTCATCGGCGCGTTCCAGTCGGGTCGCTACTTCGCGCCCTCCCAGCGGCGCTGGCGCGAGCTGGCGCGCTCCGCCCGGTCGGCCTATGTGCTGGCCGAGCTCGACGACCCTGACGACGCGGCCAGCCCCCGTCGGGTGGGTCTCCCCCCGGACGCTCCGCTGCTGCGCGAGTGGATCGTGGTCGTCGACGATCCGGGCCTCACCGCGGCGATGGTCGCCTGGGAGATTCCCGGCCAGGACGAGATCCCCGACCGCGACCGGCTCTTCGAGGCCGTCTGGTCGCTCGAGCCCGACGTGGTCCGCACCGCCAGTCTCGCGTCGCTGGCGATCGCCGCCGATGCCGGCTCCCTCGCGGCCACGCCCGAGCGGGTGAGGCTCGCCGCCGAGCCGCTCCCGGCGCCGACGAGCCAGCGGATCGCGACCGAGCTGTTCAACCGCATGGTCGCCTATGCCGACGGCACGATCCTGATGGCCCGCCGCGGCCGCTGATCCGACGACGGCACCGCTCGTCGTTCGAGAGGCCCGCGACGCAAGCCGTGGGGCCGCCCTCCGGTCAGCGCTGGACGGCGCCGTGCCGCTCGGCCGCGACCGCGACCGCGGCGTCCCGGGCGGCAGACGTCTCCTCGACGGTCAGCGTTCGATCGGGAGCGCGGAACCGCAGGCGGAAGGCCAGCGACTTGCGGCCCTCCCCCACCTGGTCGCCGACATAGATGTCGAACAGCCGGATCGACTCCAGGAGGTCGCCCGCGCCCTCCCGCAGCGACGCCTCGACCTCGGCGGCCGTCACGGACTCGTCGACGACCAGCGCCACGTCCTCCCGGGCCACGGGATAGGTCGAGAAGTCCGGAGCCGGGACGACGTCGCGGGCACGCCCGATCAGGAAGTCGAGGTCGATCTCGACCGCCGCGCTGCGTGGCGGCAGGCCGAACGCCTGACACACCCGCGGGTGGAGCTCACCGGCGTGGCCGAACTCGGCCCCGTCGACGACGAAGCGCCCACACCGACCGGGGTGCCACGGCATGCGGCTGGCCGCCTCGACCGTCACGTCGACGTCGAGCTCGTCGGCGAGCGCGCGGACCAGCCCGATCGCGTCGGACCACCCGGCCTGGCGTCCCGCGCCCCACCAGCCGGAGCGCTCGCGCTCACCACTCAGGACGGCGGCGAGGAACTGCGGCTGTTCGGGGACGGCGTCGAGCAGCTTGGCCAGCTCGTCGTCGGAGGGGCGCCAGTCGACGCCATAGATGGGGGCCGGGCCGCGGTCCACGGGGAACGCGACGGTGCCGATCTCGAACAGCGCGACGCTCTGGGCGCCGCGGCCCAGGTTGCGCGCCGCCGCCTTGAACAGGCCGGGGAGCAGCGTGGTCGTATATGCCGGCTCCTCCAGCGACAGCGGGTTCGCCAACCGGACGGTACGACGCAGCACGTCGTCGGCCGGGAGGCCGAGAGCATCGAACGCGGCGTCCCCGACGAAGGGGAAGTTGATCACCTCGACCAGACCGGCCCCGGCCAGCGTCCGGCCCACCCGACGGCGCAGCCGCTGGCCGCGGGTCAGCCCGCGCCCCGCGGGGGCCGGCGGCAGGACCGACGGCACGTTGGCATAGCCGACGATCCGGGCGACCTCCTCCACCAGGTCGAACGGGTCGGAGAGGTCGGGGCGCCACGGTGGGACCGTGACGTCGAGCCGGCCACCATCGATGGCGACCTCACAGCCCACGGCGCGGAGGTCGGCGACCGTCGTCTCGGCAGCGATCTCCATGCCGGTGATCCGGGCGGGCAGACCGGCGTCGATCGTGATCGAGACCGGGGCGGGGGGCTGCCCCACGACGGTGACGCCCGGCTCGATCGTGCCGCCACCGTAGGCGACCAGCAGCTCGGCCACCCGGTCGGCCGCGGCCTCGCAGATCGTCGGGTCGACGCCGCGCTCGTTGCGCTTGCCGGCCTCCGAGGTCAGCTTGTGTCGCCGCCCGGTGCGGAACATCGAGACGGCGTCCCAGTGGGCGGCCTCGATGAGGATGTTGGTTGTGGTCCCCGACATCTCGGTGGTCTCACCGCCCATGACGCCACCGAGGCCGATGATTCCCGAGTCGTCGGTGACCACGAGGTCCTCCGGCGACAGGGCTCGGCTGGTGCCGTCCAGCGTGGTCAGCCGCTCGCCGGTCACCGCTCGCCTGATCCGCAGCGGACCCTGGAGCTTGTCGAGGTCGTAGCCGTGGATGGGGCGCCCCAGCTCGAACATGACGTAGTTGGTGACGTCGACGGCCAGCGAGATCGAGCGCTGGCCGACCAGGGCCAGCCGTCGCGCCATCCAGGACGGCGTCGGAGCGGCCGGGTCGAAGCCCGTGACCGTGCGCGCCACGAAGACCGGGCAGCCCACCGGGTCATCGACAACGACGGGGTAGCCGTCGCCGTTGGGCGCCGGGGTCTCGCGCAGGGCGGGGTCGCGGAACGGGACGCCGTCGCCGTGGACGGCGTACTCGAGGGCTGCCTCGCGGGCGACGCCGCGCAGCGACAAGGCATAGGCGCGGTCGGGGTTGATCTCGAACTCGATGACCTCATCGCGCAGGTGGAGCGGGCCGATGGCGTCGTCGCCCGGGTCGCCGAAGCCCTCCGGCAGCACGATGATGCCGTCGTGGTCGTCACCGAGCCCGAGCTCGCGGGCCGAGCAGATCATGCCGCTCGACACGTGGCCATAGGTCTTGCGTGCCGAGATTGCGAAGTTCCCGGGCAGCACGCCGCCCGGGAGGATCACCACGACGAGGTCGCCGACGGCGAAGTTGTGGGCACCGCACACGATGCCCTGCGGCTCGCCCGTGCCGTTGGCGGCGCCGACGTCGACCTGGCACCACCGGATGGTCTTGCCGTTGGACTGTGGCTCGTCGGTGAACTCCAGGACGCGGCCGACGACCAGTGGACCGGTGATGTCGTGACCGGGACGCTCCAGCGCCTCGAGCTTGAGGCCGAGCGCGGTCAACCGGTGGGCGAGGTCCTCTGCGGTGACGTCGTCGGCGAGGTCGACGTAGTCACGGATCCAGGACAGCGGGGCGCGCATCAGATCTCACTTCCGAATGCCGAGGAGAAGCGGACGTCTCCCTCGAAGAAGGCCCGCAGGTCGGTGACCCCGTGCCGGAACATCAGGGTGCGGTCGATGCCCATGCCGAACGCGAACCCGGTGTAGCGCTCGGCGTCAACGCCGCAGGCGGTCAGCACGCGCGGGTTGACCACACCGCAGCCACCCCACTCGACCCAGCCCTCGCCCTTGCACGTGCGACACGTCTCGACCTCACCGGGGACACCGCGACACACGAAGCAGCGCAGGTCGACCTCGGCGGAGGGCTCGGTGAAGGGGAAGTACGACGGCCGGAACCGGGTGTCGATCCCCTCGCCGAACATCGCCGCGGCGAAGTGGTCGAGCGATCCCTTGAGGTGGGCCATCGTGATGCCTTCATCGACGACGAGCCCCTCGACCTGGTGGAACATCGGCGAGTGGGTGGCGTCGTACTCGTCGGTGCGGAAGACCCGCCCCGGGCACACCACATAGATGGGGGGCGTGCGGGTCAGCATGGTGCGCGTCTGCACGGGCGAGGTGTGGGTGCGCAGCACGACGTGGTTGTCGGCCGGCTCGGTCCAGAACGTGTCCTGCATGGTGCGGGCCGGGTGGTCGGGCCCGAGGTTGAGGGCATCGAAGTTGAGCCACTCGGCCTCGACGACCGGGCCCTCGGCGACCTCCCACCCCATCGCGACGAACACGTCGGCGATGAGCTCGGCCCCCATCGTGATCGGGTGGCGCGCCCCACGCGGCGCCCGGTCGACGGGCAGCGTCACGTCGACGGTCTCCTCGACCAGCATCCGCTCCTCGTGCTCGGCCTCGAGCACGACGGTGCGCGCGGCGAGGGCCTGGCTGACGGCGCCGCGCGCCTGACCCACCCGCTGCCCTGCGTCCTTGCGAGCGGCCGGTGGCAACGCGCCGATCTCACGGTTGGCGAGCGCGAGCGGCGACCGGTCGCCGGCGTGCTCGAGCCGGACCTGCTTGAGCTGGTCGAGGTCGGCGGCCCCGGCGATGGCGGCGAGCGCCGCGTCGCGCATGGCCTCGACCTCGGTCGCACCGAGGGGTGCGACCTCGACCGGGTCGTAGTCGGAGTTCGGACCGGACATGGTTGCCTAACTGACGAGCGAGGGTGGGGTACGCCGACGGCGCGGGGCAAGTCTAGGAACTCCGACGCCCGCGCCGCGAACCGGTAAACCCTGCCGGGCGCGCCGCGACGGTCAGTCGTCCGCTGCGACCATCCGCGCGATGCACGCGGCGCCGGGCTCGGGCAGGTCGCGACCGCCGAGCGCGTGCTCGGCCCGGGCGCGGCCGAGGTTCCACGACAGCCAGCCCTGCTCGCGGGTGAGCCACCGTGACGGCATCGCACAGCCGCGCTCGGCCTCCGGCAGCCGCATCACCGCAGGAACGGCGTCGGCGGAGAGGCCGCTGAGATAGCCCGAGTCGATCTTGCCGGTCGCGACATAGCGGTCGATGTTGTGCTCGGCGATCCAGCCGTCGGGGTTGACCAGGCCGAGTCCCGCCAGGGCGGCCGCCCCGGTCAGGAGCGCGAACCGCGCGAGCCAGGCGGCCCGCAACCCGAGCCCCACCACGACGACGGCGGCCACGACGACCCCGAGCCAGCCCTCGAAGACCGAGACGAGCAGGCGCAGCCGGGTGAACCCGTAGGCGTCGTCATAGACGTTCATCCGGTGGAGCGCCGACGCGACGACGGCGAGGGTCATGAGCAGCAGCGGCCCCAACACCCCGCGCAGCCAGAGCCGGTCGGCCGCGGTCGCGACGGCGGCCTTGCGGGCGGCCGCCCAGACGACCAGCAGGGTGAGCACCGTGGCCACGACCAGCTGCCAGAAGCCGCGATGGGCGTAGTGGGAGTAGGTCAGCCCGGTGGTGCGCTGCACATAGTCGTCGCCACCGGACAGCTCGGCCAGCTGGGCGACGAGGAAGACCACGAACACGACGTCGACCAGCAGAACGGGGGTGACCCACTCGAAGCGCTCACGGACCGGGCGCGACTGCCGTGGGTGCTGGTCGATGGCCGGCGGGTTGAGGGCGAGGTACGCCGCGGCCAGCACCACGCCGCCGACGAACACGGCCACGAAGACCCGGGCGACCAGGGTGTCCACCGTCCAGTCGGGCACGATCACGTCGATCCAGTGCTGGAACAGCACGTCGGCCGAGGCGAACAGCAGGGAGAAGACGAGCACACCGGCGAGCGACCAGACCACGGTGCGCAGGACGGCCGAGGTGCGACCACCCCGGGTGACCACGCCCGCGGTGCGGCCGAGCCAGGGCAGCCCCCGCAGCCCCGCCAGGGGCCAGGCCAGCCCGGAGAGCACGAACCCGAGCACGGTCCGGGCACGCGTGACGGCGACGGTCAGCAGTCCGGCGCCCGCCAGCAGGTCGAGCACCACGATCCAGGTGGCGTCGCGCACGACCACCATCGCTGCGAGTACGGCGCACAACGCGGCGCTGGCGAGCGTGAACGGGTCGAAGCGGTGGCGGGCAGAGTAGAGGACGGTCAGGCCCGCAGCGGCCAGCACGAGGAGGGTGCCCGACCCGAGACTGCGATCGGGGATGACGAGCCCGGCCAGCAGCCCGGTGAGGGCGGCGGCGACGAGGACGTCAACACGTGGTCGCTCGTCGTTCTCGGGCCAGAACGGCCCGAACACCGCGTCGAAGCCGGCGGGTGGCGGCGGAGCAGGCACCATCGGCGCCGGGACCGTCATCGGGGCGGCCGTCGAGGTTGGCGTCGGGTTCGGGGTTGGCATGCGGACCTCGGGGTGGAAGGGAGCCGCCGCGGCGGCGGGGGTCGGGATCGCGGTGGCCGGCGGCAGGTCGACGCGCAACAGCGCGCCCGACCGGTCGACCGGGGGCGACTCGAACCGGACCGTGCCGCCGTGGAGCTCGGCGACCCAGCGTGCGATCGCCAGCCCGAGCCCGGTCCCCCCGCCCTCGTGTCCGGCCAGGGTGCCGAACCGCTCGAAGACGCGCTCGCGGTGCTCCGGCGGGATGCCGGGCCCCTGGTCGGCGACCTCGAGGCGCCACCCGCCGTCCGGCGTCGCCGCGGCCTCGACCGTGACGACGCCGTCGGCGGGGCTGTGGCGGCCGGCGTTGTCGAGCACGTTGACGACCAGCTGGCGCAGCCTGGCAGGGTCACCACGGACGGTCAGGTCCTCGGGGACCACGCGGACCTGGAAGCTGACCGGCCGAGTCGGGAGGGTCACGTCGGCCACCGCCTGCTCGAGCAGCCGGGTGAGGTGGACGTCGCCGAGGTCCAGCGGCCTGGCGCCCGAGTGGACGCGACTCAGGTCGAGCAGGTCACCGACCAGGGTCCCCAGCGCCCGGATCTGACGCAGCAGCTCGGCGAACACGTCGGGCGTGGTCGGCTCGATGCCGTCCGCCAGGTTCTCCAGGCGCAGGCTGACGGCGGTGAGCGGGGTTCGCAGCTCGTGCGAGACCGTCGCGACCAGGTCGCGGCGCTCCCGGTCGACGGTCGCGAGGTCGCGCGCCATGGTGTTGAAGGCGTCGGCGAGCTGACCGACCTCGTCGCGGGACGGGGCAAAGACGCGGACGTCATAGTCCCCGCGCGCCATCCGGCGGGCGGCGTCGGTCATCTCGCGCAGCGGAGCCGTCATGCCGACCGCGAGGAGCTGGGTGACCGCGAGCGCGAGGGCGATCGTGACGGGGATGGCCAGCCATGGCGCGACACCTCCCGCGGCACCGACGGTCCCGATGATCGCCGCCACCGCCACGCTGGCCGCCACGAGGACGCCGAGCTTGACCTTGAGCGAGGCCGCGAAGGCGAGCGGCGGACGCGGCCCGCTCATCGGGGGTCCACCGCATAGCCGACGCCGTGGACCGTGCGCAGCCAGTCGGGTCCGAGCTTGGCACGCAGCGCCTTGACGTGACTGTCGACGGTCCGTGTGCCCGACGCGTCGGGCCAG
>JAXLSN010000039.1:0-47424 GCA_046330595.1 Nocardioidaceae bacterium
GCGTACTCACGTGCGAGGTCGTAGTGGTCGCCCACGAGGAAGCCCTCGATCCGGCCGCGCGTTTGGATCAGGCGCGCCAGGTTGCGTGGACCGGGCGTCGGCTCGGTGTCGTTGTAGACCGAGATCATGCCGCAGACCGCGACGCGGCCGTGGAGCCGCAGCGACCCGATCGCGGCCTCGAGGTGATCACCACCCACGTTGTCGAAGTAGACGTCGATCCCGTCAGGTGCCGCCTCACGCAGCTGAGCCGAGACCGGCCCGTCCTTGTAGTTGAACGCCGCGTCGAAGCCCAGGTCCTCGACGAGGTGCCGGACCTTCTCGGCCGACCCGGCACTACCGATCACGCGCGACGCGCCGAGGGCCTTGGCGACCTGGCCGACCGCGCCCCCGACCGCCCCGGCGGCTCCGGACACGAACACGACGTCGCCCTCCTGGAGTGCCGCGACGCGGGCGAGTCCGGCGTACGCCGTCAGCCCGGTCATGCCGAGGACGCCGAGGTAGGCCGACGCCGGTGCTGCCTGCACATCCACCACGCGGGCACCCGAGGCGTCGAGGACGGCGACCTCGCGCCACCCCAGACCGTGGAGGACGTGGTCGCCGACGGAGAAGCCGTCGGCGCGCGACTCCTCGACGACGCCGACCGCACCTCCCTGCATGGCCTCGCCGAGCGCGAAGGGCGCCGCATAGGACTTCGCGGCGCTCATGCGGCCGCGCATGTAGGGGTCGACCGACATGACGACGTTGCGAACCCGGATCTGGCCCTCGTCGAGCTCGGGGACGTCGCTCGCGACGAGCTCGAAGTCGTCCTGGGTCGGCCACCCGACCGGTCGGGACACGAGGCGGACCTCGCGGGGAGCGGTCGGAGCGGGGATCGGGCTGGAGATCGTCACGGGTGCCTCTCGTCGTCGGTGGTCCTGTGGTGCCAACCCGCAGTCGGACGGGACTCTTCCCGTTGCGGCGCCGATGAGAGGGCCGTCACCCGCCAGGGGCCCCCACCGGCGCCCGCCCGTGGGCTGTCAGGACCCGGCATAGGTGCTCGCCCGGTAGTGGGTGTCCGGGTCCTCGGCGACCGCCAGCCACGCAGCGACGGCGACGCCGCCGTTCATGGCGACCTGCGGATCGAGCACCCCCTCCTTCCATGGACTCAGCACCGTCGGCGCCGACCAGGTCCCGTCACCGCTCATGACGGCCGCATCGGGCCCGCGTCCGGGGTCCCCGAACCAGCCGCCTCGGCTCCAGACCGCCACCGCGGCTCCGGACGGGTCCAGCGCGGCACTCCAGGGCATCAGGCCACGGGACGTCTTGATCGTCACCGGAGTCGACCACCGGCCGCCGGCCGGGCGTCGTACGGCGAGCAGCCGACCGTTGTCGCGCATCCAGAGAACCACGGTGTCGCCGCGGGCGTTGGTGAACACCCCGGGCGGCGAGTAGGCCAGGTCGATGTTGCCGGCGTGGCGTCCCACCACGACCTCGGGCCCGAAGCCGTGGCCGCGCCGGGCCCGCGCCACTCGCACCTGCCAGGAGCCGTCACCGGCGCGGTCGCGCCAGGTGATGACCGTCGTCCCTTCGTCGTCCACGCTGGCCGTGCTGGCACCGAGGGGCAGCACCGGGCTCCGCAGCCTCGCGAACACGCGGGTCGACCCCCAGCCAGCCGACCACGGGCACCGCGCCGCGAGCACCTCGGACCGCCCCGACTCCCACGTGGTCCAGGTGATCGCCACGGGACCACGATCACCCAGCGCGAGGTCGTAGCGCTCGGCGTCGAACCGCGACGGCCGGGACCAGGCACCGCCCGCAGGGCGGCGGACCACCAGCAGCGGACTCGACCTCGGACCGAGCCAGACCGCACCAAGCACGGCATCGCCGCGGGCGTTGACCTCGAGGTCGAGCTCCCAGAAGCGATCGCGGGAGCGCGTGGCGACGACCTCCCGGGCACTCCAGCTCCCGTCCGGGAGCTGACGGCGGGTGACCAGGCGTGCCTTGGTGGGGGCATCGGCCCAGGCCACCACGAGCCGTCCGGTGCCGTCATAGCCTGCCGCGACGGCGTTGGCGGTGCCGTCGACCGTGAGCGGCACCGGAGCCTCCCAGGCCCCGCCGCCCGCGGGGCGCTGAACGAGCACCACGTCGCCGCCCTCGACGTAGGCCATCGTCATCGCGCCGTCGGCGGCGACCGCGAGGTCGAACCCCGGATACGTGCCCGGGCTGCCGCCGATGGTGAGCGGCCCCACCCAGCCGTCGGCGCGGGCCGCCGGTACCGGGCCGGGCGCACCACCGGCCGCCGCGCTGCTCGTGCCCAACGCGCCGAGGGTGCCGGCGCACACGAGGCACCCGGTGAGGATCGATCGAGCCGATGCCGCGAACATGACGCTCCCCCGTCCGGCTGCGGCGACCAGGCCACACCGACGCTGTCGCCGGAGCCTGCACCTCGAGTCTGCGCCGACCCTCACGGCGCGGCTATGGCGCGGGTCACTGCCGATCGCTCACGCCGCCCACGGCGGGGTCCCGATGGGGCCGCCGTCCGCCATGGTCGCGGCGAAGCCCGCGCTCACCGCGACGTGAACCTTGGCGGCTCCCTGGCCGGCGTTGCTGAGCCGGATGGGCTCGCCAGCGGGCACGACGATCGCATCGCCCGCCACGGCCACCTCACCCTCCGGTGCAAGCCGGATCGCGCCTTCGAGCACGAGGAATACCTCGTCGCGGTCAAGGGAGTGAGCCTCGGCCGACTCCAGGCCGGGTGCGACGGTCAACAGCCAGGCACAGATCTGGTGCGAGCCTCGGCTGGGCGCCGCCAGGGCGGTGAAGCTCACGCCAGGGAGCTCGAAGACCGGAGCGTCGCACTTCTTGATGACATGCATGGTGACTCCTCGATAGACGTCGTGATTTAGTCAAGTGAACTTGTCTATCATGGAGTCATGTCCACCGTCGCGCAACCGCATTCCGACCTCGGCATCCTTGTCCTGCTGGGCTATCAGGGATTCGTCAGGAACCTCCACGACCACATGCGCAGCCAGGGCTTCGACGACCTGGGCAGCTCAGACGGCGTGGTCTTCCGGATCCTTGGCGGGCGCCCGCGCACCGTGAGCGAGCTCGCCTCAGTGCTGGCCATCACCAAGCAGGGAATGGCCCAGATCATCCAGGACCTGGAGGCACGCGGCTATGTCAGGCGTACGCCGGACCCCGCGGACCGCCGGGCCAAGCAGGTCGAGCTGAGCGACCGCGGGCGCGCCGCGATCGCCGCGGCCCGTCAGTTCCATCACAGCTTCGAGGGAGCACTGGCGCGCCACCACGGGAGAGACGCCATCCGGAGCTTCCGCGCCGTGCTCGAGGCGATGGCCGCCTATGCACCCGACGGGCTCGACCGGGAGCTTCGCGCGCTCTACCTGTGACCGGTGACCCCGCCGCCGTGTCTTCCACGCGATCGGCGAACCACCCGGGGTGCCCGACTCCGCGACGTAGGCTCACAGCATGGCCAGCCGACCGGCGACGGTGGACGACGTCCACGCGGCGGCGCTCGCCATGCCCCACGTGACGATCTATCCCGGGACCCAGGGCCGTCCGGTCTATCAGGTGGGCGGGAAATCGTTCGTGTTCTTCCGCAACCCACGGCCGGACGCCGTCGACCCCGTCAGCGGTGAGCGCTACGACGACGTCATCGTCGTATGGGTCCCCGACGACGGCGACAAGCAAGCGCTGGTCGAGGATCCCGCCACGCCGTTCTTCACGACGCCGCATTTCGACGGCCACCCGTCGGTGCTGGTCCGTGCGAGCAGGCTCGGCGAGCTGGGGGCCGACGAGGTGCGCGAGGTCGTGCAGGACGCGTGGCTGTCACGAGCCTCGGCACGACGCCGGGACGCTTGGCTGCGTGATCACCCCACCGGGGCGCCAGGCTGACCCGTCACCAGCCCTGGCCGCCCAGCCCGGGGGCCTCGTGCTGCTCGCCGCCGGCGTGCGCCGGCCACTGCTGCTCATCCCAGGAGGGTCGTTCATAGCCCGACGGGTCGGGTGGCGGTGCCGCCGCCGACTGCACCGAGCCGCTCATGTCGCGGAGCAGCGCGACCTGCTGCCCGATCAGCGCGCCGTCGAGCGGCACCGCGATCCCGCTCACCTCGCCGGAGAGGGAGCCGAGCAGATCCATGTCGCGCTGGGTCCGCTCGACCTGGGCGTTGACGGTGTCGGCCACCTGGTGGGTGTTGGGGTCGGAGTGGTCGGCTCGATCCAGCCAGGAGCGGATCATCATCTGGGGCATGTCGAGGAGGTCGCGCAACGACGCGATCCGCTGGGCAGCGGCCGCCGCGAGCTCGGCGTTGTGCGCCGCCATCTGTTGGGTCTCGGCCATGCCCTCGTCGAGCGCCCTGCACAGCGCCTCGATCGCCGGGCCGGCATCGCCGGCTCCGGAGACGTTGTCGATGACCTCGACCAGGAACTGACCGACCGTGTCGTTGTGGAGGACCGCGAGGGCGATCCTGAACCGGGTCTGGGCGCAGCTGGCGTGCAGCTCGTTGAGCTCGTCGATCAGCTCGCTGAGCACGGGCGCGATCTCGGGGGCCATGTCGGCCCAGACGCGCAGATAGACCATCACCGAGGCGAAGGCGCCACTGCTGTCGGCCTCCCGGATCCGGTCGGCGGTCTGCTCGTTGCTCGCGACGGTCTCGCGCAGCACCGGGGCGGCCGCGAGGAGCTGGTCGGCCACGTTCTGCAGCTGGGCCAGGCGCGCGGTCCACTGGCGCAGCTCGGCGTCGATGCGATGGGAGGCGGTGAGCATCTCCGCGAGCGTCCCGATCGCCTGGGGGCGTTGCGGGATGCCGGCGGACTGCTCCATCCTCGCTTGCACCTCGGCCGGGAGGGCGGTCCAGATGAACTCGTCGTACGACGGGAAGCCGGCCTCGGCGAGCAGCTGGCCGAGCCGCTCGGCACCTCGCTCCGCTGCCTCGCGGGCCGAGACTCCCTCGGCACGGAGCTGGAGCTCCTCGGGCCGGACGGCCGCATAGAGCGAGAACGCCGCGTCGTGGAGGGCGTCGACGAAGGGACGCGACCGCACCGACAGATAGCCGTCACCGAGCGGCGTGATCGTGGCGAAGACGCCATAGGTGCTGCCATCGGCGGCGAGGTTGTCGACGTAGGCACAGAACGGCTGGCCGGCCTCGCAGGTGTCCCAGAGCACCTTGAAGGCACCACCGGGCATCACCGGGTGCCGGATGATGTTGTGAGGAGCGCCGACGAGCTGCTCCCAGGGGAAGCGGGACATCCGGACGAACACGGAGTTCGCCTGCTCGATGATGCCCTTGGCGTCGGTGGTGGAGAAGAAGAGGTCGTCGACGCCGACCTCGTGACGCGCGCCCGAAGGTGTCCGAGTCTCCTCGTGCATGTGGTGAGCCCCTTGTCGTTGACCCCGCGGATTGAGGATAGGACTCCGAGCCGCCCTGCGAACGGGAAACGACGCAGGCTACCGCGCGGCAAATGTGACCTACGACATTAGGCTTGCCTGATGACGTCCACCCGCAGCCTGCGCCAGGACGAGGCCCGCCAGCGTGCGGGCCTCCTCGATGTCACCTCCTATGACGTGACCCTTGACCTCGACCAGGGCGACAAGGACTTCTGGTCGCGCACGGTCATCCGGTTCACCTCGGCCGGCGGCCCCACGTTCGTGGACGTCAAGCCGCGCATCCTCGACGCTGCGACCCTCGACGGTCGGGCGCTCGACCTCGACGCGCTGCGGGAGGGCCGGCTGCCGCTCGACACCTCCGCCGGCGAGCACGAGCTGGTCGTCGAGGCCACCATGGCCTACCGCAACGACGGCGAGGGCCTGCACCGCTCCGTCGACCCGGCCGACGGGCGCTCCTATGTCTATGGCATGTCCTTCATGGACGCCGCCCCGTCGGTCTATGCCTGTTTCGACCAGCCCGACCTCAAGGCGCCCTTCACGTTCCACGTGCGGGCGCCCCGGGACTGGACGGTCTTCGGCAACACGCGCGGCACCCAGGTCGAGCCCGGCGAGTGGGAGTTCGAGACCAGCCAGCCGCTGTCGACCTACTTCACCACCCTCGTCGCCGGCCCCTACGCCCTCGTCACCGACGAGCACGACGGGATCCGACTCGGCGTCTCGGCACGCGCCAGCATCGCCCGCCAACTCGAGGCCGACGCCGACGACATCCTCACGGTCACCAAGCAGAGCTTCGACGAGCTCCACCGCCTGTTCGGGATCCGCTACCAGTTCGGCGACTACCACCAGGCATTCGTGCCGGAGTTCAACGCCGGCGCGATGGAGAACCCCGGGTGCATCACCTTCCGCGACACCCTCATCTTCACCAGCCGGGTGACCCGGTCGGAGCGGATCAACCGCGCCACCACCATCGCCCATGAGATGGCCCACCAGTGGTTCGGCAACCTCACCACCCCGGTGTGGTGGGACGACCTGTGGCTCAACGAGTCGTTCGCCGAGTACCTCGGGGTCCGGGTCACCGCCGACGCGACCCAGTACGCCGACGCGTGGGAGGACCACGGCTATGCCCGCCGGCAGTGGGGGCTGGTCGCCGACCGGGCACCAAGCACCCATCCGGTGGCCGGCAACGGGGCCGAGGATGCGTCGACGGCGCTCCAGAACTTCGACGGCATCTCCTATATGAAGGGCTCGGCCATCCTGCGCCAGCTCGCCACCCGACTGGGCGACGAGGCGTTCCTCGGGGGCACCGTCGACCACTTCGACCGCCACTTCTTCGGCAACGCCACCATGGCCGACCTGGTCGCGTCGTGGGAGCGCGCGAGCGGCAGCGACCTGACCGACTTCACCAAGGGGTGGCTGATGGCCGCGGGCGTCGACCTGCTCTCCTATGACCGCCCGGCCGGCGTGCTGCGTCGTACGCCGCCGGTCGACCATCCGAGCACCCGCAGCCACGCCTTCCGGATCGTCGTCGGTGACCGCGACGGCTGGGTCACCCAGCACGTCGAGATCGAGGACGCGCCCCAGTCCGTGGCGGCGCCGGACGATGCCGCCGTCCTGGTCGACCCCTACGCCGACACCTGGGCGGTGACCCATGTCGACGAGTCGTCGGCCCGCATGCTGACCTCCCTCATGCCGACGCTCGAGGACGCCGCCCTGCGCGCCGGCGTCTGGACCGCACTGATGAGCAGCTTCCATGACGCGGCGCTCTCCCCCCGGTCCCTCGTCGACGTGATGGTGGCCGCCCTGCCCACCGAGACGAGCGACGCGGCGATGACGCTCGTCCACCGTTCTGTCGACCGGCTCGCGTCCGTGGCCGGACCGGCGATCCTCGACCGGCTCCACCTCGCGGCCCGCGCCCGCGCGGCCACGGCGGCGGCCGGCTCCGAGCTCCAGCTCGCGGCGTTCCGGGTGGCCGTGGTGACCGGGCGCGACGCAGGTGTGCTCCGCAGCTGGCTCACCGGCGCCGAGCTGCCCGACGGTGTCGAGATCGACCTCGACCTGCGTTGGCTGGTCCTCGGGCGGCTGGCCGAGCTGGGCGCGACCGACCGCGACGAGCTGCGGGCCCATCTTGAGCGCGAACGGACCGCCGAGTCGCACGTCGCCCATGTCCGGGCGGTCTGCTCACTGCCCGACGCCGACGCGAAGGCGTGGGCCTGGCAGCACTTCACCGGCGAGCTCGACGCGCCCAACTACGACCTCGAGGCGGCCGCCCTCGGCCTGTGGCGGCCAGGGCAGGAGGAGCTCACCGCGGACTACGCCGACCGCTACTTCGCCGAGGTCGCCGGCACAGCCGCCGTACGCCAGGGGTGGGTGCTCGCCGAGTCCGCCGGCGACTTCTTCCCGATCACCGCGGTCAGCGAGGCAACGCTCGAGCGGGCCCGTGCCCTGCTGGCGGACGAGTCGGTCGACCCGGGCATCCGCCGGATGGTCGTCGACCAGGCCGACGCCGTGGCGCGTCGGCTCCGCATCCGGGAGACGTTCGGGTCGCTCGCATGACGCTCGACCCCCTGACGGACTCCGCGGCCGACCCCGGGTTGAAGGCCCGGCGGCCGGGCCCGACCACGCGCACGCGCGTCACCGAGCTCACCGAGGACGCCGAGGCGCCGCGGGAGGACCGCATCGCAACCGAGGAGCCCCTGGAGCTGCGGCTGGCTTGGCCAGGCGGGGCTGCGCGGCGGATCTGGGTGACCATGCGCACGCCCGGCAACGACTTCGAGCTCGCCGCGGGTTATGCCGTCGCCGAGGGCCTCGTGCCGGAGGCAGGCTTGCGCACGGTGGCCTATTGCACCGACGCCGATCTCACCCCAGACCAGGAGTTCAACGTGGTCACGGTGACCCTCGCCGCTCCCCCGGCTCGCGACCCGGGCCATCGCCACGGCTCCTATGGCGCCGGCTCGGCGTGCGGCGTGTGCGGCAAGGACTCCATCGCCGAGGTCCTCGACGTCCCGCGCGCCTCGCGCTGGGCTGACGCGGTGCCCACGCCCGACGTCGTACGCCGCCTGCCGGCGCTGCTGCGCGAGCAGCAGACCACCTTCGCCCGGACGGGCGGGGTCCACGCGGCCGGGCTGGTCACCGCTGACGGTGCGATCCTTGCGGTCCGCGAGGACGTGGGGCGCCACAACGCCGTCGACAAGGTCATCGGCTCCCGGTTGCTCGCCGGGGAGTCCCCCGCGACCGCGTGCCTCGTGATCAGCGGCCGGGCCGGTTTCGAGCTCGTCCAGAAGGCCGTCGCCACCGGGATGGGGTCCCTCGTCGCCGTTGGCGCACCCACGAGCCTCTCGGTCCAGCTCGCCCGCGAGGCCGGTCTCGTCCTCTATGGCTTCACCGGGGCGGACCGCTGCGTCCGTTACGCCTGAGCGCCCGTGCCCGACTGCTCACCCTCGCGAAGCCGGCGGAGGGCCTCATCACTCTCACGCTGGCGGACCTCAGCCTTGACCCGCTCCTGCTCGACGGCGATCGCGGCCGAGACGGCACCTTGTCGGGTCTGGTCGTCCCACTTCACGGGAAGGACATGGGAGAGCAGGCCGAGCACGCCCGAGGCGAGGGCCAGCACCGTGCCACAGGCATAGCCCGCGATGCCGACCGAGGGTGTGAACCAGTCGACCTGGGGCACCCGGACCGCGGCGAGCACCGGCCCACAGAAGGCGATGGCGAGGCCAGCGACCAGGAGGATGCCGGGAAGTGCGTGGGTGCGGTTGACCTTCGCAGCCTCGTCCCGCGACGCCTCCAGGATGCGCACGACCTGGGTCGCCACGTCGTGCCGGGCACCGCGCTGGGCGTCTGGCGGCGCGGGGACCGGTGCCGGCGGTTGCTTCGGTACCACGTCGGCGGTCATCGGATCACTCCTCGAGCAGTCGGGTTGTCGTGTCGCGGCCGGGGTCCCGGACCGCCGTCACTGCCGGCGACGTTGCGCTCTCCTGGACGGCCCTCATGAGGCGCAACCGCGCCCGGGCGTCGTGAATCGCCCAGTCCGGGCCGTGGTCCTGTCGCCTCACCTCCTGGAGGTCCCACATGGCCGCCAGGACCGATTCCGGGCCGTCCAGCTCCACGGTCGACACTGCCTCGGCGGGGGCTCGCTTGACGCGGTCGGGATCGGCATCGTCCACGAAGTCGCTCGCCCAGGCCAGCAACCTGAGGTACGCCGTACGCAGCTCGGCCTGCCGAGCGACCGCATCGGCACGCTGCTCCGCCGCGACCTGGGCCGCCAGCGCCCGCGCCGTCGTCGCCCTGGCCTCCCGCTGCTCGCGCAGCCGCAGCAGATAGGTGACCACGCCGCCCAGGACCGCGCCGAGGGCCGCGCTGACCGCGCTCCCGACCACTCCCCACTCGCCGTCGGACAGCGCTGCCGATGTCAGCCAACCCGAGTCCATGCGTCTCACCCCGTCCGACCGTCACCCTGGCGAGCCGTCCCCGTCAACGCTGTCGGCCACGCCGTGCGCGACCTGACCTGCCACCGACGTCCAGCGGAATACCGGTTGCCGGGCCGCCTCGGGTCGCGGATGCTGCCTCCGTGGACGACCTGCAGACACTGACCGAGGCGGCGTGGGGCGATGACCTGCGCGCCGAGGTCGACCGCGTCTTCGTCCGCACGGGCGCCGACACCCCCGGGTGGCCCGACCCCCACCCCGATCGCAGCCCGCTCGACGAGGAGTACTCGCGGGTCACCGATGTCGGCAAGTACCGCATCCTCGACGCACGCGTCGACGCCTGGGTCGAGGTGCTGGCAGAACGCGGCGTCGCCACCGCCACCGACGTGCCTGCCGAGCCGTGGGTCGGCGGTCTCCGGCCGGCCTCGGACCACCTCCGCGTACGCCGCCTGACGCCATCGGCGCCAGGGGGTCTTTCCTTCCTGATCGCGACCACCCTGGTCGGCGGCGAGCCTTTCGGCCTCGATGTCGGGATGACGGACGGCGACCAGGATCCCGTGCTCCTGGCCATGGTGCCCGACTGCGGTTGTGACGCCTGCGACAGCGGATCAGCCGACCTGCTCGTCGAGCTCGACGAGTGGATCCTCACCGTGGCACGCGGCGGCGTCGTCCACGCCCGTCGTGGCAGCGACACGGCCACGCGCACCTGGGCTGGCTGGGCACTCGGCAACGACGCGGACGTGTCGTGGCTCGACGACGCCGCCCCCGCCGACAGCCGGGTCGTGCGGTGGCGTGGCACAGCGTGGGGCGAGCCGATCGGCTAGGCCGGCGCCGTCAGCCCTCGTGGGATGAGCCGGTGCTCATAGGCCTGCCGTTCGAGCCCCTCGCGAAACTCGGGGTGGGCGATCGAGATCAGGGCCAGGGCACGCTCGGCCACCGACTTCCCCTTGAGGTTGACCATGCCGAACTCGGTGACGACGTACATGACGTCGCTGCGCGTCGTGGTCACGACGTTGCCCGGCGTGAGCTCCAGGACGATCCGGCTGCGCCGGTCGCCGTTCTTCTCGAACGTCGAGGCAAGGCAGATGAACGACCGCCCACCCGGCGACGCATAGGCGCCCCGGACGAACTGCGGCTGCCCGCCGGAGCCGCTGAGGTGCCGGTGGCCGTCGGACTCCGAGGCCGCCTGCCCCTGCAGGTCGACCTGGGTGGTGTTGTTGATCGAGACCACCTGGTCGTTGCGCATGATCAGGTGTGGCAGGTTGGTCTGGTCGACGGGGATGCAGGACAGCTCGGGGTTGTGGTCGATCCAGTCATAGAGGCGTTGGGTTCCCAGGGCGAAGGTGTAGGCGACCTTGCCGGGGTGCCAGGTCTTGCGGGCACCGGTGACCAGACCCGCCTCGTGCAACGCCATCTGACCGTCGGTCAGCATCTCGGTGTGGATGCCGAGGTCCTGCGCACCGGAGTCCTTGAGCAGCGAGCACACAGCGTTGGGCATGGCGCCGATCCCGATCTGGAGGCAGTCGCCGTCCTCGATCTGCGACGCCACGAAACCGGCCACCGCCTCGTCGGTGGGGGTCACCGCCGGACTCAACAGCTCCGGCGCCGCCTGCTCGTCGCCGGCGATGACGTAGTCCACCTCGCTGACGTGGACGCCGTTCTCGACACCGTGCGCGACCGGGAGCCTCCGGCTCTCCTCGACGATGACGACCTTGGCGCGCTCGATGATGGCGCGGTGCCAGAAGTTGGCAGCGCTGAAGTTGAAGAACCCGCCGTCGTCCATCGGGCACGTCTTGAGGACGACGACATCCACCGGCTCGATGAACCGGCGGTAGTAGTCAGGGATCTCGCCGAGGTTGACCGGCAGGTAGTTGCATCGCCCGGCGTCGTGCTGGTGCCGGTCATAGCCGGAGAAATGCAGGCTGAACCACACGACGTGCTCGCCGGCCGGGTCCGCCTCCAACACCGCCCGCGGTCTCATCGTCAGGCAGGACCGGATCTTGATGCCATGGAGGTCGCACACGCGCGCCGCCAGCGCGGCATCGAAGGTGTCGGGCTGTCCCAGCCCGGCACCGTAGTCCAGCCACATCCCCGACCGGATCAGGCCCGCGGCCTCCTCGGCCGAGATCCGACGTGCTGTCTTGGTTCCGGTCTGCTGGGAAATCTCGCGCTCCTCCGGAGGCCGGCCACGGCGGCCGGACGACTCCGCGCTGCCAGCCCTCGCGACGAGGTGCTGCGCTTTTCAACCTAACGTCGATCGCGCTGTCGCGAAGCGTGAGATGCGGCACCCCGTCGGGAGTGTCAGCAGGCGAGCCGCGGTGTCGGACGGCCACAATGACGAGGTCGCCGCCCCGACCGGGTGCGGCGGCCATCGCCGGAGGGGGGGAGCCGATGCGCGCCATCGTGCTGAGCGGGGCCATCGCCCTGATCTGCACGCTCCTCGGGACTCGACTCGCGATCGGTTGGTTCACCCGCCACGGTTTCGGGCAGCCGATCCGGGACGACGGCCCGATGACCCACCACGTGAAGCGCGGTACGCCGACGATGGGCGGCCTGGTCATCGTGGTCGTGGCAACCGCGAGCTACCTCCTCGCCACCGTCACGACCGGTAGCCGCCCCAGTGCGAGCGCGTGGCTGCTCCTGCTGCTCTTCGCCGGGTGCGGCGCCGTCGGCTTCCTCGACGACTACATCAAGGTCTATCGCCAGCACAACCAGGGGCTGCGGAGTGGCGCCAAGATGGCAGGCCAGACCGTCGTTGCGGTCGCCTTCGGCATCCTGGCCACGACGCTGTTCGCCGACGAGAGCGGAGTCCGCCCCGCCTCGCCGGACCACATCTCGGTGACCCACGACTGGGGGCTCAAGCTGCCGCTGGTCGTCGTCCTGGTGGTCATCTGGTTCATCGTCACGGCGACCTCCAACGCCGCCAACCTCACCGATGGGGCCGACGGACTCCTGACGGGGATCTCGGCGATGGTGTTCGGCGCCTACACGATCGTGAACGTCTGGCAGAACAACCAGCTCTGCGGCTCCTCCCGGCCCACCGTCGTGGCATCCCAGTGCTACACCGTGCGCGACCCACTGGACCTCGCGGTCTTCGCCGCGGCGATCACCGGCGCCTGCCTCGGGTTCCTGTGGTGGAACGCCAAACCCGCGGACATCATCATGGGCGACGTCGGTTCGCTGGCCATCGGTGGCGCGCTGGCCGGGCTGGCGATCATGTCGCGCACCGAGGTGCTCATGGCCGTGATCGCCGGTGTCTTCGTGCTCGAGACCCTGTCGGTCCTCCTCCAGGTGGGCTACTTCAAGCTGACCCGACGCCTCACCGGCACAGGTCGCCGCATCTTCCGGATCACCCCGATCCATCACCACTTCGAACACATCGGGTGGGACGAGGCCAACGTCGTCATCCGGTTCTGGGTGATCGCGGGCCTCTTCGTCGCGGCCGGGCTAGGGGTCTTCTACGCCGCCTGGCTGATCTGAGCCCGGCCGCTGTTGCGCAGCCGGGCCCGGGCGACTGACAATCGCGTCAGGGGATGGGGGGAACACCATGGCGACGCATCGGGCGGCGGGCTGGATCTCCGGGCTGGCACTGGTCGCGTCCGGGGCACTGATGTGCGCGGCATCCGTCCAGCGCTGGGCGGGCGCGTGCACCTGGGGCCAGCGAGATGCGACCACATGCCTCAGCAGACAGGACCATCTTTACGACTTCATCGCGCCTGCCGCCCCCTGGGCCCCGGTCGGAGCGGCCGCCATGCTCGCCGGATGGTCGCTCCTGCTGCTGGCTCTCGCCTTCCTCCCCCTACCCCAGGCGGTCAGCAGGCGCCGGCCCGGCTTCGCCACCGTCGCGGCGACACTGGCCACAGTGCTGGCGCTGACGAATGTCGCCGTGGCGACGCTCCGCTCGGCAGCCGCCGGAGTCGCCGTGGATCCCGTCGCCGGCGACACCGCACGGGTGGCCTGGGTGCTCCTCCCTCCTGCACTGCTCATCGGGCTCGCCGTCGCCACACGTGGCTGGGCTCGCGCGGGGGTCGTGAGTCTCGTCCTGGCCAGCCCGTTGGTGGCCGGCTTCACCTATGCCGTCGGCTCCTACGATGCGCGGCCGTGGTGGGAGGCGGTCTCCGGGCTGCTCACCATGGTCGCTGGCGCATCCGTGGCAGGCGCCGCGGTGGGCAACCGCCGACCGACCCCGGTCGACGACCCGACCGCCGTTGCGTCCTCGCCCACCACGCTGGCCGACCTGGTCACCTAACCACGGCGAGGCGTCAGCAGGAACGGCGTCCCCCCGAGCCGGCGCAGCCCGGGCAGGTCCACGAAGGTCATCGCCACGATCCTTCGCCCGTCGGGTTCTGCGCGGAGCTCGTCACGGACCCAGCGCCACGGCCAGGGCGCGTCCGCGGCATAGGTCACCACGAGCGCCGGTCGACCGTCGGCCAGCGACGTGCCCTCGGCAAGGCTCATCGGGAGGGTCTCGGCGAGACCATCGCCTCGCCGAATGAGGTTCATCCCGACGCCGCCCGACGGAGACGTCCGGAACCGCTTGCCGAACCATCGGGGCAGTCCGAGCAGGGCCAGGCCGGGTCCGGCGACGTGGGTGAGCGGGGCGACGAACGACGCCTCGAGGTCGCCGGTGACCTCGTGGAGGATGGCCTCGAGCGACGGTGGCGACAGCTCGGGCCAGCGCCGCCTGAGCGAGGCGACGGTCGCGCGCGTCAGGGGGGCAGTCGCACCGTCGGGTGGTGCCGAGTCCTCGTCGGGCGGTGGGAAGCCGGCCGCGAAGCGCTCGGCGAGCGCGGTGATGGTCAGCGACGGGTTGACGCCGACGTTGGCCGGGATGACGCTCGCGTCGGCGACGTACAAGCCCGGGTGGCCGAACACCTCGTGGCGGTCGTCGACGACCCCGTCCGTGGCGTCGTGACCCATCACCGCGCCGCCCAGGACGTGGGCGGTCACCGACAGCCCACCGACCGACTCGCCGAGCAGGTTGAGGGGACGGCCCCCCGAGGCTTCCGCGAAGGCCCTCGTCACGGCGTTGGCCACCGGCAGGTTGCTCGGCGGCCGCACCCCGTCGGTCACCCTCGAGCGCAGCGTCCGTCGCCAGGGCTGCCACGGCGACCGCCGCAGGTCGAGCGCCAGCTCACTGTCGTGGCGCTGCATCGTGGTCAGGACCGTCAGCCGCTGCAAGAACCCGGCCGCAGTCACGAGCCGGACCTGCTCGAGCGGCTTCCGGGCAAGAGTCCCCAGCACCCGCCCCGCTCGGGGCAGCCGTCGGTCGTCGTCGACCATCGGGCCGAGCTGGGCTCGCATGTGCCAGCCGCCGATGTAGCGGTTCTGGGTCACGTGGGTGCGCGGATCGGGATAGAAGTGGCTGGAGATCGTGGGCCCGGCCGACAGGTCCTCCCCCGGCGGCTGCAGCACGGCGGTCAGCGCCTCGGAGTTGGTGCGGACGTGCAGCCCGAGCCGGGGCGACACGCGGGGCAGCGTGCCGAGCTCGTCTCGGCAACGGTGCAGCAGCTCGACCGTGCCCAGCACGCCCCCGGCGAGGACCACCCGCCGCGCGGTCGTCGTCGTACGACGCCCGCGTCGCCAGGGATGGCGGGTCTCGACGACGTAGCCGTCGCCCCACGGGCGCAGCGACACGACCTCGGACTCGGCGCGGATCTCGACGCCGCGCCGCTCGGCGAGGTGGAGGTAGTTGCGCCGCAGGTCGTTCTTCGCGCCGTAGGGGCAGCCGAGCAGGCACTCACCGCACAACCGGCATCCGGTGCGCTCGGGGCCCTCGCCGTCGAAGAACGGGTCGGCCTCGGTCACCCCCGGGCGGCCGAAGTGGATCGCCGTGGGGACGGGGCCGAAGGTCTCGCCGGCGCCCACCCCGCGCGCGGCCTCGGCCAGGTAGTCATCCATCAGACCCAGGTGGGGGCAGCTCACGCGGCCGAGCATCTGGGCGGCCCGGGCGAGGTGGGGCGCCAACCCGGCTCGCTCGATCCCGAGGTCGCGGAGGATGGGAGCGGCATAGAAGTCCTCCCCCGGCTCGAGCAGCACGCCGGCCCACACGATCGAGCCGCCGCCCACGCCCGTGCCGCCGATGATCGCGACGTGACGGAAGATGCGCTGCCAGAAGAACCCACGCAGCCCGGCGCCGGGCTGCCACAGATAGGCTCTCGGGTCGCTTCTGGCCCGGTGCAGGTCCTCATCGCTGAGCCGCCGGCCCTTCTCCAGGACGACGACCCGATGGCCGGCCTCGGCCAGTCGCAGTGCCGCCACCGACCCGCCGAACCCGCTGCCGACGACAACGACGTCGGCGTCCCACTCCGGCCGACCCTGCATGGACACACCGTAGTGCTCGTCGTCCCCCTTGTTCACTGCGAACAAAGAGTGACGTGGTTTCCTTGCCTGGGGCGCTATCGGTTCTGCTCCAGCGGAGGATCGTGGGGAGCGTGTCCTCCGTCAGCGAGTGCAGGATCATCCAGGGCGGCATGGGCGTGGCGATCTCCGACTGGAGTCTCGCCCGCGCCGTGTCCCGGACCGGGCAGCTGGGCGTCGTCTCCGGGACGGCTCTGGAGGTGGTGTGCACCCGACGGCTGCAGCTCGGCGACCCGGGCGGCCACGTGCGACGCGCTCTCGCGCACTTCCCCGATCCGTCCGTGGCCGCGTGGATCCTCAGCGCCTACTTCGTCGAGGGTGGCCGCGGTGCGGCCGAGACGTTCGCCGCCGTACCGCGGTGGACCCTCACACCGAGCCAACGGCTCCAGGAGCTGACCGTTGCGGCGGCCTTCGTCGAGGTGTTCCTGGCCAAGGAGGGCCACGACGGGCCAGTCGGCATCAACCTGCTGCGCAAGATCGAGCTGCCGCTGCCCTTCGCGGCGTACGGCGCCATGCTCGCCGGCGTGGACGCCGTGCTCGTGGGGGCGGGCAACCCCGCCGACGTACCCGACCTCGTGCGCCGCCTCGCTCGGGGCGAGGACGTCGCCTGGTCCGTGCGCGTGCAGGGCGCCACCTCCGCCGACGGCGACACCGCCGTGGTCATCAGCCCCAGGGCACTCGGCTGGCCCCCCGCGATGGCCCCGACCGTCCCGGAGGTGCTGGCCATCGTTGCGTCCAACGACCTCGCCGCCGGTCTGGCCGACGACCCCGCGACGAGGCCGGACGGCTTCGTGGTCGAGGGGCCGAGCGCGGGCGGCCACAACGCACCGCCCCGGGGGCCACGGCGCGTCGACCCCCTGGGCCAGCCGATCTATGACGACCGCGACCACGTCGACATCGGTGCGGTCGTCGGGCTGGGCCTGCCCGTGTGGCTCGCCGGCTCCTACGGGGATCCGTCGCGGCTCAGGGAGGCCCTCGACGCCGGCGCGACCGGGGTGCAGGTCGGGACCGCCTTCGCCCTGTGCGAGGAGTCGGGACTGGCGGGGGATCTCAAGACGCAGGTGCTCGCCCAGGTCGGTTCTGGGGAGCCCCGAGTCCATGCGGACTGGCGGGTCTCCCCCACGGGGTTCCCGTTCCGGGTCCTCGAGGTCGACGGGACGCTGTCCGACCCCGCGGTGCAGGCGGCACGACGCAAGGTCTGCGACCTCGGCGTCCTGCGGTCGCCCTACCGCACCGCCGAGGGTGACATCGACTACCGCTGTCCGGCCGAGCCCACCGACATCTACGTCCGCCGCAAGGGTGGCCGCGAGGCCAACACCGAGGGTCGCGTCTGTCTCTGCAACGCCCTCCTGGCCACCGCGGGTCTTGCTCAGCGCCGGCCTCATGGGGTGATCGAGCCGGCCCTGGTGACCTCGGGCGCCGACTTCGCGTCCGTGGCGACCCTGATGGCGGGCGCGACGGACGGGCGGACCTACGGTGCCGCCGACGTGGTCGACTACCTGCTCGGCTGACCCAGGGTCGAGCCTCCTCGGCGTGGGTCCGAGGGAGTGTCGGTGGCGCCTCATAGGTTCATGCCATGCGCATCCTCCACACCTCCGACTGGCACCTCGGCCGGTCGTTCCACCGTGAGGGGATGCTCGACCACCAGGCCACCTTCGTCGACCACGTGCTGGAGGTCGTCGAAGCCGAGCGAGTCGACCTCGTCGTCGTGTCGGGTGACATCTACGACCGTGCGCTGCCCCAGGTCGACGCCGTACGCCTCGCAGACGAGACCTTCGCGCGACTGGCGTCCTCGCGCGCCAAGGTCGTGGTCTCCTCCGGCAACCACGACTCCGCCCAGCGACTTGGGTTCGGGTCGCGCCTGATCGATGCGGCGGGGGTGTTCATCCGCACCGACGCCGGCGCCGTCGGCAGGCCGGTCCTGCTCGATGACGACCACGGCCCGGTCGCCGTCTATGCCCTCCCCTACCTCGATCCCGACGCCGTCCGCGAGCCGTGGGGACTGGCCGTCCGCTCCCACGAAGCCGCTCTGGCCGAGGCCATGACACGCGTGCGCGCCGACCTGGCCGGCCGGACCGGCGCTACGCGCTCGGTCGTCATGGCCCACGCGTTCGTGGCAGGAGCGGCCCCCAGCGATTCCGAGCGCGACATCAGCGTGGGAGGCGTCTCGCTGGTGCCGACCCAGACGTTCGACGGGATCGACTACACCGCGCTCGGCCACCTCCACGGCCGCCAGACCCTCACCGAGTCCGTCCGCTACAGCGGCTCCCCCCTCGCCTACTCGTTCTCCGAGGTCGACCACGTCAAGGGCTCCTGGCTCGTCGACCTCGATGACCACGGCTTCCGCGCCGCCGAGTTCGTCCCGGCGCCGGTGCCGCGGCCGCTGCGTCGTCTCCGTGGCGAGCTCGAGTCGCTCCTGGCCGACCCACTGCTGGCGGAGGCCGAGGGTGCCTGGGTCCAGGTCACCCTCACCGACGACCTGCGGCCTGCGCAACCGATGGAGCGACTGCGCGCCCGGTTCCCCCACACCCTCGTGCTCGCGTTCGAGCCGGCCCACCCGCTGCCTGACGCAGCGCCCACGGCGCGCCCTCGTGGCCAGTCCGACCACGAGATCACCCTCGACTTCGTCGCCGACCTGCGGGGCGTTCCTGCGAGCGATGCCGAGGCCGCGCTGCTCCTCGCCGCCTGTGACGGCTGCGTCGAGGACCCCGACGTCGACATGTTGCTGACGGTGTCCTGATGCGGCTGCACCACCTCGAGATCACGGCGTTCGGCCCCTTCGCCGACACGGTCACCGTCGACTTCGACGCCCTGTCCCAGGCCGGGCTCTTCCTGCTCACCGGTGCCACCGGCGCCGGCAAGACCAGCGTGCTCGACGCGGTCTGCTTCGCCCTCTATGGCGACGTGCCCGGTGACCGCGCCTCCGCCAAGCGGCTTCGGTCCGACCAGGCCGCTCCCGAGGTGGCGCCCCGGGTGGTCCTGGAGGCCACCCTCGCAGGGCGGCGGTTCCGGATCACGCGCTCCCCTGCGTGGCAGCGGCCCAAGAAGCGCGGGACGGGCACCACGACCCAGCAGGCGTCGGTCACGCTGGTCGAGCGCGTCGATGGCGCGTGGCGGCCGCTGACGTCACGCCTCGACGAGGCCGGTCACCTCGTGTCGGGACTCGTCGGCATGACCATGACCCAGTTCACCCAGGTGGCCATGCTCCCCCAGGGCCGCTTCCAGGCGTTCTTGCGCGCTCGCTCCGACGAGCGACACCAGCTCCTCCAACAGCTCTTCCGCACCGCTCGGTTCGAGCGCATCGAGCGGTGGCTGCGCGACCACCGCCTCGCGCTCGTCGCCGACAGCCGCGTCCACCAGCGCGAGGTCGCCGAGATCCTCAGCCGTCTCAGCGAGGCCACCGCCGTCGCGGCACCGGAGTCCTGGGACCTCCACGACCTCGCACCGGTGGCCGACAGCGGTGAGCTGGACTCGTGGGCCACCGACGCAGCGTGCCTCACGACCGACGCCGCCGCCGACGCCGGGGTGCGGTTGGCTGCCGCCGACGCCGCGGCGACTCGGGCGACGGGCGACCTCGAGGTCGCCCGAGACCTGGCCCGGCTCCAGGCCGACCACGCGCGGGCCAGCGCCGAGCTCGCGGCGCTCGAGTCCCACACTGAGGAGATCAGGGTGCTTCGGCGCCGGCTCGACGCCGCCCGGCGCGCCGCGACCGTCCTCCCCGTCGCCGGCCTGCTCAGCGAGGCCGAGACCTCCCTGGCTGCCGCCGAACTCGAGCTCGCAGCGGCGATGACCGACCTCCCCATGGGGGCGCCGGCTCGGCGCTCCGACCTCGTGGTCCAGCAGCAACGGCTCACTCACCGCGCCGCCGAGATCGTCGCCCTCAGACCGCGCGCCGACCGCCTGGTCGAGTTGTCACGGCAGCAGCAGCGCAACGAGCACGCCATCGTCCAGGCAACCGCTGCGCTCGACGAGCTCACCGCCGAGCTCGCGGTGCTGCCCGACCAGGTCACCCAGCTCCGCCGGCGCCTGGCGGCGGCTCACCAAGCGGCCACCGGGATCGAGGCTGCTCGGGCGAGCGTCGAGACCCTCGTCGTACGCCTCGAGTCCGCTCGTGAGGTGGCTCGGCTGCGACCGCTCGTGGTGGAGGCCCGCGACCACCAGCGCGAGGCCATCGACCTCGTCCACGCCCGCAAGGAGACCTGGCTCGCGATCCGCGAGCAGCGGCTCACCGGCATGGCCGCCGAGCTCGCCCGTGACCTGGCCGTGGGGGACGACTGCCCCGTCTGCGGCTCCGCCGACCACCCTCACCCCGCCGAGTTCCGCCCCGGGGCACCCGACGCCGACGCCGAGAAGGCCGCCCGCGCCGATGTCGACGACGCCGAGGCCGCCCTGGTCGCCCACGACGTCCGGGTTCGTGATCTGACCACCATGCTCGCCGTCGCCGAGGAGCGCTGCGGGGACGGCGGGGTCGGTGAGCTGACCCGCGAGCTCACCGACCACCGCGACGCCCTCGCCACGCTCGAGGTCGAGGGAGCGCTGCTCCCCCACCTCGATCGGGCGGTCTCCGAAGCGGAGAGCCGCCTCGCCGACCTGCACGACGTCCGAGCGCGCACCCAGGTCGATCGCGCGGCCGCTGAGTCCGCTCGCGACGCACACGCGGCCGAGATCGCGGTGATCCACACCGAGATCGCCGACGTGCTGGGGGACGGTCGTCTCGACCTCGACATCGCCCTGGCCGAGGTGGTCGACGAAACAACCCGCGTCACGCGCGCTGCGCAGGCCGGCGCCGACTACGACCGAGCGGTGGCGGCGGTCCGGGCCGCCACGCGATCGGTCACCGCCGCCGCCCGCGCGGCGGGCTTCGCTGACGTCCACGACGCCCTCGCCCATGCCCTCCAACCCGACATGGCCGATCGGCTGGAGCGTGACATCGCCGATCACGACAGCGGGTTGGCACGCGCCACCGCGATCGTCAGCGATCCCGAGCTCGCCCGGGTCGCGGCGTTGCCCCCACCCGACCTGGCGTCGCTGACCGCAGCGGCGGAGCTGGCCGCCGCCGAGCTCTCGGAGGCCGTGACGGTTGCCGAGCTCACCCAGCGGCGGGCCGCTCGGGTCGGCGAACTCACGGGCCGGCTGACCAGTGCGCTGCGCGACTGGGCGCCGCTGCGCGACGACATGACGCTCGCGACGAGCATGGCCAGCTTCGCTGAGGGAAAGTCCCCCGACAACCGGCTCCAGATGCGGCTGTCGGGCTACGTCCTCGCCCACCGGCTCTCCCAGGTGGTCGCCGCCGCCAACGCGCGGCTGGCCACGATGAGCGACCGGCGCTACACCTTGGAACACACCGGACGCAAGGGCGCCGGCGAGACGCGGGGCGGCCTCTCCCTCGTCGTTCGCGATGACTGGTCCGGAGAAGCCCGTGACCCGGCTACCCTCTCCGGCGGCGAGACGTTTGTCGTGTCGCTCGCCCTCGCGCTGGGCCTGGCCGACGTGATCACCCACGAGGTGGGCGGGGCCGACCTCGACACGCTGTTCGTCGACGAGGGCTTCGGCTCGCTCGACGCCGACACGCTCGACGACGTCATGGACACCCTGGACTCGCTTCGCGACGGTGGCCGCGTCGTCGGCGTCGTCAGCCACGTCGCCGAGATGCGCGACCGGATCCCCACCCAGCTTGCCGTGATCAAGCGTCGTCGCGGCTCGGTCGTGGAGCTGCAGCGGCCCTAGCGCGCGGCGCCACGACCAGGATCGCGCCACGGGACGTCCACAGGGCCTCTTCCTGCCACCTTCGTCCACAGCAGACCGGTGGACGGCTCTTTTCAAGCGTGTGTTCGCCTAGGTTGGCCATATGAGCACCCTTCTTGACCTGCAACAGGACGCCACCGGCGTCCTCAGGATGCTGGCGGGCGTCCACGCGCTGCTCGACAACTCCCCGGCTGAGGTGGTGCTGGTCTCGGGGGACTACGCGACCGCGGTCCGCGAGGTCGACCGGGCGGTCGCGCGGCTCCACGCGGTGCGGCTGTCGCTGGTGGCTGCGGCCGACCGGGCCGAGGTGGCGGCCGGGTCGGGGATGAGCGGGACGGGGGCGTGGCTGTCGAAGCAGACCCGGACGACCGGCGCCGCCGCGGCGGGCCAGGTCGCGCTGGCCGGGGCGCTCGAAGCCTTGCCGGTGACCGGGGCGGCGCTGCGCGACGGCGCGGTGTCGGCCGAGCACGCCGCGGTCATCGCGGCCGCCACCCGCCAACTCCCCGCGACCCTGGATGCTCAGCAGCGGGCGGTGGTCGAGGCGGGTCTGGTCGAGCAGGCCAAGACCCTCGACCCCGCCGCCCTGCGCAAACAAGCCCGCCGTGCCCTGGAACGGGTCGCCTCCCGCGAGGAGGCCGACCGCCACCACGACGCCGTGCTCCGTGACGAAGAAGCCCGCGCGCGGGCCCGGACGAGGTTGACGCTGCATGACAACGCCGACGGCACCGTCACCGGCCACTTCACCGTCCCCACCCTCGCCGGGGCGATCCTGAAGAAGATCCTCGCCCAGCTCGCCTCACCACGCCGCGGCCGGCTCGGAGCGTCGCAGGCCCAGGCCGGCCCGTCAGGGGAATCGGTGGACTGGGCGCACCGGCAGGGTGAGGCGTTCGTCGAGCTCCTCGACCACCTCCCCACCGACCGGCTCCACGGCAAGACCGCCGCCACCATCGTCGTCACCCTCGACCACACCCAACTCCTCAACGACCTCGCCGCCGCGGGGGTCGACACCGGCGACGAGATCTCCGCCAGCGAGGCCCGCCGCCTCGCCTGCGGCGCCGGGATCCTCCCCGCCATCCTCAACGGCACCTCCCTGCCGCTCGACCTCGGCCGCACCCAGCGGTTCTTCACCGAAGCCCAACGCGTCGCCCTCGCCACCCGACACTCGAAGTGCCTCGCCGACGGCTGCGACCGGCCCTACGCCTGGACCGAACTCCACCACCAAGACCCCTGGTCCACCGGCGGCCGCACCGACCTCGACAAAGCCGAACCCCTCTGCGGGTTCCACCACCACCGCATCCACGACCCGAGCTACCTCCACAAGCGACACCCCGACGGCACCATCACCTTCCACCGACGAACGTGAGGTGTCAGCCCTGGTCGCCGAACCGGGCGGGCCGCCTCTCCTGGAACGCCGCGACACCCTCGCGGAAGTCCGCGCTCGCCAGCAGCCGCAACTGGTCGCGCTCCTCGATGGTCAGTGCCGATGCGAGGTCGAGGGTGGCCGCGTTGATCGCGGAGGTGGTCGCCGCCGCTGCGGCCGGGGCGGAAGCGGCCAGCTGGGCGAGCAGGGCCTCGCCCCGGTCGACGAAGCCGTCGGCCGGGACGCACTCGGCGACCAGGCCCCACCGCTCGGCGGTCGTCGCGTCCACCTTCTCGCCGGTGAGGGCCATCCGCATCGCCTTGGCCCGACCGATCGACGCCGCGACGAGCGCGGTCGCACCACCGTCGGGCATCAGCCCGATGCGCGCGAACGCCAGCACGAAGGACGCCGCCTCGCTCGCGACCACATAGTCACAGGCGATGGCCAGCGAGACGCCGACGCCCGCGGCGACGCCGTTGACGAGGGCGACCGTCGGGGTCGCCGACCCGGTCAGGGCGCGCACCGCGTCGCCGGCGCCGTCGAGCGTCGAGGAGTCCACCTGACCGGCCAGGTCGGTCCCGCTGCCCAGATCGGCTCCCGCGCAGAAGCCCCGGCCTTCACCGGTCAGCGCGATCACCCGGACCGCCGGGTCGGCGTCGAGGCGCCGTACGGCGTCGGCGACCGCGAACAGCATGGCGGCGTCCACCGCGTTGAGCCGGTCGGGGGCCGCGAGGGTGATCCGGCCGACCGCCCCCTCGACCGCGACGCGGACCTGGTCGCTGCCGCGATCCTGGCTCATGCGTCGTCCTCGGTGGGTGGGGCCGGGACGGCGTTGGGCAGCCGCGGTCCGCGCGCGAGCTCGGCCCGCGCGATCGAGCGCAGGTGCACCTCGTCGGGGCCGTCGAAGATGCGCATCGCCCGCTGCCAGCCATACATCTCGGCCAGGGGTGTGTCGTCGCTGACCCCGGCACCACCGTGGACCTGGATGGCACGGTCGATCACCTGACAGCTCATGGCCGGGATCGCCGCCTTGGCCATCGCGACCAGGTGGCGGGCGGCCTTGTTGCCCTCGGCGTCGATCGTGGCCGCCGCGAGGTGGCACAGCGCTCGACCCTGCTCGATCTCCATGCGGGACAGGGCGATCTTCTCCTGGACGCTGCTCTGGGCGGCCAGCGGCTTGCCGAAGGCGACACGCTGTTGGGTGCGCGCGACCATCAGCGCCAAGGCCCGCTCGGCCACGCCGAGGGAGCGCATCACGTGGTGGATGCGGCCCGGGCCGAGACGTGCCTGGGCGGCGGCGAAGCCGCCACCCTCCTCGCCGAGCAGGTTGGACACGGGGACGCGGACGTCGTGATAGCGGATCTCGACGTGACCCTGGAAGTGGTGGTGACCCAGCACGGGGGTCGAGCGGACGAGCTCGACCCCGGGAGTGTCGATGGGCACCAGCACCATCGACTGCTGCCGGTGGACCGGAGCCTCGGGGTCGGTCTTGCCCATCACCACGAGCAGCCGGCACCGCGGGTCGGCCGCGCCGGTCGACCACCACTTGCGGCCGGTGATGACATAGGCGTCGCCGTCGCGCACGATGCGGGTCCGGATGTTGGTGGCGTCGCTGCTCGCGACCTCCGGCTCGGTCATCGAGAACGCCGACCGGATCTCACCCTCCAGGAGCGGCTCGAGCCACTGCCTCTTCTGCTCGTCGGTGCCGAGCAGGTGCAGCAGCTCCATGTTGCCGGTGTCGGGCGCAGCACAGTTGAGCGCCTCGGGGGCCAGCTCCATGCTCCAGCCGGTGAGCTCGGCGAGCCGGGCGTACTCGAGCTGGGTCAGGCCGGACTCGTCGGGGAGGAAGAGGTTCCACAGCCCGAGCTCACGCGCCGACGCCTTGAGCTCCTCCACGATGGGAGGGACGCTGTGGTCGGCCGGCCCGTGGACCTCGCGGTGCCGGCGGTAGGCCCGCTCGCCGGGGATCACCTGCTCGACCATGAACCGCTCGAGGATCGCCTCGAGCTCCAGCGCGCGGGCCGACGGGGTCATGTCCATGCGCCGACGCTATCGCTGCTGACCCGGGAGAGAATCCGCCGGGTCGATGCGGATCGGTGGGCGTGGTCAGGCCTGGACAACGGCACCGGTGGCGAGCAGGGCCTCGACCTCGGCGGCGGAGAAGCCGTGGCCCAGGAGGTAGGACGACGTGTCGGCGCCCGGGGCTCGCTCGGGGCCCGGGTCGAGCGCCGGGGTGTCGGAGAAGCGCGGCGCCACCCGCGGCACCACCTGGCCGTCGACCTCGGCGAAGACGCCGCGGGCGCGCAGGTGCGGGTGGTCAGGAGCCTCCTCGAGGCTCAGCACCGGCGCCACACACGCGTCGGAGCCGGCGAACTGCTCGGCCCACGCGTCCCGGGTCCGGGTGGCGAACGCCGCCGCGAACGCCGCGCGGTGGCGCGGCCACGCGGCGACGTCGTACTGCCCCTCCGGGAAGGACAGCCCGAGCCCCTCGAGCAGCAGCGCATAGAACTGTGGCTCCAGCGCACCCACACTGACGTGCTTGCCGTCGGCACAGGCATAGGTGTCATAGAACGGCGCCCCGCCGTCGAGCAGGTTCACCCCGCGCCGGTCCTGCCACATGCCGGCGTTGAACATGCCGAAGAGCATCGTGACCAGGGACGCCGCTCCGTCGACCATCGCGGCGTCGATGACCTGGCCGCGCCCGGTCGTCCGGCGCGCGTGCAGCGCCGCCAGGATCCCGATGACCAACGGGAAGGTCCCGCCGCCGAAGTCGGCCAGCACGTTGACCGGGGGCATCGGCTTGTCGGCGCTGCCGACCAGGTGGAGGGCGCCCGTGATCGAGGCATAGCCGATGTCGTGCCCGGCCATCTCCGCCCACGGGCCGGTCTGGCCCCACCCGGTCATCCGCCCATAGATCAGCTGCGGGTTGCGGGCCAGACACACGTCGGGCCCGAGACCCAGCCGCTCGAGGACCCCCGGCCGCATCCCCTCGATCAGCACGTCGGCGTGCTCGAGCAACCTCAGCACCACCTCGCGACCGTCGTCGCTCTTGAGGTCGACGGCCACGCTGGGGCGCGACCGGCGCAGCCCGTCGGATGCCAGCGCCAGCAGGCCGCCCCCACCGGGGCGGTCGATCCGGACGACATCGGCGCCGAGCTCGGCGAGGAGGAGTGCCGCGAACGGCGCCGGCCCGATGCCCGCAAGCTCGACGATCCGGACCCCGGCCAGGGGACCGCCGGTCGACGGGTCGGGCGTGATGTGGGCGGGCTGCGGGGGCGGCGTCGGGGTCACCTGCCCGATGATGCCGCACGGGCGCGCATGATCCGGACCTTGAGCGGGTACTCCTCCCGCTTCCACAACACCACGACGTCGCCGTTGCGCGCGACCCGGCTGACCACGGACTCCAGGCCGGCCGACTCCGCCAGGGCCGACAGCGTGATCGGCGGCGACCACAGCTCGCCGACGGAGTGGTAGGACCCCTCGAGGGCGTCGTCACCCCACGCGAGGAAGACGTCGCAGGCCTGGTTGGTCGCGAGCGACAGGAAGCCGAAGGTCTCCCCCGTCAGCAGTCGTTCGGGCTTCGACCAGGTGCCTTCGCGGGTCCGCTCGACGATGTCGATCCAGCCACCGTGGGTGCTCCCGCTGATGGCAGCCACCGCGGTCTTGACGTGACAGGGCGACAGCGCATACCAGTCGACGTCGGCCGGCCCGATCTGCTCGGGTTCGCTCCAGGGCCCGTCGAGGGATCGGGCCACGCCGTGGGCCGAGGAGAAGTCCGGGGAGAACAGCACGGCCGCGTTGCCCGCAGGGTCCACGGCGAGCACGGGGCTGTAGCCCTCACGAGCGACCCGGACGGGGTCGGACCAGCGCCCGCCGGGGTGGCGGACGCGTTCGAACAGCTCTCCGGGGTGGCTGAGGGTCTGCCGCCCATAGAGCACGACGGCTCGACCGACGGCGTCGATCCCGACCGAGGGGCACTCCGAGCCGTCCTCGGCCGTCAGGGTGGCGACCTCCTCCCATGGGCCATGACGCCCACGCCACACCGCTCGGACCCGCCAGTTGGTGGCGGGATCGGCGCGCACGGCCCACGCGATCACCGCGTCACCGCTGGGGTTGACCGCCACGGACACGCTCGAGGCGTACGACGTCGGGGTGCCGGCCTCGAGGGTGACGGGGTCGCTCCACCCCACGTCCTGGTCGCACCATCGCGCGACCTCGACGCCATGCATCCGTGGGCCGTCCAAGGTGAGCCAGACGGCCGTGACCGAGCCGTGGTCGTCGACGGCGAGCTTGGGGTGCCAGCCATGGCCGATGACCACCGGCGCGCTCCAGCGACCGCCAGCCGGGTGGCGGATCGCGACGATCTCACGCGGTGGGGCGAAGTCGGCCCAGACCACGGTCACGTTGCCGTCGGGGTCGATCACGGCATCGGCGCCATAGGGGGACTCGGCGAGCTCCTTGATCGGAGTCCACAGCATCGCGCCACCTCCGAACCGCCCCGAGACCGAGGCCTACGGGCGTGGCCTGCCAAGGGCCTCCGGGGCTGGTCCTGCCTTCAGGTTAGGTCCGAGGAGCGCAACCGAGCATGTGACCACCGACACGTCCGGCGGCAAAATCTTGCCCGTCCGGGCTCGGCCGCGTCACGGCAGGGACGCGGTGGCGCTGGCCGGCGGGTGCGTCTCGTCCATCCGCACGAGCACGACGAGGCCCGAGAGGGCGGTGAGCGCGGCCACGACAGCGACCGCGGGCCGGACGCCGTACAGGTCGGCGAGGACGCCGGAGACCAGGGCGCCGACCGCGAAGCCACCGTCACGCCACAGCCGATAGGTGCCGACCGCGCGGGCGCGCCAGCTGGGGTGGGCGACGTCGCCGATGGCCGCGAGCAGCGTCGGATAGACCATCGCCGTCCCGAGACCGAGCAGGACGAGGGCGAGGGCCCACCAGCCGAAGCCGGTGACGGCGGCCACCATCGCCAGCGCGGCCGCCTGCAGCAGCATGCCGCCGACGATGAGGCCCTTGCGCCCCCAGCGGTCCGACAGCGCGCCGGTCACCAGCTGGCCCAGACCCCACACCGCCGGATAGAGGGCCGCCAGCACGCCGATCCGGCCGATCGAGAGCCCCGCCGCGAAGAACAGGACGGGGAACAGTCCCCAGGCGAGGCCGTCGTTGAGGTTGTTGACCATGCCCGCCTGGCTGGCGGCGGACAACGCGGGGTCGCGCAGCGAGGTGCGCAGGAAGACCTCGCGATCACTGAGCTGCTCGACCGCTGCTCCGTCCACACCCGCGACCGGGGCGAGCCCGGCGGCCTCGTGGCGCGCATGACCGTGGGTCTCGCGTACGGCGACACCGCTGAGCCCGAGCCCCAGGGCGGCGATCACGAGACCCAGATAGAAGGGCTGCGGCCGCAGCCCGAACGACGAGGCCAGGGCGCCGGTGGCCAGGGCCGTCGCCGCCACGGCGACATAGCCGGCGGCCTCGTTGAGCCCCATCGCCAGGCCGCGGCGCTCGGGACCGACGAGGTCGATCTTCATCACCACCGTGGTCGACCACGTCAGCCCCTGGCTGATGCCGAGCAGCACGTTGGCGAGGATGACCCAGCCCCAGGCCGGCGCCCAGATCAGCAGCAGCGGCACGGGGACAGCGACGACCCACCCGGCCACCAGCACCGGCTTGCGACCGACCCGGTCCGACCACGACCCGGCGAGATAGTTGGTGGCCGCCTTGGCCACACCGAACGCGAGGATGAAGGTGAGCCCCGCGGCGTAGGCGTCGAGGTGGAACTCCTGGCGGGCGAGCAGCGGCAGGACGGTGCGCTCCTGGCCGAGCATCCCCCCGACGAGCGCATTGACGCCGACCAGCAGCGCGAACTGCGCGAGGTTGTGTCGCAACCCGAGCCGGACGGGCGCTCCATCGTCGCGCGACATCGCGGCTCCTCACTCGCGTCGTGGCCGGCGGCGGGCTGACACCCGGGCAACGAGCGACCCGGGCCGAGGAGCGTCGTGCTCCGACCCGGGTCGTGGTGGCCGGCCCATCGGATCCCCGTCGCCCTCCAGGGCCACCGCATCCTAGGACCCCGAGATGAGCAAGGAGTCGGATGCCCTGGACGACGCTCTCCGATGAGCTGCTGGCCGGCGGAGCCATCCCCGGTGGTGGGGACGGGGACGACTCCCCCGATCAGCGGGAGCTCGGGCGGGCGGGGGGATTGCCTCCCGGGCTCCTTTACTATTCAAGTGATTGCTTGAACAATAGCAGACGGGAAGAATGGCTGTCATGTCCGATGAGCAAAATGTGGGCTACCCGACAGAAGCCATCGAGTTCCGCGATGAGGTCTTCGGGCACTTCGCGCGCATGGGCGCCGCCTTCGGTCATGCCCGGCGGCTCCAGCTCATCATGGTGCTGGCCCAGGGCGAGCGCTCCGTCGAGACGCTCGCCCACGAGGTCGGCTCCACGGTCGCCAACACCTCGCGCCATCTGCGGATCCTCGCCGGCGCCGGCCTGGTCACCCGCCGCGCCGATGGGACCTCACGGATCTATCGGCTGTCCAGCCCCGCCGTCGCCGAGGCCTACTACACCCTGATCAAGCTGGCCGAACAGCACATCGCCGACGTCAGCTCGCTGGCCGACGCCTTCTTCGACGAGGTCGACGGCACCACGCCGATCACCCTCGAGGAGCTCGCCGAGATCTCGAGGGAGGGCAACGTGCTGCTCGTCGACGTGCGACCGCCCCAGGAATACGCCCACGGGCACCTCGAGGGAGCGATCAACCTGCCGGTCGGCGAGATCGCGGGCCGGCTGGCCGAGCTGCCCCCGGACTCCAAGGTGGTCGCCTACTGCCGCGGCCCCTACTGCGTCATGTCGGCGCTAGCGGTGCAGCAGCTCAGGGAGCGCGGGTTCGACGCGCTGCGACTCGAGGACTCCCACTTCCCACCGCGCGGCTGAGCCTCGACTCACCTCACGCGGCGCGGCTTCCCGGGGACGACCAGGTCCGCGGCGCCACCCGCGGCGGTCGCGACGCACGCCAGCGCATGTCCCTTGTCGGCGGGCACGATCCGGTAGTCGTGCCGCCCCGCTCCCCTGATGGCCTTGCCGTCGCGCGTCCAGGCGAACGTGACGCGCCGCTTCTCCACCCAGAACCCCGTCCGGCAGCTCACGGTGCGCCCCACGTGGGCCACCCCCTCCACCGCGGTCCGGCGCACGGGCGCCCCGTTGACCCACCCCGACATCAGGGCCGGGCCGGTCGCCTGGGTCTGGAGCTGGAAGGTCGTGTCCGGATAGGTCCCATGCGTGAAGATCAGGGTCCCTCGTCCTGCGGCATCCACCCCGACCTGCTCGCTGTTGCTGTCGCCCGATGTGGCGAAGTCACCGGTCAGCGTCACCGGGGCGCTCGCCGTCCCGGCGTCCAGCACCCGTGCCTCCAGCCCCAGACTGACGAGGCCGAGGGTGAAGCGCTGATAGACCACCAGCACCGTGCCGTCGGGGCGCCGTACGAGTGCGTCCATCTCGGAGTCCTCGCCGCCGGGCGTGAGCTGCACTGCTGGCGCCAGGGTGTTGCCGTCCCAGTAGCGCCCGTAGATCTGGACGTTGAGACCGCTGACCTGCCGCCACAGCACCTCGGCCGTGTCGTTGCCGGCCGCCACGACATAGGGCTGGACGTCGAGCTGGCCGGCGCCGGTGACAACGTCGCGACCCACCCAGGGCGCGAGCTTGCGACCCGTCTCCAGCGTCGCCATCCGCACCGCCGTCATCGGCCCGTTGGCGGGCGCGGTCCACGCGACGATCGCGGTGCCGTCGGGGGTCATGGCCACGCTGGCCCGCTGGGAGTCCCCGACCGCCGACAGGGTCGCCGTCTTCCACGTGCGGCCCGGACGATGGGACTTGGTGGACGCGCGCACCGTCATGTCGGCCAGGTCATAGCCCTGGATGAACCCGACCACGATGTCCCCCTTGACGTTGACCGCCAGGTCCATGCCGACCGAGAACTTCCCCGCGGGCGTGACGAAGCGGTTCTTCCAGCGTCCGCGTGGGGGCTTGGTTCCCACGGCGATCCGATAGACGGGCGGTGAGCTGAACGCCTTGGCGGACGCATAGGCCGAGATCACCAGCGTGCCGTCGCGGGTCATCGCCAGCTGGGGGGAGGAGTGGTAGAAGTCCGGCTGGTCGGTGAACAGCTCGACCGGCTTGGTCCAGCGGCGCTTGCTGGTGTCGAGCCGGGTCAGGAACGTGCGGTAGTCGCCGGCGTTGACCGAGTACGCCGCCCAGAAGTCACCGTCGGGGGTCGGCTGGATCGAGGAGATGCCCAGATAGCTTCCGCGGAGCCGGTTCTTGATGTCGACCCACCCAGCGCGCCCCGGGCGGCGGACCCGGGCATGCACGATGTTGTCGGTCCCCGACCCAGCGGTGCCCCACAGCAGCAGGTCGGTGCCGTCCGGGGCCGTGGCCCAACCGGGGTTGACCAGCCCGGCCGTGCCAGGGATGTCCTGGGGGGACGTCCAGGCCGGCTCGGGGGACGCGACGCTGCTCGGTGTCGCCACCAGAGGCGCGACCAGCCCGACCATGGCGGCCACGACCACAAGACCCCGACGAAGCACCACGACCGCCTCCGATCCGAGCGCCCGCACGGGCGACCAGGTGGCGTGAGGCTAGCCGCGGGACCGTCGACCCGGCAACGGTCCCGCGGCCCGCCATCAGCGCCCGCGCGGCACGTTGAGAGCCCGCGCGATGCGGGGCACCCGGGTGATCACCAGCTGGTCGAGCAACAACACCAACAGCAGCGAGACGCCGAACAGCGGGAGGAAGACCCCGAGGACGACCAGCCCCACCAGCAACAACCAGTTCGACCGCAGTGGCATCCGACCCCGTGGCGCGGCGATGCCGCCACCCTGCGGCCGTCGGCGCCACCACATCAGCGGGCCGCTGAGGCACAGGAACAGACACGACAGGCAGAAGGCCGCGCTCCCCCAGAAGTTCAGGGTCCCGAACCGCTGACCCTCGTGGATAGCGATGCCCTGGCTGACGAGCTTGGCCGCCGGCGCATAGTCCTCATAGGCGTACCGACCCGCGATCTCGCCGGAGTACTGGTCGACGTGCACGACCTTCTCCCGCCCCACATCGGTGTAGGCGGGCTGCGCCTTGTCGTGCCACATGTCGGCGAGCACCGAGAAGACGCCGGTCTCGCTGTCGGGGTAGAGGATGTAGTACGGCGTGGGCAGGCCGTCGGCCATGGCGGCCTCGACGGCGGCGTCGACGCTCACCTGCCCGTCGAGCGACGAGCTCCCCTCTGCCCCGTGGTGGTGCTGGTGGCCGTCGCCGGTGTCGGACGTGGGGACGTCGGACTGGCCCTCCGCCCAGGGCGCGGGCACCGAGTCGGTGCCGGCGGCCTCGACCTTGTCGCCCAGCGTCGACTCCGCCCCGGGGTCCTCGCCCCACAGGCTGAAGGGGCTGCCCGTCGCCAGGAGCTGCACCTTGGAGCCCCACAGCCCGGTCCATGGCATGCCGGTCACGACGAGGAGCAGGATGCCCAGGCCGATCGCAGCGCCCACCCAACCGTGCCAGCTGCGCAAGGCCGCACCGGCAGCCTTGGCCGCCTTGCGGCGTAGGCGGGCGGCCCGGCCCCGGAAGAACAGGTAGTAGCCGGTCAGCGTCATCACGATCGCCCAGCATGCGCCGAGCTCGATGATGCGGTCACCGATGCTGCCTCGCGTGAACGGCTCCCCGGTGATCGGGTCGGTGAACAGCTCCGCATCGGAGAACTTCCCGAACACGATCATGCCGTGCACCTCGGTGGCCACGTTGCTCAGCAGGCTTCGCGGGTTGATGGAGCCGTTGACCTGGCCGTCATACGGGTCGACATAGACGTTGCGGTCGCCGTCCTCGGTCGCGACCGTGAAGAAGGTCGCCCGGTCGTCGGCGCCCATCTGAACCGCAGTAATGGTCCCGTCGGGGAAGGCCTCGCGCACCGCCTGCTCCTGCTGTGATAGCGGAAGCGGCGACCCGAAGACAGGCACGTCCACCTTCATCATCGGGTGCATGGCCGGGTCGATCTGCCACTTGAACAGCATCACCAGCCCGGTGACCGACAGCAGCGCGAAGATCGGGATCACGAGCACGGAGGCATAGAAGTGCCAGCGCCAGAAGGCACGGAAGAGACCGCTGCCGCGCCGCAGCGCAGGCTTGGGCTCGACGCTGGCGGCGTCGCGAGCAGCGGTGTCGGGGCGTGGTGGACTCAGCTCGGAGGTCATGGAGGGTCCTTTCGGAGCGCCGGCGACAGCCGGCTTGATGCGAGAAGGGCGTGCGCGCACACGCACGGGGCGGGGGGATACCCCCGGGACGTCGGCTCGACGTCGTGTCACCACGGCCGAACGGCCACCCGGGTTGGACGCCCAGGCTCAGGCGACCCGGGGTGGTGCACGACCGGTCGGCGTCGCGACGGTCAACGCCGAGCGCAGCCGGCGTACGGCGATCGGGACCGCGGGCCGCCATCGGGCGGCGACCGGCAACCCGGGCCGGACGCTGACTCGACACCGGGACAGCACCCAGGAACCCAGTGCCTGGACGACCCGCTCGCCCTGTCGGAGCCACCAGGCTGCGACAACTGCTGCAAGCAGGTGACCGGCCACCATGCCGGGGCCGGTCAGCGTAGCGGTGGTTGGCTCGGTCGGCGGGAGCAGCGACGGCAGCATCCCGCCACAGGCCGGCACGAGGTCGCGCGCGTCGGGACCGACGGCCTGGGCCAGCAGGACATGATCGCCAGTTGGAGGGTGGTGCACACCGCCGCGAGCGCAGCGAACGAGCACCGGCAACGCCCCAGCAGCCGACGCACGCCGACTGCGGCGAGGAACACCGGGACCACGGCGAGCAGCGCACGGACATCGCCGCCTGCAGTCAGGTGTCCCACGATGGCCAGGGCGTGGAACAGATGGCACTGAACGCCAGCGCTTGCGGCGTCGCTACCCCCACCGCCAGCGCGCGAGCGTCGGCCGCCGCGACCTGCGCCCTCCCCATGCCGCGGCAATCTAGGCGGTGTTCGACAATTTGTCGAACACCGCTCACCGGTGGCTGGACGTTGCCGGGTCGGACCACCGATAGTTGATAACGTGTCGCGGTCCTAGATGTTGGGGAGGTTCACAGGTGGCGGACACACCGCGACAGGTTCGATCGACCGTGCATGTGCCCCCTCCCGACCACCACCGCGACGTCACCGGTGGGGCCCTCCGGGCCGGCGTTTTCGGTGCGATGGACGGGCTGGTGTCCAACTTCTCGCTCGTCGCCGGCGTGATCGGTGGCGGTGTCAGCAACCAGACCGTGATCCTGACCGGGCTGGCCGGACTGGCGGCCGGCGCGTTCTCGATGGCCGTGGGCGAGTACACCTCGGTGGCGTCCCAGAGCGAGGCGACCGAGGCCGAGATCGCCAAGGAGAAGCTCGAGATCTCGCGCAACCCCGTCGGCGAGGCCGCCGAGCTGGCCATCATCTATGAGCGCTACGGCATGGATGCCGAGACGGCCCTCAAGGCGGCGCAGCAGATCACCGCCAACCCCGAGCACAACTGGCGGGTGCACACCCGCGAGGAGCTGGGGGTCGACCCCGACGACCTGCCGTCGCCCTATGTCGCGGCCGCGTCGTCGTTCGGTGCCTTCACCGTCGGTGGCCTGGTCCCGCTCCTGCCGCTGTTCTTCGGGGCGGGCTCGATCCTGGTCGTCGCCCTCGTCAGTGCCGTCGCGCTGTTCGTCAGTGGCGGGCTGGTCGCGACGCTCACCACACGCAGCCCCTGGTTCGGTGGGGCGCGCCAGCTGGTCCTGGGCCTGGTCGCGGCGGCCGCCACCTATGGCCTCGGCAGCCTCATCGGTAGCAATATCGGCTGACTTCGCGGTTCTTTGCTGCGGATTCCTTGCCCCAAGGGCCGCAAGTCGGTTGACTTACGAAGCAGACCTTGACCAGGAGGAGCGAAATTGACTGCCTATGCGGTCGTCAACCCCGCCACGGGGGAGACCATCAAGACCTACCCGACTGCCACCGACGACGACATCAGGGCCGCCATCACCAAGGCCCAGCATGCCTACAAGACCTGGGGACGCACCACGACCGTCGCCGAGCGCGCGGCCCTCGTCGCCCGCGTCGCCGAGCTCCACACCGAGCGTGCCGAGGAGCTCGCCGACCTGATGGTCACCGAGATGGGCAAGCCCCGCGAGGAAGCCATCGGCGAGGTGGAGTTCAGCGCCGCCATCTATCAGTACTACGCCGACAACGCCGAGACGTTCCTGGCCGACGAGGACATCACGCTCCTGGCAGGTGAGGGCACCGCCCGCATCACGCGCGAGCCCGTGGGTGTGCTCCTGGGCGTCATGCCGTGGAACTTCCCCGCCTACCAGGTCGCGCGGTTCGCGGGCCCCAACCTGTGCCTGGGCAACACGATCCTGCTCAAGCACGCGCTGCAGTGCCCGGCGTCGGCTGAGGCGCTCCAGAAGATCTTCGACGACGCCGGCTTCCCCGAGGGCGCCTACGTCAACATCTATGCCAGCCACGACCAGATCGCCGACGTCGTCGCCGACCCGCGCGTCCAGGGCGTCTCGGTGACCGGGTCGGAGCGTGCCGGCGCCGCGGTGGCCGAGGTCGCCGGCCGCAACCTCAAGAAGGTCGTGCTCGAGCTCGGCGGGTCCGACCCGTTCATCGTGCTCGGCACCGACGACATGGACGCCACGGTGGAGGCCGCTCTGGCCGCCCGCCTGGGCAACACGGGCCAGGCCTGCAACGCCGGCAAGCGGTTCATCGTCGTCGAGGACCTCTATGACGAGTTCCTCGAGAAGTTCACCGCCGGCGTGGTCGCCAACGGCAGCGCCCCGCTGAGCTCGGCCGGCGCCGCGGACACCCTGATGGCCCAGCTCGCCGACGCCACCGCGTCCGGTGCCCAGCTGACGTCATCGGGCGCCGAGCGCAACGGTGCCCACGTCCCGTTCGGGGTGCTGACCAACGTCAGCCGGGAGAGCAAGACCTTCTATGAGGAGCTCTTCGGCCCGGTGGCGATGGTCTTCAAGGTCGCCGACGAGGCCGCCGCCGTCGAGCTGGCCAACGACACCCCCTTCGGTCTCGGCTCCTACCTGTTCACCAACGACGCGGAGCAGGCCGAGCGTGTGGCGGCGCAGATCGAGGCCGGCATGGTCTTCGTCAACTGCGTCGACGCGGACGGCGCCGAGCTCCCCTTCGGTGGGGTGAAGCGCTCCGGCATGGGCCGCGAGCTGGGTCGCTTCGGCATCGAGGAGTTCGTCAACCGCAAGATGATCCGGATCAACGCCTGAACGACGCCACCGTCGTCCTGACGTGACCGTGTGGTGATGGGGCCCCCGCTTCGGCGGGGGCCCCATCGTCGTACGAAGGGCTTGTCAGATGGCGCAGCCGTCGGGCCCGCAGGCCTGGCCGTCGGCCGCCTGCTCACCGGCGTTCCCGCCTGGTCCCCCGACGATCGTCAGCGGCTGCTCGGCGGCTGCGCGCGCCAACACCTGCTGGAACACCTCGACGGGCTGGGCACCCGAGATGCCGTAGCGACCGTCGACGACGAAGAACGGGACGCCACCGGCGCCATAGGCGCGAGCCTGGTCGATGTCGGCCCCGACGTCGCTGCGGAAGCGGTCGGAGGCCAGGGTCTGGTCGACGTCCGCGGCGGGCAACCCCACCGACACCGCGATCTCGCGCAGGACGGCGTGGTCGGCGACGTTGCGCGCCTGGGTGAAGTACGCCGAGAGCAGCGCCTCCTTGAGGGCGCCCTGGTGACCGGTCTCACGGGCCAGGTGCAGCAGCCGGTGGGCGTCGACGGTGTTGACGACCTGGGCCTCGTGCTGGCGATAGACCAGGCCCTCCTCGGCGGCGATCCCGTCCACCTGGGCGATCATCGCGAGGCCGGCCTCCACCCCGCCGCCGTACTTGCGGCCCAGGTGCTCGGCGATCGTCTCGGTGGGCACCGTCGGGGCCGAGGGGTCGAGCTGGAAGGAGCGCCACACCACCTCGACGTCACCCTCGTGATCGGCGATCGCGCGCTCCAGGCGCCGCTTCCCGATGTAGCACCACGGGCACACCACGTCTGACCAGACCTCGATAAGCACGCTGACCCAACCAGAGAGCGGGCTCCGGTGTTCCCCAGCGGCCTGCCGCGGCATCACCCCGTAGCGTGTCCGCCATGCACTACGTCGGCGTGGACCTCGCCTGGGGGCGGCAGCGTCCCACCGGGATCGCGGTCCTCGACGCGGCCGGGCGGCTGGTCCACGTCGCGTCGACGCTGACCGACGACGCGATCCTGGCATCGGTCGCGCCCTTCGTCGCCGACGACTGCGTGGTGGCCTTCGACGCACCGCTGATCGTCACCAACCCCACCGGCAACCGGCCGGCCGAGGCGGCCCTCAATCGTGACTTCGCCCGGTTCGAGGCCGGCGCCCACCCGTCCAACACGGGCAAGCCCGAACTGGTGCACCCGCGCGCCGCGGCGCTCAGTGCCGAGCTGGGCCTGGACCTGGACCCCCGGACGACGGCGGCTCGCCGCGCCCTGGAGGTCTATCCGCATCCCGCGACGATCGCGCTGTTCCGGCTGGGCCGGACCCTGAAGTACAAGAACAAGCCGGGCCGCACCTTGGAGACCATGCGGTCGGAGCTCGCGATGCTCACCGAGCTCCTCGAAGGCCTGGCCACGGCCGACCCGCCGCTGCACCTGGCCGACCACGACGGCTGGCGCGCGCTGGTCGCCGCGGTGCGCGGGGCCGGCCGCAAGAGTGAGCTGCGGGTCGCCGAGGACCAGGTGGACGCCGTGGTCTGCGCCTATGTCGCGCTGCTCGCGGACCAGCGGCCCGACCAGGTCACCCTCTATGGCGACGACGAGACGGGCTACATCCTGACGCCGAGCCTGCCGGCCGGTCACCAGCCGTCACCACGGCTGCCGGACCCGCTGGCCGACCCGGTCGCGCGCGCCGTACGCGACTATGCCGAGCTGCGGCCCGCCCTGGTCCCCGCCGCCGAGGCTGCCGTGGAGCTGGTGACCGGGCTCCTCGACGACGCGGGCATCAACTACCTCGCGGTGACCGGCCGCGCCAAGACCGTCGCCTCGTTCGCGGCCAAGGTGGGCCGCTTCCTCGCGGCCACCCCCGACGCCGACCCGCTCACCGAGATGACCGACCTGGTCGGCGTCCGGGTCGTCGCCTATGTGCATGGCGACGTCGACGCCGTCGCGACGCTGCTCCACGACGAGCTGGATGTCCACGACGACCGCGACCTGGGCGAGGAGACCGCCAGCCAGGGCCGCTTCGGTTATGCCAGTCGCCACCTCCAGGCGCGGCTGCGGCCCGAGGCGCAGGCACACCACCCGTCGATCGGCGGGCGCCAGGTGCAGGTCCAGCTGCGCACCGTGCTCCAGCACGCCTGGGCAGAGTTCGAGCACGACATCCGCTACAAGGGTTCGGTCCCCGACGAGCACACCCACGACCTGGACCGCCGCTTCACCCTGGCCGCCGGGCTGCTGGAGCTTGCCGACCGCGAGTTCTCCACGATCCGCGACCGGCTGCGCTCCCACCTGGCCGAGCAGGAGAACGACGGCGAGCTCGCGGAGGACCCGCGGATCACCGCGCCCGAGCTCGCCGCCTTCCTGGCCGGGCAGTACGCCGACGCCGACTGGTCGCGCACCGACCACTACGTCTGGATCTCCGGGCTGCTGCTCGAGCTCGGCATCACCTCGCTCAGCGAGCTGGCCGAGGTCATCCGCCGCATCGACAGCGGCGCACTCGAGGCCAAGCTGGGCTATCGGCAGCGCACCGGCGCCGTACGCCGACTCGATGACGTGTTGCTGGCGGCCTACGGCGCGAGCTACGTCGAGCTGCCCGGCAACGCCCACCGCACAGCGCTGCTCACCGAGCGGCTGGCCAAGATGACTGCGGCCGGGTCCTGAGCCCTGGCTAGAAGCGCTGCCAGTCGGGCTTGTGGGCGTAGGTCTCCTGGTAGTAGGCCCGCAGCTGCAACAGCGACGCGGCCGGCTCGTCGACGATGATCGTGACCGTCGGGTGCAGCTGCATCGCACTCGCCGGCCACATGGCGCTCACGGCGCCCTCGACGCACTGGTGGACCGCTTCGGCCTTGCCCTCACCGGTGGCCAGCACCAGCAGGTGGCGCGCGCCGAGGATCGTGCCCACCCCCTGGGTCAGACAGTGCCGCGGCACCGCGGCGAGGTCGCCGCCGAAGAACCGGGCGTTGTCGGTGCGGGTCTGCGCGGTGAGGGTCTTGATGCGGGTCCGCGAGGCCAGCGAGGATCCCGGCTCGTTGAAGGCGATGTGACCGTCGGAGCCGAGCCCCAGGATCTGCAGATCCACGCCACCGGCCTCGGCCATCAGCCGCTCATAGTCCGCGCACGCCGCGGCAAGGTCGGCGGCCAGCCCGTCCGGGCCGTGGACCCTGGCCGGGTCGATGTCGACCCGGCTCGCGAAGACGGTGTCGATCACGGTGCGATAGCGCTCCGGGTGACCCGCGTCGAGGCCGACGTACTCGTCGAGCATGAAGGCCGAGCAGCCCGCGAACGACAGCACGCCCGTCGCCACGCGCGCGGCCAGCTCGTCATAGAGGGCGACCGGACTGGAGCCCGTGGCGACCCCGATGACCGCGTCGGGCTTGCGCGCCACGGTTCTGGTGACCAGGTCGGCCGCCACGACGGCGACCTCGGCGGGTGAGGGGAGCACGATGACTTCCACGCGAGCACGATAATGGTCGCGGTCGGCTGAAGGAGGGTGCACCGTGACGACGTCGGCGACCGGTGACTCGACGGCAGCGGCGCCAGCCAGTGGCGTGCGGCTGCTCGGCCGGCTGGTCGCGGATGGCAGCGATGTGCCGGACGGGGTGGTCGTCCTCCGTGAGGGCCGGATCGCCTATGCCGGTTCTTCCGATGCGCTGCCCGCGGACCTGAGAGCGGTGCCCGTCCCCGACGGGTGGCGCCCCGACCTGGTCCTCATGCCGGGGCTGGTCGACATCCACTGCCACGGAGCGGCCGGCGGCGAGTTCGGGGGCGGACTCGAGGAGGGGCGCCGCGCGGCGCGGCACCATCTGGCTCACGGCACGACGACACTCGTCGGCAGCATCGCCTCGCGCCTGCCCGACGACCTGGTCCGCGCCGTGGGCGAGGTCGCCGCCCTGACCGCGGAAGGGTTCCTCGCCGGCGCCCACCTCGAGGGCCCCTTCCTCTCCGACGCCCGCCGGGGCGCCCAGAACCCGGCCGCGCTGTCGGACGTCGACCCCGAGCTGCTGCACCGCGCGGTCACGGCGACCCGCGAGGCCGGAGGGTCGATCCTGCACCTGACCTACGCCCCCGAGCGTGACCCCGCCGGCGAGTTCCCGACCCTGCTGGCGGGCCACGGCATCGTGGCCGATATCGGGCACACCGACGCCGACGCGCACGCGGTCGCGGCCGCCCTGGCCGACGTACGCCGGGTGGCGCCGCGCGGCGGACGCCCGCTGGTGACCCACCTGTTCAACGGGATGCCACCGCTGCACCACCGGGCCCCCGGACCGGTCGCCGCCGCACTCGCGGCCGCGGGGAGAGGTGACGCGGTCGTGGAGCTCATCGGGGACGGTGTCCACCTCGCCCCCGAGACGGTGCGCATGGTCTTCGACACCGTCGGGCCGTCCTCGATCGCGCTGGTCACCGACGCGATGGCGGCCTGCGGCATGCCGGACGGCCGCTATCGGCTGAGCCGCCTCGACGTCACGGTCAACGACGGGGTCGCCCGGCTGACCGAGGGTGGGTCCATCGCGGGAGGCACCGCGACCCTGCTCGACGTGGTCCGGTGGACCGTGACCACGGCCGGCGTCGCGCTCGCCGACGCCGTCACCGCCGCGACGAGCACCCCCGCCGATGCGCTGGCGCTCCGCGCCGGAAGGCTCCGACCCGGCGACCCCGGCGACCTGGTGGTGACCTCGAGCGATCTCGAGCTCGTGCTCGTGCTGCGGGGCGGCCGCGTGGTCACCCAGGCGCCCGGCGACGGACGTGCCGAGACCTAGCGGTCAGGCCCAGGTGGCCTCCGTCGACAGCCACCGCAGCAGCTCGGCCGGCGTGTGCGTCGCATAGCCGCTGTCACCCTCGACGGGCACCACGACATGCAGGGCATAGCCGTGCTGGAAGGTGATCGTGTACTCGCCGTGGCTGGTGTGCACCTGTGCCACGGTCAGCGGCCAGAGGTCGGCGCCGAGCAGGCCGGCGGGGCCGGCGGAGATCGACATGTGCCGGTCCCGGGTCAGCAGGTCCACGGAGTGCATCGGACCCTCGGGCGTATCGGCCCAGCGCACCTGGGCATAGGCGACCGGCGACTGGGCGGTGAGCACGTCGATCTCCTCGAAGGTGGACTCCGGGATGGGCCGGGCGATGCCGGCGAGCAGCTCGCGCAGGGGGGCAGCCCCGCGAACGTCAACAGTCATGCGTGAACCTTCCATCGCGTGCGAGCAGCTGTCCTCGCACCAGTAGTTGAAACATCGGCCACGGCGGGCCGCTACTGAGGCGTTCAGGCCGCCTCAGGGGCCGATTCCGACGATGTGATCGACCAGTCGCGGCCATCGGGCCTCCGACGACCTAGCATGTGCTCGTCGCTCGGCCCGCAGTCGTCGGCGCCGGGGTGGGAAACGGGGGGAAGTCCGATGCGTCGAGCCGTGGTGTTCCTGATGGCGGTCCTGCTGTCGACGACCTGGGCCCCCGCGTCGGCCCGCGCGTGGGAGCCGGACGCCGGCGTCACCTTCAACACCCCCCATCCGTGGGGAGGCCCGGCCGAGCGCGCCAAGATCGTGCTGAAGGTCGAGCAGGCGATCCGCCACATCCGGCCGTCCAAGCGCGACCCACACCCCCAGCTCCTGATCGCCGCCTACCTCTTCGACCGACAGGCGAGCGCCAACGCCATCATCGGCGCCTGCCGCCGAGGGGTGTCGGTGCGCGTGATCATCGACAGCCACGTGGTGTCCAGGCCGTTCCGCCGCATCGTCACGGCCCTCAACGCCGACAACGTCCGCGACGCCAACCACGACGGCGTACCCGACCACAAGCCGCGCTCCGGCCCCTGCAACCGGCCGCTCCATCGCAAGGCCGGCGACGGGACCGGCCACGGCATCCCGCTGATGTCGGTCGGCGAGGTCCGCCGTTCCCTGCGTGAGCCCAAGGGCACCCCGATCCAGTGGGGCAAGGACGGCAGCTATGTCCTCAAGTGCTCCGGCAGCTGTCGCGGCGCTCCGGACGCCAACATGCACGCCAAGATCTATGCCTTCTCCAGCGTCGGCACCGCCGACAACGTGGTGATGCTCGCGTCGACCAACCTCAACGGCGGCGGGGTCAACACCGGCTGGAACGACCTCTATGTGATCAAGGACCGGCCGAAGACCTTCGACTTCGTCCGGACCATGCACCGTGAGATGACCAAGCAGACCCATGCCGGGCGCCAGCTCGTCCAGCTCATCGACGGGCCGTTCACCATGCGGTTCTTCCCGATGATCGGCGTCGGCAGGCAACGTGACCCGCTCATGGTCGACCTGCGCAAGATCCGGTGCACCAGCGCCTTCGGTCCCACCCAGCTCTATATCCAGCAGTTCTGGTGGAACGGCCCGCGCGGCGTCAACATCTGGAACAAGATCCGCAGCCTGGCGGTCAATGGCTGCAAGGTGCACATCATCTTCGGAGCCGTCGACCGTCACCTCCAGGACCGGATGCGCGCGGCCCGGCGAGCCGGGCTGATCGAGTTCTACAACAGCCGGGTCGACACCAATGACGACGGGATCGCCAACACCCGCACCCACATGAAGTCACTGGCCATCCGCGGCACCTATGCCGGCAACCACCGCTACGCCGGGGTGTGGACCGGGACCGCCAACTGGGCCACCGGCTCGCTGACGCGCGGCGACGAGGTGACCCTCAACGTCGAGAGTGCCAAGCTCTACCAGCGCTATCTGCACCAGTGGTTCGTCGTCCGGTCGCACTCGCGCGTGGAGTAGCTCGCCCGAACGACGACCCTCGCCATCACGTGAGGTGGAGCTCGGTGGATGCGGTGGAGGTGGCGACCAGCCTGCCGGACGCGACGACATAGGCAGGCGCCTCGTGGTGGGTCAGGACCTGCCGCAGGGTGTCGCTCCGGTGCACGACGAGATCGGCGTTCCCTCCCGGCTCGAGCCGGTGGCCGGTCACGCCCAGCACGCGAGCGGCCGTGGTCGTCACCGCGTCGTACACCAGGTCGAGCCCCTCGGTGTCGACCGCGTTGAGCGCATGGGCCGCCAGGAAGGCCACCTCGACCAGGTTGTGCCGGCCGAAGGGGTAGTAGGCGTCCTCGATGTCGTCCTGACCCAGCGCGACCGGCACCCCCAGCGAGGTGAGCTCACGCACCGGCAGGTGCAGCGGACCGGTGTGCGGGTCGCTCACGAATCCCAGGCCAGCCCGCTTGACCAGCCCCGCCAGGCGCTCCAGGGTCGGGCGTGGGTAGAGGCCGACAGCCCGGGCGTGGGCGGCGACGCCGCGGCCGACGAGGCCGTGCTCGAGCATCGCCTCGGCGAGCATCTGCGTGGTCTGCAGCGACGGGTCACCCGCATCGTCGACGAGCATCGCCACGCGCCGACCATGGGTGCTGGCGAGCCGACACATGCGGTTCACGTGCTCACGAGCCTCGGCGTCGGTGTGCTCGATCCACGGGATGCCACCCACGACGTCGGCACCGAGCCCGACGGCCTCGGCGACCAGGTCCTCGGCGCCCGGGTCGCGGAGCAGGCCGTCCTGCGGGAAGGCGACGACCTGAAGGTCGATCACGCCGCGCAGCTCCTCGCGCAGCGCCAGCAACGGGATCACGCCCTCGAGCTCGGCCGCCGTGTCGACGTCGGCGAACGCGAGGACGTGTCGTACGCCGAAGCGGACCCCGTCGAGCAGCGCTTGGCGCGCCTGGTCGCCGATCCAGCTCCGGTCATAGGACGCCTTCACCGCCGACGCCAGCTCGATCGAGGTGAGGGCCGAGGCCATGTCCCCGGAGGTGTACGCCGCGAGGGCGGCATCGCCGATGCGGTCCAACGTGTGCACCTTGTCCAGGTGCAGGTGTCCGTCCACGAAGCTCTCGGTGACCAGACCCCCGGCGGCGTCGAGCTCGACGGCCGCGGCAAGGCGGTCCTGGGTGATGGTGACGACGAGGCCGTCATGGACACCGATCTGCCACCGGCCGGGCCGGTCGCGCAGCGAGGCGTCCATGATCGCGAGCTGATGAGTGACCACAGGCCCATCGAACCGGCATCGACGCCACCCGGCTAGGGCAGGGATTGCCGACACCGGCCGCGGCCGGTTGGCAGGTTCGTCGCGAGCGACGGGCTTCACCCTCCGTAGGGTCGAACTCGGCTCGTGTGCCCGCCCCTACGGCTCGACCTGCGAACACGAGCACGCCTGCATCCGCTGCCCCATGCTTCGGGTCGACCCCCAGCAGCTCCACCGCCTCCAGGCAATCACCGAGAACCTCACCGAACGCATCACCGAAGCCGAAGAACGCGGCTGGGCGGGCGAAGTCCAACAACTCGGCATCAGCCTCCTAGCAGCCCGCGACAAGATCGCCACCACCGCGCCCCTCCGCAGAACCACGCTCGGCATTCCCGAGTTCCCGGCACGACCGAGGCCGTGATGCCGAAGAGGTCAGCACGACGGATCAACGCGCATGGCTCGCCGAAGGCAACGCGAGCCAGTGCTTGTCAGCAATCCGCCTCAGCTGCTTTCAGCTGGGAAGCCAGCTCAGCGTTGGGCTCGGCATCACGAAGGGCATTCACAATGTCGGCGGACGACTTCCCCCAGAGCTGAGCACGAAGCCCACTACCGCGCGGCGTGCTCTTTGGAAGGTCCTCAGCGGTTAGCAGCCTGCCCTCGAACTCCCCGATTCCGATCGTCGAGTCGTCGAAGGGCAGGTTGAAGGAGCCCCCGAGTGTCGTCCAACGACCTTCGCCGTCGCAATCTGGCTGCTCCCAGTCAAGGGCCACGATGTACGTGTGGCCAACTTCGAACCTGGGCGCGCTCTCCATGGCCGTCACGACGCGGTTGTCCGGGGACTCCTTGAACGTCCACCCAAGGACCCGCCACTGCACCGCCTTGGGCGCCTCCTGCGCGGACGCGTGTGACCAGAGGACCTGGTCCACTGTCATGGTCACCGTTCGGGAAACGAGGCCCTCACCGCGATCGATGTCCTCTTGAGGGACAGGGAGCTCCTCCTCACCGCTGACCGTAACAACAGCGATGTGGTCAGCAAAGGTGACGAGGTCGCTCGCCGTCTCGTTTGGCAGCCGGTCGTCGCCGGCGCCTGTCAGCACGGGGTCAGCATTCGATTGTCCGCCATCATCGGACGCGCAGCCGGAAAACAAGGCGATAAGCAGCGACGTGACTCCGATGAGCGCAACGCGCTTCCCGTGAATAGTCCGCATTGAATGTCCCGTCAGTAGGTTGAAGCGATGTCGTCCTTCTGGAACTGCCTCAGCACTCCAGGCCCCCCGCCGACCCCGGTCGCCATGCAGCCCATGGTCGTCACGTCGCCGTTGGAGGTGGTGTCGGGACTGGTGCTGTCCCCATGTACCAGCCCAGCACCATGTCCAGCCTCATGGCACACTTCGGCGGCCGTGTAAGCACCGTTCCCGCGGATGCGGATGTAATGCTGGTCGCAACGGTCACCACTGACGGCGTCATCGCACCACGTGTAGCCCACGAACCCATCCGCGGAGAAGCCTTCCTGGAAGATCCAGTCGGTCTCCGCAGATCCACTGAAGGAGGGAGAGGTGTCTTCCGAAACGCTAAGCGCCGTTGGCTGGAAGACATTGGCCATCGCGGTGTATACGGCCTGGCGATCAGGAGCCTCAAGTTCGTAGGTGCCGTTCGAGTCCATGTAGTAGGTCACAGTCGCGTTGTCCGTTTGGCAGACCTCTGCGGCTCCCGGCGAGCCCTCACTGCAATCACCAGGGTCGTAGTTTCCAGTAGGACGCAGACCGTCGTTGATCGTAAGCGCGTGCGCGATCCAGGGAGCGACCAGCACCAGCGTCGCGACTGCGCAGGCGACCCCTAGCGTGCGCGTCACTGACCAGCCTGCGCCTCGTCTGATCCGTTCCTTCGTCGGCCGACTCATGAACGAACGATACGCCTGGCAACGGATGGCCACCAGATGCAAACGGCAGGGGTAGATCGTCCCGTGCCTGGCAAGAGCCGACTTGGCCCGGCAGCCCAGGGGCGCAGCGAGCCCCGCCGGGCACCGCGCAAGGTCCGCGGCGCTGCGCAGTCATCCAGCAAGTCCAGAGAAACCAACTCGGTGTCGACGACGCTTGAAAACGAGGCCATAGCGACGGTCGAAAACGGGGCCACCCAGACAGATTGGATGGGTGATCTCTGTGGAGGATTGGGCTTTGATTCGGCGGCTGGTCGCGGACGGTGTTCCGCAGCGTCAGGTCGCGCGGGATCTGGGTGTCGGCAGGTCGACGGTCAAGCGGGCGTTGGCCTCAGACGGGCCGCCGAGGTACGACCGGCCGCGGGTGCCGACGTCGTTTACGCCGTTTGAGTCGGCGGTGCGGCAGCTGCTGGTCATGCAACCGCCTGAAACACCGTGTCCACCGGACCGGGTCAAGTCCAGCCATCCGCGATGTCCGTTCTGCGCGCCCGTAGGGATTCGAACCCCAAACCTTCTGATCCGTAGTCAGATGCTCTATCCGTTGAGCTACGGGCGCTCGTCCGTGAGGACTGGACGAGGATAGCCGACCCGGCGGCCGGACCCGAAATCAGGTCTCCCGACGCGTCAGCGTGGGCTGAGTCACGACGGCCTCGACTGGCAGCGCGGGTTTGACCGACGGTAGCGTGACTTTCACCTAGATGCGGCGCCTCTCAGCGCACTGGCGTCGTCTCCGGCTCCAGATTGCTGCGCGAGAGGAACCCACCGCCATGACCTCGGACACCGCCACCGCCCCGACCACCCACGAAGGGGTCCGCCGCTTCGTCGAGTGGGCCGCCGAGCTCTGCCAGCCCGACGCCATCCACTGGGTGACCGGCAGCATCGAGGAGCGCGACCAGCTCAACCAGCTGCTCGTCGACGGCGGCACCTTCACCCGCCTCGACGACGCCAAGAAGCCCGACTCCTTCCACTGCGCCTCCGACCCCAGCGACGTGGCTCGCGTCGAG
>JAXLSN010000040.1:0-45914 GCA_046330595.1 Nocardioidaceae bacterium
TTGAGGGTGACGATGGTGCCGCCGCGGCGTCCTCGCCGGGTCTCGACGAGTCCGGCCTCGCGGAGCGCCGCGATCGCCTCCCGCAGCGTGGCCCGGGAGACCTCCATCCGCTCGGCGAGCTCGCGTTCGCTGGGCAGCATCGATCCCAGCGGATAGACGCCGAGGCGGATCGCGGTGGCGAGCTGTTCGACGCACGCCTCGAAGGCATGGTGGGTGTGCACCGGCCGCAGCACCGCCTCGCCGAGGTGGGGGTGCGGCTCGGGGGTCACGGGCAAAGTCTCTTTTCCACGGTCACATCCGTCAATGGTCTGTTCGCCGTCCATTTCGCTGATGGACCCTACCGCGCCGATTGGGTAAAGGTCTGAGTTCATACCAATCCATGGCGCGCCTCTGGACGTTGTCCAGATCACAGGTCTAGCCTGCGCCACATCGTCTTGCCGATCCCCCGAGAGGTTGACATGCCTGAAGGTCACGAACCTGCCAAAGAACTCACCGAGGACGAAAAGCTCCTCGCCAAGCTCGGATACAAACAGGAGCTCCACCGCAACTGGTCCGGATTCTCCAACTTCGCGATCTCGTTCTCGATCATCTCGATCCTGGCCGGTTGCTTCACGACGTTCGGCCAGGCCTGGAACAGCGGCGGCCCCATTGCCATCTCGTGGGGCTGGCCCATCATCTCCTTGTTCATCCTGATCATCGGCTTCACGATGTCCGAGCTGGTGTCGGCCTACCCGACTTCCGGCGGCATCTACTGGTGGGCCGCCAAGATGGGTGGCCCCGCCGCCGGCTTCTTCACCGGCTGGCTCAACCTCATCGGCCTGCTCGCGGCTGTCGCCTCGGTGTCCTACGGGTGCGCCACGTTCCTCGACCTCACGCTGAGCACACTGTCGTCGAGCTGGGCGGACGGCTACTCGCTCAAGCGGGTCTTCCTGTTGTTCATCGTGATCCTTGCCCTCGCGGCGCTGCTCAACGTGTTCAGCGGTCACCTGATGGCGATCATGAACAACGTCTCGGTGTGGTGGCACGTCGCCGGCGCAGCGATCATCATCGCGGTCCTGTTCCTGATCCCGAAGACCCACCAGAGCCTGGCCTTCGTGTTCACCGAGCGGGTCAACAACTCGGGCTACGCCAACTTCGCCAACCACGGTGGGACCTACTGGTTCCTCGTCCTACCCCTCGGCTTCCTGCTCACGCAGTACACCATCACGGGGTTCGACGCTTCCGCGCACCTCTCGGAGGAGACCCAAGGTGCCGCGACGGGCGCCGCCAAGGGAATCTGGCAGTCGATCTTCTACTCCGCCATCGGCGGCTGGATCCTGCTCCTCGCATTCCTGTTCGCGGTGCAGGACAAGGACGCCGTCACGGCCGGTGGTGGTGGCGTCGACCTCATCTTCGGGCAGGCGCTCCCTCAAGGTTGGCATGTCCTCGTGCTCTTCATCTCGACCGCTGGGCAGTTCTTCTGCACCACGTCCTGCCTGACGAGCGCGTCGCGCATGACGTTCGCCTTCAGCCGTGACGGCGCCATCCCCGGGTCGGGCTGGCTGTCCAAGGTGGCCAAGTCAGGCGTGCCGGCCAACGCGGTGCTGTTCGCCCTGATCGTGTCGGTCATCATCACCCTGCCGGCCCTCATCGAGGTGGACATCAACGGCGCTCCCGTGCCGGTCGCCTTCTATGCGGTCGTCTCCGTGGCGGTCATCGGCCTCTACCTCGCCTTCCTGATCCCGATCTGGCTGCGGTGGAAGATGGGCGACGCGTTCGTGCCCGGTGCCTGGACGCTCGGCAGCAAGTACAAGTGGATGAACCTGATCGCCGTCGCCGAGATCGCGATCATCTCGGTCTACTTCATCCTGCCGTTCACACCCGCCGCGGTCCCGGGCAACGCGGACTTCTCGTGGAAGTTCGTGAACTATGCGCCGATCCTCACAGGTGGCACGCTGATCCTGCTCACGATCTGGTGGCACACCTCGGCGAAGAAGTGGTTCACCGGACCCAAGCACACGATCGATGAGGCCGTCGTCCACGCCTTCGAGGACTGACGCCACCGTTGACCGACTCACTGGACCAGGTCCTCGACCGGGTGCCGGCGCTGCGGCGTCGTACCTCGGTCGAGGACCTGGCCGGCGGTCTGACCAACCGCAACCTCAAGGTGACCACCCCGGACGAGGTCTATGTCGTCCGGATGTCCTCGAGCGACGCCAGCCTGCTGGGCATCGACCGCGATGCCGAGCACCTCAACACCGCGGCGGCGGCGCAGGCGGGTGTCGGCGCCGAGGTCGTCGACTATCGGCCCGACCTGGGCCTCCTGGTCATCACGTTCCTGCCCGGCATCGCCCTCGACAACGAGTCGTTCACCGACGCCGGCGTCATGGCACGCTCCGCGGCGGCCTGCCGGTCGCTCCACGCGGGCCCCGCCTTCGCGGGCGTCTTCGACATGTTCACCCGCCAGGCCGGCTACCTCGCCACCGTGCTGGACAACGGGTTCCCGCTGCCACCGGACTACGAGCGGTTCACCGACGCCTTCGCCGACGTACGCCGCGCCCTGGCGAGGTCGCCACGCCCCCTCGTGCCGTGCAACAACGACCTGCTGGCCGGCAACTACCTCGACAACGGCGAGCGGGTCTGGCTCATCGACTATGAGTACTCCGGCATGAACGACGCCTGCTTCGAGCTCGGCAACACCGCCACCGAGTGCGAGTTCACCCCCGAGATGACCGAGGCCTGGACCGAGGCCTACTTCGGCGAGCTGCGACCCAGCGACCTGGCCCGGGTGCGGCTCCAGTCGCTGTGCAGCGAGTACGGCTGGTCGCTGTGGGGCTTCATCCAGGCGGCCTCCAGCCCGATCGACTACGACTTCCACGCGTGGGGGATGCACCGCTTCGAGAAGGCGGCCCGCACCTTCACCTCAACCGATTTCACCCGACTCCTCGAGGAGGTCAACGACCGTGGCTGAGCTTCCGTCCCGTTCCCAGGTGGTCATCATCGGGGGCGGGGTGATCGGCACGTCGGTCGCCTACCACCTCACCAAGCTGGGCTGGACGGATGTCCTGCTGCTGGAGCAGGGCAGCCTCTCGGGCGGTACGACGTGGCACGCGGCGGGGCTGGTCGGACCGCTCCGCGCGACCGAGAGCGGCACCCGCCTAGTGCAGTACTCCGCGGAGCTCTATGCCGCGCTCGAGGCGGAGACCGGCCTGGCCACCGGCTATCGCCCCGTGGGCGGCGTGATCGTGGCACGCACCGAGGACCGGATGATGGCGCTGCGCAGGACGGCCGCCAACGGCGTCGCCTATGACATGGAGTGCCGGATGCTGTCGCCGGACGAGGCGGGGGAGCTGTGGCCGGCCATGCGCACCGACGACCTGCTGGGTGGGATCTGGCTGGCCGGCGACGGCAAGGTCAACCCGACCGACCTGACCCAGTCACTGGCGAAGGGCGCCCGGATGCGGGGTGCCACGATCCGGGAGCGGGTCCGGGTCACGGGCTTCTCGGTCCAGGAGACCGGTGGCCGGCGCCGCGTCACCGGGGTCCGGACCGACCAGGGTGATGTCGAGGCCGAGGTCGTGGTCAACTGCGCGGGCCAATGGGCCAAGGCGCTCGGTGACCTGGTCGGGGTGACGGTGCCGCTGCACTCGGCCGAGCACTTCTATGTCGTGACCGAGGAGCTGGCGGGGATGCACCCCGACCTCCCGATCATGCGTGACCCCGACGGCTACACCTACTTCAAGGAGGAGGTCGGCGGTCTCGTCATCGGCGGCTTCGAGCCCGAGGCCAAGCCGTGGGTGTCCCCGGACCAGATCCCCTACCCCTTCGAGTTCCAGCTCCTGGAGGAGGACTGGGACCACTTCTCGATCCTCATGGAGTCGGCCCTGCTCCGGATCCCCGACCTGGAGCAGACCGGCATCCGCAAGTTCTACAACGGCCCCGAGAGCTTCACCCCGGACAACCAGTTCATCCTGGGCGAGGCGCCCGAGCTCGACGGGTTCTTCGTCGGCGCGGGCTTCAACTCGGTGGGCATCGCCTCCGCGGGTGGCGCCGGCCGCGCCCTCGCGGAGTGGATCGTGGCGGGTGAGCCGACCTCCGACCTGGTCTCGGTCGACATCCGTCGGTTCGCGCCGTTCAACGGCAACAACCGTTGGCTGCGTGACCGGGTGGCGGAGGTCCTCGGAGTCCACTACGACATCCCGTGGCCCAACCGGGAGCTGACGACGGCGCGGCCGTTCCGCTGCTCGCCGCTCTATGACCGGCTGGCGGCTCGTGGCGCCAACTTCGGCTCCCGGATGGGCTGGGAGCGGGTCAACTTCTTCGCGCCGGTCGGGCAGAGCGCCGAGCTCAGCTATACCTGGGGCAAGCCGGCCTGGCTGCCGTGGTCCGCGGCCGAGCAGCGGGCCTGCCGCGAGGCGGTCGCCGTCTTCGACCAGACGTCCTTCTCCAAGTACGTCGTCTCGGGCCCGGGCACCGTCGCGGCGATGCAGTGGATCTGCGCCAACGACGTGGACGTGCCGATCGGTCGGTGCGTCTATACCCCGCTCCTCAACGCGCGCGGCACCTATGAGTCCGACCTGACCGTCACCCGCACCGGGTCCGAGGAGTTCCTGCTGGTCAGCAGCTCGGCGACGACGGTGCGCGACCAGGACTGGATCAGGCGCAACCTGCCCGCAGGGTCGTCGGTCACCGTGCAGGACGTCACGGGCGCTCACGCCGTGCTCGGCGTGATGGGACCCCGGTCCCGTGACCTGCTCAGCACGCTGACCGACAGTGACCTCTCCGAGGATGCGTTCCCGTTCGCGACCTCCCAGGTCATCTCCCTCGCTCACGCGACGGTGCGTGCCACCCGGATGACCTATGTCGGCGAGCTGGGCTGGGAGCTGCTCATCCCGACCGAGTTCGCGACCGGGGTCTATGACGCCATCATGGCCGCTGGCGCCGACCTGGGCGTCACCGACGCGGGCTACTACGCCATCGAGTCGCTGCGGCTGGAGAAGGGCTACCGGGCGTTCGGCCGTGAGCTCACCCCCGACTACGGCCCCGTGGAGGCCGGGCTCGTCTTCGCGACCAAGGTGCGGTCCGAGGTCGACTTCCTCGGTCGCCACGCGCTGCAGGAGGCCCGCGCCGCCGGCCCCCGCCGCCGGCTCGCGAGCTTCCTCGTCACCGACCCCGAGGTCATGCTCTGGGGTGGCGAGCTCGTGCTGCGCGACGGCCGCCCGGCCGGCCAGGTCACGAGCGCCGCGTGGGGCGAGACGTCGGGCGGGACCGTCGGCCTGGCCTATGTCCACGACCCCGACTCGAGCACCACCGGGTGGGACTACGTCGAGTCGGGCAGCTGGCAGGCCGACGTCGGGGGCACGCTCGTCCCGCTCGACGTGCGCCGCTCACTCAGCTGAGTCGTACGCGCGGGTCCAGGACCGCGTAGGCGAGGTCGACCAGGATGTTGGCCACGATCACCGCGGCCGACGCGACCAGGACGATGCCGATGATCACGGGCAGGTCCTGCTGGTTGATCGCGACCACCGCGGTGCGCCCCAGGCCGGGCAGGCTGAAGATCTGCTCGGTGACGACCACGCCGCCGATGAGCTGTCCCAGGTCGATGCCGAACTGCGTGACCACCGGGGTCAGCGCCGACCGCAGGGCATGGCGGTAGGTCACCCGCCCCGGTCGCAGCCCCTTGGACACCGCGGTGCGGATGTAGTCCTCCCCGAGGACGTCGAGCATGGCCCCCCGGGTGAGACGCGTATAGGTCGCGGCAGAGACCAGGGCGATCGTCAGCCAGGGGAGGACCAGGTGCTGGGCCCAACCGCCGACCCCCTGGCTCATCGGGACGTAGCCGCCGCCGGGGAACCAGGCGTGTCCCGCCAACGTGAGCTTGAAGAAGAGCAGATAGAGGGCTGCCAGCCCGAGCACGAACGACGGCATCGAGTAGAACACCAGGGACACCACCGTGAGGACCCGGTCCCAGACACTGCGGGGGTGGGTGGCGGACACGACGCCGTTGAAGACGCCGAGGAGCAGCCAGATGACCGCCGCGCCGAGGGCCAGGGACACCGTGACCGGCAGGGCTTCGCGGATGATGGTGGTGACGGGCTGCTGGTAGTAGTAGTCGTAGCCCAGGTTGCCGTGCAGGGCGTTGTTGACGAACGTGACGTACTGCTTCCAGATCGGCTGGTCCAGCCCCAACCGATGGTTGATGAGGGCGATCGTCTCGGGGGTGGCCTGGCGCCCACCGAGGGTCCGGGCGACGTTGGTGGGCGCCACGAAGAACAGCGCGAACACGGCCATGCTGATCAGCCAGAGCACGACGAGTCCGGTGAGCAGGCGGACGGCGAGGAACTTGGTCATCAGCGGGCCTTCTGCTTGACGAGGCGGTCGATGCGGGGGTCGACGGCGTCGCGGACGCCGTCGCCGAAGAGGTTGAAGGCGATCGTGGTGACCACGAGTGCCAGGCTCGGAAATGCCACGAACCACCACGCGACCGTATAGACGCTGCGCGCCTCGTTGATCATGCCGCCCCAGTCGGGCGCCGGTGCGGGGAGGCCGAGTCCCAGGAAGGACAGCGTGGCCTGGATGACGATGACCACGGGAATGAGCAGGGTCGTGTAGACGATGATCGGCGCGAGGACGTTGGGCAGGATGTCGACGAACATGATCCTGACGTCGCCGGCGCCCAGCGACCGGGCGGCCTCGACGAACTCACGTTCGCGCAAGGAGATCACCTGCCCTCGGACGATCCGCGCCATCGAGGCCCAGCTGAACAGCCCGATCACGAGGACCGTGATCGCCATGCTCGGGCCGGTCACCGACACGAGCGAGATCGCGACCAGCAGGAATGGCACCGACAGCACGATGTCGATGAGCCGGGCGAGGAGCAGGTCGACGAGGCCTCCGACGAACCCGGCCAGCAGTCCGAGGACCACCCCGACCACGACGGTGAGCAGCGTCGCCAGCACCCCGACGCCCAGCGAGACCCGGGCGCCGTACGCGATCCGGACCAGGATGTCGCGCCCCAGCGAGTCGGTCCCGAGCCAGAACTCGCCGCTCGGTCCCTTGGGCAGTCCGTCCGGGGTGAGGCCGAGCTTGTGGTACTGCTCGTTGGGGCCGTGGCCGGTGAGATGCGCCACCAGCGGCGCTGCGAGAGCCAGCGTCACCATCAGCACGATCACCACGAGCGATGCCATCGCGACCCGGTCGCGTCGCAGCCGGCGCCAGGCCAGCGCCCAGGGGCCCCGCCCGACGATCGTGGGGGTGTCCGTATCCTCCGGCGCCGCGGTCGCGGTGGCCTCATCGAGGTCGGTCATCACGGGCGTCCTCCCGTCTGGAGATCCTCGCCGAACTTCAAGGGGTGGAGACAGGCGGCGGGGTGCGTCGACGGATCTCCCAGCACCGGTGCCAGCGGGGGCACGACGTGGGTGCAGTCCTCCTGGGCCCGCGGGCATCGAGGATGGAAACGGCAGCCCGACGGCGGGTCGACCGGCGACGGCAGGTCGCCACTCAGCACGACACGCTCCCGAGACGCAGCGGCGTCGGGGTCCGCCGGGGGCAGGGCCGACAGCAGCGCGCGGGTGTAGGGGTGCCGTGCGGTCTCGAAGAGCTCCTCGGCGGGAGCCACCTCGACCACCTTGCCGAGATACATGACGGCGATGCGTCGACTCACATGCCGCACCACCGAGAGGTCGTGGGTGATGAAGAGGTAGGTGAGGCCGAACTGCTCCTGCAGGTCCAGCAGCAGGTTGAGGACCTGGGCTTGGATCGAGACGTCGAGCGCCGAGACCGGCTCGTCGCAGATGATCAGCTTGGGCCGCAGCGCCAAGGCGCGCGCGACGCCGATGCGCTGCCGCTGTCCGCCGGAGAAGTCCGCGGGGAAGCGGTTGAAGTGCTCAGGGTTGAGCCCGACGAGGTCCATCAGCTCCTGGACCCGTCGCTGACGCTCCTTGCCGCTCGCGACCCCGTGGATCGCCAGGCCGTCCCCGATGATCGACCCCACGCGGCGCCGCGGGTTGAGTGAGCCGTAGGGGTCCTGGAAGATCATCTGCACGTCGCGGCGCACGGGCCGCAGCCGCCGACGCGACATCCCGCTGATGTCCTGGCCGTCGAACTCGACGTGTCCCGCGGTGAGCGGGTAGAGCCTGGCCAGGCAGCGCGCCAGGGTGGACTTGCCGCACCCCGTCTCGCCGACCAGGCCCAGCGTCTCGCCCGGCATGATATCGAGGTCGACGTCGTCCACCGCGCGTACGGCGCCGCCGCCGCGACCCACGAGGGCACCTCCCACCGGGAAGGTCTTGGTCACCCCGGTCGCCCGGAGCAGTGGCGCACCGGTGGCGGCTTCGGTTCGAGAGGCGGCCTGCGGGGCATAGGTCATGAGGTCACCGCCTGGGGCGCACGAGTCCTCGCCGTCTGGTCGTGGGGGAGCCAGCACGCGGACAGGTGGTCCTGGCGGCCGGCCACATCGGCCAGCTCAGGGGCGTCGCGTGGGCACGGCTCGAAGGCGTAGCGGCAGCGCGGATGGAACGGGCAGCCGGTGGGCGGCTGGATCAGGCTGGGCGGCAGCCCGGGGATGGCGCTGAGGCGACCGGCGCCGTTCCGAGCCGGGAGTGAGCCGAACAGGCCCTCGGTGTAGGGATGGTGGTGTCGATAGAACAGCTCCCGGCTGGGTCCGCGCTCCATGACCCGCCCGGCGTACATCACGACCACGTCGTCGGCCATCTCGGCCACGACGCCGAGGTCGTGGGTGATCAGGATGATCGCGGTTCCGAACTCCTCCTGAACCCGACGCATGACGGCGAGGACCTGCGCCTGGACGGTCACGTCGAGCGCCGTCGTCGGCTCGTCGGCGATGAGAAGGTCGGGGTTGAGGGCCATCGCCATCGCGATCATCACCCGCTGCCGCATGCCGCCCGAGAACTGGTAGGGGTAGTCGTCGATGCGCCGCTCGGCGAGCGGGATGCCCACCAGGTCGAGGAGCTCGGCGGCGCGCGCCCGGGCCGCGCGCCGACTCGTCCCCGGCTGGTGGGCGCGGATGAGCTCGGTGATCTGCCAGCCCACCCGGTAGAGGGGGTGCAGGCTCGTGAGCGGGTCCTGGAAGATCATGCCGATCCGGGACCCCCGCACCTCCCGCAGCTCCGGCTCCGTCGCGGTCAGCAGGTCGACACCGTCGAACACCGCTCTTCCGCTCACCTGAGCCCCGCGGGTGAGCCCGGTGACGGTCTGCGTCGAGACGCTTTTGCCGCTCCCGGACTCACCCACGATCCCGAGGGTCTGGCCCCGGTCGACCCGGAACGAGACACCTCGGACGGCCTGCACGACACCGTCGTCGGTGCGGAACGACACGTGCAGGTCATCGACCTCGAGCAAGGCCACGTCAGCCGCCGTTCTTGTCGGGCGACAGCCAGACGTTGGCGGCGTCGAAGTTCTGGAACGCCGGGATGTAGACGGCGTTGTGAACCTGCTCTGCGTGGTAGTTGGCCTGCTGAGGCTGGGTGATCGGGAAGAACGCTGCGTCCTTCATCACCTGCTCGTCGGCCTGCTGCCACAACTGGCTGGACTCGCCCTGCGTCGTCGCGACGGCCGCCTGCTGGATCAGCTTGTTGGTGTCGGGGTTGTCGTAGAAGCCGAAGTTGCTCCCCACCGGCGGGTAGGACGGCGCACCGCTGAACAGCGGGGCGAAGAACGACAGCGCCGCGTCGCCGTACCAGTCGGCCCCCCAGCCGGCCAGGGACAGGTCCCACACCCCGCCACGGGCCGCACTCGGGACCTGGAGGTACTTGGTGTAGAAGTCGGCGTCGGGTGACGGCACTCCCTCGACCTTGATGCCGACCTTGCTCAGATCCTGCTGCACGGTCTGGAACGTCTTGCTGCTGCCCTCGCTGGAGTTGCGGTAGAGGAACTTCAGCGTGAGGCCGTTGCCATAGCCTGCCTCACTGAGCAGCTGCTTGGCCTTGTCCGGGTCATAGGGGTAGAGGTCGAAGTTCTTCGACCCCGTGATGTTGTCGGGGAGGACGTGCGTCAGGGGCGGGTTGACCGTGGGGCCACCGAGGACCTGCAGGATGTTGTCCCGGTTGATCGCATACTCCAGGGCCTGGCGAACCCTCACGTCCTGCATCGCCTTGTTGTTGTTGGGCGACACGGTGTTGAAGACCACGTACGGGTTGCTCGATGACGTCTCTCCCAGGTTGAAGTTCGGATCCTTCTGGGCGATCAGCCCCGGGAGGGCGGACGGCGGCGGGGCCTGACCGAATTCCATGTCAGCACTCGGCGTTCCCGTCTGGAGCTGCTGCTGGATTGACTCCTGGCTGACCGTCTCATCGATGACGACCTTGTCGACGTAGGCCTTCCGCACCGGGTCGCTCTCGGCGTTCCACGCCGGATTGCGGGAGAACGTGATCGACTTGGTGGGGCTCCAGGAGTCGATCTGGTAGGGCCCGTCGGAGACCTGGTGCTGGCCGAGCTCCTGGCTGCCGGGCAGGTAGTCCAGCACCTCGACCGGAGCCGGGGAGAACGCCGGCAGCGTCAGCATGTCGACGAAGTAGGTCGCCGGGCTCGTCAGCTTGAACACGACCGTCGAGTCGTCCTTGGCCACCACCCCGGGCAGCGGGGTCTTCTCGACGTACGCCTTGATCGCGGACGCAGACTGACCCGCCTTGGCGAAGCCGTCGCAGAAGTCTTGGTAGCCGACGATCAGCGTCGCGAAGTCGGGAATGCCGCCGAAGGGCTGCACCGGGTTGCAGGTGCGCTTGACGCCCCGCACCATGTCCGCGGCGGTGACGGGCCGGGCCGGCGAGGTGTTCCACTGCGCCCCGTCGCGCAGCGTGATCGTGTAGGTCTTGCCGTCCTTGGAGATGCCACCGTTCTGCATGGTGGGGACCTCGGTCGCAAGATCGGGCACCGCTTTGGTCGTCTGGCCGTCGACCGCTGGATAGGTGAACAGCTGGCGACTCCACAGGCGCAGCACCGAGTAGCCCACCGAGTAGTAGGAGACGTTGGGGTCCATGTAGTCCACATCGCCCGCCCCCAGCATGTTGAGGGTGCCGCCCGACACGGGCTTCCCACCGTCACCGGACGACCCGCCCGGTGATGAGCTGCCACCGCAGGCGGCGACGCCCAGGGTGAGGGCGCACGCTGCCAGCAACGCGGCGCTCCGCTGTGGTTTCCTCATGAGTCCTCCTCGGCGACGGGGCCCAGGGCTGACGTGGATGTCAGCACTGCCGTGTGTCGGAACGTAGGCGCGCCTCCGGCCCACTCCAATGGCTTAGGGCCGGTCGCCGAGCGGTTGTCACGGGACTGCAAGAGAAGGACGGGCCGGTGTGACGCGACTGTGACGATCTGTCATCAGATGACGGATCCGGTCATGTCGGCTGCGCCTCTCGGCTGCGGTGGTGAGGCGAGCCATACTCGACAGATGGGTCGGTCGGTGCTGCTCGTCGAGGACGACGCGCGAGTGCGTCGCGTCCTCAAGCTGGCGCTCGACGACGAGGGCTATCGGGTCAGCGAGGCAGCGACTGCCGAGGAGGGGCTCCGGCTCGTCGAGACCATGCAGCCCGATGTGGTGCTGCTGGACCTGATGCTCCCCGACCTGGACGGCTTCGCGGTCTGTCGCACCATCAGACGCAGCAGCGACGTGCCGGTGATCATGGTGACGGCACGCACCGACTCACACGACGTCGTCGCCGGCCTCGAGGCCGGGGCCGATGACTACGTCACCAAGCCTCTCGTGGCCAAGGAGCTGTCGGCGCGGATCCGGGCTCTCTTACGCCGGTCGGACGCGCTGCCGGGCAATGGCCCGACGAGCGTGGTGGCAGGCGAGCTCGAGATCGGACTCGAGACGCGGGTGGTCACCTGCGCCGGCCGGGTCGTCGACCTGACGCGGACCGAGTTCCGACTGCTCGCGGAGTTGGCGCGCACCGAGGGCGTCGTGAGCAGGGAGGAGCTCCTGGAGGCTGTCTGGGGCTACGGCTACTTCGGGGACAGCCGGATCGTGGACGTGCATGTGCGCCGCCTCCGGCTCAAGGTCGAGCGCGACCCGGCGAGCCCGCAGCGTGTCGTCACCGTTCGGGGGCTCGGCTATCGGCTGGCCCGATGAACCGGTCGGCGAGGCCGGCGCTCCGGCTGCGAGCACGGGTGGCCGTCGGGTTCGGCGTGCTGGCGATGCTCACCTCGCTGGTGATGGCCGGCACGCTGTGGCTGGTCGCCGTCCACTACGTCGACGGCGAGCGTGAGGCGGCGGCCCGCGCGCAGGCGACCGACAACGCCCTGGTGCTCGACAACAGACTGCGCAACGGCGTCGAGCCGAGCAACGATGTGCTGGCCCACCTGAGATACACCCGCGACACGGCATCGCTGCTCGTGGTCGGGTCCCGGATCTTCCGCAATCTCGCCGCCGCCCCGCTCACCATCCCCGCCGACATTGCGGTGGGGACCCCCGCGGGGGTGACGGCGGTGGGGCACCGGACGATCGACCGGCTGCCCTTCCTGGTGGTGTCGCGGCGTCTCACGGGTGGGCGGGGGACCTATGTGGAGCTCGTGCCGCTCACGGACCTGCGCGACACGGTGCGACGGACCTGGTGGCTGCTGCTCGTGGTGGCGCTGGGCACCAGCGTTGTGGGTGCATCGACGGGCTGGCTGGCGAGCCGCCGGATGCTCCGTCCGGTCCAAGACATCAACCGTGCCGCCGCGGCCATCGCCCATGGCGATCTGTCGGCCCGGCTCGCGCCACGGGGGGATCCCGACCTCGACGCGATCGCGGAGACCTTCAACCGGACGGCCGCCGACCTGGAGGGTCGGGTCCAGGCGGACGCCAGGTTCGCCGGCGACGTCAGCCATGAGCTGAGGACTCCGCTGACCACGATGCTCAACTCGCTCGCGCTGGTGCAGAACCGCCGTCACCTGCTGCCCGACGAGGTCACCGAGCCGCTGGATCTCCTGGCCGAGGACCTCCAGCGTTTCCGGCAGTTGGTCGTCGACCTGCTCGACATCTCGCGGGTCGATGAGGGCGGCGACACCGTGCGCCGGGAGCCCGTGGTGGTGGGTGAGCTGGTCCGGCACGCCGCCGACACGGCCGCGGAAAGAGCGGTCACCCAGGTCCGCCCCAGCGCCGAGGGCATCGTCATGAACCTCGACAAGCGCCGCATGGAGCGGGTGCTGACCAACCTCGTGGAGAACGCCCGCTGCCATGGCGGCGGCTGCCGCGAGGTCGTGGTGGGGGTCATCGACGGTGCCGTGAGGATCTCGGTGCGTGATGAGGGTCCCGGTGTTCCCGAGGACCTGCGCAACCGCGTCTTCGAGCGGTTCGCGCGTGAGCCCGGCGCCCCGGGGAGCCCGACGGGCAGCGGACTGGGTCTGGCGATCGCCGAGCGGCATGTGCGCCTGCTGGGGGGACGGATCTGGGTCCAGGACGCGCCCGGTGGCGGCGCCGAGTTCACGGTGGACCTGCCGGTCCGGGAGATGCGGCGCAAGCCAAGGTGAGGCTCACCATGCTGTAACGGTTCTGCAACATTCCTGTTCCGAGGCGCGGAACGTCGTTCGGGCGCGAACGGCACGGCAGTGGAGGCTGCGACGCATCCCGCCCCTGTGAGGAGTGACACATGACGCCGTTCATGCTCCGCATCGCCGAGATCGTCGGTGAGGAGGTCGACCCCGGTCCCGTTCCGATGCCGGCCACCCGCATCAGTCAGCGGATCGCGACCAGCACCGGGGCCGATCGCCAGGTGGCCATCCGGTCGCTCGCGGAGCAGCTGCTCTGCGAGGCCAACGCCGTGCTCGCGCACAGCGACGAGCACCTGACCCTGACCGACGAGACCCTGCCCAGTGAGCTGGCGTTCTCGATCGGCTACCGGGGGCGCGCAGCGCGCGTGTCCACGACGTTCGAGGACGGGATCGCCTATGGGCGACTCGTCGGCGACGGCTTCGAGTCCGAGCTTCCCCAGGAGCTCGATGGACCCGATGCTCTGCCGGACCTGCTGGTCCGGCTGCTGCTGGAGTCGGGTGTCACGCACCACCCGATCAACCTCTGACGCCCGCCCCACGCAGGCGCCGTCAGGCCCACCCATCGCACCATCACAACCCCGAGGAGACACCGTGCAGTTCGAGCTCCGCACGCAGGTCATCGAACCACCGAGGAAGACCTTCCAGCACCTCATCGATCGCTACGGCGACCGGCCGGCGTCGCGCTACGAAGAGGGCAGCATCGACATCCAGGCGACGACCAACTTCCACTACCGGCCGCTGTGGGCGCCGGACAAGGAGATCTTCGACCCGGACTACAGCGTCCTCAAGCTCACCGACCCCTACTCCTTCACCGACCCGCGGCAGTTCTACTACGCCCCCTATGTCACGTCCCGCTCGGACATGCACGAGGCGTTCGGGTCGACGCTGGCCTACCTCGAGAAGCGCGGCATGTTCGACCGGCTGCCCGAGGCGTGGTCCTCGCTGTTCCTCAGCATCGTGCTGCCGCTGCGTCACTACGAGGCCGGCGCCCAGATGATCTCGGCCGACGCGTGCCGGTTCGGCTGGGGCACCACCACGACGCAGTGCTTCGGCTATGCGGCGTTCGACCGGATCGGCAACGCCCAGATCCTGAGCCGCGCCGGCATCTCCTTCGGCGGTGGTACGGCGGACTCGCTCGCGCTGGCCAAGACGACCTGGCTGGAGGACGACGCGTTCCAGCCGCTGCGCAAGCTCATGGAGGAGACCATGGTGCAGCGCGACTGGGGCGTCGCCATGGTGACGCTCGACGTGCTGGACCAGCTGGTCTACGGGCTCCTCTACAACCACCTCGACGACGCCGCGCTCACGGCGGGGGCGACCTCCTACAGCCTGGTCGCCCAGCACCTGACGGGCTGGTTCACCGACCAGCGTCGCTGGTTCGACGCCCTCTACAAGGCGTGGGCCACCGACCCGGAGCTCGGCGCGACCAACGCCGAGCTGATCAGCGGCATCGCCGCCACGGCGATCGCGTCCGGCGTCGCAGCGCTCGCCCCCGTGGCCGCGAAGGCCGACGACCTGGTCGCGGCCGGCTGCGGCGCAGCCCTGGCATCGGCCGCCGACGCGGTGCGCGCCAACCTGGCCACCGCCGGCATCACCGTGAAGGAGTCCTGACATGACCAGCGTCCCCACGAGTCAGCGCCCGGTGGGCGTCGACATCCAGGAGTCCGAGCAGAACCGCGCGGTCATCGAGGCCATCGAGGCCGACAACCCCGACGCCATGGTGCGGCACATGCCGGGCCTGGTGCGGGTGCAGTCGCCCGGCAGCCTGGTGATCAAGCGAGAGTCGGTCGAGCAGCGCCTCGGCCGCGAATGGGAGACCCACGAGTTCCAGCTCGCGATCATCTCCTACTTCGGCCACATCAAGGATTGGGATGACGACGAGATCGTCATCGCCTGGGACCACTGAGAGGAATTCCGACGATGACCATCGCACCCAAGGCACCGCGCAAGCTCTCGATGAAGGAGCGCTACTCCGCCCTCACCCGTGACCTGGACTGGGACCCCAGCTATGTCACCCAGGAGGAGATGTACCCCTACACCTCCTTCGAGGGCATCAAGATCCACGACTGGAGCAAGTGGGAGGACCCCTTCCGCCTGACCGTCGACGCCTACACCAAGTACCAGGCCGAGAAGGACAAGCGCCTCTATGCCGTCCTCGACGGCTTCGCCCAGAGCCAGGGTCACCTGCAGCTCAGCGACGCCTCCTACCTCAACGCCATGAAGCTGTTCATCCAGGGCGTCTCGCCCCTGGAGTACATGGCGCACCGCAACTTCGCCTTCCTGGCCCGTCACCTCAACGGTCCGGGCCCGCGGTTCGCGTCGCTGTGCCAGAGCCTGGACGAGATCCGTCACATCCAGACCGAGGTCCACACCCTCAGCAACTACAACAAGTACTACACCGGCTTCCAGAACTACCTGCACCAGTTCGACCGCGTCTGGTACCTCTCGGTGCCCAAGTCGTTCTTCGACGACGCGGTGTCGGCCGGCCCGTTCGAGTTCCTGATCGCGATCGGGTTCTCCTTCGAGTACCTGCTCACCAACCTGCTGTTCGTGCCGTTCATGTCGGGTGCCTCGTTCAACGGCGACCTGCCCACCATGACCTTCGGCTTCTCGGCGCAGTCCGACGAGTCGCGGCACATGACGCTCGGCCTCGAGGCGATCAAGTTCCTGCTCGAGCAGGACCCCGACAACGTGCCGATCGTGCAGCACTGGATCGACAAGTGGTTCTGGCGGGGCTACCGCGTCACGGCGCTCATCGCCCAGATGCTCGACTACATGCTGCCCCGCAAGGTGATGAGCTGGAAGGAGGCCTTCGAGCTCTACTTCGAGGAGCAGATGCTCAACGGGCTGTTCCAGGACCTCGCCTTCTATGGCATCCGCCCGCCGCTGGGCGTCGAGCAGGCCAGCATCGAGAAGGAGTACCTCTCCCACCAGGTCTACTGGACCCTCTACCAGTTCAGCCACGCCGCTGCGTTCACCACCACGGTGCCCAGCGACGAGCACATGGAGTGGCTGTCGGCCAACTACCCGTTGTTCGACAAGCACTACCGCCCGCTGTGGGAGAAGGAGAAGCAGAACCGCGCCAACGGCGGCCGTCACTTCGTGATGGGCCTGCCCGAGCTCTGCACGGTCTGCCAGATCCCGATGCTGTTCACCGAGCCGGGTGACCCGACCACGCTGGCGCAGCGCTCCACGACCTATGAGGACGAGCACTTCAACTTCTGCTCCGACTTCTGCCTGAACATCTTCGAGCACGAGCCGGAGAAGTACGTCCAGGCGTGGCTGCCCGTGCACCAGATCTACCAGGGCAACTGCGGCGGCGGCACGCTGCCGGAGGTGATCCAGTGGTACAAGATGCAGCCCGAGGACGGCGCCGAGTACCTCGGCAGCCGCGACCATCAGAACTGGCAGGAATGGCACGCCATGGCGGACAAGACGGGAGGCAACTGACATGCCGGTGAAGGCGATCGGGGAGTACAAGTTCCCCTCGAAGTCGCGCCAGGAGCTCTACGGCGACGACCAGCTGGTCCACGTGTGGTGGAAGGGCAACCTGTGGTTCTGCGCCGCCGGCGCCTTCCGGGCGCCCAAGGCGATGCCGTGGGGCGACTTCTGGAACGCCATCGTGGTGCCGTTCATGTCCGGTGACCCGGACTTCGACGCCGATGCCAGCTACAGCTGGGACATCGGCGGGGTGCCCTTCACGCCCGACCCGGCGGCCTCGCTGGAGTCGCTCGGGGTGTTCCACAAGTGCGTGATCGGCATGACCAAGAACTGATCCCTCGGGATCGACAACCCCACGAGTGCGAGGAGTGCGGCAACCATGACGTCCTACCGGATCACCGTCGAGCCACTCGGCCGCGAGGTCGAGTGTCGCGAGGATCAGACGATCCTCGACGCATGCTTGAGGGCCGGCGTCTGGTTGCCGCACTCCTGCACCCACGGCACCTGCGCCACGTGCAAGTGCGAGATCCTCGACGGCGACGTCGACCACGGGGCAGCGTCGTCGTTCGCGCTCATGGACTTCGAGCGCGACGAGGGCAAGCTGTTGACCTGCTCGGCCATGCCTCGCTCGGACGTCACGATCGAGGCCGACATCGACGTCGACGACGATGTCGAGATGTTCCCGGTGACCGACTTCACCGCCACCGTGGTCGAGCTGAGCGACATCGCCCTCGACACCCGGCGCCTGGTGATCGAGCTCGACCGCGACATCGACTTCAACGCCGGCCAATACCTCAAGTTCCCGGTCCCCGGGACCGACGTCGACCGCACCTACTCCATCGCCTCGGCCCCCACCGAGAAGCGCCGGCTGGAGTTCCACATCCGGCGGGTCCCCGGTGGCGCCGCCACCGACGGCTGGATCTTCGCCGGGCTCGCCGTCGGTGACCAGATCCCGGTCAGCGGTCCCTACGGCCGTTTCGTGCTGCACGTGGGCCGCGACAACGCGGCGATCATGGTCGCCGGCGGGACGGGCCTGGCCCCCATCAAGTCGATGGTGCGGCACGCGCTGGACAACGACGCCTATGACGGCCACATCACCCTCTATCAGGGCGCCCGCACCCGCGCCTGGCTCTATGACGTCGAGGAGTTCCAGGCGCTGGCCAAGGAGCACCCCGACCGCTTCACCTATCGCCCCTGCCTCTCCGAGGAGACCCTCGAGGATGCCGGCGACGGCTATGCCTATGGCATGGTCACCGACGTCATCGCCGCCGATCACGAGTCGCTGTCCGGCGCCGTCGGCTATCTGTGCGGGCCGCCGGCCATGGTGGAGGCGGCGCTCAAGACACTGATGAGCCGTCGCCTCTTCCCTCGCGACATCTATCGCGAGGAGTTCCTCAACGAGAGCGACAAGGCCTCGGGGGTCAAGTCTCCGCTGATCAAGCGCTGACCTGGCGCTCCGACCCCGCCTGGTGGGGCACGACGTCCTCGTCCCCCCATCCGACCACCAGGAGGGCGACGTCGTCGCGCCGGTCCTCCGGGTGACCGGGAGCCGCGGCGAGCGCAGCGTCGGCGATCGTCTCGACCGGTGCCCCCAACACCGGTGTCAGCGTGGCCGCAAGCCGGCGCAGGGAGACGTCGAGCGCTTCACGTCGTCGCTCATAGAGCCCGTCGGTGAACCACAGCAGCGCCCCCCGCGCGGGCAGCGGCATCGACGCGGTGGCGTAGGAGACGGTCGGCAGGACCCCGAGCATCAGACCGGGCTCGGCGTCGAGGACCCTGACGACGCGCGTCACGGGATCCAGCAGCAGGGGGAGCGGATGCCCGGCGGACGTCACGCGAAGGGTGTTCTCGTGCTGGCTCAGCACGCCGAGAGCCGCGGTCGCGAGGAGGTCGGGGCCGTCGTCCCACCGTCGCGACGTCTCCACCAGCCGCCCCAGCATCCGGTTGGCGTCGCTCATGACGCTGGCCGTGTCCGCTGTCCCCAGCAGCAGCGTGTCCAGCACGGCACGCATCCGGCCCATCATGGCGGCCGCGGCCAAGCCATGGCCGCTGATGTCGCCGACGCAGATCGCCAGCCCGTCGTCGGCGAGTCCAGAGGCGTGGTACCAGTCGCCTCCCACGATCACCTCGCGCGCCGCTGGCTGGTAGCGGGTGGCGAGCCTGAACCGGCCGATCCGGGCTGGGACGTCATCGAGCATGCTCAGCTGGAGGACGCGCGAGAGCTCGCGCTGGCTGCGCAGCTCCTCCTGCACCTCCAACCACTGCGTGATGTCGCGCACCGCCAGCATCGTGAAGCGCTGTCCGTGCACCTCGATGGGTGCGAGGCTGATCGACGCTGGGAACGTCGTGCCGTTCTTGCGACGCGCCCGCAGCTGGCTGTCGACGCCCATCGCGCGCGTGGACGGATGCCGCTGGTAGCGACCGCGATGCGCCCGGTGGAGGTCGCGAACCTCGTCCGGCACGAGGTACTCGACCGGGTGTCCGAGCAGCTCCTCGGTCTCGTAGCCGAACAGGGTCCGGGCTTGCGGGTTGAGCAGGCGGATGTCGCCGCGGTGGTCGACCACCAGCATGGCGTCCGGAGCGCTGTCGAACAGCACGGCGTGCAGGTCAGCGTCCTTGAGCAGCGCAGCGAGGTCCATCAGCGCCCCCCGAGGACGACTCCGTGACGAGACTGGCACTCTAGGCCCGCCTGGGCCGCCGAGCGCCCCTCCGGCGACCGCACCCGCGGGCATGATGCGCGATCGGGCTCGGCCGGTGCGCGAGATGGCCTGCTAGCCGGGGCCCTCCGGTCCGCGGGTGTAGAGGTCGCGGATCACGTCCTCGATATCGGGCTCTCGCAGCGACAGGTCGGCCACCGCATAGGCGGCGGCCACCGCGGCCACGACGGGCGCGGCGCTGGCATCAGCGGGGAAGCTCAGCCACTGGCGAGGCCCCTCCACCCGATCGACGCGGGCTCCGGGTACGGCGATGGGTGGGGCCTCGTCGACCAGGTCGACCACGAGCGTGCGCCGGGAGCCGCCGAGCCGGTGGAGGCCGTCGAGGGCCCCGTCATAGACCACGGTGCCCCGGTCGATCACGATGACGCGTTCGCACAGGGCCTCGATGTCGGCGAGGTCGTGGGTGGTCAGCAGCAGGGTGGTGCCACGCTCGGCGTTGATCGTGCGCAGGAACTCCCGCAGCCTCCCCTTGCTGACGACGTCGAGGCCGATGGTCGGCTCGTCGAGGTAGAGCACCGTCGGGTCATGAAGGAGGGCAGCGGTGATGTCGCCGCGCATGCGCTGGCCGAGCGACAGCTGTCGCACCGGGGTGTCGAGCAGGTCCGCGAGGTCCAGCAGATCCACGAACCGCGCCAGGTTGGCCTCGTAGCGGTCGGCGGGGATGCGATACATCTTCTGGAGCAGGGCGAACGTGTCGCGAAGCGGCAGGTCCCACCAGAGCGTCGTCCGCTGCCCGAAGACGACGCCGATCCGCTGCGCCAGCTCGGTGCGCTGACGGCTCGGGTCGAGGCCGGCCACGCTCAGCTGACCCGAGCTCGGCACCAGGATGCCCGTGAGCATCTTGATCGTGGTCGACTTCCCGGCGCCGTTGGGGCCGATATAGCCGACCATCTCGCCGGGGGCGATGTCGAAGCTGACGCCGCGGACGGCCTCGAGGTCGGGCTGGCCCCGGCGCCGGAAGCGCCGGCTGAGGTCACGGGCCCGGACGAGCGGCTCCCGGTCGGTCCCTGGCGATGTCATCTCAGCTCCCGGTCGAGGTGTAGTGGCGGACCCCGATCCGCCAGAAGGACATCGTCACCGCCAGCAACACGGCTGCGGCCAGCGGTGATGCGAGCTGGAGCCAGCCGGGCATGCCGAACGGGTCGGTACGGTCCAACAGGAACAGGGCCGGATACCAGTTGACGAAGGCGATCGGCACGACGAGCGTCAGCGAGACCACCAGCTCGCGCGGGAAGACGGTCAGCGGATATTGGGTGATGGTGTTGCCGCCGTAGGTGAACGCGTTGGCGAACTCGCTGGCGTCGCCCCACCAGAACTGGAACGTCGAGAACAGCACGAAGAGGCAGAAGAAGATGACCGCCGCCGCGGCCACCGCGATGACGGCGACCAGTGCTCGGGCGGGCGTCCAGGAGACCGAGGTGGCGCCCCAGCCGAGAACCAGGCCGGCCTGGGTGATCCGGGCGACCCTGCGCAGCGCGAACCGGTCGGCGCAGACCTGGACCAGCAGTGGCACCGGCCGCGTGAGCATGACGTCGAGCTCGCCGGTGCGCACGAGCGTGCCGAGGCGCTCGACGTTGCCGATGGTGAGATCGGCGAACCCGATGCCGAGCCCGGTGAGGCCATAGAGCAGGGCGACCTCGCGAACCCCGAAGCCACCGAGGTGGTCGATGCGGCTGAAGATGATCCAGATGCCCACGAAGTCGAGACCGGTCAGGGCGAAGCTCCCCACGACGAACATCGCGAACGACGCCGGATAGGCCAGCGCCGCCCGCACCCACATCGCCGCGATCTGGGCGTACTGCCGGACCGGCAGCGCCAGTCCGGCTGCGCGGGCCGCTCGATCAGCCACCTTGGACCACCAGCTTGTGGGTGGCGGCGTGGGTGACCAGCCGCGCGGCGAGCAGCAGTGCCATGGCCCACGCGGCCTGGACCGACAGTGCCGCCAGGATCCCGGTGCCCGTGTGGCGGCCCAGCCACAGATCGGCCGGTGTCTGCAGCATGGCCGCCCACGGCAGCGCGAGGCAGATGCTGCGCAGCGGCTCGGGGAACACGACGAGGGGGAGCACCATGCCGCTGAAGAACGTGCCGGCCACGGTGCTCAGCGTGCGTACGCCGCTCGCGTCGAGCAGCCAGAACGAGCTGGCGGCGGCGAGGAACCTCAGCCCGAAGCTCACCAGCACGCCCAGGCACACGCTGATGGCGAACGCAGCCGCGCCTACGACGCCGGCCGGGGGCCGCAGGTCGAACAGCATCGCCCCGAGGATCATCGGCACCGTCCCCCGCGTGACCAGGTGGAAGAGCATCCGCCCGGCGTCCTGGGCGAGGTACCAGCTCACCAGGCCGACCGGGCGGTAGAGGTCCACGGCGATGGCGCCGCTGCGCACCCGCTCCGCCAGGTCGTCGGTCGGCCCGCCGGCCCAGAGGGCGGTGACCATGATCAGCCCTTGCCCGATCCAGACATAGGTCACCGCGTCGACGGAGTCATAACCCCCCAGGCCGCTGCGCTCGCGCCACAGCGCGAGGTAGACGAAGCTGTAGATGACGCCGAAGACGGAGTTGGTGAAGATCCCGGCGAGGGTCGCCCCTCGGTAGGTGGCGTAGCGGCGGAACGAGCGCGCGGCGACGGCAGCATGCAGCATCGTCGCCTCCGGCGGGTCGTGGGTGGGGAGCCGAGTATGCCAGCCCGCGGACCGCGGTCAGTGTGCGTAGGTGCCGTGCAGGATCGCGCGCCCCAGCGTCTTGAAGGCCAGGTTGAAGGAGACCACCGCCGGCGTCGCATCAGCGTCGACACCGAGCGTCTCCTCGCCGACGGCGTGGACCACGAAGTAGTAGCGGTGGACCTGGTCGCCGGGCGGCGGGGCCGCGCCCATGAAGGCCCGCTGGTTGCCGTCGTTGCGGCACATGAAGGCGGCGCCCGGGAGGCGGGCGTCCTCGGCGCCGGCTCCGGCCTCGAGGCTGGTGACGTCGGCGGGCAGGTCGACGAGGACCCAGTGCCAGAAGCCCGAGGGCGTCGGGGCATCCGGGTCGAAGCAGGTCACGACGAAGGACTTGGTCCCCTCGGGCGCGCCCTCCCAGGTCAGCTGGGGGGAGGTGTTGCCGAGGGCGGCCACCTGGTCGTCCTTGAGTGGCTGACCGTCGGTGACGTCGGCGCTGGTCACGCTGAACGACGCCGTGGCCGGCAGGAGGTCATAGGGGTTGGGGGAGACGGGGCGATCCAGGCTCATGTCTCGGACCCTAGCCAACCGTGCGGTCACGAGCCAGGGCGGCGACCGGCCCGCCGCCGACGTCGGGCAGGATGGACCGCCGTACGACGAGCCCGGTGAACGAGCGCGAGACGAGGCGGAGGTGGGCGTGGTCGAGCTGATCCGCGTGACCGACCCCGCCGACCCGCGCCTGGCCGACTATCGCGACCTGCGCGACGTGTCGCTGCGCAAGTCGCTGGAGGCCGAGCACGGGCTCTTCCTCGCCGAGGGTGAGAAGGTCGTCCGACGGGCGCTCGAGGCGGGTCACCGGGCCCGGTCGTTCCTGATGGCGGAGCGGTGGCTCGACGGGCTCGCCGACGCCCTCGATCGCGCGGACGCGCCCTGCTACGTGGTCACCGAGGAGCTGGCGGAGCTCGTCACGGGGTTCCACGTGCACCGCGGTGCGCTCGCCTCGCTCCAGCGCCGGCCGCTGCCGACCGTCGACGAGGTGCTCGCGGACGCCCGCTCGGTCCTGGTGCTCGAAGACATCGTCGACCACACCAACGTCGGTGCGGTGTTCCGCTCGGGCGCTGCGCTGGGGTTCGACGCCGTCCTGCTCGCCCCGCGCTGCGCGGACCCGCTCTATCGGCGGTCGGTGAAGGTCGCCATGGGGGCGGTCTTCTCGGTGCCTTGGACCCGGCTGCCGAGCTGGTACGACGCGCTGCCGAGCCTGTCCGCCCGCGGCTTCACGACGGTGGCGCTCACACTGGCCGAGGGCTCCGTACCCATCGATGACGCGGTGGCCGGACTCGACAAGGTGGCGCTGGTCCTCGGGTCGGAGGGGCATGGGCTCTCGACGCGCTGGGAGGAAGCGGCCGACCGCCGCGCCATCATCCCCATGGCCGCCGGGATCGACTCGCTCAACGTGGCCGCAGCGAGCGCGGTCGCCTGCTATGTGACGGCCCGTCGCTGATCGCATGCGGCCGGCGTGAGACCGGCCCACAGCGCGTCAGGATTCCGTCAAGACCGCCGGAGACGTCCCGCCGGCTGAGCACGATGAAGGTGTGACCGCTCCCATCCTCTCGGACCGCACTCGCACGGACGAGCGTCGGCGCGCTGCCGACGGCGGCCTGGCCGCCTACCTCGTGACGGTGACCAGCGCGCGCGTCTTCGTGGTGCTCTGGGGTGGCCTCGTCGTGGCCGACATCGCCGACGCGGTCGGCGCGGCGCCCTTGGTGACCGGGATCCTCCTGACCGGGTTGACCGCAGCCTGCAGCCTGCGGCTTCCCCGCATCAGGACGATCGGAGGCGCCCTCGTCGGATGGCTGGTCTTCGTCGGATTCGCCGACGGAGCACTGGGTCAGCTCCGCTGGGACGGTTGGCCCGACGCGGGATGGTTGGCCGCCTTCCTGGTCGTGGCGCTGGTGGCTGGTGGGCGACGGTGACCGCCATCCGCGGTGACGCGCTGGGGGAGCAGGTCGCCGACGGGCCGAGTCGGGAGGCCCCCGTGGCCGCCCACGGCACCGACTCCTGGTGGCGCGTCATGTGCCTCACCGGTGTCGACTACTTCTCGACGCTCGGCTATCAGCCCGGGATCGCCCTCATCGGGGCGGGGGCACTCTCGCCCATCGCCACGCTGGTGCTGGTCCTGCTGACGCTGTTCGGGGCGCTGCCCGTCTATCGCCGGGTCGCCGGCGAGAGCCCTCACGGTCAGGGCTCCATCGCCATGCTCGAGCGGCTGCTCAGCTTCTGGAAGGGCAAGCTGTTCGTCCTCGTGCTGCTCGGCTTCGCGGCGACCGACTTCGTCATCACCATGACCCTCTCGGCGGCCGACGCCGCGGCCCACGTGGTGGAGAACCCGGCGCTGTCAGACACCTTGCAGGGCCAGAACCTGCTGATCACCCTGCTGCTGCTCGGCGCCCTCGGCGGGGTCTTCCTGCGCGGGTTCAAGGAGGCGATCGGGCTCGCGGTGGTGTTGGTGACGGTCTATCTGGCCCTCAACCTCGTCATCATCGGCAAGGGCGTGCTGGACATCGCCGCGCAGCCGAGCCTGGTCCAGGACTGGTGGCACGCCCTCACGAGCGTTCATCCGGACCCGCTGGGCATGGCCCTGGTCGCGTTCCTCGTCTTCCCCCAACTGGCCCTCGGCATGTCGGGGTTCGAGACCGGGGTGGCCGTGATGCCCCACGTCCGGGGGGACCTCAGCGACACCGAGGACCGCCCGACGGGCCGCATCCGCGGGACGCGGCGGCTCCTCACGACCGCGGCCGTGATCATGAGCGGCTTCCTCATCAGCAGTGCGTTCGTCACCGCGGTCCTGGTCCCGGAGGACGCCTATGCCGTCGGCGGCCCGGCCAACGGCCGCGCGCTCGCCTATCTGGCCCACCGCGACCTCGGCGCCGTCTTCGGCTCGGTCTACGACGTCTCGACGATCGCCATCTTGTGGTTCGCCGGTGCCTCGGCGATGGCCGGACTGCTCAACCTCATCCCGCGCTACCTGCCTCGTTATGGCATGGCGCCCGCGTGGGCTCGCGCGACCAGGCCGCTGGTGCTGCTGCTCACCGGGGTGGCCTTCCTGATCACGGTCATCTTCAAGGCGAGTGTCGACGCGCAGGGCGGCGCCTATGCGACGGGCGTGCTCGTCCTGTTCACCAGCGCCGGCGTCGCGGTCACCTTGGCGGCACGACGCGACCGACAGCGGGGCTGGGTGGTGGCGTTCATCCTGATCACCGGCGTGCTGGCCTATACGACGGTGGACAACGTGATCGAGCGGCCGGACGGCGTCAAGATCGGCACCGTCTTCATCCTCGCGATCATCGCCGTGTCGATCGCCTCGCGCATCGCCAGGGCGTTCGAGCTGCGTGCCACCAACGTGGTGCTCGACAGCGCGAGCGCCATGTTCGTGCGTGACTGCGCCCGCCGTACGATCCGGCTCGTGGCCCACGACCCCGAGAGCCGCACGCCGCAGGACTACCACGACAAGGTCCAGCGACTCCGCCGCGACCACGACCAGCCGGTGGCGCCGGACGTCATCTTCCTGGAGGTCCAGGTCACCGACCCCAGTGACTTCGAGTCGCATGTCGACGTGACCGGTGAGGTCGTCAACGGGGAGTACCGCGTGCTGCGGGCGGAGTCGGCGTCGATCGCCAACGCGATCGCGGCCATCTCCCTGGAGATCCGTGACCAGACCGGGGCGGTGCCGCACGTCTACTTCGCCTGGTCGGAGGGCAACCCGCTGCTCCAGCTCGTGAGGTTCCTGCTGTTCGGCGTCGGCGAGGTCGCCACGGTCACCCGAGAGGTGCTGCGACGAGCGGAGCCGAACCCGCGGCTGCGGCCCCACGTGCACGTAGGCTGACAGCCGGATCCAGCAGGAAGGGTCCCCGCTCCAAGGAGTCACCATGGCCGTCGTGCGCTGGGGGAACCGGGCGTCGCTCGGACGGGCTCGTACGACGGGTGGGCTCGCGCTGGCCGTCGGCGGCTCGGCGCTGCTGACGGCGGCCCTCGTGCCGATCAACCACGGCCCCAACCCCACGGTCGAGGTGATGCTCTTCCTGACCGTCGTCGTGGGTGCCGCGCTGCTGGGCGGGCTGTGGCCGGCCCTGCTGGGCGCCGTGGTGGCGACGTTCTGCCTGAACTACTACTTCACCCCGCCGCTCCACACGCTCGTGATCGCCTCGTCGGACAACGCCATCCTGTTGGCGCTGTTCCTGGTGGTGGCCGTGGCGGTCTCGTCGGTGGTCGACTCCGCGGCCCGCCGGGGGGCCGAGGCCACGGCCGCCCGTGACGAGGCGGACACGCTCACGATGCTCAACCGGGTCGTGCTGGAGGGTGAGTCGGACATCCCTCGGCTGCTCGAGTTGGTCAGGGAGCGCTTCGCCGCCGACGCCGTCGACCTCGTCCCGGTCGCCGACCTGCCGCAGCTCGCTGCCGGCGACTCCATCGCCTCCGGCACGCGCGGCTGGGCCCTGGTGCTGCGCAACCACGCCCTCGACCCGGCCGAGCGCCGGATCCTGTCCGCGTTCGCGACCCACCTCGGGGTGATCCTCGATCGCGAGGAGCTGATCCGCCAGCGCATCGCCGCACGCGAGCTCGCCGAGGGCAACCAGGCACGTACGGCGCTGCTCGCCGCCGTCTCCCACGACCTGCGGACCCCGCTAGCGGCCGTGAAGGCCTCGGTCGGGACGCTGCAGCTCGGGGGCGAGGCATTGGCGGCCGATGAGCGGGCCGACCTGCTCGACGACATCGAGGAGTCCGCCGACACGCTCAGCCGCATCGTGGCCGACCTGCTCGACATGAGCCGGCTCTCCGCGCGGGCGGTCGAGCCGATCCTGAGCGAGGTCGACCTCGGTGAGGTGGTCACCCGCGCCCTCGGCGTCGTACCCCGGCCGGGCTCGGTGCACGTCGAGGGTCGGCTGCCGCGCGCCACGGTCGACCAGGGGCTGGTCGAGCGGGTGCTGGCCAACCTGCTCACCAACGCGGTCCAGCACTCGCGGGTGGTCGAGGTCACGGGACTGGAGACCGTCGACCAGCGCGTGCTGCTGCGGGTCATCGACCACGGGCCGGGGGTTCCTGACGAGCTGAAGGAGCGCATGTTCGAGCCGTTCGAGCGCGTCGGGCGGCTGCCCAAGGCCGGCGGCGTGGGGCTCGGACTTGCCGTGGCCAAGGGACTCGTCGAGGTCCAGGACGGCGTGCTCACCGTCGAGGACACTCCCGGCGGCGGCCTGACCGTCGTCCTCGACCTGCAGGGGGTGCCCCGTGCGGATCCTGGTCGTTGAGGACGACCCGGCGCTGCGCCGTGCGCTGGCGATCGGGCTGCGCACGCAGGGCTATGAGGCCGTCCCGGTCGGTGACGTGCGCAGCGCCCTCGACGCGCTCCAGTCCGACGGCCCCGATCTGGTGCTGCTCGACCTCGGGCTGCCTGATCGATCCGGTCTCGACGTCCTGCGTGCCGTGCGCCTCGGCGGCGACCTCCCCGTGATCGTGCTGTCGGCCCGGTCGAGCTCCCAGGAGAAGGTCGAGGCCCTCGACCTCGGCGCCGACGACTATGTCACCAAGCCGTTCTCGGTCGACGAGCTCATGGCGCGCATCCGCGTGGCCGGGCGACGCCGCGAGCAGGGGCCCGAGCTCGTCGAGACGGCCGCATTCACCCTCGATCTCACTGCCCGCGTGGCCACCGTGGCCGGCGTCCCCGTCCACCTGACCCCCCATGAGTGGGGAGTCGTCGAGATGCTGGTCCGGCGGCCCGGGACGCTGGTGACCCAGCGTGACCTGCTGCGCCACGTCTGGGGGCCTGGCTACTCCCGCGAGACCAACTATCTGCGGGTCTATGTCGGGGCGCTCCGCAAGAAGCTCGAGCCGTCGGCGCAGCGGCCGCGCTACTTCATCACGGTGCCCGGCACCGGCTATCGGTTCGAGCCCGATCAGGACTCGGCCGGCCAGCCCTCGGGGTAGTTGTCGGCCACCTTCGCCTGCGCCTTGTCGAGGCGCTTGCGGGCCCGGGTCGGGAGCCGGTCGCCGAAGACCGTCCCGTGGGTGTGGTCGGTCTCGTGCTGGAGGCAGCGGGCCAGCAGGCCGTCGCCGGAGAACGCGACGGGCTCACCGTCGAGACCGAACCCGATCACCTCGGCGACGTCGGGCCGGGCGCACTCGACGAAGGCGCCCGGGAACGACAGGCATCCCTCATCGTCGTCGTCGAGCCTGCGGTCGCGACCTTCCGGGAGAGTGATCACCGGGTTGCAGACGACACCCACGACGTGACGGCCGGACGCATCGGGGCAGTCGAACACGAACATCGCCAGGTCGACCCCGACCTGGCAGGCGGCGAGCCCGACGCCGTCGGCGGCGTACATCGTGGCGACCATGTCGGCGGCCAGGGCACGCAGGTCGGCGTCGAAGGCGGTGACCGGCTGCTGCGGCCGGTGCATGACCGGGGTGCCCCAACGGGTGATCGGCCGGACCCGTCCGCCCCGAGGAAGGACGTCGGGGATGTGCTCCGGCTCGCTCGACATGGGGCGAGCCTAGACGCCGCCCGGCCGATGGACCCGATCCGGGGAGGGCTCGACGGCGGCTGCCCGGCCCTGGTCGGATGACGCCATGAAGGTCTATGCCGACAACGCGGGTCGTCGGACCCGTCAGATCATCGCCGACGTCCTGGTCCTGCTCTGGCTCGCGCTGTGGGGCTGGGTGGGCCACGGCGTCCACGACACGACCATGGCCCTGGCGGCGCCGGGACGTCAGGTGGAGTCGTCGGCGACGAGTCTGGCGGAGGGCTTGTCGGGGGCGGGTGAGACGGTCGGCGGGATCCCCGTCGTCGGCGATGGCGCCGCCGTACCCTTCGACAAGGCCGCCGAGGCGTCGTTGTCGCTGGCCGCGTCGGGTCGCAGCTCGGTCGACGCCGTCGGGCGGCTCGCGCTCTGGCTCGGGCTGACGATCTGGCTCATCCCGTCGCTGGTCGTGCTCGCCCTCCACCTTCCGCTGCGCTGGCGCTTCATCCGGGAGGCCACCGCGGGGGCACGATTCGTCGACGCGACGGCCGACCTCGACCTCTTCGCCCTGCGCGCCCTGAGCCACCAGCCGCTGCACGTGCTGGCACGCATCAGCGACGACCCGGCAGGGGCGTGGCGGGACCGGGATCCCGCCGTGGTGCGTGCGCTCGCCGCGCTGGAGCTGCGCGACTCGGGTCTGCGCGTTCCCGCGCGGCTACTCCAGGGAGACTCCGGCTGACGGATCGGGGGACAACAACCCCGGCTCGCCGTACGACGCTGCCGCGAAGGCGGCGACGATGGCGTCACCGATCTCCTCCCGGCGGTCGACGGGGGCCAGCACGATGGCCGATCCTCCGAACCCTCCGCCGGTCATCCGGGCCCCGAGGGCACCGTGGGCCAGGGCGGTCTCCACCACCAGGTCCAGCTCCTCGCACGAGATCTCATAGTCGTCGCGCATCGAGGCATGGGAGGCCACGAACAGGTCGCCGACCCGCTGCCAGGAGCCGTGGGCCGCGGCAGCCACGACCTCCTCCACCCGCTCGATCTCGGTGACCACGTGGCGCACACGGCGCCTCACCCGGTCGTCGTCGAGCCGCTCGAGGTCGGCGAGGGTCGCGTCCCGCAGGGAGCTGATGCCGAGCTGGGCGACGGCACGCTCGCAGTCGGCCCGGCGACTGGCGTAGCCGCCGTCGACGAGCGCGTGACTGACGCGGGTGTCGACCACCAGGAACGCGAGCCCCGCCTCGTGCAGCGGCAGGCTCACCTGGGTCCGGGAGCCGTCCTGGAAGTCGAGCAGGAGCGCGCGTCCCTCCTGGGCGAACAGCGACACGGCCTGGTCCATGCCGCCGGTCGGCGCACCGGCCACCTCGATCTCGGCACGCATGCAGGCCGGGACCAGCAGCTCGCGCACCTCGTCGGTCAGCGAGCCCCCCAGGGCCGCCACGACCGCGGCGGCGACGGAGCACTCGATGGCGGCCGAGCTCGACAGTCCCGCGCCCACCGGGACCGTGCTGTCGATGACCACGTCCACGCCCGGCACCGCATAGCCGACGTCGGCGAGGGCCCACAGCACCCCGGCCACATAGGCCGGCCAGCCACGAGGGTGCCCAGGACCGACGTCGGCGAGGGTCCCCTCCCAGGTGTCGTCCGCCTGGGCGCTGCGCAGCCGGATCACGCCGTCCTCGCGGAGTCGCACCGCGGCATAGGTGGCGTGGGGGAGGGCGACGGGCAAGCAGAGACCGGCGTTGTAGTCGGTGTGCTCACCGATGAGGTTCACCCGCCCCGGAGCGCGGCCGACGGTCGTCGGCTCCTCACCGAACACCTCGTGGAAGCGGGCCCGGACGGAGGCGGCCAGGGTCGCCGGTGTGCCGGCGTCGATGAGCTGCATGGTCCGACCCTAGAACGACTGCGTACCGACCCCGGCAGGGCGTCCGCGCCCGTCCACCTCAGCCGCGAGAGGAGCGCTCGGTCCGACCGCGCACGACCCCGACGAACTCCTGGACGTCCGGGGTATCGCGGTCGCGGCGCCAGGCCAGCCCGACGACGGTGGGGTCGAGGTCCAGCACCGGACGCCAGATCGCGTCCTTGCGGTGATAGAGCCGGGCCACCGACATCGGCAGGATCGCCACGGCGGAGCCACTGGCGGCCACCTCGACGGCGTCCCGAGCGGTCATGGGCGGGAAGGGCAGCTGCTCGGCCACCGGGTCGAGTCCGGCCGGCGGTGGCAGGGCGAACTGCTCGTGGGCCAGGTCGGCCGCGGGCACCTCGTCGTACGCCGCCAGGACGTGATCGCGTGCCGCCACCACCACCGGCTGCTCCTCATAGAGCCGGATCAGATGCAGGTCGTCGCGCCGGACCGGCAGCCGGACGATCGCGACATCGAGGCTGTCATCACGCAGCCGGAGGTCCTGCTCGTCCTCGGTGATCGGCACCAGCTCGATCGGCCGGTCGGGACGCCGGCGCCGCCAGACCGCGGCCCACTTGTCGGGGGTCGCTCCGGTGACGAAACCGACCCGGAAGGCCACGGCGCTCCCGCTCGACGGCCCGGTCATGCGCCCTCCCGTCCGGTGTCTGGTCCCTCGCCATGGCTCGGCGGCCCGGCGCGTTGGTGCCGTGCCGATGTCGTGACGGTTCACCAAGGTAGGTAGGCGAAGCCGCACTTACCCAGCGGAGTTCCGCACGGTAGGTGAGGGTTGACCCACTTACCTTGGTGAACCGTCACCACGGCCGGGCGCCATCGTCCCACGTGGAGCGGAGCGGCGGCGTACCCGCACCGGGGCGAGCGCGCAGGCGTTTTGCCAAAACTTGTCCATCCACGCCTTGACCGCGGTCTAGGCCGCTACGGACCATGGATGCTGCAAGTAGCGAGCAGATGTGGGGTCTGTCATGGGGAGTACTTGTTCGTTCTGTCAAGCCGAGGTGACGCGGGGGGACGCGTTCATCCGGTCGGTGGCGTTCCGTCAGGTGACCTACTGCCGGGACTGCTGGGAGTCGCGCAACGCATCGATCGAGGTGCCGTCGCAGCGTCAGCCGATCCACGACTACGCCGCGGTCGAGGGACTCTGAGTCACTGAGACGACGGCCGCCGGGTGACCGGCGGCCGTCGTTGACCTGCGCGAGAGATCCGGCCGCTACCCCCACGGCGAGCCGGAGGCCGGAGCGGTCCGCCTCGAGGCGGACCGTTCCGGTGATTCGCTGTGGCCCGCGGGCCCGCCCACCACCGGAGCCAGCTGCGCCGACAGGACCCAACGACAAAGCCCAGGTCATGATGACCTGGGCTTCGAGTGTCCGAGGGGGGACTTGAACCCCCATGCCCAATAAGGGCACTAGCACCTCAAGCTAGCGCGTCTGCCAATTCCGCCACCCGGACGAGTGCGCGAGCGACTCTAGCAAAGCGACCGGCTTTCCTCACATCGAGGGGGTCACCGCGGATGACAGGATGTGCCCCATGCCCGACGAGCCGCCCACCGGTGCCCCGAGCGTCGCCCCTTCGGCCTATGACCCCGCCGCCGAGGTGGTCGGCCTGTGCAGCGACCTGATCAGGATCGACACGACCAATGCGGGCGACGGCCAGGGCCCGGGGGAGCGCCGGGCGGCCGAGCACGTAGCGGGCCTGCTCGACGAGGTGGGGATCGCAGCGGAGGTCGTCGAGCTCTCACCGGGGCGCACCCAGCTCGTCGCGCGCTGGGGTGGCGACGGGTCCCGCGACGACGCGCTGCTGGTCCACGGTCACCTCGACGTCGTCCCGGCGGAGGCCGCCGACTGGCGCGTCCACCCGTTCAGCGGGGAGGTCAGCGACGGCTATGTCTGGGGCCGGGGCGCCGTGGACATGAAGGACTTCGACGCGATGGTGCTGTCGGTCGTCCGGGCTCGAGCCCGTGCCGGCGCGGTGCCCGACCGACCCGTCGTGCTCTGTTTCACCGCCGACGAGGAGGCGGGCGGGCTCTACGGCGCGCTGCCGCTCACCGAGCAGCGGCCCGACCTGTTCGAGGGCTGCACCGAGGCGATCGGGGAGGTCGGTGGCTTCAGCGTCGAGGTCCGGGGTCGGCGCATGTACCTCATCGAGAGCGCCGAGAAGGGGATGGCCTGGCTCAGGCTCGTCGCCCGCGGCACGGCCGGCCACGGGTCGATGATCAACCCGGACAACGCGATCTCGCGGCTGACCGAGGCCGTCGCCCGGATCGGTGCCTATCAGTGGCCCACCCGGCTCACGCCGACCATGCAGGTCCTGCTGGCCACCGTCGGCGACCTGGCGGGTGTCGAGGCGACGCCCGACAACGCGCTGGAGCTCGTGGAGGAGTTCGGGGACGCGTCCCGGATGCTCGGTGCGGTTCTGCGCAACACCCTCAACCCGACCATGCTCGGTGGTGGCTACAAGGTCAATGTCGTCCCGAGCGAGGCCACGGCGCATCTCGACGGCCGCTTCCTACCGGGCCACGAGGACGAGTTCTTCGCCACCCTCGCCGAGCTGTGCGGCGACGAGGTGTCGATCGAGACGATCACCAGCCAGCCACCCTGGGAGATGCCGTACGACGGGCCGATCGTGACCGCCATGACGCGCGCCCTGCTGGCGGAGGACCCCGACGCGCTCGTGGCGCCCTACCTGATGAGCGCCGGCACGGACGCGAAGTACTTCGGGCGGCTCGGCATCCGCACCTTCGGTTTCACCCCGCTGCGGCTGCCCGCCGACCTGGACTTCACGGCGCTCTTCCACGGGGTGGACGAGCGGGTGCCGACCGACGCCCTGGAGTTCGGCGCCCGGGTGCTCGACCGCGTGCTGGACCAGGCCTGAGACCTCACGTGCCGCCCACGACCACCGAGGCGCCGCTGCCTGCGGCGACCGCCTGGCGTGGCCTCGTCCTGGTCTGTCTCACCGGCGTCATCTGGGGAACGATCGGGCCGGGGATCGACCTCGTCTATGACTGGTCCGACCTGACGCCGCTGACCATCGGGGCCCATCGGGCGATCTTCGCCGTGGTGACGCTGTGGGCAGGCGCGCTGCTGACGGGGCGAGGCCCTGCCTGCCGTGAGCTGCTCCGCTCGTCGTGGGGAAGGGTCGTGACCGTCGGCCTGCTCACGGCGTCGTTCATGCTGCTGTTCCTCGTCGCCGTCCTCGCCGCGGGCGTCAGCGTGGCGACGGTCGTCGCCCTGGGCACGGCTCCGGTCCTCCTGCTGGTGCTGACCAGCCTGCAGCGACGTCAGCGCCCGGCGGCCCGCGAGGTCCTCACGGTCGGCGCCGCCGTCGCCGGGCTGGCGCTCGTCGGGCTCGCCAAGACCGGCGGGGGCCAGGGTCCGCTGTGGCTCGGGCTGGTGACCGCCATCGGCTCGGGCTGCGCCTATGCCCTGTCGGCAGAGGTCAGCGCGGACCTGACGCGTCGCTTCGACGCGCTCGCGATCACGACGACCACCATGACGGTCGCGGCCGCCGTGCTGGTTCCGGGCGGTCTGCTCCTGGCCTGGCGCCGGGGCGAGGCGCTGGTGACCGGAGACGCGGCGACCTGGGCGCTGCTGGGCTATCTGGGCGTGGTCACCATGGCGCTGGCCTATGTCCTGCTGTTCGCCGGGCTCCGGAGCACGCCGAGCGGCGCCGCCGTGGTCGTCACGCTGCTCGAGCCCGTCACGGCGGTGCTCATCGCCGTCACCTGGCTCGGGGAGAGACTCACCCTCCCGGCCGCAGCCGGATCGCTGCTGATCCTCGTCGCGATCGGGACGATCGGCCTGCGGGGGACGGACCCGCAAGCGCAGTGACCAGGGCGTCAGACGCGCGGGGCGATCGCGAGACTGTCGACCCGCTGCTGGCGGATGATCTTGCGTCTCAGCACCACCCGTCGGGTGCCGTCGGGCGTGACGTGCACCCGATCGAGCTCCCAGCCGCCATATTCGGCCTTCTCCACCAGGAAGCGCGTCACGGCGTTGCGCGAGACCTCCCGCGGGATCGTCAACCGCCGGAACTCCCACTCCACCCCCGGGCCCGGTGGTCGCCGCTCGGCTCGGGGAGCCAACGTCAGACCCCTGACACGTCGTCGAGGGCCTCGATGATGGTGGGCGGCAAGGTCAGCTGCTCGACCGCGAGCGCGTCCTTGAGCTGGGTGGCGGTGCGGGCCCCGACGATGGGAGCCACCACACCCGGCCGGTCACGGACCCAGGTCAGGGCCACCTCCAGGGGACTCCACTCGAGCCCCTCCGCCGCACGGGCGACGGCCTCGACCACGCGCGCGCTCCGGTCGTTGAGATAGGCACCGACGAAGTGCTCGAACGCCGTCGACGCCGCCCGGGAGTCGGAGGGTGTCCCGGTGCGGTACTTGCCGGTCAGGACGCCGCGACCCAGCGGCGACCAGGGCAGCACCCCCAGCCCCAACGCCGCCGCGGCGGGCAGCACCTCGGCCTCGACGCGCCGGTTGAGCAGGGAGTACTCGACCTGCGTCGAGGCCAGCGTGGCGCGGCCCGGCACCGCCGCCTGCCAGGTGGCCGCCTGGGCGGTCTGCCAGCCGGAGTAGTTGGAGATGCCGACATAGGCGGCGCGCCCCGACGACACCGCCTGGTCCAGGGCCGACAGCGTCTCCTCCAGCGGGGTGTCGTCGACCCAGGTGTGGACCTGCCACAGGTCGACGTGGTCGACCCCGAGCCGGCGCAGGGACGCATCGAGGGTGCGCAGCAGGGTGCCGCGCGACGCATCGGTGACCCGCTCGCCCGAGCGCCGTGAGATCCCGGCCTTGGTGGCGATCACGAGGTCGTCGCGGGCGACCACGTCACCGATCAGCGAGCCGATCAGGCGCTCTGAGGCGCCGTCGCCATAGCCGGCCGCCGTGTCGAGGAGGGTGCCGCCGGCCTCCACGAAGGCGACCAGCTGGTCACGGGCCTCGTGCTCGTCGGTGCCCTGGCCCCAGGTCATCGTGCCGAGGGCCAGGCGGGAGACCCGCAGTCCGGTCCGACCGAGGTGGCGCTGCTGCATGACGTGCAGACTAGTGCCTCACCCCACGCCGAGGCCCGACGTACGCCGGGGTGCCTTCACGTCGCGCTCACCCGGTCGCCGTACGCTGTTCCGCGTCCCCGGACGGCGGGGCCCGCCGGAAGGGACAGACGTGAGCTACCTGCAAGCCGTGATCCTCGGGATCGTCGAGGGACTCACCGAGTTCCTGCCCGTGTCCAGCACCGGACACCTGACGATCACCGAGAAGATCCTGGGCCTGCCCCTCGACGACCCGTCGATCACCGCCTACACGGCGGTGATCCAGATGGGGGCGATCGCGGCGGTCCTCATCTACTTCTTCGGCGACATCTGGCGCATCGCGGTCGCGTGGTTCAAGGGGCTGTTCCGCCCGGAGTACCGGGGGCACTTCGACCACCGGTTCGGCTGGTTCGTGATCGCCGGCACGCTGCCCATCGGAATCGTGGGTTTCCTGCTCAAGGACGTCATCTCCGGGCCGCTCCGCTCGCTGTGGTGGGTCGGCGGCTCGCTGGTCGTGTGGAGCGCGGCGATGTGGTGGGCCGAGAAGCACGCGCGACAGGACCGGGGCGAGCGCCAGCTGACGCTCAAGGACTCGGTGATGATCGGTCTCGCGCAGTGCCTGGCGCTGATCCCCGGCGTCTCGCGCTCGGGTGCGACCATCTCGGCCGGACTGGCGCTCGGCCTCGACCGGGTCACCGCCACCCGGCTCAGCTTCTTCCTGTCCATCCCGGCGCTGACGGCCGCTGGCCTCTATGAGCTCAAGGACGTCGTCGGCAGCCACATCGGCATCGGGCCGACCGTGGTCGGCACGCTGGTGAGCTTCGTGGTGGCCTATGCCTCGGTGGCGTGGCTGCTGCGGTTCGTCGCGCACCACCCGATCACCTGGTTCGTGCCCTACCGGGTGCTGCTCGGTGGCGGGATCCTCGTGCTGTTGGGGACCGGGGTCATGCAGGCCACCTGAGCCGCGCCCGACCGGGCCTCGCGGTCAGAGCCAGCCCGACTTCTTGAAGAAGATCCACAGCGCGATCGAGCTGAGCGCCATCAACGCGATGGCCATGGGATAGCCGAAGACCCAGTTGAGCTCGGGCATGTAGCGGAAGTTCATGCCATAGACGCCGGCGATGAGGGTGGGTACGGCGACCAGCCCGACGCCGGCGGAGATCTTGCGCATGTCCTCGTTCTGCTGCACCGAGATCCGAGCCAGATGGGAGTCGAACGCCGCCGACAGCAGGCTGTCGAGCTCGTCGACCGACTCGGACACGCGGACGAGGTGGTCGGCGACGTCGCGGAAGAACAGCGCCGCCTGGGTCGTCACGCCCGGCACCTGGGCCGTGGCGAAACGCCGCATCGGGTCGCGAAGCGGGATCACCGCGCGCCGGACCTCGGCGATCTCACGCTTGAGCACATAGATGCGGGCCGAGTCGCTGGTGCGACGCTCGGAGAAGACGGAGGCCTCCACCTCGTCGACGTCGACGTCAAGGGACGCCGCGACGTCCTCATAGCCGTCGACCACGAGGTCGGTCACGGCATAGACGACGGCCGCGGGGCCATGCTGGAGGACCTCGGGCCGGCGTTCGAGATAGGCGCGCGCCCCGGCCAGATCGGAGCCCGCTCCGTGGCGGACGGTCACCACGAAGTCGGCGCCCAGGAAGATGTTGATCTCGCCCGTCTCGACGGCATCCTCCGCGTCGACGTACCACAGCGTCTTGAGCGTGAGGAACAGTGAGTCGGAGTAGTGCTCCAGCTTGGGCCGCTGGTGGGCCTTGACGGCGTCCTCGACGGCGAGGGGGTGCAACCCGAAGGCGACGGCCACATCCTCGAGCTCGTCCATGGTCGGGTCATGGAGGCCGACCCACACGAAGTCGCCGTCCTCGGTGATCCCGGCGCGGATCTCATGGAGGGCGCGGGGGTCCTCGGTGAGCGAGACCCGGAGCCCCTTGCGGTAGAGCGCGCTGTCCACGATCACGGCAGCAGGCTAGTGGGCGGGCGCGCGTGAACCGGGAAGCCTTGCCGCACCGCTACAGTCGGGCCCCATGGCGACCCTGGTGCTGGTGCGACACGGCCGGAGCACGGCCAACACGTCGGGGGTGCTGGCCGGTCGCACGGGCGGTGTCCACCTGGACGACGTGGGCCGACAGCAGGCCGAGCGCGTCGGTGGCCGCCTGGCAGCCGTGCCACTCGTGGCCGTCGTCACGAGCCCCCTCCAGCGGTGTCGCGAGACCGCCGCCGCCGTGCTCGCCGCGCAGCCGACGCCGCCGTCGATCCAGGTCGAGCGGGCGCTCAACGAGTGTGACTACGGCGACTGGCAGGGCCGGTCGCTGCGCGAGCTGGCCAAGGACAAGCTGTGGCGGGTCGTCCAGCAGCAGCCGTCCGCGGCCGGATTCCCGGGCGGCGAGACGCTCGCGCAGATGCAGGCGCGTGCCACGGCCGCCGTACGTCGCATCGACCGTGAGGTGACCGAGGCCCACGGTGCCGGAGCGGTGTGGGTCGCGGTCAGCCACGGTGACGTGATCAAGGCCGTCCTGGCCGATGCGCTGGGGCTCCATCTCGACCTGTTCCAGCGGATCCAGGTGGATCCCGCGTCGGCCTCGGTGGTCCGCTACAGCGACGAGCGGCCCCACGTCCTGGGCATCAACACCCACGAGGGTGACCTGCACTGGCTGGCCCAGCGGCCACGCAAGGGGCGGGCCGCCCGGTCGAGCGACGTCGGCGGCGGAGCCGGTCCGGAGCCCGCCGGCCGCCCTGGCGGTCCGGCATAGGGTGGGGGCCATGCCCGTCGTGCACAGCTTCGACCCACCGGACCGCTTCGTGGTCGGCACGGTGGGGGAGCCGGGCGCTCGCACCTTCTTCCTCCAGGCGCGTGCCGACCAGCGGCTGATCAGCGTCGCCCTGGAGAAGCAGCAGGTGGCGGTGCTGGCCGAGCGCGTCGACCAGCTCCTCGACACGCTCCTGGCCGACCCGGAGGTCCGGGCGCCGATCCCGGCCGTCGCGCCCGAGGAGACCGACGACGCCCGTCCGCTGGACCAGCCGATCGAGGAGGAGTTCCGGGCCGGGACCATCACGCTGTCCTGGGACCCCGACGACGAGCGGGTCGTCATCGAGGTCTTCCCGTTCGTCGAGGGCCTCGAGCTCGAGCTCGACGAGGACGGCGATCCCATCGAGCCCGAGCCCGACGAGGTCTTCCTCGTGCGCCTGCCGCCGCCAGCGGCGCGCGCCTTCGTCAAGCGCGCCGGTCAGGTCGTCGAGGCGGGCCGGCCGATCTGCCCGTTCTGCGGCCAGCCGGTCTCGCCCGAAGGGCACCTGTGCGTCCGCGCCAACGGCTTCCGCCGCCGGGAACCGTGACGACGGCCGCTGCGGGACCCTCCCGGTCCCTTCTGGAAGGCGAACTGACCCTCCACGGTCGCATCATGCCCGCGTCCAACGCGACCTTCCTCGGCGAGATCGACGGCGTCCGGGTGGTCTACAAGCCCCGGGCCGGTGAGCGGCCGCTGTGGGACTTCCCGGACGGCAACCTGGCGGACCGCGAGGTGGCCGCGTGGGCGGTCGCCCAGGCGACCGGCTGGGACGTCGTCCCGCTGACGTTCCTGCGCGACGGCCCGCACGGCGAGGGCATGGTCCAGGTCTGGCAGGAGCCGGACGAGTCCCAGGCGGCCGTGGACATCGTGCCGGAGGCTGCGGTGCCGCAGGGCTATCTCCACGTCTTCGATGGGCTGGACGGCCACGACCGCTCGGTCTCACTGGTCCACGAGGACACCGTGGCGCTGCGCCGCATCGCGGTCTTCGACATCATCGTCAACAACGCCGACCGCAAGGGCGGCCACGTCCTGGCCATGCCCGACGGTCACCGGTTCGGGGTCGACCACGGAGTCACCTTCCATGTCGAGAACAAGCTGCGCACCGTGTTGTGGGGTTGGCTCGGTGAGCCGCTCACCGAGGAGGAGGTCGCCGGCGTGAGCGCCGTGCGTGACGCCCTGGGGGGCGACCTGGGTGACCTGCTCGCGAGCAGCCTGCGCAGCGAGGAGGTTCAGGCCCTGGCACGCCGGTGCGACCGGTTGTTGGCCAAGGGGCGACTCCCTCGACCGACGGGTGACTGGCCGGCCATTCCCTGGCCTCCTTTCTGACCCCGTTAGGCTTCGCGCCATGAGGTCCTGGCCCGCTCCCGACGTTCCTCGCCTTCCGGTCCTGGGGCCGTCGGTGACCGTCTTCGACTCGGCCCTCGAGGACCTCGTCACCACGCTTCCGGTCGGCACCGCTCGGCTCTATGTGTGCGGCATCACGCCTTACGACGCCACCCACCTCGGCCACGCAGCGACCTATGTCGCCTTCGACCTGCTCAACCGGGCCTGGCGCAACGCCGGCTTCCCGGTGCGCTACGTCCAGAACGTCACCGACATCGACGATCCGCTGCTGGAGCGGGCCGCGCGAGACAACGTGGATTGGGTCGAGCTGGCCGAGCGCGAGACCGAGCTGTTCCGCCGCGACATGGAGGCGCTGCGGGTGCTCCCGCCCGACGAGTACATCGGGGTCACCGAGGCGCTCCCGATCGTGATCGACGAGATCCGGCTGCTGGAGAAGTCGGGCGCGACCTATCGCGTCGATGACGACGTCTACTACTCGGTGGCGTCCGACCCGTCGTTCGGTGACGTGTCAGGCATGCTCCGCGAGGAGATGATGCACATCTTCCCCGAGCGCGGCGGCGACCCCGACCGCCCCGGCAAGCGCGACCCGCTGGATGCTCTCCTGTGGCGGGCCGAGCGACCGGGTGAGCCCGCTTGGGACAGCCCCTTCGGTCCGGGACGCCCCGGCTGGCACATCGAGTGCAGCGCCATCGCCGCCCAATACCTCGGAGCCGGCTTCGACGTCCAAGGCGGTGGCAGCGATCTGCGCTTCCCCCACCACGAGATGAGCGCCGGGCAGAGCCAGGCCTCCCGACCGGGCTGCGAGTTCGCCCAGGCCTATGTCCACGCCGGACTGGTCGCCTATGAGGGCGAGAAGATGTCGAAGTCGCGCGGCAACCTGGTCTTCGTGTCCCGCCTGCTGTCCTCGGGAGCCGACCCGATGGCGATCCGGCTGGCCCTGCTGCGTCAGCACTACCGCAGCGACTGGGAGTGGACGGCCGACAAGCTCACCGCCGCCCAGGAGAGACTGGCCCGCTGGCGGGCGGCCGTCGCGCGACCGACCGGTGCGCCTGCGGAGCCGACCCTCGGCGCCGTGCTGGCCGCCCTCGCAGACGACCTCGACGCACCGTCCGCAGTGGCCAGCATCGACCACTGGGCCGCCAGCGAGGGCGACGACGCCCGGGCTCCCGGGCTCGTCCGCGATCTCGTCGACGCCGCCCTCGGCCTACGGCTGTGACCGCAGCCGTGGTGGTTTCGCGGGACTAGTCCTCGTTCTGGGTCCGTTTGAGGTAGCGCTGGAACTCCCGGGCGATCGCCTCACCCGAGGCCTCCGGGAGGTCGACGGTGTCGCGTGACTCCTCCAGCGACCGGACGTATTCGGCGACGTCCTCGTCCTCGAGCGCCAGCTCGTCGACGCCTCGCTCCCAGGCCCGGGCGTCCTCGGCGAGCTCGCCGAGGGGAAAGTTGGACTCGAACAGCTCCTCGAGAGCGCTGACCAGGGCCAGCGTCCCCTTGGGACACGGCGGCTGCGCCACGTAGTGGGGGATGGCGGCCCAATAGGAGACGTGGGGGATGTCGAGTCGGCTGCAAGCGTCGCCCAGGACGCCGACGATGCCGGTGGGGCCCTCATAGGAAGACGGCTCGAGGTTCAGCCGGTCCACGAGGTCGGGCTCGGTCGCCGACCCCGTCACCGGGATCGGCCGGGTGTGCGGGGTGTCGGCGAGGAGAGCGCCGAGGGTGACCACCAGCTCGGCCCCCAGGTCGTCGCAAGCGGCCAGGAGCTCGGCGGCGAACTGGCGCCACCGCATGTTGGGTTCGATGCCCCGCACGAGGATGACGTCGCGCTCCAGATCCGGGGGAGAGGCGACCGCGATGCGCGTCGTGGGCCAGGTGATCCTGCGATGGCCGTTGACGTCGGTGCCGACCATCGGCCGGTTGACCTGGAAGTCATAGAAGTCTTCGGGATCCATGGCGCCGATCACCCGTGCCCCCCAGACCGACATCAGATGGTCGACGACGCCCGAGGCCGCGTCGGCGGCGTCGTTCCAGCCCTCGAACGCGGCGATCACCACGGGGCTGACCAGCTCGGGCACGTCGTCGAACTCGATCACCCGCACAGTCTAGGCGCGCGGGTGCCTCGACGGCCGAGCCGCGACGCGAGGATTGGCGGTCGTGTGGAGCCAAGTGTCACGATGTGGAACAGGTGTCCAGCCCTCGGACGCTGACGTGACCACGCCTTCCGCCCACGACGAACGAGGTCCCGAGTGCCTGACGCGACCCGACCGGATGCCACCGAGCAGCTCGCCGCGATCCTGCGCGAGCGCATCCTCCTGCTCGACGGTGCCATGGGGACGCTCATCCAGCAGGAAGGGCTCGGTGAGCCGGACTACCGCGGCGACCGGTTCGCGGAGTCGGCGGTGGACCTCAAGGGTGATGCCGACGTGCTGAACCTGACCCGGCCCGACGTGATCCGCCAGATCCACCGGCGCTACCTCGACGCAGGGGCCGACGTCATCACCACCAACACGTTCACGGCGACCAGCATCAGCCAGGCCGACTACGGGCTGGGCGGGCTGGCCTATGAGATCAACCGCTCGGCGGCGGCGCTGGCGCGCGAGGTTGCCGACGAGGTTTCGGCGCTGACCCCCGAGCGACCCCGGTTCGTGGCCGGCTCGCTCGGTCCCACCAACCGCACGGCCTCGATCAGCCCCGACGTCAACGACCCGGGGGCACGCAACGTCTCCTTCGACGAGCTGGTGGCGGCCTACCTCGAGGAGGCCCAGGGGCTGGTCGACGGTGGAGCCGACATCCTCATGGTGGAGACGGTCTTCGACACCCTCAACGCCAAGGCTGCGATCTTCGCGCTCGAGACGCTCTTCCAGGACCGCGGCCGTCGCTGGCCCGTCATGATCAGCGGAACCATCACCGACGCGTCCGGGCGCACGCTGTCCGGCCAGGTGGTCGAGGCGTTCTGGAACAGCGTCCGTCACGTGCGGCCGTTCTCGGTCGGCCTGAACTGCGCGCTCGGCGCGGCCGACCTGCGTCCCTATGTCGCCGAGCTGCATCGCATCGCCGACTGCTTCGTGTCCACCCACCCCAACAACGGTCTCCCCAACGAGTTCGGCGAGTACGACGACACCCCCGACCAGTTCGCCGAGGTGCTGGCCGAGTTCACCCATAGCGGGCTGGTCAACCTGGTCGGCGGCTGCTGTGGCACGACCCCCGAGCACATCGCAGCGCTCGCCAGGGCCTCGGCCGGGGCGGCACCTCGCCCGGTGCCGACGGCCGGGCAGGCGACCCGGCTCTCCGGGCTCGAGCCGCTGAACATCTCCGAGGCCAGCCTGTTCGTCAACATCGGTGAGCGCACCAACATCACGGGGTCGGCGCGCTTCCGCAACCTGATCAAGAACGGCGACTACGACACCGCGCTGAGCGTCGCGGCGCAGCAGGTCGAGAGCGGCGCCCAGGTCATCGACGTCAACATGGACGAGGGCATGATCGACGGCGTCGCCGCGATGGACCGCTTCCTCAAGCTGGTCGCCGCCGAGCCGGACATCTCCCGCGTCCCGGTGATGATCGACTCCTCCAAGTGGGAGGTCCTCGAGGCCGGGCTCAAGTGCGTCCAGGGCAAGGCCGTCGTCAACTCGATCTCGCTCAAGGAGGGCGAGGAGAAGTTCCTCACCGAGGCGCGCCTGTGCCGCAAGTACGGCGCCGCGGTGGTGGTCATGGCCTTCGACGAAGCGGGCCAGGCCGACACTCTCGAACGGCGTTGCCAGGTGTGCGAGCGCGCCTATCGGCTGCTGGTCGACGAGGTCGGCTTCCCCGCTGAGGACATCATCTTCGATCCCAACGTCTTCGCCGTCGCCACCGGCATCGAGGAGCACGCCAACTATGGCGTCGACTTCATCGAGGCCACCCGCTGGATCAAGCAGCACCTGCCGGGGGTCAAGGTCTCCGGCGGGATCTCCAACGTCAGCTTCTCCTTCCGCGGCAACAACCCGGTGCGTGAGGCGATCCACGCGGTGTTCCTCTACCACGCGATCCGCGCCGGCCTGGACATGGCGATCGTCAACGCGGGCGCGCTCGCGGTCTATGACGAGATCGACCCGGAGCTGCGGGAGCGGATCGAGGACGTCGTTCTCAACCGCCGCGACGACGCCACCGAGCGGCTGCTCGAGGTCGCCGAACGCCACAACGTGGCCGGTGGTGCCGACGAGATCAGCGAGGACGAGTGGCGTGCCCTGCCGCTGGGGGAGCGGATCACCCATGCACTGGTGAAGGGCATCGACGCCCACATCGAGGCCGACACCGAGCTGCTCCGGGCCGAGATCGCCGAGCGCGGCGGTCAGCCCATCGAGGTCATCGAGGGCCCGCTGATGGCGGGGATGAACGTCGTGGGCGACCTCTTCGGCGCGGGCAAGATGTTCCTGCCCCAGGTGGTGAAGTCGGCGCGGGTGATGAAGAAGGCGGTGGCCTATCTGATCCCCTACATCGAGGCCGACCAAGCAGCGTCGGGTCAGGCCGCGACCGGCAACTCCGGCCTGATCGTGATGGCCACGGTCAAGGGCGACGTCCACGACATCGGCAAGAACATCGTGGGCGTGGTCCTGCAGTGCAACAACTACGAGGTCATCGACCTCGGGGTGATGGTGCCGGCCCAGAAGATCATCGACACCGCGCGCGAGCTCGGCGCCGACCTCATCGGCCTGTCGGGCCTGATCACGCCCTCCCTCGACGAGATGGTCAACGTCGCGTCCGAGATGCAGCGCCAGGGAATGTCGACGCCGCTGCTGATCGGCGGTGCGACGACCAGCCGTGCCCACACGGCTGTCAAGGTCGACCCGCGCTACGACGCCCCGGTGGTCTGGGTCAAGGACGCATCGCGCTCCGTCCCCGTCGCAGCCGCGCTGCTGAGCGACACCCAGCGGCCCCAGCTGCTGAGCGCGGTCACGGAGGACTACGACGCTCTGCGGGCGCGACACGCCACCAAGCAGGACCGGCCGCTCGTCGACCTCGCCACCGCGCGGGCCAACCGGCCGGTGCTCGACTGGAGCGCGGTGGCGCCGGCCCCCGCCCGGCCGGGACGCCACGTGTTCGCCGACTACGACCTGGCCGAGCTGCGCGACTACATCGACTGGCAGCCGTTCTTCAACGCCTGGGAGATGAAGGGGAAGTTCCCGGACATCCTCAACAACCCGACCACCTCCGAGGCCGCCCGTCGGCTCTACGACGACGCGCAGGCGATGCTCGACCGGATGGTCGCCGAGCGTTGGGTCACCGCCAAGGGCGTCGCCGGCTTCTTCCCGGCCGCCGCCGACGGCGACGACCTCGTGCTGTTCGCCGATGACGAGCGCAGCGAGGTGCTGGCCCGGGTCCACCAGCTGCGGCAGCAGGGGGAGCACCGGGAGGGCGTGCCCAACAAGTCCCTCGCCGACTTCGTCGCGCCGCTCGACTCGGGGGTGCCCGACCACGTGGGCCTGTTCGCGGTGACCGCCGGGCTCGGCATGCGGGAGCGGGTCCTGAAGTTCAAGGAGGAGCTCGACGACTACTCGGCGATCCTGCTCGAGGCGCTGGCCGACCGGCTGGCGGAGGCCTTCGCCGAGCGGCTCCACGAGCTGGTCCGCGTCGACCTGTGGGGCTATGCCACCGACGAGCAGGCGACTCCCGAGGACCTCTTGCGCGAGCGCTTCACCGGGATCCGGCCCGCTCCGGGCTATCCGGCCTGCCCCGACCACACGGTCAAGGCCGATCTGTGGCGGCTGCTCGACGTCGAGGCGGCGACCGAGATCGAGCTGACGGAGTCGATGGCGATGTGGCCCGGCGCCAGCGTCTCGGGCTGGTACTTCGCCCACCCGGAGGCCCAGTACTTCGTGGTCGGCCGGCTGGCCCGCGACCAGGTCGAGGACTATGCCGCGCGCCGCGGCTGGCCGCTGGCCGAGGCCGAGCGGTGGCTCTCGGCGTACCTCGCCTATGACCCCGAGGACTGAGCGCCCGTGACGCACGCACGCGACACGGGCGCCGACGCCTGGCCGGCGGCCGTGCTCTGGGACATGGAC
>JAXLSN010000041.1:0-40424 GCA_046330595.1 Nocardioidaceae bacterium
GTCTTCCAGCTTTCCGGCTCCTACCGGCCGGCGATCTTCGCGCTGATCGTCTTCTTCGTGCTCGGCGCCGTGTTCCTGATGCGGCTCGACCCCGAGGAGGGCATCCGTGAGGCAGGCAACACCGTCCCTGCTGCGGTCTAGGGAATCTTGCCCTCCTCGCTAACGTTGAAAGAACCGATGAACGAGGCGCGTGAACCGCGTCATGAGTTCTTTACTCGCCCGTCTCATCGTTGACAGGTGGGGATTTCAACCGGGAGGTAGCCAATGGCGGAGCGCACATTGCGTGGCGCACGGCTGGGTGGCCAGAGTTTCGAGGACGAGCGCGGCATCGAGTTCGCGGCACGGCAGCAGGTGCACTACGCCTGCGCCAACGGCCACGAGTTCGAGATCACGATGTCCATGGAGGCCGAAGTGCCTCCGGTGTGGGAGTGCTCGCGCTGCGGCGCCGAGGCCCTCAACACCCAGGGGGTGCGTCCCGAGCACAAGGCTGAGAAGCCGGCTCGTACGCACTGGGACATGCTGCTGGAGCGGCGCTCGGTCAAGGAGCTCGAAGACATCCTGCAGGAGCGCCTGGAGCTGCTGCGCGGCGGCGAGATCGGCCCCGCGCACCTGCACCGGGCCAACAAGAAACGCGTCAGCTGAGCGCCGACGGGGTCAGTCCCCGTCGTCGATGACCTCGCCCCGGATCACGGGCCCTGAAGGCCCGGGTCCGGGGCGTCGTACGTCGTGGGACACACCCGCGATCAACAGCCGGCGTGACACCACTTGAGTCAGCAGCCGCCGGCCCAGGGGCCGGGTGAACGGCAGGATCAGGGCCAGTCCGACGATGTCGGTCACGAAGCCCGGCGTCAGCATGAGCGTGCCGCCGATGAGGATCAGCGCGCCGTCGGCGAGCTCACGCGCCGGCATGGTGCCGCTGGTCAGCGCCTGGTTGAGGGCGGCCCAGGCGCGGGCACCCTCGCGACGGATCAGCCAACCGCCCACGATGCTGTCCGCGACCAGCAGCAGGATCGTCCACCACGGACCGACGAGGTTGCCGACCAGGATCAGCGCGCTGATCTCGAGGAGCGGCACAACGACGAAGGCCGTGATGAGCGCCCAAGCGGCCCATCGGCGACGCGCCATCAGCGCTGACCTCTCCGTCGTGCGATGGCGCGCTTGACCTGGTCACGGCGCTCCTGGAGCCCCCAGACGGTGATCCGCTTGAGCGACTCCGTGGCCACGGCGCCACTCATCTTGGAGTCGCCGCGGACGCGCTCCACGAACTCGATCGGGACCTCCACGATGCGCAGACCGGCGTTGGCGACCCGATAGGCCAGATCGGTCTGGAAGACATAGCCGGTCGACTGGACCGAGGCCAGGTCGATGGCCTCCAGCGTCCGGCGACGGAACAGCCGGAACCCCGCGGTCGCGTCGCCGACCCGCAGCCCGAGCAGCAGGCGGACATAGAGATTGCCGCCACGGGAGAGGAACTCGCGGGACTTGGGCCAATTGACCACCGACCCGCCGGGGATCCAGCGGGACCCGATGACCAGGTCGGCGTTCCGGATGGCGGTGAGCAGCCGCTCCAGCTGCTCGGGCTGGTGGGAGCCGTCGGCGTCCATCTCGCCGATGACGTCGTAGCCGCGCTCGAGGGCCACCGCGAAGCCGTGGAGGTAGGCGGCCCCCAGGCCGGCCTTCTCCGTGCGGTGGATGACGCTCACCTGGGGGTCGGCGGCCGCGAGGTCGTCGGCGAGCTGCCCGGTGCCATCCGGGGAGTTGTCGTCGACGATCAAGACGTCGACCTCCGGCTGGGCGGCGCGGAGTCGCTCGACGATCCAGGAGATGTTGCCGGCCTCGTTGTAGGTCGGGATGACCATGACCACGCGGCCCAGCGGCTCCAGCGACATCGACGTCCTTCCTGTCGGGGCGCTAGTGGGACGACCCGGTGAGCACCCGGCCGGGCTCTCCGTCGACCGGGAACGGTCGCTGCGACCGCGAGGATCGACGATACGTGATCATGCTGAGGACCAGCGCCAAGAGGGTGATCGCCACGGCGCCTCGCCCGATCCAGACGCCGAACCGGACACCGGGCGTCACCGACGCCTCGAGCGGAAGCGACTGCTCGAGCACCGCTTGCGTGCGTGGGTCGGCAACCTGCAGCACGCTGCCGTCCGGAGCGATCAGCCCGGTCAACCCGTTGGTGGCCGCGACGGCGACGGCACGGTGGGACTCGATGGCGCGCAGCCGTGTCATGGCGAACTGCTGGTCGATCTGGTCGGTGTAGATGAACATCGCGTTGCTCGTCTGGACGACCAGGAGCTGGGCCCCGTGGAGGACCTGCGTCCTGATGCCGTCGTCATAGCCGACGTCGAAGCAGATCGAGTCCGCCACGGGCACGCCGGCGATGGTCAGCGGCTGCGCCCGGTCGCCGCTGACCATGTCGCGCGGGATCAGGCGGAGCTTGCCGAACGTCCCGAAGACCGACCCACGCCAAGGGATGTACTCGCCGAAGGGCACGGGGTGCCGCTTGGTGTAGCGGTCGCCCGCGCCGACGCCGGGGTCCCAGACGATGCCTTGGTTGAGAACCTTGGTCGGATCGGGGTCGTCGACCATGGCGCCCACCAGGACGGGCACGCCGATCGCCTCGGTGGCGGTGGTGATGTCGGCCCCGACGCTCGGGTTGTTGAACGGGTCGGTCGTGGTGGAGTTCTCGGGCCAGACCACGAAGTCGGGCTGGTGGGCGGTACCGTCGGCCACGCGCTCGGCGAGTGCCACGGTGGCGTCGCGGTGGTTGCGCGTCACCTGGGGACCGTCCAGCAGGATGTCGGTGCCGTCGCCGGGGACGTTGCCCTGGACCACGGCGACCCGGGCACTCCCGTCGGGAGCGGACTCATAGGGAACCACGGACGGCAGCGCAGAGACCGCCAGGACGGCCGCCAGCCACAGCGTGGACGTGCGCCAGCGGGACCGGCCGCGGACCACGGCCCAGGCCAGGGTCGTGCCGATGAGCGCCACGATGACGGACACGCCCGCGATGCCGACATAGGCGGTGCCCGGGGCCAGGGGCGTGTCGATGACGGCGAAGCCCAGTCGCCCCCAGGGCATACCGCTGAAGGGCCACGAGGAGCGCCAGACGTCTGCCCCGACCCACGCCAGGGCCACGAGGAGGGGCCAGGAACGGGATCGCAGGAGCACCACCGTGGCGGATCCCAGGGCGGCATAGAACACCGACTCGACCGTCGCGAGCGCGAGCCAGGCATCGGGCCCGACGGCACGCATCCACCCCAACAGCACGAACTGGAACCCGATGCCGTAGGCCCACCCCGGCAGCCAGGCCCACCGGGGGCTCAGGCCGCGCAGGACCAGCACGAAGCCCGCGACGCTGACGGGGAGCAAGAGCGCGAACGGGCCCGGTGAGAAGGCGAGCGCGCCGACGACGCCGATGAGCGAGGCGGTGATGGTGCGCAGTGCCACGCAGCACAAGGTACCTGAGGGGCCCGTGTGGGTCGGGCCCCCGCTGCGGTGACGGCCTTGCAGCTGCACGGAGGGGGCCGGGCGCTTCGGACCTGCCCGGAGACCACTGGCTGTCGCCGACAGGCAGTTGTCTAAGGCTCCCTGGCCCCCTCCGTGTCCGCCCTCACGGTCCGGTCTGCGACCCGTTGCGACCCGAACAGATGGCTGGTCCCCCACCCTTCGGACCGTCCCGCGGCCGTGCCGTTTCCCGCGCACTGCAGAGACGAAACGTAGGGAAGATTCGTCGCCCGAGGCGCTCCTGTCAACCTCGCGCTGACCTGCACAAACACACGAAAGCGCAGGTCAGCGTCAGCGTGTCGCCACCCAGTTTTTCCGCACTGTTTGCGGTTCCCTCGGCGTGTCGCGACAGTTGCGTCACACCCGTCTCACGCGTCGGACGCGGGCGGGACCACCACGGTCCCGGTCGCCGTGGTGGCGACCACCGGCTCGGCCAGGATGCGCGCCGCCCCGGGGCGCGCCTGCGTCGCCTCGCCGCGCCCGACGACCAGCACCCGGAACTCCATCACCCGTGAGCGGGTGCCGACCTTGACGAGCTCGGCGGTGATCTCGAGGAGGTCGCCCGCGCGCACCGGTGACCGGAACTGGACGTCGGCGTAGGAGGCGAAGAGCCCCTCGTCACCATCGGTCAGGATGCACATCTCGGTGGCCACGTCGCCGAACAGACCGAGCGAATAGGCGCCGTCGACGAGGTTGCCGGCGTAGTGGGCGTGGGAGTAGGGGACGTAGCGGCGGTGCACGACACGCGTGCCGACGGTGGCGGTCATGAGGCGATCCTCCCGTTGTCGGGCTCGGGGGCGAGGCGGTGGACGAGATAGCTGGCGACGTCAGCGGGCGTCGTACCGCGGGTGAAGACCCGGTCGACGCCCAGGTCGGCGGCCATCGTCTCGTCGAAGCGCGGACCGCCGATCACGAGCAGCGGGCGCTGGGCCGCCGGGTAGGCCTCGCGGAAGGCCGCGGACATCTCGCGCGTGTTCAGCAGGTGAGCATCGCGCTGGGTCACGACCTGGGACACCAGAACCGCGTCGGCCTTCTCCTGTCGCGCCCGCTCGACGAGGTGGGGCACCGAGACCTGGGCGCCCATGTTGACGACCTTGATCTCGCGGTAGTACTCCAGCCCCTTCTCGCCCGCGAAGCCCTTGATGTTGAGGATCGCGTCGATCCCGACGGTGTGGGCGTCGGTGCCGATGCAGGCCCCGACCACGACCAGGCGGCGACGCAGCGACTGCTTGATGCGGGCGTTGGCCTCCTTGGGCGTGAGCAGTGGGAAGTCGCGCTCGACCACCTCGACCTTGGCGAGGTCGACCAGGTGGTTGACCCGGCCATAGACGACGAAGAACGTGAACCCGTCGCCCATGGGCTTGCTGTGGACGACGAGGGCCGGGTCCATGCCCATCTTGTTGGCCAGCTGGGCGGCCGCCCCTTCGGCCCGCTTGGAGTGAGGGATCGGCAGCGTGAACGACAGCTGCACCATCCCGTCGCCCGTGGTGTCGCCATAGGGGCGTACGACGTTGCTCCGGTCGTGGCGAGCTGCGGCCTCCTCGGCCACGTGCTCGAGCTCGTGCGGCGGACGCTTCTTCATCGGTCGCCCTCCAAGATCTCCGAGGCCGGGTTGTAGTAGAGGTCGGACTTGCGAGCCACCCCGTCCAGGCCCTTGCCGCCATAGGCGGGTCGGCGCATCAGTCCGAACGTGCCGTTGGCGATGGCTGCCAGCAGGGGCGGGTCACCGGCCTCGTCGGTGTCGGCCGCGATGTCGCCGAGCAGCTCGATGGTGTCGCCGAGGACCTCGCGCGCTCGTCGTTCGATGAACCCACCCTTGGCCGGCTTGAAGTCCTCGTGGAGGTTGCCGGCGGCATCCATGACATAGCGGACGTTCTGCAGCGCCAGGTCACGGTCGGAGATCCACGGCGTGACGACGGCCTCGGTCATCATGCCGACGAGGAGGATCCCCTGGCCGGTGAGTGCGCCCACGAGGTTGAAGAAGCCGTCGAGCAGGTAGCCGCGGAACACGTCGCCGGTCATGTGGCGTGTCGGCGGCATCCACTTGAGCGGGGCCTCGGGGAACAGCTCGCGGGCCAGCAGCGCATGGGCCAGCTCGAGTCGGAACGACTCGGGGCGGTCGGGGTTGATCTCGAAGGCGTGCCCGAGGCCGAGCTGCCAGTCCTCGAGGCCCGCCTCCTTGGCGAAGTACTCGTTGAGGAGCTGGCTGGTCGTCACGGTGTGGGCGGCCTCGACCGCGTCGGCGGTGGTGAGGTAGTTGTCCTCGCCGGTGTTGATGATGATGCCGGCGCGGGCGTGGACCTGGCGACTGAAGCGCTGGTCGACGAAGGTCCGGATCGGGTTGATGTCGCGGAAGAGGATGCCGTACATGGAGTCGTTGAGCATCATGTCGAGCCGCTCGAGGCCCGCCAGCACGGCCATCTCGGGCATGCACAGCCCGGAGGCATAGTTGGTCAGCCGGACATAGCGGCCGAGCTCCTTGCTGGTCTCGTCGAGAGCGGCCCGCATCAGCCGGAAGTTCTCCTGCGTCGCATAGGTGCCCGCGAAGCCCTCGCGGGTGGCCCCCTCCGGGACGAAGTCGAGCAGCGACTGGCCCGTGGAGCGGATCACCGCGATGATGTCGGCGCCCGCCTTGGCGGCAGCCTGGGCCTGGGGGATGTCCTCATAGATGTCGCCGGTGGCGACGATGAGATAGATCCACGGCTTGCGGGGCGGGTCGCCCAGGCGGTGGATGAGCCGATCGCGCTCACGGCGGCGCGTGTCGATGCGCTTGATGCCGGCGTGGACGGCCTTGCGGGACTCGCCCGTGGCCCGCTGGGCGTGGCGGCCCTCCGGCAGCTCGAAGCGGACCTCCCCCGCCGCGGCGCGAGCCGCGAGCTCGTGGAGGTTGGTGGCCTGGTCCATGCGGAGGGCGTGCCACACCGGGAGCGAGACGCCGTGCTCCAGGCCGACGTCCGCGCGTACGGCGTCGACAAGCCGGTTGGCCCACGGCGTGCCCTCGTCGTCGGCTCCGGAGAGCCCGGCCAATCTCAGCGTCGCCCGTTCCACGGAGACGGTGGTGTGCTGTTGGGCCAGCTTGACGATCGGCTTGCCGACGCGCTTGGCGAGCGCGCGCGCCTGCTTGACCTGGCGCGAGTCCAGCTGGAGCTTGCCGGTCTTGGACATCAGGCCTCTCCTCCGTGGGCCGCCAGGCGGCGTTCGAACAGCGATCGGACCCCCGGCACCGTGCGCAGCAGCTCCAGAGCATAGGCCGCGTGGCCGGGGGCATAGCCGTTGCCGACCAGCATGGTGACGTCGGCCGCCAGTCCTTCGGCACCCAGGGCCGCCGCCGTGAAGGAGGTGGCCATGGAGAAGAAGATGACGGTCCCCCGGTCGGCCGTCGCCAGGATCGCGCCACCCTCGCAGCCCGGGACGTCGACGCAGACGACGGTCACCTGGGCCGGTCCACCGGCACCATGGACGGCATCGCGCAGGGCGACCGGGTCGCGCGCGTCGGCGAGGACCACCTCGTCGGCCAGGTGGGCGGCGCGCAGCAGCTCGGCCTCCGCCTCGAAGGGGACGACCCCGATGGTGCGGGTGGCGCCAGCGTGGCGCGCGGCTGCCAGGCTCATCGAACCGGACTTGCCGGCGCCCCCGATCACGGCCACCGTCACCTCGGCCTCGCCCCGGGCGACGTAGTCGGCCACGACGCGGGCCGTCAGGGCGGGGGCACCGCAGACGTCCATGACCGACAGCGACAGGTCGGGGTCGAGGTCGTCGGGGATCACCGCGGCGATCGATCGGCCGAACAGGACGGCGTACCCGTCGCACGGCACCTGCTCGCCGAGCCCGTCCCAACGGGCCAGGCCGTCCTCGATCGCCAGCGGCGTGAGTGACAGCGACACCAGGGTCGCCACGCGCTCGCCGACCCGGAGGCCGAGCGGGGACCGCTCCCCCACCTCCTCGACGGTGCCGACGAGCATGCCGCCGGAGCCCGTGACGGGGTTCTGCATCTTGCCCCGCGAGGCGACGATCTCGAGCACCTCGGCCCGCAGCGCGTCGCCGTCGACCCGGCCGTCGTTGGCCCGGTGCTTGGCCTCGAGCTGGCGGTAGGACGCGGCATCGAGATTGAGCTTCTCGACCCGGATCCGGACCTCGTCGGGCCACAGCTCACGGCGTGCGTCGAGCCGCTGGGCCGCCTGGGGCAGCACCACACGGTCGTCCAGCACCCGGTGGAGCCCGGTCGGGTCACTGCTTGCGACGGTCATGCGCGAGTCGTCCTCCATCGAATTGACCAACACGCCGCAAATTCTACGGTCTAGTATTGGACTTGCAGGATGTTCTCCGCCTACTCTGTCATGTGCGGCCGACGTCACACAACTGACTCGGCCGCGTGTCAGGGACCGCCCCAACGACCCACTGGAGCACACACCATGACCGTCACCTCGACGTCCACCACCGGCGCCATGCAGCCCTACGCCTACCAGCGCGTCGAGCTGGTCGAGCCCGACTGGACCCGGTTCCCGGGCTGGCGCGACGTGACCGCCGAGGACTGGGCCTCCGTCCAGTGGCAGCGGGCCCACTGCGTCAAGAACGTCAAGCAGCTGCGTGAGCTGATGGGCGACCTGCTGGACGAGCGCTTCTATGCCGACCTCGAGCGGGACCAGGCCGAGCGCGCCACCATGTCGATGCTCGTGCCGCCGCAGATGATGAACACGATGGCGCCCCGGGTCGACCCCGCCGGCCCCGGCTCGTTGACGGAGGCGTTCTATGCCGACCCGGTGCGCCGCTACATGATCCCCGTGTTCTCCGACCGTCGAACCGACTGGGCGAGCCACCCGCAGGCCACCCGCGACTCCCTCCACGAGCACGACATGTGGGTCGCCGAGGGCCTCACCCACCGCTACCCGACCAAGGTGCTCGCCGAGCTGCTCCCCACGTGCCCGCAGTACTGCGGCCACTGCACCCGCATGGACCTCGTGGGCAACTCCACCCCGGTCATCGACAAGCTCAAGTTCGTCGGCAAGCCCGCTGACCGCCTCGGCGACATGCTCGACTACCTGCGCCGTACGCCGCAGGTGCGCGACGTCGTCGTCTCAGGAGGCGACGTGGCCAACATGCCGTGGCCCCGCCTCGAGGCGTTCCTCGACCAGCTGCTCGACATCGAGAACATCCGCGACATCCGGCTGGCGACCAAGGCGCTGATGGCCCTCCCCCAGCACTGGCTCCAGCCCGAGGTCGTCGATGGCATGGGCCGGGTGGCCGGCAAGGCCCGCTCACGCGGTGTCTCGATCGCCATCCACACCCACGTCAACCACGCCAACTCGGTCACCCCGCTCGTCGCCGACGCGACCCGGGCGATGTTCGACGCCGGCGTCCGCGACGTCCGCAACCAGGGCGTGCTGCTCAACGGCGTCAACGCCGACCCGCACGTGCTGCTCGACCTGGCCTTCTCGCTGCTCGACGGCGCGGGGATCATGCCCTACTACTTCTACATGTGCGACATGATCCCCTACTCCGAGCACTGGCGGGTCTCGGTCGCTCAGGCGCAGTGGCTCCAGCACCAGATCATGGGCTACCTGCCCGGCTTCGCGACCCCGCGGATCGTGTGCGACGTGCCGTTCGTCGGCAAGCGCTGGGTGCACCAGCTGGAGTCCTACGACACCGAGCGCGGGATCTCCTACTGGACCAAGAACTACCGCACCTCCATCGAGGCCGAGGACCCCGAGGCCCTGTCGCGGACCTACGAGTACTACGACCCGATCCACACTCTCCCCGAGGCCGGCCAGACCTGGTGGGCCGAGCACGGTCAGCTCGACGAGGCCGCCCTCAAGGCCCACGAGGTCGCCGCCGCTTCTCGTCGTACGGCTGCGTTGCAGGCGTACTGAGTCACGGTGCCAGTTTCACCGGCGCGCCGGTGAAACTGGCACTTCTCGACGGAAGTTTCCGTCGAGAAGTGACGGGATCGGCCGAGAAGCGCCGCGTGGAGGCCACCCCGATGGGACCACCAGGCGCCCACAGGCTCGCGATTTCGGGGCGTACTCACACACGTTGATGGCCCGAGCGGGCAGTGAGTAGTCCTGGCTCAACACTCACGACATGTATCGACCGCTCACCATCGAGGAATCGAACAGCGTCATTCTGCGACGCGAAGCCGTTGCCCAGGGGTACGACGATCGCGCCATCCGTCGGATGGTGCGTTCGGGACTGTGGAAGAAGGTCCGCCACGGTGCCTACGCGATCAGCGAGGTCTGGGACGCGGTCAGCCCGCAGGACCAGCATCGACTCTTGGCACGGGCAGTCCTCAGGACCGCGCATGGCTCTTCCGTGCTCTCTCACGTGTCGGCGGCTGTCGAGTGGGGTGCTCCCACGTGGGGCATCGATCTCGGCTGGGTGCACCTCACTCGAGGCGATGGACAGACAAGTCGGCGTCAGTCGGGAGTGGTCCGCCACAGCGGCGTGTTGAGCGCCGCTGACGTCCTGGTTCACGAGGGGGTCTCCCTGACCTCGGGCTGTCGGGCCGCTCTTGAAGTGACAACAGTGGCGGCCGTCGAGCCGGCACTTGTCGTCGTCAATGGCCTCCTGCGCGCCGGCGCCACAACCAAGTCCGAGTTGGAGAAGGCGATGCCGCTGTTCGAGCACTGGCCCAACTCACTGACGGCCCGGCTCGTGGTCGGTCTCGCAGACGCGCGGCTCTCATCGGCCGGGGAGAGTCGGCTCTTCCATCTGTGCTGGAAGGCCGGCCTGCCGCTGCCGGTCCCACAGGTGCTTGTCGAGGGCTTGGAGGACTGGTTCACGGCATTCGTCGACTTCGCCTGGCCTGAGCTCGGCGTCTTCATGGAGTTCGACGGCAGGGAGAAGTACGAGCGCTACCGGCGCAAGGGTGAGACCCTGGAGCAGTTCCTACTGCGTGAGAAGCGTCGTGAGGAACTCATCTGCCAGCTCACAGGCTGGATCTGCATTCGGATCACCTGGGCCGACCTCGAGCGCCCAGTTCAGACTGCGGCGCGAATCCGCAACCTGCTCGCAACCCGAGGCCGCCTGGTCGGCACGTCGACGACGCAGCCCGGCGCCTGATCGGCGAAGCTCGATTCCCCGCTTGGGCGGCACTTCTCGACCAAACCGGTCGCTTCTCGGCCGAAACTTCCGCCGAGAAGCGACAGTTTCACCGGCGAGCCGGTGAAACTGGCACCCCTACCCCACCGGCCGGTTCTCGTACGGCGTGGAGAGGACGATCGTGGTCCGGGTGGAGACGTTGGCGGCGGCACGGATGCGGCCCAGCAGGTCCTCGAGGCCGACGGGGGCGGGGACGCGCACCTTGAGGATGTAGGACTCGTCGCCCGCGACCGACCAGCAGGACTCGATCTCGGAGATCGGCGCAAGGCGCTGGGGGTAGTCGTCGGGCTCGGATGGGTCGATCGGGGTGATCGACACGAACGCGGTGAGCGGGAGGCCGAGCTGGTCGTGGTCGAGGGTCGCGGTGTAGCCCTTGATCAGGCCCCGCTGCTCGAGTCGCTTGACGCGCTGGTGCACCGCCGAGGTCGACAAGCCGGTGGCCTTGCCGAGGTCCGTGAACGACATGCGGCCGTCGGCCGCGAGCAGGCTGACGATGTGCCGGTCGGTCTCTTCCACGCGCCTCACCCTAGTCCTCGGCAGGTCCGAAATCGCGCGCATTGCCGTGCAAGGATGCCCCTCATGCGTGCACCGCGGATGATGGTCCTGGACACCGCCTCGATGTACTTCCGAGCCTTCTATGGGGTTCCCGACTCCTTCGTGGCGCCCGACGGAACACCCGTCAACGCGGTCCGAGGCCTGCTGGACTTCATCAGCCGCATGGTCTCCGACTACCAACCCACCCACCTCGTCTGCGCCTGGGACAACGACTGGCGGCCGCAGTGGCGCGTCGACCTGATCCCGACCTACAAGGCTCACCGGGTCGAGTACGTCGTCGCGGGGGCGCCCGATGTCGAGCAGGTGCCGGATCCGCTCGAGCTGCAGGTGCCGATCATCCTCGACGTCCTCGCGGCGCTCGGCATCTGCGTGATCGGCAAGGACGGCTATGAGGCCGATGACGTGATCGGGACCCTGGCCACCGGCGCGGGCATGCCGGTCGACGTCGTCACCGGTGACCGCGACCTGTTCCAGCTCGTCGATGACGCGGCCGGCGTCCGCGTCCTCTACATCGCCCGCGGCGTCAGCAAGCACGAACGGATCACGGACGCGGTGGTGCGCGACAAGTACGGCGTGGCGCCCGGCCAGTACGCCGACTTCGCGACGCTCCGCGGCGACGCCAGCGACGGGCTGCCCGGAGTGGCCGGGGTCGGGGAGAAGACCGCCGCCTCGCTGCTCCGCAAGTTCGGCGACCTGGCCGGCATCATCGCCGCCACCGAGGACGAAGAGGCCGAGATCGCGCCGGGGCTGCGGACCAAGATCCGTGCGGCGGCCGACTACCTCGCGGTGGCTCCGGAGGTGGTCGCCGTGGCGCGCGAGCTCGACCTGGGCGACCCCGACACGGCGCTCCCCCGCACCCCGGTGGACCGCGAGCGTCTTGTCGAGCTGAGCGACCGCTGGGGCCTGGATTCCCCGCTCGCGCGGCTTGTGACGGCTCTCACCGACGCGCACGGCTAAGACGGCCGCGCAGGGTCCCTCGGCACCGAGCAAGAACGTGACCCTTGTCACGCGACCCGCCCGGGCTTAGGTTGCGCTTAGTTCCTCGTGGGGAGGGACCACCCGCGCAGCGTTCTGCGCCGAACCGGAGGCCACGACATGCCCCGTCGTACCCGCGTTGCCCAACTCGTCTCGCTCGCCTCGGCCGCGGCCATCGCGGTTGCCGGTCTCACCGCCACCGCGGGCCCATCGTCCGCGGACCCCGCGCGACATCGCGGGTTCTGGCTGGCTGACCAGCAGCCCCAGCTGACCGGCACCGTCGACGGCGACAAGTCCGACAGCGGCCGCCTCGCTCGGACCCCGGCATCGCTGCGCAACCTGACGAGCAGCAAGCGGATCCCTGTGGTGATCAAGTACGACTACGACGCGGCCGCCAGCTATACCGGCGGGGTCCGCGGCTACGCCGCGACCAGCCCGAGCGTCACCAAGAAGGCGCTGGTCCGGACCCGGCCGTCCACGAACCGCTACCTGCGCTATGTGCGTGACCGTGAGCGCGCCATCACCGGCGCTGCCCAGCGGGCGGTTCCGAGCCTGGCGGTCACCCGCTCCTACCGCGTGGTCTATGGCGGTGTCGCGGCCACGGTGGCCGGCAACCGGATCAAGGACCTGCTGCGGGTGCCGGGCGTCGTGGCGGTCCAGCCCGACACCCTCAACCAGCCCCTCACCGACTCCAGCATCGACTTCATCAACGCGCCCGCGGCCTACACCGCGCTGCGCACCCGCGCCAACGCCGGTCAGGGGCTGCTGCTCGGCAACCTCGACACCGGTGTCTGGCCGGAGCATCCGTCCTTCGCCGACAAGGGCAACCTGCCGGCCTACTCGGGCCCGGCGCTGCCGTGCAGCTTCGGCGACAACCCGCTGACCCCGGAGGCCGACCCCTTCGTCTGCAACAACAAGCTCGTCGGCGGCCGGGCGTTCCTGGCGACCTACGACGCCGTCCAGGGCACGGCCTACCCCTACCCCGACCTGGCACGTGACGGCGAGGGCCACGGCTCACACACCGCGTCGACCTCGGCCGGCAACATCGTGCGCAACGTGCAGACCGTCGGCCCGGTCGTCGACCGCATCAACGGCGTGGCGCCGGGCGCGCAGGTCATGGAGTACCGCGTGTGCGCACCCGAGGGCTGCTTCGGCTCCGACTCGGTCGCCGCGGTCCAGCAGGCCATCCTCGACGGCGTCGACGTGATCAACTTCTCGATCAGCGGCGGCAACGACCCGACCACCGACCCGGTCGAGCTGGCGTTCCTCGACGCCTACAACGCCGGCGTCTTCGTCGCGGCCTCGGCCGGCAACTCCGGCCCCGGTGCCGGGACGTCCAACCATGGCGGACCCTGGGTCACCACGGTCGCCGCGTCCACCCAGACCCGGGAGTTTGCCTCCCACCTGACGCTCACGGCCGACAACGGCGACACCTACGCCGTCGACGGCGCGAGCATCACCCAGGGAGCCGGCCCGCTTCCGGTCGTCTCTGCGGCGGACAACGGCGACCCGCGCTGCCTGAGCGCCGCCGCGGCGGGTCTGTACGACGGCAAGATCGTGGTCTGCCAGCGCGGCACCAACGGACGCGTGGAGAAGGGCTACAACGTCCTCCAGGGTGGCGCGGCCGGCATGATCCTCTACAACGCGACCCTGGCCGACGTCGAGACCGACAACCACTGGCTGCCGACCGTCCACGTGGCCGACGGCACCGACCTGGTCGCCTTCCTCGGCTCCCACACGGGCATCACCGGCCAGTTCACCGACGGCGCCGCACGGGACGGTCAGGGCGACGTCATGGCGGCGTTCTCGTCGCGAGGCCCACTCGGCTCGGTCATCAAGCCCGACATCACGGCGCCGGGCGTCCAGATCCTGGCGGCCATGACCCCGACCCCGGGCGCCATCGTCGACGGTCCTCCGGGCCAGTACTACCAGGCGATCGCTGGCACCTCGATGTCCTCGCCGCACATCGCGGGCGTGGCGCTGCTGCTCAAGGCGCTGCACCCGGGCTGGACCCCCGGCCAGATCAAGTCCGCGATCATGACGCAGTCGGTGACGAGTGTGGTCAAGGAGGACCTCACGACGCCGGCCGACCCGTTCGACATGGGAGCCGGACGCGTGGACGTCGCTCGCTCCATGAGGGTTCCGGTGACCATCTCGGAGACGGCATCGAACTTCTTCACCATGACCGGGGACCCGCTCCACGTGATCGATCTCAACATCCCGTCCATCGATGCCCCCGTGATGCCGGGCCGGGTGACCACCACCCGCACGCTCAAGAACGTCACCGGGCGCTGGCTGTCCGTCACCGCGCGAGCCACGACGGGGGCCGGGACGACGATCAGCTTCTCGCCGAGGAGCTTCTCGATGGCCCCGGGTGCGAGCCGACAGGTGTCGATCACGATCTCCTCGACCGCTCCGGAGGGTGAGCAGCAGTTCGCCGAGGTGCGGTTCGTCACCAACCGGGGCACCGCCCACCTGCCGGTGGCATTCGTGCCGCAGCAGGGTTCGGTCAGCCTCGCCCAGTCCTGCTCGGCGCCATCGGTGGCCGTCGGCGGCACGGCCACCTGCACGGTGACCGCGACCAACGAGTCGTTCGAGTCGCAGACGGTCAACGCCACGACGTCGACCACCAGCCGGCTGCGGGTCGTGGGCGCGACCGGGGCCACCGTCAGCAGGGGTGTCGCCTCGGCCTCCGCCACGCTCGGTCCGGCGCAGCTCGGGAAGCCGTCCGTGGGTCCGGGATCGTCTCCTGGCGGCGGGTTCATCCCGCTCAGCGCCTTCGGGACCGCACCGACACCCATCGGCGATGAGCAGATCATCAACCTGAACGTGCCGACGTTCACCTACAACGGAGTTCCGGCCAGCCGCGTTGGGGTGGACTCCAACGGTTATCTGATCGTCGGCGGGTCCTCATCGGCCGCGGACAACAACTGCTGCAGCCTGCCGCCTGGCCCATCGGCGGCGCCCCCCAACAACGTCCTGGCGCCGTTCTGGACCGACCTCGACGGCACCGGTGCGGCGGGGATCCGGGCCAACGTGCTGACGGACGGCGTCAACAACTGGTTGGTCGTGGAATGGGAGGTCAACGTCTTCGGGACCACCGACACCCGTTCGTTCCAGACGTGGATCGGCGTGGGAGGTCCGCAGGACATCACCTACACCTATGCCGCCCCGCCGACCGCTCCCGTGGGTCAGCCGTTCCTGGTCGGCGCGGAGAACGCCAACGGCGATGGCGACATGGAGTCGGTGTTGCCGACCGGCGACCTGGCGGTCACGTCGAGCGACCCCGCTCCCGGGGACTCCCTGACCTACACCGTCACGGTGCGAGGTCTGTCGGCCGGGACGGCGAGCGTGCGTTCGGAGATGACCGCGGACGGTGTCTCCGGCGTGACGGTGGTGAGCACCGCCCTGCCCGTGACCCCCTTAGCGGGACGACGTGCCCCCCCGGGAGGCGGCCTGCGGGTCGCCTCCCGGGGGGTTCAGTCCACCGTTGAGTAGGCGACCACGCCACGGCGCATCGCCCTGACCGCCTCGCGTGCGACGTCACGCACCGGTGACCCCGTGGCCGCATCCGCCACCTGCCCAGCCAGGTCGATCACCTGCTTGACCCAGCGGACGAAGTCACCGGCGGAGAGCTGGGTGTCCCCGAGCACGTCGTCGAGGGCGTCGCCGGACGCCCAGCGCCACGCGATCCAGGCGAACCCGGGGTCGGGCTCGCGCAGGAAGTCGAGATGGTGGTCGCGCTCGACGTCGGCGAGCAGGCGCCACTCCCGTCGCATCTGGTCGAGCACCCGGCCGATGACCCCGCCCGGGATGCGCGGCGCCGCGTCGTCGGTCCGCCGCGCCTCGAAGACGAGCGCCGACAGACACGCGGCCAGCTCGGCGGCGGTCAGCCCGTCCCAGAGGCCCTGCCGCAACGACTCGGCCGCGACCAGGTCGAGGTCGCTGTAGAGCCGCATCAGCGGCTTGCCGAGGTCGCTGACGGTGTCTCCCTCGAGGTAGTGGAGCGAGTCGAGGACGTCGCACACCCTGTCGAAGGTTCGCGCCACGGTGTTGGTGCGTTGCTCGACGCGGCGCTTGAGGGTGGCGGTGTCCCGTTCGAGCTTGAACCACCGCTCGGCCCAGCGACTGTGGTCCTCACGGTCGGGGCAGCCGTGGCAGGGGTGCGCCTTGAGCTCGTCGCGGAGCCGGGTGATCTCGCGCTCGGCGACGGGGTCCATCGCGATGTCTCGCCTGCCGGAGCGAGGTCCGCGGGAGCCGTCGAGGAGATGGGTGCGCTCTCGCAGTGCCGAGGCCAGGTCGCGTCGGGACTGAGGGTTGCGGCCGTTGAAGTGCTTGGGCACCCGAAGCCGTGCGACAGGCTCGACCGGGGTCGGGAAGTCGGTCAGCGCGAGTCTGCGGGCCTGCCGTTCGACGGTCAACACATAGGGTCTGATCTCGTCACCGCCGGCGCCGGGGTCGATGACCACGGCCCAGCCGCTGAACTTGCCGGCCGGCACCATGATCACGTCGCCGGGCTTGAGGCGCGTCAGTGAGGCGGCCGCCTCGTCACGCAGGTCGGCGCGCCGGGATTTGGCGGCGCCCTTCTCGACATCGGAGATCCGGCGGCGCAGCCGGGCATAGTCCATGAAGTCACCGCGGTCGCACGACGCGGCGTCGGCATAGCCTGCGAGGGCGTCCTCCGCCTTGTGGAGCTGGCGCGCCAGGCCGACGACCGCGCGGTCGGCCTGGAACTGGGCGAACGACATCTCCAGCAGCTCGCGGGACCGGGCACGGCCGAACTCGTGGACGAGGTTGACCGCCATGTTGTACGACGGCCGGAACGACGATCGGAGTGGGTAGGTCCGGGTGGAGGCCAGTCCGGCCAGCTCGCGAGGATCCGAGCCGGGCTGCCAGAGCACGACCGCGTGGCCCTCGACGTCGAGGCCGCGCCGCCCAGCGCGACCCGTGAGCTGGGTGTACTCCCCCGGCGTGATGTTGGCGTGGGTCTCGCCGTTGAACTTCGTGAGCTTCTCGAGGACGACGGTGCGCGCAGGCATGTTGATGCCGAGCGCGAGCGTCTCGGTCGCGAACACGACCTTGACCAGTCCCCGCACGAACAGCTGCTCCACGACCTCCTTGAAGGTCGGCAGCAGTCCGGCGTGGTGGGCGGCCACTCCGCGGGTCAGGCCGTCGAGGAAGTCGTGGTAGCCGAGCACGTGACGGTCCTCGTCGGGGAGGTGGCGGCACTCGGTCTCGACGTACTCATAGATCTCGTCGCGCTCATCGGGCGTCGTCAGGCGTACGCCGGCCTGGAGGCACTGCTTGACCGCCGCGTCACAGCCGGCCCGGCTGAAGATGAACACGATCGCCGGCAGCAGGCCCTCGCGGTCGAGCCGGTCGACCACCTGGGTGCGGCTGGGGATCCAGACCCGCCGGCCGTTGCCGACCGAGCGCGGGTTCTTGGAGGCGCCCGGGTTGCCCTTGCGGGGCGACCGCCGATCGCGCATCAACCGGCTGCTGGCCCAGTCGTCGCGGGCCACCCGCAGGAGCTGGTCGTTGACGGGTGCACCCTCGCGCACGAAGCCGGCGGCCGCGTCGACGTCGGAGGAGGCGAACAGGTCCATCATCCTGCTGCCGACCATGACGTGTTGGAACAGCGGCACGGGCCGACGCTCCTCGACGATCGTGGTCGTGTCGCCGCGGACCGTCTCGAGCCACTCGCCGAACTCCTCGGCGTTGGAGACGGTTGCCGACAAGGACACCAGCGTGACCGACTCCGGGAGGTGGATGATGACCTCCTCCCACACGGCGCCGCGCATGCGATCGGCGAGGTAGTGCACCTCGTCCATCACGACGAAGCCCAGCCCGAGCAGGGTGCGCGAGCCGGCATAGAGCATGTTGCGGAGCACCTCGGTGGTCATCACGACCACCGGGGCCTCGCCGTTGACGGTGTTGTCGCCGGTCAGCAGGCCGACCCGGTCCGCGCCGTACGCCGCAACGAGGTCGTTGTACTTCTGGTTGGACAGCGCCTTGATGGGCGTCGTATAGAAGCACTTGCGCCCAGTGGTGAGGGCGAGGTGGACGGCGAACTCGCCCACGATCGTCTTGCCCGAGCCCGTGGGCGCCGCGACCAGCACGCCCCGACCTTCTTCGATCTCGCGGCACGCGCGGGCCTGGAAGTCATCGAGCCGGAACGGGTAACGGTCGGCGAAGTCGTGGAACACCGGGTGCTCCCGGCGCGCGCGGAAGCGTGCGTAGCCCTCGGCGGGCGACGGCTGGTCGGTCATCGGCGGGCCGCCCGGGTCGTCATGCCAGCACCGTGAGCGCGCCGGGCACGCTCTCGACGGTCAGCGGCAGCGGGCCGAACCGCTCCCCGTCGGCATAGGCGACGATGCCCGGCGACGCGACCGTGACCTGGCGGACACGATGGTGCTCGTATTGCGGGTGCGAGGTGTGGGTCCCCTTGAACAGCTTGGGGTAGGTCTTGAGCAGCTCGACGCGGCTCAGCGGCTTGATGATCACTACGTCCAGCATGCCATCGTCGAGAAGGGCGCCTTCGGTGATGCGTAGGCCGCCGCCGAACGAGGGCCCGTTGCCGACGGCGACCAGGTTGGCCTCCAGCTGCCGCTCCACACCGTCGAGCTCGAGGGTGTAGGCCAGTGGCTTGAGGACGCGGAGCTCGGCCAGGGTGGCCAGGTTGTAGCGCATCTGGCCGCGCGGCCAGGTCATGGCGTTGGCGCGCTCATTGACGATGGCGTCGAAGCCGGCCGCGAGCACGGTCGCGAAGTAGGTCGACCCCGACCGCGCCAGGTCGAGGACCCGCGTGCGTCCGGCGATGATGCGGTCCGTCGCTGCCTCGGGGTCGCGCAGCGGGATGTCGACATAGCGGGCCACGTCGTTGCCGGTCCCGGCCGGGAGCACACCGAGGCGGGTGGGCGTGCCGGCGACCGCCTGGATGCCGAGATGCGCGATCCCGTCGCCACCGCACACCACGAGCGTCTCCACCCCGTCGGCCACGCACTGGCGGGCCAGGTCGAGGGCCTCGTCGGCATCGCGGCCGGCGATCGAGCGTACGACGAATCCGGCGGCGCGCAGCCGTGGCAGCGCGATGTCGCGCACCCGCACCGCGCGGCCCTTGCCGGCGGTGGGGTTGGTGAGGAGGGCGATCTCCCGGGTCACGAGGCGAGACTAGCGGCCAGAACCCGCACGCCGGCTCGCGTCACGCCCGACGTTGAGGACCGCCGACATCTTGTCGGGGTGTCCACCCAGGGCGAGAGCGAGCCGACCCAGCGCATCGAGCACCCGATCGGCGGAGAACTCGCGGCCGGGGACGAGCAGGGTCAGCCGGCCGTCATAGGCGACGAGGTGGACCTGGCCGTGCCGCCACGACTGGTGGGCGCGGCTGCGGAGCTGGTCGTCGGCGACCGGCGCGGGATAGGCCTCGTCGACGGCCAGGAGGTCACACGGCAGGGCGGGCTCGTCGTCGGCCTGCAGGTGGCCGGGCACGAGCGCTCCCGCCCCGATGGCGGTCTCGGGGGCCCAGGTCACGTCGGCCTCGCCGAGCCATGGAGGCAGGTCGAAGGGGTCGACCGGCTCGGGGACGGCGTTCACAGCGGGGAGACCTCGTCGTCGTCCCACTGCTCGGTGGAGTTGGCACCGCGGCCGCGGGCCCGGTCGCTGAGCCGGGCGATGATCTCGGCGATGAAGAACAACAGCACCATCGGGATCGCGAGGAAGAGCATCGAGAAGGGGTCGGTCGACGGCGTCGCCACAGCGGCGAACACGAACGTGCCGACGATGATGAAGGGCCGGTACTTGGCCAGCGCCTTGCCGGGCACGACGCCGGCGAGGTTGAGCAGCACCACGAAGACCGGGATCTCCATCGCCACCCCGAAGACCAGCAGCATGCGGGTGACGAAGGAGAAGTACTTCGCGAAGTCGACGAGGCTGGTGATGTCGGCAGGCGTGAAGCTCAGCAGCACCTGGATGCCCTTGGGCAGCACGTAGTAGCCCAGCGCAACCCCCGCCATGAACAGCGGGCCGGCGATGACCATGAACACCCGCGACCACTTCTTCTCGTGCGGGTGGAGACCCGGCACGAGGAAGCCCCAGATCTCGGCCAGCCAGAACGGCGACGACGCCACGATGCCGGCGACCCCGCACAGCTTGAGCTGCAGCATCAGCGGTCCGCCGACGTCGTTGATGACCGCTTCGGTCGCCACCTTCTCCCCCAGCATCGTCCGGGCCTTGTTGTAGGGCTCGAAGATGAGGTCGAACAGCTGGTTCCAGAAGAACAGCGCCAAGATGGTGGCCAGGACGAGGTAGAGGGCCATCCGGATGATGCGGGCGCGCAACTCCCGCAGGTGGTCGGACAAGGCCATCCGGCCGTCGTCGCCGACCGCGTGGTGCGGGGTGCCGCGCAGGACGTTGAAGATGCCCGTCAGCGACACGAACGGCTCCGGTCAGGCGGTCGTGTCGTCACGACGCTCACGCGCCGCGCGCTCGGCGTCCTGGCGGGCCCGGAGCTCGCGCTCCTCGGGCGTCAGCAGGTCGTCGTCGTCATCGCCCAGGGCCTTGGTCTCCGCCTTGAAGATGCGCAGGGCCCGACCGCTGCCACGAGCCAGCTCGGGGAGCTTGGAGGCACCGAAGATCAGCACCAGGATCACCAGGATGATGATCAGCTCGGGGGTGCCGAGGTTCCAGAGAAGGGGAGTCAGCATGTCGGTCCTCACAGGGGATATTTCCGGTCGCGATCCATCGTAACCGTCAGGGGTGGGGGTGGTCGGTGTAGAGGCGGAGCGCCGCGGCGGCGGAGCTGCGGAAGGACGCGGCCCGATCCGGTGGGTCGAGGACAGTAGCGTACGGCGCCAGGCGCAGCAGCAGCCGGTCCAACCACCGTGGGTCGGCGATCAACATCGTGACGTCGAGGACGCCGCCGCGCCGACGACGTACGTCCTCGACGGGGTAGTAGTCGGGCACCCACCGCGCCGCAGGCTGCAGCCGGAGGGTCACCTTGGTGGCCTCGGAGTCCTGGAGGAACAGCCCGTCGGCCAGCGGTCGCTGGGAGGACGCCTCGGTCACGACGGGGGTGTCGAGCACCTCGGCGGACTCGATGCGGTCGAGCCGGAACAGTCGGGGCGCCTCGGCGCTGTGGCACCACGCGTCGAGGTAGTCGAAGCCGTTGGACGACGGCAGTCCGTGGGGGTCGACTACGCGGTCGGACAGCTCGTCGCGGGTGGGCACGTAGTAGGTCAGGCGGACCTGGCGGCCTCGTTCCACGGCGTCGGCGAGGCGGGCGCGCAGCTCGGCCAGCTCGTCGACCCGGTCGCCGACGTCGACCTGCTCGGCGCCACCGGCCGCGGCAAGCTCGAGCTTGCCCAGGGCGCGGTCGATGACCTCGCGGGTCTCGTCGTCCGACCCGTCGCGCATCGCCCTGAGCGCCACGATGAGTGCGCTGGCCTCGGTGGGTGTGAGTCGGAGCGGCCGCGCGAGGTAGTCGGCGTTGGAGACCCGGATGACGCCGTCACCGTCGGGGTCCTCGAGGGCATCGAGGTCGACATCGATCAGGTCGCCGGGATAGCCGCCCGGCAGCCCGCACATGAAGAGCACCCGGAGGTCACGGAGCAGCTGCTCGGCCGACAGGCCCAGGTCGCGGGCGGCGTCCTCGAGTCGGACCTCGCCACGGGTGTGCAGATAGGGCACGAGCGTGAGGAGCCGCGCGACCTGCTCCTTGGCACCCGCCCCCGCCGTACTCATGACGCCTCCACGACGGCACGGAGCCGACGGACGACCTCGTCACGCAGCTCGGCCGGGCCCTCGACATAGGCGTCGGCGCCGAAGGAGAGCACCTCCTCGGCGAGATCGGCCTCCTCCACCGTGACGCGGTCCCACCCGGACGCGTGGTCGGGGCCGGGCACGTCCTGCTCGAGGGAGATCGCCTTGCCGCGCAGCCCGTGGCCGGCGCCCTCGCGCACCAGGATCGTCGCCGGAGCGGCGGCCCTGGCCGGGGCCAGTCTGCGGGCGACGCCGCGCACGTCGGTGCCCTCGGGCACGTCGAACGAGCCCGGCGGCCCGTCGAGCCGGGGCTCCCCGTCGACCCGGGAGAGGCGGAACACACGCTCCTCACCGCGATCGGTGTCCAGGCCGACGGCGTACCACCGGCCGGAGTAGCGCACCACTCCCCAGGGCTGCAGGTGGCGGGTCGCGACCGGCTGGCCGGCTCGGTGGTAGTCGAAGGCCACCGGAGTGCGGGTGTGGGTCGCCTCCCAGAAGACGTCGAAGGCCGGCTCGTGGGCGGCCAGGCGCGGCTGCACGATGTCGAGCGCGGACACGTCGACGGGTACGCCGGCCGCGGTCAGCTTGCGGACCGCGTCGGTCGTGACCTCGGCCAGCCGGGCGTGCTCCCAGACCTTGGCGGCGAGGCCGAGGACCGCCGCCTCGTCGGCAGCCAGGCTGATCTCGGGAAGTCCGAACTCGTCGGGGCGGATGCGGTAGCCGGGCTCGTCGTCGAAGTAGGCGTCGAGGCTCCCCACCTCGATGGGCACCCCCAGGCTGCGCAGCTCCTCCTTGTCGCGCTCGAACATCTTCTCGAACGCGTCATCGCTCTGTCCGGCGTAGAGGATCTCGCGGATGCGGTCCTTGGCGACGTAGCGCCGCTGCACCAGCAGCATGATGAGCAGGTTGAGGAGCCGCTCACTCTTCGGGACCGCGGGCATGGCTCACGCTGCGCCGAGGACGTCCACGACGAAGTAGAGGGTGTCGGTGCCCTTGATGCCGGCTCCCGACTGGCCCGCCGAGCCATAGCCCCAGCTCGGCGGGATCTGCAGGATCACGCGGCTGCCCACCGTGACGCCCTCGAGTCCCTGGTCCCAGCCCTTGATGACCTGGCCGCCGCCCACGGCGAAGCTGAACGGCTGCCCGGTGGTGTAGGACTGGTCGAACGGCTTGGCGCCGTTGTAGACCTGGCCCAGGTAGTTGACGTAGGCGGTCTGGCCCTTGGCCAGCGGCGCGCCCTTGCCCTCGATGAGGGTGGTGATCTGGAACTTGCCCGACGGCTTGGGGGTCCCCGTGAAGTCGAGCGCGGTCGGGATGTCGCTTGCCGTGGTCACGCTGGGCGCCCAGGCCGCGGGCTGCTTGGTCGCTCCCTCGGGGGCGCTCAGCAGGCTGCTCAAGATGTCGATGACGAACACCGCGGTGTCGTCCTTGCCGAGGCCCAGGCCGGTGTTACCGGTCGGGTCGCCGAACGCGCCCGCCGCAGACTGGGCGACGAGGACGCGGGAGCCGACCTTCTGGCCCTCGATCGCGTCGGTCAGGATCGACAGGGTCTGCGTCGGATCGACCGGGACGACCTGGGGTGCCTGGTCGTAGGAGGTGTAGCTCTCCTTCTTGGTGGTGCCGTTGCCGACCCAGATCTGCACGAAGACCTTCTGCTTGGCCTCGACCGTCGCGCCGTCACCGGTGACGAGGACCTGACGCACCGGGTCGGTGGCGGTGACTCCCGAGTCGCCCCAGGTGACAGTGGGCTTGGTGCCGACGTCGCCCTTGACGGTGATGCCGTCGATGGTGCCGTCGGTCATGGCTGCCGCCGACGCGGAGGTCGAGGTCGACGCCGACGGGTTCGCCGAGTCCGATGCCTTCGCGTCGTCGGTCTTGCTGTCGCCGCAGGCGGACAGCGCGGCCAGGAGGCCCACCGCCGCGAGAGGCGCGAGCAGGCGGGTCGTACGTCGATGCATCAGAGGTCACCTTCTGGTTGTCGGGCAGCCCGGTCACCCTACCGGGGTCACCTGAGAGGAGCCCGTAGGTGGGTCACATGCCGTCGATGAGTCGCTGCACGCGCTCGTCGGCGGCCCGGAAGGGGTCCTTGCACAGCACCGTGCGCTGGGCCTGGTCATTGAGCTTGAGGTGCACCCAGTCGACGGTGAAGTCGCGGCGTCGTTCCTGGGCCTTGCGGATGAAGTCGCCGCGGAGCCGGGCCCTGGTGGTCTGGGGCGGGACCGACTTGGCCTCGAAGATCTTGAGGTCGGTGGTGACCCGGGCGACGGCGCCGCGCTTCTCGAGGAGGTAGTAGAGGCCGCGCTCGCGGTGGATGTCGTGGTAGGCCAGGTCGAGCTGGGCGACGCGAGGATGACCGAGCGGCAGGCCATGCTTGGCGCGGTAGCGGTCGATCAGCTTCCACTTGATGACCCAGTCGATCTCGCGGTCCACCAGCCCCCAGTCGTCGCTCTCCACCGCCTTGAGCGACCGTTCCCACAGGTCCAGCGCCCGCTCGATGACCGGCGTGGAGATCCCCCGCTGGTCGACGAAGTCACGGGCCTTGCCGAGGTATTCGGACTGGATCGTCAGCGCGCTCGCCTCACGGCCGTTGCTGAGCCGCACCAGCCGGCGGCCGGTCACGTCGTGCGCGATCTCACGGATCGCGCGGATGGGGTTCTCCAAGGAGAGGTCGCGCATGTTGACCCCCTCCTCGATCATCCGCAGCACCAGGTCGGCGCTGGCCACCTTGAGCATGGTGGTCGTCTCGCTCATGTTGGAGTCGCCCACGATCACGTGGAGCCGCCGATACTTCTCCGCGTCGGCGTGGGGCTCGTCGCGGGTGTTGATGATCGGGCGGCTGCGCGTGGTCGCGCTCGAGACGCCCTCCCAGATGTGCTCGGCGCGCTGGCTGACGGCGTACGACGCCCCGCGCGGGGTCTGGGTGACCTTCCCGGCGCCGACGACGATCTGGCGCGTCACCAGGAACGGGATCAGGATGTCGGCCAGCCGACCGAACTCACCGGCACGGCTCACGAGGTAGTTCTCGTGGCAGCCGTAGGAGTTGCCGGCCGAGTCGGTGTTGTTCTTGAACAGGTAGACGTCGCCGGCGATGCCCTCGTCGTGCAGCCGCTGCTCGGCGTCGACGAGCAGCCCCTCGAGGATCCGCTCCCCCGCCTTGTCGTGGGTCACCAGCTCGATGACGTCGTCGCACTCGGGGGTCGCATATTCCGGGTGGCTGCCGACGTCGAGATAGAGCCGAGCACCGTTCCTGAGGAACACGTTGGAGCTGCGACCCCACGAGACCACCTTGCGGAACAGGTAGCGGGCCACCTCGTCCGGGCTCAACCTTCGCTGGCCGCGGAACGTGCACGTGACGCCGTACTCGTTCTCGATCCCGAAGATCCGCCGGTCCATGAACAGAACCTACCCGCCGTGGGGGCGGCGGGAGGCGCATCTCGGGTCACCGTTGGAATGCGGTTTGGCCCAAATCGGCAGGAAATCCGGTCCACATCATGCAGTTTGCGTCCAATCGAGGTGCTCGGAGAGGCGCAGCCACCGGTTCTGGAGGCGCCGCCGACCGGCTGCCGAGTAGGTCGACTCGGCCACGTGACGGCGCCACGGGCCGAGACGTCGCGGATCGTGTCTGCGCCCGATTGTTGCGTCGAGCTCCTGCAGCATGGCGAGTGGATGGTTGAAGAGGTCGTCGGCGTTGTAGCCCCGGCGAACGTAAGGGGTGTCGAGTAGGCGCCGGTGGCGCCTTAGGTCGAGGCCCCGTTGCCGTTCCTCCCCATGCACCGCGCCGTCGTACTCGTGGATGCTCGTCGTGCCGACGACCCAGAGGTCGCCGCGAGCCACGAACCGACCCGCGGCGTCGAAGATCCCATGTTGAGGCTCGACGGGAACGCCGGCGAGAAGGTGGAACATGCCGAGGAGCACCTCGAACGGCGACTCGTAGCGCGGGTCCGCCCACGAGAGTGCCGCCCGCAGTGCCCGTACGCCGGGCCGATGGGAGGCACACAGTGAGGCCAGTGCCTCGGCGTCCAGCTCTCCGCTGCGGCGGGCCGACACCGTCATGATGGTGAGGTCGAACAGTGACAGATCGCGCGCTGCCCGTAGCAGCGACTCCTCCGGACTCACGATCGGCTGACCACGTACGAGTGTTGGCGTGGCCAGACCCTCCAGCCGCGAATAGACGAGCCCGGCTCGCCGGGGATGCTCGGCACCCGGTCCAGCCGCGAACAGCGGGACGTGCTCAGGCAGCTGGGGCATCCACCAACCGCGCAGCCAGGCGGCCGTGATGTGCGTATAGCCGGCACCCGGTGGCAGGAGCATGGTCCAGGCGTCGAGCTGTCTGAGTGTGCGAGCCGTGGCGGCCTCGTTCTTGATCTCCGAGAGGTGGAGTCCATGGGTGAGTCGGTCGAAGCCGCTCCACCGAACGTGCCCCTTGATGGCTCCGTTGCTGTTCTCGATCACGCCGCATTCCTACCCACGCGGATCTCGCCCAAGCACGATGTTTCGGCCGCTGTGGAATACGGCAGCGGACCGGCCCCCTGGGGGACGGCGGCTTGCATCCATTGGACGCAAACTGCATGGTTCGAGGCCGAAACCCTGCCGATTTGGGCCAAACCGCAGGGAATCCCGGCGACTACAGCAGGCCGAGGAAGTCGAGCCCGAGATAGGCATGCTCGGTGGTGGAGAGGCTGCCGGAGCGGAGGAGGGAGCGGAAGTCGCGGAGGGTGACCAGTTCGACGTCGATGTCCTCGAAGTCGTCGAGGTCCTGGGCGTGCTCGGGGCGGCAGCCGAGGGCCACCAGGGTGTGGGAGGGCCGGGTCCGGGAGTTGGCCTGGGTGGCGGCGACCTCCTGGAGCGAGGTGGCGGCATAGCCGGTCTCCTCGCGCAGCTCGCGCCGCGCAGCGTCGACCACGGACTCCCCGGGGTCGATGAGGCCACCCGGCAGCGACAGCATCCGCCGCGCGGGGCCGGGGCGGAACTGCCGCACGCACACCACGCGCTCGTCGTCGGTGAGCGGGAGGATCGTGGCCGTCGCCGGGGCATCGACCATCTCCCAACGGGCCTCGCGGCCGTCGGGCAGCCGATAGCGGCGCGCGATGAGGGAGATGAAGCCGGCGTGCAGCACCTCGTCGCCACCCAGCTGACGCCAAGCGCGCGGGTCGGCGCCCGCGCCCCGGCCGTCGGTCACCGGGTCGGTCACTCGCCGTCTGAGGACGGCTCGGCGGGCACGGCGCCCGCGTCACCCGAGGTCTCGGCGGGCGTCTCGGCGGGCGTCTCGGGGCCCCGGTCACCGAGGAGCTCGACGAGCCGCTCCCCCATGATCCGGACGAACTTGCGCGGCTGTGAGCGGGTGCGGTCGAGCACCGCCACCTCGAGGTGGGCGGTCGGGATGACGCGCTCCCCGTCGTTCTCGGAGCGACCGAGCGCCGTCACGGCGACCCCGAGCGCCTCGGCGAGTCCGGCACCCTCGCGATAGTGCTCCCGCAGCGAGGTGACGACCGGCTCGGTGACGCCGCCCATGACCGCGAAACCGTGCTCGTCGGCCACCTGTCCGTCATAGGTCAGCCGATAGATCTGGTCGTCCTCCGGGCTGTCGCCGATCTCGGCGACGAACAGCTCGACCTCATAGGGCTTCTCGCCGCCCGAGGAGAAGATCGTCCCCAGCGTCTGGGCATAGGCATTGGCCAGCCCCCGGCCGGTGACGTCGCGCCGGTCATAGGAGTAGCCGCGGACGTCGGCGAGGCGGACCCCGGCGATGCGCAGGTTCTCGAACTCGTTGTAGCGGCCGACCGCGGCGAACGCGATCCGGTCATAGATCTCCGACACCTTGTGGAGGGCCTGGGAGGGGTTCTCCGAGACGAACAGCACCCCGTCGGCGTATTGGACGGCGACGACGGACCTGCCGCGGGCGATGCCCTTGCGCGCGAAGTCGGCGCGGTCCTTCATCAGCTGTTCGGGTGACACATAGAACGGCATGCTCATGGCTGGTCCTCGAGGCGGCGGGACGGGGTCGGGTCGGGGGTACGGCGAGCGCTCACGCCGCTCCTCAGGTCAGCGCGGCGGCCGGGCCGTCGGGGCGGTCCATGCGACCCGCGATCACCCGGTCGGCGATCGCGGCGACCTCGGCGTCGGGGAGCCGCCTCCCGCCATCGGCGGAGATGACGTGGACGACGGGGAAGATCCGCCGGGTCAGGTCGGGCCCTCCGGTGGCCGAGTCGTCGTCGGCGGCGTCATAGAGCGCCTGGATGGTCGCGGTGACGCAGTCGTCGCTGGTCATGCCGTCGCGATAGATCTTCTTGAGCGAACCCCGCGCGAACAGCGAGCCGGACCCGACCGAGTGGAACGCGGTCTCTTCGTAGCGGCCGCCGGTGACGTCGTAGGAGAAGATCCGGCCCTGCTGGGCGGCGAGGTCGTAGCCGGCGAACAGGGGCACGACGGCGAGGCCCTGCATCGCCATGCCGAGGTTGGCACGGATGAGCGCCGCGAGACGGTTGGCCTTGCCGTCGAGCGACAAGGTCGTGCCCTCGATCTTCTCGTAGTGCTCGAGCTCGACCTGGAACAGCCGCACCATCTCCACCGCCAGCCCGGCGGAGCCGGCGATGCCGACAGCGGAGTATTCGTCGGCCGGGAAGACCTTCTCGATGTCACGCTGGGCGATGATGTTGCCCATGGTGGCGCGGCGGTCACCGGCCATCACGACGCCGCCCGCGAAGGTGGCCGCGACGATGGTGGTGGCGTGGGGGGCGAGGTCGCCGGCCTGGCCCTGGGGGATGGCGCGCCGGGACGGCAGCAGGTCGGGCGCCTGCTGGGCCAGGAAGTCGGCGAAGGACGAGGTGCCGGGGGTCAGGTAGGCCGCCGGCAGCCGTGGGTCGACCACTACTCGCCGCCCTTCTGGATGAACGACTTGACGAAGTCCTCGGCATTGGACTCGAGCACCTCGTCGATCTCGTCGAGGATCGCGTCGACGTCGTCGTCGAGAGCCTCCTTGCGCTCGGCGACGTCGCTCTCCGGGGCGGTCTGCGTGGCGTCGTCGTCCTGACCGGACCGCCGGGGTTGCTTCTGCTCCTGTGCCATGCCACCAACCCTATCCGGGCGCAGCGACTGCCGGGGGCGGTGTCACCGACCGAGTCGAACGGTCTCGGCTCACCGGGTGAGCGCGTCGAACAGGTCCTCGGCGGTCGCGCACCGGTCCAGCAGCTCACCGACGTGGGCCTTCGTGCCGCGCAGCGGGTCGGCGGTGGGCACACGCTGGAGCGAGTCACGCCCGGCCAGGTCGAAGATCACCGAGTCCCAGGACGCGGCCGCGACCTGAGAGGGGTACTGCTCCAGGCACCGGCCCCGGAAATAGGCCCGCGTGTCGGTCGGCGGGTCGTGCATCGCCGCCTCGACCGACGCGTCGTCGAGCAGGCGCTCGATGCGCCCGCTCTTGACCAGGCGGTGATAGAGCCCCTTCTCGGGACGGATGTCGGCGTACTGCAGGTCGATGAGGTGGAGCTTGGCGTCGTCCCAGTCGAGTCCGTCGCGGTCGCGATACTGCTGGAGGAGGCGGTACTTCGCGACCCAGTCGAGTTCCTGGGAGAGCAGCATCGGGTCACGCTCGAGCCGGTCCAGCACCGACTCCCACCGGGCCAGCACATCGACGGTCTCGGTGTCGGCATCGGCTCCGAACCGGTCCTCCACGAACTTGCGCGCCAGGTCGAGGAACTCCATCTGCAGCTGTACGGCGGTCAGCCGACGGCCGTCGGTGAGGGTGAGCAGGTGGCGCAGCGACGGGTCGTGCGACACGGCCCGCAGGCTGGCGACCGGCGACTCGACGCCCAGGTCGTGGCTGATGAAGCCGGCCTCGATCATGGCCAGCACGAGCGAGGTGGTGCCGACCTTGAGATAGGTCGACACCTCGGCAAGGTTGGCGTCGCCGATGATGACGTGGAGGCGCCGATAGACGTCGGGGTCGGCGTGCGGCTCGTCACGGGTGTTGATGATCGGTCGCTTGAGGGTGGTCTCGAGGCCGACCTCGACCTCGAAGAAGTCCGAGCGCTGCGTGAGCTGGAAGCCGTGCTCGCGGCCCTCCTGCCCGATGCCGACCCGACCGGCGCCGGCCACCACCTGACGGCTCACGAAGAAAGGCGTCAGGTGGCGCACGATGTCGGCGAACGGCGTCGCCCGGCTCATCAGGTAGTTCTCGTGCGCGCCATAGGAGGCGCCCTTGTTGTCGGTGTTGTTCTTGTAGAGCACGATCGGCGTCGCTCCGGGCACGAGCGCCGCGAGCCGGGCGGCGTCGAGCATGACCAGCTCGCCCGCCTTGTCCCAGCGGACGATGTCGAGCGCGCCGGTCACCTCGGGCGTGGAGTACTCCGGGTGGGCGTGGTCGACATAGAGGCGGGCGCCGTTGGTCAGGATGACGTTGGCCAGGCCCAGGTCCTCGTCGGTCAGCTGCGACGGGTCGGCCACGTGACGCGACATGTCGAACCCGCGGGCGTCGCGCAGCGGTGACTCCTCCTCGAAGTCCCACCGAGCCCGCCGGGCCTTGGCGGTCGCCGAGGCATAGGCGTTGACGATCTGGGAGGAGGCCACCATCGGGTTGGCGTGGGGCTGGCCCTGCACCGAGATGCCGTATTCGACCTCGGTGCCCATGACCCGCCGCGTGCTCATGCGAGGAGCCTACGCGGGCGCCCCGCCGCCGAGGGGCGAGGTGACCTCGCTCACAGCGCCTCGCCGGACCGATGTGGCGCGCGCCTCACCCCGTCCCCCGCGACAGGGGCGGGTCGCGCTGCCTAGCGTGGGGCCCATGGACACGCCCTCCGCTCACCTCGCCTATGACGAGCTGGACGACCCACACGACATGGCGTGCGACTGCGCCTGTGCCTGCGACACCCTCCACCTGACTCCCGGGACTCCCGAGCACCAGACCCACCTGGTCGACTGCGAGACCCTCGAGATCTGTCACCTCCATCTGGAGGACTCCGCCGTCAAGATGGCCGACGGGCTCGACCTGCACCACGGCTGACGGCGTCGTGCCCCAGACCGGTAACCTCACCGGTCGTGTGGCGCGAACAGGTGCTGCCGCGACTCACCGATGCGGTGCTGCGCGGCCACGAGGTCGGGCAGGTGCGCGGTGATGCGTGCACCGGCCTGACCGGGCGTGTGCTCGAGATCGGCTTCGGCAGCGGCCTCAACGTGCGGTGGTATCCCCGCGAGGTCACCGAGGTACACGCCGTCGAGCCCTCCGATGTCGCCTGGGAGCTGTCCGCCAAGCGCCGCGCCCGCGTCGACATCCCGATCCACCGCACGGGCCTGGAGGGTGAGCAGCTCACCGCCGAGGACGCGGCGTACGACGCCGTCCTGGTCACCTTCACGCTCTGCTCGATCCCGGCCGTCGACCGGGCGCTCGCCGAGGCCCGGCGGGTGCTGCGCCCCGGCGGCGGCCTCCACTTCCTCGAGCACGGGATCGCCCCGGACCCGGCGGTCGCGCGGTGGCAGCGCCGACTCGACCCGGTGGAGAAGCTGGTGGCCGGTGGCTGCCACCTCACGCGCGACCCCGAGGACCTGGTGACCGCTGCCGGCTTCGGGCTCGGTCCGGTGCGGCATGCCTACCTCAGCGGCCCCAGGGCCATCCGGCCGTGGGGCTATCTGTCGTGGGCGCGCGCCGAGCTCGACTAGAGCCCGAACCCGCCGCCGTGGTCGCGGCCGAGCGCTCGGGCGTTGGACTCGATCATCGCCTGGGTCGTCGTGGCGTCCATCTGGTCGGGACGCCGGTAGGACGACCGGCGGGACGCCCACACATAGACAACGCCGAGCACCACGGCGACTCCAGCGGCGATGAACCAACCCATGACGTCCTCCTCAGAGGTACTGACCGGTGTTCGACACCGTGTCGATCGACCGGCCGGGCTCGGTGCCCTGCTTGCCGGTGATGAGCGTGCGGATGAACACGATCCGCTCGCCCTTCTTGCCCGAGATCCGCGCCCAGTCGTCGGGGTTGGTCGTGTTGGGGAGGTCCTCGTTCTCCTTGAACTCATCGACGCACGCCTGGAGCATGTGCTGGATGCGCAGGCCCTTCTGACCGTGGTCGAGGAAGTCCTTGATCGCCATCTTCTTGGCCCGGTCGACGATGTTCTGGATCATCGCGCCCGAGTTGAAGTCCTTGAAGTAGAGGACCTCCTTGTCACCGTTGGCATAGGTGACCTCGAGGAAGCGGTTCTCGTCGGTCTCGGTGTACATCCGCTCGACCGTCGCCTGGATCATCCCGTTGACGCACGCCGTCGGGTCGCCCCCGAACTCGGCGAGGTCGTCGGCGTGGAGCGGGAGCTCGGTGGTGAGGTACTTGCTGAAGATGTCTCGTGCCGACTCGGCGTCCGGCCGCTCGATCTTGATCTTCACGTCGAGCCGGCCCGGGCGCAGGATCGCGGGGTCGATCATGTCTTCGCGGTTGGACGCACCGATCACCAGCACGTTCTCGAGCGTCTCGACACCGTCGATCTCGCTCAGCAGCTGGGGCACGATGGTGTTCTCGACGTCCGATGACACCCCGGAGCCACGGGTGCGGAACAGCGAGTCCATCTCGTCGAAGAACACGATGACGGGCGTGCCGTGGCTGGCCTTCTCGCGGGCCCGCTGGAACACCAGGCGGATGTGGCGCTCGGTCTCACCGACATATTTGTTGAGCAGCTCGGGGCCCTTGATGTTGAGGAAGTAGGACTTGCCCTCCGAGCCCGTCTTGGCGGCGACCTTCTTGGCCAGCGAGTTGGCCACGGCCTTGGCGATCAGCGTCTTGCCGCAGCCGGGCGGGCCATAGAGCAGCACGCCCTTGGGCGGCTTGAGCTGGTGCTCCTTGAACAGGTCGGGGTGCAGATAGGGCAGCTCGACGGCGTCACGGATCTGGTCGATCTGGCCGTGCAGCCCGCCGATGGCGTCGTACTCGATGTCCGGGACCTCTTCGAGCACGAGCTCCTCGACCTCGGACTTGGGGACGCGCTCATAGACATAGCCGGCGCGGGAGTCGAGCAGCAGTGAGTCGCCGGCCCGCAGGGTGGCCTCGCGCAGCGGGGCGGCCAGGCGGACGACGCGCTCCTCGTCGGCGTTGGCGATGACCAGCGCGCGGTCGCCGTCGGCCAGCAGCTCCTTGAGCATGACGACCTCGCCGACCTCCTCGAACTCCAAGGCGGCCACCACGTTGAGCGCCTCGTTGAGCATGACCTCCTGGCCGCGCTGCAAGGCGTCGAGGTCGACGGCGGGACTGACGGTGACCCGGGCTTGCGGCCACCGGTGAACACGTCGATCGTGTCGTCCTCGTTGCGGGTGAGGAAGGTGCCGAAGCCGGCGGGCGGTTGTGCGAGCCGGTCGACCTCCTCCTTGAGCTTGGTGATCTGGTCGCGCGCCTCGCGGAGCGTCGTCGCCAGCCGCTCGTTCTGACCGGTCACGGCAGCCAGGGATCGCTGCGTGTCGGCGAGCCGCAGCTCGAGGCCGCGGGCGTGGGCGGGCGCGTCGCCGAGGCGGCGACGCAGCTCCGACACCTCGGCCTCCAGGTAGCGCACCTGGTCGGCGAGCTGCTGCGGGCTGCGCTCCTCCGATGTCGACATCGTCGTCACCTCCTTGGTGACTTGCGACATTACCCGCGTGAGTTGCCCAGAGAAGAGCATCAGCACCGAGAAAGATCACGATTTGGACGATGCTGCGCACGGACGTGTCGGTCGTCACGCGCGAGGAGGGGCTGGCTCAGGCGTCGAAGGCCTCGTCGGCGCTCTGCGGAGGCAGGCCCGGCGGCCGCGGCCCGGAGTAGTCGACCCCATAGGCGCCGGGGGCGGGACGCCGCTTCTTGAGCGGTGCGCGCTCCCCCGCCGCCATCCGACGCGCCGTCACCAGGAAGGCGGTGTGGCCCTGCATCGTGTGGCCCGGTCGTACGGCGAGCCCCTCGACGTGCCAGTCGCGCACCAGCGACTCCCACGCGTGCGGCTCGGTGAACCCGCCGTGGGCCCGCAGCGTCTCCACGACGCGGCTGAGCTGGGTGGTGGTGGCGACATAGACACACACCACGCCGCCCGGCACCAGCGCCTCCGCCACGGCCGGGACACACTCCCACGGGGCCAACATGTCGAGGATGACCCGGTCGGCCGGCTCACCGGACGCGGGCAGCGCCTCGGCCAGGTCACCGACCGTCAGGGTCCAGGCGGGGTGGTCGCCACCGAAGAACTGGCCCACGTTGCGCTGGGCCACCTCCGCGAACTCGGGTCGCCGCTCGAAGGATGAGACCCGGCCGTGCGGTCCTACGGCGCGCAGCAGCGAGCAGGTGAGCGCCCCCGAGCCCACGCCGGCCTCGACCACCCGGGCGCCGGGATAGATGTCCGCGAGCGCCACGATCTGGGCCGAGTCCTTGGGATAGACGACCGCCGCGCCGCGCGGCATCGAGACGACGAACTCGCTCAGCAACGGGCGGAACACGAGGTACTCACCACCGGCCGACGAGGTGACCGTGAAGCCCTCCTCACGGCCGATCAGCTCGTCGTGGTCCAGGTGGCCCTTGTTGGAGAAGAAGCGCTTCCCGGGCACGAGCTCGAAGTTGTGGCGCCGTCCCTTCTGGTCGGTCAGCCGCACCCACTCACCGGCCCGCAACGGGCCCCGGTGCACCCCGGACCAGGCCTCGACGGGGACGTCGGCGCGCGGGTCGGGCAGCTGAGGCATGGCCACGACCCTAGTGGGCGCCGACGCCCTCGGCAGCCGTGGGTCAGCGGACCGCGCGGAAGGCCTGGTCGACGTCGGATGTGGCCAGCACGCCGAAGATCGAGCCGTCGCTCTCGACCAGGAGGTATTCCTCGGCAGGACGGCGGCTGATCGCGAGGATGAGGTCCTCGCCCGCGATGTCCGCCGGCAGCGCCAGTCCGTCGCCCAGCGTGCGGCTCACGCTCGAGACCGGGACCCAGGGCCGACGTTCCTCGGGCGTGGCCAGCAGCGCCGCCTCGCTGACCAGGCCCTCGGGCCGGCCGTCGGAGGTCACGGTCACGACCCCACCCGCCTGCGCCTCGCGGGCGCGGCGTACGGCTTCGGCCAGTGGCAGATCGGCCGGCACCGCGACCGTACGACGCGCCAGCTGGCGCCCGACCAGGTGCGGGAGCTTGCGCCGCAGCCGCGCCGAGGCCATCGCGGAGGTCGCCCCGGTCCAGAGGAAGAGCGCCACCACGAAGGCGAGGCCGAAGTCCACGACCGTCGGCGGTACGCCGATCAGACGCTCCTGGGCGAACGGCCACAGCACCGCCAGCACGGCCACCGCGCGACCGATCCAGCCGGCCACCAGGGTCCCGGTGTGGACGTTGCCGGAGACCCCCCACACGAGCGCCTTGAGAACGCGGCCCCCGTCGAGTGGCAGCCCGGGCACCAGGTTGAGCGCACCCACGAGCAGGTTGGTCCAGGTCAGGGAGTACAGCGCGATCGACAGGACGCCGTCGGGCGCAGCGCGATAGAACAGCAGGCCGACGAGACCGACGGCCAGCGAGGTGATGGGGCCCACGACCGCGACCAGGAACTCCTGGCGCGGGGCACGGGCTTCGCCCTCGACCGAGGTCATGCCCCCGAGGAAGTGGAGCGTGATCGAGTGGACCGGGTGGCCGTAGTGGCGCGCCATGAACGCGTGGGAGACCTCGTGGAGGAGCACCGAGAGATAGAGCAGGACGGCGAAGGCGAACGCCGCGACGTACTTCCAGCCGCCCAGCCCCGGTTGGGCCTCCTCGATGGGGCCCGCCATGACGACGGTGACGAGGCCGGCGATCAGGAACCACGACGCCGTGACATAGATGTCGGCCCCCGCGAGGCGACCCAGCCAGATCGACCCAGGTGGTCGCTGGCGCCCCGGCACGTCGGGTTCGTGGTCGGTCGAGGACACATCTGGAGGCTACTCGACCGACCACGTCGGCCGCGGGCGGTCTTGTCGGCGCGCTCGCCTAAGGTGGGCCGCATGTCCACCCCCAGCGCCTCCCCGGGCGGCGCCGACTCCCCGGCCGAGCGGGTGTCGACCAAGGTCGACGGGGTCCACGTGCTGGGTGCGCTGTCGCCGAGCCGCGCGGGCGACTTCATGGCGTGCCCGCTGCTCTACCGCTTCCGGGCGATCGACCGGCTCCCCGAGCAGCCGTCGGCCGACGCCGTCCGCGGGACCGTGGTGCACAAGGTGCTGGAGGACCTCTTCGACCTGCCGGCGGCCGAGCGCACCGTCGAGCGTGCTCGCGAGCTGTTGTTGCCCGCATGGGAGTCGCTGCTCGAGCTCGAGCCGATGGTGGCCGAGCTCTTCGTCGACGACGAGTCGCGCCTCGACCCGTGGCTGACCTCCTGCCGGCGGGTGCTCGACCGCTACTTCACCCTCGAGGACCCGACCCGGCTCGAGCCCGCCGAACGCGAGCTCTATGTCGAGACCCTGCTCGACTCCAAGCTGCTGCTGCGCGGCTTCATCGACCGGCTCGACGTCAGCGCCGACGGCCGCGTCCGGGTGGTCGACTACAAGACCGGACGCTCCCCCGACCCGGCCTTCGAGGCCAAGGCGCTGTTCCAGATGAAGTTCTATGCCCTCGTCATCTGGCGCACGCGGGGGGTCGTCCCCGCCATGCTGCAGCTGATCTATCTCGGCAACGCCGAGCTGCTCCGCTATGTCCCCGAGGAGGCCGACCTGCTCGCGACCGAGCGCAAGGTCGTGGCCGTCTGGGAGGCGATCCGGCGGGCTGAGGAGACCGGCGACTGGCGGCCGAGCCCCGGGCGGATCTGCGACTGGTGCAGCCACCAGGCACTCTGTCCCGCGTTCGGTGGCACCCCGCCGCCGCTGCCCGAGCCTCGCCACATCGAGCCCGATCCGGCGGGCGACGTCGACACCGACGAGGGCATCACCGCTCCCGTGTGAGAGTCGGCTCTCAGAGTCCCTGGCGCTCGGCCCACAGGGCGGCCTGCGTCCGGTCGGCCACGCCGATGCGCGCGAAGACCGACGTCAGATGGGCCTTGACGGTGCGCTCGCTGATGCCGAGGCGCCGCGCGATCTGCTTGTTGGCGAGACCCAGACGGACGAGCTTGAGCACCTCGGCCTCGCGCGGGGTGAGGTCGGCGTTGGCGGGCTGGGGGGTCGCGGCCCGCGCGGTGAGCATCTCGCGGGCGGCTCGCGGGTGGATCGGTGACTCACCGCGAGACACGGCTCGGATGCCGCTCAGCACGTCGTCGGGGTCGGCGTCCTTGAGCAGGTAGCCCACCGCGCCCGCGTCGAGCGCTCCGACGATGCGCTCCCCGTCGGAGAACGACGTCAGCACGAGCACCTCGGCCAGACCCTCAGCGACGATCTCGCGGGTGGCGGTGACCCCGTCGACCTCGGGCATCTGCAGGTCCATCAGCACCACGTCGGGGCCGAGCTCGCGGGCCTGGGTCAGGGCCTGGCCACCGTCGGACGCCGTCCCGACGACCTCGATGTCGTCGGCTTGGGCCAACAGCTGCTGCAAGCCGGCGCGAACCACCGCATGGTCGTCCACGATGAGCACCCTGATCACCTGCGTGACACCTCCAGCCTCACGGTCGTTCCCTCTCCTGGGGCCGAGACCACCCCGAGTGTGGCACCGGCATCGGCGACCAGGCTCTCCAGCCCCCGCAACCCGTAGTGCACCGGGTCGCGGCTGGCCTGGGGGTCGAACCCGTCGCCGTCGTCGATCACCTCGAGCGTCACGGCCAGCGGGTCACCCTGGACCGCCACCGTCAGGTTGCGCGCACCGGAGTGGCGGATCGCGTTGCGAACCGCCTCCTGGGCGACCCGCCAGATGAGCGCGATGCTGGCGTCGTCGAGCCCCTCGACGTCGTCCACCGCCACCGTGGCGTGGATGCCCGCGGAGGCCGCGGGCGCGGTCAGGTCGGCCAGCGCGGCGGGTAGCCCCTCAGCGGCCAGGTCGGCCGGGTGGATCTCCACCAGCAGCGACCGGAGTGAGCGCAGGCTCTTGCGCAGGGCGCGACCCGAGCGTTCGAGGCTCTCCGCCAGCGGCGGCGGCATGGCGGGGTCCCGGGCCACTGCCGACAGCGAGAAGGTGGTGCCGGCCAGGTCCTGCACCACCCCGTCGTGGAGGTCGCGCGCGATCCGTCGTCGCTCGGCGTCGGAGGCGTCGATGGCCGAGAGCAGCAGCCGCTCCCGGTCACGGGCGGCGTCCGTCAGCCGGCGGGTGAGCATCCAGATGACCGGGCTCGCGACGGCAAGCAGGGTGAGCAACGAGCCCAACGCGATCCGCTGGAACGGGATGAAGACCTCCTGCTTGCGCTGGTCGATGGCGGCCGCCGAGTAGTAGGCCTCGAAGAGGACCGGCGTCCCTTCGCGGGTGCGGACGCGCGTATAGACCTCGACCAGCTCGACGTCCTTGGCCTCGAACCGGTTCTCGGGCTTGCTGAGATCGGAGACCTCGGCCTCGACGCCGCCCTCGTTGAGGATCTCCTCCTCCTCCTCGCCGAGCTCATAGCGGGTCTGGATCAGGCGGGGCTCGTCGGAATAGACGATGGTGCCGTCCGCGGCCCAGATCTTGATGCGGCGTACGTCGCCGACCACGAGGCGCTCCAGGACGTCGCGGTCGAACCTGTCGATGGCACCGGGGTCGCCGGCGAGGAGCTTGTCGGTCAGCACGGGCTGGGCCACCGACCGGGCCAGGACGGCGGTGGTCGACCGGGCATCGGCGATGGCCTCGCTGTTGGCCGCACGCCCGGCGAGCACGGTGATGGCGATGGCGATCCCGCCGACCAGGAGCACGCTCACGGCGAGGAACTGCGCCAGGGGGTGCCTGATCACGCGCACCGCGTCTCCTCTCGGAAGGCGCTCAGCATAGTTGGCGTCACAGCGTGACGCTGCCGCGGCACACCTCGCCGGTCTTGACATTCACCGCGCGGAACGAGAACGAGTCCGGACCGGTCAGGTCGACCATCCGGCGCTCGACGGAGAACGACCCGCTGGGTGCCTTGGTGGTCGCCTGTCCCTTCGCCGACACCGACCCGTTGTGGCGGATCTTCCACGACCAGACCTGGCCGATCCTGTTGCTGTCGACCTCGCCCTCGACCTCGATCCGGGAGTCGTCCGCCTTGGCCTTGACCTTCCAGGCCGTCGCCTTGGTGCACGAGCCTCGGTTCTCCACCCGCGGGCCGCCGCCCGACGCCTCGGCAGGCACTGCAGCCGTGGTCAGCAGTCCGCTCAGGAGCGCGACGCTGATGCAGGTCGCGACGCGATAGCGGGTCGGGCGGGTCATCTCTACCTCCGAGGATGGTTGCTGGGACGTCAGGATCTCCCGGGCAGCGGGCAGGGCGTCATTGTCCGGTGGTACTACGACCGACAGCACCGCCGCGGGTGGCCGCGACGGTGCTGTGGGGGTTGTGCTGTGGGTCGTGCTGGGGGTCGTGCCGGCGGCAGCGACTCAGAGGGTGACGCTGCCGCGGCAGACCTCACCGGAGGTGGTGTTGACCGCGCGCAGGACGAACGTGTCGGAGCCGGCCAGGTTGTCGAGCAGTCGGTTGACGCTGAAGGAGCCACTGGGCGCCTTGGTCGTCGACTTGCCCTTCGCCGCCACAGCGCCGTTCTGCCTGATCGTCCACGACCAGACCTGGCCGTTCTTGTTGCTGTCGATCTCGCCCTCGACCTCGATCTTGCTGTTGTCGGGCTTGGCCTTGAGCTTCCACACGGTGGCCCCGGAGCAGCTGCCGCTGTTGGTGACCCGGGTGCCGCCGCCGGAGGCCTGGGCGGCCGGCAGGGCGGCGGTCATCAGGACGCCCGTGACCAGGGCGGCGTTGAGGGTGGTGACGATGCGGCGGGTCGTGGTGTTCATGGTGTTCTCCTCGAACGGGGGGTTGCTGGGATGTCCCCACCCTCCGCCGAGTCACGGGCAGCGCGTCAGTGTCCGGTGGTGCTAGGACCTGAGGGCGCGCAGACCCTGGACGTCGACCCCGCTGAGCGTGGCGGCGAACGACCGCGACGGGCCGGCCGGCACCGGGACGTGATGGGGGACCACCAGCACCGCACAGCCGGCGGCAGCAGCGCTCGCCGCCCCGGGATCGGAGTCCTCGATCGCCACACAGTCCCCGGCGCGCACGCCCAGGTTGGCCGCCGCCGTCAGGTAGGCCTCCGGGTGAGGCTTTCCCTGCTCGACGGTCTCCCCCGTGACCACGGTGGCGAACGTCCCTTCGGGCAGGGCCGACAGGACCGGGGCCACGAACCGCCGATAGGACATCGTCACCAGGCCGCAGGGGATGTCGTGCTCGGCCAGCTCGGTCAGCAGTTCGAGGGCACCCGGGCGGAACGGCACGACGCGCTCGATGCGCTCCACGACGGCGTCCAGGAGCTGATCGACGATCTGTTCGGGCGTGGCATCGAGCCCGAACTCCTCGATGATCCCCGCTGCCGAGACCGGGAGCGGGTTGCCGACCATGGCCAGCGCCTGGGCCTCGCTCCAGTGGAAGCCGTGGGCCGCGGCGAGCTCGAACTCCGCCTCGAACCAGTAGGGCTCGGTGTCGACGAGCGTGCCGTCCATGTCCCAGAGCACGGCCGCCGGCCAGGCGTCGGCGCC
>JAXLSN010000042.1:0-40083 GCA_046330595.1 Nocardioidaceae bacterium
CCGTGGACACGGCGCCCTTGCGGGTGAGGATCCCGGACTCCTCCGCCATCTCGAACAGCGCACTGGCCGTGGCCTTCACGCGGGTCGAGCTCGCCCCGATCTCGACCACCTTGCCGGCCCCACCTCCGGCCAGGGTGTCGGCGATGACCGGCCAGCCCTTGTTGAAGATCTCCGCGTCCCGCTTGGCCCACTCCTGCTGGAAACGGACCGGGTTGTCGTCGGCGATCTTGAGGAGGTCGGCGTGGAAGTCGTCCTCCTTCTTGACGATCCGCGGAAGGCCTCGTAGTACTGGTCGACCTGCTCGAAGCTGTGGGTGACGGCATACCAGGCGGCGGCCCCGTCGTTGCCGAGCTGGGTGACCTCGTTGCTGACCGCCTCATAGCCGTTCTTGGCCGACCGGGCGTTCTCCAGGGCGAAGGTCCACCACAGCGACGCCGCGACCTCGCGCTGCTCGGGCGTGGCCGTGCCGTGGATCCACGCCAGCGTCATCACCGACTCGTAGTAGGAGTCCTTGAGCCCCTTCTTGGCGACCTGGGCCACATCGCCCCAGTGCTTGACGTACTTCTTGACGCCGTTCTCGACCTCGGCCATGAACGCCGAGTTGTAGGCGTCCTGGAGCTCTTCGGCGGTGTAGCCCTTATAGGTGGACCGTGGCAGGTGCACCGCCACCGCCTCGGCCGGGAGCTGGGTCTGCAGTCCCGTCGCCCGGTCGGTGTTGGTCACCACGAGGCCGGCCTTGGACCCGGTGTTGCCGAACCAGGCCTTCTCCTCGCTCGGGCTGAGCCGCTTGCGCAGGGCCTGCTCGAAGTCCAGGGCCCGCTGGCGCATGGCCTGGGCATAGACCTGGTACTGGTGCTGCATCAGCTCGCTGATCACCTTGACGGAGGCGTACTTGCGCAGCGCCTTGGTGAGCTTGTCACCATCGACGACGACCAGCTTGACCGAGCGGCCCGCGGTCAGCTCCGTGCCTCCCTGGGACGTCCCGGTCACCTTGCTGGTCAGCGCGTCGATGCCGTCCCCGGTAGCGGTGAGGCGATAGCTGAAGGTGCGCTTCGCTCCAGCGGCGAGGTCGAACTCACCGGGGTCGTCGGGAGCGTCCAGGAACCCGACGGTGCCCGTGGACCGGGGATCGAGGACCAGGGGCGACCCACCCGTGAAGGTGAGTCCGGTGATCGCTTGCGCGAGCGGGTTGGTCACGGTCACCTCGACCGTGATGTCGGTCCCCGGGGCGATGTCGCCGTCCAGCTCGACGCCGTCCTGGTCATAGGCCCGGACGTCGAGGCCGAAACCGGTGGTCAGGACGAAGCCGTGGAGCAGACCGTCCGCGGCGGTGAACTGGCCCACGACGTCGCCGCGGTCGTTGATGTCGAGCGCCTGGCCGCCGGACGAGCCCGCCGGGAAGAGCCCGCTCAGGTCGATGATCTTGCCGTCGCGGAGCACGGCGGCCCGCGAGTACTGGTCGAGGTACCAGCCCGCGACGACGCCCTGGCTGTTGACCGCGACGGCCGTGAGCGGCGACCCGGGATAGCTCGCCACGGTGCCTGACGGGTCGCGGACGACCAGGGCGTCGGGCGACGAGGTCCGTCCGACGACGGTGCCGTCGGAGGCGATCGGGTGCGCCAGCCCGATCGAGTTGTTGCCGCAGTACGGCGCACTGGTGAGCCCGAGCGGGACGGGGGTGGCACCGGGGCCGGACATGAGGACATAGCCGGCGGCGCCTCCCCGCAGCATCACCGTCCCGTCGTCGGCCATGCCGCACGGATAGACGTCGTTGTTGGCTCCGAAGCTGGCATGGTCGAGCTTCTGCAGCGGCCCAGTCCCACCCGCGGACACGAACGGGCGCGACCCGGTGCCGTCGATGGCGGACCACCCCAGCACGTCGCCGGCCGCGTCGACCCCCACGCCCACGCCGTAGTTGTTGACGTTGGGGAACACCCCCGTGTCGACGGGCGCGCCGGTGGCACCCGCCCAGGTCCACCGGGCCGGATGGCCGTAGCGGCCGTCGCCGGTGGTGCCGACCACCACGCCGTCGTCGTTGATGTCGCCCGGCAGGCCGAACGAGGTACGGCCGTCGTTGGGGCTGCCATCGGGCCCGCCGAGGGTCCTGAACACCCCGTCCTGCCACACCTGGCCGACCCAGTAGTCGCTGGACGGGCCACCGGAGTTGGACGGGACGGTGACGATCTTGACGAAGGTCACCTGACCGTTGTTGTTGATCCCGTTGGCCCAACCGTGGCCGAGGTCGACGAAGTCCCACTCCCCCGCCGACGCGGCCACCGCGGCCGCCGGAGCGGCCGCCACGACGGGCACAACCACCCCGGTGGCAACGGCGGCGACCGCCAGCAGCGTCGTCCCCAACCTCGACCCACCCCACCGGCGCCTGTGTCGCATGCCGCCGAGGCTGCCAGCGCGGCGTACCAGCGGCGTACCAGCGGCCGTTGCGCGCAGGACGCCACGCCGTACGGCGAGGCTCGGCCGATCCCGCTCGCGATCCTGAGAACTGCATTAAGGTGACAGCACGACTGATCGGGCAGGAGAGGCGGGTCGTGTCCGCGTGCGGACCTCCGCCGGATAGGCGTGATGTGCAACGCGACGACTTCGTGGTGAGGCCCTTCCCCAGCATCGCGAGCCTCGGGACCGGCCGCGAGGCCGGCAGGCTGCGCACCGCCATCGTGACCGAGGAGATCCTCGGTCCCGTTCGCAACGGCGGCATCGCGTCCACCTATCACCACCTGGCCAAGGGGCTGGCAGCCCACGGCCACGAGGTGCATGTGCTGCTGCTCAAGGGCCGGGTCGTCCAGGACGAGACGCCCGAGCACTGGGTGCAGGCGTACGCCGACGTCGGGGTCACCCTTCACTACCTCGAGGAGTCGTCGGCAACCCCCTGGGCCGCCGCCGACCGGTGGCAGCGGCGCTATGCCGCGGCCTATGACTGGCTGCGCGACCAGGCGCCGTTCGACGTCGTCCACACCTCGGAGTGGCGCGGCGGACTGCACTACGTGCTGATGGCCAAGCGCCTCGGTCTGGCGTTCCGCGACACCCTGTTCGTGGTCAAGACCTCCTCCCCCTACATCTGGAACCGCCACTACCAGATGCAGCCGATCACCCAGGTCGACCTGGTCGCCGCCTCCTACGCCGAGCAGACGTGCGTGGAGCTGGCGGACGTCGTGGTCGGCGGCTCGGCCCACCTGCTCTCCTTCATGGATCGCATCGGCTACCGGCTGCCCGACACCAACGTCTATGTCCAGCCCAACGTCGTCGACTTCGCGCGGGTCGCGGTGCACGACCAGCGCCCCGGCCCGGCACGGCAGCCCGGCGACGTCATCGGCTCCCGTGACCTCGCCTTCTTCGGGCGGCTGGAGGAGCGCAAGGGCCTCGAGCTCTTCTGCAACGCCATCGACCTGCTCCACGAGCGCGGCGAGGTCCCCGACTCCGTCCTGTTCCTCGGCAAGTGGGGGGCCAACCTCCCGGCCCAAGGCGGTGTCGCAGCCCAGGACTACCTGCGCGACAAGACGCAGCGTTGGTCGTGCCCGGTGTCGGTCGTGACCGACCGCAACCAGCCCGAGGCGCTCTCGCTGTTGTGCGAGCGCGACGTCATCGCAGTCATGCCCTCGCTGATCGAGAACTCCTCGATGGCGGTCTATGAGGCGCTGGCGCAGCGGATCCCGTTCATCGCCACGGCGGTGGGCGGTACCCCCGAGCTCGTCGATGAGGCCGACCACGCCGACTGCCTGGTGGAGCCGACCGCTCACGCCTTGGCCGACCGGCTGGGGCACGCGCTGCGCCTCGGGCAGCCGATCGCCCACCCGCGCTTCTCCAACGACGACAACCTGGCCATCTGGTACGGCTTCCACGCCCGGGTCGCCGAGCTGATCCAGGAGCGGGGACGCACGCGTGCCGTGGCCGACCTCAGCGCCGGGGCGGATCGACCTGGCGAGGCCATCCGCACCATCAGCTTCGTCGGGCTGGTGCGCCGTGACGAGTCGCTCGACGACCTGGTCAAGGCACTGCACGAGGATCCGCCCGACCGCGTCGTGCTCGGGTTCACCGACACCGCCGTACGACCCGAGGTCGAGCGTGCCCGCGCCGCCCTGGCCCCGTGGTGCGGCGTCGACGTCGTGTCGTGCGTGGGGCAGGCCGCCGGCGAGGCCCTCAACACCCTCGTCGCCCACCAGACCGCGGACGCCGTGGTGGTCTCCCACGGAGCCGGAGTGGCCCCGCTCGACGGGTTCTTCACCGCCGCCCGGACCGCGCTCTCCCACCGGCCCGGCACGCTGTTCACGTCGTTCTTCCTCAGCGACGCCGAGGTCGGCATGCCCCTCGGCGGAGATGTCGCCTCCCAGTTCCTCACCTCGCGGTCCTATGGGCCCGAGACCGTCACGATGGCCACCCGCACCTTCGACGAGCTCGGCGGCTTCGAGCCGTACGACGCCCACCGCGGCCTCGTGCACGAGCTCGTCACCCGGGCGTGCCAGGCCGGACGCGACCTGCTGGTGCTGCCCGAGCCGCTGCTGTCGTGGCCCGCTGCGAGCGAGGAGTCCGCGGCGTTCGCCACGGACCCGCACTACAGCTATCTGAAGGCCAAGGCGGTCATCGACGCCGCCGACCTCGCCCCGCGCAAGGTGCTGCTCGCCGCCCTGCACCAGCAGGGCCTCCACCAGCAGGGCCGACGGCGTGAGGTCGACCCCGAGCGAGAAGGTCGGCCCTCGGCCCCGGCTCTCCCTCGCCAGGCACCCGCGCCGCCCGAGGCTGCGACGGCGCTCGCGGCCAGCCGCGAGCTGCTGCGACAGCCCCCGGAGACCGGCCCCGTTCTCATCAGCCCCCGTTCGGGACTCAAGCCGCCCGACGACAGGGAGGGCTGGTGTGTCGGTGACTGGCTGACCGGTTGGGCGTGGGACCGCGAGGACCGGCAGCGCACGCTCCACGTCGCCGTGGTGCGCGGCGGCCAGCCCCTGGCCATGACGGTGGCCGGCGTCGCCGACCCGTCACTGGACGACGTGCCGGGCCGTGGCCGACACGGCTTCCAGCTGCTCGTCCAGCCCGAGTTCTTCGACGGCGACGACGAGCTGCGCCTGGAGATCTGGGAAGGACGCGTGCCGGTCTTCCGCGCGAGCCTGGTGGTGGACCGCAGCGCCGGGCCCATGCTGCGCCGACGCCGCGACACTCCGCCGCTCGACGTGGCGCTGTCGGCTCCGGACGCCGGCTCGGCGCCGGTCTCACGCTGGTGGCGCCGCCGGCCCGGCTGACCCGAGGTCAGGCTCCACTCCGCCTGGGGCTGCGATCAGACTCGCAACCAGGTGAGAACGGCGCGCACCCGGCGGTGGTCGTCGGTGTCGGTGGGGAGGTCGAGCTTGGCGAAGATGCTGTTGATGTGCTTGGCCACCGCTTTCTCGGTGACGACCAGCTGGGTGGCGATGCCGGCGTTGGCACGCCCCTCGGCCATCAGCGCCAGCACCTCGCGCTCACGGTCGGTGAGCCGTGCGATCGGCGACTGGGGGGCGCGCTCCATCACCGCGGCCACCACGGTGGGGTCGAGCACGGTGGCGCCGGCCGCGACCCGGCGCAGCGAGTCGACGAACTCGGCGACGTCGGAGACCCGGTCCTTGAGGAGATAGCCGACGGCCCCCTCGCCGCTGGCGAGCAGCTCGCGGGCATAGAGCTGCTCGACGTACTGCGAGAGCACCAGCACCGGGAACCCGGGTCGGGCGGCCCGCGCCTGGATGGCCGCCCGCAGGCCCTCGTCGGTGAACGTCGGCGGGAGGCGTACGTCGACGACAGCGGCGTCGGCCTCGGGGTCGCTGAGCGCGCGCTGGAGCTCGGGCAGGTTGTCGACCGCGGCGAGGACCTCGAAGCCCTTGGTCTCCAGCAGCTGGGTCAGTCCGGCGCGGAGGAGGGCGTGGTCTTCGGCGAGGACGACGCGCACGGGATCTCCCATCGGACGACGGTCGGGCCGCCGGGCGGGCTCGACACCGACATTGTGCCGTCGAACGCCGCGAGCCGCGCAGCGATGCCCTGGAGACCGCTGCCCCGGCCTGGGTGAGCGCCTCCGACACCGTCGTCGCGGACCTCCCCTCGCAGGACGCCCTCGGCGTGCGCGAGCCTGACGGTCGCGGCGCTCGCGCCGGCATGCTTGCCGATGTTGGCCAGGCACTCGGCCACGGTGAAATAGGCGGCCGACTCCACGGGAGCGGGCAGCCGCTCCGGCACGTCGAGCTCGAGGTCGACGGGCAGCGCCATGTCGAGAGCGAGGGCCGATACGGCACCGGTCAGTCCCCGGTCGGCGAGGACGGGCGGATGGACACTGCGAACCACGTCGCGCAGCTCGGCCAGCGCCGATGACGAGGTGGACCTCGCTTCTGCCAGCAGCCGGCGGGCAGCCTCGGGGTCGTCGTCGAACAGGTCGGCCGCGAGGCCGAGGCTGAGCGACACCGCCGCGAGGCGCGCCTGGGGACCGTCGTGGAGGTCGCGCTCGATCCGCCGCAGCTCGGCAGCCGAGTGGTCGACCACCACCGCCCGCGACTCGGTCAGCGAGTGCACCCGCTCCTCCAGCCGCTCAGCGTGGCCGGGGCTCAGCATGGCGCGGTCGACGGTCGACCGGATCCGCAGCAACGGGCCGACGCCGAACAGCCAGATCGGGAAGGTCGCGATCGCGAGGAAGACCACGACGACGGTCAGCGACAGGGCCAGGCCGCCGCTCATCGCCCACAGCATCCAGAGCAGGTCGCGCCACGTCAGCGGATCGGTCGCCCGGGCCCGCAGGTCGTCGAGGGCCGCCCCCGGCAGCGGCTGGTAGGGCGCTACGACGGGGCCGCCCAGCACCTGGGACGCCATGCGGCGGTGATGCTCGGCGACGGCGCGGTTCAGCGGCAGCAGCACCATCAGCAGCGGGATGCCCACCCAGGCGATCACCAGGGCGCCGGCCACCACGGTCAGCGTGAACAAGAACACCACCGGCACGACGTAGAGCACCTGGAGTGCGGCGAAACCGGTGAGCCGGAAGGGGCCGGCCACCACAGGCTGATCGGGGTTCCCCGGTCGTGACACGGGCTGGCCAGGCTGCACCTCCCCATCCTCGCTGATCGCGAGCCCGCCGGCAGTGGTGCCAGCACCACCCTGGTTCGGGACGGGGCACCCCTGACCCGACGGGTCCTCCCCCGGGAGCCTGGACGAAGACCCGTCGCCCTTGAGGAGCACCCATGACCCGCACCCCGTTGGCCGGAATCCCGATCCGGGCCGCTCGCTGGAGCGCCACCCACCCCTGGCGCGCGATCTCAGCCTGGCTGGTCCTCGTGGCCGTCGCCGTCGCGCTCGCTGCGACCGTCTCCACGCACCGCGCGCAGGATGCCGACTACCGCGTCGGCGAGTCCGGCCGGGCGGCGGCGATGATCGAGAAGGCCGGCCTCGACGAGCCTCCCTCGGAGAGCGTCCTGATCACGGGCCGTGGCGACCGCCTCGACGCCGCAGCCCTCCGCACCGCCACCCTCGAGGTGACGCGGCGCCTCGCGGACACCGCCGGCGTCGCATCCGTCGGCGACCCGATCACCAGCGCCGACGGAGCCGCCGTGCTCGTGCCGGTGGAGCTGACGTCCCCCGACATCGAGGCGCAGCCGCTGCTGGACGCCGCGTCGTCGGTCCAGTCCGACCACCCCGACGTGTCGGTCCGCACGGTCGGTGACGTCACGATCGACGCGGCGATCAACGATCGGGTCGCCGAGGACCTCCACTCCGCCGAGGTCATCAGCCTGCCGATCACGCTGCTGCTCATGCTGCTCGCGTTCGGGGCGTTGATCGCCGCCGGGCTGCCCGTGCTGCTGGCCGCCACCAGCGTTGCCGCGACGATCGGCATCACGGCCCCCATCTCCCACCTCGTCCCGGCCGAGGACACCGTCTACAGCATGATCGTGCTCATCGGCATGGCGGTCGGCGTGGATTACTCGTTGTTCTATCTCAAGCGGGAGCGCCAGGAGCGGGCGGCGGGTCGGACCCATCTCGACGCCGTCACCATCGCCGCCGAGACGTCCGGCCACGCCATCCTGGTCTCCGGCGGCGCCGTCATCGCGGCCCTCGCAGGACTGTTCGTGCTGACCGACGTCACCTTCAACTCCCTGGCCACCGGCTCGATCCTCGTCGTGGCGATCGCCGTCCTCGGCTCCATCACGGTCCTGCCGGCCCTGCTCGCCAAGCTCGGCCGGTGGGTGGATCGGCCACGCCTCCCCCTGCTGTGGCGGCTGACCCGTCGCGTCCCGCCGGGCACCGTCAGCGGCCGGGTCCTGGGCCCGGTCGTGCGGCACCCGGTGGCCGCCCTGGTCGTGTCCGTGGTCGGCATCCTGGCGCTCGCCGTACCGGCGCTCACGCTGAAGACCCACCAGGCCAACATCGACACGCTGCCGCAGGACCTGGCCCCGGTGCAGACCATGCGGGCCATCACGGCGGCCTTCCCCGGCGAAGGCACCACGGCCACCGTCGTCGTCACCGGCGCCGACCCCCAGCAGGCCGAGCGGGCGCTCACAGCTCTCGCGACCACGGCGGCCGCCACCGCAGGGTTCGTCGACGACCGCGCCCCGGTCCGCACGTCGCAGGACGGGTCGACGTCGGTGATCGACCTGGCCATGCCCTGGGACGAGACCGACAACCGGTCCACCACAGCGATCGAACGACTGCGCAGCGACCTGGTCCCGACGGCCCTGGACGGACTCGAGCCCAGCCGGTCCGGCGTCCAGGTGCAGTGGGCGGTGGGCGGCTCTGCCGCCGACTCGCTCGACTACTCGACCAAGCAGTCGAGCAGGATGCCGCTCCTGATCGGGTTCGTGCTCGCCCTCACGATGGTCATGATGGTGCTGGCTTTCCGCAGCCTGCTGCTCGGTGTGGTCTCGACGATCCTCAACCTGGCGTCGGTGGCCATGGCGTTCGGGATCTTGTCCCTGGTCTTCCAGCACGGCTGGGGCGAGAACCTGCTGGGCTTCACCAGCCCCGGCTTCGTCATCATCTGGATCCCCGTGTTCGTGCTGGTCGTCCTCGTGGGTCTGTCGATGGACTACCACGTCTTCGTGCTGAGCCGGGTGCGCGAGCTCATCGACGCCGGGCGACCCGTCCGCGACGCCGTCCACCGCGGCATCGCCGACTCCGCCGGAGTGATCACCAGCGCCGCAGCGGTGATGGTCTCGGTCTTCGCGATCTTCGCGACGCTGTCGATGCTCGAGATGAAGATGATGGGCGTGGGTCTCGCCGCGGCCATCTTCATCGACGCGACGGTGATCCGGCTCGTCGTCCTGCCGGCCGTCCTGGTCCTCCTCGGCGAGCGCGCCTGGCCGGGTCGGCGTACGCCAACAGCGCCGCCGGCACCTCCGGCATCGGCTGCGGCTCCGACGGAATGGCACTCCGTCGACGGCGAGCTGGTGCCGGTGTCCCGCTGAGGGCCTCCGACGGGACGTCACTGGGCCGGATCGGCTGCTGGTCCAGACCACTCGGGAAAACGCACATTCCCGCATGACGAAGTGATAGGTTCCTCCTCAACGAAGCCGCCGCGGGACCCGAGACCCCCGGCGGCTTCGTTCTTTGTCGGCCGGCTCGACGTGGGGCCGAGCCTCGATGCCGAAGGACGAGCTCGTCGCCGCGGTCCAGACGGGCTGTCGCCCGCGAGACGCGGCGGGGGCGTTCTTGCCGGTGAACCAAGGTAGGCGGGCCAACCCGCACTTACCTCGGTGAACTCCGCACGGTCAGTGAGGGTTCGCCTACCTACCCTGGTGAACCAACGTCTCGTCCCGGGGAAATCGCGACTCCGCTGAGGGCAGGTGAGAAACGCGGGCTAGACGTTTCTCGAAGTCGCTACTTATGACACCACCATGTGATAGTTTTCTACTCGTAAGGCCGCCGCGGGACCCGAGACCCCCGGCGGCCTTACTTCTTTCTGTGGCTCCGGCGCGACAGAGTGCACCAACTCCCACCTCGACGGGCCGAACCTGCCACTTCGGTGGGCCGAACCTGCCACTTCGGCGGGTGGGTACGGTCGACGGGGTGAGGCCGGTGCTCGTGTTCGACGGTGACTGCGGGTTCTGCACCCGATCGGCCGCGTGGGCGGTGCGGCTGGGTTGCGATGTGGAGATCGCGCCGTGGCAACGGTTCGATCTGGCTGCGGTGGGGCTGACGCCGGAGGCGGCGGCCACGCAGGTGCAGCTCGTCGACGGCGCGCGGACCTGGGCCGGTCACGAGGCCATCGGCCACGCCCTCCTCGGGTCACGGCGCACGCCCGTCCGCTGGGCGGGGCGGGTCGTGCTGGCGCCGATCGTCGCGCCGCTGGCGAGCCGGGTCTATGCCTGGGTCTCCGCCCACCGCCACCACCTGCCCGGCGGCACGCCTGCGTGCGCGATGCCAACAGACGGCGACTGAGCCGCCGACGACCAAGGGCACCGCCCGGTGAGACGGCCACCACGCTCATGGACCACCGGTGCCGGGGCGGTGGCGACCCGGGAGGAGCATGGAGTCGTGTCCGAGCTCCAACACCTCGAATCGTCGTACACCGACGTCTACCAGATCGACGTCCCGCTGCGGGCGTTCAACGACCACCCTCCGATCCGCGCCACCCGCGTGATCGTGAGCGTGCGCCACCTCCCCGACGACCACCACCAGCCGGCGACCGTGCGCGTCTCGCTGACCGGCGAGAAGATCATCGCCACCGAGAACGGCTTCGCCACCGTCGACAACGACGTGCGCGTCTATGGCCTCGCCGAGGAGCCGATCCGCTACAACCTCTGCCGCGATGCCGTCCTCGCGACGCTGGAGCGCCACGAGATCGCCCACGACGACGTGCGTGACTTCGCGTTCCTCGTCGAGTGGGACGAGCACCGTGCCGACATCGACACCCGCGCCGTCGACCTCAGCGGGGCGATGAGCCCCGAGATCTCCCACACCGGCAGCTGACCCACCGCTGCCCCCGGCTCAGCCAACGGCCGGCCTCAGCGTCCGCCCGCGACCCGCAGGGTCGTGCCGGTGACATAGGACGCTTCCTCGCTCATCAGCCAGGCGATGGCCTCGGCGACCTCTTCGGGCTCGCCGGGGCGCCGCATCGGGATCAGCGGTGCCACCCGCTCCAGCCGGCCGGGCTCGCCCGCATCGGCATGCATGCGCGTGCGGATGTGGCCGGGCGCCACGCCGACGACGCGGACACCGTCGGGGGCCAGCTCCGTGCCGAGCCCGAGGGTGAGCGCGTCGATGCCGGCCTTGCTGGCGGCGTATTGGACATACTCCCCCGGTGAGCCGATCGTGGCGGCGCCCGACGACACGTTGACGATCACCCCACCCGCGCCACCGCGGGACCTGCTCATCACGCGGGCGGCCGCTCGCGCACACAGCAGCGCGGCGGTGAGGTTGAGGTCGATGGTGCGTCGTACGACGTCGGCCGGCGTGTCGGCGAACGGCGCGATCTGGAAGGTCGCCCCGGCATTGTTGACCAGCCCGGTGAGCACACCGAGCCCGGCCGCCGCCCCGAACAAGGTCTCGATCCCCTCGTCGGTGGTGATGTCGGCACCCACCGTGAGGCAGCGACCACCCGCCGCCTCCACCGCCCGCGCCGTCTCGGCAGCCGCGTCGACGTCCCGCGCATAGCCGAGCACCAGGTCGTGCCCGTCGCGCGCCAGCCGGGCCGCCGTGGCCGCCCCGATGCCGCGCGTGCCTCCGGTGATGATCGTCAGGCGTCGTTGCATCCACCCACCCAACCACAGGCCGCCCACGGGGCCGACCTGCCGAGGTCAGGACACGTGGAGATAGGCGTTGTCGAGCATGCCGTTGAACTGGTCGGAGGCCGGATGGATCGCGGCCGGGCCCGTGAGCTTGCCGCCCACCGACAGCGGGGTCGAGGCGGAGAAGCTCAGCGATCCGATGGCCCCGGTCGTCGACCAGGTCTTGGTCACCGGCCCGAAGGAGCCCGGGCCTCGGATCGTTCGGACGGCGATCATCAGCCGGTCTCCCCCGCTGACGACGTTGCGGGCGCAGCGGATGCGATACCAGGTCTTCGGCTGAGGACGCACCGTGGAGGCGACCATCAGGGCACCGGACTCGCCCTTGACCCGACAGCTCAACGTGCGCGAGTCCTCCTGGATCTTGTATTGCGCGGCGTCGCTGAACAGTCCGCGCTGGATCAGGTTGTTGCCGTCGTCGGAGGAGGTTCCCTGATTCTTGGTGTCGAGTCGGGCATCCACGCCGAACCGGAACGGCGCCGCGAGCGGCTCGAGCTCGTCGCCTCCCCCGGTCGGCAGGATCGACACCACGGCGCGGGGGCCGTTGCTGCGGCCGTCATAGGACGGGTAGTCCGCGACGCGTGAGTCCGTCGTCTTGACGTGTCGCGCCCGCAGCCGGCCACCGTTCGCCGTCACCACGGTGATCGAGACGTTGGCGCTGCCGACGTTGGACAGCGAGGTGATGTCGTCTCCGGGCGGCGTGCCTTCGAAGTCGAGCCAGACCTGGTCGCTGCTCGTGGCCGCCTCGGTGGGCGACGTCACCAGGACGAGCCCCAGCATCGCCGCGGTCCCGGCTGCCCCGAGCCCGAGCCACCCCCGTGTGCTCCGCATCAGGTCACCCCAGGCGGAAGAAGGCGTTGTCGAGGAGCCCGTTGAACTGCTCGACCCGCGCGGGCATCAGCAGGCTGTCCTTGAGCTTGCCGCCGATCGCCAGCGGGCGCGCCCGGGGGAAGTTGAGCCGACCGATCTCGACGATGGCGCTGTGGTCCTCGAGCAGGTGCGCACGACCCCGCGCCCCGAGCGTGCTGATCTGCAGCCGCACGGTGTCCGGCCCATCGGCGGCGGGGGTCACCGAGCACCGCACGCGGTACCACTTCGCCGGGTCGACGGGCGTGTCGGCCGTGAGGAAGACCGCCCCCTGCTGACCCTTGATCCGGCAGCCGATGACGTCCTTGTCGACCTGGAGCTTGTATTGGGCCGGACTGCCGAAGTAGCCGCGCTGCATCAGGTTGTTGCCGTCGTCGCGAGCGGCGATCGCCGCGGCGTCGATCTTGAAGTCGACGCCGAACGAGAACGCCGAGGTGCGCGGCGCCAACCGGTCACGTTTGCCGTTGACGACGGCCACGACGGCGTGCGGCGCGCTCGGCCCGCCGGCATAGGCCGGGAAGTCGGCGACCCGCGAGCGGGTGTTCTTGGCCTGCCGGGCGACCAGCCGTCCGCCGTTGCTGCGCACCACCTTGACCGAGACCGGAGCCGTGCCCGCGTTGCCGAGGCGGACGATGGCGTGGCGCGGCTTGGCACCCTCGAATCGGACCCAGACGTCGTCGCCCTTGGACGCGGCTGACGCCGGCGCGCTCAGCGTCGCGGTGACGCTGGCCAGGACGACGACCGCCGGCAGGGCGACGCGGACGAAGCGTGGGGTCATGACGGCCCTTCTCTCGGGTGTGACATGCGAGGGTACCCAGGCAACCTGGGTGACAACCATGGTTCACGGCTCGTTGAGACGGTTTTAACTTCGACGACACCTTAGGCGTCGACCGCCCCTCGCAGCCGGTCGGCCACCTCCTCGGCCAGCTGGGCGCTCACGACTGCCGCCACGGCCACCTCGGTCACGGCCCAGCCCGGCACGTCGGCGGGGCGCCATGGGGAGCCGACGGCGACCCGGTCGGCCTCCATCCGGGCCACGAGGCGCTGCGTCAGCGTCTCCGCGTCCCCCTCGGCGTGCACGAAGAAGGTGTTGGTGTGAGGCGGTGACGGGGTGCACCGGAAGCCGCGGCCCTCCAGGGCCGTGGCGAGCCGGCGAGCCGAGGCGACGTACTCCCCCATCAGCGGGAGCGCGTCGCGAAGGCCGACGAGCCCACCGACGGCCTGGGTGGTCATCCGATAGAGCGTGCCGCCCAGCCGTCGACGCCACACCCTGAGCTCGGCGGTCAGGTCCTCCGGGCCAGCCACCAGGGCACCGCTGGGCGCGGCCAGCCCCTTGTAGAGCGAGACATAGATGCTGTCCACCAGGTCGGCGATCTCGGGGAGCGGTCGGTCATAGAAGGGCTGGCTCTCCCAGATGCGAGCACCATCGGCGTGGAGGGGCACCCCACGGCGACGCGCCGCCTCCGACAGGGCGACCAGCTCGTCCCAGGTGGGGAGCAGGCACCCGGCGTCCCGCAGCGGCAGCTCGACCAGGACGGCGCCCAGTCGGCCCGGGATGCGGTCGAGGTGTGCCGCGGTGGCCACCTCGCGCCCCACCGTCAGCAGCTCGACCTCGAAGCCGTGGACGCGACGAGGTCCGTCCTCCTCGTGCACCAGCAGGTGCGAGAGGTCGGGCAGGGCCACGCGCCGCGTTCCGGTGCGGTCGCACCACGCCCGCAGGGCGGCCTGCTGGGCCATCACCCCACTGACGAACAGCACCGCATCGGGTTTGCCGAGCAGTCGAGCCACCTCGCGCTCGAGCCGCTCGACCGGTCCGCGCTCGCCATAGACGTCCGCTTCCTCGTCCAGCCCCAGCTCGTCGGCGGCCTCGGCCAGCCGACGGAACGATGCCGCCGGACCCTCCGGCCCGCGCCCCAGCGGGAAGGTCGTACAGGCGCGATAGGCCCGCCGGAACCGGTCCTCGAGCTCGGTCATGCGTCATCCTCCTGATCGGTTGGGTCGGGTCCCCCTGCGCAGCCTGCCTGAGCGGCTCAGCTCCAGAACACCCGCTCGACGACGTCGTGCGCCCTCCGGGTGACCCGGAGGTAGTCGTTGACCATGCGGTCGGACTCGCCGTGGGGATAGCCCAGCACCGAGGCGGCGGCGGCGCGCTCCCGCGGGTCGCGGGGCAGCTGGTCGCTGCTCTTGCCCCGCACCAGGGTGATCGCGTTGCGGAGCCGGCTCACCGTGCGCCAGGCGGTGGCTAAGGTGTCGGCGTCCTCCGCCGAGACCAGGCCCACGTCACGGGCCGCGAACAGCGACTCCAAGGTGCGGGTGCTGCGCAGCTCCGGATGACGTCCGGCATAGCGCATCTGGAGCAGCTGGACGGTCCACTCGACGTCCGCGAGACCGCCCCGTCCGAGCTTGAGATGGGTGTGCGGGTCCGCGCCCCGCGGCAATCGCTCCTTGTCCACCCGGGCCTTGATCCGGCGTACCTCGCGGATGTCGGTCTCCGCGAGGCCCTCCGCGGGGAACCGCAGCGGGTCGATGAGCTCGGTGAAGCGCGCGCGGAGCGAAGGGTCGCCGACCACGGCGTCGGCACGGAGCAGGGCCTGGAACTCCCACACCTTGGACCACTTCGCGTAATAGGCGGCATAGGCGTCGAGGGTCCGCGCCAGCGCACCCTTGCGCCCCTCGGGGCGCAGGTCGGCGTCGACCACGAGCGCCGGGTCTGTCCCGGGGGCGAACAGCAGCCCCCGCAGGGTGTTGCAGGCCGCCATCGCGACCTCGGTGGCCACCGTCGGGTCGGCGCCCTCGACGGTCTCGAAGACGAACATGACGTCGGCGTCACTGCCATAGGAGAGCTCGAAGCCGCCGTAGCGCCCCATGGCGACGATCGCGAGTCGAACCGGTGGGTCCTCGAGCTCACGCTGCCAACACGCCTCACGCAAGGCCACCTCCAAGGTCGCCTCGAGCGTCGCGTCGGTCAGCCGTGACAGGGCGGCGCCGGTGTCGGCCACGTCGGTGAGTCCCAGCAGGTCGGCGGCGGCGATGCGGAACAGCTCGCGCCGACGGATCCCGCGCACGACCTTGACCGCGTCGTCACTCGACACCTGGCGCCGCGCCGCGGCCTGCATCTCAGCAGTCACGGCCTCGACGGGCAGCGGCGCCAGGTCCTCACCCAGCAGCCGGACGCCGTGGGGCTCCCGCTGGAGCAGGTCGGTGACATAGCGTGACGTGGCCAGGATCCGGGCCAGCCGCTCGGCGACCTCGCCCTCGTCGCGCAGCGTCTTGAGGTACCAGTGGGTGCGACCCAGCGACTCGCTGATCTTGCGGAAGCCGAGCACGTCGGGGTCGGGCGCATCCGCGAACCACTCGAGCATCACCGGGAGCAGCGTCCTGGATCGCGGCCGTCGAGGAACACCGGTGGTGAGCGCCTCGAGGTGACGCAGCGCTGCCGCCAGGTCCTGGCGATAGCCCAGGGCCGCCAACCGATTGCCAGCGGCCTCGGCCGAAGGCGGGCCCCCTCTCCGGGGATCGGGCCGCCGCGCTGAGCAGCGGACGGCCGGTAAACTTCTCGATGCAGCCGGCGGACCTCGCGCCGATGGTCGCTCCAGGCCTTGTCGATGACTCGACCGGATCCTTGAGGAAGCCGAGCGAGCGACCCAGCCGGCGCAGCGACTCCTCGTCGTCCGGCACGACGCCGTCGCGCCGCAGGCGTCGCAGGCGGATGCCGGTGCTCGAGCAGCGCAGGAAGGCATAGGCCGCGCTCATCGCCTCGCCGTCCTCGCGGCCGATGTAGCCGCCCCGGGTCAGGCTCGGCCAGCGCGCTCAGGTCGCCGGAGCGCGGATGGCGTCGTCGGCGCGACCGTGGACCAGGTTGGAGCAGGCTGGACGGCGAACTCGACGTCACGCAGCCCGCCCTCGCCCGGCGGCGGTAGCGTAGGGCCTCACGGGCCGGGATGTGCTCGAGCACGCGGCGGCGCATCGCCTGGACGTCCTGGACCAGTTGTCGCGCTCGGCGACGCTCCGCACCAGGGGCGACACGATGGCCGCGGTCGGCCGAGGGCGAGGTCGCCAGCGACCAGGCGAGCCTTAGAGCAGGGCCTGGAACTCCCACGTCTTGGCCCACCGCTCGTAGTAGCCGCGATGGCTGGCGAGCGTGCGCACGAGAGGTCCTGCTTTGCCTTCGGGGCGCAGGGCCGCGTCCACCGGCCAGATCGTGCCTTCGGAGGTCTGGTCGGAACAGACCTGCATGAGGGCCGCGGCCAGGCGGGTGGCCACCTTGAGCGCCGGTGTCTCCTCCGGCCCCCTGGGCCGGCTCGGCCCACGAAGATGACGTCGACGTCGGAGACGTAGTTGAGGCTCGTGACCGCCGCCTTGCCCATCGCGATAACCGCCAGCCGCGCCGACGACGCGGTCGGCCCCACGCGCTCGCGGGCGATCGCCAGGGCGGCGTCGAGCGTGCCGGCCGCCAGGTCGGCGAGGCTCCCCGGCGGCGTCATCGACCCCCAGGTGGTGGGCGAGGTCGCGTGGGGCGAGTCGAGCAGGTGCCGCCGGTACTCCGCTGGAGCGCATCGGGCCGAGCGCGCCGAGGCTCGCCGTCGAGGCGAGGATCCCCGGGGTCGCGCCCACGGCGGCGAACGCGCCGCGGAACTGGCTGTACGCCGCGAGGCGGAAGTGGCGCCGAGGTCGGGTCCCGCAGTTCGTGCCACTGCTCGGGGTGGCGCACGAGATGGTCGGTGAGAGCCTGGCTCGCGCCCAGCGCACCGAGGGTCCGCATGGCCGTGCCCTCGTCGTCGACGAGGGCGTCGGATCGAGCCCGGTGGCGGTCCGGGCAGCGTCCGCCGGCCGCAGCGGACCGGTCAGCGCCTGGTCGGGGTCGGCGGTGCGCGCGAGGATCGCCAACAGCGGCTCGGCGGCATCGTCGAGCCGGTCCAGCTCGTCCCGGGCCCGGGACGGATCGCGGAACCCGAGCCGCAGCAGGTTCTGGCGGCTGAGCGCGTCGACCTCGCGGGTCATCGGCGCAGCACGATCTCCGCGAACCGCGAGGCGAGGGGGCGCCAGGCGTCGTCGAGCTCGGCACGGGCCGCTGCCACCCGGGCGAGCTCGTCCTCGATCACGAGGCCGTTCTCGGCCGGGCTCACCGGGTCGTCGGCCGCCCACCGGCGCAGGAGCGGCTCGTCGATCTCGGGGTGCCACTGGACGCCCCACATCACCTCACCGAACCGGGCGGCCTGGACCTCGCCACGCGGCGCACGGGCCAGCTCCACCGCACCTGGTGGGAGCTCGGTGACGATGTCGGAGTTCCAGTGGATGCCCAGCCGGGGGGTGGCGACCGCCCCGAAGAGCGGGTCCTCGGCCGCCTTGTCCAGCCAGCCCACCTCGGTCAGACCCACCTGTTGGCCCAGCGGGTTCTTGTGCACCTGGCCACCCAGGGCCACGGCCGCGACCTGGTGCCCCAGGCAGATCCCCAACGTCGGGACGCCGTCACGATGGGCCTGACGGATCAGCTGCTTGACGGGGGTCAGCCAGGCGATCTCGTCGTCGTGGTGGGCGCTCATCCAGCCGCCCATGACCAGCAATCCGTCATGGCCGGACAGGTCGCTCGGGAGGACGTCGCCGGCCCAGGGCTGGCTGACGTGGAGGTCGCAGCCGGCGTCCTGCAACCAGACGCCGAACCACGCCGGCGGGTCGTCGGGCTCGTGTTCGATGACCAGGATGCGTGCAGACACAGGGACGAACCTACTGCCTGTGCACGCCGAGACCGGCCGCAGACCGGGTCAGTTGACGGCGAGCAGCGCGAACTCGGCGATGACGACCGAGACGCCGAGCAGGCCGGCGGCCCACCACCAGTAACGCCGCCACACCGCAGCCATCGCGGAGAAGACGCCGGCGAGCAGCGCGAGGGCCGGGACCAGCGAGGTCCACCCGGTGACCTCGCCGGGAGCGTTGGCAGCGAGCCCCAGGTCGAAGGCGCGGTAGGAGACCCACATCAGCACCATGGCGCCGATGCCCAGCAGCCCGACGACCGAGAGCGCGAAACTCCCCGGCAGCACCTTGGGGGCGTTGGTGTCGTGGTAGCGCCACCGGGTCAGCGACAGGGCCACGAGCAGGCCGCCCGTGCTGATGCTGCCCCAGAAGAGGAAGTGCTTGAGGCCGGGGTCGAGGTTGCTGACCATCGTCAGGCCCCACGCAGAGATGCCGAGACCGAGTCCGGCCGCCACCGCGACGCCACGGCTGGCCCAGCCCGACTGCGCCTGGAGGACGAGGGCTGCGCTGGCGTTGATGAGCAGCACGAGTGACAGGGCCGCCGCCAGCGTGGGCAGCTGACCCGGGACGTCGGCACCCGGGGCGAGGCCCCGACGGATGTCGAACGCGACCATCAGCCACATGCCGCCGGTGACGAGAGCAAGCCACAGCAGCGGCTCGACCAAGGCGCGGGGATAGCCGATGATCCTCTCCACGCCGAGCGCGGGAATGCTCATAACACGGGCAGCATACGGTCTCTTTCGAAGGCCGACACCTGAATCCGATATTCCGCCCATTCGGCTCGTTTGTTGCGCAGGAAGAACTCGAAAACGTGCTCTCCGAGGGTCTCGGCGAGCAGCTCGGACTTCTCGGCGATCGAGATCGCGTCATAGAGGTTGCGGGGCAGCGGCTCGATACCGAGCGCCTGCCGTTCGCGCTCGGTCAGCGACCAGACGTCGTCCTCGGCCTCGGGCGGCAGCTCGTAGCCATCGGTGATCCCCTTCATGCCGGCAGCCAGCACGACGGCGAACGCGAGATAGGGGTTGCACGCCGCGTCGACGGTGCGCAGCTCGATGCGGGTGGAGTTGCCCTTGTTGGGCTTGTACATCGGCACCCTGATCATCGCCGAGCGGTTGTTGTGACCCCAGCAGATGCCGGGCGGCGCCTCGCCGCCGCCCATGAGCCGCTTGTAGGAGTTGACCCATTGGTTGGTCACGGCGGTGATCTCACTGGCGTGGGTGAGGATCCCGGCGATGAACTGCTTGGCCGTCTTGGAGAGCTGGTATTCGGCGCCGGCCTCGAAGAACGCGTTGTGGTCGCCCTCGAACAACGACACGTGGGTGTGCATGCCGGAGCCGGGGTGCTGGGTGAACGGCTTGGGCATGAAGGTCGCCCAGATGCCCTGGCTGAGCGCCACCTCACGAACGACCGTCCGGAAGGTCATGATGTTGTCGGCGGTGCTGAGCGCGTCGGCGTAGCGAAGGTCGATCTCCTGCTGGCCGGGCCCACCCTCGTGGTGGCTGAACTCCACCGAGATGCCCATGGCCTCGAGCATCGTGATGGCCTCGCGCCGGAAGTCGGCCCCCATCGACTGGGGGGTGTGGTCGAAGAACCCGCTCTGGTCGACCGGCACGGGCTCGGCGCCGGGCGTCGGACCGTCCTTGAACAGATAGAACTCGATCTCGGGGTGGGTATAGAAGGTGAACCCCTTCTCGGCCGCCGCGCTGAGCGTGCGCTTCAGCACATGGCGCGGATCGGCGTACGACGGACTCCCATCGGGCATCACGATGTCGCAGAACATGCGGGCCGTCGCCGGCCCCTCCTCGCGCCAGGGCAGGATCTGGAACGTCGACGGGTCGGGGCGCGCGAGCATGTCGGCCTCATAGATGCGCGTGAACCCCTCGATCGCCGAGCCGTCGAAGCCGATCCCCTCGTCGAACGCGCCCTCGAGCTCGGCGGGTGCGACGGCCACGGACTTCAGCGAGCCGAGCACGTCGGTGAACCAGAGCCGGACGAACCGGACGTCGCGCTCCTCGAGTGCCCGGAGGACGAAGTCTTCCTGCTTACCCATGCGCCCACTATGACCGACTCGTGTTTCGGTCATGTGACACGACCCGCTGGGCAGTTCGCTAGCCTCGTTCCCACGCAAGGGACCAGGGGACAGGCACCATGACGGGCAACGCAGGGCAGCAGGCCTCGGCCCAGCCACCCTCCCCCGAGGTCGCCGCGGCCGCCATGTCCGCGCTTCGCCGCATCCTGGCGAGCGAGGCCTTCCGAGGATCGGGCCGGTCCCGCGACTTCCTCTCCTATGTCGTGACCGAGACGCTCGCCGGGCGCGGCGGACGGTTGTCGGAGCGGATCGTGGGCCGCTACGCCCTCGATCGGGGGGGCGAGTTCGACGGGCGGTTCGACGCATCGGTGCGCGTGCAGGCAACACGCGTGCGCCGCAGCCTCGACGACTACTACACGGCCGAGGGTCGTGACGACGCCATCCGGATCGCACTCCCGGCCGGCCGCTACCGGCCGACCTTCACACCTCAGCAGCGCCCGCCCGCCTCGATGCCGCTCGAGCCCGGGCTCGTCATCGTCTCGTTCGAGGCCCTCGGCGGCACCGACGCCACCATCGTGGCCGCGGCGCTGACCGACTCCCTCACCCACCGACTGGCGACGTTCCCCGCCCTCCGCGTGATCGGTCCGGTGGGCTCGTCGTCCGATGACCCCCGCCGCATCGGGGTCGACTCCGGCGCCAGGTTCATCCTGCAGGGCCGGGCCGTGCTCGAAGGAGCGGCGCTGCGGCTGTCGGCGCGGCTCACCGATGGCGACACGGGTCAGGTCGTCTGGTCGGTGTCACAGACCGCGGACCCGGCGAGGTTCAACGGCACCGATCTCGAGGACGCGTGGGTCGGCAGCGTCGCGGGCGAGCTGGGCGACCTGACCGGGGTCGTCGCCAGGCAGAGCAAGGAGGCACCCCCGGGCCACGTCAGCGCCCAGGACTTCGAGGCCCGCGCGGCATTCCACCGGTTCCTCGAGACCGGTGACGGGCCCACGGTGCTGGCGGCCGAGAAGGCGTTGCGGCAGTCGTTGGCTACCGGTCCGCGACCGTGGCTCACGGTCATCTACCACGCGTCCGCCCTGGCCAACCGGGCGTTCCGACACCTCAGCGAGGACCGTGACGGCGACCTCGCCGAGGCCGAGGCACTGGCCCGCGAGTCGTTGGCCTCGCAGCCCGACAACTCCCTCGCCCTGTGCGTCCTGGCCACCGTGGCGCTCGGTCGTCACCAGTGGGAGGTGGCTCGGCTGCACGCGACGCAGGCCGCGGCGCGCGCTCCGTGGCACCCGACGACGGTCATCAGCGCCGGCAGCATCCTCGCCCTCGCCGGCGACCTGCCCGGCGGAGCGGCCCTGCTGCGCGAGGCGCTCAAGCTTCATCCCAGCCACCCCGGCTATATGCACGACCACCTGGCCGTCGAGCGGCTCGTCGCCGGTGACCCGGCGGGGGCGCTGGCTGAGGCGAGCGTCATGCAGTCGCCGGAGATCGTGTGGGGACCGCTCTACCGAGCGATGGCCCTTGCCGCGATGGGCCGCACCAGTCCAGGCCTGGCGGAACCTGGACCGGCGCTGCTCCTCGAGCCCGGGCTGCTCGACGATCCCGCCGAGCTGTTCACGCGCAACACGCTGCTCGACGAGCACCAGGTCGCGACCCTGGTCGCCTACCTCGAGCCGTTCCGCGAGGCCCGGCCCACGGCGAAGCGCCTGAGCTGAGCCGCCGTCCAGGCCCGCGCGCCGTCAGCCGACCGGCTGCTGCAGCTCGGTGACCCAGGTCTCCTCGGGCCCCTGGACGTCGTGGTAGAGCTCGCGACAGGGCCCGGCGAACTCCAGGCCGGACCGACGGACGTGGTCGGCGAGCTCCTGCCAGGCCTGGCCGATGCCGGCCATGGCCCCGACATAGACCGTCGTGATCGCCCGCGGCTGTGCTGGCAGCTCACGCACCGCGGAGCCCTCCGGGACGACGCTCTTGCCCAGGTAGCCCGCCGTGACCCGCAGCCGCTCGCCCTCGGCCTCATACCAGGCCACGCCCGGGTGGGCAGGTGGGTCGCCGGCCTCGGCCAGCTGCTCGGCCAGCTCCACGAACATCGGGCCGATCACGGACCCGACCTGGGTCGTGTCGTCGACGACCGCGGTGCGGCTGAGCACGGTCAGTGCGGGCAGGTCCTTCTCGACGAACTCCATCTCGCTTCCTCCTTCGATGAGTCGGAGCCGCCGCTCCACCTCAGCGAGCCGGGCGGCGTCCGCCGCGATCTGGCTGCTCAACGCCGTACGGCGGTCCGCCAGGAGCCTGCGCAGGTCCTGGAGGTCACCGGCGACCAGCTCACCGATCTCGGCCAGGCCGAACCCGAGCTCACGCAGGGCCACGATCTGGTGCGCGCGAGGCAGCAGAGCCTCGTCGTAGCGTCGATAGCCTGAGTGCGGGTCGACCTCGGTCGGGGTGAGCAGGCCGAGCCCGTCGTAGTGGCGCAGCATGCGCACCGACAGGCCGGCGTAGCGGGCGAACTCTCCGATGGTCAACATGACTGCTCCAGTGCAGGGCCTGACACCGTGTCAGGGTCAAGCGTCCACCGGGATCTGAGCGAGCTCGTCCAGCCAGGCGCCCGGGCCGGCGTCCGACGGCATCCGCCAGTCGCCGCGAGGGCTCATCGTTCCGCCGGGGCTGACCTTGGGGCCGTTGGGCAGCGCCGACCGCTTGAACTGGCTGGCGAAGAAGCGCCGGATGAAGACCTCCAGCCAGTGGTGGATCTCGGCCAAGGAGTAGGCCGACCGGCGGTCGTCGGGGAACCCGGGTGGCCACGCACCCGCCGCTGCGTCGTGCCAGGCGTGCCAGGCCAGGAAGGCGATCTTGGTGGGCCGCATGCCCCAGCGGAGCACCTGGTAGAGCGTGAAGTCCTGGAGGGCATAGGGACCGACGGAGTCCTCGGTGGCCTGCGGGCGAGCACCCTCCTCGTGCGGCACGAGCTCCGGGGTGATCTCGGCTTCGACGATGTCCTGGAGCGCGGCGTTGGTGTCGTGCTCGAACTGGCCCGACGCGATGACCCACCGGATGAGGTGCTGGATCAGCGTCTTGGGCACACCGGCGTTGACGTTGTAGTGGGACATCTGGTCGCCCACGCCATAGGTGCACCACCCGAGCGCAAGCTCGGACAGGTCGCCGGTGCCGAGCACGATGCCGCCCCGATGGTTGGCGAGCCGGAAGAGGTAGTCGGTGCGCAGACCCGCTTGGACGTTCTCGAAGGTCACGTCATAGACCGGCTCACCGCCGGCGAAGGCGTGGCCGAGATCAGCCAGCATCTGGCGGGCCGCCGGCCGGATGTCGAGCTCTTCGAAGGTCACCCCCAGGGACGTCGCGAGCCTGGTGGCCCGGTCCTTGCTCTCCGAGCCGGTGGCGAATCCCGGCATCGTGAACGCGTGGATGTCGGAGCGGGGCCGGCCGAGCCGGTCGAGCGCGCGGGCGGCGACGATCAGGGCGTGGGTGGAGTCGAGGCCGCCGCTGACCCCGATGACGACCTTGGGCGAGCCGATCGCCCGCAGTCGCTGCTCGAGACCCGACACCTGGATGTTGTAGGCCTCATAGCAGTCGAGGGCCAACCGCTCGGGGTCATCGGGCACGAAGGGGAAGCGGTCGACGTGTCGGCGCAGGCCGATGTCGTTCTCCGGCGGCTGGAGCTCGAACCCCACCGTCCGGAAGGTCCGGCCCGGCGCGTCGCTGAGCGTCGTGATGCCGAGCGTGCGCCGGTTGTCGTCGAAGGTGCCCTGTCGGAGCCGCTCCTGGCGGATCCGGTCGAGGTCGATGTCGGCGACGCTGCGTCGCGGACCGTCGGGGAACCGCTCCGTCTGGGCCAACAGGTCGCCGAGCTCATAGACCATCGTCTGGCCGTCCCAGGACAGGTCGGTCGTCGACTCGCCTGGCCCGGCCGCCGTATAGACATAGGCGGCGCTGCACCGGGCGCTGGCCGAGCGCACCATCAGCCGGCGGTCCTCGGCGCGCGCGATCGTGATCGGGCTGGCCGACAGGTTGACGAGCACGGTCGCGCCGGCGAGGGCGGCCTCGGCGCTCGGCGGCACCGGCACCCACATGTCCTCGCACACCTCGACATGCAGCCGCAGTCCCGGCACGTCCGCGGCCTCGAAGATCAGGTCGGGTCCGAACGGCACCTCCTCGCCCAGCAGATCGATCCACTCCCCTCGCCGGTCGTCGCCGGGCGCGAAGTGTCGTCGTTCATAGAACTCCCGATAGGTCGGCAGATAGGACTTCGGGGCCACCCCGAGCACCGAGCCTCCCTGGATGACGACCGCACCGTTCAGCAGCCTGTTGCCGACGACGATCGGCGCGCCCACCACGAGCACGGGTGTGAGCTCGGCCGAGGCCTCCACGATCCGCTCCAGCGCCTCCTCGACGGCTCCCAGCAGGACGTCCTGGAGCAGCAGGTCGTCGATGGCGTAGCCGCTGACGCTGAGCTCGGGGAACACCGCGACCCCCACGCCCTCCTCATGGCACGCTCGGGCCTCCGCGAGGATCGTCTCGGCGTTGGCCATCGGGTCCGCGGCCGCGACGGGGACGGTGCAGGCCGCGACGCGCACGAAACCTTGGGCATAGGCGGAGAAGAAGTCCACGGCTGGATCCTCCCACGGCAGCGCGCAGCGTCGTCGTAGCCTGCCGGTCATGCAGCACCCCCCGGCCGAGCCCTCCGATGCGGTCGTCCTCGACGCCGTACGGCGGCAGTGGTCGCCCACCGTGGAGGCGGTGCGCTATCTGCCGGTCGGCTTCGGCGCCCACCACTGGGCCGCCCTGGAGCACGGCAGCGAACGGCTCTTCATCACCGTGGACCTCGACTCGCCCCGACACACCGCGGCCTCCCTCGAAGGCGCCTATGGGGCCGGTGCGGCGCTGGCCGACGGCGGCCTGGAGTTCCTCGTCGCGCCCCTGCCGGCGCTCCTCGGCCATGTCACCGTCGCCGTCACGGGTGGTCGCCTGTCGGTCACGCGCTGGGTCAGCGGGAGCCGACCCGAGGACGAGACCGCGGTGGCACCGCTCGTCGCGAGGCTCCATGCCGCCCCGCCACCAGCCGAGCTGCCGGCCTGGGCGCCGCTGGTCGGCCCCGAGCTCGCCGACCGGCTGCGGGACCTGACTGCGAGTCCCTGGCGGGAAGGCCCTCACGGCGAGACCGCCCGCGCACTCGTCGCCGCGGCCCTGGTGGACGTCGCCCGATGGGTCGCCGACTACCTGTCGCTGGCCGCCCGCACCGATCCCGCGACGTGGGTGCCCACCCACGGCGAGCCCGGCGTACACAACCAGCTGCTGACCGCCGACGGCAGACTCCTGCTCGTCGACCTCGAGTCGCTCAAGCTCGCTCCCCGTGAGCGCGACCTGGCGGGGCTGCTTCCGCTCGGCGGCTCGTTCCGGGCGGCGTACGACGGACCGCCGCCCGACGCCGACCTGCTGCGCATGTTCGACCTGGAATGGCGGCTGGATGAGATCGGGCAGTACGCCGCGTGGTTCGCCGGACCACACGCGGACTCCCCCGACGACCGCACCGCGCTGGGCGGCCTGCGGTCCGAGCTGAGCCGGCCGGACCGACCGACGACCTGAGGACGATCAGCCCTGGTGGGCCGGCTCCTCGGCGTCGTGGTGCTCCAGTCCGGCCTCGGGCGACTCGCCGTCCTCCTGGACGTCGGCCGGCTGGGCCGGGACCTCGTCGAGGTCTCCGTCGGCCTCCGCCTCGGTCTCGACGGGCTCGCCCAGCTCGGCGACGTCGTCCTCCACCGCCTCGACCGCGTCGTCGAGTGCGAGCAGGCCGGCGGGTGAGACGTTGGTGAGGGTGGCCAGCATCTGGCGCACGTTGGCGAGCTGGGCGTTGATGCTGTCGCGTCGCTGGGCGGCGGCGGCCAGGGCGCGGTCGGACTCGGCGGCGAGGCGATCGGCGTGCGCCCGGGCCTGGGCGACGATCTCGGCGGCCTCCTTCTGGGCGTCCTCGACCAGCCGGCGACCGCCGATCTCGGCGTCGTTGCGGATCCGCTGGGCCTCGTTGCGCGTCTGCTCGAGGTGGGCCTGGGCCTCGTCGAGCTGGCTGCGGGTCGTCTCGAACTGCGATGCGAACTCGCGCTCGACCCGGTCGCGACGTTCGGCCAGCGTGGTCTCGAAGTCGGCCGCCGCCTGGGCGGCCTTCGCCTGCTGCGCCTCATAGAGGGCGTCGGCCTCGGCGCGGCGCGCCTCGGCGTCGCGCTTCGCCTCCTCGTGGAGCTCGTCGGCGCGGCGGTGGGCGTTGTCGACCAGGGCCTTGGCCTCGACGTCGGCGTCCTGGCGGCGTTGCTGGGCATAGGCGTCGGCCTCGGACCTCACCCGCTCGGCGGTCTGCTCCGCCTCGCGGAGCCGGTCCTCGAAGTCGGCCTTGGCGTTGGTGCGGATCTCCGCGGCCTCGTCCTCGGCGAGGCTGAGGATCTGCCCCACCCGGGCACCGAGGTCGGCGAACGTCGGCGCGGCCGTCGGTGCGGGGGCATCCGCCGCCAGCGCCTGGGCGGTCTCGAGCTCACGCACCCGGCCGGTCAGCTCGACGATGCGCTGCTGGCTGGCGCCGGCCTGCTTCATGAGGTCGGTGATGCGCTGGTCGACCTCGGTCGGCTCATAGCCCCGCCGGACGAGGCGGAAGGAGGCGTGGCCGGCCGGCTGGCCGAGGCTGTCGGGAGTGTTGTCGATGCTCATGAGGCGTCCTCGGTGGTGGGGGGTGTGGACGAACGGGAGACGAGCGGGTGCTCGGGCTCGGGAACGGCGAGGGCCGAGATGACGCCGGACAGCCCGCCCAGCTCCTCGACGATGGCGTCGCGCCGACGCTGCAGGCCCTCGAGCTCGACGCGGGCGGCGGCGACGAGGTCGTCGGCCTCGCGGGCGGCCTGCTCGCGCTGGCGAGCCGCCTCCAGGCGCAGCTCGTCGGCCTGCTGGTGAGCGGCGCTGACGATCTGTTGGGCGTCGAGCTGGGCCTTGGTGACCTCGGCCGCCACCTGTTGACGCAGCGCCTGGGCGCCCGCCTCGGCCTCCGCGATCCGGACGGCGGCGGTCTCGTGGGTGCCGGCGAGGTGACGCTCGGCCTCGTCGCGGACGGCGGCGGCGTCGGCGTGGGCGCGCTCGCGGATGAGGTCACCCTCCTGCTCGGCGGCGGCGAGGGCCTTGTGGCCGGCCTCCTCCAGCTCGACCGCGCGCTCCCGGGCCTCGTCGGCGCGCTGGCGCAGCCGCTCCGCCGACCGGCCGATCGCGGCTTGGAGCTCGCGTCGGCGCGCACCCAGAGCCTGAGCCAGGTCGCGGTGGGCGGTGGCCCGGACCCGCTCGATCTCGGCGTGCGTCGCCGCGAGCAGCGAGGCCACCGTCGCGTTGGTCCACTCGGTCTGTTCGGCCGCGGCGCTGAGCTGGCGGTCGGCCTCGGCCCGGGCGTGGGCGAGGTGGTCGTCGGCCTGGCGTACAACCCGGGTGTGGTGCACCTCGGCGGCCGAGCGCAGCTGGGCGGCCTCGGTGGTGGCGGCCTCGAGCGCCGCCGTCGCCGCCGCCTCCGCGTCGCTGCGGAGCCGGTTGACCTCGGTCTGCGCCTCGGCGAGGAGGACCTGGGCGGCCCGCTCGGCCTCGGCCCGGCGGGACCGCTCGTGGTCCTCGAGCTCAGCCGCGCGAGCGGCCTTGAGAGCGTCGGTCTCGGCGATGATCTGGTCGGCCTGGGCGCGGGCGGAGGCCACGATCTGCTCGGCGTGACGCTCGGCGTCGTGTCGCTCGTGGTCGGCGGCCATCCGCTCGGCCCCGGCCGCAGCCCGAGCGTCGGCCAGCAGCTTCTCGCGCTCCTGCCCGGCGGTCTGCATCAACACCGCCGCCTGCTCGCCGGCATCGCGGATCAGGGCCTGACCCTGCTCCTTGGCGCGGGCGAGGTGCTCCTCGGCGTCGCGGTTGTCGCGCTCGGCGGCCTGCTGGGCGGCCAGCGCCTCCTGGTGCAGGCGGGCCGCCTCGCGTTCGAGCTCGCGGACCCGGTCGAGGGTCTCCTGGGCCTCGGCCTGGGCATGGGCGACCAGCTCGTCGGCGACCTGCTGCGCACGCCGGAGCGCAGCGCTCACGGTCGCGGTCGAGTCCGCGGATCCGCTCGTCTGCACGCTCAACAGCGCTCCGCCAGGTGATCCACCGGGACATCATTCCAGACGTTGCTGAGGCCCACCAGGGAACGTCCGACCGGTTGTGCGCCCACTGACCGCGGCCGACGCGCGTGACGCCGACCACATCCGTGGCGAGGGTGGGCTTTCCGGCGGCTAGCGTTGACCTCCGGTCCGGGGACTCCATCAGAGGAGCCTCGAGATGACGGCCCCGACGGGGCAGCAGGGAGCACGAGCATGAGCGAGCCCACGAGCGCTCCGGCCGCCGAGTCGCCGGCGCCGTACGGAACGGGCGCCGCGCCCGCCTCGGCCGGCGTCAAGCGGATCCGCACCCATCACCTGCGGGAGATGAAGGAGCGCGGCGAGAAGATCACGATGCTCACCTCCTACGACATGTACACCGCCCAGGTGTTCGACGAGGCCGGCATCGAACTGCTGCTGGTCGGCGACAGCGCCTCCAACAACGTCTATGGCAACGAGACCTCGCTCCCGGTGACCGTCGACGAGCTCATCCCGCTCACGCGGGCCGTGTCCCGGTCCGCGAAGCGCGCCATGGTGGTCGGTGACCTCCCGTTCGGCTCCTACCAGGCCTCCCCCGAGCAGGGCTACCTCACGGCGGTCCGCTTCATGAAGGAGGGCGGCGCCCACTGCGTCAAGCTCGAGGGCGGCCGCGAGATGGCTCCCCAGATCGAGGCCATGACCCGCGGCGGCATTCCGGTGATCGCCCACATCGGGTTCACGCCGCAGAGCGAGCACGCCCTCGGCGGCTATCGCGTGCAGGGGCGTGGCGAGTCCGCCGAACGCGTGCTCGGCGACGCGTTGGCCGTCCAGGAGGCAGGCGCGTTCGCGGTCGTCATGGAGATGGTGCCCGGTGACGTCGCCGCGGAGGTGTCCCAGCGGCTCGCCATCCCGACCATCGGGATCGGTGCCGGAAACGGCTGCGACGGTCAGGTGCTCGTCTGGCAGGACGCGTTCGGGCTCCGGTCGGGTCGCCTCCCCCGCTTCGTCAAGCAGTACGCCGACGTGCGCGGCGTACTCCTCGAGGCGGCGCGGGCCTATGCCGACGACGTCCGCGCCGGGACGTTCCCGGGCCCCGACCACACCTTCTGACCCCAGCCCTGACGGTCCCAGGCCAGGACCGGCTGCCTGGCGAGGGTGGGTGCCGCGGCGTACGTTGAGGTGCATGTCTCGACGCGCCCTGCCCCAGACCCTCGCCGGACTGACCGCGACCGCCGCCCTCGTGCTGAGCCCGTCGCTGGCCTGCTCGGCGCCCGCCGCCGACGACGAGGCCTCGGCAGGATCGCCGACGTCGACCACGTCGACCGGGGCTACTGACGCCTCCTCCACCGCGGCGGCGTCACCGGCCCCCTCACGGGCGGCCAAGATCCCGACGTTCAAGGTCACCCGCATGGTCAAGGGCTACAGCCACGTGTGGGATGTCGCCTCCGTCGGCTCGGAGGGCTGGATCTTCACCGAGCGCGAGTCGGCCAAGGTGCGCATCGTCAAGGGCAAGGCCGTGCACAACGTGGCGTTCCCCAGCAGCAGCGTGTGGGTCTCGGGTGAAACCGGCCTGATGGGGATCGCCGTCGACCCCGCGTTCACGACCAACCGGCGGTTCTATACCTGCCAGGGCGGGTTCACCAAGAACGGTCATGACGTCCGCGTGATGGCGTGGAAGCTGAGCGCCAACGGCCGCAAGGCGCTCTCGCGCGGCAAGCTGCTCGGGGGCCTCCCGACCTCCAGTGGTCGCCACGGCGGCTGCCGGTTGCTCATCGAGCGCGACACCGGGGCGCTCTTCGTCGGCACGGGCGACGCCGCCATCGGCACCAACCCCGAGAACCTCAAGTCCCTCGGCGGCAAGATCCTCCGGCTCGACCGGATGACCGGCAAGCCGTTGCCGGACAACCCCTTCGTCAACGCCAACAACCGCAACAAGCGCTACGTCTACAACTACGGTCACCGCAACGTGCAAGGGCTGGCGCAGCGCGCCGACGGCTCGTTGTGGTCGGCCGAGCACGGCCCCGACCGCGACGATGAGATCAACCTGGTGCTGCGCGGCGCCGACTATGGCTGGAACCCGGTGCCGGGCTACAACGAGTCGGTCCCGATGACCGACCAGTCCCTCCCCGGCCCCCAGACCGAGGCCCAGTGGAGCACCGGCTTCCCAACCCTCGCCACGTCCGGGATCACGTTCGTGACCGGCCCGCAGTGGGGCTCGCTCCGCGGGACCCTCGCGGTGGCGGCGCTCAAGGCGAGCCGGGTCGTGTTCCTGCGGTTCGACGCCGACGGGACGTTCGTGAAGGCCAGGACCCCCGCGGCGCTGCGCCAGTACGGCCGGCTCCGCTCGCTGACGCTCGCGCCCAACGGCGACCTGCTCGCCACCCAGGACAACGGCAGCAACGACGGGATCCTGCGGATCTCACCGACGGCTCCCTGACGCGGCCGCGTCGCGACCGGACCCAGGGGCTGCCCGGGGTCAGCCGTCGGCTTCGCCCTTGTCGTCGTTCCAGGCCGGGTCGTTGTCCCACTCCTCGTTGCGCTCCTGGACGCGCTCGAGCGCGTGGGAGGCGGCCTCGGCGCTGGGATAGGGACCGAGCCGGTCCTGGTTGCGACAGCCGTCCCTCCCCTCGACCTGGTGGTGGGTGAGGCAGAACCAGAACTCGGGCTCGTCGCTCATGCCGCGAAACTACACCGGCCTCGTGCGGAGACCGCCGGTCCGCCTATCCTGGGTTGCGCGGAGGGGCTGGCCGGGCGGCCGCGGCTCGTCGAGAGGCGGGTCGAGGAAGGTCCGGGCTCCACAGGGCGTGGTGGTGGGTAACACCCACCCAGGGCAACCTGCGGGACAGTGCCACAGAGAACAGACCGCCGTCCGGCTCGCCGGACGGTCAGGGTGAAACGGCGGTGTAAGAGACCACCAGCGCGCCGGGTGACCGGCGCGGCTCGGCAAACCCCACCAGGAGCAAGGTCAAGAAGCCACCCACCTGCGGGTGCGTGGCGCGCGCACGTTCGAGGGCGGCCCGCCCGAGTGCGCGGGTAGACCGCACGAGGCGATCGGCAACGGTCGTCCTAGATGGATGGTCGCCCCCCGGCTCGCCGGGGACAGAACCCGGCCTACACGCCAGCCCCTCCGCCCTCCGCCCTCCGCTGCAAACCACCAGCAAGGTCCCCACCAGCAAGGTCCCCACCAACACCAACTGCCGCGGCGTTGTGGTCACGATCTCAGCGTTATAACGCTGAGATCGTGACCACGGCACCGCGGCAGATGGTGATAACGGTCGCTCACACGGCGAGGCCCGACAACGCCGGAGGCAGTCGCAGGTGGGTGTTGGGGTTCCGCGGATGGCTAGGGTCGAACCTTCGAACCGACCAACAAGGAGACCACGTGAAGCTGCTGCTCACCTCCGGGGGCGTCACCAACCCGAGCATCCGGACGGCGCTCGTCGAGCTGTTGGGCAAGCCGGTCGAGCAGTCGCACGCGCTGGTCATCCCGACGGCACAGTGGGGCCATCCGATGTGCGGCCCGAGATCGGTGCAGGGGCTCATCGCGGCAGGTGAGAGCCGCGAGCCGTTCACGGGCCTGGGCTGGGCGTCACTCGGCGTGCTGGAGCTGACGGCGCTACCGACCATCGGCGAGGACCGCTGGATCCCGTGGGTGCGCGAGGCCGACGTCCTCCTGGTCGACGGCGGCGACGCGACCTATCTCGCCCACTGGCTGCGCGAGTCCGGGCTGGTCGACCTGCTGCCGGAGCTGGACGACAAGGTCTGGGTCGGCGTGAGCGCCGGCAGCATGGTGATGACGCCGCGCATCGGCGACGACTTCGTCGAGTGGGCCGGGGCACCGGACGACCGCACGCTCGGGCTCGTGGAGTTCTCGATCTTCCCCCACCTCGACGCGTTCCCGACCAACACGATGGCCGATGCGGAGCGCTGGGCCGCCGAGCTGAGCACGCCGTCGTACGCGATCGACGAGCAGACCGCGATCCGCGTCGTCGGCGACGAGGTCGAGGTGATCTCCGAAGGCAGGTGGCGCCACTTCCCCGGCTGACCGAGCGCGGTCACGCCAGGGCGAACTCGACCTTGCGCGTGGCCAGGTCGGCGCCCACGAGCCGAACCCGGACGTCGGCGCCGAGCGGGAGCGGCGTGTCGGCACGCACCCGCGCCTCCACGGCCGGCTCCTGGATGGTGATGTCGCCCTTGCGGTCGTCCTGCTCGTCCACCTCGACGACGGCCGCCTCGAAGGTCTCACCCACGCGGTGCTGGAGCACGCCGGCCTCGACGAGGTCGACGATGGCGCGCTCATAGGCGTTGGCCTTGCGGGTCGACTCCCGCATGATGTCGGGCAGGTCGGGCAGGGCCTCCAGCGCCCACGCCGGTACGTCGGTGCCAGCGCAGAGCGCGACGCACACCTCGCCGGTGAACCGGTCGACCAGCCGCCGCAGCGGTGCGGTGACGTGGGCATATTCCGACGACAGCGCCGAGTGTTCGGGATGGGCCGGCACCTCGCCGTTGAACGCGACATAGCCGCTGCCCCGCAGCAGGCGCGTGCATGCCACCACCATCGCGGCGTGCGCCGGACGCCGCGGGTCGAGCGACCGGATGAAGTCGGGATAGAGCTGCTCCGCGGGCCAGTCGATGCCGAGCGCTCGCGCGGTGCGGTGCAAGCGCTTCACATCGCGCGGGTCGGGCGGCGGCAGCGTCCGCAACAGACCGACCCGGGCATAGACCATGAGGGAGGCGGCCCCGAAGCCGCACAGCAGCGAGATCTGGGCGTTCCACCGCTCCACCGGCAGCAGGGAGCGGAACTCCAGCCGCCACTCGGGGCCGTCGATGTCGATCTCCTGTTCGGGCATCGGCAGGTCGATGCCGCCACGCGCGGCCTCGCGCGCGAGCCGCTTCTCCCCCAGCTCGCGCAGCAGCCGGAGCGACTCGTCGGCCGTCCCGTCGTCGATCATGCGCTGGACCCCGGCATAGTCGAGCTTGGCCCGCGACCGGACCCGGGCCCGCTCGACGTGGATGTCGGTGCCCTCGCCGCCCGCATCGACGCGGATGGTCCACAGCAGCGCGGGCCGCTCGACGTCCGGCAGCAGCGACGCCGCGTCCTCGGAGAGGACCTTGGGGTGGAGCGGGATCTTGGAGTCGGCACCATAGAAGGTCTGCCCGCGTCGTCGTGCCTCGACATCGACCGGGTCGCCGGGCGCGACGAACGCCGCCACGTCGGCGATCGCGTAGTGCACCAGATAGCCGTCCCCGTCGCGGGCGACGTGCAGCGCCTGGTCGAGGTCCATCGAGCCCTCGGGGTCGATCGTCACGAGCGGGATGTCGGTGAGATCCAAGTCGGGCAGCCGGGGTTCCGCCGCGGCCGCGGCGGCGGCCCGCTCCACCTCACCAGGGAACGTCGGCGACACCTGCTGCTCGGCCTGGATGGCCGCGATGCCCTCCCGCAGCGAGCGGGCGTCGACGCTGTCCTCGGCGACCCGGCGGAGTCGCATCACGCGGCTGCTCGGCATGGGCACACCCTAACGACGCGGCGGTCGTGGACCCGCCCGCGACGGCGGGCTGGGACGCCACTAGCCTGGCGCCCGTGCTGATCCTGCTGCCGCCGAGCGAAGGCAAGGCCACCCCCTCCCGGGGTGCGGCGCTCGATCTCGATGGCCTCGGCTTCGCCAGCCTCACGGCCGCCCGCGAGCGGGTCCTCGACGCCCTGGTCGAGCACTGTGCCACGGCTCCCGAGCGCGCCGCGGCGACGCTCGGCCTCGGCCCCACCCAGGCGGATCTCGTCGCCCGCAACGCCGGGTTGCGTACGGCGCCGACCGCACGTGCCGACGCGATCTACACCGGTGTCCTCTATGACCACCTCGACCTCGCGACCCTGTCGTCGGCGGCGCGCCGTCGGGCGGCCAGCCGGGTCGCGATCACCTCCTCGCTGTTCGGTGTCGTGCGCCCCACCGACCGGATCCCGTCCTACCGCCTGTCCGGCGACGTCACCCTCCCCCGCGTCGGCCCCGTCGCGGGCGTCTGGCGGGACACGTTGGGACCGGCGGTGCTCGAAGCGCTCGGGTCGGGGCTGCTGCTGGACCTGCGCTCCACGACGTACGCCGCCTTCTGGCGGCCGCCGCGCGACCTCGCGCGACGCGTGGCAACCGTTCGCGTGCTGCACGAGACCGGAGGGAAGCGCAAGGTCGTCAGCCACTTCAACAAGGCGACCAAGGGCCGGCTGGTGCGGGCGCTGCTCGAGGAGGGCGACAGCCCCCGCACGCCTGGCGAGCTGGCCGACGTGCTGTCCGCCCTCGGGTGGGACGTCGAGTTGGGCGCGGCGGAGCGCCACGGCACTCGCGTGGACGTCATCGTCACCGAGATCGGTTGATCGCCCCGGCACCAGGAAGCCGACCATCCGGGATGGGTCCTAACCTCGACACAGACCCGTCGTCGACGCATCGCGAGGAGCACCCTGATGGACATCGTGCTGGTTCCCGGCCTCTGGCTCAACGCCTCGACCTGGGACGCGGTCGTGCCGATCCTGACCGAGGCGGGCCACCGCTGCCGCCCGCTCACGCTGCCCGGCATGGAGTCCCAGGACAGTGACCGCCAGGGCATCACCCTCGCCGACCACGTGGGCGCCGTCGTCGACGCCCTCGACGACGCGACGGCGCCGGTGCTGCTCGTCGGTCACTCGGCCGGCTGCGCGCTGGCCCATGCCGCGCTCGACGCCCGCCCCGGCCGGGTCGCCCACGTCGTCCACATCGGAGGCTTCCCCGGCAACGACGGCGACCCGCTCCTGAGCGGGCTGCCCGCCGAGAACGGCGAGGTCCCCATGCCCGACTGGGCATCGATGGGCGAGGAGGCCAACATCGTCGACTTCGCCCCCGAGCAGCTCGCCGCCTTCTATGCCGCGGCGATCCCCGTGCCCGAGGGCGTGCTCACCGAACCGGTGCGGCTCACCGACGACCGGCGCCACGACGTGCCCGTGACCATGGTCTGCCCCGAATACCGCGCCGACGACCTCCGCGGCTGGGTCGAGGGCGGCGAGCCGTCGCTGGCCGAGCTCGCGAGCATCCGCTCGGTCGAGTACGTCGACCTGCCCGGCGGCCACTGGCCCCAGCTGACGCAGCCCGCGAACCTCGCCCGCGTCATCCTGGCGGCGGCCGGCGACTGAGCCGCCGCGCCCGGTCCGCGCGGAGCCAGGTCAGCGGAGGCTGGCCTGGAAGACGTCGTCGGTCGGCCGACCGTTGAACAGCCGCAGGCTCGCCATGGGCTCGGTCAGGTCGGCGCCACCGGTGAACCAGGTGATGACGGTGACCGAAGCCGGGGCTAGCTCCATCCGATAGACCGCCTGCAGCGGCGCCTCGAGCGCGTGGGCGACCAGCGTCTTGATCGGCGTGACGTGGCTGGCCACGACGACGGTCCGGCCGGCATAACGGTCGATCACCCGCTGCAGCCCCTCGAGCACACGCTTCTCCACCACCCGGAAGGACTCCCCGTGAACGCCGGGCGGTGCGTCGAGGGACCCCAGCCACGCGTCGAGATCGGCCCGGTGCCGCTCGGCGACCTCCGCGAAGGTGAGGCCGTCCCAGACCCCGAACTCCATCTCGGCGAACCCCGGCTCGGGTTCGGCTGTCAGCCCGAACCGCTCGGCCAGGATCTCCCCGGACTCCCAGGCGCGCTGCGCCGGCGAGGCGACCACGGCCGCGACCTCGTCGGCGATCGGGGCGAGCCAGTCGGCCGTCGCCCGCACCTGCGCGCGACCCTCGTCGCTCAGCCCGGAGTTGCTGCTCGCGAGCCCACTCCGGAGAAGCGCTTCTCGACGGTGTGGGCGGTCACGCCGAGTAGCGCACCAGGATCGGCGGCCGTGAAGCTTGCCCCCGGATGCGACCAGCCGCGCAGACCGCCGCCGGCGGCGGCGCGGCGGGCGCGGCCGACTCGACAGGATCGTCGGCCGCCAGGTCGGCCAGCGGCTCGCCACCGAGGGTGACACCGTGCCGCGCCGTCGGGCGCCTCGTTGGCCAACCGGTCGGCGTGCTTGTTGCGTTCACGCGGCACCCACACATAGGTCGTGCCGAACGGCACGCCAGCCTGCGCACCTCGACGGCGAGCGGCTGCATCGAGGGTGCTTGACCTTCCAGTTGCCCGACATCTGCTCGACGACGACTTGGAGTCGCTCCGGACCTCGATCTCGGCGCCGGGGCGAACTCCTCGGCCATCCGCAGCCCGGCGATGGAGTCCGGAGTACTCGGCGACGTTGTTGGTCGCCTCGCCGATGGTGGTGCCGTCCTCGGCGATCACCTCGCCCGTGTCGGCGTTCTTGAGCACCGCGCCGTACGCCGCCAGGCCGGGGTTGCCGCGCGAGCCGCCGTCGGCCTCGATGATGACCGATCGGATCTCGGTCACCGCGTCTGATCCTGACTCGGCGGTGCGGACCAGGATCCGCTGGCACTCCTCGCAGCGGATCACGTCGTCCTTGAGGGCGGCCTTGATGGTGGCGAGCTCGGCGGAGTCCAGGCTCAGCCGACAGCCGCCACACTGTCGAGCGCGCAGCTCGGCGGCGCCGATGCCGGCCTTGGTGGACCGCAGCCGGTCATAGAGCGCGAGGGTCAGGTCGGCAGGGAGTCCGCTGGCCAGTGGCTCGCGGCGAAGGCGAGCTCGGCCACCTGGGCGTCGAGCTCGGCGGTCTTGGTGTCCCGGGCATCGGCGAGGTCGGCGAGCCGACGGATCCGACGCGGCGGCCTGGCTGGTCAGCGAGTCCAACCGCGTCTGTGCCTCCTCGAGCCGCTCCATCACCTCGATCTCGTCGTCCTCGAGGTCGCCGATCCGGCGCTCGAGGCTGGCCAGCTCGTGGGTCATCCGCTCCAGGTCCTTGGGGTTGGAGATCAAGCCCTGGTCCATGCGCTGCTGGTCGCGGGTGCGGCGGGCCTTGACGGCCTCGACATCGGCGTCGACCTTCTCCTGCTCGGCGGTCAGGTCCTCGACCTGGATCCGCGCGTCACGCAGCTCGACCTCGAGACGTTGGCGCGACTGGCGGAGCTCGGCGATCTCGGCCAGCTCGGGAAGATGATCACGCTGGTGGCGCAACTGGTCGGCGCGGGAGTCGAGCTCCTGGACCTCCAGCAGCGTGAGCTGGGCGGACGGGTCGGCTTTCAGCGTCGGCTCCTCGGATGGAACGGGCCCGGACGGCGGGCGCGGCACGGGAGGACCACCGTATCGCCCTCGCGCACACGACCGGCCGCAGGATCAGACGCGGAACGTCCAGGGGTCGGTCACCAGGGTGCTGACCCTGGTCTCGACCGCGTCGCCGAGAGCGGCGCGCAGCCGTGCCTCCACCACGGGCAGCCAGGTCCACTCCGCGGCCCAGTGCGCCACGTCCACCAGGGCCGGCCCGTCCTTCTCGACGAACTCGATCGCCGGATGGTGCCGCAGGTCGGAGGTCACGAACACGTCGGCGTCGCTGGCAGCCATCGTGTCGAGCAGGAAGTCACCGGCACCCGCGAGCAGCGCCACCCGGCGGACGGGCCGGTCGGGGTCGCCGGCCACGCGCACGCCCTGGGCGGTCTCGGGCAGTGCCGCAGCGACCCGGCCGGCGAAGCCACGCAGGGTCGTCGGCGCGACGTCCCCGATCCGGCCGGTCCCGGCCGACGGCTCGCCCTCGCCGTCGGAGGCCGCCGACCATGCCAACGCCCCGGCCTCGGTCGCGATGGGCGCCAGCCCCGACAGGCCGAGTGCCACCGCCATCGCCTCGGAGACCCCGCCCACGGCCAGGTCGGCGTTGGTGTGCGCCGCCAGCAGGGCGCAGCCGGCATCGGCGAACCGCTTGAGGGTGCGGCCCTTCGGGGTGGTCGCCGCGAAGCCGTGGACGGCGCGCAGGAACAACGGGTGGTGGGTGACCACGAGGTCGGCACCCCAGTCGGCGGCCTCGTCGGCGACGGGGAGGACGGGGTCGACGGCGAGGAGGACCCGCCGCACCGTTGCCGCAGGGTCGCCATAGACGAGGCCGACGGCGTCCCAGCTCTCGGCGGACTCGGGCGGATACCAGCCGTGGAGCAGCTCGACGACCTCACGCAGGAGTGGCATGCCCGAAGGTTAGGCCGTGGCGCTCGGCACCGCCGCCACGAGGGCGTCGGCTTCGCAGCACACGCCGGTGCGGTCGACCGCCACCAACGACGCGAGCCGCTCGTCGGCCAGCGTCCGGGCCAGCAGCAACGCCGGGCGCGACGGGACGACGGGGTGCTCCGCGTTGACGTGGAGCAGATAGTCGCGGGCCACGACCAGGTCCTGGCAGTGGCCGAGCCCGTCCTGCAGTCGTTCGGCCCGTCGTACCTCCGCGAGCGCCTCGGCGACCTCGACGGGCAGCAGCGGGAGCGGCTCGGCCAGCGACACGGCGTCACCGGCGACCACCTCGGCGGCGTAGCGCACGCGCTTGGCCGCCTTGCGCGCACTGTGCATCCGCTCGGGCTCGTCCTCGACGCCGGCACGACACAGCCGCTTGGCCAGGATCCGGCGAGCACTCGCGCGATGGGGCTCGAGGTCGGCATCGGCGGTGGTCGCCGGGTCGTCGACCGTGGTCCGCAGGTGATCGAGGAGCAGGCGGGACCGGTCCTCGCCGAGCACCTCGCGGAGCCGGGCCCCGTTGTGCTCGAGCTCCTCGCCGAGCACCTGGAGCAGCGGGCCCCGGAGCTCGTCGTCGAGGTCCTGCCGACCGGAGAACATCCCGATCAGCACCTCGCGGTCACGCACGGTCCCGAGCTCGGCGGCCACCCACTCGAGCTCGTGGTCGATCCGCTCCACCGCGCGTACGTCGAAGAGCGGGCCGAACGTGCGCAGGGTCGACCTCATCCGGCGCACCGACACCCGCGTGGGATGCACGGCCGTCAGGTCGCCCGCCAGCACCCGGGCGACACCAGTCTCGAACGCGCCGACCTGGCGCGCCCAATAGGCCGCGACCCTGCGATCGGCGAGCACCGTCATGCACTCACTGTAGGGCCGCGGAGCGGTCCGCGGATGCGGTGCCGCACACAGTGTGACGGCCTCGACATCGAGTTCGTCACAGGTGTTTGAGGGCCTCGCGACGCGAGAGTCCCGACAACCGTCCCCCGAGCCGGTCGACCTCGGCCCGGACCCACCCGGGATCGGTGTAGGCATAGGAGCGCAGCGCCCAGCCGATCGCCTTGCGGAGCCAGAACGACGGGTCGTCCACGTTGGCCTCGACGACGTGGCGCAGGAGCTCGGTGTCGGTCTGCTCCCGATGGTGCAGCTGAGCGAGCACGGCGGTCCGTCGCAGCCAGAGGTCCTCGTCGCGCGCCCATGCCTCGATCACCGGTGTCACCTCGTCGCGATGCCCTCGGAGGACGTCGCCGACCAGGTGACCCGCGATCTCGTCGACGTGGTCCCACCAGGCCCCGGTGACCACCAGGTGGCGATAGAGCGGCAGCACGCCAGGGTCCTGCCAACCGCGGGCTCGGCGATGCCGCGCGAGCTTGGTCGCCGCATAGCGCTCCTCACGGAACTCGGCACCGTCCCAGAGCCGGCGGACGTCGCGCGCCCACGCGTCCCGCCCCGGCGGCTGATAGGCCGCGAACAAGGGGCGCAGCAGGGC
>JAXLSN010000043.1:0-39402 GCA_046330595.1 Nocardioidaceae bacterium
GACGCCACCGGTGCCCCGTGCTCGGTCACGGGAGTGCCACCCGGGGCCATGGCGCAATTGGTAGCGCACCTGCTTTGCAAGCAGGGGGTTAGGGGTTCGAGTCCCCTTGGCTCCACCCACATAACCGCAGTTCAGCGACACATTCTGACCAGTCTCCGCCGGATTCAGAAAGACTCAGATCCCTTCGGCGGGGGACTGGTGGGGGAAAGATGTGGGCTGAGTGAACCTCGTACCGCGGCGGCGACGCGCTCGGCGGCCTCGTGCGCGTCCTCATGCTCCCAGATGCGCACAATCAGCCAGCCAGCCTTACCTAGCAGTCGATAGGTCTCGCCGTCGCGATCTCGGTTGCGCCCGATCTTTGAATCCCAGTAGCTGGCGTTCGTCTTCGCTGGCGTGCCGTGCTCGGGGCAACCGTGCCAATAGCAGCCGTCGACGAAGACGGCGACTTTCGCGCGAGTGAAGACCAAGTCGGCCCGGCGATTGAGGTCAGGGAGCGGTCTGGCATCGACGCGGTAGCGCAAGCCGAGGGCGTGGACGGCTCGGCGCACCGCCATCTCCGGCTTCGTGTCCCGACGCCGGTTGCCCTGCATCGTTGCCCGGCTCGCAGCCGAGGATGCCCATGGAACGTACGACCTGCTGCTCACGTCCCAACCCTGTCACCAACTAGCGACACGCGGAGGGGCAAAGGTCGGGTTGCCGTGCACTTAAGGTTCAGGCGAGGGCATTCCGGTTAGTCCCATCCCCTGCGAGCCGCGATTCCTCTGCTCTTGAACGAGTTCCCTGGGAGAAAGTCGTACCGGGCGACTCTGATTCCTTCGCGGGCTTGTCGCATCCTCATCTCGAACTTGTCTTTGCGCGGAGCACCCTCGCCGCCGTCCACTTTCGGTGGCTGCCGGCCGATCGGCTTGACTCCGAGGCGACCTCCGAGAATCGCTGCGTCAAGCGCGTGGGTGTTGGGGACCCAGAATGCTTCTGCGCAAATCGGCATGAAGCCAGCCTTCCGAACGCGACTCTTGCCGCTATTCGACGGCGCAGGCTGCTTGCCGGTCTGCATGGCCTTGAACTTTCGATGCCACCCGACGAATTCACCGCTCTCGTCCATGAGCGCCCCGCCACTGACGATGAGGAAACCGAGGCCTTGGTCGGCGATGCACATCCGGGTGGCCCGCGCGTCGTTGAGCAGGGTCTCGTTCTTTCCTGCCTTGGTTCGATAGTCCGCGAAGATCTGGACCTCGGTGTGAACCTTGATGTCCCAGACGAAGTTCAGGGCATAGTCGAAGGTCGTGTTGCCGTACCGGACTTGTGGCGGGTGGTCGCTGGGCGTGAAGGCCCTGGAGAGGATGAACTTGGCTCGCTCCTCTCCGTAGAAGCCTTGCCACTCGTTGTCGTTGGCGCCACGCAGCCTCCTGTCGGCGAGCCACTGGACGGCCTTCCGGCCGTCCCAATGTTGGGGCAATGAGGCGAGGAGCGCGGCCGCCAAGGCGTCGCCCTCGTCCTCGGGCGTGGTGAGGGCGTCAGTCACCTCGCTACCAAGACGTCCGAGACGCCGCTCGGCGCCAGCTAGGATCGTGTTGAGCCCACGCAGGCTGATGGTCTCGCCAGTCGACTCGCAGCCGTCGTTCCACGGCACGCCCAACTCGTGCGCGATGGAGGCGGCCATCTTGGTCTTGCTGGACCTATTGATCAGCGCATTTGGAAGAAGTCGGTCGGCAAGATTGATGAGCACGGACTTGTGCTCCTTGCCTCCGGGTCCGAGCCACTCTTTCGGCGAGTTGGTCAAGGCGGCGATGCGCGTGACAGCTTCGATCTTCGAGCGCGCTGGCTGGAACTTAGCCCACTCTGGTCCCCTCAGCTCTTGTGGGGCGGCGTCGCGAAGGCGGCGGAGGGAGCCTCGTTGTCTAGCGAGCGTCGCGCCCTCCAGGAGTGCGTTGAGCCCGTCGAGGTTGACCTTGTTCTTCACCGTGAACCGGTCGGACTCCCAGGCGATATCGAGGCGGGTGGCGATCTCCTTGCCGAAGACGGCGCTTGTTCGCACTACGTCGACGTCGAGATCGAGGGCATCTCGGAGCGCGACGAGGGCGCGCTTCTCGCCGCGGGACTCGTCCGGCGCGCGGCCAGTTAGAGCGAAGATCCGCTCGATCGCCTCACCCTCTGTTTCGGCCGGGAAGAAGAAGGCTTGGTCCTCCGATATGCGCACTCGCGGAGGCTACCCGTGTGCTTCGACGGCGCAACGTCGAACGTCAGGATTTGCGGGCAGGTGGCGAGCGAGGATCTCGTTGGGGCGTAGGGGGGCGGAGACCACGGCATCGAGGATGGACTGGCCCTCCTCGCTTGCCTCCAGCAGCGCCCGGTCGCGCTTCACATGCTCGCGGAAGATGTGCCACACGGCGCCGACGTTCACGCCGTTGCCCATCTGCTTGTAGGTCGCGGAGTCTGGCTGGCCCGGGAAGATGAAAGTGTCCGGAAGTCCTTGGAGACGGGCCGTCTCCCGCGGGGACAGCCGACGCTCACGCGGTCCGACGATTGACGTCTGGGTGATCGCCACAAGCGCGGGCAGGTAGGTCGCCTGCTTCGCGCGAATCCCCGATGGACGGAAATGCATCACGGTGTCCCACAGCGACTTAGTGTCCTGCGCCTGCCACTCCAACTTTCGCCGGGAAGTCGGGAACCGGTCGGTGTAGACGCCCCAGTAGTGGGCCCACGGGACGATCACCTTGAAGTGTCGGGCGAACATGTCGTAGTTCTTGCGCAGATGGTCCTGCTTCCACTTCGGAAGGGTCTCGTCAACGGCCGGTGTGGTGACTTTGGCCGGGACACGGACCCTGTTGGCGTCCCAGCGGATCCGCCTCATCTCGGGGAAGTCGAGCCAGGCGTCAGCCCAGATCGGGTGCCCGGGAAGATGTCGGTCGTTCATCAGCGGACGCATGATCTTCACGAACGTGTCCCACGCGTCTATCCAGTGGGTCTCGGCGTCGCTCAGGTCGCATCCGGGGACGTTGTGGGAGTCGTCGAGCAACTCCTCGAGGTTCCAGCCATCGGTGAAGCTGCGCGGCTCGAACCACTCGCCTATGGGCTCGGTCCCTGGGTTCCACACGAAGTCAAGGGTGGGGTGCTTCGGGAACCGGTCGGACATCGACGCTACTGCCTTGGGGCCGCCCTGCCCCAGATCGTTGCGCACCTCGTCCGGTGCGTAGGTAGCGGTGATGAAGACTCGCTCGCGCACCTGTGGTGCGCCGGCCATCGCGGGCGGCAGCAGGTGGGGCGAGAAGACCGCTGCCTCGTCCGAGACGTGGTAGCCCTCCTCGCGGAGGGTCTCGATGATGACCGCCCACTCGTGCTCGTGTCGGGGGCCGATCAGGTTGCGAACGTTCTCCAGGAGAACGACCTTCGGGTGGTGCGCCTTGATGATGGAGGCGATGTTGAAGAAGAGAGTGCCGCGCGTCTCATCCATTCCGTGCTGGGCACCGGACTTGGAGAATGGCTGGCAGGGAAAGCCTGCGCACAGCACGTCGTGCGCGGGAACGTTCATGATGCCGAGGTCGTCGTCGGCGTCCTTGGTGATATCGCCGAGGGCTGGGTGACCCCAGTTGGCCTCGTAGACATTGGCGGCCTGCTTGTCGATCTCGACGGCGTAGACGCACTCGCCGCCGTACGCCTTCATCGCGGCGTGGAAGCCGCCGATGCCTGCGAACAGGTCGATGAAGCGGAAGGCAGGCTCGGTCACCCGGTTAGCTTAGCTAGAGCTGGTGTTCGAAGCAAGAGCATCCGGGCCGTGTTGCGGAGTTCCCGGCAAGGGACCTGTCATCGCCGCGGAGTGCCGGGCCAGGTCCCAACACCGCCACCACCGCTTCGTCATCGCCCGGAACCGGCAGGAAGCACAGACTGGCGATCGGCATCGAATGTCACATGCTGAGATGACGATCGAGGAGATTCAAGTACGTATTGGTGCTGGTTGTTGCTGAACGTTTCGGGCTGTCTCTCAACGTCTCGGGATGTCCCGTCGGACGGCGGAAGTGGCCCTTGACGTGCAGGAATGTCCAGTTCACCCTAGATGGTCCCTGCTCGCTTCCGGCGGCAGGGATGTCCCCTGGGAGCACGCCGTGTCCGTTGCTGATCGCCTTGGCCTCCAGGACCTGGAGGGTGCGCTCTTGAGTGGGGCGCGAGCGGCCTGGCGGGGCTGGGTGACCGAGCGCCTCGTTGACGGCGTTGTCGACGACCTCGTCGAACTGCCCGCTTGGGCTCTGGCGTCACCGGACGAGGCGAAGGCGGTCTTCGGCGTACTCGCGTCGATGACCGAGAGTGAGCCGGACGCGATCACCGCGTTGGTCTGGGCGCTACTACCCGGAGCGGAGAAGGTCGCGCGGCGGCTTCGAGACGTGTCGGATGACATCGACGGCCTGGTGGCCAGCCAGCTCTGGATCGAGGCTTCTGCGGCATACCGCCTGACCACGTCGAATATCGCCGGCGCGATCGTCGGGCAGACACAGCGCGAGGTGCTCGCGGATCTGGGGGCGGGCGACCTCGCCGTGCGACGGGACCGGGCGATGGCGCAGGCTACTGGCGGTCCCGACCTGCTCGACGACCTTGCGTGCGTCGAGCCGGAGGACGACCCGGGTCCCTTCCTCGCTGAGATCTTCCACATCGGCCATGAGGAGGCCGCGATCAGCGGCCTCGACTACTGGCTGCTGTGGGCGCTCGCTGCGGAAGCGGATCGTCAGAGCATGCCCGCGCACCGCGGCCGGATGGGCCTGACGGCGCCCGCTGTCGTCGAGGCCGTGGCTGCTGAGGCGAACTTGGCGCCGAGGTCGTTGAGGAAGCGGGCGGCGAGGGCTTTGGACCGTCTGGTCGAGTACGTCGATGCGCGGGACGACCCGATGAGGTACGCGGAGTGGAGGGCGCAGCACCGCCAGCGCGAGCTGACGATCTGGGACGAGATGGAGCTCACGCTCGTCGAGGCGGAGCAAGAGCGGTTCCGTCTGGACCATCCGGGCATGACCCGCAAGCAACTGCGCGTCGCGTTCAACGTCGTGCTTGGGACGAGGCGCCGAAGCAACACGCCGCAAGAGTGGAAGGAACTCCTAGAGTCCGAGGCTGGGTGAGCGCCGGCTCGGCTGATAGGCCTGCGGCCGGAGTACGGCGTCGTTGGCCGCCATACGCTCGATCCGGTAGGCGAGAGCTTCGACCTTGCGCTCCTCGGGGAGCGGGCGCCGGGACGTGGCCGCGCGGTGGAGGATCTGGGTCGCGTTGAGGCCGCTGGCGCGGATGCGGTCGAGCTCGCGGGCCAGGTCGAGGGTGTGGTCGTCTCGGTGGTCTGGATCGCCGATCACGAGGGCGATCTGTGCTTCCCAGCGGCGCACTGACTCCGGATAGACGGCGTCGACCTGGCGCTGGAGGTGGCGGGCGTAGCGATCGGCGGCGAGGTCACTGGTTCGTAGGCCGAGAAGACTTCTATCGTCGTCGTGCACGCAGTTGGCGGCTCGCCAGACGACTACTGCTTCGCGAAGTTGGTCGGTGAGCACGTCGTCGAACCGGCGCAGGCTTGGCGGAAGCTGTGCGTCGCGACGGACGGTGTCGGCGAGGGTTCGGATGCGCTCGGCGCGGGCGTCGAGGTAGTTCGACCACTCGGGGTGGCTGCGCAGGGTGGCGGGGATGCCGGGGAGCCACGGGAGCGGGCCGGTGCCAGCGGCTTCGAGGGCCGTATCGGCGTCTGCGCCCAGGAGTCGCTGGGTGGCGGCGATGACGGCGTCGGCGTACCTGCCCGCGGCCTCGTGCAGCAGGGTTGCGGGGCTGGTGGCGTGGGCCAACGCGGTGGTCGCCGACACCGCGGCGCCGTCGCGGGCGATGATCCGGTCGAGTGTCTCGACGGCCGTGATCTGCTCATCGATCCCGGGCAGGAACTGCTCGTCCGGCGCGGTCGGCCCGCTGATCAGGTGGAGGTGGTTCTCGAAACGGCCGCGGGTGAGCATCGTGTAGAGCAGTTGCCGGTCCTCGTGCCCGGTGAGGATGCCGTGCATGACGTCGGCTGTGCTGCCCTGGGCGGCGTGGACGGTCGTGGCGTAGCCGAGCTCGACGTGGTTGGCGACGTACTCGGGCGGCAGCGTTACGTGGAGTCCGGACCGCAGGTGTCGGGCGCGTAGGCCGCCGTTGGCGGTGAGTGCGGTGACGGTCCAGCGGTCGCCGTTCTTGACCCAGTCGGTGCCGCTGACGCCGAGGCGGCGGTCGTTGCGGCGGGTCAGGATCGTGTCGCCGACCGAGGCCTGGTTGCCGTCGGCGAGATCGGCCTCGTCGGCGGGACGCATGCCGTCGAGGCGGACGTTGCGGGCAGCGTGGTTGAGTCTCGCGACGAGATCGCGGGTGGGCGCGAGCATCAGGCACTCGCGGTCGGCAATGGTCTCCTCCTGCCACGCGACCAGCACCTCGGTGAGGGTCGTGAGCTCGTCGCCGGTGTGGATGCGGTCGTGGTCGAGGTAATACCCGAGCGCCGCTCGGTCGCCGTCGCGCAGCGCGAGCGACGCCGACGCCTCGACGGGATCGTCGAACCGGAGCACCTCGTCGAGTCGAATGGCGCCGTGGGTGGTGGCGATGTCGCGAAGTACGCCGCCGGCGCCGACCGCCCCGAGTTGCTGGTCGTCGCCGATCAGCCGGACTCGCGCACCTTGGCGGGCGCAGGCGGTGATGATCCGGTCGAGGGTGAGGGTGTCGGCCATCCCGGCCTCGTCGATGACCACGATCGTGTGGGGCCCAAGGCCGGGATTTCGGCCTGCGGCGAGCGCATGGTCGAGCATGGCGAGCGTCTCGGAGGCGATGCCGGTCGCGTCGGTGAGTACTGCGGCTGCGGCCGCTGATGGCGCGAGGCCGACGACGTCATACTCGAGACCGTGGGCAACCTGGGCGAGGACGCTCATCGCGGTGGTCTTGCCGGAGCCCGCTGGCGCGAGGGCGAGTGCGACTTGGCGTGGGTCGGCGACGAGGCTGCGCACGAGGTCGCGCTGACCGCCGTTGAGCCTCGGCTCTTCGAGGGCGGCCGCCATCAGCGCCAGGTCGACATCGACCGGATCCGCGCTTCCTGTTGCATCGGTGCCCGCGGCGTCGACGATCCGCTGCTCGGCGTTCAGGATCCCCGTGCTGGTGAAGTGGTCGGCTCCTGTACGGCGATACACGCTGACGCCATCGGACCGCTTGAGCGCGGATGGCTCGGTGATCGGGTCGAGATCGGGGGTCAGGTTGATCAGCTGGTTCGTGACGGCATCGACGAGGTGCTCGATGACATGGGGCAACTGCTCGGGCGCGATGGTGAGGCCGCAGACCTGGCGCTGTGCCTCGGCGTACATGTGCCAGCTCTGCCAGCTCGCGCGGTGTGCTTCGAGCTCGCGGATCACTCGATCGGCGGCTGCGCTGAGCCAGGCCGTTGACAGCTGCTGGGTGGGGGCTGGGTCGGGGTCGAGCGCGGTGTCGATCATGATCCGGAGACCTCGCTCGCCGAGCAGATCCGTTGCCTCGCCATGCCAGGTCGTGCGCTGCTCCGCCTCGGAGCGCGGCTCGTGCTTGGCCTCCCGGGTCTCCAGGTTCGCGCGCTGCGCGATGGCGATCCGCTCCTTGTCGTTCGGGCGGCGGCCGCGGCTGTCCGCGAAGTCCTCAGCCAGTTCCTCGACTCGCTCCTCGATGTCGGACCGACGGCGGGACCAACGTGCGGAGAGTGTCGGGTCGACGCCGGAGATCTCGCGCACCGGCCGCTTGCCGCCGCCCCGCGGTACGTCGATGAATCGAACTCCGAGCTGTTCGCGAAGGTGTGCCTCGAGCGCTGTGTTGTAGGCCTCGGAGGCAGCGACGACGTGCTCGTGCAGGATCGTGCCGTAGATCGACAGCCACTTGCCGTCCTTGGTCTGGACCTTGTTCGAGACTGCGACGTGGGTGTGCAGATCCGGGTCGCGTGCACGGGAGTCGCGATGCAGGAACGCCGCGGCGACCAGGCCACGGGTGTCGACCTGCCGAGCGCCGCCGGCTCCCTCGCGGCTGAAGATCGCATGGGTCTCCAGGAAGGACATCGCGTCGAGTACGGCGGCGTTGTGCGCCATCCTTATCTGCCGCGCGACATCGGGCGGTGCGACCGCCCACAGGGCCGAGACCGACTTGGCCGGACTGAACGTCAGGTCGAAGCCGCTGACCGAGTCTTGCTTGAACGGGCGACCGAGTGAAGCCCCGGTGACCGGGTGGCAACCGTTGCCGAAGAGGTGCTGCATCTGCTCGGCGGTGACGACGTCGCCGTACGGGAGACCCTCGATTCCGACCAGACCGAAGCCAATCCAGCGGCCGGGCGCCTCGCCCTTGGCCGCGTAGTAGTCAGCCAGCGGAGTCTTGCCGAGCTCGGTGGAGTCGGCGGCCGCGACCTGGCGAGTCAGGTACTCGTAGCCCGACCCGGCGGCGAGCTTCTTCAGCGTCATCGTCACATCCCTCAAGGCCGGATGCGTAGTGCGAGTGGCCACCCCGATTCGTCCGTGAAAGAGGTGTGTCTCTGGAAGAGGGGAGGTTGCCGTAGGCCAGGGCGAGGTGGCTGAGTGCGTGGCAAACGGGAAGAGGGAAGGGCGGGAGGAGATGAACGGAGGGAGGACGAGCGGGTAGGAAGAGGGGTGGCCACTGAAGGACATTCCTCGGCCTTGAGGGATGAAGGTGGCCAACTGGGCCGCCCCTGACCTAGGAGTCCCCCAATGGCCCCCAGACCCCGCCAGCTCGTCACCCTCGGCGACGCAGCCGAGATCCTCGCCGTGTCGACCAAGACCGTCCGTCGTTACATCGCCGCCGGCGAACTCGACGCAGTCCGACTCGGACGTCGCACCATCCGGGTCCGGGTGGACTCGCTGGACCGATTGGTCGACGCGCACCCGGTCAACGCCTGGCGTTCACCGCCGCGTGAGTACGCCAAATCGTCCGCCTCGCTGCAGTAGTACGCCCCCGGAGAGGCGCAGTGACCCGCCCCGGCGAGTCCGGAGACGAGAAGAACCGACCCAACCCCACTGGCCAGATCGCTGGCTGGAAGGGCATCCTGAACGTGCTGACCATGACCTACGGCGACCGCCTAGGTCTCAACTAGCCAGAACCAGAAACACAGAAAATCGGACAGACCCTCCGCACGTTGTCAGGTCGGCGCGCGCTGGAGTTGGGACGTGAGTAAGCGTGACCGTGGACTACTACGCCGGCGAGTGCGACCCGACGCGTGGACGTTCGCCTTGAACTGAGCGCGACGTGTTGTTGCGTCAGCTGGACTGCCGGTCCCGTATCCGTCTCTCAGCTTCGCGGTAGTAGCCACCGATGACGCGGTCGGCCATCTCGCGACACTCGCTCTTGTTCTCGTAACCCTGACCGGCGTCAGTGGCGATGACTTGGCCGTTGACGGCAAGTTGCCACGCCCACTTGCCGTCGTCACGCTTGTAGATCACGCGCTTTGCGTTCGTAGCCATCGTGCGTCCTCTCATCCATCTACCTTGAGCGTAGGCGGCGGTTCCGACAGTCGCTGTGATCGGAAGCGAGTAGGCCACTGAGAGTCTCCCGAAGGTTCTGGCAGGGGATTCGTGCTGCCCTGGACAGGCCCGTTCGGGGCCCTTCCGGGGTCCGCCCCGGGCGTGTATACCTCTGACCAATCCGGAAGGTTGGGTGAGCGAACGTGTCAGTTCGATATGAGCAGGTCACCGTCGACCGTTGGACCGACTGTGTGCGGACCACGGAAGTAGGGCGGGTCTGGATCACTGGAACGTGCCAGCGGTGCGATCACCGAACGAGTACGCCGTTCGGGACGGTGGTCGTCGGCGGTGCCGCTGCCAAAGAGCAAGCCGCGGCGCCCAAAGACCAGCCCGTCATGTGTGACTGCCAAGAGTCGCATGCTGGTCGGCCGGCTGATGCTCCGGTCTTGGGTTGCGGGGGCATGTGGTGGGGTTCGGAGGGCGACGCATGACAGCCAACCAGGTGCCCGGGAGGGCGCTGACCACGGAGGACAGGTACTGGGCTGAGCGCGCCACGAGACTCGAACGCAATAGCCTTACTGAACTGCGGGCGACCGCCGAGAAATGGCGGGGAGGTCTGACCACTCTCACTGGGCTCATTGCGACTGCGCTCGCCGTTGGGACTCCGTTTATCGGCGATACCGTGGCGAGCGACCGAGTTCGCTTGGCCATCGGTATCGGGATGACGCTTGCTGTGGTCGTGTTAGGTATTGCGACGTGGTTGGCCATGCTGGCGGCGTTTGGTACGCCCAGCGAGATCAACAACAGCGGCCCGGCTCTCCGGGAGTGGTCCACGAACTCTGCCAAGAACGCGAAGTGCTACTTGGGTTGGGCACGCGGCCTCACCGTGGGCGGGTTCGCGGTGCTGTTGGCCACAGCCGGAATTGGACTGTTCGGAACCTCGGCTGCGGCGGATCCGTCGAGTGTCGCCCTCAAGAACAAAGCGGAGTACTGCGGCGAGGTGACGTTCCAGGACAGCGGAACCACCGTGGTCGTCACCGCAGAGGACGGGACGGTTCATTCAACGCCGCTTGCTGAAGTTGCGAGCATCGACCTTGAGTCTGGCTGCTAGTTGAAATAGATCCTGATCCGGGGGCGTCAGTCGACCGGGTCCCGCATCCACGGGTCGACTTCCACGTTGGGAAACTCTGGTGCCGTCGGGCACACGTAAGTCCCCTGAAAGAGGTCATCGCCGGTGAGCGGCCGGTCCGGGTCGGTCACCTGCACGTTGAAGAACACAAGCTGAGCCACACGTTCGCCGGGGTACAGAGTCAGCGGGACGGTTCCCAAGTTCACCAGTTCAAGGGTGAGGCAGCCCCGGTAGAGCGGATGAACCTGCACTGCCGTCGCGGTGATTAGCCCGAGCCGGCCGTAGGACGACCTGGTGATGACCTGTGCGCCGACGTCGACAGGGAGTGCGATGTACTCCAACGCGGACGCCAGTACGACCTCACCGGGGTGAAGGACGAACGGGCTGCTGAAGGGCCGCTCGATGAACCGCTGTACGGCGCGAGGATTATTGCCGCGGCGGGCGTTGAAGGTCGAGATGCCTGTGCGCTGGAAGACGATGAACCGGTTGCCCAGTCGGAGGTCGAGACTGGGTGAGTTGCCAGGTTCCTCGATGCGCGGCGTAACGATGATCCTGCGCCAGTGGTCGGGGGCCGCTAGGCGCCAGCTGATCTCCTCTCGGCCTAACATTGCTCCGGCCGGCACAGTGCCAGCCTCCGGCTTCACTCCACTGCCATTCAGTGGGATTACCGGTGAAGACCCTACCGCGGGGTGCTTGGCGAGGAGCTGAAGGGTCTCGATCGACTTCAGCAGGAGCGCGTCTATCGGGACCTTTCTGTGCACGTTCCCTGGGCGGACGGCTCGCGCGATCACCGCCATCCACCCAGCGTTGATGACGTCTGCGTCATCAAGGTGAATGGGTCCGTCGACATCCTGGCGGATGGCGCTCGTCTCAACTGCCGCGGCGCCAACAGTGGTGTCGGTGGTGTTGTCGGTCGTCGAAGGTCCGTCACCCCCGGATGTAGTCCCACCGACCTCTTGTGCTGGCGCTGCGTCGTCCGGGCCTGTGGTCGCGGCGTCTACGAATGCGTCCGCGGTGGCGTGGAATGGCGGCAACCCGAACTGGAGCTGCCGTAGTGCCAGCCCGATGGATGACTGCCTGGCCGCTGTCGACACGTCGCACCGTTCGCCCGCCCAGTCGTCGTTTACGAAATGATAGATGGCGTCGCGGTTGTCTTCGATGTAGTCGAACATCGCAGTCGCCCATGGTGGCGGGTCAGGCAGCCGTTCGGCCGCTTGGGCCACGTCTGCCGCTTGTCTCCACGGATCGAGCATGTAATCGAACTCAGAAGGGACGTTTCCTAGGTAGTCCAGCATCATCCGGGTGCGGAAGTAGCCGGGCGGGTGACTCTGATCCAGCGATACGTAACTGCCTACGGCGGTGAGGAAGTTCGCCATTGCGGCGACGGCTGCGGGACCGAAGCGTTTGACCATGACAAGGTCACACACGACCTCTTCGACCCAGTTGTTGGCGATCTCCAGCCGCGCTGCTATCGGCGATGCGGGAGGGCCTGGGTCTGGGCGGTCGGGGTCGCCAAGTCCAGGCGGCGGTGGGTTGATGCGCTGCTGTGCCTTCGCTTCATTGTCGATGATCTGTTGGAACTGGTCGAGGTCGACCTTGTCGAGGATGCCAAGACGGTTCAGGAGGTAGATCTGGGTCTCGGCGGGGAACTCGACTCCGCCGATTGGTCGAGGTGGTCCCATCGGCGCTTGGCTGCGCTCATCCGTGGTTAGTTTGAGATGGGCGAGCTCATGGCCCAGCACGATTGGCCAGTACCGAGGGGTAGAGGCCTCGTGAAACGGGCTACGGAAGACCGCGACCGAAGGAGGCGGGTCGTGCCGCTCCTGAGTGCCGTCGATCCATTGAAGCTCGTTGGCGGTGTCCTCGAAGATATCTCGGCGGGCATCGTCAACCACGGTGTCGAGCTGGTCCGCCTCACCGGCTGTGATGAGGCCACGTTGTTCGTCGATATCCAGTGCTTCGATGCCGTCCTGCAGGGCGGTGTCGAGGGCGGTGGGTACATCAGAGGTGTGGGGTGACGTGAACCAACGCTGGATCTTCTTGGTCGCCTCGATGACGTCAGAGGCGATCGTGCGCAGGTTGAAGTCCAGGACATTGGATCGTGGCGATCGGTTGATGCGGTGCTCGATTCGTCTCCGTACGGACTCGGGATACGAGCGGAGCTCTTCGAGAAGTTCCTGCGTGACGGTGACGCCAGGGTCGCCCGCACCAGTCGTGGTTGAGTTCGGGATGGATGAAGGCGTGGGAGGTCCGCCGTCGGCGCTGACGTACCGTCCGGCGAGCTCGTCCAACTCGTTCTCCAGCGATGCGAGCCGGTCAAGGAGAGCACGCCGGAACTCGGCAGCATGCGCCGGTAGAGCGCGCTCGTCGTCAGCGTCCTCAGGCTCGGCCATCCGATCGTCTCGACGAGTCAGTATGAGAGTGCAGCGCCGGTTCCAGCACTCTCCACCAAGGCGGCGACGCGGGCGAACAGGCTGTCCCACTCGCGCGCGACCACTTGGTCGCCGGCGGCGATTCTTTCGAGCTGCTTGACCAGGAACTCGATCCCGTCGCTTCGTGTGCGAGTGAGGAGGTCTTGCACGGCGAGCTGCTCGGCGGCGATCCAAATGAGGTCGACGAGGGTGTCGGTACCGCGTAGCGCGGTGGTGGGAGCGGGCGCAGCCGCACGCTTCGCAACGTAGTCCAACATTGCGCGCTGCCCGTTGAGTGCGAACTGAGCGCTCTCGATGATGGCGCGGTCCTCGCCGTCGGGTGCGTTGCCGTCTGCGACACGCGCAACCGTCTCCCACAGCAGTCCGGACAGGGCCTGGAGTGCGCGCTCGTCGCGGCTACGAGTGAAACTGACACCGCTTCGGCTGTGCGCCCTCAGGATCCTCATGACGCCATCTCCATCGGGGTCGTGTCGGTCATCGGGCGCTCCTGGCGGTTACGTGCGAAGGAGCGGGTGGAGGCCGCCCCGTGTTTGGGAGAAGTATTCAGTCTCGTCGCAATGCCTGCTGCACGTCTACAGGAACTTCTTACAACTGGTCGGGGACACCTGTGGGCGTACCGCGTCGAGTCAGTAGATGTTCGCATCATCGCGCGCTCTCGTTTCTTGCGGTTCGCCGGTCGCACGGCGTGTTCCGATGCTACGGGGTGCGCCTGCAGTATCGGGTGCTTTTTATCGGCGTTTCGTGGCGCCACAGAGTCGGCGGTGCAGGGGGCACACGCGCTGTCGGGACTGAAGCCACACTGGAAATGTGCGTCGTGAGATTGCGCCGGCGGCGCGTTGCGGCGACTGTTGGAGTCTATCTGTTGGAGTTTCGTGTCGAACATGGGGTGAGGAGGCGGGATGGTGGACAACGTGCGGCGCCTGCGGCCGCGGCCAGCGCCGCCCCTCTCGCCGGTCAAACTCGTTTGTAAGCGGCCGTCTTGTCCTGAGTTGGTGGAGCGCGCGAAGGGCCGCCCGTCAATGTTCTGCACCGACACGTGCCAGGTGGAGTACCAGCGCGAACGGGCTGATGTGCGGCGACACCTCAAAGCCGCTCACCGGTTGGCGGCTCAATACGAGATCGCCCCGGACGGCACGAGCTCGGCTCAGCCAAAGGCAGGTGCAAGAGAGCCGGCACGTCCGGTGTCGCCGACCCGACAGCCCAAGGGTCTCGTGGACGCTCTACAGAAGCCAGCGGAAGACCCGCCAGAGCTGCCGCCCGACGACCGCGTGCCCAATGGCGATTCGGGTGATCCCCGACCGGACGGCCCCCCGGGCGGAACCGGCCGGACCGACGATGAGCTGCTCCGCGAACTGATGCACGCTGTCCATCTGGTGCTCGCCACACTGCGAGCCGAGGAGCCCGACCGGGCTGAACGGATTGCCCGGACCGTAGCGGACCTTGACGCCGCACAACGCGCGATCTACCGAGCGCTGGCGTCCCGAGGCCGGTAGTCGTACCTCGGAGGTCGTGCCAGCCTACGACATCGACGCTGACGCCCACCTGCTCATTCCAACCCCCTCGACGCTTCCCAGCCGGCGTAGGTCTCGCCGATCTTCTCTGCGACTGCCTTGTCGCGGTCGCGCGTGGCGTGCTGGTAGATCGCCATCGCAGCCTGCGAAGCGTGGCCAGCGCGGGCTTGGAGCTCGGCCGCCGTGGCGCCGTGTTGGCCAGCGAGGGTGAGCGCAGTATGGCGAAGGTGGTGGACCGTCAGATCTGGCCGGCCGGCTGCTTCACGAGCGGGCCGGTAGCGGTCCATCAGGTAGCGCACGCTCATGTGGTCGGTGCGATCGCCGGGGAAGAGCAGACCGCTCGGGCCCTCGGCTGTGTGTTCAAGCAGGTGCTGCTGCAGCATCTTCACGAATGGCGGCGGAACGTGGACCGTGCGCACCCCGCTCCTGGTCTTCGGGGCGCTGATAGGTCGGCCGCAGTCGGCGCAGGCTCCGGGGGCGCCTCGTCTGGCGTTCTTGTCGACCTTCCGAGTGACGTCGACCCGCCCAGCCACTCCATCGACGTCGGATCGGCGAAGTTCGAGCGCCTCGCCCTCCCGCAAGCCGACGAAGGCGGCAAGCACGATGAAGAGCTTCAGCCGATCGGGCATGTGCTCGATGATGATGGCGAGCTCGTCGAAGGTGGCCGGCCGAGCGACGCGCTGGACCCGCGCAGTGCTGGCACCGCGGATCTTGGGAGGCGCGCGGTCGATGAGCTCGTCCTCCTCGGCCGCCTGCAGAAGTGATCGGAGCAGCCGGTAGGCCGCGGCGTTGGTCGCCTCCGTCGTCGGATCGAGCGATCCACGCCAGGCCTTGATGTCGGCGAGGGTGACGTCGACCAGCGGAGTGTCTTGGAACCTAGGTAGGATCCGCGACTGCAGCAGCTGCCGGTAGCCGGTCACGGTGTTGGGCCGGAGATCACGCTCGGCGAGGTAGCGCTCGGCGTAGCCGCCGACCGTGTTGTAGGCCGCTTCGCGTTGACGTCGTTCCTCTGCGTCCTGCCGCACGCGCGGTGGTGTCCACGAGTTCCGATCGATGAGCGCGCGCTCCGAGGCAAGCCATGCCTCGGCGTCCATCTTGGTTGCCAGTGTGCGGGAGTAGCGCGTGCCGTCGGGCATGGCGTATCGCGCCCGGTATGTCACTTCGCCAGACCTACTGACCCGTCGCTCAACCTCGCCGAAGCCTCTCCGCCGTGCCATACCGGGCCCTCCAGACGCGTCGACCCCATGCTGCGATGGCAGGGACACTACGCTGTGGGGGACTGGTGGGGGAAGCGTGGGACTAACAAGTCCTCAGATGACCACTTCTGACCTGCGGATTTACGTTCAAGTGCCAGGGTCAGACGGGCGTTGGCGCTGCTTTGCAAGCAGGGGGTTAGGGGTTCGAGTCCCCTTGGCTCCACCCTAGGCTCCACTCAGCTCGCGTCAAGAAAGGCTTGGAATCGGGCCTCGAGAAGTGCGGGGTCTGGTCTTTCCGATCTCCGCCTCGGCAGCACCATGAGTGGTTGGCCGTGAAAGCCTTGGATGCCGTGGCGCAGCATCGGACCGTCAACCTCCTCAAGCACGGCTGTGTTGATTCGGACCTCGAACGTCGGGGTGATTCCCAGGATCTGTCGGTCATACGCCGCGTGATGCATCTTGCACAGGGTCAGGCCGTTCGTCACGACGGGTCGCCCCCCAGTGCTGTCCTCCTGAATATGCGCTGCGTCTAGCAGGTCGCTATGCCGGAACGCGCAGATCGCGCAAGAGGTGTTGTACGCACGTAGTACCGCGGCTCTGAATGGTCGCTGATGGAGGCGCATCTTGGTCAGACGCTGGCGATACATCGGGTCGAGTTCGAGGTCGACGGATGGCCACACAATGTCAGGCTGTGGCACAGCATCGATGTCGACGATGAACTGCCGTTCGGCGGGCTCTTCGCCAACGAGGTAGATCGGATACAAGGCGCTGTACCCGCCGCCTTGCACCCCGAGCCACCAGATGAGTGGGAGTCGTTCCCGCATGGCATCGCGGAGAGCTCGGTTCTGATAGTGCTGCGGGTCGTCTCCGCGCATCTTGTAGCGGTACAGACCGTCCGTGCCCACAGCATCGTCGTACGGACGCTGTGAGCCCTCGGGCCGGTAGACGGTTCGGATCGACAGCGCCGCGCCCAGCGGGCCGGGCTTCCAGATTCCCTGCTGAGTTGGCATCAGCCTGAGCGTCTGACCGGCAAGCGAGAGATCGCTCGTGTCAGCCTGGCTGAAGGTCTCCTTGCCTCCCGCGCGAACCCGGTCGAGCCATGCGAACGCTGCGTGACGCACGGCCAGTTCCCGCAGTCTCTCCTCCGGAGTCACTCCTGAATCATGGCAGGGGCGATCACGGCGTGGTGGCTGTCGCCGAGCCGTGTCGACGGCGTGCTCAGCGCGGGTCGTCGACCAGCAGCGCGTGCTCGTGCTCGTCGTGGAAGCGACCGTCGGCATAGCGGTAGGACTGACGCAGCGTGCCCTCGTGGGTGAACCCGACGGCCCGGGCGACGCCGCAGGATCCGGCGTTCTCCACGGCGTGGAAGAGGTAGATCCGGTGCAGGTCGAGGCGCTCGAACCCGAAGCCCACCGCGGCGCGGACGGCGCGGGTGGCGATGCCCGAGCCGCGCCCCCACGGGGCGACCCAGTAGCCGATCTCGGCGTCGGTCTGGTCGTGGTCGATCTTGTGCATCGACACCGAGCCGACCAGCCGGTCGTCGGCGTCGGCGATCGCCCAGGAGGCGTGGTCGCCCGCGGACCAGTCGTTGCGAGACACGACGAACCCGGCCGCGCCGTCCTCGTCGGCGGGGCCGGGGTTCCACGCGAGGATGTCCGGGTCGGCGAACGCCGCCCTCAGGTCCGCGAGGTCGGAGTCGCGGAAGGCGCGCAGCACCAGCCCCTCCGCGCGTACGGTCTCGAGCTGCTCCACCCGGGTCACGGGCGACAGCCTAGGGGCGGGACGTCATAGGAACCGAGGGCCAGGGGCCACGATCCCTATGACGTCCGCACTCCAAAGAACCCAGCGCACCAAGCCTCAGCGCAGGTCCCACCGGTCGAGCATCATCACCTTGTCCCAGGCGGCGACGAAGTCGTGCACGAACTTCTCGCGCGCGTCGTCGGAGGCATAGACCTCGGCGAGGGCGCGCAGCTCGGAGTTCGAGCCGAACACCAGGTCGACGCGGCTGCCGGTCCAGCGGACCTCGCCGGAGGAGTCGCGGCACTCGAAGACCTCCGCGTCGGCCGCCGTCGGGGCCCAGGTGACGCCGAGCTCGAGCAGGTTGACGAAGAAGTCGTTGGAGAGCGTGCCGGGGCTGTCGGTGAAGACGCCCGTCGAGGAGCCCTGGTAGGTCGCACCCAGGACACGCAGACCGCCGAGGAGCACCGTCATCTCGGGGGCCGACAGCGTGAGCAGGTTGGCCTTGTCGATGAGGAGGTACTCCGCCGAGAGCCGGGTGCCCTTGCCGAGGTAGTTGCGGAAGCCGTCGGCGACGGGCTCCATCGCGGCGAACGAGTCGGCGTCGGTCTGCTCGGCCGAGGCGTCGGTGCGACCCGGCGTGAACGGCACGGTCACTTCGACGCCGCCGGCGCGAGCCGCCTGCTCCACCGCGGCGCAGCCGGCGAGGACGACCAGGTCGGCGATGGAGACCGTGGTCCCGTCGGACTTCGAGGAGTCGAAGGACTCCTTGATCCCCTCGAGGGTGCGCAGCACCGCCGCGAGGTCGCCCGGGTTGTTGACCTCCCACGACGACTGCGGCTCGAGACGGATCCGGCCGCCGTTGGCACCGCCGCGCTTGTCGCTGCCCCGGTAGGACGACGCGGCGGCCCACGCCGCACCCACGAGCTGGCCGGTCGGCAGCCCGGAGGCCAGGATCTGCTCCTTCAGCGTGGCCACATCGGCGTCGCTCACCAGCGGGTGGTCGACCGCGGGGACCGGGTCCTGCCAGAGGAGCACCTCGCTGGGCACCTCGGGACCGAGGTAGCGCTGGATCGGGCCCATGTCGCGGTGGGTCAGCTTGAACCAGGCCCGGGCGAACGCGTCGGCGAACTGGTCGGGGTTCTCCATGAAGCGACGCGAGATCGGCTCATAGATCGGGTCGAACCGCAGCGCCAGGTCGGTCGTCAGCATCATCGGCGCGATGCGCTGCGTCGCGTCGTGGGCCGCGGGGACCGTGCCCTCGCCCATGCCGTGCTTGGGCTTCCACTGCTGGGCGCCCGCGGGGCTGGTGGTCAGCTCCCAGTCGAAGCTGAAGAGGTTCCAGAAGAAGTTGTTGCTCCACTTGGTCGGCGTGGTGGTCCAGGTGACCTCGAGGCCGCTGGTGATGGTGTCGGCGCCGTGGCCGGTGCCGAACGTGTTCTTCCAGCCCAGGCCCTGCTCCTCGATCGAGGCGCCCTCGGGCTCCGCGCCGACGTACTGGTTGGGGTCGGCCGCACCGTGGGTCTTGCCGAAGGTGTGGCCACCGGCGATGAGGGCGACGGTCTCCTCGTCGTTCATCGCCATCCGGCCGAAGGTCTCGCGGATGTCGCGCGCCGCGGCCAGCGGGTCGGGGTTGCCGTTGGGGCCCTCGGGGTTGACGTAGATGAGGCCCATCTGGACCGCCGCGAGCGGGTTCTCCAGGTCGCGGTCGCCCGTGTAGCGCTCGTCGCCGAGCCAGGTCTGCTCGGGGCCCCAGTAGACGTCCTCGTCGGGCTCCCACACGTCGGGGCGGCCGCCGCCGAAGCCGAAGGTCGCGAAGCCCATGGACTCCAGGGCGACGTTGCCGGTGAGGATCATCAGGTCGGCCCAGGAGAGCTTCTTGCCGTACTTCTTCTTCACCGGCCAGAGCAGGCGGCGGGCCTTGTCGAGGTTGGCGTTGTCGGGCCAGCTGTTGAGCGGCGCGAACCGCTGCTGACCGGCGCCCGCGCCGCCGCGGCCGTCGCTGATGCGGTAGGTGCCGGCGCTGTGCCACGCCATCCGGACCATGAAGGGGCCGTAGTGGCCGAAGTCGGCCGGCCACCAGTCCTGCGAGGTGGTGAGCACCTCGGCGATGTCGCGCTTGACCTCGGCCAGGTCGAGGCTGGAGAACTCGGCGGCGTAGTCGAAGTCGGCACCCATCGGGTCGGCCACGGCCGGGTTCTTGGCCAGGATCTTGAGGTTGAGCCGGTTGGGCCACCAGCCGCGGTTGCCACCGCCCTCGGTGGGGTGGGCGGCGCGCTCGTGGACGACCGGGCAGCCGCCGGTCTCCTCGTTCATGTCGCCGACGACTGCGTCGTGGTTCTCGGTCATCGCGGGTTCCTTCCTGGACACATGGGGTGGGGTTCGTCGGGTCGGGTGGGCAAGCGGTCGAGCAGGTCGAAGGGGGTCAGGACGGGGGGCGGGTGCTGCACGCGGGGCACAGCCCCCAGTAGACGACCTCCGCCTCGTCGATCACGAAGCCGTGGTCGTCGGACGGGGTCAGACAAGGGCGGGCGCCGACCGCGCAGTCGACGTCGTGGACACTTCCGCAGCCGCGGCACACCAGGTGGTGGTGGTTGTCGCCGACGCGCGCCTCATAGCGCGCGACCGAGCCCGGCGGCTGGATCCGCCGCACCAGCCCGGCCTCGGTCAGCGCCTGGAGGACGTCATAGACGGCCTGCCGCGAGACCTCGCCGAGGTCGGCGTGCACGGCCCGGAACAGGGTCTCGGTGTCGGCGTGCGGTCGGTCGTGCACGGCGGCGAGAACGGCGACCCGGGGCCGGGTGACCCGCAGCGAGGCGGACCGGAGCATCTGGGTCGGGTCCGGCGTGGGGGTCACGTCTGCAGCCTCCTGCGGTTTCTGGAATTAGTCAAGATTAGAAGCCTGAGGAGTTGCTGGGGATCTTCCGGTACGGCGTCGCGCGCGACGTCGTCCGTCGGCGTGGGACCGGCCGGCGGAGGGCTCGGCCGCGCGCCGTACCCTCGTCTCGTGTCCCCCTCCCCGGTGATCCGCGCCCTCGCGCCGCGGTTCTGGGGTGCCCACCTCCTCGTGGTGCTGGCGCTGCTGGTGACCGGATGGCTGGGGCTGTGGCAGTTCCACGCCTGGGAGACCCGGCGTGCCGACGCCGCCGTGGATGTCACGGCCAAGACCCCCATCGCGCTCGAGAACGCGATGGGCCCCGACGACCCGTTCCCGGGGCGCTTGGTGGGACAGCCGGTGATCCTCGACGGGACGTGGGTGCCCGAGGGCACCGTCTATGTCGAGGGACGCGAGCACGACGGCCAGGACGGCGTCTGGGCCGTGACGCCCCTGGACGTCGGGCCCGACCACGCGGCGATGCTGGTCGTGCGTGGGTGGACGGCGGACTCGGCTCAGGCGCCCGCGCCGCCGACCGGGACGGCCGAGCTCGTCGGCTGGCTCCAGCCGCCGGAGGGCCAGGTCATCACCGACGAGGACCCCACCGACGACGTGCTGCCCCAGGTGCGGATCGCCGACGCCATCCAGCACGTCGACCAGGACCTCTACGGTGCCTACGTCGTCGTGGCCGACAAGGTGGCGCCCGGGGCCTGGCCGGTGGGCGACCGGGCGAGCAACCCCGGCACCGCCGGGCTGGCCACGGCCAGCCTCGACCAGACGCCCGAGGTCGGTCGGTTCACCGCGCTGCGCAACCTGCTCTATGCCCTGCAGTGGTGGGTGTTCGGCGCCTTCGCGCTGTTCGTCTGGTGGCGGCACCTCGCCGACACCCTGGCGTTGGAGTCGGCGGCCGCGGAGGCCGCCGCGGGGCCGGTCCCGGCCGGTGCGCCGGGTGCTCCGCCCACGAAGTAGGTTTGTCGGCGTGCAGAGGCTGCTCACCACCTACCGCGTCCTGGCCATGATCGTCGGCGTGCTGCTGGCGTTCTGCTCGCTGGTCGCGCTGCCGCTGAAGTACCTCGCGGCCGAGGGCGGCGGCCTCCAGACCTTCGGGGAGCGCGCGAGCTTCCTGTGGGTCGCCCACGGCTGGGTCTTCATGATCTATGTCGTCGTGGCGTTCCTGCTCTCCCGGCGGGCCGGCTGGACGCCCGGGTTCACGATCGTGGCGCTGGCCGCCGGCCTCATCCCGCTGCTGATCTTCTGGGTCGAGCACCGCGTGGTGCAGCGGCTCCGCGCCGAGCACCCCGAGCTCGCGGCTCCGGGGCCGGGGACACCCGACCTGCAACACTGAGGCATGCCCGCGCCGGAGACCCCGACCACGGCCTTCGTGCTCGGCGGGGGCGGCGTGCTCGGAGCGGTCGAGGTCGGGATGCTCCGGGCGCTGCTGGAGCGGGGCATCACCCCGGACCTCGTGCTCGGCACCAGCGTCGGCGCCCTCAACGGGGCGATGGTCGCCAGCGACCCGTCGCTGGAGGTGATCGAGCGGCTCACCTCCCTCTGGCAGGCGGCCGGCGAGTCGCGCGACGTGTACGGCGACCGCCCGCTGCGGACCGTGCGGCGCGCGGTGACGACCCGGACCCACATCTACTCCAACGCCCCGCTCAAGCAGCGCCTGCTCGACGAGCTCGGCGAGGTCACCTTCGAGGAGCTCGCGGTCCGCTTCCAGGTGTGTGCGGCGAGCATCGAGCGCGCGGCCGAGCACTGGTTCTCCAGCGGTCCCGTCGTCGAGGCCGTCGTCGCGAGCGCCGCCGTACCCGGCCTGCTGCCGCCGGTGCAGATCGGCGACCAGCACTACCTCGACGGCGGCATCGTGAACTCGATCCCCGTCGGCCGGGCGGTCCAGCTCGGCGCGACCCGCGTGTTCGTGCTGCAGGTCGGGCGGATCGACCGGCCGCTCAAGGCGCCCACCAAGCCGTGGGAGGTGGCGCGGGTGTCGTTCGAGATCGCCCGGAGGCACCGGTTCGCCCGCGAGATGGCGGAGCTGCCGGTGGGGGTGGAGGCTCACGTGCTGCCGGCGGCCGGTACGTCGGCCAAGGACGACTCGCTGCTCGCCTACCGCGACTTCTCGACCGTGCAGGCACGCATCGACGCGACCCACGAGGCCTCGGCGGACTACCTCGACGCGTGGGTGCTGGGCCGCGGGGGTGACGCGTGACGAGCCTGCTGCGCCGGGTGGTGATGGCGCCCCTCGTGGTGTGGCTGACGCTGCTGCTGTGGGTGACCGCGCCGGTGTGGCTGCTGGTCGCCGCTGCCGTGTCGCCGCGGCTGCCCGGACGCTGGCGGGCCCTGCGCGTGCTGTGGCTGGTGATCCTCTATGCCACCTGCGAGAGCCTGCTGCTGCTGATCCTGCTCGGCCTGTGGATCTCGTCGGGCTTCGGCCGCTGGATGCGGACGCCCTACTTCCAGGGCATCCACTACGACCTGGTCCAGGGCCTGCTCTGGGTCTTCTTCAAGGAGGCCAAGCGGGTCCTGGCGCTGACCATCGAGACGACCGGTCCGACGCCGGACGCCCACCCCGGCCGCCCGATCCTGGTGTGCTGCCGGCATGCCGGTCCCGGCGACTCGTTCACGCTGATCCACGCGCTGATGCACGACTATCACCGGGAACCGCGGGTCGTGCTGAAGGACACCCTCGCCTGGGACCCGGCGATCGACGTCATCCTCCACCGCATCCCCGCACGGTTCATCTCGCCCAACCCCAAGGCGGGCACCAACCTCGAGACGACCATCGCCGACCTCGCGGCGGGCCTCGACGAGAACGACGCGTTCGTGATCTTCCCGGAGGGCGGCAACTTCACGCCGCAGCGGCGGGAGCGGGCGATCGCTCGGCTGCGCAAGCTCGGCATGGAACGGATGGCGCGGCGGGCCGAGGCGATGACCAACGTGCTCGCGCCCAGGCCCGGGGGCTTCCTGGCCGCCCTCGACGCGGCGCCGGACGCGGACGTCGCACTCGTGGCGCACACCGGGCTCGACCACCTCAGCACCGTCGGCGACATCTGGCGTGCGCTCCCGATGGACAAGCAGATCATCATGCGCTGGTGGACGGTGCCGCGCACCGAGATCCCCGACGGCCGGGACGCCCGCATCGAGTGGCTCTTCGGCTGGTGGGAGCGGATCGACGCGTGGGTCGAGGAGAACCGGCCCGACGACGCGACTCCGGAGCCGTCCTGACGTCCTCGTCGTGCGACGACGGTGACGTGGTGGGTCAGGCCTTGTCGGCGGTGTCCTCGACGTCGACGACCTCGGCGGGCGAGTCGGGCGTGGTCGGCTCGTGGGGCTCGGCGGTCGCGTCGGAGACGGCCTCGTCGGGACCGGAGCCCGCGTCGTCGGTGGCCGGGGCCGGCGTGGGAGCCGGCGCGGGCACATAGGACGACTGCCAGTTGTCGCTGCTCGAGCCCGAGCGCAGCTTCTTGAAGACCGCGGCGCCGACCGCCGCGAGCGCGCCGAGGAACAGCAGCTTCGTGAGGCGGCCGCGACCCTTGTGGGCCGGCTTCTCGAGCACGGGGAGCCTGTCGACGACCGGCTCGGGGAGCGCGTCGGCGAGCTTGGTCTCGGTCGTGTTGGCGATGCCCTTGGCCGTGTCGAGGCCCTCCTTGGCGGCGTCGACGATCGACTCCACCACGGACTCGACCACGGGGACCGCGGCCTTGGCGGTGTCCAGGGACTGCTCCAACAGGGTCTTCTTGCTGCGCTTCGCCATGGTTCGACTCTACGGGGGACGTGGTTGCTTGTGGACCCATGGGAGGATGACCAGCACGTCACCGTCCATGCGAGAGGCACCCATGTCCGACCTGAAGGCCACCCTGAAGACCAACCGGGGTGACATCACGATCAACCTGTTCCCCCATCACGCGCCGCAGACCGTCGAGAACTTCGTCGGCCTCGCCGAGGGGACCAAGGACTACCGCGACGACGCCGGCCGCTCCGGCGTCCGCTACTTCGACGGGCTCGGCTTCCACCGGGTCATCGACGGGTTCATGATCCAGGGCGGCTGCCCGCTCGGCACCGGCACCGGCGGCCCGGGCTACACCTTCAAGGACGAGCCGCACCCCGAGCTGGTCTTCGACAGGCCCTACCTGCTCGCGATGGCCAACGCCGGACCCGGCACCAACGGCTCGCAGTTCTTCATCACCGTCGGCGCGACCACCTGGCTGAACTTCAAGCACACGATCTTCGGCGAGGTCGCCGACCAGGCCTCGCGCGACGTCGTCGACGCGATCGCCAAGACGCCCACCGGCCCGATGGACCGCCCGGTCGAGCCCGTCGTCATCGAGTCGGTCGAGATCGCTCGCGACTGACCCCGACACGTCCGACGCTCACCCCCACCCGATGACCGCACGCGCATGACCCAGCCGCCCGCACCCCAGAGCCCGGGGCCTGCCACCGGAGCACCCACGTGCTACCGGCACCCCGGGCGGGAGACCTACATCTCCTGCCAGCGGTGCGGGCGGCCGATCTGCCCCGACTGCATGCGCGATGCCGCCGTCGGCTTCCAGTGCCCGTCGTGCGTCGCCGAGGGCGCCAAGTCGACCCGCTCGGGGCGCACGGCCTATGGCGGCGCCGTCGTACGACGCCCCGGGCTGGTCACCAACATCCTGCTCGGGATCAACGCCGTGGTCTGGGTGGCGATCATGGCCTCCGGGGGCAACCGGAGCCCGCTCACCCAGATCCTGGCGCTGCAGAACGACGGCTCCTGCCACGTGTCCGACGACCTCGGGCGCTGGTGGCCCCAGATCCACTCCGCGGCGGCCTGCGACGCCGTCGGCGGCAGCTGGTTCCCCGGCTTCGCCGACGGCGCCCTGTGGCAACCCCTCACCTCGATGTTCACCCACGTCGAGATCTGGCACATCGCGATGAACATGTATGCCCTGTTCCTCCTGGGGCCGGTGCTCGAGAACCTGCTGGGACGGTGGCGCTTCGCCGCGCTCTACCTCCTGTCCGGGCTCGCCGGCTCGGCACTGGTGCTGATGTTCGGTCGCGGCGCACTCGGGGCCTCCGGGGCGATCTTCGGCCTGATGGCCGCGATGCTCGTGGTCGCCCTCAAGACCCGCGGCAACCTCAGCGGCATCCTCCAGGTGGTCGTGATCAACGGCGTCATCAGCGTCCTCGGCGCCAGCTTCATCTCCTGGGAGGGCCACCTCGGTGGCTTCCTCGGCGGCCTCGCGGCCGGTGCCGCCCTGATCTATGCGCCGCGGGAGCGCCGGACCCAGTGGCAGGTCCTCGCCCTGGTCGCCGTCGGCGCCCTGGTCGCCGTGCTCCTCGCGCTCTCCCTGTCCTGACCCCGGCGGTTCTGCACAGGTGTGGACTGACCTGTGGAGAACTACACCGGTGTAGTTATCCCCCGACTCCTCCACAGCTGTGGATCCGCGTCGGCACCTCAGGTGACCGCGAGGCCCTGAAATGCCGCCGAGTCGCCACATCACGTGACGACTCGGCGCGGAGCGGGGACCCAGCGGGCAGGGGGCTACTCCCAGCGGGTGGCGAAGGCGAAGCCGACGGCCATCAGGGCGATGCCGACGATGAGGTTCTTCTGGCCGAGGTCGTTCATCACCGGGATCGGGTCGATGTTGTTGCTGACGACATAGAACGTGCAGATCCACAGCAGGCCGACCACGAAGCAGCCGAGCATGCCGACCACGACGCCGCGGCCGCGGCCGAGCGGGGTGGCGGGGTTGGCCGACAGCAGGAGGCCGCCGAAGAACAGGCCGAAGCCGACGAGGTAGTTCCAGTTCCCCCAGTCCTGCATGAAGCCGGGGCCGCCGGCCTTGCCGGGCTTGGCGGCGGTCGGGTCGACGCGGACCACGACGTAGTAGTAGACGATCCACGCGATGCCGACCACGACGAGCAGCAGCGCGGCGATGAAGCGCGGCGTCAGGACCGGCCCGGCCTCGGGGTCGATGAACTCCTGGCGCTTGGCCTTGGGCTTGGACACCGCTACTCCTCGACTGATCGTCCTCGGGACCCGGAATCTCGTGATCCCGGGCTACCTTAGTCGTCGTGACCTCCGGAGCCGAGTCCAGCCCCGCCCCGGCGCCGGCCCCTCCGCGTCGCCGCCTGGCCTGGCGCCTGGCCACACCCGTCGCGTTCGTGGTCACCGGTGCGCTGTTCGTGGCCAGCGCCCACAACAGCGAGGGGTCCGACCTGCGTCCGGGCCGCTACACCGACCTCGCCTCGCTGGTGGGCTCCGAGAGCCGCCAGGTGAGCGACCTCAAGCACCAGGTCACCGACCTGCAGGTCGAGGTCGACCGGCTCGCCTCCGGCGTGCAGAACCAGGACGTACGACGGATGCGCCGCGAGGCCGCGGCCCTCAAGCCGTCGGCGGGCTTCACCCCGGTGACCGGCTCGGCCTACAAGATCACGCTCTCCGATGCCCCGGCCGACATCATCAACTCCTCCACCCAGCCCATCGAGCGGATGATCGTCCACCAGCAGGACATCCAGGCGGTGGTCAACGCGCTCTGGGAGGGCGGGGCCACCGGCATCACCGTGCAGGGGCAGCGCATCATCACCACCACCGGCATCAAGTGCGAGGGCAACGCCGTCCAGCTCGACGGGCAGCTGTTCGGGCAGCCCTACGTCATCGTGGCGACCGGCAACCTGACCGACCTGGCCGGGGCGATCACCACCGACCCCTACGTCCAGTCCTACATCGACGACTCCGAGACCTCCGACATCGACGTCGGCTGGAGCCTGGAGCCGATCCAGTCGATCACGCTCCCGGCCTACGCCGGTCTGCGCGACCTGCACTACGCCCAGGTCTCGGACTGACCCGTGGCCCCCGACAACGTCAGACGGACGGAGCACCCGCTTCCCCGGGACGCATGACGTCGCGAGTGGGGCTACGGCGTTGCCGAGGGCGATCCGCTGGGCGACCCCGAGTCGGAGGGCGAGGGCGACTCCGAGGGCGCGACATAGGAGGTCACGATGAGCACCACCTGCGAGCCCTGGGCGAGCGGCGAGTCGGCCTCGGGGTTCTGCTCGAGGACCGTGCCGGTCGGCTGGTCGGTCTCGGAGTCGTCATAGATCACCTTGACCGTGAAGCCGGCGGTCTCGATGAGCTGCCGGGCGACGTCCTCCTGCTTGCCGACGACGTCGGGCACGGTCTCCTGGCCGTCGCTGAAGAACACGGTGACCGTGGAGCCCTCGGTGGCGTCGCTGCCCGGCTTGGGGGAGGTGTCGACGACCACGCCCGCGGCCTCGTCGGACTCCTGCTCCTTCAAGATGACGTCGAAGTTGTAGGGACTGCCCTCGAGGATGCGTTTGGCCGCCTGCTTGGACATCCCGAGCACCCGCGGCATCTGCACGTTGGGCGGCCCGGTCGAGACGACGAAGTCGACGGTGCTGTCCGGGGCGACGAACTCGCCCTCGCCCGGGTCCTGGCTGATGACCCTGCCCTTCTTGACGTCCTGGCTGGAGTCGGGAGACACGTCGCCCACCTTGAGACCCGCGTCGCCCAAGGCCTGGCGGGCGTCGTCCTCGGTGAGGCCGACGAGGGTGGGGACCTTGACCTCCTCGGGCGCCTTCTCGAACATGCTCGGGAGGATGAACACGGCGGCGGCCGCGAGCAGCGCGAGCAGCAGCGCGGCGACGATCCACCACGCCGCCCGGCTGCGCCGCTCGGGCTCGTAGGCCGGCGGCTCCTGCATCCCGACCGCGGTGGTGGCGGCCGGCGGGGCCGCCTGCTCGGGCAGCATCGTGGTCATCGGCGCGACGGGCACGGCGGGCGCGTGGATGGGGCGGCCGGCGAGATAGCGCTCGATGTCGTTGCGCATCGCCGAGGCGCTCTGGTAGCGGTCCTCGACCCGCTTCGCCAGCGCCTTCATCACGATCGCGTCGACCTCGGGCGGCAGCTCGGTGTCGTGGTCCGACGGCGGCGACGGCATCTCCCGGACGTGCTGGTAGGCCACGGCCACGGGCGAGTCGCCGACGAAGGGCGGCCGGCCGGTCAGGAGCTCATAGAGCAGGCAGCCGGCGGAGTAGACGTCGGAGCGGGAGTCGACGGTCTCGCCGCGCGCCTGCTCCGGAGAGAGGTACTGCGCGGTGCCGACGACCGCCGCGGTCTGGGTCATCGTCGACGCGGAGTCCGAGACCGCCCGGGCGATGCCGAAGTCCATCACCTTCACGTCGCCGGACGGCGTGAGCATCACGTTGCCGGGCTTGATGTCGCGGTGGATGATGCCGGCGCGGTGGCTGTAGTCGAGCGCGGACAGCACGCTGCTGGTGATCTCGAGTGCGCGCTCGGGCAGGATCTTGCGTCCCTCGCGGAGGATCTCGCGCAGGGTGCGGCCGGCGACGAACTCCATGACGATGTAGGGCTGGGCGACGTCCGACCCGTCGGTCGCCATCTCCTCGCCGGTGTCATAGACCGCGACGATGGACGGGTGGTTGAGCGATGCGGACGACTGGGCCTCGCGCCGGAAGCGGGCCTGGAACGTGGCGTCGCTGGCCAGGTCGGTGCGCAGCCGCTTGACCGCGACCGCGCGGCCGAGCCGCCTGTCGACGCCCTTGCGCACCTCGGCCATGCCGCCGCGGCCGAGCAGCTCGCCCAGCTCGTAGCGACCACCGACGACGGTCGGCTCCGGGTTGTTCATCGTCGCTCATCCTCCGTTGTGGTGCGCGCGGAAGCCTGGATCCACCGCTGCACGGTGATGGTCACTTGTTGACCACCGCTTCCATGACCGCCTTGGCGATCGGGCCCCCGAGCAGGCCGCCCGCGATGTCCTCCGCGGGCACGTCGGATCCCTGGATCATCACCGCCACCGCGACCTTGGGGTCGTTGGCCGGGGCGAAGGAGACGAACCACGCGTAGTTCTTGCAGTCGTCGCAGTTCTCGGCGGTGCCGGTCTTGCCCGCCACCTCGACACCGGGGATCGCCGCCGGGGACGCGGTGCCCGACTCGACGGTGGTCACCATCATCTTCGTGACCTCCGAGGCGGTGCTCGACGAGACCGCCTTGGAGAACTCCGACGGGTCGGTGTGGTCGAGCACGTCGAGGTCGGGCGAGAGCACCTGGTCGACGAGGTAGGGCTTCATCACGACGCCCTGGTTGGCGATGCCGGCCGCCACCATGGCCATCTGCAGGGGAGTGGCCGCGACGTCGAACTGCCCGATGCCGGTGAGCGCCGTCTGCGGGGCGTCGGCGGCCTTGGGGTAGACCGACTCGGCCTGCGGCCGCAGGTCGGTGAGGTAGTCGCTGTTGAAGCCGAACGCCTCGGCCTGCGCCTCGAGCTTGTCGTGCCCGAGCTCGTTGGCGATCGCGAGGAAGGAGGTGTTGCAGGAGTTGGCGATCGCCTGGGTCATCGTGATCTTGCCCGAGCCGCAGTCGCGCCCGCCGTTGTCGATCGTGGCGCTGCTCTGCGGGAGCTGGTAGGACGGCCCGCCCGGCACGAGCGACTCGGCGTTGTCATAGAGCCCGTCCTCGAGGGCCGCGGACGCGGTCACCAGCTTGAACGTCGAGCCGGGGGGAAGCCGGGTCTGGATCGCCCGGTTGAGCAGCGGCTGCCCCGGTGCCTTGAGCAGCTCGTCGTAGGTCGTGCCGGCGGCCTTGAGGTCGTGGGTGGCCAGCCGGTTGGGGTTGTAGGTCGGCAGGGAGACCATCGCGAGGATCTTGCCGGTGTTGGGCTCGATGGCCACCACGGCCCCCTGGACGTCGCTGCCCAGCGCCGACAGGCCGTCATAGGCCGCCTGCTGCGCCGCCGGGTCGATGGTCAGCTGGACCCGACCACCCTTGGGCGAGGCGTTGCTGATCAGGTCGACGAGCCGGGTCACGAACAGCCGCGGGTCGTCGCCGGAGAGGACCTGGTTCTGGGTCTGCTCGATGCCGGTCTGGGAGTAGTAGGAGAAGAAGCCCGTGACGGGGGCATAGAGCAGCGGCTGGTTGTAGCGGCGCTGGTACTGGTAGATGTCGTCGGACTTCTCGCTCTCGACGATCGCGTCGGTCCCGATCATGATCGCGCCACGGTCGCGCGAGAACGCCGCGTCGACCACCCGGCGGTTGCGGGGGTCCTGGTCGAGCGCGCCGGCGCGGAAGTACTGCAGGTAGGTCGCGTTGACCATCAACGCCAGGAACAGCAGCAGGCAGAACAGCGACAGGGTGCGGATCGGCTTGTTCACAGGCGCACCACCTGGGTCGCCTCGTCGTCGCCGATCGGCCGCTCGTCCTCGGTGAGCCGCGGCACCGGGCGTCGGGCGTGGTCGGAGATGCGCAGCAGCAGCGCGATGATCACCCAGTTGGCGACCAGCGAGGATCCGCCGTAGGACAGGAACGGCGTCGTGAGACCGGTCAGCGGGATCAGCCGGGTCACGCCCCCGATGACGACGAACACCTGGAGGGCGAACACGACCGCGAGCCCGGCGGCCACCAGCTTGCCGAAGCCGTCGCGGCAGATGAGGGCGGTGCGCAGGCCGCGCTCGACGATGAGGCCGTAGCAGACGACGATCGCCATGATCGCGGTCAGCCCGAGCTCCTCGCCGATCGCGGAGATGATGAAGTCGGAGTGGGAGAACGACACGCGCCACGGTTGGCCGCTGCCGAAGCCGCGGCCGAGCAGCCCGCCCCACGCCATGCCGAACATCGCCTCGACGCTCTGCCGCGCGCGGTCGTCGGTGCCCTCGCCGTAGTGCGCCCAGGGGTCGAGCCAGACGTTGACGCGCAGGTGCACGTGGCCGATGAAGCGGTAGGCGGCCAGCGCGCCGAGCGCGAACATCGTGCTGCCGACGACCAGCCAGCCGGGCCGCTCGGTGGCGATGTAGAGCATCACCAGGAACAGCCCGAAGAACAGCAGCGACGAGCCCAGGTCGCGCTGGAAGATCAGGATCCCCATCGACACCAGGAACATGCCGAGGATCGGCCCGAGGTCGCGGCCCCGCGGCAGGTCGATGAAGACGAGCCGCCGGCCGGCCAGCGCCAGGGCGTCGCGGTGCTGGACGAGATAGCCCGCGAACGTCACGACCAGCAGCACCTTGGCGACCTCGCCGGGCTGGAAGCCGAGGCCTCCGAGCCTGATCCAGATGCGGGCGCCGTTGACCTCGCGGCCGATGCCGGGCAGGACCGGGAGCAGCAGCAGGACGATCGCACCGAGGCCGGCGGTGTAGGTGAATCGCTGGAGGATCCGGTGGTCGCGCAGGACGATGAGGGTGGCGACGAACAGCACCACGCCGACCGACATCCAGATCAGCTGCTGACGCGCATAGCCGTCGCCGCGGTCGGTGAGCCCGGCGGCGAGGTCGAGCCGGTGGATCACGGCGAGGCCGAGGCCGTTGAGGGCGGCGACGACCGGCAGCAGCACCGGGTCGGCGTAGGGCGCGGTCAGGCGTACGACGACGTGCGCGGCCACCAGCAGCGCGACCAGCCACCCGCCGTACCCCAGGATGTCGGCCGGGACCTCGCCCTCGACACCGACGCCGACCGCGGCGTAGGCGCCGATGCCGACCGCGAGGGCCAGCAGGAGGAGGAAGAGCTCCGCCCCCCGTCGGCGGCGGTGCACGAAGCCCATGAGGGCGGACGTCTGGCTCATCGGCAGCTCACTGCCCGGCGTCCGTGCCGTCGTTGCCCGCGGTGGACTGGTCATAGAGCCGGCTGACGGTGTCGCGGGCCTCGCCCAGGCTGCCGGTGTCCATGCCCTCGGTGACGCTGTCGGCGTCGATGCTGGAGAGCTGGCTGACCAGCAGGTTGGTGCTCTCGTAGGGGGAGGAGAGCTCCCAGCCGAGCAGGTCGGCGTTGACGCCGCGGAAGATGGTGACCACGCCGTGGCTCTGGCCGATGTAGTACTGCCGCTGGGTCCACCACTGGGCGACACCGCCGGCCGCGGCCAGCAGGCCGAGGAGCGTGACGAGGCCCATGATCCGGCGCATCCAGACGAAGCGGGGTCGGGCGACCGGGGCATAGCGGGCGTGCTCGGGGTCGATCGGGTCGCTCGCGATCGCGAACGCCTCCTCGGGGAGCCCGGGCACGGGCTCGAGCTCACCGGTGTCGCCGGACCGGTGACCCCGGAAGAGGGCGCCCGGCTTGGGGGCGATGCTGCGCGCACCCCGGAGGATCTTGCGCGGCAGCTCCGCCGCGGCGCCGACCAGCAGCGGCTGGAGGTCGTCGTCCAGCGGGGTGTCGCCGGTGACGACGTCGGCGACCAGGCAGGTGACGTTGTCGGTGCTGCCGGCCTCGAGGGCCGCGCGGACCAGCTCCACCGCGGCGAAGTCGGGGGTCCCGCTGCCGAGGATGTCGGCGAGCCGGTCGGTCTCGAGGTAGCCGCTCGCGCCGTCGCTGCAGACCAGCACCCGGTCGCCGGGGACGAGCTCGACATAGAAGAGGTCGGGCTCGGTCTCGTGGACGCCGTCGACGGCCTTGAGGATCAGGTTGCGGTGGGGGTGGGTGCGTGCCTCGGCCTCGGTGATGCGGCCCTCGTCGATGAGCGTCTGCACGAACGTGTGGTCGCTGGTGAGCTGGCTGAGGGAGCCCTCGCGGAAGAGGTAGGCACGACTGTCGCCGAGGTGACCCATGCCCAGCCGGTGGCCGTCGAAGAGGGCGACGGTGGCCGTGGTGCTGGTGCCGGTGAGCGCCGGGTCGTGCTCGACGAGCTCGCCGATGCGGTCGCTGGCGCGGTGGATCGCTCCGGCGACGATCGAGAGGAGGTCCTCGTCCTGCGGCTCCTGGTCGAGCCGGCGCAGCTGCTGGACCGCCGTGCTCGACGCGATGTCGCCGCGCGCCGCTCCGCCCACGCCGTCGCAGACGGTGAGCAGCCACGGGCCCGCATAGCCCGAGTCCTGGTTGTCCTTGCGGACCCGGCCGACATCGGAGATGGCGGAGTAGTGCAGGCGCAGGCTCGCCGGTGTGTCGTCGGTCGGACGGTCGATGGTCGGGCTGTCGGTCATGGGCTACTTCCGCAGCTCGAGGATGGTCTTGCCGATCCGGACCTGGGTGCCGAGGGTCAGGGTCGTGGGCTGCGTGATGCGGGTGCTGCCGACATAGGTGCCGTTGGTGGAGCCGAGGTCCTCGACGAACCACTGGTCGTCGGAGGCCGCGATGCGTGCGTGCCGCGTGGAGGCGTAGTCGTCGTCGAGACGGATCGCCGCGTCGGGGCCGCGGCCGATCAGCAGGGGTGCCTGGTCGAGCTCGGCGCGGGCGCCGGCGTTGGCCCCCTCGACCACGAGCACGTGGGTCGGCGACCCGCGCCGGCGGCTGGGCTTGCCGGCACCACGCCGTCCCGTGGGCGCGGTCGGCCGGGCCGACTCGGCGACCCGGGCGCCGAACATGTCGGAGCGGATCACCGAGATCGCCGACAGCACGAAGATCCACAGGATCGCCAGGTAGGCGAGCCGGATCAGGAACAGGGTCAGCTCAGACACCGTCGACGACCCCGCTGTCGTCGACCTCGTCGGGAGCGTCGTCCTCGACGAGCCGGACCACGATGTCGGAGCTGCCGATCCGGACCCGGGAGCCGTCGCGGAGGGCGACCGACGTCGCCCGGTGGCCGTCGACGAGCATGCCGTTGGTGGAGCCGAGGTCGCGGACGCCGATCGACAGGGGGCTGCCGTCCTCGATGCGCCCGACGTCGACGGTGAACTCGATGTGCCGCCGGCTGACGCCGGGGTCGTTGATCCGCACGTCGGCGTCGACGCCCCGCCCCACGACGACGGCCGGCGGGACGAGGGGGTGGCTGGTGCCGTTGATGTCGAGATAGGCGCGGGACTGCTTGACGCGCGTACGACGGGTCGAGCCCTGGACGCTCGCCATCGCGCGGCTGCGCACCCGGAAGCGCCCTGTGGACAGGTCCTCGGACTCCTCGAAGGCGATCGTCACGGGGCCTGGGAAGACATAGGCCTGCTGCTCGGCGTGGTCGTGGAGCTGCTCGCCCAGCTCGCGGGCCATCGTGGAGTCGTAGGGCGAGAGCCGCTCCATGTCGGCCTGGCTCAGCTCGACATGGAAGTCGTTGGGAGCCAGCCGCCGGTCGCGGCTCAGGATCTGGGTGTTGTTGTCGACCTCGCGCTGGAGGGCGGCCGCGATCTCGACGGGCTGCACGGCGCTGCGGAACGCCCGGGCGAAGGCGCCCGAGATGGCTCGCTCGAGCCGCTGCTCGAACTTCTGCAGCCCACCCACGGCGACGGCCCCCTCTCTCCTCCGCGCAGCACTCACTCACCGGCTGTCAACCGCCCCGATCGTATCGGGACCGGCCTATTCAGCCCGGGACGCGCGCGGCCCCGCCGGTTGGGGAGCGGGTGGGGTGGCGTCGTCTCGCCGGTCGAGGAGCCAGTGGGGTGGCGTCGTGCCGCCGGTTGAGGAGCGGGTGGGGTGGCGTCGTCCCGCCGGTTGAGGAGCGAGCGCAGCGAGCGTCTCGAAACCAGCGGGCCCCCCTGGGAGTGGGCGCCGGTTTGAGCCCGCTCGACGCGCTGGGATACCCTGAGCCCGCTTCTCGCGCGAGTGGCGGAATAGGCAGACGCGCACGGTTCAGGTCCGTGTGTCCGAAAGGACGTGGGGGTTCAACTCCCCCCTCGCGCACCACAGCCCCAGGTCCACGACCTGGGGCTGCGTGCTTTCCCGCTGCGCGTCCCGGCGATGCCGGGCATCGGGTGCTCGGTCCGCAGACGTCCTCGGCCGGTCAGGAGAGCACCGGTCAGGAGAGCAGGGGCTGGAGCACCGAGCCCACCGCGTCCGACACGATCGTGGAGACGACCCACGCGGCGATGCCGGCGGCGACGAGGGACAGGCCCGGTCGAGCAAGCGGAGTTGGCTCCCCGGGTTCGACCGGTTGACATCGATTGTCGATATGCATATCGTTTCTCATGAACATCGTTCATCGATATGACACCGACGGACCAGGAGCAGCCATGCGCACCTCGCCCCGCACCGACCAGGACACCCGTCGCGACTGGCTGGCCTTCGACCGATCCGACCGGATCGGTCTCGTCGCGCTGCTCTTGGCGGTGGTGGTCGGGGCCGCGGTCACCTGGCTGGTCGTGCCGCTCATGGGCTGGGTGCGCGGCCGGGCGCTGGCGATCCCCTTCACCAGCGCGGTGGACGTCCCGGGGCTCGACGGCACCGGGCTGCGCTGGCGCGACGCGTCCTATGACCTGCTCGTCGACGACCCGACGACGCGGCAGCGCGTGCTCGACCTGCTGCCGTCCCAGGCGGTGCAGGTCCCCGGCACCGCGCTGTGCGCGAGCGCGCCGCCGACGAGGTACGCCGCCGCGAGGGCGGTCACCGTGACGGCCCCGAGCAGGACCCACAGCCGCGCCGGCCAGGGGCGCGTCGTGGAGGGCATCTCGGCATCGTCGACGCGGGGCTGCTCGCTCATGCTCCGGACTCTAGGAACAGTCGACGGGCAGCGGATGAGTCGCTGGGCTCAGTCGGGGCGGTCCCCGGGCTCGACCGGTTGACATCGATTGTCGATATGCATATCGTTTCTCATGAACATCGTTCATCGATATGACTCCGACGGACCAGGAGCAGACATGCGCACCTCGCCCCGCACCGACCAGGACACCCGCCGCGACTGGCTGGCCTTCGGCCGCTCCGACCGGATCGGTCTCGTCGCGCTGCTCGTGGCGGTGGTGCTCGGGGCCGCGGTCACCTGGCTGGTCGTGCCGCTCATGGGCTGGGTGCGCGGCCGGGCGCTGGCGATCCCCTTCACGAGTGCGGTGGACGTCCCGGGGCTCGACGGCACGGGGCTGCGCTGGCGCGACGCGTCCTATGACCTGCTCGTCGACGACCCGACGACGCGGCAGCGCGTGCTCGACCTGCTGCCGGGCCTCGGCTACCTGCTGCTCGTCGTCGCGGCCTGCTGGTTGGTGCTGCGGCTCATCGGGGACATCGGGCGCGACGACCCGTTCCCGGCCCACAACGTCCGGCGGCTGCGCGCGCTCGCGGCGCTGCTGGCGCTCGGCTGGCCGGTGGCGTTCTTCGCGGAGGTGACGTGCCGCTTCGTCATCCTCACCGGTCTCGACCTGGGCGACCTCGGTCCCCGTGCCTCCTTCACGATCCCGGTGGTGGCCATCGTGACCGGGACGGCCGTGGCGCTGCTGGCCGAGGCCTTCAAGGCCGGCAGCCGTCTCCGCGACGACGTGGACGGGCTCGTCTGATGCCGGTCGACGAGCCGCACCGCGTCGCCTGTCACCTCGACCGGCTGCTCGAGCAGCGAGGCATGACGCTCGCCGCGCTGGCCGACGCCGTCGGCGTCACGGTCGTCAACCTCAGTGTGCTCAAGAACGACCGGGCCAAGGCGATCCGGTTCAGCACCCTGACCGCCGTCTGCGACGTCCTGGGCTGTCAGGTGGGGGACCTGCTGAGCGTGCGGCCCCCGGCCGACCACCGGCCCGCCTGACCGGGCTGCCTGACCAAGCCGGGGCTAGCATCCGCCGACAGACGGCAGCCGCTGACGGACGGGGGACGCATGCCGACGTTCGACGACGCCGAGCTCGATGCGCGGGCGCGCAGGGCCCAGCAGGGCGACAGTGCGGCCATGGACGACCTGCTGGCGATGGTGCGCCCGCTCGTGGTGGCGCGCTGCCGGAGGTTCCTGCCGTTCAACGACGACGCCGAGGAGGCCGCGCAGGAGGCCCTGCTGACGATCTCGCTGAAGCTGCACACGTGGACCGGCGACGGGTCCGTGCGCAGCTGGATCGTGGCGGTCACCTCCAACACCGCCCGGACGGTCTACCGCTCCCTGCGCCGCAGGGCCGACGAGCTCGGCGAGCTGCCCCCCGAGCCGGCTGACCCGCGCACCACGAGCGTGGTCGCCGGAACCCGTGTCGACCTCCTCGAGGCGATCAGTGGCCTGGAGGAGCGGCACCCCGCCGCCGTCGAGGCGTTCGTGCTGCGCGACCTCGGCGGTCTGCCGTACGACGAGATCGCGCGGCTGACCGACGCCAGCCCGGCCAAGGTCAAGGACCGGATCCACCGCGCTCGGGTCTTCGTCCGCGAGGCCCTGGGACCGGGCTGAGCGTCCAGCCAACAAACGGGGTGCCACCGGCGTCTCCTCCTCGACAGCGATGAAGCCCCGATCGAGAGGCGCCCGATGAGCACCACGACGACCCGTGCCCTGGTGACCCTCGTCGGCATGGCGGGCGCCGCCGCCTCGACCGCCGAGGCCCTCTCAGCCGAGCAACCACCCGACGGCCAGCGCCGAGGCGAAGACGAGCACGAGCACGAGCATCACCGCGGGCACGGGCCACCGGCGGGGGAGCCGACCCGACACCGCTCGTCCGGCCGCCAGGGCCTCGAGCTCGTCGGCGAGCACGGCGGCGCTGGCCTGCCGGTGTGCCGGGTCCTTGGCGAGGGCGCGTCCGAGGACGGAGTCGACGCTGCGGGTCAGCCCGAGCCGCTGTGCGATCGGCGGAGGCGGCTCCTCGGCGCGCAGCACGGCCTCGGCGGGGGATGCGGTGTCATAGGGGAGCGATCCGGACAGCAGGTGGTAGGCCACCGCGCCCATCGCATAGACGTCGGCCCGGGCGTCGAAGCCGCGGGTGGACAGCGCCTGCTCGGGCGCCATGTAGCCCGGGGAGCCGGTGACGACGGTGTGGAAGGACTCCTCCGGCAGCACCTTGGCGCTCCCGAGGTCGGCGACGAGCACCCGCACCGGATCGCAGTCGGCGTCGACCAGCAGGTTGCCGGGCTTGACGTCCCGGTGGACGATGCCGGCCTCGTGGAGGACGTCGACCGCCCGCGCGGCGTCGGCGGCCAGGCGCAGTGCCTCGCTCGCGTCCAGCCGGCCGATCCGGTCAGCCAGGGTGCCCCCGCCGATGTGGTCCATCACGAAGTAGGGCCGCTCCTGACCGTCGTCCCCGATCGCCACGCCCACGTCGTGCACCCGCACCACGCGCGGGTGCGCCAGCCGACGCAGGATGCGCGCCTCGTTGAGGAAGCGCTCGCGCACGTCGGAGCTGCCGGCCCAGTTGTCCGCCAGCACCTTGACGGCGACCACCGCGTCGAGCTCGGGGTCGTAGCCTCTCCAGACGGTCGCGAAGGAGCCGGAGCCGAGTCGCTCCAGGAGGCGGTAGCGGCCGAGACTGGTCATGCCGCCCAGTCTGTCCGACGGGGTCTGACGGAGACCGACGCAAGCACGAGGACCGGGAAGGACGAGGGCCGATGAGCGCACCGGGAGGCCGCACCCGCTCGACCGTGTCGACGGGACGTGGCCTCGCGCTGGCAGCGCTCACCGCGGTGGCCGGCGTCGGCGTCGGGCTGGGCGCACACGCGGTGTCGGAGGGCGCCCGGTCGGCCACCGTCGTGGACTCCGGGCAGGACGGCTCCGCGCGTACGTCGCCCGCCTCGCGGCTGCTGGGCGAGGCCAACGTCCTGGCGCCCGCCGACCTTGCGGGGGTGTCCCCCGAGCGGCTCACCCTCGACACGCTCGCCCAGTCCGAGGGCCAGGAGGCCCTCCCGTGCCAGCGCCAGGCGCTCGACCGGGTGGCCACGGTCGGAGGCCTGCTCAAGGCGGTCTATCTGTCGTCCCCGCGCCAGCTCATCCTGGCCGAGGAGGTCGTCGTCTCGGTCGACGTGCCACCGCAGGTGGACACCCTGGAGCGGACGCTGGCCACCTGGCACGAGGACTGCGGCGTCGGACGACGAACACCCTCCGAGCCGGTCGACCTCGGGGTCGAGGGAGCGCGCGCCTGGAGCCTGCCATCGATCGGCAAGGTGCCGTGGTACGCCGTCGTCGTCCGCAGCGAGGACCGGGTCGCGTGGCTGAGCCTCACGCCCTACGACCGGCCGGTCGACCCGGCCGGGCTGGCCGACGTCGCCCGCGCCATGCTCGACCGCCTCGACGCCGGCTGAGCCTGATCCTTCCCCGACTCCGCCGTCTCTGCCACGCTGTGCCGGTGCCGACGCGCCTGCTGCTCCGCCTCCTGCCGACGCTCGTGGCGGGCCTCGTCGCGGTCGTCGGCCTCGGCGCACCCGCCCAGGCGGACTCGGGCGACGAGGCGACCCTCGCCGAGACGTACGCCCCCGTCCTGATGCTCGTGACGCAGGACGGGGCCTGCGGGCCGGGGGAGCCCTACCGGCCGAGCGACGTCGACGTCAT
>JAXLSN010000044.1:0-36320 GCA_046330595.1 Nocardioidaceae bacterium
TCCGACCTGCTCTCGGGCAACCCCAAGACGTCGATGGTCGGCAACCTCATCAACTCCGCGGTGCTGACGCCCGGCCAGACCGGGCAGGCGGCGGCGTTCGTGCTGCTGGTGCTGGTGATCGCACTGCTGCCGATGTGGGTCTATGTGCGCGTCAACCGCGAGGGTGAGGGGCTGCGGTCATGAGCCGCGCGACCGGGCGCCGCCGGGCGCCGTTCCTCGCCCTCATCACCGGTCTCTATCTCGTCTGGTCGCTCGCGCCGGTGCTGATCGCCGTGCTGTTCTCGTTCAACGACGGCCGCTCGCGCACCAACTGGCAGGGCTTCTCACTGCGCTGGTATGCCGGCGACCCGCTCCGGTCGGTCTTCCACGACCCCGCCCTCCAACAGGCTGTGGTCCACACGTTCCGACTCGGCATCATCGTCACGCTGATCACCGTGCCGCTCGGGACCTTGCTCGCGCTCGGCCTCGACCGGTGGCGCGGTCCGATCCCGACCGGAGCCAACTTCCTGACGCTTCTGTCGTTCGTGCTCCCCGAGGTGCTGCTCGCGGTCAGCCTGCTCTTCGTCGCGACCACGCTGGCCAACGCGAGCTGGAACCCCGTCCAGCTCGGCGTCGTCGGCCAGGTGATCGGGCTGATCACCTTCCAGCTGTCCTATCCGGTGATCATCGTGCGCGCCCGGCTGCTGACGATCGGCCGGCACTACGAGCAGGCGGCCATCGACCTCGGGGCGTCCCCCTGGGGCGCCGTACGCCGGGTGCTGCTGCCGATGATCACGCCGGCCGTGATCGCGTCGGCGGTGCTGGTGTTCGCCGACGTCATCGACAACTTCGTGCTGGCCCGCTATCTGTCCGGCGGATCCACGACCGAGCCGGTGTCGGTGAAGATCTACAACACCGCCCGCGCCGCCCCGACGCCCGCGCTCAACGCGGCCGCCACGATCGTGCTGGTGGCGTCGATGGTGGCCGTGACGCTGGGCTTCCTGCTGTGGCGCTGGCTCACCCGCGGCGAGCCCGACCGGGGTGTCGACGCCTTCGTCGGGTGAGCGCCGCGCGCGGGTCGTCGTACGGCGTCGCGACGCAAATGGAGCGACCGCTACAAAATCGGGTCTGGCCGGGGAGCGCCTGTCGCGCCTAGACTGAATGGGTGTTCAAACCCGCACCGGTCGACCAGTCCCAGCTCGCCGACGCGCTGAAGCCGTTCGGGCAGAGCAACATGTTGCCTGTGGGCTCCTACCTCGACGAGGAGGTGCTGGCATGGGAGAAGCAGCACATCTTCAGCGGGTGGGTGGCCCTCGGCCGCTCCGAGGAGCTGTCCAAGCCGCGCCAGATGAAGGCCTATCCCCTCGGCCCGAGCAGCGTGCTCGTCGTTCGCGGTGACGACGGCATCGTCCGCGGCTTCCAGAACGCCTGCCGCCATCGCGGCCACGAGCTGCTGTCCTGCGACGCCTCGACCGAGGGACGCGCCATCGTGTGTCCCTATCACGCGTGGAGCTATCGCCTCGACGGGACGCTGATCGGGGCGCCGGGCCACAAGGGCGCCGAGCACTTCGACACCGCCGACTATCCGCTCCACACCGTCGAGGTCGTGGAGTGGCACGGCTGGCTGTTCGCCAACGGTGGCACCGACAAGCCCTTCGCCGAGCACGTCGACGGGCTCGACGAGATCGTCGCGAACTATGACGGCGTCGACCTGGTCACCGCCGAGACCCACGAGTACGACGTCGACGCCAACTGGAAGGTCATCGTCGAGAACTACCAGGAGTGCTACCACTGCCCCTCGATCCACCCCGAGCTGTGCAAGGTCAGCCCGCCCGACTCCGGCGACAACCTCGACCCACGGGGTGACTGGATGGGAGGCGACATGGACCTGCGCGACTTCGCGGCCACCATGTCGCTCGACGGCCACAGTGACGGCCAGGTCATGGAGCACCTCAACGAGGACCAGCAGCACACGGTCATGTATCTCGCGCTGATGCCCAACATGCTGCTCTCGCTGCACCCCGACTATGTGATGACCCACCTCCTCACCCCGATCGCGCCCGGCAAGACCCGGATCCGCTGCTCCTGGGCGTTCCCCCGCAAGGTCGTGGAGGAGGAGGGCTTCGACCCGTCCTATGCCGTCGACTTCTGGGACATCACCAACCGCCAGGACTGGACGGCCTGCGAGTCGGTCCAGCGCGGCATGCAGACCCCCGGCTATGTCCCCGGTCCGCTCGCCCCCGCCGAGGACGGCGTCTATGACTTCGTCACCTATGTCGCCCGGGCCTATGCCGGGCAGGAGACCGACTGACCGTCGTACTCGTGGGGACGTCATAGGAACTGGCTGCTCCCGCGACCAGGTCCTATGACGTCCTTGCAGTACGTCATAGGAAGTGGCTGCCCGGGCGACCAGCTCGTATGACGTCCGAAGCGACAGCCAGCCGGTCCAGGGCAGCCGTCGAAAACGATATCGACCCAGCGGTCCCGCGGAGCCTCCGCGCGGTTAGGATCCGAGGGTGACTGTGGCTGGACGCGTCCGGATGGAGGACGTCGCGCGGGAGGCCGGCGTCTCCGTCGCCACCGTCTCCAAGGTCGTCAACGGGCGGTACGGCGTGTCCCGGGCGACCACCGAGCGCGTCACGAACGTCATCCACGCGCTCGGCTATGAGACCAGCCTGGGTGCCGCCAGCCTGCGCAGCCTCAAGACCAACGTCATCGGCGTGCTGGTCGCGGAGTTCGAGCCGTTCAGCACCGAGCTGCTCAAGGGTGTCTCCGAGGCGATCGCGTCGACCGACTATGACCTGCTCGCCTTCTCCGGTGGCCACCGCGGCGACATGGTGGGCTGGGAGCGCCGCTCGCTCGCGCGGCTGGGCGGCTCCCTCATCGACGGCGCCATCATCGTGACCCCGACGGTCGTCGAGGCGGGTACGGGCATCCCGGTGGTCGCGGTCGACCCCCACACCGGCCGCTCCGACGTCCCGACCGTCGACGCCGACAACGTCGCCGGTGGCGAGATGGCCACCCGCCACCTGCTCGACCTTGGTCACCGGCGCATCGCGATGCTGACCGGCCGCCCCGACCTGGAGTCCTCGCGCCAGCGCGAGGAGGGCTTCCGGCGCGCTATGGCGACCGCGGGAGTGGCGATCGACGAGACCCTGGTGCGGGTGGGCGGCTATCGCCCCGAGAGCGCCGAGGCGCCGGCCCGTGAGCTGTTGACCCGTCCCGACCGCCCGACGGCGATCTTCGCCGCCAACGACCTGTCGGCGATCCGAACCATCGAGGTCGCCCAGGAGCTCGGCCTGCGCGTGCCCGAGGACCTGTCGGTCATCGGGTTCGACAACGTGCCGGAGTCGGCGATGGCGGTGCCGCCGCTGACGACGATCAACCAGCCGATGCGCGAGATCGGCGCGACCGCCCTGAGCATCCTCGTCGGGCTGCTCGAGGAGCGCCCGCCCGCGACCAACCACGTGCAGCTGCCGACCTCGATGGTCGAGCGGTCGTCCTGCGCGCCGCTCTGACGCAGCGCCAGCCCCGAGGGGCTCAGCCGCGGTCGACCGTGACCGTCGTACGACGCTCGACGGCCAGGCCGACCGGGTGGACGCCTCCGGCGAGGTCGACCACGGTCTCGACGGCGCGGTCGGCCACCGACTGACCGGCCCACAGCCTCAGCTCGCCAGGCTCGACCACCCGGTCGCCGGCCCGGTCGATGAAGGCCAGCCGGGCCGGCGGCACCGTGAACACCAGCTCCACGGAGGCACCGGGCTCGAGCGTCACCCGGTGGAAGCCGATGAGCTGGGCCACCGGCCGGGCCACGGAGGCCAACGGGTCGTGACCATAGAGCTGGACCACGGTCGCGCCGGAGCGGTCGCCGGTGTTGGTCACCCGTACGGCGGCGCGGACCGGGTCGGCCGTCGTGCCGGCGGTGGCTCGGAGGTCGGCGATCTCGAAGGTCGTGTAGGACAGCCCGAAGCCGAACGGCCGCGCCGGGACCGTCGACACGCTGGTGACGTCGCTGTCGCCGCCGAGCGCCGGGTGGAGATAGACGAACGGCTGGGCACCGGCCGACCGGGGGAGGCTCACCGGGAGGTGGCCCGACGGGTTGACCCGACCCGACAGCACCCCGGCCACGGCCCGGGCACCCTCCTCGCCGGGGAAGAACGCCTGCACGACCGCGGCGCAGCGCTCCAGCGCCCAGTCGACGGCGTAGGGCCGCCCGGTGAGGAGCACGAGCACCACGGGCGTCCCGGTCGCGAGCACCTCCTCGACCAGCGCCCGCTGGACGCCCGGCAGCTCGAGGTCGTCGCGGTCGCAGCCCTCACCGACCGTGCCGCGTCCGAACAGCGCCGAGTGGTCGCCGACGGCGACGATCGCCACGTCGGCGGCGGACGCAGCGTCACGGGCCGCGGCGAACCCAGTGGTGTCGTCGTCCTCGACCGCGCAGCCGAGCGCATGGATGACCTCGGCCGCCGGCCACTCGGCCACGACCGCCTCGCGGACGGTCGGGGCGTCGAGCCGGGTCTCGGCGTCGGGGTGGTGTGGGAGCACGTGGTTGATGAAGGAGTAGGCCCCGAACAGCGCCTGCGGCCGGTCCGCGTTGGGGCCGATCACGGCGATCCGCGCCGGGGCGGCGAGCGGGAGCGTCCCGTCGTTGGCGAGCAGCACCACCGACTCCTCGGCCAGGCGGGCGGCGATCGCTCGGGCCTCGGGCCCGTCGAGGACGACGCCGGTGGGCGGCTCGTCGTCGTACGTCGCGTCGAGCAGCCCGAGCTCGTCCTTCTGCATCAGCAGCCGGGTGACCGCAAGGTCGACCAGCGACTCGTCGACGTGGCCGTCGCGGACGGCTGCGGCCAGCGGCGCAAGATAGGCGTCACCAGTCGGGAGCTCGACGTCGATGCCGGCCTCGAGGGCCTGGCGGGCCGCGTCGGCCAGATCGCCGGCCACGTGGTGGAGCAGGTGGAGGAACGCGACGCCGAAGTAGTCCGCCACGACGGTGCCGTCGAAGCCCCACTCCTCGCGGAGCAGCCCGGTCAGCAGCGAGCGGTCGGCCGCGACGGGCATGCCGTCGACGGCGGTGTAGCCGTGCATCACCGACCGGACGTTGCCGTCGAGCACCGCCATCTCGAAGGGGACGAGGAAGACGTCGGCCAGCTCGCGCGGGCCCGCGTGGACGGGGGCGAAGTTGCGGCCCGACTGGGAGCCGGAATAGCCGACGAAGTGCTTGACCGTCGCGAGCACGCCCGCGGACTGGAGCCCGCGGACATAGGCGGTGCCGATCATGCCCACCAGATAGGGGTCCTCGCCGATGGACTCCTCGGTGCGGCCCCACCGCGGGTCGCGCACCACGTCGAGGACCGGTGCCATCCCTTGGTGGACCCCGAGCTCGCGCATCGTGCGGCCCATGCATGCCGCCATGTCCCCCACGAGCTCGGGGTCGAATGTGGCGCCCCACGCGAGGGACGTCGGGAACGACGCGGCACCCCAGGCGGCGAGTCCGGTGAGGCACTCCTCGTGGACGATCGCGGGGATGCCGAGCCGGGTGTCGCGCACCAGCCGCCGCTGCTGGTCCCACAGCCAGGCGGCGCGCTCGGTGACGTCGATGGGGCGGGTGCCATAGACGCGGGTCAGGTGGCCGAGCCCGTGCTTGCTGGCGCCGGCCAGCCCGGTGGCGCTGGCGAACTCGCCGGCGAGAGGCGCGACCGCCTCGTCGTCGTTCTTCTCCCAGAACCCGACGATCTGGGCGAGCTTCTCCTCGAGGGTCATCCGTGCAAGCAGGTCGAGGATGCGGTCCGACGCGTGGAGGGCGACGGTCGGGTGGCGGAGCTCGGTCACGAGCACTCCTTCACGGACGTGGTCGGGTGGGGGGTACGACGGGACGGGTTCGGCATGGCTCAGCCCTTCACCGCGCCCTGCAGACCGCTGACGATGCGGCGCTGCATGACCAGGAAGAAGACGAGCGCCGGGATCATCGCCAGCGACGTGAACGCGAAGACGCCGGCGGTGTCGGAGGAGTACTGGGAGGAGAAGTCGGCCACCCCGAGGGGCAGCGTCCTCATGTCGCCCTGAAGCAGCAGCAGCGGCAGCAGGTAGGCGTTCCAGGAGCCGACGAAGGCGAGTACGCCGACCGTGATCATGCCGGGGCGCGACAGCGGGACGACGATGCGCCAGAAGAAGCCGATCCGCGAGGCGCCGTCCATCAGGGCGGCCTCCTCGAGCTCGTCGGGCAGGGCCATCAGGAACGGCCTCAGGATCACGACCGTGACCGGCAGCGCGAACGCCGCCTGCGGCAGGGCCACGCCCCACCAGCTGTCACCGAGCTGGAGGTCGCGGGTCACCAGGATGAACAGCGGGATGATCGCGACCGTGGCGGGGAAGAGCAGGCCGACGACGAAGACCATGTAGAGCGGCTCGCGCCAGCGGAAGCGATAGCGGGCCAGGGGATAGGCGGCCATCAGGCCGAGCACCACCACGAGGACGGTGGTGATGATTGCGATCACCGTGGAGTTGAGTGCATAGGTCCAGAAGTCGCTGCTGGTGAGGACGAACCTGTAGTTCTTCATCGTCCACGGGTGGGGCAGCCCCGCGGGCGACTCGGCGAGCTGGGCGTTGGTGCGGAAGCCGCCGAGGATCGCATAGAGCACGGGGCCCAGCGTCAGCGCGACGACGACCAGGGCGATCGCATAGGTGAGCGGTCCGGCCTTGCCGGAGCGGGCCGTCGGGCGATCCTTGCGGACCGTCGTGCTCGTGGGCCGGAGCGGGATGATGGTCATGTCGCCGCCCTCGTGCCGATGTCACGGGTGTCGCGCCGCAGGACCAGGACCTGATAGAGGACCGCCATCACCAGGGCGACGATGAAGAGGATCACCGACGCAGCGGCGGCGATGCCGTAGTTCTGGCGCTTGGTCCCCTCGGTCACCAGGAACGTCGCCATCGTCGTGGTGGCGTTGGCAGGGCCGCCGCCGGTGAGGATCCAGATCATGTCGAAGGACTGCAGTGAGCCGATCATCGACAGGAACGCCCAGACCCGCATCGTCGGGCCGAGCAGGGGCAGGGTGATGCGGCGCTGGATCTGCCACCAGGAGGCGCCGTCGATCTGCGCGGCCTCGAAGAGCTCCTCGGGCACGCCCTGGAGCCCGGCGAGGAGCAGCAGCACGGCCAGGCCGAGATATTTCCAGGTCAGCACGGCGAAGACGGTGTAGAGCGCCACGTCGGGCGTGCCGAGGAACCCCTGCTCCGGACCCTGGAGACCGACGGAGTGGAGCAGCGAGTCGACCACGCCGTACTGCGGCTGGAGCAGCTGGAACCAGACGACGCCGGCAATGACCTCGGAGAGCACATAGGGGACGAAGATGATCGTCCGCAGCACGCCCTGGCCCCACATGCTGCGGTTGAGCAGCAGCGCGATCCCGAGGCCGAGCGGCAGCTGGATCAGGATCGACAGCACGACGATCGTGATGTTGTGGGCGAAGGCGTCGGTGAAGACCTCGTTGTGGAGGACGGTGTCGTAGTTGCGCAGCCCGACGAAGTCGACCAGCGGGCCGAAGCCCTTCCAGCGATAGACCGAGAACTGCACCGCGCGCAGGATCGGCCACACCACGAAGAGCAGGAAGAGGGCCAGCGCGGGTCCGGTGAAGAAGAGGACCTCGAGCGCCGTCCGGAGCCGGCGCCGACGCAGCGCCGACCGCCGTCCCACCGGCCGCGCCGGAGCGCGGCCGGTGGGTGGGGAGGACCGGGGGACCTTCATGTCAGTCGTCATGTCGGTCCCCCGCGGTGAGCAGGCGTCACTTCTCGGCGTCGGCTGCCGTCTGCGTCGCGTCGACGATGTCCTGAGGGCTCGCCTCTCCGGCGAACATCAGGGCGATCTCGTCGTTCATCGCGCCACCGACGGAGGCGCCGAACGCGGTGTCGAAGTAGAGCTGGACGTAGGGCGCGGAGTCGCGCACCTGGAGCAGCGAGGCCAGCGCCGGGTCGGCCACCGACGACGTGGCGGCCGGGTTGGTGGGCAGGCCCATGCTGTTCTCGGCGAAGCCCTGCTGGACCTCGTCGGAGAGCAGGTACTCGACGAAGTCGACGGCCTCGTCGGGCGCGTCGGCCGACAGTGCCCAGGCGTCACCGCCACCGAGCGCGGCGGCCTGGTCGCCCTGACCACCGTCGACGGCCGGGAACGCGAACCAGCCGAGGTTGTCGCCCAGGCCCTTGCCGTCCTCGGTCAGGCCCTGCATCACGCCGGGCTCCCAGTGGCCCTGCATCTCGGCGGCGACCTTGCCGGTGGCCAACAGGCCGGAGGCGCTGGTCGGGCCGCTCTGAGCAGGCGTGGAGAGGAAGCCCTTGTTGAAGGGCTCGGCGGCGATCAGGGTCTGCAGGTCCTCACCGGCCTTGACGAAGCAGGGGTCGGAGAAGTCGAGGCTGGTGACCGCGCTGCTCAGCACGTCCTGGGAGCACTCGCGCATCGCGAAGTAGTACCAGTAGTGGGCGGCGGGCCACTTGTCACCGGCGCCGACCGAGATCGGCTCCATCCCGGCGGCCTTGAGCTGGTCGATGGCGGCGTACATCTCGGTCCAGGTGGTCGGCGTCGCGGTGATGCCGGCCTCCTCGAACATCGCCTTGTTGTACCAGAAGCCCACGACGCCGACCGAGAACGGCAGCCCATAGGTCTTGTCGTCGACCTGCCAGCCGGCGACGGAGCCGCCGAGCTTGGCGATCGTGTCGGCGGCCTTGTCGGTGAGGTCCATGGTGAGCCCGGCCTCGACGTGGTCGGCGAGCTCGCCGCCGCCGCGCTCCATGTAGATGTCGGGCGCCTCGCCGCTCTGGAACATGGCGTCCAGCTTGGTCAGCATGTCCTCGTGCTGCATCGCGGTGATCTCGATGGTGACGCCGGGGTGGTCGGCCTCGAAGTCCTTGGCGACCTGCTCGTAGTAGGCCTTGCCGGGGTCGGTGTTGGAGTTGTGCAGCCAAGTGATGGTGACCCCGTCGCCCGAGTCCGCGGAGGAGTCACCTCCTCCGGAACCGCAGGCGCCCAGCAGGGCGACCGCGGCACCGATGGCCATCACTCGCAGGAACGGCGTCCTCGTCATCGTGGTGCTCCTCGTCGTGGGAGGGATGTCTCACAGCCACGCTGGCACTTGGCTGTGGAGGGTGTCAATCGTTGTCGATAACGTTATCGTAAACGTGACTCAGGACACAACGGGTGGAAGGGGCGGCGTCATGGCGGTCAGCGCGGAGCCGGTCATCGGGGCGGCGGACGGGGGTCCTGCCGGGTCACCGCCGGTCGCCGCGCTCACCGTCGACGACGGTCCCAACGGCGAGACCACGTCGTCGTTGCTGGACCTGCTCGCCGAGCTGGGCGTGCCGGCCGTGTTCTGCCTGGTCGGCGGCAACCTCGGGCGCCGCCACGACGGCCTCGTCCGCCGGATGGTGGCCGAGGGCCACCTCGTCGCCAACCACGGCATGACCTATGCCGACATGGGGACGTGGCCGCCCGACGTCGTCGAGCGCGACCTCATCGCGGTCAACACGCTCATCCGACGAGCCCTCGACGACCCGGGCGCTGCGATCCCCTACTTCCGCGCCCCCAACGGCAGCTGGGGGCGCACCGCCGAGGTCGCCTGTCGCCTCGGGCTGCAGCCGCTCGGCGTCGTCAACACCATCGGGGACTGGGAGACCCAGGACGAGGTGACGTTGACCGCCCGGCTCCGTGAGGCCATCCGGCCCGGTGAGCTGTTCGTCGTCCACGACGGTGGTGGCGACCGTCGCAGCACGGTCGCCGCTCTCCGCGCCGTACTCACCGAGCGGCTGGCCGAGGGGTGGCACTTCACGCTCCCCGCCGGCTCGTCTGTGGCTGGGACGTCATAGGAGGTGGCTGCTCCGGCGACCCGCTCGTATGACGTCCCTGCGGTGCGTCATCGGAGTTGGCTGCTCCCGCGACCAGGTTCTATGACGTCCGCGAGTGTGCAGCGACCCGGGCGTCGTACGACGTCAGCACCCGCGGCCACGACCAGGCGAGCCAGGTCGTCACCCCGAGCAGGAGCACCTCGACGGCGCTGCCCATCAGGAAGTAGACCCAGGTCTCCTCGAGGCAGGCGATGACGATCGAGACCAGATAGAGCGGGGCGACGACGAGCTGGGTGACCCGGTTGACGCGGGCCGGAAGCACCAGCGAGGCGAGCACCATCAGGCTGGGGATCAGCACATAGAGGGTCGTCAGGATGAGGAAGCGCTGGTTGATCTCGAAGCCGACGCCCGGCACCGCGCCGTCGAGGGCGCCCTTGATCACGTCGGCGCGCCAGAAGCCGAAGATGTCGACATAGGCGAAGACGAACATGATCGCGACCCACAGGCCGCTGAGCACGACCTTGCGGTCGACCGGACGGTCCTCGAGCACGAAGGCCGGTCGCGACGAGATGGCTGGCTGCGCGGGCACGGGGGGCTCCTTCTCCCAGTGGCGCACGGGGTGGCGCCGATGTCTCCCACGATCCCCGCGCGGGGAGTCCTAGGTCGTCACTCCGCGGGCCCGATCCGTGCCCGTCGACGGACGGGGGGTCTGGTCCTCCTTTCGGCGGAGTGGGGTGGCGGGCATGATGGCCGGGTGAAGGTCGACCTGACGGTGGCAGCGATCCCGGCGTTCTTCGGAGCCATGGGGGCGGAATATCTCTGGCAGAAGCGCCACCCGGTCCCGGCCGGGACGCGTGCGGGCGACTACCAGCTCCACGACACGCTGGCCAGCCTGTCGATGGGGGTCGGGAGTCTCATCGCGCCGTACGTCGCCAAGAAGGTGCTCGACCCGGTCACGCCGGGGGTCGGCCGCTATGCCAAGGTCCTGCTCGGCGTCGGCGCGGCGACCGCGGTCGCGACGACGATCGGAGACGTCGTACGACGCCGGCTGCGTGACGGCTCGCTGCCCGAGCCCCGGACGGTGCCGGCCCACGTGCGCGAGGTGCAGGAGGAGCTGGCCCGGCTGCGGCAGGCCCCGACTCCCTCCTCGACGGGCCCGGGCTCCCACCTCGATGGGCCGGAACTCCCACCTCGGGGGGCCGGAACTCCCACCTCGGCGGACACTCCCGGGCACCTCGGCGCCAAGGTGCACGCAGGGCTGGCGGTGAGCGCGGTGTTCTCGGCGTCGCTGGTGGCGTCGACGACGTGGGCGGTGATGACGAGCGGCAAGCGGCTGTTCGAGAAGTCGCCGGCCGACCTCGGCACCGGCAGGCTCGCGTGGGCGGTGGCGATCGTCGGGTGGGACTTCCTCTACTACTGGAACCACCGGCTCAGCCACGAGTCGCGCTGGCTGTGGGCCGTCCACGTCACCCACCACTCCAGCGAGCGCTACAACCTCTCGACCGCGCTGCGGCAGTCGGTGGCGGAGAGCCTCACGATGAACGTGCCCTACGGCGCGCTCGCGCTGCTCGGCGTACGTCCGCCACTGATCGAGCAGGCGCGGGGGCTCAACCTGCTCTATCAGTTCTGGGTGCACACCGAGGCGATCCGCAAGATCGGCCGGGTCGAGGAGGTGCTCAACAGCCCGTCGCACCACCGCGTGCACCACGGCTCCAACCGGCAGTACCTCGACCGCAACCACGGCGGGATCCTGATCATCTGGGACAAGCTGTTCGGGACCTTCGAGCCGGAGGACGAGCCGGTCGTCTATGGGCTGACCAAGAACATCAACTCCTTCAACCCGGCCGTGATCGCGACCCACGAGTGGCGCGACATCGCCGAGGACATCGCGTCGGCGACGACCTGGCGCGACCGGTGGTCGTTCCTGCTGCGCCGGCCGGGCTGGGCCTACGCCCGCCGCGGCGAGCTCGCGACGCCGGCGAGCGTCGCCGCATGACCGCCGGCCCTGTCGTCGTCACCGGGGTGGCGGACCAGGCGACGCTGGCCGCGCTCTATCGCGATCTGCACGCCCACCCCGAGCTGTCGTTCCAGGAGACCCGGACGGCCGGGATCGCGGCGGAGTCCCTGGAGGCCCTGGGTTATGAAGTGACGACCGGCGTCGGTCGCACCGGCGTGGTCGGGGTGCTGCGCCGGGGCGAGGGGCCCACCGTGCTGGTGCGCGCCGACATGGACGCGCTGCCGGTCGAGGAGCGGACCGGGCTCGACTATGCGTCGACCGCCCGGGGCATCGATCCCGACGGCAACGACGTCGGCGTCATGCACGCGTGCGGCCACGACATGCACGTCACCTGCCTGCTCGGCGCCGCCGCCGAGCTCGCCGCCGACCCGTCCTGGTCCGGCACCCTCCAGCTGGTCGTCCAGCCCGCCGAGGAGCTCGGCCAGGGCGCGCGGGCGATGATCGACGACGGGTTCTATGACCGGTTCGGTCGCCCGGACGTCGTGCTCGGCCAGCATGTCGCCCCCTTGCCGGCGGGCGCCCTCGGGCTGCACCCCGGGCCGGCCTTCGCGGCGTACGACGCCCTCAAGGTCACGCTGCACGGCCGCGGGGGTCACGGCTCGCGCCCCGAGACGACCGTCGACCCCATCGTGATGGCGGCGGCGGTGGTGATGCGGCTGCAGGGCGTGGTGTCGCGGGAGGTCGCGGGCGGTGAGACCGCGGTGGTCACCGTCGGGACGCTGCACGCGGGGACCAAGGTCAACATCATCCCCGACGACGCGGTCCTCGAGATCAGCGTGCGCAGCTATGACGTCCACGTCCGGTCTCGGGTGCTGGCCGCGATCGAGCGGATCATCAACGCCGAGGCCGCCGCGTCGGGGGCCCCACAGGCTCCCGACATCGAGTCGACCGAGTCGTTCCCGATGCTGCGCAACGACCCTGATGCTTGTGCCCGGACGGCTGCGGTGCTCGAGCGGGTCGGCATGGTCGTCGACCCCGGGCCGGTCACCGGCAGCGAGGACGTCGGGCTGTTCGCCGACGCGGCCGGGGTGCCGTGTGTCTACTGGATCCTGGGCGGCGCCGACCCGGCGCTGTTCCGGGAGGCGTCAGGCTTGGAGGAGATGGGGCGGATCTTCGCGGGCCTCCCGTCCAACCACTCGCCGCTCTATGCCCCGGTCATCGACCCGACCATCGAGGTCGGCGTCCGTGCCCTCGTGGTCGCGGCCACGGAGTGGCTCGGGTCGGCATCGGCCTGACGCCGTACGTCGCTGGTGCGGGCTTACTTCTCGACCGAACCTGGCGCTTCTCGGCCGAAGTTTCGCTCGAGAAGTGACAGTTTCACCGGCGCGCCGGTGAAACCGACGCCCCGTCGCCCACGACCACTCAGTCCCCCCGCGGCACCGTCGCGGAGATCACGGTCCCGTCGGCGCGGACGGTGCCGGCGGGGTTGGGCGGCTGGCCGGCGATGCGGGGGCCCTGGTCGAGCAGCTTCACGGTGACGGGGACGCCCGGCGTGACGGTCACCTTCTCACCGCGGACGTCGAACGAGAGCGGCCCCGGGCCGTCCTCGATCTGGAACGTCGCCTGGTCGCGCTGGAGCTCGACGCGCAGCCGGCTGCCGCGCAGGGTGAGCCGATAGACCAGACCGTCCCAGGCATCGGGCAGCCGCGGGTCGAAGCACCACTGCCCGGCGCCGAGGTCGCGGAAGCCGCCGAAGCCGAACACCAGCGCGCCCCACACGCCACCGGTCGAGGCGACGTGGACGCCGTCGGGGGTGTTGGCGTGGCGGTTGGCGAGGTCGACGTACGCCGCCTCGTGGAAATAGCTGAGCGCCAGCTCGTGATAGCCGACCTCGGCCGCCATGATCGACTGCACGACGGCCGACAGCGTGGAGTCGCCGGTGGTGATGGGGTCGTAGTAGGAGAAGTCGGCGAGCTTGTCCTCATAGGTGAACTCCTCACCCTGCAGGAACAACGCGAGGACCACGTCGGCCTGCTTGAGCACCTGGAAGCGGTAGATCACCAGCGGGTGGTGGTGCAGCAGCAGCGGGCGCACCTCGGCCGGGGTGTTCTCCAGGTCCCACATCTCGCGGTCGAGGAAGTGGGAGTCCTGCGGGTGGATGCCGACCTTCTCGTCGAAGGGGATGCTCATCCCGGCGGCGGCCTCGCGCCATTCCTGGATCTCCTCCTCGCGCAGCCGCGTCCGGCGTACGAGCTGGTCATAGGCGTCGGGGTCGGCGGCCCGCACCTCGTTGACGGCGTCGGCGGCGCGGCGCAGGTTGAAGCGGGCGAGCACGTTGGTGAACAGGTTGTCGTTGACGACCGTGGTGTATTCGTCGGGCCCGGTGACGCCGTGGATGTGGAAGCTCGCGGTGCCGTCCTCGCGCCGCCAGAACCCGAGGTCGGCCCACAGCCGCGCGGTCTCGACGAAGATGTCGATCCCCTCGCGGTTGAGGAAGTCGGTGTCGCCGCTGGCCGCGACGTACTGGCTCAGCGCATAGGCCACGTCGGCGTCGATGTGGTACTGCGCGGTCCCGGCCGCGTAGTACGCCGACGCCTCCTCGCCGTTGATGGTCCGCCACGGGAAGAGCGCACCCCGCTGGCTGACCTCGCGGGCGCGCCGGCGGGCGGCCGGGAGCATGAGGTAGCGGAAGCGCAGGGCGTTGCGGGCCGCGTCCGGTGACGTATAGGTCAGGAACGGCATCACATAGATCTCGGTGTCCCAGAAGTAGTGGCCGCCATAGCCGGAGCCGGTCAGACCCTTGGCCGGGATCCCCTGGTTCTCCGCGCGCCCGGCGGCCTGGATGATCTGGAACAGGTTCCATCGCGCGGCCTGCTGGAGCTCGGGCTGGCCGGGCAGTTCGACGTCGGCGCGTGCCCAGAAGTCGTCGAGCCAGGCCCGCTGTGCGGCGAACTGCTCGTCGAGCCCCTCCTCGGCAGCGCGGTCGAGGGTCCGCTCGGCACGGTCGATCAGCTCGCGGGCGGGGACCTTGGCGGCCGTGTGCACCGAGACGACCTTGGTGAGGGTGACGGTCTGGCCGGCCTCCAGCTGGAGGCGATAGATCATCTTGCCCTCGTCCTCGGAGATGTGGGCCTGGCTGCGGACGTCGACGGGAGCGTCGACGGTGTGGTCGACGACGACACCGAGGGTCATGCCGCTCTCAGCGCAGCGATAGCCCAGCCGGATGCGGCCCGACTCCTCCTCGATCTGGGCGACCTGCGAGACGAGCACGCGTCGCCTGAGCTTCTCGGCCTTGCGCGGGTCGGCGATGGGGGCGGCGGGTGCCTCGACGGCGGGGTGCTCGAGCTCGCGGTCCTGGCGGTTGAGCAGCTGGGAGGACAGCTGCACCGGTCCGCGCCCGTCGAGCATGGTGACCTCGAAGGTCATCACGGCCAGGTGCTTCTGGGCCAGCGACACCATCCGGCGGCTGTTGACCTGCACGCGCTTGCCGCTCGGCGTACGCCAGACCAGGCGGCGGGTGAGGACGCCGGCGCGGAAGTCGAGGGCGCGCTCATAGTCGAGCAGGTCGGCGCTGGACAGCTCGAGCGGCTCGTCGTCGACATAGAGCCGGATCACCTTGGGGTCGGGAGCGTTGACGATGCTCTGCCCGACGCGCGCCAGGCCATAGGCCTCCTCGGCGTGGAGGATGGGCCAGGTCTCGTGGAAGCCGTTGACGAACGTGCCGTCGACATAGGCGTCGCGGCTCTCCTCGAAGTTGCCGCGCAGCCCGAGATAGCCGTTGGCGACGCTGAACAGCGACTCGGTGACACCGAGGTCGGCGGCGTCGAAGCGCGTCTCGACCAGCGCCCAGGGGTCGACGGGGAAGCGGCTGCGGTCGAGCGGGTCACCCGGGATCGGTTCGAACGGCATCACAACAGCTCCTCGAGATCGGTCACGACGAGGTCGGCGCCGGCCTCGGTGAGGGCGTCGGCCCCGACGCCGCGGTCGACGCCGATGACGAGCCCGAAGTGGCCGGCGTGCCCGGCGGTCACCCCGCTGATCGCGTCCTCGAGCACGACGCTGTGTTCCACCGCGACGCCGAGGTCCTGGGCGGCGGCGATGAACGTGTCGGGAGCGGGCTTGCCGGCCAGGCCGCGCTCGGAGGCGACGCCGCCGTGCATGACGACCGGGAAGTACGACGCGATGCCGGCCACGTCGAGCACGTCGGGGGCGTTGCGCGACGACGACACGATCGCCATCGGCACACCACGCTCGTGCAGCAGCTGGACCAGCCGCAGCGACCCGGGGTAGGGCTCGACGCCGTCGCTGTGGAGCACCTGGTTGAAGGCGTCGTTCTTGCGGTTGCCCAGGCCACACACGGTCTCGGCGTCGGGGGAGTCGCTCGGGGCACCGTGGGGGAGCTCGATGCCGCGCGACTCGAGGAACGACGCGACGCCGTCATAGCGCGGCTTGCCGTCGACATAGGCGAAGTAGTCGGCGTCGGTGTAGCGCGGCTGGCCGTCGCCACGTGAGGCGAGGTAGTCGTTGAACATGACGTCCCACGCGCGCATGTGGACCTCAGCGGTGGGCGTCACGACCCCGTCGAGGTCGAACAGTGCGGCGTGATAACTGGTCCAGTCCACCCGCCCAAGATAGGTCTGCCTGACCTCCGCCGCAGGCAGTCCCACGGTGTGGCGCATATCGGCTTGCCAAGGGCCTCGGCCGGGCTGTCAGGGCGTACGCCGGCCCTGTCCGCGGCGGTCGTGCCCGCGGCGGTCCTTGCCCTGCCAGCCCTTGGCGTCGCGGGGCGCGCCGCCGGTGTCGGGACGGATGTCGATGAGCTTGCCGGAGATGCGGGTCTCGCGGAGCTTGTCGAGCACCGATGGGCCGAGGTTGTCGGGCAGCTCGACGAGGCTGTGGTCCATCCGGATGCTGATCCGGCCGAAGTCGGACCGGGAGAGCCCGCCCTCGTTGGCCAGCGCCCCGACGATCTGGCGCGGCTCGACCTTGTGGCGCTTGCCGACGGCGAGCCGATAGGTCGTGCGGTTGCCGTCGGAGGAGCCCGGTCGACGCGGCTCGCGGTCCTTGTCGAAGCCGCGTTTGCCCTTGCCACGCTGGGGTTCTGGCTCCGGGTCGGGCTCGAGCAACAGGGGAGTGTCGCCCTGCATCGCGATCGCCAGGGCGGCGGCCACGTCGACCTCGGGGACGTCGTACTCGCGGACGTAGTGGGACACGATGTCGCGGAACTGCCCGAACTCCGGCGAGGCCAGCGCCGCCGTGATCTGGTCGTCGAAGCGGCTGAGCCGGGTGGTGTTGATGTCCTCGACCGACGGCATCGACATCTCGGTCAGCGGCTGGCGGGTGGCCTTCTCGATGTGCTTGAGGAGGTAGCGCTCCCGCGGCGTGACGAACGAGATCGCGGCACCGCTCCGACCGGCGCGGCCGGTGCGGCCGATCCGGTGGACATAGGACTCGGTGTCGGTGGGGATGTCGTAGTTGACGACGTGGCTGATCCGCTCGACGTCGAGCCCGCGGGCCGCGACGTCGGTGGCGACGAGGATGTCGAGCTTGCCGGCCTTGAGCCGGTTGACGGTCCGCTCGCGCACGGGCTGGGCGACGTCGCCGTTGATGGCCTCGGCGGAGAAGCCGCGGGCGCGCAGCTTCTCGGCCAGCGTCTCGGTCTCGTTCTTGGTGCGGACGAAGACGATCATCCCCTCGAAGTTCTCGACCTCGAGGATGCGGGTCAGGGCGTCGACCTTCTGGGGGTAGCCGACGATGAGGTAGCGCTGGGAGATGTTGGCGGCCGTGGCCGTCTTGCCCTTGACGTGGACCTCGACCGGGTCGTGGAGGTAGCGCTGGGCGAGCTTGCGGATCGCCGGCGGCATCGTCGCCGAGAACAGCGCGACCTGCTTGGTGTCCGGCGTGGTCGCCAGGATCGTCTCGACGTCCTCGGCGAAGCCCATCGTCAGCATCTCGTCGGCCTCGTCGAGCACGCAGAAGCGCAGCTCCGACAGGTCGAGGGTGCCCTTCTCGAGGTGGTCCATGATCCGGCCGGGCGTGCCGACGACCACGTGGACGCCGCGCCGCAGCGCCGAGAGCTGGACGCCATAGCCCTGACCGCCATAGACCGGCAGCACGTGGACGCCGCGGAGGTGGGCGGCGTACTTCTCGAACGCCTCGCAGACCTGGACGGCGAGCTCGCGGGTCGGTGCGAGCACCAGCGCCTGCGGCGACTTCTGGTGGGTGTCGAGCTGCTCGAGGACCGGCAGCGCGAACGCGGCGGTCTTGCCGGTGCCGGTCTGGGCGAGGCCGACGACGTCGTGGCCGGCGAGCAGCGGCGGGATGGTCTCGGCCTGGACGGCGGTCGGCGTCTCATAGCCGACGTCGCGCAGCGCCTTGAGCATGGCTGGGCCGAGCCCCAGGTCGCCGAAGGTCAGGGCGGGGGAAGAGTCCGGACCCGTGTCCGGTTGGTCGTTCACCCGTCTACGGTAGGGGGTCCGGGGGCCCTCGGGCGATTCCCCGGCGGTGTGATCAGCGTCAGTCGGCGGGCAGCGCGAGCTCGAACGCACGCACCCGGTCGAGGAACTCCTGGCGTCGCGCGAGGTGGGGGTAGTGGCCGAGGTCGGGCCAGACCTCCACCTGGGCCTGGGGGATGTGGCCCTGCAGCCAGCCGGCGTACGCCGGACCGGGGTCCATGCCGTGCAGGGAGAGGTAGGGCGCGTTGATCCCGCCGACGATCTGGCCGACGACCGCGGCGAGCTCGTCGGGCGTGCTGTCGAGCAGCACCGACCAGATGCCGAGGACCACGTCCTGGTCGGCCCGGCGCAGCCCCGTCAGGCGTGCCCACTCGTCCTCGTCGAGCACGCCCCGCATGGTCTCGAAGAAGGCGCCGATGAACAGCGGGAACGCCTCGCTGCGCAGGACGGGGGCCTGCTCCACGAGCCCGGCCTGGAGCGGCGCGAGGTCGAGCGGCTGGTCGACGTTGACGATGCCGCGTGGGTCGAACATGGCGCCGTACGCCGTCGCAACCATGCCGCCGAGGGAGTGACCGACGACCAGCGGCCGCTCGTCGACCAGCGCGTGGACATCGGCCGCGAGCTCGTCGACGCCATAGCCGTCGGCCGTGGGGGAGTCGCCGTGACCGCGCAGGTCGACCCTCAGCACCCGGTGGTCGGTGGCGAGGTCGTCGAGCAGCGGGTCCCAGGAGTGGCGGTTCTCGGTGATGCCGTGGATCAGGACCAGCAGGGGGCCGTCACCGTGGATGTCGTGGGCGAGCTCGACCGTCATGGCCGCGACGCTATCGCTCCCCTGGGGTGGGGCGCTTCCGCCTGGCATGCTGTGAGGAACTCCGACTCATCCAAGGTGGTGTGCCGACCAGGTGTCTGGCTATACGACCGACGTGCTGCTCGTGCTCGTCCTGGTCCTTGTCAACGCAGTGTTCGCGGGCAGTGAGATGGCCCTGGTCTCCTTGCGGGAGAGCCAGCTCAAGCAGCTCGAGCGCGAGGGTGGGGCCGGCGGCCTCCGGCTGGTGCGGCTCGCCCGCAACCCCACCAGGTTCCTCGCCACGATCCAGATCGGCATCACGTTGGCCGGGTTCCTGGCCTCCGCGACGGCTGCCGTCTCGCTCGCCGAGCCGCTGGTGCCGTCGTTCTCGATCTTCGGGAGCGCCGCCGAGCCGGTGGCGATCACCCTCGTCACGCTGGTGCTGAGCTTCCTCACGCTGGTCTTCGGTGAGCTCGCCCCCAAGCGGATCGCGATGCAGCGCCCGCTCGGCTGGGCTCGGGTGGTCGCCGGGCCGCTCGACGTGCTGGCCACGCTGGCGCGGCCGGCCGTCGCCGTGCTCGGGTTCGCGACCGAGGGCGTCGTACGCCTCTTGGGTGGCCGCCCCGGCGACGAGCCCGAGGACATCAGCCCTGACGAGCTGCGCGAGATGGTCCGCACCCACCGGGTGCTGAACCCCGAGCAGCGCGAGATCATCACCGGCGCCCTCGAGCTTCACGACCGCCGGCTGCGCGAGGTGCTCGTGCCGCGCGCGGCCGTGCTGTGGCTCGACCCGGCGATGACCCAGGAGGAGGCGCGCGACGCGCTCGCCGAGTCGGGGCACTCACGAGCGCCGCTGCTGTCGCGCGACAACACCGAGCGCGTAGAGGGTGTCGTCCACTGGGCGGCCGTCGCCGCGGGTGGAGACGGCCCGGTGATGGAGGTGGCGATCCCCGGTCTGTTCCTGCCCGACATGCTGCCGGTCGACGCGGCGATCCGTGCCTTCAAGCAGGCGCGTGCCCAGCTGGCGATCGTCATCGACGAGCACGGCCAGGTCGACGGCGTCGTCACGCTCGAGGACCTGCTCGAGGAGATCGTCGGCGAGATCTATGACGAGACCGACTCCGACGTGATCGACCTCGAACGCGCCGCCGATGGGTCCTATGTCGTCCCCGGCTCGTTCCCCGTCCACGACCTCGTCGACCTCGGCATCGAGGTCGACGACCTGCCGCAGGGCGGTTATACGACGGTTGCCGGGCTGCTGCTGGTGGGGCTCGGCCACATCCCCGACGCGCCGGGTGAGTCCCTGCCGCTGACCCGCGGCTGGCGGATCGAGGTCAGGGCCGTCAGCGCCCACGCCATCACCGAGGTCTGCCTCGTCCCGGTCGCCGAGGAGGCCGACGCCGAGGCGTGAGGCGTCGTACGCCGCACTCCGCACGCCGCACCCCCGGCGGACGTCATAGGAACTGGCTGCTCCAGCGACCAACCCGTATGACGTCCCACCAGGACGTCATGGGGACTGGCGGTCGGGGCGACCATGTCCTATGACGTCCCGCCGGCCGAGGGGCGACGGATGAGCGGCGGCGGCGGTCAGCGCTTGACGCGCACGACGGCGACGCGGCCGTCACCACCGGAGCCCCAGCAGGAGCCGTCGGCGGTGCAGTCGAGGGCGTGATAGCCGGAGTCGCTGATCTGGGTCCAGGTCCGACCGCCGTCGAGGCTCACGCTCGTGCCGGACACCCCGCCGTAGTTGCCGCTGATGACCAGCCCGCGGCGCAGGTGGGGCAGATAGGCGACGTCCTCGGCGAGGTGGGCCGGGTCACCGGCACTCGTCCAGGTCGCACCGCCGTTGTGCGTCGTCGCGACGGCGTCGACGCCGTCGGCCGGGTCGGCGAAGTCGCCGCCGACGGCCACCCCGTGGCGCGGGGTCTTGAAGGCGAGGGAGAAGACACCCGCGGAGTCACCGGGCGGGATCGTGGGGTCCGATGCCGTCCACGTGAGCCCGAAGTCGTCGGAGCGGAAGACCCGGGCCTGGCCGCCACCCGACCCGAAGTACGCCGTCCGGCCGACCGTCACGAGGCAGTCGCCGCTGGCCGCGAAGCCATATTCGGTCGACGCGTCAGGCATCCCGTCGTTGGGCAGCACCGACCAGCTGGCGCCGAAGTCGTCGGTGGCCAGGATGCGGAACTTCCCGTCGACCGGGTCGCTCATCGCGAGTCCGCGACGCCCACCCGGATAGAACGCCATGCAGTCATAGAAGGCGGCCGGGTCGTCGTTGACGAACACCGCGTCCCAGGTGGCGCCGCCGTCGGTCGTCCGATAGATCCGCGACGCGTCCTCGGGCCCGATCGCGAGCACCGTCGCCACCCGCGCACTGCGCGCCTCGACGTCGCGGAACGACAGCCCCTCGGTGCCGGGAGGGGTGAGGTCGTCCCAGGTGCGGCCGCCGTCGGTGGTGCGGAAGATCCGCGCGGGCTCACCGTCGGTGAGGTTCTCGCCGGTCACCCACGCCGTACGCCGGTTGACCGCGTCGAGCCCGCGGAAGTTCTGGCTGGCGTCGACCACGCTCTCCTTCCAGGAGAGCGGCGGCAGGCCATGGCCGGGTGAGCCGTGGCCGCCCTTCCCCGACGAGGCCAGCGTCGCCGGGGCGATCGCCACGCCGACGGCGAGCAGAGCGGACAGGACCAGGGGCAGGGTGCCGAGTCGTCGCATCCCTGCACCCTGCCCCTCAGCGGCCGACCTGTCCAGAGGTGTCAGTCGGGGGGCGAGCCCGCCAGGTCGGCGATCGTGCGGCTGTCGAGCTCGCGCAGGAACGCGTTCTGCGCATCGCCGAGGAGTCCTTGCAGTCGGCAGCCAGCGGCGACGAGCGGGCACAGGGGCTCATAGCAGTTGACGACGGGCGTGATGCCCTCGAGCGCGCGTACGACGACGCCCGCGGTGACGCGGCGACCGGCCTCGGTGATGGACAGCCCGCCGGCCCGGCCTCGGGTGGTCGCCACCCACTCGTGACGGGCCAGGCTCTGGACGACCTTGGCGAGGTGCTGGCGCGGCACCGAGAGCTCCTCGGCGAGCTCGCGCACCGTGACCTGCCGTTCGGGCCCGGCGGCGAGCACCATCAGCACGCGCAGGGCGGCGTCGGTTGCGCGAGTGATCTGCATGGCCCCTCCAGGGTAGGGCGGGCTCACGACGCGGGGAACCGACCTCGCAGCGAGCGGTGGCCCGACCCGGGTTCGGGCCACCCCCTCGTCTTCACCCCTCGGGCGTGGCGGTGGCCACGGGTGGGACGGCGAGGTCCGTGCCGGGCACGAGCTCGGAGGCCGGCAGCTCGGACTTCTTGAACAGGCCGATGGCGCCGTTGAGGCCCAGCGTCATCACGATGTTGTAGAGGAACGCCGCGAGCGCGACCAACAACAGCGACCCGCTCAGCGCGGCCAGCACCATGTAAGGCAGGAACTCCCCGTCGTAATAGATGGTGCGGCGCAGCATGCCGTGCAGTCCGGCCATCCCCATGAAGGCACCCATGCCGATGCCGCCGACGAGGTGGCACCAGAAGTGCACGTTGGCCAGCCGCTGGCTATAGAGCTTGGCGCCGTTGGTGAGGATCGGCAGCAGCAGATAGATCGCCGAATACAGCGTCATCGTGAGGCCGACCAGGATCGCCACGTGGACGTGGGGGCCCACCACCCACTGGGTGTTGTGGAGGATCCGGTTGAGACCGACATCGGCCTGCATGATCCCGGCCGGTACGGCGAGCGCGAACCCGAGCAGACCGCCGATGAGGAACTTCAGCTCGTTGGTCATGGCCAGCGGGCGCGCCTTCCACAAGGTCACGAGCGTGATGAAGAACGCCAGGCCCTGGGTGATCAGCTCGAAGGCGGTGACGAACTCGCCGGACCCCATCTTGAGGGCGGCCGGCTGGGCCTGGTCGGACAGAAGGTGGTGGCTCCACACGGTCCACGAGACGACCAGCTCGAGACCGAGGGCGAATCGTGCCCAGCGAGCCATGAAGACCTCGCGGCCGGTGATCAGCTGGGCCAGGAGATACCAGGTGCCCGCCACGAACACGAGCACGAGACCGTCGGCGACGAGGTCGAGGCCCCACCAGAACCAGTTCTTGTAGAGCAGGGCGTCGACGGCGCTCGACTTGAGCGAGGTGCCGAAGATCTCGGCCACCATATAGACGAGGATCAGCACGCCGGTGAACAGGATGATGCCGACGTTGAAGAGCACGTCGACCGTGCCGCGGGCGATGGCGGCGACGGGCAGCGAGACCAGATGCTCCTGCTCGGCGTTCTTGTGCAGCTTGCCGGTGAAGAACTTGGCAAGGGTCGTCACGCCGAGTGCGTCGCCCAGGAGCCGTCCGGCGGGCTGCCGCTCCCAGCCGGCGGGGGTGTAGGTGATCGTCTTGAAGACGTTGAGGACGAAGAACAGGGTCCCGACCATCACCAGCGCGATGCCGGTGATGAACAACGCCCCGGCCACGGGCTCGAACTGGTTGAAGTCCGCGGGCAGTGGCCAATAGAGCGTGTAGAGCGGCGCGTAGTGGGTGAGGAAACCGTCGAACCAGAACGTGAAGACGCCGACCACGATCAGCCACAGGGTCCAGTTCGCGAGCTTGAACGACCACAGCGGCTTCTTCATCAGGAACGGCACCAGGAAGGTGAACGCTCCGAACACGAGCAGATAGGTGGAGCCGAAGATGCCGACCAGTGGGTGCGCCGTCAGCATCGCGAAGTAGCGCTTGGGATAGAGCAGCTCCTGCGGGTCGACCTGGTTGATCCGCATCAACATGCCCTCGATGGCGGCGAAGCCGTAGTAGACCAGGCCGAAGACGACGTACTTGAGGGTGAGCTTCTGCATCGGGGTGAGCGTTGCTGGCTTGAACGCGTGCTCGTTGCCGTTCATCAGGGTGTCGGTGAAGGTGCTCATCGGGTGCCTCCTGCGGCTGCGGTGTCGGTGGAGGTACATCCGGTGACCTTGACGGCGTCGGGGACGACCATCTGGGCGCCGGCCGGACCGGAGTACTCGGTCGAGCGGATGCTGTAGACGCCGTTGGACTCGAAGGTCCACAGCAGGTTGTTGGCGTGGCCGGGGACCACCTGCATCTGGGCCACCATCGAGTTGTCGTCACGGAAAAGGCCGAAGCCATAGGTGAGGTCGGTGCTGGTCACCGAGAACTGCACCAGCTCGTTGCACGGGACCTGCAGCTGCTGCTCGGGGAGCCGGAACTCGTGGTCGGCGACCGTGATCGCGTAGGACTGGGTGTAGTCGCCACCGTGCAGGTCGTCCTTGACCCACGGAATGGTGTTGTAGGTGATCAGGTGGAGGCTGACGCCGAGCACCGAGAGCCCACCCACCCAGACGTAGAAGACCTTGGGGGTGATGCGGGAGGTGTGGTCGGTCGGCTGGGTGATCCGCCGCGCGAACCAGCCCACCACGCTGATGATGGCCAGGCAGTAGGCCGTGTACATGATCGTCTGACCCCAGAGCACGACGCTGGAGTCGATGACGAGACCGATGGGTGCCGTCATGGAACCGCTCCTTAGCGGGGCCCGCGGGCGGGGCCGGCCGCAGGTCCGAAATTAGGACCCTGAGACTCCTCTTTGCCATGACCGCGGTCACACAGGACACCCTTGGGGCATGCTGAGGGCATGCCGCTGCGCAGCCTCGCCGTCTTCCTCGCGTCCAGCTCGGGCGTCGACCCGGCCTTGCCTCAGCTCGCGTTCGAGGTCGGCCGCAGCCTTGCCGAGCGTGACATCCAGGTGGTCTATGGAGCGGGTGGTGGCGGCCTCATGGGGCGGCTCGCCGACGGGGCGCTCTCGGCCGGTGGCCGGGTCGTCGGCGTCATCCCCCACGAGATGATGCGGCGCGAGTGGGGGCGCCGTGACCTCACCGAGCTCCACCTCGTCGACTCGATGCACGAGCGCAAGGCCCTGATGGCCGAGCGGGCCGACGCCTTCCTCGCCCTGCCCGGCGGCCTGGGGACCCTGGAGGAGATCTTCGAGGTCTGGACGTGGCGCGCCATCGGCTTCCACGAGAAGCCGGTGGGCTTCCTCGACGCCGGCGGCTTCTGGACGCCGCTGCTCGACGCCGTACGCCGGATCGGGCAGGCGGGCTTCCTCGCCGACCCCGGGCTCGAGGACCTCGTCGTGGCGAGCACCCTCGACGAGGCGCTGGCGGGTCTCGAGGCCAGACTGGCCCCCGTGGACCCCGGGCTGCGGCCCGGGACCTGACCGTCAGGCCTGGAAGCCCGAGAGCACCGACTGGAGTCGCGACGAGGTGCCCGAGACCTCGTGGGCCTCGGTGACGATCGTCTGCAGCTGCCTGCTGGTGGCGTGGTTCGCGCTGGTGACCTCGTCGAGGTTGCTGACCATCGACTCACTCGCGGTGGCCACGTGAGCGGCGCTGCTGGCCATCGCGGCCGTGGTCGCAGTCTGCTCCTCGACGGCGCCGGCGATGGTGGCCTGGTAGTCGTTGATCTGACCGATGACCTCGCTGATGTGCGAGATCTCGCTCGCCGCCTTGGTGGCGGCGGCGCGGATCCCGGCCACCCGGAGCGTGATCGTCTCGGTCGCGCGCGACGTCTCGTGGGCCAGCTCCTTGACCTCGCTGGCGACCACGGCGAAGCCCTTCCCGGCCTCGCCGGCTCGGGCGGCCTCGATGGTCGCGTTGAGGGCGAGCATGTTGGTCTGCTCGGCGATGGCGGCGATGACGTGGACGACCTCGCCGATCTCGTCGGAGGACTCGCCCAGGGCGGCGACCGTCCCGGTGGTCTCCTCGGCCGCTCGGGCGGCCTCGGCGGCGATGCCGGCGACCGTGGTCGTGTTCTGGGAGATCTCCCGGATCGACGCCCCCATCTGCTCGGCCCCGGACGCGACGGACTCGATGCTGTCGGCGACCTCGTGGGCGGCGCTCGTCACCGCGGAGGCCCGGTCCTGGGCGCCCTGGGCACTGCGGGCGAGCATGTCGGTGGTTCCCGCCAGCTCGGCGGCCGTCCCGTCGAGCCGCTCGACGGCTGCCGACACCTCGGCGACCACCGAACCGGACCGGTCCAGGGTGTCGTTGAGGGCCGCGGCGAGCTTGTCCAGCTCCGTGCGGCCGCGGCCGGCATCGAGTCGGGTGGTGATGTCGCCGCTGCCGAGCACGTCGGCGGCGCGACAGATCGGCCGGATGATGCTCTGGGCCATCAAGAGCGCTAGTCCGGCCACGACGATCACGATCCCCAGCGCACTGAGCGCCAGGAGCCGCAGGTCCCGCAGCGCAGCCTGCTGGACGTCGTCGACATAGACGCCCGACCCGACGATCCAGCCCCAGGGCTCGTAGCCCGCCACATAGGACACCTTGGGCTGGGGCTCGTCGACGCCTGGCTTGGGCCACTGGTACTCAACGAAACCCGCTCCGTCCGCCTTGACGACGGCGACCATGTCCATGAATAGGTGCTTGCCGTCGGGGTCGGCCTTCTCGCTCAGGTCCGTCCCGTCCAGCGACGGGTCGATCGGGTGCATCACCATCGTCGGCGACATGTCGTTGATCCAGAAGTAGCCCTTGCCGTCGTCGTAGCGCAGTCCACCGACGGCGGCCTTCGCGGCGGCCTTGGCCTCCGCCTCCGTCATCGTCCCGGCTTCGGCCTGGCCGCCATAGAACTGCACGAGGGAGAGCGCGGTCTGGACGACCGAGGCGGTGGCGGCCTTGCGCTCGGACATGATCCGCGCGTGGTCCTGGAGCGCGGCGATGGCGGCGACGCCGGCCAGCCCGAGGGCGGAGATGACGACGATCGCGAAGAGGCGAGTGCGGATGGTCAGGGCCGAGAGTCTGTGCATGGGTGGTCCCGGGAACTAGGAAATGCGTTTCAAGGCTTATCGCCCGTTGAGCGGTCCACCTGAGGAGTTGGTGCGCCCTCGTGCGGTGTCGTCGGCCGCGGGGTGGGCCTATGCTCGCCCGGTGGAACTCCGAACCGACCGGTCCGAGCGGGGACGCCCGCTCGTCACGAAACGTGTCCGAAATCCGGCGGGGCTAGCCTCGACCAGCGCCACGGGCGCCGGCCGATAGAGTCCCGGCGCCCACATCAGCTCTCGGGAACCAACCAATCGGGCGACTCAACCCCAAGAAGGAACAACATGCGCACCATCTCTCTGCGGAAGGGTCTGTTGGCTCCGGCCGCGCTCATGACCGTCGCCGCGCTCGTGCTCGGCGGCTGCGCCAACAACGAGACCGACTCCGCCTCCGACAAGTCCAGCGCCGCGGGCGACGTCACCGTCGACGAGGCGGCCGCGGCCAAGCTGCCGCAGGACATCAAGGACGCCGGCGTCATCGCGATCGGCATCGACCCGACCTATCCGCCGAACGAGTACAAGGACGCCAACGGTGCGCCCATCGGCTGGGAGGTCGAGCTCATGGACGCCATGGCGGCCAAGCTCGGCGTCAAGACCGAATACACCGTCGCCAAGTTCGACAACATCATCCCGGGCGTCACCGGCGGCAAGTACGACATGGGCCTCTCGTCGTTCTTCGACACCCAGGAGCGCGAGCAGCAGGTCGACATGGTCGACTACTACACCGCCGGCATCCAGTGGGCGACCCCGGTCGGCAAGACCCTCGACCCGGCCACCGCCTGCGGCATCACGCTGGCCGTCCAGAACGGCACCACCCAGCAGCTCGACGACGGCCCGGCCAAGTCGAAGGCCTGTGAGGACAAGGGCGAGGAGCCGCTCAAGCTGCTCGGCTTCGACACCCAGGACGACGCCACCGCTGCCGTGACCCTCGGTCGCGCCGACGCGGTGTCCGCCGACTCCCCGGTCATCCAGTACGCCGTCAAGCAGTCCGGCGGCAAGCTCGAGCTCTCCGGCGATGTCTATGACATCTTCCTCTATGGCATGCCGGTCGCGAAGGACAAGGCCGGCCTGGCCGACGCTCTCGTCGCGGCGCTCGACTCGCTCAAGGCCGACGGCACCTACATGAAGATCCTCGAGGCCTACGGCGTCGAGCAGGGCGCGCTCGACGCGTTCGAGATCAACGGCGCCGACCGCTAAGTCATGACGACGTCGGCGACGACCCCGGGGGCCGCCGTGCCCCCGGGGTCCACCCCGGAGGACGGGGATGTCATCAAGGCGATCCCGCTGCGCCACCCGGTTCGGGCACTTCTCGGCATCCTGATCCTGGCGTTGCTGGCGATCTTCTTCTATGACGCGGCCACCAACCGGCCGGCGTACGACTGGGCCGCGGTCGGCAAGTATGTCTTCGACCGGCGGATCTCCGCGGCCGCGCTCAACACCTTGACGCTGACCATCTTCTCGATGTTCTTCGCGATCATCCTGGGCATCGTCCTCGCGGTCATGCGGATCTCGCCCAACCCGATCCTCAAGTCGGTGGCCTTCGGCTATCTCTGGGTCTTCCGCGGCACCCCGGTCTATGTCCAGCTGGTCTTCTGGGGTCTGTTCGCCACGATCTACCAGACCGTCTTCCTGGGCATCCCCTACACCGACCTCGGCTTTCGGTTCACGACCCAGGACACCATCAGCTACTACTGGCTGGCCGTGATCGGCCTGGCGCTCAACGAGGCCGCCTACATGGCCGAGATCGTCCGCGCCGGACTGCTGTCGGTCGACGAGGGCCAGAACGAGGCCGCGACCGCGCTGGGTCTCTCGTGGTGGCAGACGATGAACCGCATCATCCTCCCCCAGGCGATGCGCGTGATCATCCCGCCGACCGGCAACGAGGTCATCTCGATGCTCAAGACCACGTCGCTGGTCACGGCCGTGCCCTACTCGTTCGACCTCTACACCCGCAGCCGCGACATCTCCTCGGAGACCTTCAACCCGATCCCGCTGCTGATCGTCGCGTCGCTCTGGTACATGTTCTTCACCTCGGTGCTGATGGTGGGGCAGTACTTCCTCGAGCGCCGCTATGCCCGCGGCACGCGCCTGGTCGACGTGGGCGAGGCGGGCAACCCGCTCATCACGCAGCCACGACACGATGGGGACCACGCATGAGCAACGCACCCATGGTCCTGGCCGACAAGGTCGTCAAGAAGTTCGGCACCCACACCGTCCTCAAGGGCGTCAGCGCCACCGTCGAGCGCGGTCAGGTGATGTGCGTGATCGGCCCGTCGGGCTCGGGCAAGTCGACGTTCCTGCGCTGCATCAACCACCTCGAGAAGATCGACGGCGGCCGGCTCTTCGTCGATGGCAGCCTGATCGGCTATCGCCAGTCGGGCGACAAGATCTATGAGCTCAAGCCTCGTGAGGCGGCTGCTCAGCGGCGCGACATCGGCATGGTGTTCCAGCGGTTCAACCTGTTCCCCCACCTCACGGTGATGGAGAACGTGACCGAGGCGCCCCGTCAGGTCAAGGGCGTCGCCAAGGCGGCGGCCGAGGAACGCGCGATGGAGCTGCTGACCCGGGTCGGGCTGGCCGAGAAGGCCAAGGCCTATCCGGCGTCCCTCTCCGGCGGCCAGCAGCAGCGCGTCGCCATCGCCCGGTCGCTGGCCATGGAGCCCAAGCTGATGCTCTTCGACGAGCCCACCTCCGCGCTCGACCCCGAGCTCGTCGGTGAGGTCCTCGACGTCATGAAGGGCCTCGCCGAGTCGGGCATGACGATGGTCGTGGTCACCCACGAGATGGGCTTCGCCCGCGAGGTGGCCGACACCCTCGTCTTCATGGACGACGGCCTCATCGTCGAGGAGGGCGAGCCCCGCGAGATGATCGCCAACCCCCAGCACCACCGCACCCAGTCGTTCCTGTCCAAGGTGCTCTGAGGGAGCTCCTCGCCGCGCGTCGTCCCAACTTCCGCGGGTTTGTGGGGGGTTAGTGACCGGTATACCGGTCACTAACCCCCCACACCGGCGCACCAGTTGGGCGTACGACGCCACGGCGCCGCGGCAGTTGGGCGTACGACGGGCAGGCCGCGGGCGTACGGCGGGGCAGCGCGCTCAGAGCTGGAGGCGGCCCTCGATCTCGCCGTCGATCTCGCCCCCGGTGCGCTCGAACCCGTAGCGGCGGTAGAAGGGCTCGGGGCCGCCCGGTCCTCCTGCCAGGAGATCGTCAGGGTCCGGTGGCCCTGCTCGCGCAGCAGGTCGCAGAGCAGGTCGAGCACCCGGCGGCCGATGCCACGGCGCTGGTGGCGACGGTCGACGAGCAGTCGCCACAGATAGGGCTCGGGGAACGCCGGGTTGGTGTCGGCGTACATCATGAACGCCACCGGCTCACCGTCGGCCTCGACGCCGAACAGCCGCGGGATGGCCGGGAGGCCGTTGACGATCTCGGGGAACAGCGCGTCCTGGAACGACTTGCGCACCGTGGCGACGAAGCTCTCCTGCGAGTGATGGGTCCGCAGCGCGGCATAGGCCGAGACATTGTCGGGGCCCAGCGCCACGAGGCGTACGTCGTCCGGGGGCGAGGTCGGCCGCGCCTGCCAGGCGCGCCACTCGTCGGCGGTGGCGCCATAGGCGGTGTTGTCGGCCCAGGCGCCGCGCCACCGATAGGACTGTCGGGTGGTCGCCTCGAAGTCGAGCCCGATCGCCTCGAGCACCCGCATGGATGCGACGTTGGCCGGGTCGAGGTCGGCGCGCACCCGCACGACACCCAGCCGCTCGACCAGGTCGGTGACCAGCGCGCGCGCTGCCTCGGTCGCATAGCCGTGACCCTGGTGCTCGGAGGCGAGGGTGAAGCCGATCTCGGCCACGCCCCCGTGGTCGTCGAGGCCGGCGCAGACATCACCGATGACCCGCCCGTCGTGCTCGACGGCCAGCTGGGTCCACGAACCGGGGAGCAGGTCGTCGCGGCCGTCCTGGTCCGCGATCAGCGCCCGAGCGTCGGCCACGGTGTAGGGCAGGTCCCAGGCCTGGAAGCGGGCCACCTCGGGGTCGTTGCGATAGGCGGCGAACGCCGCGGCGTCGTCGCTGCGCATGAGGCGGATGACCAGGCGCTCGGTGTGGAGCGGGTACGGCGTGCCCATCCGTCGAGCGTAGGGGTGCCGAGACACGCGGCGCGACGGGTTTGCCGTCGGCCCTGGTGGAGTGTCGGCGGCCGGTGACAAGGTGTCGTGATCCGGTCACCGACACAGGGAGGGTTCCCATGACCCGCGTGATCCACTTCGAGATCCATGCCGCCGACGTCGCCCGGGCGGTGGCGTTCTATCAGGCCGTCTTCGACTGGCAGGTCGAGGACTGGAGCGAGTTCGCCGGCATGCCCTATATGGGCGTCGTCACCGGTGAGGCCGACCAGATGGGCATCAACGGCGCGATCATGCAACGGCAGGGCCCCAACCCCGAGCCGGGCGCTGCCGTGGTCGGCGGCGTCCTCACGATAGGGACCGGCGACTTCGACGCGACCGCGGCCAAGGTCGCCGCCGCGGGCGGCACGGTCGCCGTCCCTAAACACGCCCTCCCGGGCATGGCGTGGCAGGGCTACTTCCTCGACACCGAGGGCAACGTGTTCGGCGTGCACCAGCCCGACCCCGAGGCGCGCTGATCATCGTGGCCGAGCGCAAGACCAGGGCGACGGACGACGACGTATCCGCCTTCCTGTCGACGGTGGCCGACGAGGCACGCCGCGCCGACACCGAGGCGCTGCTCGCCTTGATGGGGTCGGTGACGGGGGCCGAGCCGGTGATGTGGGGGTCGGCGATCGTCGGGTTCGGTCACAGCACCTATGCGACCGCCGACGGCAAGCAGCACGACTGGTTCGCCGTCGGACTGTCGCCGCGCAAGGCGGCCTTGACGCTCTATGGGCTTGGCGTCGCCGACGACCGCGAAGGCCTCCTCGCGCGACTGGGCAAGCACACCACCGGCAAGGGCTGCCTCTATCTCAAGCGGCTCAGCGACGTGGACACCACCGTGCTCGAGGAGCTGGTACGACGGGCCTGGGCGGACGAGGCCGGCTCCTCAGCGGAGGGTGCGGAGCCCAGCTAGGAGAGCTCTCGCAGCCGCATCTCGAGGTGGGCCCGCTCGAGCCGGTTCCTGACGACGGTCAGTGCGCTGGCGACGGCGTCGCGGGCGTCATCTCGGCGGCCAAGCCGTTCCAGCAGGTCGGCCCTCACGACGTGGAAGGGCGGATAGCCGTCGAGGTCGAGCGGCTCCACGAGGGCCAGCGCCGCGGCCGGCCCGTCGACGTGGCTGACGGCGACCGCGCGGTTGAGCGCGACAACGGGCGTCGCACCGACCTCCATCAGGCGGTCATAGAGCGCGACGACAACCCTCCAGTCGACCCCCGCCGGCGGAGCACTGGCGTGGGTGGCGGCGATGGTCGCCATCACGCGATAGGGCCCAGCGGCGCCGGGGGCGTCGAGCAGTCGCGTGGCCAGGTCGAGACCCTCGACGAGGAGGGCGCTGTCCCAGGCGGTGCGGTCCTGGTCCTCGAAGAGCACCAGCCCGGACCCGCCGAGCCGTGCCGGGCGGCGCGCCTGGGTGAGCAGGAGCAGGGCGAGGAGCGCCAGGGCCTCGGGGTCTCCGGGAACGAGGTCGACCACGAGCCGGGCCAGCCGGATCGCTTCGACACACAGGTCGTCGCGGACGGCCTGGGCATCGGTGTGGCTGAGGTAGCCCTCGTTGTAGAGCAGGAAGAGCGACGCCAGTACGCCGCCCACCCGGCCGGGCAGGTCGTCGCGCTCGGGGATCCGGAAGGCGATGTGGGCATCGCGGATCTTGCGCTTGGCCCGCGTGATCCGCTGGGCGAGGGCCCGCTCCTCGACGAGCAGTGCCGCAGCGATCTCGGCGACGGTCAGGCCGCTGACCAGCCGCAGCGTCAGCGGCACCCGGGTGTCGAGCGCGAGCGCCGGGTGGCAGCACAGGAACAGCAGCCGGAGCCGGTCGTCATCGATGACGCCCAGGGGCGGCTCGTCGTGGGTCCGCATGATGGTGGACTCCTGCTCCCGGGCCGGCCGGGTCGACTCGCGACGCAGTCGGTCGAGGGCCTTGCGCTTGGCCGTCGTGGTGAGCCACGCGCCGGGGTTGGCGGGGACGCCCTGGGTCGGCCAGTGCTGCAGCGCCTCTTCGACCGCCTCGGCCGCCGCGTCCTCCGCCAGATCGACGTCGCCGTAGCGGCGCAGCAGGGCGCCGACGATGACGGCGTGCTCCTCGCGGAAGACCCGGTCCAGCGCCGCGCGGGCCGATGCCTCAGCCGGCTCGGGAGAAGGGGTCACTCGGGGATGTCCTGGAAGGGCCTGACCTCGATCTTGCCGAGGCAGGCGGCCGACGCCTCACGCGCCCACGCCAGCGCGGCGTCCAGGTCGTCGGCAGCGATCACCCAGAAGCCGCCGAGGTATTCGCGGGTCTCCAGGTAGGGGCCGTCGGTGATGAGCGGCTCGTCACCGCGTCCGTCGACCACCGTGGCGGCCGACGCGGGCAGCAGCCCGCCGGCGAAGACCCACGCACCCGCGTCCTGGAGCTTGGTGTTGAAGCGGTCGACCGCCGCGAAGACGTCCTGGACGTCGACGCCCTCGGGGATCGCGTTGGTGTCGTCGTGGTGCACGGACAGGAGGTACTGGTGCATCGGAGTGTCCTCTCGATCGGTGTCGTGTCACCTGTTCCACGAACGGGGGTGTCCGCATGCGACATGGCTGACGGAAAATCTACGAGACCGCTCGTGAGTCACCGCTCGGCCGTGCCGTCGCCGTCGATCAGCGGGCGCGCAGCCAGGCGAGTACGGCGAGCACGCGCCGATGGTCCTCCGACGACGGGAGCAGCCCGAGCTTGGTGAAGATCGAGCTGACGTGCTTCTCGACGGCCCCGGCACTGAGCACGAGCTCGTCGCAGATCGCGGTGTTGGAGCGCCCCTGGGCCATCAGGCCCAGCACCTCGCGCTCGCGCGGGCTGAGCCGGGCCAGCGGGTCGCTCGCGCGGCGGGAGAACAGCTGAGCCACGACCTCGGGGTCGAGCACGGTCCCGCCGCCGACCACGGTGTCGAGCGCCCGGGTCACCTCGGCGAGGTCCTGGATCCGGTCCTTCAGCAGATAGCCGACGCCGCCGTCGCCGGATGCGAGCAGCTCCTCGGCGTACGCCACCTCGACGTACTGGCTCAGCAGCAGGACGGCGCACGACGGCACCCGCTCCCGGATCGTGACGGCCGCCCGCAGACCGTCGTCGGTCATGGTCGGCGGCATGCGTACGTCGACCACGGCGACGTCGGGTGCGTGCTCGACCACCGCGTCGACCAGCGTGGGCGCGTCGCCGACGGCGGCGACGACCTCATGGCCCGCCTCGACGAGGAGACGGACCAGGCCCTCCCGTAGGAGGGCCGAGTCGTCGGCGACCACGACGCGCATCAGCTCACCGTCCGCACGGGATCACAGCTCGGACCACCGTGGGTCCACCGGCGGGACTGCTGATCGCCAGGTGGCCGTCGTGGGCGGCGACCCGGTCGGCGAGCCCGGCCAGCCCGTGACCCTTCGCCGCCGAGGCGCCCCCGGCACCGTCGTCGGTCACCTCGACCACGAGGGCGTCGTCGTCACGGCGCACCTTCACCCAGGCGTTGGTGGCACCGCTGTGCTTGGCGACGTTGGTGAGCGCCTCGCTCACCACGAAGTAGGCGGCCGTCTCGGCCGCGGGGGAAGGCCGGTCACCGGGCAGGTCGACGTCGACCCAGGTCGCGGCACCGGAGCGACCGGCCAGGGCCGCCAGCGCGTCGGGCAGCCCGCGGTCGGTCAGGATCGGCGGGGCGATGCCACGGGTGAGCGCCCGCAGCTCGGCCAGGGCCTCGGCGCTCTGGGCGCGGGCCTCGGCCAGGATCTGGGAGGCCTGGGCGGGGTCCTCGGCCGCCAGCCTGCGCTCGGCGGCCGCGAGGTCCTTGCCGAGCCGCACCAGCCGCTGCTGCGGCCCGTCGTGCAGGTCGCGCTCGAGTCGGCGCAGGGCGTCGACCTCGGCCTGTGCCCCGGCGGCCCGGCTGGCGGTCAGCGTGGTGACCCGCTCCTGGAGGGCGACGACGTGGGTGTTGCCGAGCAGGGCGGTGGCCAGGCTCGCCTGGGCGATCGTGCAGCCGCGCAGCACCGGGATCAGGGTCAGCGCGAAGATCAGGCCCAGCAGTGCTTGCGCCAGGCCCTCGCTGATCGGGATGTCCAACAGGGCCGCGAGATCGCTTCGGTCGGAGTTCTCGGGCAGGTAGCGCGACCAGAACCAGAAGGTCAGCCCGCCCAGAGCGCCCGTCCACCAGATGACGGTGGCCGAGAAGGTCACGATGGCGACCGGCAGGACGACGACCCCGTGGAGGACGTCGAGCCACGACTGGGTGTCGCGCAGCTGGCCGAACCAGCGGCGCAGCAGCGAGGTGTCGGCCGGCACGGGACGGTACGGCGCGGGGAGCATCTCCGCGGCCACCTGACCGACCCGCCAGCGCTCGACCGTGGCGAAGCCGCGGGCGATGCCGAGGACGACCACCAGGACCGGCAGGCCGAGCAGGGTGATGAAGAGGCCCAGACCCAGCGAGAGTCCCGTCACGAGCACCACGAACGACAGCAGGGCGATCGGGAACCCGGTGAGCAGATAGAGGGTGTCCCGTCCGAGCTTCGCCCAGAGGGGTCGGCCGGTGCTCACCCGCTCATCTGTCGGGGTGGTGGTGGTCTCGGGATGCGTCGTCATCGTCATGGCACCAGCCTGGGCGCGGGGCAGGGGCCGCCGCGATGGCGTCGACCGCCGTCTTGGGGGTGGGGACAACCCCACCTCCACCGGGGAGGCACCGCTCGCGACACGTCGGCAGTCTAGGACGGGGCCGCCCGGGCGTTCCGGCCCGGCGATCAGGCCTCGCGGACGACGAGCTGCTGGGCCGGGCTGAAGAAGCGTGACCGCACCAGGACGGCCGCCACCATCGCGGTGAGGCCGCCGGCGGCAAGGATCAGCGCGATCACGACGAACTGATAGATCGCCGCCTGCACGGGGTCGGCGCCGGCCAGCACCATGCCGGACATCAGCCCGGGGATGAAGACGATGCCCAGTGCCGTCATGGTGTTGACCTGCGGGATCATCGCGGCCCGCACCGCGGTCTCGACGTACGGCGCGACGCAGTCGTCGGGTGACCCGCCGAGGGAGAGCTTGGCCTCGATGTCGGCGCGGTGGGCGACGACGTCGGATCGGAGCCGCTCGAGCATGAGCGTGCACGCTGTCATCGCGTTGGACAGCAGCATCGACCCGACGGGCACCAGGTTGGAGACGCTCGCGTCGAGGACGCCGAGCAGCGCCATCACGACGATGACGCTGCCGGCCCCGATCAGCAGCGAGGTCAGGATCAGCTGATAGGCGCCGGGGATGGCCTTGGCACGCTTGCGGGCGATCGACGCCGCCGCGGCGAACATGCCGAGCAGCACGAGGATGGCCGTCCACCAGGGCCCTCGG
>JAXLSN010000045.1:0-33498 GCA_046330595.1 Nocardioidaceae bacterium
CGAGCAGCTCGTCGGGGTCGGCGTCCGGCTCGGAGAAGGCGTTGCCCGCTGGGACGTCATAGGGACTGGTCGCCGGGGCGACCGGTTCGTATGACGTTGCGCAGGCCTTGCGCCAGTTGAGCCGCGCCACGATCCGGCGCCCGATCCGGATGGCGTCCTGCTCGTCCTCGGCGAGGTAGTCGGCCAGGCCGGACTGGCGGGCGTGCATCTCGGCGCCACCCAGCGACTCGTCATCGGACTCCTCGCCGGTCGCCATCTTGACCAGGGGCGGCCCGCCGAGGAAGACCTTGGCCTGCTCCTTGACCATCACGACGTAGTCGCTCATGCCGGGCACGTAGGCACCGCCGGCGGTGGAGTTGCCGAAGACCAGCGCGATGGTGGGCTGGCGCCGCTTGGACGCCCGGGTCAGGTCACGGAAGAGCTTGCCGCCGGGGATGAAGATCTCCTTCTGCGTCGGCAGGTCCGCGCCACCGGACTCGACGAGCGAGACCGTCGGGAGGTTGTTCTCCTCCGCGATCTGGGCTGCCCGGAAGATCTTCTTGACCGTCCACGGGTTGGAGGCGCCGCCCTTCACCGACGGGTCGTTGGCGGTGATCATGCACTCGACACCCTCGACGACGCCGATGCCGGTGACCACGCTCGCGCCGACGGTGAAGTCGGAGCCCCAGCCGGCCAGGGGTGACAGCTCGAGGAACGCCGAGCCGTCGTCGACGAGCAGCTCGATGCGCTCCCGCGGCAGCAGCTTGCCGCGGGCGTGGTGGCGGGCGACGTACTTCTCCCCGCCCCCGGCCACCGCCTTCGCGTGCTCGGCCTCGAGGTCCTCGAGCTTGGCCAGCATCGCCTCACGGTTCGTCGCGACGCCGGTCATGACGCATAGCCCAACAGCCGGGCGGCCAGATCGGTGAGCACCTCGGTCGTTCCTCCTCCGATGGGCAGCAGCCGGGCGTCGCGGTAGTGGCGCTCCACCTCGGTGCCGTGCAGATAGCCGGTGCCGCCGTGCAGCTGGACGGCGCGGTCGCAGACGTGGGCCGCCGCCTCGACGGCCGTCTGCTTGGCCATGACGGCCTCGGCGACGACGTTGTCGCCGGCGAGATGACGGCGTACGACGTCGTGGGTGTAGGCGCGGGCGACCTCGACCTGGCGGCGCATCTCGACCAGCGCGTGCTGGACGGTCTGGCGGCTGATGAGCGGCCGACCGAAGGTCTGCCGGGTCCGGCAGTAGTCGGCGGTGAGCTCGAGGGAGCGCGCGGCGATGCCATAGCCGTGGACGGCGAGGGCGATCCGCTCGACGACGAACTGCTCGGCGATCTGGGCGAAGCCGGTGTTCTCGGCGCCGACCAGATTGCGTGCGGGGACGCGGACGTCGACGAAGGACAGCTCGGCGGTGTCGGAGCAGTGCCAGCCCATCTTGGCCAGCTCCCGGTCGACCCCGAACCCCGGGGTGCCCTTCTCGATCACCAGCAGGGAGATGCCCGCGTGGCCAGGGCCGCCGGTCCTCACCGCGGTGGTGACGAAGTCGGCGCGGGCGGCCGAGGTGATGAAGGTCTTGGCGCCGTTGACGACATAGTCCTCACCGTCGCGTCGGGCGGTGGTCCGCAGGGCCGCGACGTCGGACCCGCCGTCGGGCTCGGTCACCCCGAGCGAGCCGATGAGCTCACCGGCCAGGGTGGGGCGCACGAACCGGTCGACCAGGTCGGGGTCGCCCAGTGCGGCCATGTGGGGCAGCGCGATGCCGCTGGTGAACAGCCCGGCCATCAGCCCGCTCGAGGCGCCGGCCGCGAACATCGCCTCCTGCATCGCCACGGAGTCGGCGAGGTCGCCCCCGGAACCGCCCACCTCCTCGGGAAAACCGATGCCGAGCAGGCCCAGCTCGGCCGCTCGTCGGTGGAGCTCGCGGGGGATCCGGCCGGCGTCCTCCCACTCCTGCAGGTGGGGCACGACCTCGCGGCGGGTGAACTCCCGGGCAGTCGCCCGGAGGGCGATCCGTTCGGCGGGCTCGGGCACGGGACTCACACCAGCTCCTCGGGGAGGTCGACGACACGGGACCGGACCCACTCACCCAGCCCCTTGGCCTGCGGGTCGAACCGGCTCGACGCCGCCACGCCAAGACCGAGCAGCCCGTGGAGGACCACGTTGACGCCGCCCAGGTTGGGCAGCGCGACCATGTCGATGTCGAGGTCGGCGGACTCGGGGACGAGCGCCCGCACGCGCTCGGGGGTCATCCAGCCGAGCAGCCAGGCGACGCGGGCCTCCCACCTGGTGGGGTCGTCATGGGTGACCCACAGCCCCAGGTTGGCATCGCCGCCCTTGTCGCCGGAGCGGGCGTGGAGGAAGGTCCCGAGCGAGGCAGCGGTGGTCGTGCCCGCGGTGGCCGGGGTGGGGGATGCCACCGGGGGCGCACTCGAGGCCGCCGCCCCGCTCGGTCCCGAGTCCGTGATGCTTCGCCGACCCCCGTCCGGCATGACCACCGTAGGGGCAACGACGTCCCGGTCGACGTAGGCGGCGCGATACACGCCGTACGGCGTCGCCGGGGCAGGCGGACTCGTCATGGTGAACCCCGGGTAGGAGCCCAGGGCGAGCTCGATCGCGGGGCCGGTGAAGGCCTTGCCGACGGGATCGGGGGCCGGGTCGGTCACCGAGCAACGCAGCAGACAGGACGCACCCTCTTCGGTGTCGGCGCCGGGCCGTCCGGTGTCGGTGCGCGTCCACGTCACCGAGGCCGCGGTGAGCGCGGGGCCGAGCTGGGCCTGGATCCAGGCCGCCTTGGCGTCGATGTCGAGTCCGGTGAGGACGAACTCCATCTGGTTGCGGAAACCGCCGAGCTCGTTGATGCAGACCTTGAGCCGCTCGGGGGGTGGCTCGCCGGTGACACCGGTGATCGCGACGCGGTCGGGACCCTGCTGTTCGAGCCGGATCGAGTCCAGTCGGGTGGTCACGTCGGGGCCGAGGTAGCGCTCACCCTGGATCTCATAGAACAGCTGGGCGGACACGGTGTCGACGGTGACGGCACCACCGGTGTCGGGGTGCTTGGTGATCACGCAGGAGCCGTCGGCGGCGATCTCGGCGACCGGGAACCCGAGCGGGCGGCCGTCGCGCGGGAGGGACAGGAAGCCGGAGAAGTTGCCACCGGTCGCCTGGGTGCCGCACTCGATGACGTGGCCGGCGACGGTGGCGCCCGCCAGGGCGTCGTACGCCGTCGGCGCCCAGCCGTGGTGGGCGATGGCGGGCCCGACGACCAGGGAGGCGTCGGTGACGCGGCCCGTGACCACCACGTCGGCGCCGGCGCGGAGCGCCTCGGCGATGCCGGCAGCACCGAGGTAGGCGTTGGCGGTGAGCGCCCCGCTGAAGCCCAGCTCCTCGGCGCGGTCGCGAAGGTCGTCACCCTCGAGGTGGGCGATCACGGGGTCGAGGCCGAGGCCGCGCGCGACCTCGCGCAGCCGCTCGGCGAGCCCGGCGGGATTCAGCCCGCCGGCGTTGCTGACGATCCGGACACCACGCTCGAGCGCGAGGCCGAGCGACTGCTCGACCTGCTTGACGAACGTGCGGGCATAGCCGAGCGAGGGGTCCTTGAGGGTGTCGCGACCCAGGATGAGCATGGTGAGCTCGGCGAGGTAGTCGCCGGTCAGGACGTCGAGCGGCCCACCCTCGAGCATCTCGCGCATGGCGCTGAGCCGGTCGCCATAGAAGCCCGAGCAGTTGCCGACCAGGAGGGGTTCAGCCACGGGGCTGCCTCCCCTCGCCCGCCGGCCCGGCGAAGGCCTGGGCGATGGCGAGCCACTGCTCGACGTCCGGCCCGATCGCGACCAGGTCGGTGTCGTCGCGGTGGACGCGCTGGGTCACCAGGCGGCAGAAGTCCTCCGCCGATCCGCTCACGCGGGACTCGGCGTCGTCGGGACCCCAGACCCACACCTCGCCCGACGGCGCGACCAGCTCGATCCGGAACTCCCCGTCGGGCGGGGTCAGCTCGTGGGAGCGGAAGGAGAAGTCGCGGGTGCGGATGCCGAGGTGGGCGACGTGCCGGATCCGGTCGGTGGCCTCGGGCTCGACACCCAACGCATCATGCACGTCCAGCGAGTGGGCCCAGGTCTCCATGAAGCGCGCGGTCGCCATCGACGCGGCCGACATCGGTGGGCCGAACCACGGCAGCTTGGTGCCGTCGGGCAACGCGCGCAGGGCCGCGGCGAGCGCCGTACGCGCGCCGTGCCAGCGGGCCAGCAGGTCGGCCGGCGGGACGGCGCCTCCCGTGAGTGCGGCGCTGTCGACGATCCCGTCGGGGTCGGCGATCGCATCGAGCACGAGGGCGTCCCAGGCGGCCTTGTCGGTCGCCGCCGCCAGGGCGGCCTCGTCGGTCCAGGCGAGGTGCGCGACCTGGGTGGCGACGTCCCAGCCGGGGGCCGGTGTCGGGAGACGCCACGCCGACTCGGGGAGGTCGGCCACCAGCGCCTCGAGACGGTCGCCCTCAGCGGTCAGGTCGGCCAGGACGGCGTCGACGATGTCACTCACGCTGGGTCCTCCTGGAGCGCCTGGTCGAGGGTCTCGGCCCAGCGGTCGAGGATGCGCCCGCGCCGCTTGGCGTCGTCGGTGATGGTGTTGGCGAGCCCCAGCCCGCGGACGAGGTCGAGCGTCGCCTGGACCAGCTCGCGCACCCCCGGTCGCGACTCGTCGGCGCCGAGCAGCTCGACGGTGACGCGGTGGACCTCGCGTCCCACCCGCTGCTCGAGCGGGGCCACGGCGGCCAGCAGCGTCGGGTCGGTGCGGGCGGCCACCCACAGCTCGAGGGCCGCGGTGAAGACCGGGGAGCTGAAGTGGTCGCCGAGCATCTGGAGCACGGCGCGGGTGCGGTGGGGACCGTCGGGCAGTCGGCGGGCGGCCTCGGCCAGCTCCGCGCCGCGGACCTGGGTCAGGTGACCGACCGCCGCGACGACGAGGTCGTTCTTGGTGGGGAAGTGATGCAGCTGGGCACCCCGGGAGACCCCGGCCCGCTCCGAGACGAGCGTGGTCGAGGTCCCGGCGAAGCCGCGCTCCACCAGCAGCTCGACCGTGGCCTCGAGCAGGCGCGCGCGCATGGCCCGGGTGCGCTCCTCTTGGGGCACGCGCGTTGTGGTGGTCACCGGCCCATGGTGAGCGGTCAACAACAAACAGTCAAGACTGTCTTTTTATTGTCGAGGCGAGCGTCGCGCGGCCGCTGACCGCAACCCCGTGGCGTCAGTAGGGTGAGGCCGTCATCCCACTTCCGTCAGATCTTGGGAGCCCGCACATGTCGGATCAGAACTACCCGCCCCAGCCTGAGCAGCCCGCCGGTGACGGCTCCCAGCCGCCGCCCTACGGGGCACCCGAGCCGCCGGCCTACGGCACCCCCACCCCGCCCCCTGCCTATGGCGCGCCGCAACCTCCGCCGCCGGCCTATGGGGCTCCGCCGCCGGCCTACGGCGCCGGGCCGGCCTATGGCGCACCCCAGGGCTACGGCGCCCCGCCGCCGATGAACCCCTACGCCGCAGCACCGCAGGGCAACTACGCCGAGTGGGCCGAGCGCGTGGTGTCCTACCTGTGGGACATCCTCTACATGTGGCCGGGCTGGGTCACCACGATCGTCGGCTACATCATCTTCATCGTCGGCGCCGCCTCCAACAGCGGCTCGGGCTCCGGCCCGCTCCTGGCGGTCGGCGGCCTGATCATCTTCGCCGGCTTCATCCTCAGCCTCTGGCGACTGATCACCAACTACTTCATCGACCAGGGCAACACCGGCTACACCTATGGCAAGCGCAAGGTCGGCATCCGGCTGATCCGCAGCGACGGCCAGGCACCGGGCGCAGGCTCCTGCGTGGGCCGCTACTTCCTGCACTCGATCATCAACCAGCTCTGCATGATCGACTTCCTCTGGCCGCTGTGGGACCAGCAGAAGCAGACCCTCACGGACAAGATCCTCAACACCGTCGTCATCAAGCAGCCCGACACGTCGCGCTGACCCTCCGCCGAGGTGGCGGCTTCGGCCCCTCGAGGTGGCACTCCGGTGCCCCTCGGGGGGCCGACCCATGTCCGAAACGGCTCACGGGTCCGTGCGGCCCGAGCTCCCACCTCGCGGGGTCCGAACTCCCACCTCGCGGGGCCGGAACTCCCACCTCGCGGGGCCCGGACTCCCACCTCGCGGGGCCGGAACTCCCACGTCGCGGGGCCGGAACTCCCACCTCGCGGGGCCGGAACTCCCACCTCGCGGGTCAGCGATAGGTGAGGAGGGGGCCGGTCGGGGGCAGGTGCGGGTGCTCGTTGAAGGTGAGCAAGCGGGTGCCCGAGCCGCCGACGACCACGCGGGTGAGCGAGGTGTTGACGAGGGAGACGTTTATCCGCAGCCAGATCCGGGCCAGGTCGGCGTGGCCGCCGTCGGGGTCGACGAGGGCCGCGACGGCCGCGGTGATCGGCCCGCCCGACGAGACGACGACGGCAGTGCCGCCCGGGCCGGCATGGTCACACGCCCGGTCCAGCGCTGCCCTCACCCGGGCCACGAATCCGGTGAACGGCTCGATCCCCTCCGGCTCGTGTCCCGACGTCCAGCGGGCGAGCGCCAGCTCATAGACCCGCTGGAACTCCCGGCGGTCACTGAGGTCGGAGATCCCGGGCGCCAGGGCGGACATCACCGCCAGGTGGTCGAACTCGTCCCAGTCCGGATCGGTCTCCCGGGGTGCGGTCCAGCCGCCGCCCGCCGCCATCTCCTCGGCGGTGTGCTGCTGACGACGCAGCTCACCGTGGAAGACCCGGTCCGGGGAGACGCCGCGCTCGGCGAGGTAGCCACCGAGCAGCCGGGCCTGCTCACGGCCGGTGTCGGACAACACGTCATAGTCGGCGGCGCCGAACGACGCCTGGCCGTGCCGGACCAGCAGCACCACGCCCATCGCACTCTCCCGTCTCAGCCGTGGACCAAGCGCCGGCAGCGCTTCTCGAGGTAGCCGACGGCCGGCCCGAAGACGGCGTACGCCTGGTTGGTGGTCTGGCCGTGGAAGAACCGGAACCAGATCTGCTGGGCGATCACGGCCAGCCGGAAGAGCCCGAAGACCTCATAGAACCGCCACCGGTCCGGCGAGACGTCGAAGCCCATGCGCGAGGAGTACCAGTCCACGATCTCGCGGCGGGTCCACATCCCGGGCGCACTCGACGGCTGGCGTCGGAAGCCCTGGAAGAACTCGTCGTCGTCGGCCTCCACCCAATAGGCGGCCAGCCCGCCGAGGTCCATGAGCGGGTCGCCGATGGTCGCCATCTCCCAGTCGAGCACGCCGACGACCCGCAGCGGGTCCTCGTGGTCGAGCACGAGGTTGTCGAAACGGAAGTCGTTGTGGATCAGGCAGCTGGCGACGTCGGCCGGCTGGTGCTCGGCCAGCCAGTCGGTGATGTCCGACCAGTCCCCGGTGTCGTCGGTGCGAGCGCGGGCGAGCCGGTCGGTCCAGCCGGCGACCTGCCGCCCGACATAGCCGACCCCGCGACCGAGGTCGGCCAGCCCCGCGGCCGCCACGTCGACCTGGTGAAGTCGCACGAGGACGTCGAAGGCGTTCTCACACAGCCTCGCGACCTCCGCGCGCGACATCTCCCACGGCAGGTCGCGCCTCAGGATGGTGCCCTCGATCTTCTCCATCACATAGAAGTCGGAGCCGATCACCGCCGGGTCGTCACAGAAGCCCACCATCGACGGCACGAGGTCGAAGACGGGCTTGAGCGACGCCTGGATGCGAAACTCCCGGCCCATGTCGTGGGCACTCTTGGCCTTCGCCCCGACCGGCGGCCGACGAAGGATCAGCTCACGGCCGGGATAGCGCAGCAGATAGGTGAGGTTGGAGGCGCCGCCGGCGAACTGCCGGACCTCCGGGGTCCCGACCAGATCGGATCTCACCCAGTCGGCGGCGTGGTCGTGGAGCCAGGCCGCCACGGCGTCGGCATCGAACGCGTCCTCCGCCCTCACCTGGAGGGCGGGATTGCCGTGGCCGGCGGGGTGGTCGCTCATGTCGCCTCCTCCAGCTTGGCCGCCTGCGCGCGCATCAGCGCGTCGTACGCCGTCCGGTCCTGCGACTTCAGCAGCCAGGCGGCCCGCGCAGCCTCGTCGGGCAACAACAGCTCGACCCCGTGGTCGATGCCCTCGAGGATCTCGGCGGCGATGTCATCGGCGGTGGTCGTCGATCGTTCGATGAGCCTGGCCACCACGTGGCCGACCGCGGGGTCGCTGCCCTGGATCGACTCCATCAGGTTGGTCCGGAAGTAGGAGGGGCACACGGCCATCGCGCGGACGCCATGTCCCGCGAGCTCGTGGCCGGCGGTCTCGGTGAGGGCGACGACCGCCGCCTTCACCGCGTTGTAGGACGCCATCCCGGCCGGGTGGACGAGCCCGGCGAGCGAGGCGACATTGACGAGCTGGCCCGACCCCTGGCGCTTGAAGAGGGGCGTGAACGTGCGCAGCCCCCTCACCATCCCGAACAGGTTGATGTCGAAGATCCACTGCCACTCATCGATGGTCGCGAGGTCGAGCCGGCCTCCCCCGGCGACGCCGGCGTTGTTGACCAGGACGTCGAGCCCGCCCCAGCGCTCCTCGACAGCGGTGAGCGCGGCCGCCCAGTCGGCGTCGGAGGTGATGTCGAGGGCGAGGTCGACGTGATCGGCGACCCGGTCGGTCGCGAGGACGTCGTCGCCGCGCTCGCGGAAGGCGCGCACAAGGGCGGCTCCGAGTCCGGACGCGGCGCCGGTGACCAGGATGCGTCGGGCCATGGGCCGACCCTAGTCCCGCCCGACGTCGACGCGAGCGGCGAGGGTCAGGCGGCGACGGTCATGGTCACGCGAGCACGCTCGACCGGATCCACCCACTCCTGCCGCACCCAGATGAGGCGCACCGACGACCAGATCAGGAACGGTACGGCGACCGCCAGCGACAGGTTCCAGATCGGCAGCCGGGCGAGCCCGGAGAAGACGAGCCCGGTCAGGGTGGTGCTCAGCGCCAGTCGAGCGGAATAGCCGACCATGACGATCGGCGGCGCCGGGGTGGCCCGGGCCGACCTCATGTCGACGGAGAACGGCCTCGCCAGCGACCACCGCATCGAGGCGCCGACGACCTGGACCGTGACGACGACCAGCGTCGACAGCAGGGCCGTGAGCTCGTGGGGGGCGGGGAGCCCGGCTCGCAGCGAGGCGAGCACGAGCGTGGCCCCCGACGCCACGAAGAGCCACTCGCCCAGCACGATCACCCGCGCGGCGAAGATGGTGCCGGGTGCGGCCGGCAGGCTCTCGCGCCACAGCATGCCGCGGCCGTCGAGCACCCAGGCGTTCACTCCGAACAGCAGCGCCGCGCCCGAGGCGACCAGGCCGGGCAGGATCGTCATGGTCTCCCACGCGAGGTTGCCGGCGAGGGCGACCAGCCCGGGGCCGATGGCGAGGACCATCAGGCCGCGGCGCATCGGGACCGACCGCCACACCGACGCGCGGTCGATGCGCATCAGCGCGGCCAGGTCGGACCGGGGCTGGCGGCGGGCCTGCCGGGAGCCGGTCTCGGCGCGGATCTCGTCGCGCGGGGCCAACCGGGACGCGGCGTGCGCCGGCAGGGCACCGATCACGACGACCGCGACGAAGAGCAGGAGCAGGGCCGCGGTCGTGACCAGCCAGCGCAGCCAGTCACCCTCACGCGCAGCGACCATGCCGCGCATGATCTGCGTGGTGGGCAGGGCGTCGAGGACGTCGGTGACGTGGCCGGACAGCTGGACGACGACGGCGACGGCCCCGAGGAAGATCCCGAGCAGCCGGACGATCAGCACGCCCTGCCAGCCTCGCCGTACGGTCTCGACGGTCCAGGCGACCGCCTGGCCGATCGCGGTTACCGACGCCACCCAGAGCAGCGCGATCAGGTCGGCCCCGATCAGCCAGCGCGGGCCGAGCGCATAGGCGGTGACGCCCAGCAGCATCCAGGTCTGCAGCAGCCATGCGATGTTGAGCGGGGCGAAGAGCAGCGCGCCCAGGTGGTCGGTGGTCGGGCTGACCGGATAGGCGACGCCGTGCTCACGGGAGAGCAGCTCGCGTCCGCCGCCCGAGGCGACCGACGAGACGATCGCCAGGATGAGCAGGCCGGCGAGCGCCGAGGGCAGCAGGATCAGGAACTGGGTGGCGCGGTCGCTCGCGGTGGTCAGGTCGCCGGCGCCGTCGAGATAGGCCGGCACGATCGCCACGCCGAGGGTGATGACGGCGAAGACCGCCATCACCCAGCGCGCAACGGCCTTGCGGCGTACGGCGGCGGAGCGGAACCACAGCAGGTGACGGACGTCGACGACGGCCCGCCATGCGGCGCCGGTCCGCGACCAGGTCTCAGTCGAGGAGGGCGCGGTAGGCACGGGCGCCTTCCTCCCCTGCCATCTCGCTGGCGGTCGCCGTAGCGACGCGCTCGCCGCCGCGCAGGACGAGGACGGTGTTGCAGGCCTGGATCGCCAGCTCGCGCAGGTGGGTGGAGACCAGTACGGCCGCGCCGCGGGCCCGGGCATCGGCGATCACGTCGAAGGTGGCCTCGACGCCGATCGGGTCGACGCCGTCGAAGGGCTCGTCGAGCAGGAGCACGCGCGGGTGGTGGAACGCGGCGAGGATCACCGACAGCCGGCGGCCCATGCCGTGGGAGAACCCGGCGGTGACGCGATGGGCGACGTCGCCGAGCTCGAACCTCTCGAGCAGGTCGCGGGCGCGGTCCTCCCAGTCCTCCATCCGGCGCAGCCTGGCGGCGAGCTGGAGGTGCTCCCACGGGGTGGCGCGGGGGATCAGGCCGCCCACGTCGGGGCAGTAGCCGCTGAGCTGCTTGACCTGCAGGGTGTGCTCGCGGATGTCGAGACCGGCCACCGTGACCTGCCCCAGCGTCGGCGGCACGACACCGGCGAGGACGCGCATGGTGGTGGACTTCCCGGCGCCGTTGCGGCCCAACAGCGCGCTGGCCTGGCCGGCGTACGCCGCCAGGTCGACGCCGGCGACGGCCTCGACCTGACCGAACCGCACGTGCAGCTCGCGGACGTCGATCATGGGCTCAGGTGGGGGGATGCTCACCAGAGCAAGTTTTCCGGAGCGCTCCGGTCCTGTCAGAGGAATCCGTCGACTACTCCGACGGGAGCCTCACCGGACGCGGAGCTTGAGGGTCGCGGCGGCATAGGACGAGCCCTTGGTCGCCGTCGCCGTGACACTCCCCTTGCGGAGCGCGGGGAACCTGATCGAACAGACGCCCTTCGCGTTGGTGGTGCAGGTCTCGCCCTTGGCCCGGACCTTGGCGCCCTTGAGCGCGACGCCGGCGTCCTTGACGGTGAACCTGACCGTCGTGGCCTTCCCCTTGGTCAGCGTGGTCGGCGACGCGGTGAAGTTGGGCAGCGGCTTGACCGAGGTGAAGAAGAAGCGGTCGCCACCGTTGATGACGACGGCGACGGCGTTGCGACTGCCCTCCAGGGCGACCTGGAAGACGCCGGTCGCGGCGGCCGGCTTCTTGATCGTCTGGACCCCGCCGAGCTTGAGGCCGGTCGCCGAGGTGCGCACCAGCTTGATGGAGCCGTTGGAGGTCGACCAGGCGACCCAGAGCCGGCCCGACGGCGTCGTCGCCAGGGCGACCCGCTGAGCACCCTTCGAGGAGGGCAGCAGCGTCGCCTTGGCGTCGCCGGCCTTCCAGAGGCCGACGGCCGTGCGGGTCGGATAGCCGATCGGATAGGCGACATAGGTGCCGCCGTCGTCGCGGACCACGGCCGCCGTCGGCTGGTCGCTCATGCTGATCGCGTGCCCGGAGCCGGTGTCCACCGAGGAGCGGGGCGCCTTGAACGTGGTGCCCCCGAGCCCGGGATAGATCTGGCGCGCGAAGACGCCCGTGGTGCCGGCCACGCCGCTGTTGCTCTGCCAGACCGCGGCCGCGTTGGTTCCATCGGTCACGAGGGTCGTGAAATAGACGCAGCAGCCCAGGGTGTTGAACGTCGAGGGCGGGTTGCCGAATCCTGCGGCGTACCAGATCTCGCTTCCGGCTCCAGCCGCAACGATCGACGTGTCGTCGTCGAGTGTGACAGCACTGACGCCTTGGTTGTCGATGGCCTGGGGGGCCTCGAGGATCGGCGAGGTGTAGAAGGTCCAGGGGCCCACCGCCTCGTCGGTGTCCGAGGCATAGACCCCATCGTTGGCGTAGGGCGCGCCGGGGCCGCCCGACACTTGCGTCCCGACCATCAGCCGGAACCCGGTGGACGTGTGGGTATAGCTGGGGAAGCGGTTCATGGCATCCATCCCGGTCATCACGGCCGCATTGCCCAAGAAGATGCCGTCGGCCTGGACCCTGGTCTGCCACAGCTCCTTGAAACCACCGTCCTGCCGGGTGAAGGCGCCGTTGAGCACGCCGTCGGAGCCTCGGACCAGGCTGATCATGGCTTGGTCGGTGACGCTGACGTTGGAGATCTCCGTCCAGCTCGTGGCCGCGGCCCGTGCGGGTGCGGGTGCGGGTCGAGCCGCGGTCGCCTGGGCCGCTGACGCAGCAGGAGACGCGAGGGCGTCACCTCCCGGAGCGACGAGGGCGAGGGAGACAGCGGCAATGGGAAGCAGGGCACGCAGGCGCACGGACGGTCCTCCGAGGAAAGCGATGGCACGGGACGACGGGCGAGACACTAGCCGGAAAGCGCACGCCGCAGCACCCGTTCGGCGTGCGACGCGTGGTTGGATCCCGCCATGACACCCGAGGACCACCTGGCTGCGCTCACCCACGAGGTCGAAGCGTTCCGCGCCGGGCTCGAGCGGGCGCTCAACACCACCACGGGGTTCGACGCCGCAGTGCCGAGCTGCCCCGGATGGACCGTGCGGGACCTTGCCCACCACCTGGGCGAGGTGCAGCGCTGGGTCTGCCACGCCATCGACCACGGCGACCCCGACGCCCCGTCGTTCGAGCCGCCGGTGGACGCCGACCTGGTCACCTGGTTCAGCCGCGGGTCCCAGGAGCTGGTGGCACACCTGGACGTCGACCCGGCCACACCCGCCTGGACGTTCGGTCCCGACAAGCTGGTGGGGTTCTGGCAGCGGCGCCAGGTCCACGAGCACCGCATCCACCGCTGGGACCTCGAGGACGCGCTCGGCGAGGACTCACCGATCGACCCCGTCATCGCCCACGACGGGATCGACGAGGTCGCCACGATGTTCTGGCCCCGCCAGGTGAGGCTGGGTCGCACCGAAGAACCCCCGGACGCACTGGCGATCCGCACCACGGACACCGGCGGAACCTGGACCGTGGGTCCCGGCGACGTGTCCGCCACCCTCAGCGGCACCGCCAGCGACGTCGCCCTCGCCCTGTGGCACCGCCTCCCGGGCGACGACCCCCGCCTGACCTGGACCGGCGACGTCGTCCGAGGTCGCGACCTGCTGGCGCTCAAGCTCACGCCCTGACGCGTGAGATCGAGGCTCCCGACGTCCGCGGCCGGACGCGCCGCCGCGGCGCACACCACCAACTGCCGCGGTGCTGTTGTCACCATCTCAGCGTTCTAACGCTGAGATGGTGACCAGAACACCGCGGCAGTTGGTGGCGGCGTACGGCGACCTCAGGCCGGGAAGGTATCCCCGGCGGCGGCCATCGCGCGGAGCCAGGCGGTCGGCCGGAACCGATCCCCGTAGGCCGCGGCGAGCTCGTCGGCCCGGGCGAGGAAAGCCGCGAGCCCGACAGACCCGTCGGCGCCGACATAACCGGTCATGAACTGGGCGGCACCGCCGGTGTTGGGAGGGAACCCGATGCCCATGATCGAGCCGATGTTGGCGGCGGCGGCCGAGGTGATGACGCCCTCCTCGAAGCACTTCGCGGTCTCGAGCGCCTCGGCGAAGAGCATCCGCTCCTTGATGTCGACGAGCGGCAACGGTTCGGCGGACACGGGGAAGGCCTCGGCCAGGCCGGGCCACAACCGAGTGCGCTTGCCCGCCTCGTCGTAGTCATAGAAGCCGGCCCCCTTGAGCCGGGACGGGCGGCCCAGCTCGATCATGCGGTGGACGACGGCCACACCCGGGTGGGAGGCATAGGGCGTCCCGTCGCGCTCGGCAGCAGCGGCGTAGGCCCGCTCGATCTTGCCGAACAGCTCCATGTTGAGCTCGTCGGTCAGCTGCAGCGGACCGACGGGATAGCCGGCCTGCATCGCCGCGCGCTCCAGCGACATCGGGTGCACGCCCTCGGCCAGCATGGCGAGACCCTCGTTGACCATCGTGCTGATGACCCGGGAGGTATAGAACCCGCGTGAGTCGTTGACCACGATCGGGGTCTTCTTGATCTGCTGGACGACGTCATAGGCCTTGGCGAGCGCCACGTCGGAGGTCTCGGCCCCGGTGATGATCTCGACGAGCGGCATCTTGTCGACCGGGCTGAAGAAGTGGAGCCCGATGAAGTCGGCCGGCCGGTCGACGCCCGAGGCGAGCTCGGTGATCGGCAGGGTCGAGGTGTTGGAGCACAGCAGTGCGTCGGCGTTGACGTGGGGCAGGATCTCGGCGAACACCTGCTTCTTGAGCGCCGGGTCCTCGAACACCGCCTCGATGACCAGGTCGCAGCCGGCCAGGTCGGCGGGGTCCGCGGTGGGCGTGATCCGGCCGAGCAGCTCGGCCTTCTTGTCCTCCGTCGATCGGCCACGGGCGATCGCCTTGTCGAGCAGCGACTCGGAGTAGGCCTTGCCCTTGGCGGCGTTGTCGGCCGAGACGTCCTTGAGCACGACCTCCATCCCCGCGCGGGCACAGGAATAGGCGATGCCGGCGCCCATCATGCCGGCGCCGAGAACGCCGACCTTGGTCGCGCGGTACGGCGGCACGCCCTGCGGCCGCAGCGACCCCGACGAGATCGCCTGGAGGTCGAAGAAGAACGCCTGGATCATGTTCTTGGAGTTCTGACCGGTGATGAGGCTCGTCAGATAACGCGACTCGATCCGCGAGGCCGTGTCGAAGTCGACCTGGGCGCCCTCGACGGCCGCGGACATGATCGCCTTCTGGGCGGGATAGTCGGCGCCCTTGAGCTGCTTGCGCAGCAGCGCCGGGAACGCCGGCAGGAACGCGGCCAGCTTGGGGTTGGACGGGGCCCCGCCCGGCATCCGATAGCCCGACCGGTCCCACGGGTTGGCCGCGGCCTCGGCGTCCTCGCGGTGCTCGAGGAGCCACGCCTTGGCGGCGGGCACGAGCTCCTCGCGCGTGGCGACGAGCGCGTCGACGAGGCCCTTCTCCTTGGCATGCGCCGGCTTGAAGCGGGTGCCGGGCAGCAGCACGTCCATCAGACCCGACTGCAGGCCGAGCATCCGGACGATGCGGGTGACCCCGCCGCCGCCGGGCAGCAGCCCGAGGGATGACTCGGGCAGCCCGATCTCGGCTCGTGGGTCGTCGACGACGATGCGGTGGTTGCAGGCGAGGCAGATCTCGAAACCACCGCCGAGCGCCGCACCGTTGATGGCGGCGACGACGGGGCGCGGGAAGGTCTCGAGGCGACGCAGCGACGCCTTGATCGCCTCACCCATCTCGAAGATGGCCTGGGCGTCACCCGGACCGGCCTGCACCATCATCTTGAGGTTGCCGCCGGCGAAGAAGGTCTTCTTGGCGCTGGCGATCACGACGCCGGTGACGTCGTCGACCTCGTCGTGGAGGCGCTGGACGGCAGCGGCCATCGAGCTGGCATAGAGCTCGTTCATGGTGTTGGCGCTCGCCGTCGGGTCGTCGAGCGTGAGGGTCACGATGCCGTCGGCGTCGCGGTCGTAGCGGACGGCGGTGACGAGAGTGGTGTCGGTCATGGCGTGTGCTCCTCAGACCCGCTCGATGATCGTGGCGATGCCCATGCCGCCGCCGACGCACAGCGTGGCGAGGCCGCGGCGCAGGTCGCGCCGTTCGAGCTCGTCGACGAGGGTCCCGAGGATGATGGCCCCGGTCGCGCCGAGCGGGTGGCCCATGGCGATGGCGCCGCCGTTGACGTTGGTGATCTCGTGGGAGATCCCGAGGTCGCGCATGAACCGGAGGGCGACCCCGGCGAACGCCTCGTTGATCTCGAACAGGTCGATGTCGCCGACCTCGAGCCCCGCCTTGGCCAGCGCCTTGCGGGAGGCGGGCGCCGGGCCGGTGAGCATGATGACGGGGTCGGCGCCGGAGACGGCCGTGGCGACGACGCGGGCGCGCGGCCGCAGACCCAGCTGCTCGCCGACCTCGGCGGAGCCGATGAGCGTCAGGGCGGCACCGTCGACGATGCCCGAGGAGTTGCCGGCGTGGTGGACGTGGTCGATCCGCTCGACCCAGTGGTACTTCTCCAGGGCCACGTCGTCGAAGCCCGCCTGGGCCCCGATGTCGGCGAACGACGGCCGCAGCGCGGCCAGGCCCTCGACGGAGGTGTCGGGGCGGATCGTCTCGTCGTGGTCGAGGATCGTGAGCCCGTTGCGGTCGGTGACGGGGACGACCGACTCGGCGAAGTAGCCGTTGGCCCAGGCCTTGGCGGCCCGGTGGTGGGACTCGGCGGCGAAGGCGTCGACGTCCTCGCGCGAGAAGCCCTCGATCGTGGCGATGAGGTCGGCACCGATGCCCTGGGGGACGAAGCCGGTCGTGAACGACGTCGCCGGGTCCATCGCCCAGGCGCCGCCGTCAGAGCCCATCGGCACCCGGCTCATCGACTCGACGCCCCCGGCCAGGATCAGGTCCTCAAAACCGCTGCGCACCCGGGCGGCGGCCTGGTTGACGGCCTCGAGCCCTGAGGCGCAGAACCGGTTGAGCTGGACCCCGGCGACGGTCTCGGGGAGCCCGCCCGCCAGGGCGGCCGTCTTGGCGATGTCACCGCCCTGGTCACCGAGGGGCGATACGACGCCGAGCACCAGGTCGTCGATGCGGTGCGGGTCGAGGCCGGGGTTGCGGCGTCGCACCTCGTCGAGCAGCCCGACGACGAGGTCGACCGGCTTGACCTCGTGGAGGCTTCCGGACGCCTTGCCACGACCGCGCGGGGTCCGGAGATGGTCGAAGATGAAGGCGTCAGCCATGGCGCGCGTCCTGTTCCTGACGGGGGACCTGCGGGGTCCGAGGGCTTGTCCACTGATTGTGACACCGATACTGTCACGGTCGTCAAGACGTGAGGAAGGGGAGACGGTGGATCCGGTCGATGCCAGCATCCCCCTCGGTGGCCTCCTGACCCTCGCCGAGCTGACCAACCGCGTCGGGATGAGCGTGCGCAACGTGCGTTTCTATACGACCCGCGGTCTCGTCCCACCGCCGATCCGCCGAGGCCGCTCGGGCTTCTACACCGCCGAGCACGTCGCGCGGCTCGAGCTCGTCCAGGAGCTCCAGGCCCACGGCTTCACCCTCGCCGCCATCGAGCGCTACCTCGCCGGTGTCCCCGAGAGCGCGAGCCCCGAGGAGATCGCCCTGCATCGCACGATGCTGGCCCCCTGGCAGGCCGAGATGCCACTGCGCGTTGATCGCGCCGGGCTCGACGAGCGTGCCGGCCGCCGGCTCTCCGACGACGACCTCGCGATCCTGGTGGCGCTCGGCGTCCTGCGCGACGACGGCGACGGCCACTTCCGGATCGCGATCGCCCAGTTCTCCGTGGGGCTCGGCCTGCTGGACCTCGGGTTCCCCCGCGAGGCCGCCCAGGCGGCTGCAGAGGTCTATGCCGCCCACGGTCGCGCGATCGCCGAGGAGCTCACCTCCCTCTTCAACACCATGATCTGGCCGGCCTATCGCCAGTCGGGGGCCTCGCCGGCGACCATCCGCGAGGTCGTCGAACGACTCAAGCCGCTGTCGGTGGCGTCCCTCGTGTCGGCCTACGAACAGGCCATGGACGACACCAAGCGGGCCGAGATAGCCCGCCGGGCATCGCGCCCGACCGAGAAGCGCGCCGAGTAAAGGTTCGGGTCCGTGACCACAACGAGACGTCTGGACCATTCCTTTTCACGGCGACTGGCGTTATAATCGGGAGATCCGTGACCGCGCGGGCGGTGGGGCCCGTACGGCGCGGTGTCTGAGGTGGGGGAAACAACTCGATGAAGCGTGCACTGATCAGGGCGGTGGGGCTGGGGGCCCTGGCCGTCGCAGCACCCGTGCTCATGGCGCCGTCGGCCAGCACTGCGGCCGTCTCCGCGGCGCTCGCGCCGGTGATCCAGGTCGACTTCGAGATGGACGAGCCGGACGGGGCCACCGTGATGGTGGACTCGGCCGGGAGTGGGCTGAGCGGCCTCATCGACCAGACCGGGCTCGACACCGGGGTCGTCTACAACGGCGCGACCGGCTACTTCTGGCCGCGGCGCGGCCCCAACGAGCCGCCGGCCTCGCCCGAACGGATCATCCAGGTCGCCGACGACCCGCTGCTCGACCCGATGAACGACACGTTCACCGTCGAGATCCGCTACCGGACCAAGGAGAAGTTCGGCAACATCATCCAGAAGGGGCAGTCCGCCTCGCGGGGTGGCCAGTGGAAGATCCAGAACCCCCAGGGCATTCCGTCCTGTCTGTTCAAGGGCTCGATCGGCCGCGTGGCGACGCAGTCCAAGGTCGCGCTCAACGACAACGAGTGGCACGTGCTGACCTGCGTCCACGAGCCCACCCGGGTGACGATGTATGTCGACGGCGTCTTCATGAACCGCAAGAACGGCTCGACCGGGACGATCAACAACACGATCCCGATGACCATCGGCGGCAAGATCAACTGCGACCAGGTCACGGTCACCTGCGACTACTTCTCCGGGATGATCGACTACGTCCGCATCACGCGGGACATCTGACCGCTCCCCGATCCAGCACGGCGTGACCCTAGCCAGGCCCTGGCTAGGGTCACGTCATGGGTGAGTCCACGACGGTCCTGGTGACCGGGGCGACCGGCTTCGTCGGCCGGCGGCTCGCGCCCGCCCTCGAGGAGGCGGGTCACACGGTGCGCGCCATGACGCGCCACCCCGAGGACTATGCCGGCGCCGGCACCGCCGTGGGCGCCGACGTGTCGCGTCCCGACACGCTGACGGCCGCCCTCGACGGCGTCGATGTTGCCGTCTATCTCGTCCACTCCCTCGACGACGACGACTTCGAGCGGCTCGACGCCGAGGCCGCGGCGGCCTTCGCCGAGGCCGCTGCCGCGGCCGGCGTTCGCCAGATCGTCTACCTCGGCGGCCTGGGCGCCGACGGCCCGGCCCTCTCCCCCCACCTGCGCAGCCGCCGTGAGGTGGAGCAGCTGCTCGGCTCGACCGGCGTCCCCGTCACCGTGCTGCGGGCGGCGATCGTCGTGGGTCACGGCGGGATCTCCTGGGAGCTGACCCGCCAGCTGGTCAAGAACCTGCCCGCCATGATCGTCCCTCGGTGGGCCAGCACCCGGACCCAGCCGATCGGCATCGACGACGTCGTTCGCTACCTCGTCGGCGTGGTGGACGAGCCGCGAGCCCTCGGCCGCGTCTTCGAGATCGGCGGTCCCGACCAGCTGACCTACCGCGACATGCTGCAGGTCGCGGCCGAGGTGCAGACCGGTCACCCCGTCCCGATCATCACGGTCCCCGTCCTGACCCCCCGGCTGTCGTCGTACTGGCTGGCGCTGGTGACCGACGTCGACATCACCACCGGCCGCAACCTGATCGACTCGATGGGGACCGAGGTGCTGGTCACCGACGACGCGATCCGCGAGATCGTGCCCGGCGAGCCGGTGCCCTATGCCGAGGCCGTACGACGGGCGCTCGAGGAGCGCCGGGCGTCCCTCGGAGGGGAGGGCTCGGTGCGGGCCGGCGCCTAGCCCAGCAGCACCGGCAGCGTGAACGCCATCGTCACCGACCAGGTGATGTGGGTCAGGATCGGCGCCAGGATGCCGCCGGAGGCGCGTCGTTCCAGCGCCACCACGAAGCCCAGCACGGCGGCGGCGAAGGTGAGCATCACGTTGCCGGTCACAAGGGTCGCCACGGTGTAGAGCCCGGTCGTGACGACGACGGGGTGCCACGGGATCGCGGCATAGGCAGCACCCCGGAAGAACAGCTCCTCCGCCACGCCGGTCAGCGCGGTGATCAGGGCGACCAGCGGCCACTGGCCGGGCTGGGCGTGCGCGACGACATCGCGCACCTGGCGCTCGAGGAAGGGGATCTCGCGGACGACCAGAGCTCCCAGGACGAAGATCGCGATGAGCCCGAGCGCCACCAGGATGGGCGAGAGCACCGGGCGACGCAGCCCCGCCGCCGTCGTGATGCGCCCCAGGTGGAGCTCCCCCGAGGCGAAGGCGGCGCCGGCCCACAGCGCCGAGAGCCCGAGGCTGCCGGCATAGAACCATGGGCTGCCGGGCTCGAGGCCCAGCGAGATGCGCAGCACCACGGCCCCCGCGACCAGCCCGACCGCCGCGATCAGCTGGCGTCGGCGCAGCTGGTCGGGGTGCTCCCGGTGGTCGCGCGGGACCCGCTCCCACAGCGCGCGCCGCAGCCAGGTGTCCACCCGGCGATGCTAGCCAGCGACCCCAGCTCCACGGGCTGGGACCAGGGACCGCTCAGCGTGCGTAGCGCAGGACGCCGTCGGTGAGCGAGCCCCGGCGGATGTTGCGGATGTCGTAGATGTAGTTCTGCTTGAGCTTCCAGGGCGCGCGGTCCCCCTGCTTGGGCAGCTCGTCGATGGCCCGCAGGACATAGCCGGCGTCGAAGTCCATGAAGGGCCGCTCCCCCACGCTGGGGTCGGGGGCCGGCTGCACCGAGCGGTAGCGGTGCTCGTCCATGAAGGTCAGCAGCCGGCTGACGAAGTCGGCCACCAGGTCGGCCTTGAGCGTCCACGACGCGTTGGTGTAGCCGACGGTGAACACGAAGTTGGGCACTCCGGACAGCATCAGCGCCTTGTAGGCCATCGTCTCGGGCAGCTTGACCTCGGCGCCGTCGACGGTCATCGCGCTCCCACCGAAGGCCTTCAGCTTGAGGCCGGTGGCCGTCACGATGATGTCCGCGTCGAGCTCCTGCCCCGACACCAGCCGGATGCCGTGCTCGGTGAAGGACTCGATGGCGTCGGTCACCACCGACGCCGTACCGGCCTTGATCGCCTCGAACAGGTCACCGTCCGGCACCAGGCACAGCCGCTGGTCCCAGGGGTCGTAGGGCGGCTTGAAGTGGCGGTCCACCTCATAGCCCTCGGGCAGCGCCTTGACGGTGGCCTTGCGCAGCACGTTCCTGAGGGAGCCGGGCGACTTGCGCGACCACTGGTAGAGCCCCGTGGACACCATGACGTTCTTCCACCGCGACACCGCATAGGAGCCCTTGCTCGGCAACAGCTTGCGCAACCGCTGGTCGATGGGGTCGGTGCCCGGCACGGCCAGGATGTAGGTCGGCGTCCGCTGGAGCATCGTCACGTGGGCCGCCCGCTCGGCCATCGCCGGCACCAGGGTGACCGCCGTGGCGCCCGAGCCGATGACCACGACCCGCTTGCCGGCGTAGTCGAGGTCCTCGGGCCAGCGCTGCGGGTGGACCAGGGTGCCGGCGAAGGTCTCCTCGCCGGGGAAGTGGGGTCGGTGACCCTGGTCGTAGTCGTAGTAGCCGCTGCACGACCACAGCAGTCCCGCCCGGAAGGTGACCGGCTCGCCGTCGTGCTCAGCGGTCACGGTCCAGCGCGCCGAGGCAGAGTCCCAGTCGGAGGCGACGACCTTGTGGCCATAGTGGATGTGACGGTCGACGCCGTACTCCGTGGCCGTCTCCCGGATATAGGCCAGGATCGACGGCCCGTCGGCGAGCGACTTGTCGCCGCGCCACGGCTTGAAGCGGTAGCCGAGGGTGAACATGTCCGAGTCGGACCGCACCCCGGGGTAGCGGAACAGGTCCCAGGTGCCTCCGCTGACGGGGCGTGCCTCGAGGACCGCATAGGACTTCTCGGGGTGCTCGCGGGCGAGCATCGCCGCCGCACCGATGCCCGAGAGACCTGCGCCGACGATGAGGACGTCGACGTCCGTGACCGTTGTGCCGTCGTTCATGGCGCCGACAGTAGCCGTCGGGCGGCCTCACCGGGAGGCCCCACGAGCCGGTCAGTCCCTGGCGTAGCGATCGGCGAACGCCGCCAGGATGCGCTCCGGCTCGGTCACCGACGCCGCCCGGGCCATGGCCTTGAGGGCATCGGCCTCGCTGGGGTGGAAGTAGCCGTGGTGCTGATAGACGTCGATGCGCGTGCAGATGCCGTCGACGTCGAGCTCGGGGTGGAACTGGGTGGCATAGACGTGGTGGCCGATGCGGAACCCCTGGACCGGGCAGGCCTCGCCGGTCGCCAACAGGATCGCGCCGGTCGGCAGGGTGGCCACCGCCTCCTTGTGACCGAGGAAGGCCTGGAAGGACTCGGCGGCCGCACCGAACACCGGGTCGCGGCGCCCCTCGTCGGTCAGCGTGATCGTGACCGCACTGACCGGCTCGCCGTAGGTGCGGTCGACGACGCCGCCGTCGAGGACCCCGAGGGTGCCGATGCCATAGCAGGCGCCGAGGAACGGGAAGTCGGCGTCGATCACACGGCGCGCCAGGTGGTTGAGCTCCGCCTCCACCCGCAGCTGCGTCGCGGACTTGGTCTCAGCGGGGTCGCTGACGTTGAAAGGGCCACCACCGAGGATGATCCCGGAGTACGCCGCCAGGTCGACCTCGCCGAGCGGGTCGCGCTCGAGCCGGCGCCGCTCCAGCCGGGCCTCGTCGAGACCCGCATAGCGCAGCACCGCGTCGTACTCGCCGTCGGCTGCTTCGTCCTCGGCACGCGTGCCGAGGAACAGGAAGGGCCTCACTCGGTCAGGACTCGGGCGTGATGTGCAGCCAGGGCCGGTTGAGGTCGAACCGGCGACCGGAGATCTCGCGAGGGGTGATCTCGACGACGTCGTACTTCAGCGTGGGCACCCACGGCCGGAGCGGGACGTTCTCGGCGCGGTGCTCCTCGAGCTCGTCGAGGTGGCGTGCGGTGCCGCGGATGATGACGCTCCAGGCCTCGTCGTCACCGCAGTTGTCGATCTCGAAGGCGATGTCGGGGTTCATCACCACGGCGAGGAGCTTGGAGCCCTCGGCCGTGCGGAACAGCAGCGTCTCGCCGTCGACGGCATAGTTGATCGGGGTGATGTGGACCTGGTCCGCGAGGTGGAAGGCCAGCCGCCCGAACTCCTGGGACTTGATGAGCTCCCAGCACTCATCGGTGGTCATGTCGTGGACGGGGTTCTCTTCGCTCATCGCACTTCCTCGTGTCCAGCAACCCGATCTGGTGGGTTTCAACCTACGCCGTCGGGAAGAACCTACGACGACCGCCCTCCCCTCGGTAGCCCTCCGACCGCCCCCCGGACGTGACATTCACGACCGCTGGGCGCCGGGGGACCGACCGGTCAGGCCGAGGGCAACACGCGGCGCAGGAACTGGCGGGTGCGCTCCTCGGTGGGGTTGCGGAAGATCTCCTCGGGGGTGCCCCGCTCGAGGACGCACCCCTGGTCGAGGAAGCAGATCTGGGTCGCCACGTCGCGCGCGAAGCTCATCTCGTGGGTCGCGATCACCATGGTCGTCCCCTCCCCGGCCAGATCGCGCACGAGCGACAGCACCTCGCCGACCAGCTCGGGGTCGAGGGCCGCGGTGATCTCGTCGAGCAGCAGCAGCGCGGGGTCGGTGGCCAGCGCGCGGGCCAGCGCGACCCGCTGCTGCTGACCGCCGGACAGCCGGTCGGGATGCATGGCCGCCTTGTCGGCCAGCCCCACCCGATCGAGCAGCGCCCGCGCCCGGGCCTCGGCGTCGCTCCGGCCCATCCGGTGGACCTTGCGGGGCGCCAGGGTGATGTTGTCGAGGACCGTGAGATGCGGGAACAGGTTGTAGGCCTGGAAGACCATGCCCATCCGGCTGCGCACCTCACGCCGGTCGACGCGGGGGTCGGACACCTCACGGCCCTGGAAGGTGATCTCGCCGTCGTCGACGTCCTCGAGGAGGTTGAGGCAGCGCAGCAGCGTGGACTTGCCCGATCCCGACGAGCCGATCAGGCAGACCACGTCGCCGGCACGCACCTGGACGTCGACGTCGGCGAGCACGACCTTGTCGGCATAGGACTTGCGGAGGTTGCGGACCTCGAGCACCACCTCGCTCATGTGCCCGCCCTCTCCCGGGCGGCCATCCGCCGCCCGAGCCAGTCGGTGAACCGGGCGAGCGGGATGGTCAGCACGATGAAGTAGCAGGCCACCACGACATAGGGCGTCCAGTTGAAGTTGTAGTTGCCGTAGTCGCGGGCCACGAAGACCGCGTCGAAGAGGGCGACCGTCGAGACGAGCGCGGTGTCCTTCTGGAGCGACACGAAGTCGTTGAGCAGCGGCGGCAGCACCCGTCGTACGGCCTGGGGTACGACGACGTAACGCATCGTCTGGGCCCGGCTGAGGCCGAGCGCGGCGGCGCTGGAGACCTGGGAGGGGTGGATCGACTCGATGCCGGACCGGAAGACCTCGGCGACATAGGCGCCATAGGAGATGACCAGCGCCATCATCGCCCAGAAGAACAGGCCGGTGGGGACGCCTTGGAGACCCAGTCCCGGCATGCCGAAGCCGAGCATCAGCACCAGCAGGATCGTGGGGATCCCACGGAACAGGTCGGTGTAGACGACGGCGAGGAAGCGCACGGGCGTCAGCCACGGCGACCGCGCCTGCCGCGCGAGGGCGACGAGCAGTCCGAGGACGAGGATCAGCGGCTCGGCGATCAGGAACATCCGGACGTTGATATGCCAGAACGCGTCCCACACGTCCGGCATGACCGCCCGGGCGTGCTCGCCGTTGAAGAACAGGTCGCGCACCCGGGGCCAGCCCGGCGAGCTCGTGACGCCCAGATAGAGCGCCACGAGGACGACCACCATCGCCACGGTGGCGATGGTGGTCGACCGCCGGCGCAGCCTGCGCCGGACGGCTCGCCGTTCGAGCTCCCGAGAGCTCGGTTCCCAGGTGTCGGTCACTCGAGGACGGGCACGTTCACCGTGTCGGACAGCCACTGCTGCTCGATCGAGGCGAGGGTGCCGTCGTCCTTGATGGCCTGGAGCGCCTCGTTGACGCACGGGACGAGCGGTGAGCCCTTCTCGAAGAGCATCCCGAACTCTTCCTGGGCGCCGGTCGCGGCCTGGAACTGGCCGATGATCTGGCCCTTGGGGATCTCGACCGCGACGATGTAGAACGCGGTCGGCAGGTCGGCGAGGATCGCGTCGACCTGACCGTTGAGCATGGCCTGCTTGGCCACGTTGGTGTCCTCGAAGACGAGCGGGTCGGACGTCGGCTGAATCACGTCGCGGATCGCGGTCAGCGACGTGGTGCCGGTCTGGGCGCCGAGCTTGAGGTCCTTGAGGTCGGCCAGGCTGGTCGCGCCGGCGGCCGGGCTGTCCTTGAGCGCGATGACGGCCTGGGAGGCCGAGTAGTAGCCGTCGGAGAAGTCGACGACCTCGGCCCGCGCGGGCGTGATCGAGATCTGGTTGATGTCGAAGTCGAAGTCCTTGGGACCGGGCTTGTAGGAGCTGTTGAACGGCACCTTGACCCAGGTCACCTGGTCGGCGGAGTAGCCGAGCTGCTCGGCGATGGCATAGGCCACCGCCGACTCGTAGCCCTTGCCGTTGGTCGGGTCGTTGTTGCTGAACCACGGGTCATAGGCCGGTGAGTCGGTGCCCACCGTCAGCGTCCCCGGGGTGAGCGTCTCCATCGAGTCGGGCGTGCAGGTCTCGGCGGCGGCGCTCGAGGAGGTGCTGCCCGCCGAGTCGGACGCAGTGTCGGTGGTGTTGTCGGTGGTGTTGTCCACCGGGGCGCAGGCCACGGCCGCCAGCAGCAGCGGGGTGGCGAGGACCAGGGAGCGGGGGCTCAGTCGCATGTGCGCATCCTAGGTCCGCCGTTCCGCGACTCGGCAGGACGTCCCACCCAACGCCACACGCGCCCACTATTGCAACTCGTTGCATAGGGCGGCTACCCTCCTGCCGTGGCGTTGGAGCATGCGCTGCTGGTGTCGCTCTCGGAGCGCCCGGCATCGGGGCTGGACCTGGCGCGCCGGTTCGACCGGTCGATCGGGTTCTTCTGGCACGCCACCCACCAGCAGATCTACCGCGTCCTGGCCCGGATGGTCGACGACGGCTGGGTCGAGGTCGAGCACGTCGCCCAGACCGGGCGGCCCGACAAGAAGGTCTATGCCGTCGCCGCCGACGGCCGCCGGGTGCTCGCCGACTGGCTGGCCGAGCCCACCCCGATGGAGCCGCTGCGCAGCGAGATCGCGGTCAAGATGCGGGGCGCCTCCTTCGGCGACCGCGCGGCCGCGCTCGCCGTCGTACGCCGACACCTCGCGGAGCACGAAGCCCGGCTGGCGCACTACCGGCAGCTCGAGGCCGCCGACCACCCAGACCCCGGCCGGCTCACCGGGCACGACCTCGACATCTATCTCGTCCTGCGTGGCGGGATCCGGATCGAGGAGTTCTGGGTGGCCTGGCTGACCGAATACCTGACCGCCCACGAGACCGCACTCCACCTCACGCACCACGACACGAAGGCAGCACCATGAGCGAGACCCCCTACCCCCACCTGCTCTCCCCCGTCACGATCGGCGACCTGACCCTGCGCAACCGCGTGGTGATGGGGTCGATGCACACCGGCCTGGAGGACCGCGCCTGGGACCTGCCCAAGCTCACCGCCTATTTCGTCGAGCGCGCCCGAGGTGGCGTCGGCCTCATGGTCACCGGCGGCTATGCCCCCACCAAGCGGGGCTGGCTCAAGCCCTTCGCCTCCGAGATGACCACGCGGCTCCAGGCGATGCGCCACCAGGAGCTGACCGGCGCCGTCCACGAGCACGGCGCGGCGATCGCGCTCCAGATCCTTCACGCCGGCCGCTACGGCTACCACCCGTTCAGCGTCAGCGCCTCCGACAAGCGCTCGCCGATCACGCCGTTCAAGCCGTCGGCGCTGACCACCAAGGGCGTCTCCGACACCGCGACGGCGTTCGCCGAGTCCGTCGCGCTCGCCCAGAAGGCCGGCTATGACGCGGTGGAGATCATGGGCTCCGAGGGCTATCTCATCAACCAGTTCCTCGCGGCCCGCACCAACGACCGGACCGACCGGTGGGGCGGCTCGGCGACCAACCGGATGCGGCTGGCCGTCGAGATCGTCCGGCGCGCGCGAGAGCGGGTCGGCGACGGCTTCCCGATCATCTTCCGGCTGTCGCTGATCGACCTCGTCGAGGACGGCCAGACCTGGGAGGAGACCCTCGAGCTCGCGGCGCTGCTCGAGGAGAACGGCGTCAGCATGCTCAACACCGGCATCGGCTGGCACGAGGCCCGCGTGCCGACGATCATCACCCAGGTGCCGCGCGCCGCCTGGGTCTCGGCGACCGCGCGCCTCAAGGCTGCGGTGTCGGTGCCCGTGTGTGCCTCCAACCGGATCAACACCCCCGAGGTGGCCGAGTCGATCCTGGCCGCGGGACAGGCCGACCTGGTGTCGATGGCGCGGCCCCTGCTCGCCGACTCCGCGTTCGTCGCCAAGGCCGCCGATGACCGCGCCGACGAGATCAACACGTGCATCGCCTGCAACCAGGCCTGCCTCGACCACGCCTTCGCCAACAAGACCGTGTCCTGCCTGGTCAACCCGCGCGCCGGCCACGAGACGACGCTGCTGCTCGAGCCCACCCTGCGGCCGCGCTCGGTCGCGGTCGTCGGCGCCGGCCCGGCCGGACTGGCGGCGGCCGTCGCCGCCGCCGAGCGCGGCTTCGCAGTCACCCTCTTCGAGAAGGGCCACGCGATCGGTGGGCAGTTCCGGCTGGCCATGCAGGTGCCCGGCAAGGAGGAGTTCGCCGAGACGCTGCGCTACTTCACCCGCCGGCTCGAGGTGCTCGGTGTCGACGTGCGCCTCGACACCGCGCCGACCGCCGCCGATCTCGCGCCCTTCGACGAGGTGGTCGTCGCCACCGGCGTCGCCCCGCGGGTCCCCCCGCTCGACGGGATCGACCACCCGTCGGTGGCGTCCTATGCCGACGTGCTCGACGGCACCGTCGTCCCCGGCAAGCGGGTGGCCGTCGTGGGCGCCGGCGGCATCGGGGTCGACGTCTCGGTCTTCTTGACCCATGAGCCCGAGACGCTCGACGAGTGGATGGCCCACTGGGGGGTCGGCGACCCATCGCTCCACCGGGGCGGACTCACCGAGCCCAAGGCCCGGGTCGCGGCCCGCCAGGTCTTCCTGCTGCAGCGCAAGGAGACCCCGATCGGCATCGGGCTCGGCAAGACATCCGGGTGGGCGCACCGCGCCGTACTCAGGCAGAGCGGGGTGAGCCTGCTCCCGGGCGTGACCTATGACCGCGTCGACGACGACGGGCTTCACATCACCGTCAACGGCCAGCCGCGCCTCCTCGAGGTCGACACCGTCGTCATCTGTGCGGGCCAGGAGTCGGTCCGCGGCCTCTATGACGAGCTGGCCGCCATCCGCGACCACGGCCTCCACCTCATCGGCGGCGCCGACGTCGCCGCCGAGCTCGACGCCAAGCGCGCCATCGACCAGGGCACCCGCCTCGTCGCCGCCCTCTGACCCCCCAATCCCCGCCGACCCGGCAGAAGTTCTGCCGGGTGAGTGCCCACTCACCATCGACCCGGCAGAAGTTCTGCCGGGTCGGCGAGGGGTGTGGGGGGCGGGCCTAGGCTGTCCCGGTGATCCGCGACCTCACCGATGCCGAAGCCCGCGCCGCCCTGCCTGCCAAATGGGGGATGGCCGATCCCGACGTGCTACCCGCGTGGGTGGCCGAGATGGACTATGCGCTGGCGCCGCCGATCACCGAGGCGCTTCAGCAGGCGGTTGCCATCGGGATGACCGGCTATCCCAAGTTCGAGACCGGCGGCGAGCTGGGCCGCGCGTACGCCGACTTCGCCGAGCGGCACTTCGGGCACACCGTCGACCCCGAGCACGTGCTCCCCGTCGTCGACGTGACCGCCGGCGTCCGTGTGGCGCTCGACGTGCTGTCCAGTCCCGGCCCGATGGTGATGCCGGTGCCTGCCTACCACCCCCAGCTCCGGGTGGCCGAGCTGACGGGGCGCCAACGCGTCGACCTCGTCCTCGACCCCGACGCCGAGCGGGCCGAGCTCGACCTCGACCGGCTCGACCGGCTCTTCGCCGAAGGCGCCCGCACGCTGTTGCTGACCCAGCCCCACAACCCCTGGGGCCGGGTGTTCACCCGCGCCGAGCTCGAGGGCGTCCGCGACGTCGTCGTCCGACACGGTGCCCGCGTGATCAGCGACGAGATCCACGCTCCGCTGGTGCTGCCCGGGGCCGAGCACGTCCCCTATCTGTCGATCGAGGGCACCGCCGACCACGCCGTCGCGGTCGTGGCGGCCTCCAAGGCCTTCAACATCGCCGGGCTCCGCTGCGCCCAGATCGTCACCGGCGACACGCGGACCCGCGACCGGCTGCTGGACATCCCGTTCGCCCGCAACGACTCCTGGTCCTCGCTGGGAGTGGTCGCCTCGCTGGCCGCCTACAACCACGGCGATGCCTGGCTCGCCGCCCTCGTCCACCGGCTCGACGAGCAGCGCACGCTCCTGGCCGACCTGCTCGCCGAGCACCTGCCGCTGGCCCGGATGCGCCCGCTGGAGGCGACCTACCTCGCCTGGATCGACCTACGCGCCTACGGGCAGGCCGACGCGTCGGGCTTCCTGCTCGAGAAGGCGCGCGTCTGGGTCAACCCGGGGCAGGACTTCCACCCGGGGCTACCCGGTCACATCCGCCTCAACATCGCGACGTCAGCCGACCGGCTCACCGAGGTGGTCACCCGGATGGCGGACGCGCTGCGCGGCTGAGTCAGGCCTGAGCGGCCGCCGGCTCGTCGTCGGCTGGCAGGTCGAGCGCCTCGATGGGAGTACGGCGTACCGTCGTCTCCACCGGCTCGGTCGACACCAGCACCCAGTCGTGCACCGGGGACTGGGAGTCGTCGTGGGGCTCGACGTCGATGGCCTTGCGCGTGGGCGTCTTCTTGGTGCGCGCGGCCGCCGTCTTCGTCGCCGCGGTGGGCGCACCACGCTTGGCGGGCGCCTTCTTGGCCACCGCCTTGCGGGACGCCTTGCGCGCCGGCGTGGCCTCGATGGTCGACGGGCGGGACACGGCGACGACGCGCATCACCGTCGAGCGGTTGTGCTCGCGGATGATCTCGAGGCGACGGCCGGCGACCTCCAGCTCCTTCCAGAGCCGGACGATGGCCTTCTCATCGGCTCGGTTGGTGTCGTCGAGGACGACGAGGGCGCCGGGCTTGAGGCGCTCCGCCAGCAGCGGGAACGCCGGGAACCGGGCGAGGCCGGCGGCCGAGCCCTCGGGGCCGTCGACGAAGAGGATGTCGATCTCGGTGATGCCGGTCAGCTGGCTCATGGCATACCAGGGCGACGCGGTCCCGTCGGGGAGCTTGACCTGGGTCAGCGGCGCGTCGACGACGGTCGCGATGTTGCGGACACCGTGCAGCGCGAGGGCCGCCCGGGTCTCGGCCGCCGTGGCAGGGTCGGCCTCCAGGGCGAACACGTGACCACCGCGGCCGGTCGACTGGAGCACGAGGGCGTCGAGAACGGTGGAGCTGCCGGAGCCGAGGTCGACGATCGTGACGGGGCCCTCGGCGCGACGGATCTCGTCGGCGACGTCGAGCACCGAACGCGCGGTGGCAGCATGCCCACCGAGCGACGGCAGCGTGGCGTCGGACGCCACCACGTCGCCCACGAGCCGCTGCAGGTTGACCACGTCGGAGGGGAGCATGTCGAGGTGGGCACGCGTCTCACCGATGTCGCGACGCAGGCGCGCGGCCTGCTGACGCATCAGCTTGGCGTGGTCGCCGAGGGCGGCGTGCAGCGCCGGCCCGTGCTCGCTGGCCCTGCGGTCGACCTCGTCGAAACGCAGCTGGATCCCGAGAAGGCCGATGGCGACGGCGAGCCCGAGCAGTACGGCGGCGGCCTCCGGCAGCCCCGCGACGCTCGACACGACCGCCACCAGCGCGAGGCCCGCCGCAAACGGCAACGCCATCGCAACCAGTCGGTCCTTCATGTGATGTTCCCTCCCCACTTTCGGCACCATCAGGCGAAAGCGTAAGGGCAGCGAGATCCAATCGCCTCACGCGGAGCGGAATCACCGGCAAGTGGTCTGTAGCGGTTGGACCTCTTCAGCCGCAATCAGTAGGAATGCTTGACGGCGAGCGTGGCGTGCACCAGCTCGGGGTCCCACGGCTCTCCGAGCCACTCGAACAGCCCGCGCAGCACCTCCGGGTCGGCGACGTAGTCGTCGTAGTGGATTCGGTACGCCGCCGGGCCGAGGTCCTCGGCGACGCTCAGGATCGCGGCCTCGATGTCGGCCAGCCGATCCTGCGAGCTCTCGTCCTCCGCCCACCACTGACTGCGGCTGACCGCCTCGAGATCGCGGGTGTTGACCACGAATCTCGCCCCCGGGAAGACCTCGCGCAGGAACGCGACATAGTCGGGCAGGTCGGCGCCGCGCCACCGGATCTCCTTGTAGCCGGTCACCCGCGTCCGGGGCCCGGGCCGCAGGATCGTCTGCAGGGCCAACGCCCGGATGTTCTCGATCGAGACCTCAGCAGGGAAGCCGCGGGCCCCGAACCACGGCTGCGTGACGCGGCGAGCACCGGGACGGGTCGAGTCCGCGACCGCACGGCGGTGGAACTCGAACAGGGAGTGCATCACGTTGTGGTTCTCACCGCGGATGAGATAGCCCGGAATCGCGTTGAGCAGGCCCTGGACCAGCGTCGAGCCGGAGCGGCCATAGGTCATCACGAACACGTAGCCGAGGTCGGGCCGACGGCGCTTGAGCTCACGCCGTTCGAGGCGCCGCAGCCTGCGGGCGAGCCTGCGATTCTGCTCCTCGAGCTCACGCAGTCGCGCCGCCCGCGGGAACAGGCGGGCCAGCCTGGTCCTGACTCCGGCGCGGGGCATGCGGGCCAGCGTAGACCTGTCCAGCCCGGGGGCCGGGCCGGGACCTAGACTCCGGACGTGCGGATCACCGTCATCGGCTGCGGTTATCTCGGAGCCACCCACGCCGCCTGCATGGCCGAGCTCGGCCACGAGGTGCTGGGCGTGGAGATCGACGACGCCAAGCGGGCCTCGCTCAGCGCGGGGCGGGCGCCGTTCCACGAGCCGGGTCTCGACGCCCTGCTCGCTACCCACGTCGCCACCGGCCGGCTGCGTTTCACCGACTCCTTCGCCGAGGCGGCGGACTTCGGCGACCTCCACTTCCTCTGCGTGGGCACACCCCAGTCAGCCACGGGCCTGGGTGCCGACCTGACGGCCGTCGTCGACGCGGTCGAGTCGCTGGCCGTCCAGCTGACCCGGCCGACGCTGCTGGTGGGCAAGTCGACGGTGCCGGTCGGTACGGCGGCGCGGTTGGCCGAGCGGATGGCCGAGCTCGCGCCGGTGGGTGCGGCCGCGGAGCTGGCCTGGAACCCCGAGTTCCTGCGGGAGGGGTTCGGCGTCGAGGACACCTTGCGTCCCGACCGGATCGTCATGGGGGTCGCCTCGGAGCGGAGCGAGCAAGTGCTGCGCACGTTCTATGCCGACGCGATCTCGGGCGGCACCCCCGTGGTGGTGACCGACTTCGCGACCGCCGAGCTCGCCAAGGTCGCCGCCAACGCCTTCCTGGCGACCAAGATCTCCTTCATCAACGCCATCGCCGAGGTCTGCGAGGCAGCCGGAGCCGACGTGGTCGATCTCGCGGACGCGATGGGCCACGACCGGCGCATCGGGCGAGCGTTCCTCAACGCCGGGGTCGGGTTCGGCGGAGGCTGTCTTCCCAAGGACATCCGGGCGTTCCTCCACCGGGCTGGCGAGCTCGGCGTCGACGACGCCATGTCGTTCCTCAAGCAGGTCGACGACATCAACCAGCGCCGCCGGGCCCAGCTCGTCCTGACCGCGACGGAGCTCCTCGACGGCAACCTGGTCGGCAAGCGGGTGTGCGTCTGGGGCGCGGCGTTCAAGCCGGGCAGCGACGACGTCCGCGACTCCCCGGCGCTGTGGATCGCCGGCCAGCTGCAGCTCGGCGGGGCCAAGGTCGTGGTCTATGACCCCCAGGCGGCCCACACCGCGCGTCAGGTCTATCCCACCCTGGGCTATGCCGGCTCCTCGATCGAGGCGGCGCGGGGAGCCGACCTGATCCTGCACCTCACGGAGTGGCAGGAGTTCCGCGAGCTCGACCCGGCCGAGGTCGGCGCCGCGGTCTCCCGCCGCGTCCTCCTCGACGGCCGCAACGTGCTCGACGCGCCCGCCTGGCGGGCGGCCGGCTGGACGATCCGCGGCATCGGTCGGCGGCCCGCCTGAGCGTCGTACGCCGGGGGTGGTCTCAGGGCTGCGGGCGCGACGGCGGGACCTCGCGGCGGTGGGCGGCGATGACCTGGGCGTACCAGTCGAAGGACCGCTTGGGCGTGCGCTGCTGGGTCTCGAAGTCGACATGGACCAGGCCGAACCGCTGGGTGTAGCCCTCGGCCCATTCGAAGTTGTCGAGCAGGCTCCAGACGTAGTAGCCCCGGATGTCGACGCCGATGCGGATCGCGTCGGCCACGGCCCGCAGGTGGGCGTCGAGATAGTCGATGCGCGGCTGGTCGTCGACGACGCCGTTGGCATCCG
>JAXLSN010000046.1:0-33479 GCA_046330595.1 Nocardioidaceae bacterium
CTCGACGACGAGGCGCCGGTCGAGGCCGACGAGAACGGCAAGGTGCTCACGCTGCGGCGCCTGCTCGAGACCGTGGCCGACTATGACCGCCACGTCGAGATCGCGATCGAGACCAAGCACCCCACGCGCTATGGGGGACTGGTCGAACGACGGCTGGCCGAGATGCTGCGCCACTTCGGCTGGCATCGCGCCGGGTCGCCGGCGCGGGTGATGAGCTTCTCCTACAACGCCATGCAGCGCATGCAGAAGCTCACCCCCGACCTGCCCCTCGTGATGCTCATCGACAAGCGCCGTGCCTGGCCGGTGCTGGCGCCCGTGATCGGGCGGAACTGGGTGATCGGGCCCGGGGTCGACCTCCTCCAGGCCAACCCCAAGGTGGCCAAGGCCATGGTGGCCAGCGGCCACCCGATCCACGTGTGGACCGTCAACACCGAGGCACAGCTGGACACCTGCCTGCGCTACGGCGTCCGCGCGATCATCACCGACCGCCCGGCGTACATGCTCGATCTGCTCGACCGGTAGGTTCGCCCGCATGGGCAAGAAGTCACGCACCAGGACCCGGGAGCAGACCCTCGAGCCGGGCGAGGTCGGGCCGCGGCAACCGTGCCCGTGTGGGTCGGGCAAGCGCTACAAGGCGTGTCACGGGGCCCCCGGCGGCGCTGACGCGCCCTATGTCGCCCGGCCCTTCCAGGGGCTGCCCTCGGAGTGTGACGTCATCGCCATGCGCGACCTGGTCCCGGCGGCGACGGCGCGGTTGACCCTGCGCGACGCCGACCTTCCCGTCGTGCTCTGCTCGGTCCTCCCGGGCGCGGCACCCGCACTGGTGCGCGAGTCGGGTGAGATCTGGCTGGGGCTGCAGGTCCGTCACGGGTTCGGGGACCCCGCCCGCGACCTGGGCGCCGTGCTGGTCAAGGCCCTCGACGCCGAGGTCGGCGCCGTGGGTCTGACAGCCGCTCCCGGCCCCGGGCCGCGGCTGCAGGATCTCGTGGTCGACGAGCCGCTCGAGGTCGAGGTTCACGACGGCTTCGACTACTGGGTGGCCGACGTCGACGACGTCCCGCCAGCGCTCCGGGAGGCGATCGACCAAGCCACCGCCGGCGCCGCGCCGACCAAGCGTCTCGCGAGCGTCGAGGCGGCCTATTGGACCGACGTGGGCAGCAAGGAGCACCTGCGCTGGGTGATGGGCGAGCCCGAGGATGCCCTGCTCGACGCGCTGGCGCGCCTGCACGCGGCCGGCCGCGACCACCTCGTCCCCGACGGGCGACTGGTCGGCATGTTCCGGGCCTATGGGTTGCTGGCGCCGGTCTGGGACCTCGTCCCCGGCACCGGGCCGGAGGTCCTCGAGGAACCGGCCGCAGACTTCGCGGCCGCGCTCGCCGAGGCCCTCGCGGACGGGTCGCCGCTCTCGGCGGAGGAGCGCGCGGCGCGCTCCGGGCTGGCGAACAGGCAGGTCACGATCCGCTGATCCGGCCCGGCTGGGACCCGTGCTCACCGGTTTGGTTGGACTCTGCACGGATTTCACCTTCACGAAGCGAAATCACGGGCGCTTCCGGTTGTGTTAGTACCTACTCGGAGGTAGATTTCGCAGCGCCCGGCTGTTGTTGCATCCCCCGTCAGCAACAGCCGGGCATTCTATGTCCGGACCGTGTCGCGGGCGTGTGGGCCGTTTCCGTCGCTCGTGCGCGGGGCCTCATCGCAGGTTCACGGCCGTCTGTCAGAGTGTCCGGGTGCACGCTGCGTCCACCTCCCGGGTGCCTCCCGTCACGCTGTCGCGGGCCCTGGTGCTCGTCGAGATCGGCCTGGTGCTCGGGCTGTCCCTGGGACGGTCCGGGGTCTATGCGCTGGTCCGGCTGATCGAGGCCGCGACGGCCCCCGGCCGGCTCTCCTCCAGCACGGCGGTGATGAACTCCAGCCTCGCTCCGGGGCGCGAGTGGTTCGACCTGACCTTCCAGCTGCTCGGCATCGGGTTCGGGCTCGTCCCGGTCGCACTGGCGGCGTACCTCCTCGTCCGCTCCGACACCAACCCGTGGTCGGTCTGGGTCGGCGACCGCGGCGCCGGCCTCGGGCGGCGGATCGGCGTCGACGCGCTGTGGGGAGCGGGGGTGGCCGCGGTCGTCGGCAGCACCGGCATCGCCTTCTATCTGATCACCCACGCGCTCGGGATCAACCTCACCGTGATCCCCGAGGCACTGCCCGGCGTGTGGTGGAAGATCCCGGTCCTCGTCGGGTGGGCGCTGGAGAACGCCCTGCTCGAGGAGGCCGTGGTGCTGGGGTTCGTCCAGCTGCGGCTGCGCCAGATCGGCCTGAGCGTGCCCGCCGCGATCGGCCTGTCCGCCGTACTCCGGGGTCCTATCACCTCTACCAGGGCTGGGGCGGCTTCACCGGCAACCTCGTCATGGGGGTGCTCTTCGGCTGGCTCTACCACCGCTGGGGCCGGATCACGCCCTGGTCGTCGCGCACCTGCTCCTCGACGTGGGTGCGTTCGTCGGCTATGCCCTGCTGGCGCCGCACGTGTCGTGGCTGCCGGGGTGAGCGGTGGTGGGGTTGCGGTTGGCCGTGACGGTTCACCAAGGTAGGTAGGTGAACCCTCACTTACCTCGTGGAGTTCACCGAGGTAAGTGCCGCTTCGACCACCTACCTTGGTGAACCAGCAAGGCTCACCCCAGCGTGTAGCCCACGCCAGGAGTCGTGATGAGGTACGCCGGCCGGGCGGGGTCGGCTTCGAGCTTGCGCTGCAGCTGGGCGGCGTAGACCCGCAGGTAGTGGGTCTCCCCGACGTAGGCCGGGCCCCAGACCTCGCGGAGGATCTGCTCACGGGTGACCAGGCGACCCACGTTGCGGGCGAGCAGCTCCAGGAATCCCCACTCGGTCGGGGTCAGCCTGACCTCCGTCCCGGCCCGGGCCACCCGCTTGCGGGCGAGGTCGATGTCGAGGTCGCCGACGGTCACCCGGCTGGACCCGCTGGTGTCGGTCGCGCGACGGCGCACGGCGGCGCGCAGCCGGGCGAGCAGCTCGTTCATGGCGAACGGCTTGGTGACGTAGTCGTCGGCACCGAGGTCGAGGGCCTCGACCTTGTCCTCGCCGTGCTGCCGCGCGGAGAGCACCACGATCGGGACCGAGGACCAGCCGCGGAGCCCGGCGATGACCTCGGTGCCGTCCATGTCGGGCAGGCCGAGGTCGAGCAGCACCACGTCCGGGTGTGACTCCGCGGCTGCGGCGAGCGCCGACCGGCCGTCGGCGGCGGTGACGACCTCCCAGCCCTGGGCGCGCAGGTTGATCTTCAGGGCCCGTGCCAGGCCGGGTTCGTCGTCCACGACCAGGACCCGGTGCCCGCTCACCAGGTCACCGCCCCGTCGCGGGGCACCGACACCACCATGGTCAGCCCCCCCGGCGTGTCCTCCACCGCGATCGTCGCACCGATGGTGTCGGCGAGGCCCTTCGCCACGGCGAGGCCGAGACCCAGACCGCCGGACTCCGTGTCGCCCAGTCGTTGGAAGGGCTCGAAGATCCGGTCGCGCAGCTCGCGCGGCACACCCGGCCCCTGGTCGGCGACCAGGATCAGGACCTCGGTCTCGAGGACCCGGGCATGGACGCGCACGGGTCGGTCCGGCGGGAAGTGGCGGACGGCGTTGCCGACCAGGTTGGCCACGATCCTCTCCAGGAGGCCGCTGTCGGTCAGGATCAGCGGCGCCGTCTCGTCGACGTCGAGGACGACGCGTCCCGGCGGCTGACCGGCGAGCGCCAGCGGCAGGATCTCCTCGAGGCTGCAGGCGCGGGCGTCGGTCGGACCAGCCCGGTCTGCAGTCGCGACAGGTCGAGCAGGTTGTCGATGAGCCGCTCCAGCTGGCCGCTGGCGCTCTCCGCGGCCTCGAGCAGGGCCGCGCGGTCCGCGTCGTCGAGGGCGGCGCCTCCACCAGTCCGTCGAGGAGGCGCGCATGGTCGCGAGCGGCGTACGCAGGTCGTGGGACACGGCGCGGAGTACGGCGGTACTGGTGGCGTCGGCGCGTTCGAGCAGGGCGGCCCTGGCCTCCTTCTCACGCAGCCTCCGGTACTCGATGACCAGCCCGGCCTGCACGGCGAGGCCTCGAGGATCCTGCGGTCGCTGGCATCGAGCGTGGGACCCGCAGGGCGAGCACATGGGCCTCATCCACGTCGGCCCGCGTGTCCGCCTCGCCGGGTGTCTGGGGGCGCCGCACCGCTCTGCGCGAGGATCATCCACCCGGCGTCAGGCCGCTCCAGCAGGGCGACGCCGTCGACTGAACGTCTCGCGCAGCCGCTCGACGATGGCCTGGGCCGTGTCCTGCCCCGTCAGCACGGACCCGGAGAGGAGCCAGCGTCGCCGCCTCGCGCGGGCGATCCGCGCGGCCTCGGCTCGGCGGGCAGCGAGGTCGACCACGGTCGCCACGCCCGCCGCGATCGCCACGAAGAGCAGCAGGGCGACCAGGTTGGCGGGCTCGGCGATGGTCCAGCGCCCCACGGGTGGGGTGAAGAACCAGTTGAGCTGGAGGAAGGCGCTCAACGACGCAGCCAGGCGGGGAGGAGCCCACCGACGAGGGCGACGAGCACGGTGACGCCGAGGTAGAGCATCGAGATGGCGGCCAGGTCATCGGTGCCCGCAGCGTGCAGCACCGACGTGAGCAGCGCCGGGGCGAGCAGGGCCAGCGTCCAGCCCGCGACGAGGCGGCCGCGGGGAGAGCGTGGTCGTGAGAGGTCGGAGCCGCAGCCGGACCGGCCCGGGCGTCGACGGATGGGTGACCAGGTGGACGTCGATGCTGCCGGCCCGGTCGGCGATCTCGGGCCCGGTCGACCCGGAGAACAGCCGTCGGACCCGGCCGTGACGCGAGGTCCCGACGATGATCATGGTCGCGTTGACGGCGGTCGCGAAGTCGACCACGGCCTGGGGGACGTCCTCGCCCACGACGGAGTGGAAGGTGCCACCGAGCTCGCCGATGAGGCGCTGGTAGCCCGTGATGCCGCGGTCGTCGGCCGACCGCAGCCCATCGGTGGCCACCACGTGGACCGCCAGCAGCTCCGCCCCCGCCGCTCGCTGGGCGAGCTGCGCCCTCGTCGGAGCAGCGTCTCCGTCTCGGGGCCTCCGTGACGGCGACGACGATCCGGTTCCCGGGTCGGCCACGGCGAGGTGATCTGGTGCAGTCGGCGGTAGTCGTCCAGGGCGTCGTCGACGCGCGGTCGGCCAGCCACAGCAGCGCCAGCTCGCGCAGCGCGGTGAGGTTGCCGACACGGAAGTAGGACGACAGCGACGCGTCGATCTGCTCGGGTCGATAGACGTTGCCGTGGGCCAGCCGCCGGCGAAGCGCGTCGGGGGACATGTCGATCAGCTGGATCTGGTCGGCCGTGCGGACCAGCTCGTCCGGCACCGTCTCGCGCTGACGCACGCCGGTGATGCGCTCGATCTCGTCGTTGAGCGACTCGAGGTGCTGGATGTTGACGGTCGTGATGACGTCGATGCCGGCGTCCCGGATCAGCTCCACGTCCTCGGCCCGCTTGGCGTGGGGGGATCCGGGGATGTTGGTGTGCGCGAGCTCGTCGACCAGCACCACCGCAGGGCGGCGGGCGAGGACGGCGTCCGTGTCCATCTCGGTGAAGACCGTGCCCCGATAGTCGACGGTGCGACGGGGCAGGATCTCCAGTCCCTCCAGCTGGGCCTCGGTCTGGGCTCGGCCGTGCGTCTCGACATAGCCGACGACGACGTCGGTCCCCCGCGACAGGCGGCGCCGGGCCTCGCCCAGCATCGCGTAGGTCTTGCCCACGCCAGGAGCGGCGCCGAGATAGACGAACAGCCGCCCGCGCCGTGTCTGCGGAGCGGAGGCCACCTCGTCGCCGTCATGTCGTCGATCCTGCCAGCCGGGATCAGCCCTGGGCGGCCGCGAGACCGCGAGGTTGAGCAGCAGGACGTTGACCCGAGGCTCCCCCAGCACGCCGAGGCCACGTCCGGTCGTGTGCCCCTACCAGCCGGGACACCTCGCCCTCGGAGAGCCCGGTCTCACGCGCGACGCGGGGACCTGGAGGGCGGCGTACGCGGGGCTGATGTCCGGGTCGAGGGCCGGACGCCGACGCGGTCAAGGCATCGGGGGGTACGGCGGCGCCCGCGACGCCCTCGCGGGCGGCGACCTCCGCGCGCCGTTCCTCGATGGCGGCCAGCAGGCTCCTCACTCTCGGGACCGAGGTTGGACCCGCCGGTGGCGAGCATGTCGTTGCCATGGACCGATGGCCGGCCGACGAAGAGGCCCGGCGCCGTCGACTCTGGCCGATCAGGGCCGATGACCTGCGACGGGTCGGTGGTCCGGCCGCCGTCCACCGTGACGAGCGAGCCGTTGGCCCGCCACGGCACCGCCAGCTGCGCGATGCCGGTGAGCACCAGCGGATAGGCGAGCCCCAGCACGAGGGTCAACAGGATCATCACGCGGACGGCAGCGAGGCCGTGGCGGCCGAGGGCGAGCAGGTCCTTCATGGTCAGACTCAGGGATGGCCGAGATGACGAGGTCGAGCAGCTTGATCCCCGGAACGGGGCGATCAGGCCGCCGACGCCATAGAAAAGCAGGTTGCGTCGCAACAGCGCCGACGCCGAGGTGGGGGTGTAGCGGACTCCCCGCAGCGCCAGCGGGATGAGCGCGACGATGATCAGCGCGTTGAAGACGACCGCGGAGAGGATCGCCGACTCGGGTGTCGACAGCCGCATGACGTTGAGGACGTCGAGCTGCGGGAACGCCGTGACGAACATCGCCGGGAGGATGGCGAAGTACTTCGCCACGTCGTTGGCGATGGAGAACGTCGTCAGCGCTCCGCGGGTGATGAGCAGCTGCTTGCCGATCTCGACGACCTCGAGGAGCTTGTCGGGTCGGAGTCGAGGTCGACCATGTTGCCGGCCTCCTTCGCTGCGGCGGTGCCGGTGTTCATGGCGACCCCGACATCGGCCTGGGCGAGGGCCGGGGCGTCGTTGGTGCCGTCGCCGCACATCGCGACCATCCGACCGCCGGTCTGCTCCTGTCGGATCAACGTCATCTTGTCCTCGGGGGTGGCTTCGGCGAGCACGTCGTCGACCCCGCTTCGGCCGCGATGGCGCGGGCGGTGATCTGTTGTCGCCGGTGATCATGACCGTGCGGATCTCATGGCGCGCATCTCCGCGAACCGGTCACTGATGCCCTCCTTGACCACGTCCTTGAGGTGGACGACGCCCAGCAGCCGGGCCGGGGCGGAGCCGCGCTGGTCGGCGACGACGAGCGGCGTACCTCCAGAGGCGCTCACCGCGGCAGCCAGGTCGTCGAGCTGGGGATCTGATGCCGGCGGTGCCGTGCACCCACGTCCACACCGCCGAACCGGCGCCCTTGCGGATCCGGCGCCCGTCGGCGAGGTCGATGCCGCTCATCCGCGTCGCGGCGGAGAACTCGACCAACGTGGCGCCGTCGGGATCGACGGGTGCCGCCCAGCCCTCGCGCTCCACCAGCGTGACGATGCTGCGGCCCTCGGGCGTCTCGTCAGCCAGCGATGAGAGCAAGGCGGCCTCCGCGGGCTCCCGATCGCCACGCCGTCCACCAGCAGCAGCGCCGTCGCCTGGCGGTTGCCATAGGTGATGGTGCCGGTCTTGTCGAGCAGCAGGACGTCGGACATCGCCGGCAGCCTCGACGGCGCGACCGGACATCGCGAGCACGTTGCGTCGTACCAGCCGGTCCATCCCGGCGATCCCGATGGCCGACAGCAGCGCCCCGATCGTGGTCGGGATGAGGCAGACGAGCAGGGCGATCAGCACGATCACCGTCTGGTGGGCCCGGCTGTAGTCGGCGTACGGCGCCAGGGTTGCGACGACCACGACGAAGATCGCGGTCATCGCCACCAGGAGGACGTTGAGCGCGACCTCGTTGGGGTGCGCTGCCGCTCGAGACCCTCGACGAGGGCGATCATCCGGTCCACGAAGGAGTGGCCGGGCTCAGCGGTGACACGAACCACGATGCGGTCCGACAGCACGACCGTCCCACCGGTGACGGCGCTGCGGTCGCCTCCACTCGCGGATGACCGGTGCCGACTCGCCGGTCACCGCCGACTCGTCGACCGAGGCGACGCCTTCGATCACGTCGCCGTCCAGGGGGATCCGTTCGCCGGCCTCGACGACCACCACGTCACCGACGCGCAGCCGGGTGCTCGGCACGGTGACAACCGGCAGTGTGGCGAGGTTGCTGGTGTAGCGCAGCGCATCGGCGTCGGCGTCGATGCGGCGGGCAGTCGTCTCGGTCTGCAGCTCCGCAGGCTCGCGGCCTGGGCCTTGCCGCGCCCTCGGCGACCGACTCGGCCAGGGTGCCGAACAGGACGATCGGCCAGAGCCAGATCGCGACCAGGCTGCCGAAGATGCTGGCCTGAACGACGGCGAGGGCGGTCGTGATGACGGCGCCGGCCTCCACGATCAGCATCACGGGCGATCCCCAGAGCTGCCGGGGGTCGAGCTTGGCGACCATGCCGGGCAGGGCCTCGCGGATCTGGCGAGCCGGGGGGCGTTGTACGGCGACGGGTGGGTGCTTGGTCATGACAGCGACTCCGCGACGGGACCGAGGACGAGGACGGGGACATAGGTGAGCCCGACGACGATGAGCGCGACGCCGGTCAGCAGCGCCACGAACAACGGTCGGTGTGTCGGCAGGGTCCCGGCCGTCGGGGGCGAGACGTGCTGCCGGGCGAACCTGCCCGCCAGGGCCAGCACGAACAGGATCGGCAGGAACCGCCCCAGCAGCATCAGCAGGCCCAGCAGGGTGTTCCAGAACGGCGTGCCCACGCTCCAGCCCGGCGAAGGCGCTGCCGTTGTTGGAGGCCGACGTGACGGCGTACAGCACCTCGCTGAGGCCGTGGCTGCCGGGCTCCTGGATGCCGGTCCTCCCGGCCGTGGTGCTGACGCCGAGCGCGCCGCCCACCAGCACGAGCACGGGCGTCGTCGGCACGTAGAGCCCGACCAGGACGATCTCGGACTGACCGATCTTCTTGCCGAGGTACTCCGGGGTCCGGCCGACCATCAGGCCACACAGGAACACCGTCACGATGGCCAGCACGAGCATGCCGTAGAGGCCCGACCCGACGCCGCCGGGCGAGACCTCGCCGAGCATCATGTCGAACATCGCCACGCCGCCTCCGGGCGCGGTGAAGGAGTCGTGCATGGCGTTGACCGCGCCGGTCGACGTACTGGTCGTGGCGGCGCCGAACAGCGCCGATGCGGCCTCCCCGAACCGCACCTCCTTGCCCTCCATGGCGGCGCCGGCGGCCGTCGGGGCCGTGCCGGGTCCGGTCATCTCCGCCACCGTGAGCAGCGTGACGGCGATGCCCAGCAGGACCGCCATCACGGCTGCGATCGCCCGGCCCTGGCGGCGGTCCTGCACGATCCGGCCGAACGCCCACGCCATCGCGAACGGGATGAGGAGCAGCAGATAGATCTCCAGCAGGTTGGTCCAGGGGCTGGGGTTCTCGAACGGGTGTGCTGAGTTGGCGTTGTAGAACCCGCCGCCGTTGGTGCCGAGCTCCTTGATGGCCTCCTGGGTGGCGACCGGACCGCCGGTGAGCGCCTGGCTGTGGCCGGTCAGGGTGGTGAGCTCGTGGGGGGCGTGAAGGTTCTGGACGACGCCGGCGGCGATGAGGACGAGTGCCGCCACCGTGGCGAAGGGGAGCAGGACGCGCACGGTGCCGCGCGTCAGGTCGACCCAGAAGTTGCCGACCCGGTTGAGTCCGTCCGTGCGGGCCAGCCCCCGTGCGAAGGCGGCCGCAACGGCCATGCCGACCGCGGCCGACGCGAAGTTCTGGACCGCGAGACCCGCCATCTGGAACAGGTGGCCCGTGGTGACCTCGCCCGAGTACCACTGCCAGTTGGTGTTGGTCACGAACGAGACGGCCGTGTTGAAGGCCCCGTCCGCCGGGAGCGCGGCCATACCGATGTCCAGCGGCAGCAGCTGTTGGAGCCGGCCGAAGGCGTAGAGGATGAGCACGCCGACGACGGAGAACCCGAGGACCGAGATCGCATAGGTGCGCCAGGTCTGGTCGGCCTCCGGGTCGAGCCGCAACAGGCGATAGGCGACGCGTTCGGCCCGCCAATGGCGCTCGCTCGTGTAGGTGTGCGCCAGCAGCCGCGCCATCGGTGGGACGGTGAGCACCAGGGCGAGGACGAGCAGGCCGACCTGCCCGACGGCGGCCCAGGGCGCGCTCATCGGCGTACCTCCGCGGCCGCGTCCTCCCCGTTCGACCGCACGCCGGGGACGGGCCGCGAGACGAGGGCACGGTCCAGCCAGCCGGCCACGACGGCCAGGGCGGCGAACGACACGACGATGATCAGCAGGAAAGCCAGATCGGCCATGACCGACCTTTCCGGGTCTGCGGGCACGCGGCCCGGCGCGGAGTCTCCGCACCTCGGTTCTAGGCCCGGTGACACCTCCGGGCGGTCGATCCTGACGGTTCCTTGACGGTCGCCCGGGTGGCCCTGATCGAACCTCTACGGCGGCGTCCGTCTCGCTGTCGTGGTCGCGAACGTGACGGTTCACCAAGGTAGGTGGGTCAACCCGCACTTACCGTGCGGAATTCACCGAGGTAAGTGCTGCTTCGACCACTTACCTTGGTGAACCGTCACCGGGTACGCCGCCACCTCAGGCGGCGAGCAGCTCCCAGGTCGTCAACCCGGCGAGCCCGAGACACACGACCGCGCCGACATAGTGGAGGACGTGGAGCTGGACATAACGCATCAGCGTGCGGCCGACCACCACCGCGAGCCCGCTGACGGCGAGCAGCGCACCGAGGGCGCCGACGAAGACGCTCGCCGGGGCGTCGTACTTGGCGACGAGCGTGAGCGTCAGCAGCTGGGAGAGGTCACCCCACTCGGCGGCGAAGAGCACCAGGAACGACGCCAGGATCACCTTGGCACCGTGGACGTCGCCGGCCTTGTCGACGTATTCGTCGCCCGAGTCGGTCTGGTGGCTGCGGCCCTCGCGGAACAGGATGACCGCACCCACGAGGAACATCACGATCGCCAGCACGCGAACCGGCGTGGTGGGCAACAGCGCCACGACCTTGCCGAGCGAGACGGCCACCACGGTCTGGACGGCGAACGCGAGCCCGACCCCGATCCACACGAACAGCGGTCGGTAGCGGGTCGACAGGACCAGCGTCGCGACGAAGGTCTTGTCGGGCAGCTCCACGACCGCGATCGCGGCGAAGGTGAGGGCGATGACGACGAGATCCATGCGGGCCCCGTCAGCCCCGGCGGCCGGGGTCGGCGGGATAGACGCCCAGGATCTTGACGTCGGTGGTGAAGAACCGCAGCTCCTCGAGCGCCCGCTTCACCGACGGGTCGTCCGGGTGGCCGTCGACCTCGGCGAGGAACTGGGTGGCGGCGAACTGGCCGCCGACCATGTAGGACTCGAGCTTGGTCATGTTGACGCCGTTGGTCGCGAAGCCGCCGAGCGCCTTGTAGAGCGCGGCCGGCAGGTTGCGCACGTTGAAGATGAACGACGTCACGATCGGGCCGTCGCCGCGGGGCGCCTGCACCATCGCGCGGGACAGCACGACGAACCGGGTGGTGTTGTGGGTCTCGTCCTCGACGTCCTCGCGCAGGATCTCCAGGCCATAGGTCTCGGCGGCCAGCGGGGGCGCGATCGCCGCCTGCGAGAGGTCGCCCGCCTCGGCCACCTCGCGGGCTGCCCCCGCGGTGTCACCGGCGATGACCGGCCGGAGCTGGAGCTCCTTGATGACCTTGCGGCACTGGCCGAGCGCATGGACGTGGCTGTGGACGGTCTTGATCGACTCCACGCTGGCGCCCGGAAGCGCCATCAACGCGAACTGGATGCGGAGGAAGTGCTCGGCGATGATGTGCAGCGTCGTACGCGGCAGGAAGTGGTGGATGTCGCTGACCCGCCCGGCGATGGAGTTGTCGATCGGGATGAGCCCCAGGTCGGCCTCGCCGGTCTCGACCGCGGAGAAGACGTCCTCGAACGACGCGCAGGGCAACGCCTCCATCTCGGGGTAGTGCTGCTTGCACACCAAGTGGGAGTTGGCTCCGGGCTCGCCCTGATAGGCGATGCGTCGTGGGGTCACCCGGGCATTTTCCCATGCGCTGGCGACCGGGCGTGCCACCCCGACAGTTCCGTGGACGGTCGACGACCGTTCGCCTGCCTGACACGGCTCGGTCGTGGTGTCGTCGCACGGTGGAGACACCCCAGTGAAGGAGCTGTGATGACCAGCGTCATCGCCCACCGCGGCGCTTCCGCCGCCGCCCCTGAGAACACCCTCGCCGCCGCTCGCCTGGCCGTGCAGCACGGCGCGGACGCGGTCGAGTGCGATGTCCACCGCACCCGGGACGGTGAGCTGGTGGTGCTCCACGACCGCCACGTGCGTCGTACGACGGACGGTCTGCGGGTCCTCCCCGGCCGGGGCCGGCTGCGTGTGGCCGAGCTGACGCTGGCCGAGATCAAGCGGCTCGATGCCGGCTCGTGGTTCGGGTCGGAGTACGCCGGCGAGCAGGTCCCCACCCTGCGCGAGTGGGCCGAGACCATCGGCGGGCGTGCCGGGCTGCTGATCGAGATGAAGCACCCGAGAAGCTATCCCGGCATCGAGATGGACCTGACCTTCGAGCTGCTGAGCGCACCGGCGCTGGTCCGGGCGGAGTCACGCGGCCAGGTGACGATCCAGTCGTTCGACCACGAGTGGCTGGAGCGTTTCCACCGGCTGATGCCGCACGTCCCCGTGGGGATGCTGACCGAGGCTTGGCCCACCGCTGAGCTCATCGCTGCGGCTCGGCGGTTCGCCCACCAGGTCAACCCGGCGGTCCCCGCCGTCGACCGCGAGACGGTGCAGCGGCTGCGCGACGCCGGCCTTCGCGTGTCGGTGTGGACCGCGAACACCTCCCGCCAGCTGCGTCGGGTGGTCAGCTATGGCGTCGACGGGGTCATCACCAACCATCCCGACCGGTTGCGCGGCCTGGTGGGCCACGCCGCCACGTTGCCGAGCGCGGCGGGTCGCTCCGCTTAGGCTCTTGCCGCATGACCTGGTGGCTCGTTGTCGACCTCCTGCTGGCCCTGGTCGCGGTCGGACTGGCCGCGGCCGCCTGGCGCCGTACGACGCCACGGCGCGCCGTCGCTGGGGAGGAGGACCTGCCCCTCGACGTGGTCGCGCTGCGGGGGGAGGTCGCCGCGCTCCAGGCCGAGGGCCGGGCGGCGCTGCGTCATGTGTCGGTGGTCCGCTATGACGCCTTCCCCGACATGGGCGGCCACCAGTCGTGGTCGGTCGCGCTGCTCGATGACGACGGCGACGGGATCGTGCTCACGTCGGTCCACGGGCGCAGTGATGCACGGACCTATGCCAAGGCCGTCGGCGGCTGGGTCGCCGAACAGGAGCTCTCCCCCGAGGAGCGCCAGGCCGTCGGCCTCGCCCGCCCCCGCTGACGTTCACCACCGCCCCCCTTTTCGCCGAGTCGTCACAAGATGTGACGACTCGGCGAGATATCCACAGAACTTGAGCCGACCCGGCAGAACTTCTGCCGGGTCGGCAGTGAGTGGGCACTCACCCGGCAGAAGTTCTGCCGGGTCGGCGGGGTGAAACGGGCTGGGTTGTCAGCGGGGGACGCGGACGAGGAGCCGGCCGGGGAGGCATTCCATGTGGAGCTCGCGACCCGGGCCGATCGAGTCGCCGTCGAGCTGGCGAGGCGTGTCGCCGTGGGCCCGCAGCGTGACCGTGCGACCCGTCATGCGGTTGACCAGCTCGTCGGTGTTGCGACGCCGGGCGAGCACGCGGATGGCGAGCGGGATCCAGGAGAGGAAGCGCTTGGGGTGCAGGATCACCACGTCCAGCAGGCCGTCGTCGATGGCGGCGTCGGGCAGCAACGGCATGCCGGCCTGGAGATAGCCGACGTTGCCGACCACGACGGTCCGCGCGCGGTGGCGGGTGAAGTCCTCGCCGTCGATGGAGATGTCGACGGCCGCAGCGGGGAACATCAGTGCCTTCAGGCCCGAGAAGACATAGGCGAGCCAGCCGACCTTGGCCTTCACGTCCTCGTTGACGCCCTCCATCATCGCGGCATCGAACCCCATCCCGGCCATGACCAGGAACGTGGTGTCCTCGAGCCCGTCGCCGCTCACGGCGACCAGGTCGATGGCGCGGTCCTGGCCGCTGAACGCGACGTCGACGGCGCTGCGCACGAACAGGGGGATGTCGAGGTTGCGGGCGAGCAGGTTGCCCGTGCCGACCGGGATGATCGCGATCGGGATGCCGGTCCCCGCCAGCTCGGCGCACACTTCGCGGACGGTTCCGTCGCCGCCGCACACCAGCACGAGGTCGGCGCCGCCGAAGGCGGCGTCGTGGGCCATGCCGGCGCCAGGGTCCTCGATGGTGGTCTGGTACCACAGCGGCTCGTTCCAGCCGGCCGCGGTGGCAGCGGCGGAGACGATCGCCCGGAAGTTGACCATGTCCTCGACCTTGGCCGGGTTGACGACCACGGCGACCTGGCGGTTCGACGGGAGCGCCTCCGGCAGGGGGGTGGCGGTCTCGACGAGGCTGCGGGGGAGGGGGTTGTAGAGGCCGACCCCGAGGAGCACGAGACCCGCGCCGAACAGGGCCCCGCCGATCACGTCGGTGGGGAAGTGCCGGCCGAGGAGGACCCGGTCGGCGAGGACGACGAGGTCGACCAGCACGGCGACCGCATAGACGGTACGACGGGGGCCGCGCTTGCGCAGCAGCATCGACGCGAGGACCATCGCGACGCCCATGAACGCCGTGACCGACAGCGCGTGGCCGGAGGGGAAGGACCCGCTGTGCAGCAGGGCGACCGGGTCCTGCCAGCCCGGCCGGGTCCGGCCGAACCACACCTTGAGGCCGGTCGTGGCCAGCCCGGCCACCGACATCACGACGGCGGTGAAGACGGCGGCGCGCCAGAAGCGCTTGGCGAGCAGCGCCACGGTCACGACGACGGAATAGATCGTCATCGCGAGCGTGCCGAAGGCCGTCTCGATCGCGAGGAGCACGTGGTCGAGCCAGCCGACACCGTTGGCCCACTCCTCCGCCGACCGGCCGAGGTTGTCGAGGGCGTCCAGTGGCGACCGGTCGCGGGTGACCGCGGCGGCGAGCACGGCGAACAGCGCGAACAGCGTCGCCGACGACGCGAGCAGCGTGCCGCGTGGTCGGTCGAGCATGAAGTGCAGTATGCCCTCCTGCCGTGACACGGCTCGCGGCCGGGCACCGGCATCGACCGGCCCGACACGTCGGTGAGGCACTAGCCTGAATCCCATGATCGATCCGCGCCTCCTCCGTGAGTCCCCCGACCTCATCCGTGCCGCGCAGGCCAAGCGCGGGCTGTCCGGTGATGTCGTCGACCGAGCCGTGGTCGCGGACGAGGCGCGCCGTCAGGCGATCGCCGCCTATGAGGCGCTGCGGGCCGAGCAGAAGGGGCTCGGCAAGCAGGTCGCCGCGGCCCAGGGCGAGGAGAAGGCGGCGCTGCTGGCGCGCACCAAGACCCTGTCGGCGGAGGTCAAGGACGCCGAGTCCCGTCAGACCGTGGCCGAGCAGGAGTGGAAGGACGCCCTGATGGCGATCCCCAACCCGGCGGCCGACGAGGCACCGGCCGGCGGGGAGGAGGACTTCAAGGTCCTCGAGGTCATCGGGACGCCGCGCGACTTCGCGGCCGAGGGCTTCGAGCCGCGCGACCACATCGAGCTGGGTCGGCTGCTGGGCGCGATCGACCTCGACCGCGGCGCCAAGGTGTCGGGTGCGCGGTTCTACTTCCTCACCGGCGTGGGCGCCCAGCTGGAGCTGGCGCTGATCAACCTGGCGATGGAGCAGGCCCGCGAGGCGGGCTTCACCCAGGCGATCGCGCCGTCGCTGGTCAAGCCGCGCGCGATGGAGGGCACCGGCTTCCTCGGCCAGGCGGCCGACGACGTCTATCGGATCGAGGGCGAGGACCTCTATCTGGTCGGTACGTCGGAGGTCCCGATGGCGGCCTATCACTCCGACGAGATCCTGGACGTCAAGGATTTGCCGAAGCGCTACGCGTCGTTCAGCCCGTGCTTCCGCAAGGAGGCAGGATCACACGGCAAGGACACCAAGGGGATCATCCGGGTCCACTGGTTCGACAAGGTGGAGATGTTCATCTACACGACGCTGGAGGAGTCCTTCGCCGAGCACGAGCGGCTGCTCGGCTGGGAGAAGATGTTCCTCGACAAGCTCGACCTCGCCTATCGGGTCATCGACGTGGCGGCGGGCGACCTCGGGCTGTCGGCGCAGCGCAAGTTCGACTGCGAGGCGTGGATCCCGACCCAGGGCAAGTACCGCGAGCTCACCTCGACCTCCAACTGCACCGACTTCCAGACCCGACGCCTCGACACCCGGGGCCGGTTCGAGGACGGCTCGACCGGGCCGATCGCGACCCTCAACGGGACGCTGTGCGCCATGACGCGCACCATCGTGGCGATCCTGGAGACCCATCAGCAGGCCGACGGGTCGGTGCGGGTCCCCGCGGCGCTCCAGAAGTGGATGGGCACCGACGTGCTGAGGCCGATCGGTGCCTCCTGACCCCGCTGACGCAGGGTGGCGGCCCCGGGTCGTCGCGCTCGACATCGATGGCACCCTGCTGACCTGGGTCCCCGGTGCGGGCACGACCTATGAGCAGATCCCCCAGGCGGTGTACGACGCGGTGCACCGTGCTCGTGCGGCGGGGGCGCACATCGTGCTCGCCAGTGGGCGCTCGCCCCACGGGATGACCCGGATCGCCGATCTGCTCGACCTGCCGAGGGACGACGACGACCCGCTGTGGATCGTGGCCTCCAACGGCGCGGTGGTCTTCCGCTACCCGCCGGTCGACGTCGTCCACGAGGTCACCTTCGACGCGGCACCCGCGGTCGCGGCCGTGCTCCAGGAGCACCCGGACGCCCTCGTGGCCGTGGAGGAGCGGGGCGTCGGCTATCGGGTCACCCGGCCGTTCCCGGACGGCGAGCTCAGCGGCGAGATGATCCTGACCGATGTCGCCGACCTCGTGGCCGAGCCGGTGAGCCGGGTGATCATCCGTGATCCCAACGCCTCGGCCGACGACTTCGTGCGGCTCGCCGCGAGGCTGGGCCTCCACGGCACCGACTATGTCGTCGGGTGGACGGCATGGCTGGACCTGTCACCGGTGGGGGTCTCCAAGGCCTCCGGACTCGAGCACGTGATCGGCGCGCTCGGCCTGCGTCCGGTCGACGTGCTGGCGATCGGCGACGGTCGCAACGACCTGGAGATGCTGCGGTGGGCCGGTCGCGGCGTCGCGATGGGGCAGGCGGTCGACGAGGTCAAGGCGGCCGCCGACCACGTCACCGTCAGCGTCCAGGATGACGGGGCGGCGGTGGAGCTGGACCGCTGGTTCGGCGATGGCTGAGCGGCCGCGGTTGGTCGCGACCGATCTCGACGGCACTCTGCTGGCGAGCGACGGGTCGGTGTCGGATCGCACCCGAGAGGTGCTCACCGCACTGGCGGCGCGAGGGGTGCGCGTCGTACTGGTGACCGCCCGCCCGCTGCGCTGGATGACCCGACTGTGGCCGCTGGTGGGCAGCCAGGGCCTGGCGATCCTGTCCAACGGAGCGGTCGTGTGGGACATCGCCCGGCAGTCCCCCGTCCGTGTCGACGGCATCGGCCCCGACCCCGGGCTGGCGATCACCGACCGGGTCCGGTCGGCGGCCCCTGGGGTCAGCTTCGCCCTGGAGTTCCTGACCGGTCCCCGGGCGGAGGCGACCTATCGGGCCCATGTCGACGACGTCGGCCTGGTCGACTATGTCCGCGGCGACCTGGAGGACCTGTGGGACGGGCCAGCGCTCAAGATCCTGGCCCAGCTCGAGGACGGCGACCCCGAGGAGTTCCGCCGCGCGGTCTTCGCCGCCGTGGGGACCGAGGCAGTGCCGACCTGGACGATGGACGGCCTGATGGAGATCAGCGCGGTGGGGGTCACCAAGGCCGTGGCGCTCACCCGGTTCGCGGCCGACCTCGGCATCGAGGCGGGCGAGGTGGTCGCCTTCGGCGACATGCCCAACGACATCCCCATGCTCACCTGGGCCGGCCGCGGCTTCGCTGTGGGCAACGCCCACCCGAGCGTCCTCGCGTGCGCGGACGGGCTGGCCCCGACCAACGACGAGGACGGCGTGGCCGAGACACTGGCGCGCCTGTTCGACCTGTGATGGTGGCCCCGACCGGGCGCCCCGTAGGGTGTCAGTCGTGCTGACCGCGACCGGGCGACTGCGGCGAGCGCTTCCGGCGCTGGCCCTGCTCGGCCTCGCCCCGGTGCTGACCCCGATGGTGGTGACCTCGCCGGCGACGGCCCGCCCGCTCGCCTCGTCGACCGCGGCCGCACCCGCGCGCTGCACCTGCCCGGACGGCCAGACCGCCGCCAAGCTGGCCAAGCAGGCCGACGCCGTCCTCACCGCCTCCGTGGTCTCCTCGACCACCGACACGGTCGGCACCGGCAACAAGCAGCGCACCGTGCGCAGCTATACCGCCGAGGTCGACCGCAGCTATCAGGGCTCGGTCACCGCGGTGCGCGTGCTGATCACCTCCGACCAGTCGCAGGCCTGCGGCTTCGGCAACATCCCCACCAAGACCCCGTGGCTGTTCTTCGTCAGCGGGCGCGGCGCGAAGTTCAACGGCAACGTCTGCGGGGGCGCCATGCGCGCCACGGTGAAGGACGTCGCCAAGGTCGAGCGCCTGCTCGGTCAGGGCACGCCGCTCCAGCCGTCACAGCCGCCTCGCGAGCCCCTGCAGTACGACGCCCAGGACGTCGCGGGCGCCGTCCCGCTCGGCCGGCTGGTCGCTCCGGGGGCAGCGGTCACGCTGATCGGACTGCTGGGCCTGGTGCTCTTCCGCCGCCGTACGCCGCGCTGACGCGGCGGGCGGTGGCGGCGGGCGGCGCAGCAGGGCCGACCCTCAGAGGTACATGCCTCCGGAGCCCTGGTTGTGAGACGGCTGCCCGTCCGGAGCCGTTCCGGGGCCGTCGCCTTGACCCATGACGATGCCGGGCGGCAGCGCGCGCCGCATCTGCTCGAGCTGGGCGCGGGCGGCGACCTGCTGGGCATAGATGGCGGTCTGGATGCCGTGGAAGAGCCCCTCGAGCCAGCCGACGAGCTGGGCCTGGGCGATCCGGAGCTCGCCCTCGCTGGGCGTGCCCTCCTCGGTGAACGGCAGCGAGAGCCGCTCGAGCTCCTCGACCAGCTCGGGGGCGAGGCCAGACTCGAGCTCCTTGATCGACGCGGTGTGGATGTCCTTGAGCCGGTTGCGGCTGGCCTCGTCGAGCGGGGCGGCCTTCACCTCGTCGAGGAGCTGGCGGATCATGCTGCCGATCCGCATCACCTTGGCCGGCTGCTCGACCAGGTCGGTGATGTGGCGGGCCTCGTCGTCGGCGGGGTCGTCGTCCTCGTCCGCGGCGGCCTGGCGCAGCATCGAGGCGGGGATCGTGCCGACGGGCTGGCCGTCGGGGCCGACGACCACGACCGGCTCGGCATCGAGGCTGTCGGTGTCCGGGGCCTGGGCTGCGTCGTGCTCGGTCATGGCTTCATCGTAGTCAGCGGGGCCGAGCCGAGGTCCGCCCCGGTCGTCGGCGTCAGACGGTCAGCAGGATCTTGCCGAGGTGGCCGCCGGCCTCCAGTGCCTCGTGGGCGCGGCGTACGTCGTCGAGGGCGAACGTCGCGTGGACCAAGGGTCGCACGGTGCCGTCGGCCACCAGCGGCCACACGTGCTCGGCGACGCCGGCGCAGATGGCGGACTTCTCGGCCACCGGCCGCGAGCGCAGCGACGTGGCGATGACCGCTCCGCGCTTGACCAGCAGCGCTCCGAGGTCGAGCTCGGCCCTGGCCCCGCCCTGGAGGCCGATGACGACGACCCGGCCGCCCGTGGCGAGCGCGGCCACGTTGCGGGCAAGGTACTTGGCGCCCATGTTGTCGAGGATCACGTCGGCCCCGCGCCCGTCGGTGGTCTCCCGCACCACCTCGACGAAGTCCTGGTCGCGGTAGTCGATGGCCACGTCGGCGCCGAGCTCCACGCACGCGGCGCGGTTGGCGTCCGACCCGGCGGTGGTGAGCACCCGTGCGCCCAAGGCATGGGCGAGCTGGATCGCGAAGGTGCCGATGCCGCCGGACCCGCCGTGGACGAGGAAGGTCTCGCCGGGCTGGAGGTTGGCGACCAGGAAGACGTTGGACCAGACGGTGGCGGCGACCTCGGGCAACGCCGCCGCGGTGACGAGGTCGACGCCGGTGGGTACCGGCATCAGCTGGCCGGCGGGAACGGCGACCTGGGTGGCATAGCCGCCTCCGGCCAGCAGCGCGCACGCCGGGTCACCGGGGTGCCATCCGTCGACACCCTCTCCCACGGCGCGGACGGTCCCACTGCACTCGAGTCCCAGTACATCGGACTCACCCGGCGGCGGAGGATAGAAGCCCTGCCGCTGCAGGAGATCGGCGCGGTTGAGGCCGCTCGCGACGACGTCGAGCACGACCTGGCCCGGGCCGGGCGCGAGGTCGGGCAGGTCGACGACCTCGAGGGCCTCGGGCCCGCCGGGGTGGGGAGCGACGACGGCGCGCACGTCGTGTCAGTCGTCGAAGGACTCGCCGGTATGGTCCACGACGCTGTCGTCGGGGACGTCGTCGTCGACATCGTCGGGGTCACGGGTTCCTGCGGGCCGGTCCCATCCCTCGGCCAGGGCCTGGACCCGGCCGGCCAGCTTCTCGACGGCGTCGAGGTCGGCGTCCGCGGCGCCGGCGGCATAGCCCAGCAGGAAGGTGCTGATGGGCGCTGCCGGACGGGCCACGTTGTGGGCCGCCGTGCTGGCCAGGTCGAGGAGGAGCCCTTCGTCGACCTCGATGTCGAGGTCGAGCACGTCGCACAGCTCATCGATCCAGTCGTGGAGATTCACGAGCATCAGATTCGTTGATCGGTCCCCGGCTCGCAAGACCCGACGCGCCGCGGCCGGTCAAAAGGCTGGGCAACGATCGGGTCACAGCCCTCGGTTCTCATCGGGTCGAGCCGCCTCCAGGTCGGCCCACGTGTCGACGTCGTGCCCCTCCTCGTGGACGGCCCTCACCTCGACCAGCGTCAGGCCGGACAGCAGCCCTCGCCAGGGCCGGCCGTGGCCGCCGTCGGGCGGCGCGACGGCGTCGAGGCGGGCCACGTCGAGGGCCGCGGCCAGGTGGCGGCGCCCCGTGTCGTCGACCAACACCGCGCCGTCGTGTCCCTCGGCGGCCGTGACCAGGCGCTCAACGGTGGCCTGCGTCAGCAGGGGCATGTCGACCGCGACCACGACCAGCAGCCCGGTCCGGGGCCCCAGCGCCTGCCGAGCAGCGAGCAGTCCGGCCACCGGCCCCCCGCCCGGGGGTTGCTCGCGGGTGAACCGGACCGGGCGGGCCGTCGTCACCTGCGGGCCGGCGACGACGACGGCGTCGGCGCCGGCGACGGCATCGAGAACGCGGTCGAGCAGGGTCCGACCCGCCCACTCCAGGGACCCTTTGTCGGCGCCACCCAGCCGTTCGGCGGTGCCCCCGGAGAGCACCACGGCGGCGAAGCTGCTCGTCCCACCCACCGCGGCATCCTCCCATCCGTCGCGGCAGGGTGGCAGGCTGGACCGGTGACCGACCACCTGTCCGTGGCCCTCGTCCAGCACGCGTCGTCGCTCGACCCGGCCGACAACCGGCGCGCGCTCGCGGACCTCACGCCGACCGGCCACGACCTCGTGGTGTTCCCCGAGGTGTTCGCGCGCGACTTCGGCGCTCCGGGGTCCGACGTGGCGGCGTACGCCGAGCACCAGGCGGGTGCCTTCACCGGCGAGCTGACCCGGGTCGCGATCGACCGGCACACGACGATCCTCGCGGGCATGTTCGAGATCAGCCACGACGCCGCCCGTCCCTTCAACACGCTCGTGCTGCGGGGGGAGACGCAGGCGTCCTACCGCAAGATCCATCTCTATGACTCCTTCGGCTTCAAGGAGTCCGACCGGCTGGCGCCGGGTCCGCTGGGCCCGGTGGTCGTCGAGCTGAACGGCTTCCGGCTGGGGCTGATGACCTGCTATGACCTGCGCTTCCCCGAGCTGGCCCGCGCCCTGGTCGACGCCGGTGCCGAGGTGCTGGTGGCGCCCGCGGCCTGGGTGGCGGGCGAGCGGAAGGTCGACCACTGGCGGACGCTGGTGCGGGCCCGGGCGATCGAGAACACGGCGTACGTCGTGGCCGTCGGCCAGCCTGGCCCGCGCTACACGGGCCACTCGATGGCGGTGGACCCGTGGGGCGAGGTGCTGGTCGAGGCCGGCGACGGTCCCGAGGTGCTGACTGCGACCCTGGACCGCGCCGTGCTCGAGGAGGCGCGTCGCACCAATCCGTCGTTGGCCAACCGGCGGATGTAACCTTCCCTCCCGTGTCCAGGACCGCTGCTCGCCGTCGCGCCGACACCAAGGCGCCGAAGGCTGCGCGGTCCCCGCGTCCCGCGGCCGCTGGTCGACGCGAGCGCCTGCTCAACGTGCTCCACGTGCTGCTCGTGCTCGCCGGCCTCACCGCCGTCGGGCTCGAGACGGCCGGCATCGGACCGGCCTGGCTCGACGGCGCCGGGGCGGTCCTCATCGGGACGACGTTCATCTGGATCCTGGCCGCGCGCACGGGCGGTCGGCCCGCGATCTTCACGCCGCTGGCGCTCGCCATCAGCGTGGCGGCCGTCGTCGTCGACAACGGCGTGCTGCGGTCGGGGACGGCGGTCATGGTCTCCGCGGCCGGGGCCGCGCTCGGCGTGATGGCGACGGTGCCCGCCGCCCGCTTCCTCGCCGTCATCCGCGAGGTGGGGCTGGCCCTCGTCATCGCCGCTGTCGGAGCGGTCGCGGCGGTCGGTTTCGAGCCTCAGCTGACCCTCAACCGCTTCTATTACGCCACCCTGGTGGTGGCGCTGGGGCTGGTCGTCGCGCTCGTCTATCGGCTCGGCGCCGGCTTCCACGGCATCGGCACGCGCGGCCTGCTCGTGATCGTGGTCGGCGGCGTCGGGCTGGCGGTGGCGCTCGCCTATGGCGAGCTGCTGCGTCGCTACGGCACCCCCGGGCTCGTGCAGTCGCTGGTCGACGCCGTGCACTGGATGCGGGCCACCCTGGGGGCTGCGCCTCGCCCGCTCCAGGCATTCATCGGCATCCCGGCCCTGGCCTGGGGGGTGCATCAGCGAGCGCGTCGGCGGCAGGGCTGGTGGGCCTGTGCCTTCGGCGTGGTGGCCACGGCCCCCGTCGCGACGCTGGTCCTCGACCCGTGGCTGCCGCTTCGGGAGCTGCTCCTGGCCGAGCTCTACACCCTCCTGGTGGGGCTGGTCATCGGCTATGTGCTCATCAGGGTGGACCTGCTGTTCACCGGGTCCCGCGGCCGGGGTGCCCGGCGGGCCGAGGCCGCGAGCGCCGTACGGCCCGAGCCACGCCGCACCCAGGCCCTGCTGTGACCGGTACCGCCCGGTAACGGCTAGCGTCGGGTCCCATGGCACGAGCGCAGGTGAGCGAGATCGTCGCGGAGATGGTGGCGAACGTCCTGGCGGTCTCCGTCGAGGTGGGGGCCCGCATCGAGCCCGGTGACACCGTCGCCCTGCTGGAGTCGATGAAGATGGAGATCCCGGTGCTCGCCGAGGACGGCGGCACCGTCACGGAGGTCAAGATCGCCCCCGGCGACGTCGTCCAAGAGGGCGACGTCCTGGTCGTCACGACGCGCTGACGTCGGCCCCGAGTGGTTGGCCCCGAGTTGTTGGCAGAGGGGGCGGGATTCGAACCCGCGGCTGACATCTCTGCCAGCGACCGCTTTCAAGGCGGTTCCGATCGGCCACTCCGGCACCCCTCCGTGCGGGCGCCGCGGCGCCGCACCCGCGGAAGTCTATGCCGCGGCGCGGGGCGGCTGCTGACCGGCGGACGCCTGCCGGGCTGTTACTCGGAGCCGCCCAGCTCCAGGGAGACGTCGTCATAGGCGAGGTCGTTGAGCCGCTGGAGGTGGTGGGCGATGTCGGCGAGCAGCCGGCGCAGCTCCTGGCGCACCACGTCGACGTCCTCGACCTCGAGCACGCGGGGGCCAAGCTCGCTGAGCCGGCCGAGGAGTGCGTTGCGCTCGCGCAGGACGGCACCACCGCGGGCGTCGAGCCACTCGTCCTCGTGCTGGGTGGTCTCGGAGATGAGCACGTCACGGACACCGGCCATCTGTTGGCGCACCGACCAGCGCCAGGTGCCCAGCGGCACCCGTTGCTGCGGCGGGGAGTCCAGGGTCTGTTGCAGGCTCTGCAGGGCGGCTGTGCTCGTCCTCATGGCGGCCTCCCGGGATCGCAGCGATCGGGACTGCCTCTAGAGTCCTCTGGCGAAGGCCCCGGTGGCAACCCCGGCTGGCGACAACCTGGTGGGCTTGTGTTGAATCGGTGCGTGAGTCACAACGCGACGTCCGACTATCGGCTGGCGCCGGCGCTCGCTGCCCGGATCGTCGGGGTCGGATTCGTCCTCGCCGCGGGGTTCGTGTTCGCGACGACCGTCCTCGGGCTGCTCGCCGGCTGGACGCTGACCGTCGTGCTGGTGGTCGCCGGCGCGGGACTCGCGGCGATGATCGTGCTCGCCGTGCGGCTGCGGTCGCTGGTGGTGGTCCGGTTCGACGACAGCGGCTATCGGGTGCGTCTGGTCCGGGGCGTCGGCGTGGCCGCCGCCCGCTGGAGCGAGGTCGACGACGCGGTCCCGGCCGATGCCGCGGGCGAGCCCTGCATCCAGCTCCGGCTCGCCTCGGGCGCGACCTCGACCATCCCGTTGCGCGTGGTCGCGGCCGATCCGGACGCGTTCATCGGCGATCTGCGCGGTCGGCTCCAGCGGGGCCACGGGCTGCGGCCGCTGGGTGACACCGAGCACTGACGGCCGGATCGCGACTGGTGTGGTCGGCCTGTCGGGCCATCTGATTCGGCACAAGCAGCGCTCTGCTTGTAGCCTGTCCACGCACATCGGGAGGCGTCGCCTAGTCCGGTCTATGGCGCCCGCCTGCTAAGCGGGTTGAGGGCAAACCCCTCTCGCGGGTTCAAATCCCGCCGCCTCCGCCACGACGGTGCAGTGCGAACCCTCGTCGGGTCGATGACCCGGCGGGGGTTCCGTGCCGTCCGGGGTTCCGCATCGCTCCGTGGCAGCCGAAAAGCGCCGGATAATACGCCGTTTGACTCGCCGTTTCACCTGTTTGCAACGTTATGCAATGCAGGAATCTGACCCAAGGATGAACCGGGGATCGGGATTCGCGCCCTGACAATGGGTAAAGGCAGGGTCACCGGCGGCCCTACTGACTGGTTGGAGAACCTCATGAACAACTCCCGTCGCATCAGCGCCATCGTGCTCTCGGCCGTGCTCGGCCTGGGCGTCCTCGGCTTCGCCGCCCCGGCCAGCGCCGACACCAGCTGGGGGCGCGGCGGCGGTTGGTTCATCGTCCACTGACGACTTCTGTGGGTACTATCGGGGGAGTGAGACGTCAGATCGGCCCAACCCCACACGGTCGGTCGCAGAGCCACCCCCCCGGCCCGTCTCACCACACGAGGGCAGTGACGAGGTCGCTGCCCTCGTGCCGCGCCTGAGCAGCGCCGCGCGGCCGCGCCGCACCGATGCCTGAGCGTCACCGGGATGCGTGTGGGGCTCAGTCGTCCTCGTCCTCGCGGCCGGAGACGCCCTGCTGTCCCATGGCATAGCCCAGCTGGAACCGGGTCATCACCTGATACTCCTCCTTGAGGTCCGCCACATAGCCGGCATAGGTGCGCGGACTGACCCCGAGCCGCTTGGCGCTGGTCGGGTCGGCGTGGCCCTCGATGAGCATCCGGATCGTCATGGCGCGCTGCTCGGTCGCGACATGACGGAGCATGGAGTTCTCGCGGTTGGTGAACGGGCGCGCCCGTTCCCAGGTGCGGTCGAACATGTCGACGAGGTAGGCGACCACCGACGGCTCACGGATCGCCAGGGCGGCGTCGAGCCCCTGACTGCTGGGGATCACCGCCGTGGTCCGGTCGACCACGATGAGCCGGTTGAAGAACTCGTCCAGGGTGCGCACCTCGGCCCCGCGGCCGGTCACCTGAGCGACGTACTTGTGGGTGGCCGCGCTGCGGCGGGCGGAGTGCTGATAGAGCGTCCGCATCCGGACGCCACGGTCGAGCGCCGCCATGTCCCGCACCGCACCGACGGCCAGGGCGGCGGCATCGCGGCCGGTCTGGGGCTGGGCGGTCAGCAGCTCGAACTGCGCGTCCGCGACCAGCGACTCCAAGAACACGTCGATCGCCTCGCCCTGGAGCTCGGTGATCGAGCCGTGCCCGGTCGGGCCCGACCGGCGCCACGCCTGGGAGAGTCCCGAGAAGGCGGCCGCCCACCGGGAGGACTCGGTGAGGAGCTCGGCGCCCTCGGCACTCATGGGGGTGACGATGGTGGCCTGCACCGAGCTGGGGTCGACCGGTGCGTATTCCTGGGACTCGGGGTCGAGCTGGAGCAGGCCCATCCGCAACAACAGGTGGAACGCGTCATGCTCCGCCCCGCCGTCGTCGAAGCGGGCGTCATCGGGGCACAGTGACCCCTGCTTGACGACCTCCTCGAACAACGCGGCAGCCTGGCTCTCGAAGAGCTCGCGGTCGTCCGCACTGAAGCCTTGCACGCAGACAGACCCCCTCTCGGCGCCCCGGCTTGGTGGACGTTGGTAGGACGAGCGTAAAGCGCATCGGGCGGTTCGGGGGCCACCCTGAGGCAAATAGCGTCGGAATCGCTGCTGAGGTGGGAAGGCTCCCACGGGATGCCCCGGCCCTTCGACCGGGGCGTCGCGGCAGTGATCAGTCGGCGAGGCGGGCCTTGAGACCGTCGAGCTCGGTGCGCAGGATCGCCGGCAGGGTGTCGCCGATCTTGTCGAACCACTCCTCGATCAGCGGGAGCTCGGCCTGCCAGTCCGCGGTGTTGACGGCGAGCACCTTGGCCACGTCGGCGGGGTCGACGTCGAGCCCGTCGGTGTCGAGGTCACCCGGCGCGGGGACGAGACCCACGGGGGTCTCGACCGCCTCCACGTCGCCCTCGAGCCGGTCGACGATCCACTTGAGCACGCGGCTGTTCTCGCCGAAGCCCGGCCACAGGAACTTGCCCGACTCGTCGTCGCGACGGAACCAGTTGACCTGATAGACGCGCGGCAGCTTGGCGGCGTCGGCCTGCTTGCCGATCTCGAGCCAGTGCTCCATGTAGTCGCCGGCGTTGTAGCCGATGAACGGCAGCATCGCCATCGGGTCACGGCGTACGACGCCAACCGCGCCGGTGGCGGCAGCCGTGGTCTCCGAGGAGAGCGTGGCGCCCACGAAGACTCCGTGCGCCCAGTCGCGGGCCTCATAGACCAGCGGCACCGTGCTCTTGCGGCGGCCGCCGAACAGGATCGCGTCGATCGGGACGCCGTCCGGCTCATCGTACTCGGGAGCCATCATGGGGCACTGCTTGGCGGGGGTGCAGAAGCGGCTGTTGGGGTGGCTGGAGACCTCGCCGTTGCCGGGCGTCCAGTCGCGGCCCTTCCAGTCGGTCAGATGGGCCGGCGGCTCGTCGGTCATGCCCTCCCACCACACGTCGAGGTCGTCGGTGAGCGCGACGTTGGTGAAGATGGAGTTGCCGTGCTCGACGGTGCGCATCGCGTTGGGGTTGGTGCCGTAGCCGGTGCCCGGCGCGACGCCGAAGAGGCCGAACTCGGGGTTGACGGCATAGAGGCGGCCGTCGGGGCCGAACCGCATCCAGGCGATGTCGTCGCCGATCATCTCGGCCTTCCAGCCCGGGATGGTCGGCTCGATCATCGCGAGGTTGGTCTTGCCGCACGCGCTCGAGAGGGCGCCGGCGATGTAGTGGACCTTCCCCTTGGGAAGTCCAGGCGAGGATCAGCATGTGCTCGGCCATCCAGCCCTCGTCGCGGGCCATCGCCGAGGCGATCCGCAGGGCGTAGCACTTCTTGCCGAGGAGCGCGTTGCCGCCGTAGCCCGGGCCGTGGGACCAGATCGCGGTCCTCGGGGAAGTGGACGATGTACTTGGTGTCGTTGCACGGCCACGGGACGTCGGCCTGGCCCGGCTCCAGGGGAGCGCCGACGGAGTGGACGCCCTGGACATAGGCTCGCGTCGAGGCTCCTCCATCTTGCGCAGCACCTCGTCACCGATGCGGGCCATGATCCGCATCGACACGACGACATAGGCGGAGTCCCGGTGATCTCGACGCCGAACATCGGGACGGTCGCGTCGAGGCGCACATCACGAACGGGATGACATACATCGTGCGGCCCCGCATCGACCCCGCGTAGAGGCCGAACATGAAATTTGCTTCATCTCATCGGGCGGCCTTTAAGTCCGGTGGTTGGTCGGCCCGGCGTCCTTCTCCTCGCGGGAGCAGATGAAGGTGCGGTCCTCGACGCGAGCCACGTCGCTGGGGTCGGAGGCGCAGTGGAAGGAGTCGAGCTTCTTGGCATCGTCGAGGCGGGTGAAGGTGCCGCCGTCGACGAGCAATTTGAAAGTTGAAGTGGTCGCGCTCACGCTCGATGCTGCCGGTCACCCAGTGGATGGCGTCGGGCTGGCAGAGGTTTTCCAGCGGCCCACTCGACGAAGCGGCGGACCCCTTCGTGGGTGGTCGGGGCAGTGGCGGTGTTCCAGGTCATGGCCGGTGGGTTCCTCTCGCGCAGCAATCTGGAGCCGGAGACGACGCCAGTGCGCTGAGAGAGCGCCGCATCTAGGTGAAAGTCACGCTACCGTCGGTCAAACCCGCGCTGCCAGTCGAGGCCGTCGTGACTCAGCCCACGCTGCCGCGTCGGAGACCTGATTTCGGGTCCGGCCGCCGGGTCGGCTATCCTCGTCCAGTCCTCACGGACGAGCGCCCGTAGACTCAACGGATAGAGCATCTGACTACGGATCAGAAGGTTTGGGGTTCGAATCCCTACGGGCGCGCAGAACGGACATCGCGGATGGCTGGACTTGACCCGGTCCGGTGGACACGGTGGAGGACCAGGCGGTTGCCTGTTGTTCGAACTCTGCGGGTGAACGGTATCCGAGCCGATGCTTGATGCGGGTGGTGTTGTAGAAGCCCTCGATGTAGTCGAAGATCGCCGAGCGCAGCGGATCCAGGTTGGCCAGGTCTTCTGGCCGTGGATCCAGGCGAGTTCTCGCTTGAGGACCGACCAGGTGGCCTCGACGGCGGCGTTGTCGAAGGCGTCCCCGGTGGAACCGAACGAGGCGGCCATGCCGAGGTGTTCGAGGCGATGGCCGAACGCCAGTGAGGAGTGTAGGCGGCGCCGCGGTCGGCGTGGTGGATCACGCGTTGATCGGGGCGTCTGCGTTCGAAGCCATCACCAAGGCGTCGATGACCAGGTCGGCGTCAAGGGCTGGTGCCCGTAGCCCGGCCGATCACTCGGCGAGTAGAGGTCGATGACGCCGGCGAAGTGGAGCCAGCCCTCCTCGGTACGGAACTGGGTGACGTCGGCGGCCCAGACCCGGTCGCGGGCGACGGGGTTGAAGTCGCGGTCGACGAGGTCGGGTGCCCACGCGGTGTTCGGCTTCCCGGTGCGCCACCTCCTGCGGGAGTGGGCGCCGACCAGACCACGTTTCACCATCAGCCGGGCCACGCTTCCTGGCAGTGGCATGTCCGAGTCGATGCAGGCTCGCGTGGACTCGTGGGGACCCGTAGGTGCGTCGGGAGCGGCTGTGCACCTCGCTCGCGGCGGCCGCCAACTCCGCGTCGCGCACTGCGTGCGCCGAGGGCTCGCGGTCGCGCCAGGCGTAGAACCCCGAGGAAGGACACGCCCAGAACCTGACACAGCCGCTTGATCCCGTAGGCGTGGTGGTGTTCGGAGACGAACCGGAAGCGGCTCACCGGGTCGTCTCCTTGGCGAAATACGCGGCTGCTTTGCGGAGGATCTCGCGCTCGACCTTCAAGTCGGCGACCTCGCGGCGCAGCCGCTTCAACTCCAGGCGCTCGTGCTCGCTCAACGCACCCGGGAGCGCGTCGAGGGTCTGCTGCTCACGGCCCTTGCGTACCCACGCCCCCAGCGTCTTGTAGTTGATCCCGAGATCGCGTGCGACCTCGGCCATCGGCTTGTCAGTGGTCAGGACCAGGCGAACAGCCTCGGCCCGGAACTCCGCCGGATACTTCGACGGACGGCCCATAACGGACTCCCTTCAGCGAGCCTGCGGCTCACAATCAGGTGTCCATCAGAACAGGTCAAGTCCAATGGCACTTCGACGATCTCACGGCGCCAGCGGTTTGCGACAGGCGCTCATCGACGTATCGCCTTGTACGCCTGACCAAAACGGAACTGCCGGCGGAAAGGGACACCTCTCGGGCGGTCTTGGAGGCACTCCGTCTGTACGGTCGGAGCACGGGCGACTCGGAATGGAAGTTCTCTGAATTGCCAGATGGCTCGATAAAGGGCCCTGACGGAGTGGTGTATCGCAGGACGCCCACTCGCCTCAAGCGTCGGCCCAGCAGTGAACTGGTGCTTTTCCGGCTCGCCGATCCTGACCAACGTCTACCCCGAGGGGCCGGCCTGGCACGACGGTGCTGACGCCAGAGCCACGTGCGGGGAGATCGAGCCGAGGCCCGTTGGCGGTAAGCCTCCGCCCGTACGGGATCTACACCGGTCATCGACGCCGGCATGCGAGTCTCCCAGTTCACCCTGGAGCCCCTCACCGCCGCGATCGGGAAAGACCGTCGACGGATCCGTGGCCCGCACGATCGCCCGGAATACCAGAGCCGAACTCCTTGTCAATCGGCGACATCGGCATGCTCCCGCCGGACTTGCCGACGGCGAAGCGTTCTACCGCGTCATGGACGCCGCCCACGAACGCCGATCCACAGCGGTCACGTCCAACCTGCACCCATCCGGGCTCGACACCATCACGTCCAAGACCCTGGCCACCGCCACCGTCGACCGGCTCTTGCACCATGGGATCGCGGGGTGACGAAGTGGTCCCGAAACCTCGATCGCCGGGTATTAGTCCGAGCGCTCTCGCCGTGCCGTCCAGCGCGACTTACCGAGCGTCACGAATGTGCACGTGAGAACACAAAGCAGGCCGAGGCCCGCTGCGTAATCAACGATCGGGCGCGGCGTGGTCGAGTTCACAGGGATAGCCGAACTGCCCGTTAGATTCGCCAATATCAGCATCAAGAGATAGCCAAACAGGCCAAGTGCGGGTCCCGCTCTACGAGATAGCGAGAGAGCGAGAATGGAAGTTCCCGCGCCGACCGCACAAACGTTGGAGCTCACAGCATGCGCCGCAAGTATGTCTAGTCCGCAAGATCGAGCGCCGATGAAGCTAATAGCCACGGGAATGACGAGCGCAAGCACCGCGACAATCGCGGCGCCAACGCGCACGCGAATCCGGGGGCCGATCCGTTCCCAAGACCATAGTTGCGGTCCAGTCACGGCCACTGTCACGCAAGTCGCCAAGACGCCGATAACTTCGATGAAAAATACAACTCGGGGCTCAGTTCCGTTACCAGCGGCATCACGATCGTCCCTCACGAGTAGGGTCAGCATCCAGGTCGACCAAACATATCGCAAGGGCTGGAGCAAGACCTCGGGAAGTGAGCGTCTCAAGCATCGGCGCTAATCGATCAACTTCGGCGTACCCTGGCATTCTTGGATGGCTTTGATGTTCGTAAGGATTCTTGCGCGGGCAGTGGATGCCGTGAACGAATCAAGTGCAACCGCAGTTGACCTTGCCTCCGGGTCCATGATGAGTCCGGCTGGGTCGATGCCCGCCTGCTGGAGGATCCATGCCGCCACAGCCGTACTCGTAGACGTTCCCGTCGACATCGCGCCCTCCTGCGATCCGTAGCAATTGGCCAGACCAGCGATCGCCAGAGCGACGTCGCCCGCCGCCGTCGAATCCAGTTCTGCGCATCTTTGTACTGAATCTGCAGCGAAAGACGCCCTGGAGACGACGGCAGCCAAGTGTTGCGTCCGAAACCTCGGTAAGCCCTGACGCCCGCTTGCCGAGTACTTGTGACCTGCTCGACCCGCACTGTCAACGTTGGCAGCAAGTTGCGTCGAGCGGGATGCACGCAGACGAGAACGCCGTCCTCAGTGGACTGGCAGGCTGGGTTCGCACTACCGGCGTCCGGCTCAAGGAGCGGCATATCCGATCGGGCAAGCATGCCGGTGGGGACGCTCAATGGCACAAGAAACGAAACGAGGCCAATGAAGGGCAGAAGTGTCGCTCTCACTCGACGCTCGCGCAACCACCATCCGGCAGCTCCCATACAGAGTGCCGCACCGCTTGCGAAGTACCCGGCTCGGACCAAGGCGGTCGTCGTGGTTTCATGAAAACCGGCGATCACTTCGAATGGCCAAACGGGCGAGGCTGGGGTTCCGTTGACGCCGGTCATGACGACCCAACAGAATGCAAGTGCCACCGCAACAGGTACGGAAACCAGGGAGGGTAGCAGCAGACCGACCAGGTAGCCGGCCGCAAGGAACGCGCATAGCCCAAGGAGACCACCCAGCGCGACGAGCGGACTGAAACCGTTCGATGATGCGTGAAGCAAGGTCCATACTGTGCTCGGAGCCATGCCAAGAAGCAGGCCAGAGAGCGATGCAACGCAGAGTTGGCCGAACTGCATGGTGGCAACCGGATAGCCCCGCCTCTTGGCGCCAACAGGGCAGAATGCAGTTGAGGGCATAGCGATGAGACCGGCGCACCAGGCGGCGATCCCGGCGTTGAATACTCCAACGATCACCAGGCACTGGCGAAACTCAGCCGAGACAGCGGTGGGATCAGGTGATGCCCAGAAGGGAATCTGAACCGAGTGTATCGCAGCCAGAGTCGCTGTGCCGAGAAGCAGCAAAGCAACATGCACTGGGCGTACGAGGATCATTCGTCGTTCCCCCGGCGTTCCTCCCCGCCCCGCGCAAGGGCCGTCTGATATCCCGATTCCATAGGAGTTGCAGAGTCCGACCTCGTGTCCGCCAGAGCCGAAAGGTCTTCTGGCCGACCTCTGAACCTTATGGTGCCATCCGCGATTATGACGACGACGTCCGCTAGAGCCACCACGTCGTCAAGGAGATGGGTTGACACCACTATGCACGTTTGGCTCGCGATCGAGCGCAGGTGACGCCGAAAATGAACGCGCTGCTCGGGATCAAGCCCGACAGTCGGTTCATCTAGCAAGAGTACTCTTGGACTGTGAGACATAACGCAGGCAAGGCCCAACCGCTGACGCTCGCCTCCTGACAGAGTCCGCACTTTAGACGTAGACTTATCATCAAGTTCAACAATTGTAAGCGCCCGTTTAGCCGCCTCCGCAACTTCTCGATATGCCACCCCGTGGCACCAAGCGGCATAGCGAACTGTGTCGTTTGCGGTCAGCCCGCCAGCGAGGTCGAACCGTTGGGGCAGGTACCCGACACGGCCCTCGGCCATTCTCTTCCCCACCGCAGTGCCTGCAATGTTGACCGTGCCTGCGAAGGGTTGCACCCCGGCTAGTGCCGAAAGAAGTGATGTCTTCCCGGCGCCGTTT
>JAXLSN010000047.1:0-31826 GCA_046330595.1 Nocardioidaceae bacterium
CGACGAGGACTTCGTCTCCGGCGTGTTGGGCAACTGCACGACGTCCCCCATCACCAGCGATAACGCGTCCGCGCGCGACACGGATGCCCGGGGGCTACGCAGCTAGATCGCCGACTAATGTCACGCATCAGGCACAAGGGAGCCCAAGCCTTCCACTGTCCCGAATGCGGCAGTTCGCTACTCGGGTCAAGGCGCGAAGTTGCCGGATTGCGTACCTCATTCGACCCAATCGAAGGTCCTGCCTGACGCGGTCTGTGGGCTCGGCCGTGTGGCACACCACACAGCCGGAAGTCGATCCCCGTGACGGGGCTCTCATTGCCTTCAGTGAGGGCGGATGGAAGCGTGTCCTGTAATTGAGGAGCTCAGCTCCTCGGGTTGTCTGAGAATCTGAGTTCCCCGCGATCCTCACTCGGAAGGAACGTGGCGCGGAATGAGCACTCCTACCCCCAACCCTCAACCAGCATCCGACGCCCTAGGTCAGGGAACTCCGACGTCTCCCCCGGGCTCTTCACCAACACCCACGTCGGCAACGCCGAGCCCCATATCCTCGGGCGACCCGAAGACTGGAGAGGGCGTCACTCGAACATCACCCGATCCGCCGAACGCCGCACCAGCGGCATCACACCCATTCGTCGCTGTGCTCCTGATCGGTGTATTTGTAGCCATCGGGATCTGGGCCATCCAGATGCCCGTAGTAGACAGCAGTTGTTCCCCACTCCGACAGTCGACCGAAGACTCCACAGCCGTCGGCCACACGCTGGCGACCAAGCAGAAGGCCGTGGTCACGGTCCGCAACCGACTCGACGCGGCCCAGGCCGCGGCAGCCTCAGCACCCAGCGCCAAGACAAGTAGTCGCCTTCTGAAGGCCCAGCAGGCGTTGTCCGCTGCGGAGGCTGCTCTTGATCAGTCTCGGGTAAATCTCTCCCTCAGTGACGACGTTAAGACGACTTTTGCTATTGGCCGTCGGGTTGATGCTGGTACTTACTCGATCAGATTCCAGACAGACGCTGCCGTCGCGGGATCAAGGGTCATTCCGGTCACCGTGACGCCCTTCGTGAGGGAAAGCGGACCAGACCTCAGATCGGACGCGGTGGCGGCGTGGGCAACGATGGACCCCGATCGTCAGCACGGGACCGTCTACATCTGCATGGATCCTATGGCGCGGCTACACGCCGATGACGGGCAGTACACCGCTTCCGTGTCGCTTGACCCAAGGCGTTTCAATCAGATGCAGATTCCCGTCAGCGTGACTATGGCATATCCGCTGCTTGCACGCGTTGCAGCTCTCGGCCTGGTCGTCTGCTTGGCGTGTAGCTTCTGGGTCTACATTCTGCGTACCGATTCCCTATCGGACTTGATTGTCTTTGGCAAACATTTGAAGGGTTCCAAGGCCGGCCAAGCCGCATCGTTAGAGGACCAGCGCGAACTGGCAGACGAGACAAACCTTGCCAGCAGGGTTCTCCGTCCGCCGTTCGGATTCTGGCAAGGCTACGCTCGATGGTTCGCGTGCACGTCTGGTTTGATCACGATCGTCGCTGGCGTTTTGGCAGCGTCTGCGGCTTTCACTGCTCAATATCTGGCATCTCAAACGTGGGAGATGTCGCTACCGAACGTCGTCAAATACGTCGGAGCAGTGGGGACAGCCTTCGTGGCCGGCGCCACGACCGGACGTATCCTAGGAAACAAGGACCCGAACACTCGAAATCCATCATAGGGCCTCTCACTTCCAGCCGAAGAAGCGACGGCCGGGCGACCGCCGTACGACGATCACCCGGCCGCGGATGGGGCGTCAGCCCTCGCTGATCCACGGGGTCAGCTGACGCGGCTTGCCGAGCCAGTCGACCAGCCCGTGGCTGGTGCCGTCGCGACGCGTGCCGGACACGCGGACGGCGACGCGGACGTCGTCGGCACCGCTGAGCGCCCGCTTGTTCATCCGCATCGTGACAGTGTCCTCGCGGTAGTTGACGCGCATCGACCAGTGGCCCTTGGCCACCCGGCCCCACCGCGACGGGCCGAAGCCCTCGGTGTGCAGCAGCTGGTAGTCGGTGCCGTCGAAATAGCCGCCCACGAAGACGAACTCCGGGCCGGCGTCGTCGCGGTCGGTGTCGATGTAGACCGCGCCGCCCGAGCCCGAGGAGGGGTCCCGGCGCAGGTTGTCGTGCATGGTCTTCACGACCAGCCGCTTGGCGCCGTTGTCGATGTCGACGGCGAACAGGTCGGAGCCGTGCGGGCTGTCGTTGGCGTCGTCGACGCCATAGATCTCGGCCTGGGCGGGCTGGGCGGTGCCGATCACGGCCGCCCCGGAGAGGGTGGTCAGGAGGGCGGCGAGGAGCAGGGTGGTGCGTCGCATGGCAGGTCTCTTCTCTCGGGTTCTGAGGTCTGTGGGGCCCCGTCAGTGGGGCACAGCAGTCAGATGCACTTCCCTCGCCGAGGGTTGCATTTCGATGTCCGACCGGCGCCGAGGCGGAGCGGCGAGCCGTCACAGCAGGCGGCGGACTCCCGGGAGCCGGGTCAGCACGTAGCCCACCGCATAGGCGAGCACGACGCCCAGCGGCGCGACCACGAGGAACTTCGCCTCGGGCGCCGCGGCCCAGTCGCGGAGCAGCAGCATCAGGGCGACGAGCACCAGCGGGTGGATGACATAGGTGGCGTACGACGACCGCGCGGCCGCGGCCCTCCACCACGAGGATCGTGGGTGGCGGCGACGGAGGGCCGCGACCAGCCACAGCCCGCCGGCGACCGCGATCGTGCCGTCGCACCAGGCGAACGCGAAGGTCGCCAGGTTGGCACTCCCCGCGATGACCTCGACGTCGTCGCTCGCGAGCCCGAGCCCGGCCAGCCCGAGCAGGACGACCAGAGCACCGAGAACCGTCCACCCCAGTCGACCCGCCCGCCGAGGCAGCCAGGTGTCGAGCCAGGGCCGCTCGCCGGCCCAGATCCCGACGAGGAAGAGGACTCCGCCCTGCGGCCACTGCGCCCACTTGAGGTTGTAGCAGGAGTCGTCGGCCAGCGAGGACCACTGCCAGACCACGAAGGAGACGAGCGCGATGACACCGACCGCCGCGACCAGGTCCCGGGCTCGGGGCTCGGCCGGCTCACCCGTCACCGGCCGCCAGTGCCGCCAGACGGCATAGCCCAGCGAGAACAGCAGGATCACGGCGACGAACCACAGCGGGCCGGTGTCGCGGGCGCCGGTGCGGTTGGCGAGGTAGTCCAGCAGCGACTCCCGTCCTCCCCGCGCTCGGTGTCCGGCATAGTCGGCCACCGGGTCGATGAGGAACGTGAACACGAGCAGCGGCACACCCAGCCTCAGCAGCCGGCCGGCGGCGAAGGCGCGCGGACCCTTGCGCGCCAGCGACGGCGCCGAGAGCCAGCCCGCCACGAAGAACAGCGGCCCGAGGGCGAAGAGCCCGCCCAGGAACGCCGGCACGGTCAGGCCGATCTGCCAGGCCTCGGAGCTGGTGCGCTCCTCGTAGTACCAGCCCACGTCGACGACGTACCCCGTCGCCGCGTGCATCGCGATCACGCCCGCGATGATGACGACCCGCAGCGTGTCGGGCCACGCCTCCCGACCGCGCGCGACCACGCCGGCGCCAGGAGCCTCGACCTCGTGTCGTGCCATCCGCGTCACGACCCTTCTCACCCCATGCTCGTCTCGGGAGCGCGACAGGGGCAACCGCCGAGGGGCGTCTCCTGCGTCACGGCCCACGGTGGTCGGGCCAGTCGGGCCGGAGGGTCCGGTCAGACGCGGGCCTCGTCGCCGAGCGACAGCACATGGTCGAACCCGGCGGCCCACGCGGTCATGGCCTCCTCGACGGACAGCCCCTCGCGTTCTGCGAGTGCAGCCGGCCAGGCGGCCGCATCGTCATCGTCCTCAGCCAAGTCGTCGCAGATCCACGACAGGTGCGCGGCGAAGAACGTCGACATCTGCAGAGAGACCACGATCGCCCGGGTCTGGACGACCTCACGCTCCTCCCCCGTCCAGCCGAAGTCCCGCAAGCCCTGCAGGTAGGCGGCTGTGGCCGTGGCGTCGTGCGCAGCCGCCTCGCGGGGGTCGATCCCCCAGTTGCAGAGGGTTCCGGAGAGATGAGTGCCGAGGTCATGCCCCACCGGTGCCGACCCCAGGAAGCTCCAGTCGATCGCCACGGTGCGTGCGTCGGCGCGGTTGTCCGGGTGGAACAGATTGCTCCACTGGGCGTCGTGGTGGGCGACCGTTCGCGGGAACGACTCGACCGTCGCGAGCATCCGCTCGGAGTCGGCCATCAGCTCGAGATAGCGCGCTCGCGTCGCCGAGGGCAGCACGGACTCGAGGAGAGGGTGCCGCCAGCATTCCTCGTGGTCTGCCGCATGCCGGGCCCCGAAGGCGGCACTGGAACCGACCCAGCCCCGCAGCCATCGGCGCGCGGCCCAGGCGTGCGACTCGATCTCCTCCACGCGGCCAAGGCCCTGGGCTCCGAACGCCCCGAGGTCGTAGGCCGCGTCGGCCAGCTCGTCCAGGGACCAGCGACGACGTGGCGCAGCACCCTCGAGCGCCTCGAGCCAGATCCACGACTCGTCGTCGCTGACCGCCTCGCAGCCCCAGCACCGAACGGCGGCCAGAGGTCCAGGGAGGTCCTCGAGGAACCCCGAGCGGAAGACGTGCGCCTCTCGGTTCCAGTAGTTCCAGTCCTGTGGCTCGTGGCTGTATCCCACGTCCATCTCCGAGCCGCCGAAGCTCACATCTGTCACGACCTTGAGGACCACGGTCCACGGCAGGTCGGGCCGTCCCGGCGCGTCGGCCCGACCGTCGACGCGGAAGACGCCGACGGTCACGGGGTTCACCAGCTCGGTCGCGAGAGGTCGGCAGGTCCACTGGGTCGGCCAGGCGCCGGGCACCCCGGTGGCCCTCTTCACCACCGGCGCCAGCTCCTCGGGTGTCATCGACTCGACGCGGCCCACCACGACCATCCCTGGAATCTAGGCCCGGCCCGAGGGATGTGCCAAGGCTTGCAGCCGGGGGGACTGCACGCACTCGCCATCGGGTCGACGCGTCAGCCGATCGCGGCGACGACCTCGCGCTCGAGCACGTCGAGCGGCAGCCCGCCCTGGGCGAGCACGGCCGTGTGGAAGGCCTTGATGTCGAAGCCGCTCCCGAGCCGGGCCATGGCCTCTCGCCGGATGCGCTGGATCTCGACGCGGCCGACCATGTAGGACGTCGCCTGCCCCGGGATCTGGATGTAGCGGTCGATCTCGGGCCGGACAACGCCCTCGGTCAGCGGAGAGTTGTCGAGCATGAAGTGCACGGCCCGCTCGCGCGACCAGCCGAACGCGTGGATGCCCGTGTCGACGACGAGCCGGCACGCGCGGATCGAGTCGGCCGAGAGCATGCCGATGCGCGCCAACGGCGAGGAGTAGAGCCCCATCTCGTCGGCGAGCCGCTCGGTGTAGAGGCCCCAGCCCTCCGCGTAGGCGTCGGGCGGCAGGTGCTTGCGGATCTCGGGTACGTCGTCCCCGAGCTCGCTGGCGATCGTGAGCTGCAGGTGGTGGCCGGGGATCCCCTCGTGGAACGCCATCGACTCCAGCTCGAAGGTCCCCCACGACGACGGAGTGCTGACGTTGACGAAGAAGGTGCCGCCGCGGCTGCCGTCGGTGGCGGGCGGGTAGTAGTAGGCCTTCGGGCCGGTCGTGACGCCGGAGACCCCGCAGGGGGCCTGGGGCAGCGTCTCGAACCACTCCGGCATCGCCGCCCAGGCGCGCGCCATCGCCTCCTCGCTGTCGCGGACCATGTCCGCCGCAACGGTGTAGTGCAGCGCCGGGTCCTCCCGCATCAGCCGGAAGATCTCGGCCGGGTCGGAGCTGCCGACGACCTCCGGGCCGAGCGCGCTGTATTCCTCGGCCAGCGCGGCCACGGTGTCGAGACCGAGCCGGTGGATCTGCTCGGCGGTCATCGTTGTGGTCGTGAAGCACCTCAGCGACGCGTCGTACGCCGCCTCCCCGCCTGGGATGCTGCACAGCCCGACCCGGTCGTCGGGGCGCGCCACGGGCAGGACCTCGTCGCGCAGGACGGTGGCGTAGGACGCCAGTCCGGGCAGCAGGTGATCGGCCACCGCCGTCGCGAGGTCGGCGCGCCACGCACTCTCGTCGACACCCTCGGGCGCCCGGAGCCCCACGATGGCGGGGTTGTCGGCGGCCGCGGTCGCCAGCAGGTCGTCGAGCTGGACCAGCGTGTCGGCGACGGCGAAGGCCGGCGCGACGCGCCCGGTCGCGATGCCGAGGCGCAGGCGCTCAGCGAGCTCGGCGAAGTAGGTGCCGATGCCGGCCACCTTGTCGACCATCGCCGCGGCGACCTGCGCGTCCGGGATGCCGAACAGCCCGGCGTTGACGCCCAGGGTCGTCTGGACGCCCCAGACCGAGTCCACGCCCAGGTCGGTGAGTCGCGCCTCGGTGAGGCCGAGGGTCCGGTCGAGGTGGCTGAGCAGGAAGTCGCGGGTGAGCCGGTCCTGGTGGCCGAGGCTCGCCTCGTCGACGGCCGCGACCCTGCCGTGCAGGTCGCGCAGCCTGTCGAGGTGCGCATCCTCGACGGCGAGCGAGGGGCGCTCGAAGGAGCCGGCGAACTCCATCCGCCCGAGCAGGTGCCCCCACGACGGGTCGTGGTCGAGCGTGACCTCCCAGCACTCGGCGGCCAGCGCGCCCATGTCCGTGTCCACCACGAGTCGAAGTCTGCGCCTCGGGTGGACACGAGACCAGCCCCTGAGACTGGCGAGATCGGGCCAGAATCAGACCGTGGACGACACTCCGGTTGCCCGGCGGCTCATCGCGGCCGTGATCATCGAGCACAACAGGGCGTCCCAGGAGTTCCTGCGCCACGTCGGGTTGATCTAGCGCGATCCACCTCCTCGTCGCCGGCAGGCAACCGATCCGCGGTCGGGGTGCGTCTCACCCGTGAAACCCCTCCACCGCATCCAGAGGAGCCCCACCATGAACCGCCGTCCGCTCGTCGGCATCGCCGCTGCCGCCGTCATGGCCGCCAGCCCAGTCGCCCTGAGCGCAGCCCGCGCCGAGGCCCCTGCCGCCCGATCGGCGAGCGACCCGGTCGCCCAGAGCGTCATCCTCGACGGTCACCTCAAGACGCCCACCCGGCTGGTCATCAGCTATGTGATCGCGGGCAACACCTCGGTCTTCAGCGACCCGCAGACCGGCGACCCGATCCTCGCCGACGGCGGCGAGCTCGGCTCGGTCAGCATCTTCATCGACGGCAGGGCGCGAGGTGGCAGCGACGCCGGCGACGTGACCTGCGCGGCGCACGCCAAAGTGCGGGAGTACTACGACCAGTTCCCCGCCCGCCGCTTCCACGTCCACGCGGCCGACAGCCACCGGGTGCGGGTGGTCACGCACTTCTGCTCCCCCGACGGCACGATGTCGAAGACCACCGAGCGGATGGTGGTGCGCTGACGGCGGTCGTACGCGCGGGGCGCGTGCTCAGGTCGCGCGTACCTCCGCGAGCCTCCTGACGGCATCGTCGTCGGGGCTCCCGTCCTCACCCCGCGATGTCGACGCGGAAGACGGACTGCGCACCGCTGTCGTCGTAGGTGACGGTCCCGATGGCCCCCGCGAAGTCCCCGGTTCCGCCGGTGATCACCAGCGGGACGACGGACGAGGTGAGGGAGTAGGGCCCGGTCGCGGTGATCGTGCCTCCGGGAACGGCCAGCGCCGCGTCGCACAGCGCGATCGCGCTTGTCCTGGTGGTGTGGGTGACGCCGCAGACGAGGTGCGAGCGACCCACCTTCTTCAGGGTGGTCGGGTCCTTGAGCACGCTGGAGGCGAAGTAGGTGTCTCCGGGGTTGGGCTTGCCCTCCTCCCCCTGTCGTGGCGGCTCGTCGTCGAGGTGGAGGCTGCTCTTGCCCTGGACGAAGGTGAGCGTGGTGGCGCGGGCGTCGTGTGCGGCTCGGCCCGAGGCTGGTGTCCCGGCCATGGCGAGCGTGGTGAGGCACGTGATGGTCGCAACGGCCGTGGCGGCGGCTGCGTTTCGAAGGTTCGTCATGGCTTCACTGTGGCGAGGGTCGGCCGGACCTCACATCGCCCCCAGTGCCGGTCGCGGATCAGCACCAAGGCTGATGTCCGTGACCGTCGGGGCCGGTTAGAGTCGTGCGCTGTGTGGCCCTCGCGCCGTCCCACTCGCCAGGCACTGATGCTCGGCCTGCTCTATCTCGCGGCCGCGCTCGGTGAGCAGGTCGCCTTCGACGAGTGGGGTGGCGCGCCCGTGGCCGTCCAGGTGGTCGTGACGGTCCTCGTCGCCGCGACGCTGACCGTGGCCACCTCGTCACCGGCGTTCGCCGGTGCGCTCTACGCCGTCGTACTCGCCGCCGGGAGCATCCTCGGAGAGCCGTCCGAGGTGTTCATGCTCGGGCTGTCCGTCGTCGCCATGCCGTTCCTCCTCAGCCTGCGGCTCCGCGGCTGGTCGCTCGTCGCGACCATGACCGCCGTCTGCGCCGCCCTGGCGGTGCACGACGTGATGGACCCCTCCATCAACGGTGGGGACATCGTGGTCGACCAGTTCTGGCCGCTCCTGGGGCTGGTCGCCGGCCTGGCCGTCGCGCGGCGACAGCAGCGGGTCGATCACGTGACGAGGCTCGCCGGCGACATCGCGGAGCTGGCGGTGGCCGACGAGAGGGCGCGCATCGCCCGCGAGCTGCACGACGTGGTGGCTCACGGCATGAGCGTCATGGTCGTCCAGGCCGACGCCGCACGGCACGGGCTCGACCCGGCGGACCACGCCACCCGGGCGTCGCTCGAGGCGATCGAGGCGGTCGGCAGGGAGTCGCTGCGCGAGATGCGGCGCCTGCTGGGGCTCCTGGGCGAGGGTGACGCCACGCAGGGGCTGTCACCCCAGCCGAGGGTCACGGACCTCCCGGAGCTCGCTCGCTCGATCACGGTCGCCGGGTTGCCGGTCCACCTCACCGTGGAGGGACAGCCCGTGCCGCTCTCGCCGGGGATCGAGCTCGCGGCCTACCGCGTGGTCCAGGAGGCGCTCACCAACGCCCTGCGCCACTCGGGCGCGCGGAGGGCGGACGTCAGGGTCAGCTTCCAGCCTCGCGAGCTGGAGCTGTCGGTCTGCGACGACGGAGACGGCGGGGACCACGACGATCCCATGGGGCGAGGCCTGGTCGGGATGCACGAACGGATCCGCTTCTTCGGCGGGACGTTGTCGATCGGGCATCAAGGTGGCTACCGGGTGGTGGCCCGTCTGCCGATCGAGTCACCCGCGTGACCCGCGTGCTGCTGGTCGACGACCAGCCGCTGGTCCGAGCAGGCTTCCGTCAGGTGCTCGCCGGCACGCCCGACATCGTGGTGGTGGGCGAGGCCGGTGACGGGCGCGCGGCCATCGAGGCCGTGAAGCAGCATGCGCCGGACGTCGTCGTCATGGACATCCGGATGCCGCGGATGGACGGGCTCACCGCGACGGCACACGTGCTGGCGCTGGACGACGCCCCTCGGGTGCTCATCCTCACGACCTTCGACGTCGACGAGTACGTCTACCGAGCGCTGCGGCTCGGCGCCTCGGGGTTCCTTCTCAAGGACAGCCCGCTCGACGACCTGGTCGCGGGGATCCGCGTCGTGGCGCACGGCGACGCGCTGCTGGCGCCGTCGGTGACGATGCGCGTCATCGAGAGGTTCGCCTCGCTGCCCGGGGAGCCGGACCGATCGGCCGTCGCCTCGCTGACCGGTCGGGAGGTCGAGGTCCTCAAGCAGGTCGCGCGCGGCATGTCGAACCTCGAGGTCGCCCAGGAGCTCTTCATCTCCGACGCGACCGTCAAGACCCACGTCCGCTCGATGCTCGGCAAGCTCGGCCTGCGCGACCGGACGCAGCTCGTCGTGCTCGCCTACGAGTCGGGGCTCGTCGTCCCGGGGGTCGACTGATGTGCCAGGCCACGGATAGGAACGACCAGGTCTCGCACGGCACCCGCTCGTCCCCTCGGCGAGCAACCGGAGTCAGCAGGGGCTGCCGTTCCCGACCTTGATGACCAGCGGGGTGTCCTTGGAGATCTCGAGGGGGAGGGCGTTCCGGTCCGTCGACTTGTTGACGAGTGACGTCTCGTCCTCCACGGGCGCCGAGTTGTCCACCAGCACCTCGCGGACCCGTCCGGGCCCCACCGACGACGAGCACACCCCTTCGGACCTCAGGACGTGGAATCCCACCGACTCCAAGGCCGCCCGGGCCTGTGCCTCTGTCTGGTCGAAGACGTTGGGCACCGGGGCGTTCTTGTCCCACCTCTCGACGAGCAGGGGGCTCACGCCGGCCGCGAGGACGACCCCGATCGTCAGCACGACCACGGGGTAGGCGATCCCCTCGATGAGCGACCGTCCCCATGACCTGCGTTCCTCGGCCATCAGACCCCCCTTTCAGCACCAGCCCTACGCCATCAAGGAGTGCCGGGCCGAGGTCGGGGATACCCGAGGCGACGCGGCCCTGCTCGCACCAGGGGGGGCACCCCTGAGACGGACTAAGGGTGCCCTCAGGTGCGAGGTCAGGCTCGTCCCCGACGCGGTCGAGGGTCCGGCCGGCCCAGGCTGGGGCCCATGATCACCGTCTCCCACCTGACCAAGCGCTATGGCGACTTCCTCGCCGTCGACGACGTCACCTTCACCGCCCAGCCCGGCCGGGTCACCGGGTTCCTCGGCCCGAACGGCGCCGGGAAGTCCACGACCATGCGGATCATGGCCGGGCTGACCCCCGCCTCGACCGGCGCGGCCACCATCCTCGGCCGCCACTTCCGCGACCTGCCGAACCCGGGCCGCGAGGTCGGTGTCCTGCTGGACGCCTCCGCGCAGCACGCGGGCCGGACGGGCCGCGAGATCCTCACCGTCGCCCAGCGCACCATGCGGGTGCCGAGGAGCCGCGTCGACGACCTGCTCGACGTCGTGAGCCTGACGCCGGAGGAGGCGGGTCGCCGGGTCCGCGACTACTCGCTCGGCATGCGCCAGCGGCTCGGGATCGCCGCCGCGCTGATGGGCGACCCGGAGGTGCTGATCCTCGACGAGCCCGCCAACGGGCTCGACCCGGCCGGCATCCGCTGGATGCGCGACCTGCTGCGCGGCCACGCCGACCAGGGCGGCACCGTGCTGCTCTCCAGCCACCTGCTGCACGAGATCGAGGTCATCGCCGACGACATCGTGGTGATCGGCCAGGGCCGCGTGGTCGCCCAGGGCACCAAGCACGAGCTGCTCGAGGCCGCGGGCACCTATGTCCGCGCGACCGACCTCGCGACCCTGTCCGCCGCGCTCACCGCCGCGGGCCACCCCACCGAGCGGTCCCAGGCGGGCCTGCGCACCGACGCCACGGCCGACGAGGTCGGCGTCGTCGCCCTCGCCGCGGGGATCGCCCTGCGCGAGCTGCGGCCCGCCGACGGCGCCGGGCTCGAGGAGATGTTCCTCGCGCTCACCGCCGACACCCAGCGTGACGACACGAACGGAGAGGCAGCATGACCACCACCACGATCTCCCCCACGACCCGCACCGACCAGGTGCCCGGACGGCGCCGAGCGGACGCCGAGCGGGCGTCGTACGAGCCGATCCCGATGCGCACGATCATGGGCGTCGAGCTGCGCAAGATGTTCGACACCCGTTCCGGCTTCTGGCTGATGGCCAGCGTCGTGGTCCTCTCGGTCATCGCCACCGGCGCGGTGGTCGTGTTCGCGCCGGCCGACCAGCAGACCTACGGCAGCTTCGCCGCGGCCACCGGCATCCCGATGACGGTCGTGCTGCCGATCGTGGCGGCGCTCTCGATCACCAGCGAGTGGAGCCAGCGCACCGGCCTGACCACGTTCACGATGGTCCCGAGCCGCGCGCGCGTCGTCCTCGCCAAGCTCGTCGACACCATCGCGATCGGCGTCTCCTCGATCCTGGTCGCCCTCGCGGTCGGCGCCGTCGGCAACGTGGTCGGCAGCCGGCTGGCCGGCGTCCCGACCACCTGGGACATGAGCGTCCCGGACGTCCTCTACATCCTCGGGGGCCAGACCCTCGGCCTGCTGGTCGGCTTCACCCTGGGCGTGCTGTTCCGCAACTCGGCGGCCGCGATCGTCGGCTACTTCGTCTATGCCATGGTGCTGCCCACCCTGTCGGCGCTGCTGGCCGGCGCGCAGAGCTGGTATGCCGACGCCCAGCGCTGGGTGGACTTCCAGTTCAACCAGGGCTCGCTCTATGACGGCGGCTTCTCGGGCACCAACTGGGCGCAGCTCGCGGTGACCGGCGCCGTGTGGCTGCTGCTCCCGCTGGCCTTCGGGTTCTGGAGGGTGCTGCACTCCGAGGTGAAGTGACCCGGTGGCGGTCCTCGGCCACGCCCGTCAGTCCGCGCGGCGGCGCAGCAGGACGAGACCGAGGGCCGCCCACAGCAACCCCGTGCCGGCGTACGTCGTCAGCCCGAACAGGCGGAAGCCCCCGGTCCCCAGCAGCGCGGCGTCGGCCGGCACGGCGACGCCGAGGACCAGTCCGAGGCAGTACGTCGCCGCGAGGGCTGCCAGCACGACCCGGACCGCTCCCCCTGCCCGCGATGTCGCCGCCGCGACGACCATGGCCGGCGCCAGGACGACCAGGTCGAACGGCGGGCCGATGGCCCGGAAGGCGAGGTTCATCGCCGCGAACAGCAGCATCGCGGCACACACCGTCACCAGCGCGGCGCGGGCGACCCGGCTGCCGCCGGCCAGGACCGCCCTCCTCAACCAGACGCCGGCCGACACCAGCACCTCGGGGACCGTCCCCATCACCAAGCCCCAGCGATGCATGTCCCAGCCGAGCACCTCGCGCTCGAGGTTGACCGACGTGGGGCCGTGCGCCTGCGTGAAGGGGAGGAAGAGGACGGCGGCCACCAGCCCACCGAGGACCAGGACGTAGGGCGCCGCTCGCTCCGCCATTCGCGACACCGGCTCTCTCAGCGACGCTGCATCTGCCAGGCCAGGTCGATGGCCGTGCGGACGGCATCATCGTCTGCCCGGTCGAGATAGGCCTCGACCTTGTGGTGCGCCTCCATGCGAGGAGGCACGCCGAAGCTGTCGGGGTGGGCGTCGAGCAGCGACTCCCGCTTGCTGAGCGGGACGCGGATCACCAGCGTGTTCGGGTCGTGCAGGCGCACGACGAGGCGGTCGTCGACATACCAGGCCGGGCGCTCCGTGGTCCCCTTGCGCTTGACCCGAGGAAGCGACTCCGCATAGCGGCCGACCTCGTCGAGGTTCACCTGGTCGAGCGTAGGCGCGCGGTCCCAACCGGTCGTGTGCCTCGCAGTCGCTTCAGGGTGGTCAGCCGGTGGGCTGGTTGAGCATCCAGCGATGCCCGAACGGGTCGACGAAGACGGCGATCCGGCCGTGCGGTGTGTCCTCCGGGCCGCGCACGATCGGGACGCCGGCCGCCTGGATGCGGGCCGCCCGGGCGTCCACGTCCGCCACCGTCAGGTGCAGCGACACGTCCCGGCCTACCTCGAGCCTCTACGAAACCCGGGATGCTTCTATGTCGTGTCAAGCCGCTGAGGAGAGTGCCGCAGGCATCGGGTGGGCCGCGGCGAGGGTTCGGAAGATCTGACGCCCGGTGTAGCGCTTGAGGCAGCGCCGGATCTCCTTGTTCGTCTTGCCTTCGGCCAGGCGGCGGTCGATGTAGGCCCGGGTTGCTGGGTCGGTGCGCATCCGGGTGAGCACGATCGTGTTGAGCGCTCGGTTGAGCCGGCGGTCCCCGCCGCGGTTGAGCCGGTGTCGCACGGTGTTGCCCGAGGACGCCGGGATGGGGCTGGTGCCCGCGATCTTCGCGAAGGCGGCCTCGCTGCGGATGCGCCCCGGGTGCGACCAGACCGTGAGGATCACGGCGGCGGTGATCGCACCGACGCCGGGCAGCTCGAGCAGCTCGGGTGCTTCGGCGGCAACGAGATTGGTGATCTCTGTTCGGTTCTCGGCAAGCTCGACGTCCAGCGAGAGGATCCGCTTGGCGAGTCGGACGCTCTCGGAGCGAGCTGTCGCGGCCCCCAGGTCCTCCTCGCGGCGACGCCAGCCCGCGATGGCGCTGATCTGCTCGGTCCTCAACGCTCGGCGTGCGTCGATACCCAGGTCGTGGCCACGGACCAGTGCGGTGAGGGCGTTGATGCATCGCAGCCGCTCCACGTTGAGATGGTCGCGGGCGCCGGTGAGGACCTGCAGTGCGGTGTGGACCTCGCCAGCGCGACGGTCGCGCAGCTTCGTCATCTCAAGGACAAGCGCTGAACGGGCTGCGAGCACCGCGTCGAGCTCGTCGGTCTTGCCCCGCCCGCGTTCACGGCGAGGGGTAGGGGCCTCGACCACCCGGTAGCCAGCTGCTTCGAGCACGTCGCCCAACACCGCGCCATAGGAGCCGGTGCCTTCGGCAGCGACCAGCACGCCGTCGAGGTCACCGCCCGTGCGGCGGCCGATCCAGTCCCGGGCGCGGCGAAGGCCCGCCGGTGTCGTCGGGAAGGTCGCCTGGTCGATCAACGCACCGTTCGGCGCGCGGAGGACGGCGTAGCTGTGGGTAGCAGCGTGGGTGTCGACCCCCACGACATACCGGTAGAGGTCGGCCACGATGGCAGGCAAACTGGACATGCGATGTTCTCCTCAACTGATCGGGTTGGACGTCGTTGCCGGCGTCAGCCCGGGTGAGAAGTCACGACGAGGCGGGCCTGTAATGAGCCACACCACGGAGACGGCAATCGCCGTGGTGGACATGCTTCTGATCAAGCCATCGTTGTGGGCCAGGGTCGGCGCCGGCACCCCGCGCCCGCTGGACAGATCCCGGGCATGACACCCCAAAGGGGTCAGGCGATTCAGGAGTCACAACACGCACCGGGTGACCGGCGCCAACCCTGCCAGTCAGCCCCAGGCCGACCGCCACCAAGACTTACAGGCGATTCAGGGCTCCAAGGGCGACCCGAAACGGAGGCTATACGCGGCGGAGCGTCATGGCCGCTCTCGCGGCGGATAGACGCTCTCTCGCGGGGTATCACCGCTGCCACTGGTCCACCAGCAGTTCACGCGGTCCGCCGCTCGAGGACGCCTTCCGGATGCCGCGGCTAGCGTCGTGGCTATGAGGCGGAGCACGATAGTGAACGCGGCCGGAGTGGGAGCGTCGGTGGCCTGGGCCGCCTGGTGGGCCGCAAAGGCGTGGCCGGTCTCCGGCTTGTCCTGGCACTTCTTCGTCGATGGCAGCCACGACCTGCACGCCGATGGATTGTCGGTGTACGCCCAGCATCCCGAGTTGCAGGTGGGGCCTGCGTCCCTCGCGATCGGCGGAGTATTCGGTGTGCTGCCGGGCGACGCATCCAAGGAGCTGGCGCTGGTAGCGATGACCGTGGTCGGGCTTGTGCTGATCGGGCTGCTGGCGCAGGTTGTTCCGCGTGATCGACGACTTCCCCGGATACTGCTCGCCGCACTGTTCTTCCTGCCGGCCTGGACGGTGCTCGCCGTGCGCTGGGGGCACCTGGATGACGTGCTGGCGACAGCCGCAGCGGTGGGGGCTGTTGTGGCGCTCTGTCGGGGACGTCCAGTCCTGACCGGTCTGGCTCTGGGGGTGGCGGTTGCCTCGAAGCCGTGGGCGGTGGGCTTCCTGCCGCTGCTGCTCGCGCTGTCGCGGGACCGGGTGCGCGCGGCGGTCACTGCGATCGCGACCGCGTCCGCGGCCTGGCTGCCGTTCGTCCTCGGTGACTCCGGAACAATGGCGGCGCTACATCCCCCGGTGGCGCTGGTGCCGGGGTCCGGGCTGCACGCCCTCGGGGCGCGCGGCGCCGTGGTGCCGGCATGGGGACGCAGCGTGCAGCTCCTGCTTGTCCCCGCGGCCGCGCTGGCGGTCGCCTTGAGTCGGCGCTGGGCCGGCGTGCTGCTCGTCTCGGTTGCGGTACGGCTGGCCCTGGATCCCCAGGACAACGCCTACTACATCGGCCGTGCGGCCCTGGCCGCCGTCGTGTTCGACCTGCTGGGGACCCCGTGGTTGGTGCCCTGGACCACCGTGCTGACCGTGGTCCTCCTGTGGCAGCCGTTCGTGTTGGACTATCCGCATCGGTTGACCACCACCACCGGACTCACACACTGGTGGTTCGCGCATCAGGGGGCTGTCGCGTGGGTGCACCTGACCTGGTCGGCGCTGGTCATCGCGATCGTCATGGTGATGCCGGCGATGCCCCTTCCGCCTCGTAGACCGGTCAAAGCCGGCAAGCTCACCACCTCCGAAGGTTGATCCAAGAGCAGCAACAGCTCACGAAACCGGTGCGCACGGGCTGGCGAACTGAGGATCGATCGCGGCTACTTGACGATTGTCGGCAGGGCCGGTGTCTGGCCAGACTCGGTCCAGGCGTTCGGCGGGAGGCTCTCTTCGCGGCTGCCCACCAGCGTGATTGGTGTGGCTGTCTACCGGTCTGCTCTTCCGTCGGGCACCGTTGCCGGTGCGTGGCTCAAGAGGGGACTGCCCAGCTCTCAGTAGCAATGCCCGCCCGGCGTCTATCCGACGACGAGCAGAAGGGCGAAGCAGATGGCCAAGGTGTTCATCGGGGTCGATCCCCACAAACTGTCGGCCACGATCGAGGTAGTCGATAGGCACGAGACGGTGTTGGCGACGGGGAGGTTGGGCACCGACAAGGCAGGGTATGCCGCAATGCGTAGGTATGTCTCGGACTTCCGGGACCGGACGTGGGCGGTCGAGGGCAGCAACCGCGCCAGTCGGCCGTTGGTGCAGCGCCTCCTCGCCGACGGCGAGCATATGGTGGACGTGCCGGCGAAGCTGGCGGCGCGGGCACGGCTGCTGGACACCGGGCACAACCGCAAGACCGACGCTCACGACGCCCACGCGGTCGCGGTGGTCGCGGTCCGCACCCCGACGTTGCGGGTGCTGTCCTACGACGCCGAGCTCGAGGTCCTCCGGATGCTGGTCGACCGCCACGAGGAGCTCACCAAGGCGACGGTCCAGGCGGTCAACCGGCTGCACCGGGCGCTGTCGGAGCTGGTTCCGGGACAGACGAAGAAGGACATCACGCCGCTGCAGGCCAAGAAGATGCTGGCCTCGGTGCGCCCACGCGACGTGGTCGGCAAGACCCGCAAGCGCATCGCTGCAGCGCACCTGGAGGGGGGAGCCGGTCTGACATGGCGGCCCTCGCGGCGGATAGACGCGGCCGCTCGAGCCGGAGGCTATACGCGGCGGACAGGGCGTAGGTGCCGGTTCGGCAGCGCTGGCGTGACCAGTGGGCTGGCGTCTCCCACGTCGCAGGTGCGCAGGTGGGACCATCACTGAGTGTTGAATGACCACGCCCGACTGCCTGAGTCGCTGTCGGCCCGTATTCCAACCCGGGAAGCCCTTCTCAGACGCGAGGTGCTCGTTGACGGGGCGAGATGGCGCGAGCTGACCGCCGAGATGGGGCTCGCCGAGCCGGAGGTGGCCTTCGCCCGCGGTGACCGCGTCACGATTGCTCGGAGAGACGTGCTGACGATTGCTGACACTCCGATCTCGACGGGCGCAGCCGTGCAATTGTTTTACGCTAGTACGGCGTGGGGGCTAGGGACGAAGGCTCGGAATCTCCGCAGGCGACTCAATGGCCTGAACGACCGAGCGGCACAGCGATGCCTTGTCGATGCCTGGTCTGCTGTCCGTGAGGGGCGCCGGCCGGAGGAGTGCTACGAACTACTCGTGACACCGAAAGGCGTCGGGCGCATCCACTACTTCGGGCCAGCTTTCGCCACCAAGTACCTGTACTTCGCAGTCGGCACAGGCACTTCACCGCGATGCCTGATTCTCGACGCCGTAGTCGCCGCGAAGATGCGTGCGTTCGCGTGGCCGGACTCGCCAACGGTGTCCGTGGCCATGAAAAAGTCCCCACTGGTGGCCAGGTAGCGGTCCCCACTGGTGGCCATGCCGGGTCCCCGGTGGTGGCCATGTAGAAGTCCCCGCTCCTCGTTCTTCGCGTGTCGTAGCGGTTCGTGAGGCCCTGCGTGGCGACGGTGGCGATGCCTAGTCGTCCCATCACCACGCAGGGGTCTCCATTGAAGAACGAGAGAGAACGGATGGACATCATTTCGGCCTACCGCGAGGTGGGCAGCTATCGAGGGGCGGCCGCGTTGTGCGGCACGACCCATAAGACGGTCCGGCGGGTCATCGCGGCCCACCAGGCCGCCAGCCGCGGCGAGCCCCCGGTCCCGCGGGTCGAGCGTGGCCGCAACTACGAGTCGGTCGCGCAGCCTGGTGGTCGAGAAGGTCAACGAGACCGCCGGCCGGGTCAGTGCGAAGCGGTTGTTGCCGGCCGCGCGTGCGGCTGGCTATGCGGGGTCGGACAGGAACTTCCGGCGGCTGGTCGCTGAGGCGAGGCGGCAGTGGCGCATCGGGCAGGCCCGTGCCGCGGGGCGGCGTCCGGCGATCTGGACGCCGGGTGAGGTGTTGGCGCTCGACTGGGGCACCGAGGTCCTGGCCGGTCGTCGCACGCATGTGTTCTGCGCGGTGCTGGCGTGGTCGCGTTACCGGTTCGTCCGGTTCGCCCCTGATGAGCAGCAAGCGACCACCCTGGGCCTGTTGGCGGAGTGCTTCGAGGAGCCTCGGCGGTGTCCCCGGCTCGTGCTGGCCGACCGATGGCGTGTTTGAAGGGCAACGTCGTCGCGAACGTGGTGGTCCCGGCACCCGACTACGTCCGGTTCGCGTCCCACTACCGCTTCCGGCCCGACTTCTGTCGCGCCGCGGACCCGGAGTCCAAGGGCATCGTGGAGAACCTGGTCGGCTACGCCAAACACGACCTCCTCACGCCGCTCGAGCCTCGACGACGACCCGTGGGCCGGTGGGTATGCGGGGCTCAACGGCGCGCCGCGGCGTGGTGTGTGGAGGTCAACGGCCGCCGGCACAGCGAGATCGCTGCGGTCCCGGTGACGCGGCTACGCGGCGTCGATGGTGGTGGTGGGGAGTACGAGCCGCTCGGCGAGCCTGCCGTCGCTGCGGCTCGAGGTCGGTCCGGCGCCGATCACCCGGAAGGTCGACAAGTTCGTGTATCCGGTTCGGCTCAGCGCGCTACTCGGTGCCCAACCGGCTGATCGGGCGGGTCGTGACGGTGCTGGTCGACGAGCGCGACCGGGTGCTGCGGGTGATCGAGCCGGTCACCGGTGAGATCCACGCCGAACACGGGCTGGTCGCGCCGGGTGAGACCAGCATCGATGACGCCCACTACGACCGACCCCGTCCCGCGCCGAGTCGCGGTGCACGTCCCAAGACGGCGGTCGAGCGGGAGTTCCTCGCCCTGGGGCCGGTCGCCGAGCAGTTCCTCACCGGCGCCGCCGCGGCCGGGGTCACCATGCTCAACACCGAGATCGTCGAGATCCTCACCCTGGGCGCCGCCCACGGCACCGGCGCCCTGGTCGCAGCCTTGGAACGGGCCGTCGCGTTCGGCAGGTGGCGAGCCGACGACCTCCGATCGATCCTGGCCACCAACGGCCACGCACCCCGACCCACACCAGCCGGACAGGCGCTGGTGATGACCCTGCCCACCGTCCCGACCCGATCCCTGGACGCCTACGCCATCCAGCCACCGATCGAGGGGCTCGATGGGGGTGAGGTGTCATGACCGCCACGACCCCACCACCGCTGCCCGCCGACCTCAACGAAGGACTCCGCCGGCTCAAGATGGCCGCGATGCGCCGGCTGGCACCCGAGCTGCTCGTCACCGCGAAGACCCAACGCTGGAAGCCCGAGGAGTTCCTGCGCACCCTCATCGAAGCCGAGATCGCCTCACGTGAAGCATCCAACGCCCGGACCAGGATGCGGCAAGCAGCGTTCCCGGTGACCAAGAGGCTCGAGGAGTTCGACGTCGCCGCCTCATCGATCCCGCCCGCGACGTTCGACTACCTGTCGTCGTTGGAATGGATCCGGGCCGCGGAGAACGTGTGCATGATCGGTCCGGCCGGCACCGGGAAGTCCCACACCCTGATCGCACTCGGGATCGCTGCCGTCGGGGCAGGTCACCGAGTCCGATACTTCACCGCTGCTGAACTGGTCGAAACCCTCTACCGCGGGCTGGCCGACAACTCGGTCGGGAAACTCATCGACACCCTGCTACGCAACGACCTGATCCTGGTCGACGAGCTCGGCTTCGCACCGCTCGACGACACCGGCGCACAGCTGCTGTTCCGGTTCGTCGCGGCCGCCTACGAGAGACGCTCACTCGGCATCGGATCCCACTGGCCCTTCGAGTCCTGGGGACGGTTCCTACCCGAACACACCACCGCCGTCAGCATGCTCGACCGGCTCCTGCACCACTGCCACACCGTCGTCACCGACGGTGACTCCTACCGCATGAAACAAGCCAGGACGAACGGAGGAACCCGACTCAAGACGACCTGACAAACAGCGAGGGGTGGGGACTTTCAGTTGGCCACCAGCGGGGACAGCGAGCTGGCCATTGACATCAGGTTTGCCACATCGACCCATTCACGCGGCACCAGGCAGCCCGTGAGGCCAGCAGCACCCCCGCTCGTACGACCTGTCCCCTGGTCATCACCGGGAGAGAGACACCGGATGCGGGTACCCAGCCGACGCATCGCAAACCGGCACGTCCCCTCCTCGAGCACCTCGGCACCGGCCACACAGACCCAGGCGGTCCGTGGCGAAGTTGCGCCTCGCGAGCGACGGCGCTTCCCGGCGGAGTCATGGCCGCTCGCGGCGGAGTGACACGCGGCGAAGTGGGCGTCCGCAGATCGGCAGGTGGAAGGGCTTGCGCGCCCTCTTCGGGGGCGCCACAATTGTGGCCATGAGTAGGAGTCCTTGCGGGAGGTCCGCGACCACTTCAGCGAGGTCGTCGACCGGGTAGAACACGAGCACGACCGGGTGACGGTCACCCGCAACGGCCGTCCCGCCGCGGTCATCCTCAGCCCCGACGACCTCGCCCAGCTCGAGGAGACCCTCGAGATCCTTGGTGACTCCGAGGCGTTGGCCGACATCCGCGAAGCCGACGCCGCCTACCGTGCTGGCGACGTAGTTCGCGGCAGTGACGCCGTCCGGTCGTTGCGGCCGTGACCACCGACGAGCCCTACGAGCCTCGTCGTGACCCCGCCGGCCGTTCGGTCGATCCAACGGCAGTTGCCCGAGGCCGTGGCGACCGCAGCGATCGAATTCCTTACCGGCGCCTTGGTGGAGAACCCTCAGCGTGTGGGCAAACCGCTTCGCGGTGATCTGGCCGGGATCTACTCCGCGCGTCGAGGCACCTACCGAGTCCTGTACCGAGTCAATGAGGGCCTGCACGAAGTGATCGTGCTCCGCATCGACCACCGACGCGACGTCTACCGCGGGTCCTGAACCAGGCCCAGCAGCGCCCCGACAGGCGGCAATAGGGGACACCGCGGTGGCAGCCGGATGTGCGGGCATTCGATTCAGGTCGGCGGCGACTTCGCCGTTCTACCGTGTCGATCGTGGATCCCGTGGAGAGGCGCTTGGCCTACCCGTTCTACCTGAAGATGATGGGGCTCAACGCGCTGACCAATGCCGACGCGTTGTGGGAGGACCTGGTCTCTGCGGGGTGGGGGGCGACCGAGGCTGAAGTGAGGCAACTGCTGGCCCCGGATCACTGGCGGCCTGTTGTTATGGGTTCCTGGTTCAGCCTCAGGTTCGGCCGTGATCAGGTCGGAGAGGCCTTGATGGACGCGGTCGGACTCTGTCGAGGCACGTTGACAGCGCCGCCCCTTTCTGTCGCGGCCGCCACCGTGATCGGGGAGGACGTCGTGCCCACGCTGGTCACCTACATCAAGCGAGACGTTGAACGCCAGTACGGGGCGGCACCGTTTGTTGCAGCCGTCGTGGAGCAACTGGGGGTCGAGACGGCAGTCGCGCCTGAGGAGCGTGATCGAACCGCTCTTGCGAGCATGCTTGACGTGGCTGATCGGCTTCGCTCGGCGTGGTCGTCTGCGTAGCCCGCGATCGGCGTGGTCTGTCTTGCCCGGCTGGCGGCGATAAGGAGAATTCGGTTTGTCGACTACCTGCGGCGTCGCTTCTGCGCCTAACCCAACGCCGCCCGGAGCCGAGCGATCCCCTCGTCGGTCGAGCGTCCGCGCCACGGCGCTATGGCCTCGATCGCTAGCTCCGCAAGATGGCGGCCATCAGGCTCGCCAGCAGTGACCGCAACCGCAGCCGCAACGAAGAGCCGATGTGGCCACGTGCCGGGGAGGATCCCCCGCGGGTCTAGAAGCTTCTCCCCTGGCCGCTGCGTCAGGTACTCGATGATCCCGCGAACGGACGTGAAGTCCTCCGTCCACATCGCGACCTGCGTGGCTCCCTGCCCAACGCCCTGCGCCAGCAACGGATCATTTTGAACGTCCTCCGGACCGAAGTACCCGACAACTCCATCTTGGAGGCGAGACAACGCCTGCCCAGTGATGAAACCCGAGTACGCGACCTCGTAGGGCTCGGCGAGCTTGCCATAAAGCAGCTGCCCCACCGCGGGGTTCACGATGTCCCAGCGCACCGACCAGCAGGTCCAGGACCACTCTAATGAGACGGCATGCTCGACAAAGCCGGCCGACCTCATCCATACCTGCCGCCGGCCAGCGCGACGAAAGCCAAATTGGTCCAGGGGGACGTCGAACGCCTCACGCAAGAACGTCGACGACAACCTCACAGCCGCATCATTCCACTCAGCCTGGAGTCAGCCTTTGGGCAGAGCCAGCAGGGTCCGCGTGGCCGCGAGCCTATCCGCGCGAGCCTGCCGCCGAGGTGATCAGAAGAGGAAGGGAGTTGGTCCACACCTCGCCGCCGGTGACGCCCAACCTGATCACGCATCGCCAACGTCCTGCTGGGACTGCATATCCCAACGAGGGATCCAACGATTCGGTGCCGACGGTCAGCCACGCGGTCACGCTCGCATGTCCTTCCAGCACGTAACGGCTGCCACCGTCATCGCTTATGCCAGCCGCGCCGACGACGACCTGCTCTGCCTCATCGAGGATGAAGACCTCTGGGTCGACCACGGTGACGGTCGTCGCCACGGCGTTGGTGATCACGCAAGGGTGGCTGATCGCGTGCCCGGAGGCGACCCTTGGTGGATCCCAGGTGCTTGAGAGTCCCAACTCGGATGCGGGTCGCCCGATGATCGGTCTCGGGGGCGGCCACTGGCTCTGCGGGGGATAGGGAAGGGAACCGACCATCAGTCGCACGGAGTCTCCGGCGATCTGATGGATGCGCTCGGCTGTCTCGACGGCCCAGGGCTCCAACCCGATATGGGAACCTCGGGGAATCGGTCCGGCTGGATCTGGGTAGAACGCCAGCGGGCTCGGCTGACGTCGCTGCTCAGCGGCAAGCAGCGACCTCAACTCGTCTAGCGGGGCCACGAAGGCAGCCTACGCACGTGAACCCCGGTCGCGCTGAGCTCCAGGGGCCGAAACAACAGGACGTCCACTGCTCAACGAAAGCCCGGCGCCCATGTCGTGAGCGGCCGGGATCGCTAACGCCCCGAACGCAGCGGATCCGCGCACAGGCGATCGCCCGGCAGGCGGCGATAGGGGACACCTCGCAGCGGCAGAAGTGCGCGGCCCCGTGCTGCAGGCCTCCTGCGGTTTTGGAGGGCGCCCGGGTCAGACGACGATGAGCCGTTCACCGAGTTGGATCTGGTAACTCTCGTAGTGCTCGTTGGAGTCGAAGACCTCAAGGATCGACCCGTCATCCCAGCGGAGCGTTAACGTCCCGGGCTGTGTGACGCGGGCATCGACGACTTCGACGCCGAGTCGATCTGCCAGTGCCTGAGCACCGTCGCGTGGACGGTCGAACATGCTCCTGTCGCCGCCACCAGGCGTTATGGCGAACGCGGACTCGATGCTCAGCGTGATCCGGTTCCGGCTGTCCAGGCGCAACTGCACCTGGTGCTCGGTCAGGTCGATCGACTCCAACCGGCACCCCCGCCAGCCCGCTCACGTCCGTGTCAACATCCAATCCGAACACGCTCGCAGTGTCTCAGCCGACGCTGCACGTGGCCCGCTCATCGGTATGAGAGTGCACCCGTCGGGCGGCGGAGTGGGACACCCGTGATCGCGGCATGTGAGCGCATTACTGGTCGAACTCGATCACCCGGCGCTGCGCCATCCAGCTGGCCATGCGGTGGATGAAGTCGGCCACCGCCGACGCCTGGTCTTGGTGAGTACGGACGTGTCGGTTGCCCCCGTCGTACCAGCCAGTCTCGAGGCCCTCAACGAAGGCACTTGGCGTCCATCGCTGGTCCCGACTCCACAGATGCCAACGGCGGATCAACTCCGGCTCAGCGCGAAGCGCGTCCGCGACTGCGGGCTCGAAGGAATCGTCCTCGAACTCCGCATCGGCGTCCCTCATGAGCGCGACGAAGGCCGGTCCGTCTCGGCTGTCCACGATCCGTGCTGCCTCACTGGGCGTCATGGCCGCGAGGCTATCTCCGGCGACCACTAGCTGGCGGATCAGATCTACTGCGCGGTGCCGGATACGCGGCGGAGTGACATGGCCGCTCTCGCGGCGAAGAGACGCACCTCGGACGGTGTGGTTCCCGGCAAGGTGACGCGGGGAAGGTTGTCGATCCCCATAGTTGGTGTTGGCGCTCGCCCAAGCACCGGAGAGATGATGGGGGATGGCCCTCGACATCACGGCTCATCGGATAGCCCAGGCGCGAACGGGTGCGGGCTACGTTCTCTTGATCGCCTCTGCGCTCTGGGTGGTCACCGGAGTGTTCGTCACCGTGGCGGTTCTTGTGTACCAGGTCAGCGGCAAGGCGATCGCCGACTACACACCTGACGAACTTGAGTGGGGGGATCTCGGGAGCACACTGCTTGGCCGCGAACCCCGACTCGTTCCGATCGACACCCACGAATGCCCAGACTGCCGTGGTGGTCTGGAACCTGTGTACGTGCGTCTGTCTCGGCACCGGCTTGACGAACGCCTCGAGGGTCTCAGGTGCCTTACGTGCCGACGCGGCTCTGAACCTGAATGGCGACCACCCCCTCGGGGCCCTCGGCTTACACCGCGAGCTCTGGACCATCGCACAAGCGGCGGTATACCGTGACCGCTCGCGGCGGAGCGTCATGGGGGCTCTCGCGGGGGTGATACTGCGACTCAGTCGGCGCGACATGCGGCCCCAACCGGACGGCAAGCGGTAGAACGCCGGGAGGCGGCTCTGGCCACGGTCATGGCAGGCGGGGAAACGAATCCGGTGGCAGCGGCAGCGCTTGCCAATGCCGTTGTCACGAGCGTTCATGGCTGGCGCTCTAGCCCAAACGAGCGCTCACTGGCATCCTTGCGCAGGTATCACGAAGCCCGAAGGAGTATAGGTGCAGCAGTCTGTCTCTATGGCGATCAGCGAAATCGTCTCCGCGATGGCCCCTCCAACTTCGGCAACAGGTGTCTCGAAGCAGGACAAAGACATGGGGTTGGCGCTTCTGCAAGCGGGTTTGAACTTGGATCATGTGCTCCGCGTCTCGGAGAGCCTTACGCTTGTTAGAAGTGACCTGATGGACCGTCACGTGACTGTGGACGTCGACCTTTCGGCTGTCGACCCGTCGACACTCGACAACTTACGAACGCCCTCACGGGGATCTGACGCTCTGAGCTACTGGATGCCGATAACCAGAAACACAAGGAGCGACCTGTCACCCATTACGATCACGAATCAGCACGGGGACGCCGTGCTTCGAATGTCCTTCAGGCGAACAGTTGAACTGGTGGCCGCTGGGACGCTTGCCATCTTTGAGAGGATTCTTTCAGCGGAGCGGGTACGAGCCCGAAGCGAAAGCGCCATCGAGAGGGCGACTCGGCACGGCGACCGATCCACCTGGGTACTGGAGCGGGCACTCATGGAACTCATTCACCGTGGAGGATCCCAAGGATATCGAGACATCATCAATTGGGGAGAGCGCTTTGAGAGCGACTTCCTCCAAAATGGGTCGAGCACTGGCATCGTCGCAGAGCATTCACGTCAGACACCCCAGAACCCCTACAGTACGCAGCAAATAAAAACACGAGCCATCGAGATGTTCGAGGAGTTATTCCCGGAAGACGATGATCCCTTTCTCCAGCTGCTTACGATGGCCGCCCAAGACTACTTCGTAGTCGGTGCCGTTCCAGCGAGCGAGCCACGTTCAACATTCACTTACAAGGCACTGCCAGTCCGACCCGAATGGGCGAATGACACATGGCTCGACAGGATGAAGAGAGCGATTACCGCCAATTTGCCAATTGGACAGGAGCTTGGTTTCGTCTACAGAACCGAGATCGCACCCAACGTCCGCTCCTTCCACGTCAATCTGAGCGTCGACAAAGACGTCAAGATCCGTCAACTCGTTCTCGTGACTGACGAAGATGGGGAAGAGGTGGACTACATCTCGGAGACACTCGCGGCGCTATCAACGACTGCTCGGGATGATGTAACAATGATCCCTTCTCCTCAGGACATAGACGCGCACGACGCCGGAGCCAAGCTGATCGAGCACGAACTTCAGAGCCTCGTGTCGCGGATACGCGGAGTCATTCGATCGCGATTGGGTCAGATAGGTGGTGCGGCCTGGCGTGACTGGGAGCTCAATGGCGCCAAACTATCCGAAGGCGTCTGGACCTCGGACACTGAGACGCTGCAGCGATTAGTCGCACTCTCAAAGATGAACGCCGACGGACACCTGCTACACCTCCGGCTGACCGAAGAACTCGGGCGGGCTGAGCCCCTCAAGAGACTCAGTCAAAAACTGGCCGAGCTTCAACTATCTGAATCGCTGCTTTGGGACAACGATCCCAGGGAATACGCCGGCCACCTTGGCTGGAACCGGCGCACGTGGCCCGTACAGTCCCGGAGCATGTCGACCAGTGTAAGCGCGGCGGCTCACGCCCGGCTCGTCGATGACTCGCCAGCGTTATCCGATGCCGTGCGCTGGCTCCTAGCGTGCCTCGTTGGTCTGATTGGCCTCATTGGGTATGTAGCCGTGGGTGATCTCGAATGGGTATACAGCGCACCTACCTCACAGCCTATGAAGCTCGAGAACGCGGACGCACTCGTCGCATTGCTGCTCCTCGTTCCAGGTATCCTCATCGCCAGGATCAGTTTTCCTGAGGGCAACACTGTTGTTGGAAGGCTGCGGACATTCCCGAGGAGGACCGCGTTTGCGGCGGTCGCGCTAACCACGGCGCTGGCCTGCGGGGTTGCGGTCCGCGAAGCCGACACCCCCGGAGCCTACTTTCAGGCATGCGTATGGGCACTGGGCCTCTTGCTGGCTTCGCTCCAACTCGACGTTTGGACGCGGAGGCGGAGGCGTCGACAGTCCACCGTCTCGAACGAGGGATTGCCTAGGTGGGTGGCGGCAGCAACTGGTGCTAGCCCTGCCGGACCATCCCCATCGGGAACGACGTTCGCCTCGCAGACGGTCCGGAAGGCACAGCCGTGACAGGGCTTGAGCAGAATCCTCTAGCGCTGGTTAGCAACGCGGCGCGGGGGAGTCGAGCGTCGACCGGGCCCGTGGTGCTGGATGTCGCGATTACCTCTGGGACTGGGTTTAGGGCCCGCGGCCGCATTGCTGCAGCGCCCCGCTCTCGGATCCGCCAGGTCGCGGTTGAAGTCCAAGAACAGCGTGTAACCGACTACCTTCAATACAGTCCCGGAATGCATGTAACTTCCGTCGGTCTTGGTCACGCTGATCGAGGATTGGGGACTCAAACTACCGCCTATCCCAGCGTTCTCGAAGCTGCCGCCAGAGCCGGCACTGACGCATTCCGGGTCTCCCTCAGTCCTTCGCCCGCGTTCATCTATGAGGACGCATTCGTTTGCGAATATCTCTTATGCTTCAATACTCCTGATATCCTAGGCAAGGACTTCGCGGGGGCGCTGCTGGAGGCAACTCTCCAAGTAGCCGATCTCGCCAGCGATGGCGGATCGGAGTCTTCCGGATCCCCCATCTTATACATGCATGGTCCTGTCGCGCCGTTTAGGAAGCCCCGGCTAGATTCGGTCGGCGACGGCTCGAGGGAGAGGCCGAGGGCGGCCACCGGAGCGGCTGTTCGATTTGCTATTGGATTTCCGAAGGGCAGTCCTCGAGTGCGGCTAGCCTTCGAACGAGCGCTTCTCGAATTCGCGCGTAGCCGCGGACACACTTTCCACGTTGGTGACCGGCGGCTCGGGAAGGTTCGCGGTGACTGGTTTGGCGTGGTGGAGGAGTTTGGCGAACCGGATACCCCGCTCCCGAACAGCGACAGTGTGGAAGCCTTTCAGCCTGTGGTTGTTATCGGTCCCGCCCGCGTAGGCTCTACGTATGCATGCCTGTCGCTGCTGCGAGCGACAGGTGGGGGGTTAGCCGGCATCAGCGTTACTGCCTTCGGTGACGTCGCCGTGATAAATCTGACAGTGGCTCGCAACACTTGGTTCGAAAGAACGGATGCCGACGCAGAGGTTGCGGCGGTCCAGTTCGAGAACATGCGTTCGGGATTCATGTCCTTGACGGATCGGGATGACGTCCTTGGTGTCGCCGAGGCGTCGCAGGCAGCAGAACTCGTAGACGTAAGTGTGGCGAGGGATTACCTTCTGCTGATCGGGCGTCCGCGAGTGCTGCTCTCGGAGGCCTCGTTCCACCCAGCGATTGCAGTTTGGTCCCATTGGGAAGTTTCCCGCTCCTCTAGTCAAGTGTCCGTTAGCCCTGAGATCGTGCTAGAGCTCATGAGGACCGCATTGGAGGAGACCATCCAGGACATGACTGGATACCCAGTCGGTCTAATATCCGACTGCACATGCCAGTATGCGCGCTCGACCACGTCTCAGTCAGGTCGCGTTCGTGGGAGATTCAAGTTTGCGATACCGCACTTCCGGGTAAAACCCGGACCCCCGGTCGCGGAATTGCTTACGCAACTCTGCAACCTCGCCGAGGCGCGAGCGATACGCGACGCCAAAGCGAGACACAGTCTCGATCTTGACCTCAGGCTGGAATGGCGTGAGCGCCTCCTTGGGAGGCCACCTTCGAGCGTCTCGGTCCAGTCGTGACTTCATCCTGATACGGCCCGTTCGCGGCCACGGTGGGCTGACTTCTTGCTCGATCCCGCGCCCGTTGGCTGCAACATTAGTCGCCGCGAAGGCCGGGACGGCAAGAGCGGGGCGTCATGGTCGCTCTCCCGACACGGGGGGAACTGATAGGACGTGTCGAGACGGATGGACAAGCATGCAGATGCTGCGACGCCGCTGAGGAGGCGCAGTCCAGTCGTGGACGTGGACCATGGTGAGCCGGCCTGACTGTGAAAGCATTTCGCGCCCTCCTGCCCCGGATCCTAGGTAAGGATTCGCACCGCTTCTGCCTTGGGGCCGCGAAGGGTATTGGGGCGAGCGACGAATACACAGGTGTCCCCCGCGGCCATGCCATCCCAATCCAACCGGTCAACGAGATCTTTGTAGTGGAAGAAGTAGTCGAGCGAATCGTGACGCAAGAACGCATATCGTTTGTCGACCACGATGTTCTTCACTGTCCCGATAACTCTGCTGGGCTCGCTTGGTTCCGACTTGACTCTGATTCTGTCTAAGCGCACGGCGCATGCGTCCGCCCTTTCGCTCAGATAGTTTCCGCCTGAGATGAGGGTTGTGACCTGGTCTCTCAGTAGGATCATCCGATCAAGCGCCTCATGACGGAGTTGGTTGGGGTTGACCCGTTCGATCGCCTCGACCGTTGACTCAACCAACTGGATAGCTGGTTCGGGATCTCTCCTGGCAGAAGTTTCATTCAATGCAGCGTTAGCAGCTCGGAGAGCGACCACGCATGCAGCTTTACGCTCATTGGCACTGCTACCCCGTAACCCCACCAGGTGTGCAACCGAATCAACGGCGGCCCGCATGTCGCCAAGACAGTAATGCGCCCAGGATATCTGACCCGCCAATTCGGGACTCTCCGAGTCGAGGCGTGCGCCGGCCTGCAACATCTGCAAGCCACGCCGCGGATCGCCGGCCTCATTTAACAGGTAGTTGCCGAAGTGAAAGAGAAGCACGGGCGATTGGGGAGCAAGCTCCAGGGCTCGCTCAAAGGCTGCATGTGCACTGACATGATCCAGGTCCACCGAATGAAGGTGCCCTTCGACTCGCCAAGTCTCGTAGTAGGAAGGGGCTAAGATCTGCGCCTCCTTGCAGAGCGCCAGGCCCGTCGCTGGATCGAATGAGGCGTGTAGAACCGCGTCACGGAGCAGGCGCGCAGCGTGAACGTCGCCCAGTCCGCGGACCAGCACCGTCTCGGCGGCGTAGGGCGTCGCCGTGCTCTCGACCGAGAGTTGGAAGCCCAACTCGGTGAGCTCCTCGGCCCGGCTGAGGAGCCACGTCCGCTCTTCGTGTGCGACTGCGTGATGCTTGTCTAGGTACTGTCTCGCGAAATCGGACAGTTGATAGACTGTGTCGAGCGTCTCGCCGGAATTCTGACTCGACATCTGCACGAAGTTCGTGGTTAGAAGTTCGAGGAGTATGGCTTGCGTTTGTGCAGCCGCGAAGTCGTTAAGGAAGGCCAACTCAGCTTGGTTGTGCCCACCGGGCAAGGTTTGCATGCAGCGGACTGCTGCTCGAGCCGCCTCGCTAAGGTATTCGTAGACATTGGACATGCAGAAATCGAGCAACAATTCATTGCTGGAAATGAGGTCCTCAGGGCGGCGACCGACTTGGAGCCCCGCTACGAACCAGCGGATGTAGGCGGGATGGCCGGTCATCTGTTGCGCCAGGCCGTCGAGAGCCTCCTGCGGCAATGTGCGGAGAGCCTCAACATTGCGAATTCGTCCCAGTGCTCGAAGCATTCGAGATGAGTCGTCGTCCGATAGCGGCTGGAGTTGCACAGGATTCTCAATCCCGAGGCCAATGCGGCTCGTAATTATGACCTTGCTGCCAAGCGGCAGGTCGAGCAAGAAGTCCCGCAGTCTTTGGTCAAGGACTGTCTCCAGATTGTCGAGTATCAGCAAGATCCGGAAGTTCTCCATATAGGAGAGAACTTCCGAGATTGGTTCACCATCTGAACCGCCGCTTAGTTCCTCTGCCGCTTTAGCAAATAGCCCCAGTGAAGATTCGATGGCGCCATTGATGCGCTTGATCTCGTTGACGGTTAGAATGGTTGCCTTGGCAGTGACCCACACGAAGGCGTCAAACAGCTGATTGGTTTCATCGAGGAGCTCGTAGGCGACTTTTAGTGCGATTGAAGTCTTCCCAATGCCTCCGTCCCCCAGAATTGAAACTACTGGGTAGGCCCCCTTGATGGCTTTCTTGATCCTCCTGAGTTCCTCTTGGCGCCCGAAGAAGCCGGTTTCGTCGAAGTCCGGCACCGGAAGGTTGTGTTGCGGTGCCCTATCCGGATCAGCAGGTAGAGTTATGGTCAAGCCCAGTACGTACGCAGGGTCCGCTCTCAAGCGTTCGACTGTCTCAATAACGGACGGCCAGAGGTCAGTGGCTGTAGTTAGGAGTTCGGCCAGATCTAGAAGAGTCGCTGGGTCATCGATCTCCATGGGCCGTGTGTGCGCAACTCGGTTTCGAATCGCAACGACCCTATCGACGCGAGGTGCGACCGCACGCAGTGAATCTCGGAGCTCGTCTGGGAGATGCGGCTTGTTCGCAGCGAGCAGCTCGTAGCTATCGCTGAAGTCCAAGTAGGGCAACAGGCCGGCGAGACTCCGAGCCGGTCGGAGACCGTCCTTGCTCCGGCGCGCCTCCGCTCTTTCTGCTCTGTCTTTCGAAAGCACCTCATGGATGGGGCGGTCGCCAAAATGCAGGTCGATTGCATCGCGCATGTCTTGCTCGAACGCGCTCAGAAGCGCGTAACAAGTCAGTCGGGTTGCACTGAAACTCATGGTGGCCTCGACGCTCCGCTTCGAGTGTGGACCCTTGGGCTTGCGGAGATGCTACGCGGTGAACAAGGCGA
>JAXLSN010000048.1:0-30526 GCA_046330595.1 Nocardioidaceae bacterium
GGGTCCTACCAGCCGCGGCGCGAGATCCCCCGGGCCCGCGGGACCATCTATGCCCAGGCCCTCCACCGCGACTTCTCCGGCGAGTGGGACTACGACCTGTCCTGGAAGCCGCCGGAGTCCTGGCCGGTGTTCGCGGGCTGGGCCCGCGCGATCCGGCGCGGTCACGCCGAGCTCCACCGGGGGCTCGACGTCCAGGGACCGGTGCTCGTCATCACGTCCGGCGCGACGGGCCGCGCCACCGAGCTCAACGACGAGGTCTTCAGCACCGACGTGGTGCTCGACGTGCGCCAGATGCGCCGCTGGGCGACCGCCGTCGGACGCCGGGTCACCGTGGTCTCGGTCGACGGCGCCATCCACGACGTCGTCCTGTCACGACCGGAGCCGCGGGCCCGGGTCTATGACGAGATCGACCGCTGGCTGGGTGCCTACGTCGAGTCCCGCGACACGCGCGTGGACGTCTAGCCCGGAGCCGTGCAACGGGGTCCGGACCGCGACATACTCGCTTCGTCGCCGGTGACCGGCCCCGGTCGCCGGCCCTTTCGTGAAGGAGTCCTCATGTCCGAGCAGCCGCCTCCCGGCTATGGCTATCCCGCGCCCCCGCCGCCGCCCCCGGTGCCGGGTGGGCCCCGACCCGGCGAGTTGGTGGACCGCTTCCTGGCCCGCCTGATCGATGGCGTCCTCTTCGGCGTCGTCTACTTCATCATCGGCCTGATCATCAGCCCGCTGTTCCTCCACGGCTTCATCTACTCCCGCGGTGAGCTGTTCCTCTACTACCTGGTGACGTCGATCATCGACGTGGCGATCTTCCTGGGCTACTACGCCTTCATGGAGTCCACCCGCGGCCAGACCGTCGGCAAGATGGTGATGAAGCTCAAGACCGTCGGCCCCGACGGGGTCAGCAACCCGACGCTGGAGCAGGCGATCCGGCGCAACATCTTCTACGCCACCAGCCTGCTGACCATCATCCCGATCATCGGCAGCCTGGTCGGTGGGGTCCTGGGCCTGGTCGCCGTCATCATGATCGCCGTCGGCATCAACAACGACACGGTCAACCGCCAGGCGTGGCACGACCACTTCGCGGGCGGCACCCGGGTCCTCAAGATCGGCTGACGAAGACCCCGAGCGCGACCGTGCCGACCAGCACGATGACGCCGCGTAGCACGGCGGACGGCAACCGCCGTGCTACGCGTGCGCCGAGCTGACCACCGACGACCGCGCCGGCTGCGATGAGACCGGCCACGGTCCAGTCGATGTGCTCGAGGGCGATGAACAACACCGCGGCGATGCCGTTGACGACCGTCGACAGCAGGTTCTTGGTCGCGTTGAGCCGCTGCAGGCTGTCGTCGACCCCGTTGCCCAGGATGGCCATCAGCAGCACGCCCTGGGCCGCTCCGAAGTAGCCGCCATAGACGCCGGCCAGCGCGACGCCCGGGCGCACCCACCACGCACCGTCCTCCGGCAGGCCCCCCAGGCTCTCGTGGCGGCGCGCGACCCACGCCGAGATCCGGGGCTGGAAGATGACCAGCACGACCCCGAGACCGATGAGGACCGGGACCACGGCCGCGAAGACCGACGAGGGCAGCACCAGCAACAGGATGGCGCCGACCGCGCCACCGAGCAGCGAGGCCGGTCCGAGGCGCCAGTTGCGTCGCCCCTGTCCGACGAGCTCGGCCCGGCTGGCCAGGGTGCCCGACAGCGATCCGGTCACCAGCCCGACGTTGTTGGAGACGTTGGCGGTCACCGGTGGGATGCCGAAGGCCAACAGGGTCGGGAACGTGATCAAGGTGCCCGAGCCGACCAGGGTGTTGATCGTGCCGGCGGCCATCCCCGCCAGGAGGATGGCCGCCATCTGCCACAGGCTCACCGCGCCGGTGTCACGGCTGGTAGGGCTCTCCCGGCGCCGGGGGTGCGGGAGGCGCCGGCGGCACGTCGTCCGCGGGCTCGGCCCGGTGCTCACCCGACGCCGCTCCCGGGTTGGCAGCGGTCTGCGCCTCGGCGATCGCCGCCTCGACGGCGGCGCTGGTCTTGGACAGCTCGGCGTCGGCCGACGAACCGGCCAGCTGGACCCGGTCGGTGGACCCCATGTCGACCCTCACCCGGGGCGTGGCGGACTGGGGAATGCCCTGGAGCTGGCTCACCGTCGAGCCGAGCCCTTCGAGCGCCTTGTTGAACTCCGAGGGGATGACCCAGATCTTGTTGGCGTCGCCCTGGGCCAGCTTGGGCATCATCTGGAGGTACTGGTAGGCCAGCAGCGACTGGTCGGGCTGGCCGTCGTGGATGGCCTGGAACACGGTCTGGATCGCCTGGCCTTCACCCTGGGCCCGCAGGATGGCCGCCTCACGGTCGGCCTGGGCGCGCAGGATCTGGGACTCCCGGGCACCCTCCGCCTGAAGGATGGCGGCCTGCTTCTCGCCCTCGGCGGTCAGGATCTGCGACTGTCGCTGTCCCTCGGCGGAGAGGATGGCGGCCCGCGTGTCACGGTCGGCGCGCATCTGCTTCTCCATCGAGTCCTTGATCGACGGCGGCGGGTCGATGCCCTTGATTTCGACACGGTTGACGCGGATGCCCCACTTGCCGGTGGCCTCGTCGAGGACGCCGCGCAGACCGTTGTTGATCTCCTCGCGGCTGGTGAGCGTCTGCTCGAGGTCCATGCCACCGACGATGTTGCGCAACGTGGTCATCGTGAGCTGCTCGACCGCCGTGATGTAGTTGGCGATCTCATAGGTCGCCGCGATCGGGTCGGTGACCTGGAAGTAGATGACGGTGTCGATCGAGACGACCAGGTTGTCCTCGGTGATCACCGGCTGGGGCGGGAAGCTCACCACCTGCTCGCGCAGGTCGATGAGGTAGCGGACCCGGTCGATGAACGGGACCACGACGTTGAGCCCGGCCGGGAGCGTCTGCTTGTACTTGCCGAACCGCTCCACGATCCCGGCGCGGGCCTGCGGGATGATCCGGACGGTCCTGCTGAGCAGGACCACCACGAACAGCAGCACCAGGGCCAACAGGACCAGGGCGAAGGTGGGGGGCATGGGAGCCTTCCTCTCGTTGCGCGGATGTGCGCGTGCTCAGGACTCGAGCTTGGGAACCGGGGTGACGTAGGCGGTGGCGCCGCGGATCTGGAGCACCTGCACGGTCTCGCCCTCGTCGATGACGAGCGAGTCGTCATAGGGCTCGGCGGTCCAGATCTCGCCGGCCAGCTTGATCCGGCCGGGCTGGTGTTGGGACATCGCGGCGGTGACGACGGCCTCGCGGCCGACGAGCTTGGCGTGGCCCGTCATGAGCTCGGGGCCGTTGTGGAGCCGCTTGACCAGCGACGGCCGCAACAGGGCCAGCAGCGCGACCGACGCGGCGGCACCCGCCAGCACCTGGACGGCGAACGGGAACCCGATGATGGCGGCCAGCATGCCGACCAGGGCGCCCGCGGCGAGCATGGCGAGGATCAGGTCGAGGCTGAACATCTCCGCGAGCCCGAGGACGATGGCAAGCCCCAGCCAGGTCTCCGGCTGGTGTCGGCTCAGCCAGTCCATGAACTCGTTCATGACACGACCCTATCGGCTCCCCGTTGTCGGATCCGGAGGATATCGGTCCTTCGCCGCCCACCGCGGCGGCGCCCCAGCCACCCGTCAGGTGGCGCGGTGCCGCAGGTCGCGGCGGGCGGTCCAGCGGCCGTCGACCGAGGTGACCACGAAGGGCATGCCGAAGGTGGCGGCGAGGTTGGCCTCCGTCAGCACCTGCTCGATGAGGCCCGCTGCCACGACCCGGCCGTCGCGCATCAACAGCGCGTGGCCGAACCCGGGTGGGATCTCCTCGAGGTGGTGAGAGACCAGGACCGTCGCCGGTGCGTCGGCGTCATAGGCGAGCCGCGACAACGTCGCCACCAGGTCCTCGCGGCCGCCGAGGTCGAGCCCCGCCCCGGGTTCGTCGAGCAGCAGCAGCTCGGGGTCGGTCATCAGGGCCCGCGCGATCTGCACGCGCTTGCGCTCACCTTCGCTCAGCGTGCCGAAGGTCCGGTCGGCGAGGTCCGCCACCCCGAGCTCCACGAGGAGGTCGTCGGCACGCTGCTCGTCCATGAGGTCGTAGCGCTCACGCCAGCGCCCCACCACGGCGTACGACGCCGACACGACCAGGTCGGCGACGCGCTCGTGACGGGGGACCCGCTCCGCGATGGCCGCCGAGGACATCCCGATCCGGGGACGCAGCTCGAACACGTCGACCGAGCCCAGCGTCTCCTCGAGGATGGTGGCGGTGCCCGAGGTGGGGTGCAGGAGCGCTCCCGCGACCTGGAGCAGGGTGGTCTTGCCGGCACCGTTGGGGCCCAGGATGACCCAGCGCTCGTCCTCCTCCACCGACCAGGTGACACCGTCGAGCAGGATCGCGTCACCACGGCGGACCGTCACGTCGGTGAACTCGAGGGCCAGCGCCATGACGCTCACCCTATCGAGGCACCCGACGCGCGGGACGAGCGCCCGCTGGACGTCGCGCGCCTCGGCCCCCACCTCCGGGTAGCCTGACTCCGCGATGGATCCTCAGCCCGTGGAAGCGCTCCACACGCTCCTCATCACCCTCACCGGCCGGGACCGGCCAGGCGTCACCTCGGCCGTCTTCCGGGTCCTCTCCGCCGCTGCCGTCGAGGTCGTCGACATCGAGCAGATGGTGCTGCGCGGCAGGCTGGTCCTCGGGGTGCTGGTCACCGCCCCCCGCGAAACGCGCAAGCTGCGCGAGGCGATCGAGCGCACCGCGGCCGGCCTCGACATGCAGGTCGACATCGAGCAGGGCGTGGGTGACAGCCACCCGCGCAAGACGGGTCGGGCCAAGGTCACCGTCATCGGCCAGCCGCTGCGGGCCCGCGCCTTCGCGGCGATCGCAGGCCGCATCGCCGACAGCGGCGCCAACATCGACCGCATCGAGCGGATGGCGCGCTACCCCGTGACCGCCATCGACCTGCACCTGTCCGGCGCTCAGCCCGACCTGCTGCGTTCCCTGCTGACGGCCGAGGCGGCCCGGCAGGGCGTCGACATCGCGGTCCAGCCGGCGAGCCTGTTGCGTCGTGGCATGCGGCTGATCGTCATGGATGTCGACTCGACGCTGATCCAGGGCGAGGTCATCGAGATGCTCGCGGCCGAGGCGGGTTGCGAGGAGGAGGTCGCCCGGGTCACCGAGGCCGCGATGAACGGCGAGCTCGACTTCGAGCAGTCGCTCCGGGCCCGGGTCGCCCTACTGGCCGGACTCGATGCCGAGGCCTTGGACCGTGTCTATGACCGCATCGAGCTGGCCCCCGGTGCCCGGACCCTGGTCCGCACGCTGCGGCGGATGGGCTTCCGGTTCGCGATCGTGTCGGGCGGATTCAGCCAGATCACCGACCGCCTCGCCAAGGCGCTCAAGATCCACTACTCCCGGGCCAACGAGCTCGAGATCGTCGACGGCGTGCTGACCGGCCGCATCGTGGGCGATGTCGTGGACCGAGCCGGCAAGGCGGCCGCCCTGCGCCAGTTCGCGGCCGACTTCGGCGTACCCGAGGAGTCGGTGGTCGCCATCGGCGACGGCGCCAACGACCTCGACATGCTCTCAGCGGCTGGCCTCGGGATCGCCTACAACGCCAAGTCCGTGGTCCAGCACGCCGCCGACACCGCGGTGAACGTGCCCTACCTCGACACCATCATGTATCTGCTCGGCATCACCCGCGAGGAGGTCGAGGCCGCCGACGAGGCGGCCGGCATCACGACTCCCTCACCGCCACTCCCCTGAGACCGGGCGTCAGGAGCCAGGGCGGAAGGCCCGCAGCTCGGCCGCGGCCCAGCCGAGGTCGGACCACCTGCCGGCGTAGGAGAACACGGCCAGGCTGCCGGGCGGGAAGCCGCCCGCCATCGCGATCCCGGCCTCGAGGTCACCCTCACCGTCGTCGAGGAGCTGGGCCAGTGACGCCACCGTCGGGTTGTGCCCGACGACCACCAGCGTGTCGACGTCGTCACCGACCAGCCGGACCAGGTCGAGGGCGCTCTCCGGGTCGGCGTGATAGAGCGCGCGGTCGACATCTGCCTCCACCTGCCACCCCGCGCCGTCGCGCAGCGCCGACCAGGTGCGGAACGCCCGACGCGCGGCCGACACGATGGCGGCGTCGGCGTCGATCCCGCCAGCGGCGAGCCAGCGACCCGCCTCGATGGCGGCGTGACGCCCCTCGGGCTCGAGGTCGCGGTCGAAGTCCGACCCCTCCTGGCTGGCCCGACCGTGCCGCATCAGGACCAGGGTGCGGGCAGGCTCGGCGTCGGGCAGCACGTCGTTCACGGGGTCACTCTGGCATCTCGGACCCGTCGGTGGCATCCCCCGACCGGGTGGCCCCGGGGTGATATCGGACTAGCCACCCAGGGCGTGGAACCCACCGTCGACATGCACGATCTCGCCCGTCGTCGCGGGGAAGAAGTCCGACAGCAGCGCACAGACGGCCCTGGCGGTCGGCTCCTGGTCGGTGTCGTCCCAGCCGAGCGGCGCTCGGGTGACCCACATCGCCTCGAGTCCCTCCACCCCGGGGATCGCCTTGGCGGCCAGCGTCTTGAGCGGCCCCGCCGCCACCAGGTTGACCCGGATCCCCTCGGGGCCGAGATAGCGCGCCAAGTAGCGCGACGTCGACTCGAGCCCGGCCTTGGCCACGCCCATCCAGTCATAGGCCGGCCAGGCGACCGTCGCGTCGAAGGTGAGCCCGACGACCGAGCTGCCCGGGCCCATCAAAGGTCGGCAGGCGACGGCCAGGGACTTCAGCGAGTACGCCGACACCTGGAGCGCCTGGGCGACGTCGTCCCAGGGCCCGTCGAGGAACTTGCCCCCCAGGAGCGTCTCGGGGTTGCCATAGGCGATGGAGTGCACCACTCCGTCGAGGCCGTCGACATGCTCGCGCACGAGCTCGGGCAGCCGCTCGAGGTGCTCGGGGTCGGTGACGTCGAGCTCGAGCACCGGAGGCTCGACGGGCAGCCGCTTGGCGATCCGCTTGGTGATGCCGAGCGCGCGCCCGAAGTTGGAGATCAGCACGGTCGCGCCCTGCTCCTGGGCCACCCGCGCGGTCGCGAAGCCGATCGAGGTGTCCATCGTGACCCCGGCGACCAGGATCCGCTTGCCCTCCAGAATGCCCATCGTGTCCCTTTCGCTGGGTGATCATCTCGGACCGGTCGTCTCGGGTCGGTCGTCCGCTTGCTAGATCTTGGGCGGGAAGCTCACCCGCCGGGCTGCCGTCTCGCGAGGCGAACGGCGGTGAGGGTCAGTGCCCCATGCCGAGTCCGCCGTCGACGGGGATCACCGCTCCCGTGACGTAGGCGGCTCCATCGGAGGCGAGCCAGGTGACGGCCGAGGCGATCTCGGCCGGGCTGGCATAGCGTCCCAGCGGCACCTGGGCCTTGATCGCGGCCTTCTGATCGTCGGTGAGGACGTCGGTCATGTCGGTCTCCACGAAGCCGGGCGCGACCACGTTGGCCGTGATCGAACGGGACCCGAGCTCGCGAGCGATCGATCGCGCGAGCCCGACCAGCCCGGCCTTGGACGCGGCGTAGTTGGTCTGTCCCGCCGACCCGAGCAGGCCGACGACCGACGAGATGAACACGATCCTGCCGCGACGCAGCCGGAGCATCCCCTTGCTCGCCCGACGGGCCATGCGGAACGACCCGGTCAGGTTGGTGTCGAGCACGCCGGCCCAGTCGTCGTCGGACATGCGCAGCAGCAGGGTGTCCTGGGTGATGCCGGCGTTGGCCACGAGGACTTCCACGGGGCCGTGGGCAGCCTCCACCTGGGCGAACGCCGCCTCGACGGACTCACCGTCGGTCACGTCGCACCGGACGTCGAGGCAGCCGTCCGGAGCCCCTCCGCTGCGCGTGGTGACGGCCACGCGGTCACCGAGCGCCACGAACGCCTCGGCGATGGCCCGCCCGATGCCGCGGTTGCCGCCAGTGACGAGCACCGAACGGCCGGCGGGCTGATCGTCGGCGGTGGCTGTGGTCACGGGTGCGTCGCTCACGGGGCACGACGCTAGCGATTACCTCCCGGTAGGCGAAAGCCGACTCACTCGTCCTCGAGGCGGAAACCGATCTTCATGCTGACCTGGAAGTGCTCCACCTCGCCGTCCTTGATCTGGCCGCGGATGTCGGTGACCTCGAACCAGTCGAGGTGGCGCAGGGTCTGGCCGGCCCGCTCGACGCCGTTGCGGATGGCCTGGTCGATGCTGTCCGGAGAGGTGCCGACGATCTCGGAGAGCCGGTAGGTGCGATTGGTCATGACGAGCCTTTCGTCGGTGGTGCACGTCGCCCCGGAGGGCTCTTCGGCTGATGCTAGGCGACCCGGCGCAGCGCTGGGATCGCGACGTAGAGTGGAGCCCATGCCCGCCCGCGAGCGACGTCGCAGCGAGGAGCCGATCCGGATCACCACGGCTCCCCCGAGTCGCCATGAGGACACCTCAGCACGGCAGCGTCACTACCTCATCTCGATGGCCATCCGCACCGGGTGTGTCATCGGTGCCGTGGTCGTCGGGCACGGCCTGTTGCTGTGGATCTTCCTCGCGGGCGCGGTCGTGCTGCCCTACGTGTCCGTGGTGGTCGCCAACACGTCCTCCCACGGCGCCGACGCCATCGATCTTCCCGAGGCCCCCTCGGACCTGCGTCACCTCAGCGGGACCGACTGAGGGCTCCCCCAGGCCCCACAACCGGGCAGTCCGGTCGCACCCCGCAACGCCTCGCCGAGGGCTCGTGAGGGCGGCCAGGCAGACCTAACGTGGGCCCTCGGGAGTCGTTGTCCCGCAGGGGCGGGTCGTGCAAGAATCAACAACGCGGACCCAGTCTCCCCCGTCTGGGGATCGCTGAGATGCCGGACGGCTCCCCCCGTGGCTGTCCGGCATCTTCCTTTGTCGGCTAGCCCCCGATCGCCGACATCGGGCGGTCGGGCTGGAGGAACGTCGGGTCGTCGATCCCGTGCCCCGCGCGCTTGCCCCGCATGGCCACCACCCAGCGGTCCGCGATCTCCTCGTCGGAGGCCCCCTCGCGCAGCGGCGTGCGCAGGTCGGACTCCTCACGGGCGAACAGGCAGTTGCGGACGGCGCCGTCGGCGGTGAGGCGGACGCGGTCGCAGTCACCGCAGAAGGGGCGGGTGACCGAGGCGATCACGCCCACGGTGGCCGGCCCGCCGTTGACGAGGAAGAGCTCTGCGGGGGCACTCCCCCGCGGCTCACGCGCCGGCGAGAGCTCGAACTCGGCCTGCAGCCGCTCGAGGATCTCGTCGGCGACGATCATCTCGGTGCGACGCCAGTGATGTTGGGCGTCCAGCGGCATCTGCTCGATGAACCGCAGGTCGTAGCCCTCGGCGATCGACCACCTCAGCAGCTCGGGAGCCTGGTCGTCGTTGATGCCGCGCATCAGCACCGCATTGGTCTTGATCGGCCCCAGCCCCGCGTCGCGGGCGGCCGCCAGGCCGGCGATGACGTCGCGCAGCCGGTCGCGACGGGTGATCTCGGCATAGGTCTCGGGGCGGATGCTGTCGATGCTGACGTTGAGCCGGTCCAGCCCCGCGTCCGCCAGCGCACCGGCCGTGCGGGACAGCCCCAAGCCGTTGGTGGTCAGCGAGATCTCCACGTCCTGGCCCGACTCGCGGGTCCGGCGCACGATGTCGACGAGGCCCCGGCGTACGAGCGGCTCACCGCCGGTGAAGCGCACCTCACGGATGCCGAGCAGCCGGATCCCGATGTCGATCAGCCGGACGACCTCGTCGTCGGTCAGCACCGTGTCGTCGGGCAGCCAGTCGAGCCCCTCGGGCGGCATGCAATAGGAGCAGCGCAGGTTGCAGCGGTCGGTGAGGGACACGCGGAGGTCGGTGGCCACCCGTCCGAACCGGTCGTCGAGGATGCGCTGGGTCACCCGGCCGAGTCTACGTGTGACCTCCCACACAGGGACATCGCCGACGCGCACAAGGCTCCTGGCGAGCCCGCTTCCGACACGGGTTAGCCTCGTCGCCGTGCGGCAGTTCCGCTTCCTCCTGTCCCGGCGCTGGGTCCTCCTGGCGCTGGCGGTCGTGCTGCTCAGCTATCTGGCGTACTGGCTGGGGCAGTGGCAGTTCCACCGCTTGGCCGACCGCAAGGAGCGCAACGCCATCACCGTCCGCAACGAGTCCGGTACGCCGGCTCCGGTGGGTGAGGTGCTGGCGATCGGGCGACCGGTGCCGGCGACCTCGGAATGGAAGCTCGTCACCGCGACGGGGACCTATGACCAGGACGGCACCGTGGTGGTGCGCTACTCGACCCGCAACGGGGCGTCAGGCGTCGACGTCGTCGTCCCGCTCGTGACCGACAACGGCACGGTCCTGGTCGACCGGGGCTGGCTGCGCACCGACAACACCAGCGCGGCCCCGGACGACGTACCGGCGCCGCCGGTGGGCGAGGTGACGATCGAGGGGTGGGCGCGTGCCGACGCCACCGGCGACAGCACCGTGGTGACCGACGGGTCCACCCGGGCCATCAGCAGCAGCGCCATCGCCGACTACCTCGGCCGAGACCTGCTCACCGGCTTCGTCGACCTGAAGTCGGAGGATCCCGAACCCGACCAGCCTCTCGTCCCCGTCGAACTGCCCGACCTGGGCAACGGCCCGCACTTCTTCTATGGCTTGCAGTGGTGGTTCTTCGGCCTCTTGGCGGTGGGCGGGTTCGTCTACCTGGCCTGGGACGAGTGGCGCACGCAGGGCGGGCGACCCGCTAGAGCGAGCGCTGCAGGCCCCCGTCGACCGGAAGCATGACGCCCGAGAGATAGGACGCCGCCGGCGACAGCAGGAACGCCGCCACCCGGCCCAGCTCGTCGGGCTCGCCGTAGCGTCGCAGCGGGATCTCGGCCTCCGCGGCAGCGCGCGACGCTGCCGCGTCGCCGGTCGCGGCGTCCAGCGATGCGAGCCGCTCCGTGGCGATCTTTCCCGGCAGCAGGCCGTTGATGCGGATGCCCTGTGGCCCGACCTCGTCGGCCAGGCTCTTCAGTGCCATCGCCAGTCCGGGCCGCAGCCCGTTGGAGATGCCGAGCCCGCCGATCGGCGCCTTGACGCTCGACGACAGCACGAACGCGAGCGCACCGCCGGGCTCGAGCACGCCGCACAGCTCACGGGCCAGGCGCAGCGCGCCGAGGAAGACCGACTCGAAGGACTGCAGCCACGCGTCGTCGGTCGCCTCGAGCACGCCGCCGTACGGCGGTCCGCCGACGCTGACCAGGGCGCCGTCCACCCGACCCCAGCGCCGCTGCGCCGCCGCGATCAGCCGGGCCGGCGTGGCGGGGTCGGCGTTGTCGGCGACATAGGCCTCCGCATGGTCGGCCCCCAGGCGCTCGACGGCCTCCGTCAACGAGTCGTGGTCGCGACCCGAGACCACGACGCGAGCGCCCTCGGCGACCAAGGCTTCGGCGCCCGCCCGGCCGAGTCCCCGGCTCCCGCCCGTCACCAGATAGACACGATCACGCAGGCCCAGGTCCACGCTTCCCCACGCTACCCGACCTCGCGCGCCGCCCCCGCAGGACCGGGCAAGCGCGGCGCCGTCACCATCTGCCGCGGCGCTGTCGTCACGATCTAGGTGTTATAACGCGGAGAAGGTGACCACACCGCCGCGCCAGTCGGGGCAGGCGACGCCGTCATCTCCGGGGCGTCGCGGAACTGGGTGCGGTAGAGGTCGGCATAGAGGCCGCCCTGGGCCAGCAGCTCGTCGTGGGTGCCGCTCTGCCGGATCCCGCCCTCGTCGAGGACCAGGATCCGGTCGGCCTCGCGGATGGTCGACAGCCGGTGGGCGATGACCAGCGACGTGCGCCCGGCGAGGGCGGCGTCGAGGGCACGTTGGACGGCGACCTCGGACTCACTGTCGAGGTGGGCGGTCGCCTCGTCGAGGACGACGATCGCCGGTGCCTTGAGCAGCAGCCGCGCGATCGCCAGCCGCTGCCGCTCACCGCCGGACAACCGGTAGCCGCGGTCACCGACCACGGTGTCGAGCCCCTCGGGCAGCCCGCGGATCAGCGGGGCGATCTGCGCGGCCTCGAGGGCGGCCCAGATCTCCTCATCGGTCGCGTCGGGCCGGGCATAGCGCAGGTTGGCACCGATGGTGTCGTGGAACATGTGGGCGTCCTGGGTGACATAGCCGACCGCGTCCTCCAACGACTGGAGAGTCAGGTCCCGGACGTCGTACCCGCCGACGCGTACGGCGCCGCCGGTGACGTCATAGAGCCGTGCGACGAGGTTGGTGACCGTGCTCTTGCCGGCGCCCGAGGGCCCGACCAGGGCGACCATCTGACCGGGCTCGGCCAGGAACGAGACATCGGTCAGGACCGGGCCGGTGGGCCGTGACTCGGTGCGCGCGACCACCTCGAGCGACGCCAGCGAGATGTCCTCGGCCCGCGGGTAGGTGAACGACACGTGGTCGAACTCCAGCGAGGAGGCGCCGCGCGGCAGCACGGTGGCGGCCGGCTTCTCCTGGATCATCGACGGCAGGTCGAGCACCTCGAAGACGCGCTCGAAGCTGACCAGCGCCGTCATCACGTCGATGCGGACGTTGGAGAGCCCCTGGAGCGGGCCGAGGAGCCGCAGCAGCAGGGTCGCCAGGGCGAGCACGGTGCCGACGCTCAGCGCGCCCGAGATGGCCAGGTGGCCACCGACGCCATAGACCAACGCGGTCGCAAGCGCGGGCACGAGCAGCATGGCGGCGGCGAAGACGCGGGTGGTCAGGGCGATACGGACGCCGAGGTCGCGGACCGCTGCGGCCTTGGCGGAGAAGTGGTCGTCCTCCTCGGAGCGGCGGCCGAAGAGCTTGAGGAGCATGGCGCCACCGACGTTGAACCGCTCGGTCATCACGTTGCCCATGTCGGCGTTGCTGTCCATCTGGAGCCTGGTCAGACCGACGAGGCGACCGCTCACCCAGCGCGAGGTCAGCCAGAGCAGTGGGAACAGCGCCAGGCAGAGCAGGGTGATCTGCCAGCTCAACGCCAGCATGGCGATGCCGACCACGACCACCGAGATCACGTTGGAGACGGTCTGCGACAGGGTCGAGGTGAAGGCTCGCTGAGCGCCCAGGACGTCGTTGTTGAGTCGGGAGACCAGGGCGCCGGTCTGGGTCCGGGTGAAGAACGCCAGCGACTGTCGCTGGACGTGGGCGAACACCTGGGTGCGCAGGTCGAAGATGAGTCCCTCACCGATCCGGGACGAGAGATAGCCGTTGCCGACCGTGAGGAGCGCGTCGAGGAGGGCGGTGGCCGCCATGGCGAGGGCAAGCACGGTGACCAGGCCGGCGTCCTGCTGCAGGATCCCGTGGTCGACGATGCGCTGCACGAGCAGCGGGGTGACCACCACCAGTCCCGCGTCCATGACGGTCAGGACCAGGAAGACCGAGATGAGGCGCCGGTGGGGAGCCGCGAAACCGAAGACCCTGCGCAGGGTCGATCGGTCGATCCGGTTGTCGACCACGCTGCGGTCGGTCCGGAGGTTGCGCATGGCGGGTCCCATGCCGTGCATCATCGACAACAGCGTCACCGTCCCAGGTGCATGGAAAAGGGCCGGAGCGGCCCGATCAGATAACCGGAAACCGGCGTCGGGTATTCCTGCTGCGACCGTGGGGGCTGCGCGTCAGGCGAGTGACACCAGCTCGGCGTAGTCGTCGGTCCACAGGTCCTCGACCCCGTCGGGAAGGATCAGCACCCGCTCGGGCTCCAGTGCGTGGACCGCACCCTCGTCGTGGGTCACCAGAACGATCGCGCCCTGATAGCGGCGGATCGCGGCCAGCACCTCTTCGCGCGACGCGGGGTCGAGGTTGTTGGTGGGCTCGTCGAGCAGCAGCACGTTGGCGCTGGACACCACGAGGATCGCCAGCGCGAGGCGGGTCTTCTCACCGCCCGACAGGACTCCCGCCGGTTTGTCGGCGTCATCACCGGAGAACAGGAACGATCCGAGCACCGACCGCGCCTCGGTGTCGGTCAGCTGGGGCGCGTTCATGTGGAGGTTCTCGAGCACTGAGCGGTCCACGTCGAGCGTCTCGTGCTCCTGGGCGTAATAGCCCAGCTTGAGCCCGTGGCCGGGCGTGACCTGACCGGTGTCGGGTTGGTCGATGCCGCCCAGGATGCGCAGCAACGTGGTCTTGCCGGCGCCGTTGAGACCGAGGATGACGACCCGCGACCCGCGGTCGATGGCCAGGTCGACGTCGGTGAAGACCTCGAGCGAGCCATAGGACTTCGAGAGCTCCGCCGCCGTCAACGGGGTCCTGCCACAGGGAGCTGGCGCGGGGAACGCGATCTTGGCGACACGGTCGGAACGACGCTCCTCCTCGACACCGGCCATCAGCTTCTCGGCGCGCTTCAGCATCGACTGGGCCGCCTGGGCCTTGGTCGCCTTGGCGCGCATCTTGTTGGCCTGCTCCATCAGGGAGCTGGCCTTGCGCTCGGCGTTGGCACGCTCGCGGCGCCGCCGGCGCTCGTCGTTCTCGCGCTGGGTGAGATAGGCGCTCCAGCCCATGTTGTAGGCGTCGATGACGGCGCGGTTGGCGTCGAGGTGGAGGACCTTGTTGACGGTGGCTTCGAGCAGCCCGGTGTCGTGGCTGATCACCACCAGGCCACCGGAGTAGCCCTTGAGGAAGTCGCGCAGCCACACGATCGAGTCGGCGTCGAGGTGGTTGGTGGGCTCATCGAGCAGCATCGTGTCGGCGCCGGAGAAGAGGATCCGGGCCAGCTCGACGCGGCGGCGCTGGCCGCCGGACAGGGTGCTCAGCGGCTGGTGGAGGACGCGGTCCTCGATCCCGAGGCTGGCCGCGATGCGCGCCGCCTCGGACTCCGCGGCATAGCCACCACCGGCGTGGAGCTCGGCGTCGGCGCGGGAGTAGCGCTTCATCGCCCGCTCACGGACGGCCTCGTCCTCGCTGGCCATGTCCTTCTCGGCCTCGCGCAGGCGTCGTACGACGTCGTGCAGGCCGCGCGCCGACAGGATGCGGTCGCGCGCGATCTGCTCCGGGTCGCCGGAGCGCGGGTCCTGAGGCAGGTAGCCGACCAGGCCGGTGCGCTGGACCTGACCCGCAGCGGGCAGTGCCTCCCCCGCGAGGATCTTGGTGAGCGTGGTCTTGCCGGCGCCGTTGCGACCGACCAGACCGATCTTGTCGCCCGCCGCCACGCGGAACGTCACGTCGTCCATCAACAACCGGGCCCCGGCACGCACCTGCACGTGTTGGGCGGTGATCATCAGGGGCCTTAGTCTACTGGCCGGGGCCCCGAATCCCCGCTTCCGGAGAGCACCGCGACCGGAGGGCAGCACCCGTCGGAAGGGACCTGGCCCATGCGCTTCAACCCCAAGGCACGCATCGACACCAGCAGGGTGCGCGATGCCGGTCGGTCCGGTGGCGGCGGCGGTTTCGGCGGCGGCATGGGCAACAGCGGGATGCGCATCCCGCTGCCCAGCGGCAAGGCCGGCGGCGGCATCGGGGGGCTGCTGATCATCGGGCTGCTGCTCGTCCTGGTGATGTGTGGCGGCGTCGACCTGGGCAGCCTCCTCGGGGGCGGCACCACCGGGTCCGGCTCGGGCTTCGACACCTCGCGGATGGCCGACACCCAGCGCTACGCCAACTGCAAGACCGGTGAGGACGCCAACAACAGCACCGACTGTGCGCGGGTCGCCGTCGAGAACTCCCTGACCGACTTCTGGGACTCCACCCTCGGCAGCCAGTTCCAGCCGGAGGCCGCGCTCGTGACCTTCACCGGGTCGGTGCAGACCGGCTGTGGCGCGGCGTCGTCCCAGGTCGGGCCCTTCTATTGCCCGAGCGACCAGACGATCTATCTCGACACCACGTTCTTCGAGGACGTCCTGCAGCGTCAGCTCAACGGGCCGGCCGGCGCGTTCGTCGAGCCTTATGTGCTGGCCCACGAGTACGGCCACCACATCCAGAACCTGCTGGGCATCATGGGTCGGGTCAAGACCCAACAGGGACCCAGGAGCGACTCCGTCCGCCTGGAGCTCCAGGCCGACTGCTTCGCCGGCATGTGGACCAAGAACGCCACGGCCACCCAGGACCAGGGCGGCGAGGAGCTCATCACCGACCTGTCCGACCAGGACATCGCCGAGGCCATGGCGGCGGCCCAGTCGGTCGGCGACGACCGGATCCAGCAGCAGACCTCCGGCCGCGTCTCGCCCGAGTCCTGGACCCACGGTTCGGCCGAGTCACGGATGAAGTGGTTCAACGTCGGCTACACCCAGGGCACCGTCGATGCCTGCCAGCAGGTGTGGACCGTCGCCACCCCGTGAGGTCTCGGCTGCTGCTGGTTCACCAAGGTAGGAAGGCGAACCCGCACCTACCCAGGTGAACTACGCGAGGTAAGTGAGGGTTCACCCACCTACCTTGGTGAAGCGTCACCCCAGCAGCGCCTCGATCTGGGGGAACTGGCGCTGCAGGGCGCGCAGGTGGGGTGCCACGCTGGGGTGACGGAACTTCCCGGCCAGCGCACCCTCACCCTCGGCGACGCGGGCCAGCGCCCACTCGGCACGGCTGAGCACCGTATAGACGGCCGTCACCTGGGCGCCGAGCCGGGCCTCGTCAGGGCTGGCCACCGAGGCGGGCAGTGCCTCGAGGTAGGCGTCGAGGAGGTGCTCGAAGTCCTCCCGGGCCGTCAGAGCGAAATAGCCGACGTCGGCGCCGACCGGGCCTCGACCCAGGGTCGCCCAGTCGATGGCCACCACGTCGTCACCGAGCCGGCCGGGCAGGTTGCCTGGCACGGGGTCGCCGTGCTGGGCGACGCGCGGCAGGGCATCGAGGGCGTCGAGGAACGAGCGGCGGTGGAGCCACAGATGCTCGGCCACGTCGGCGACCGTGGTGCGAGCGAGCGTCGGCCAGCCGCCTCGGCGTTCGACGCGGGCCAGGCGGTCATGCAGTTGGTGGCGGGCCAGCCAGGGCCGCTTCGGCAGGTCGATGGCCGCGAAGCGACCCAGGGCACGCGCGACGAACAGGCCCGGGTTGTCGACGGTCGGCACCCGCTCGTGGACGACGGTGATCCCCTCGGAGTCCTCCTCCACCCGCAGCACGCGGGCGGCGCGCAGTCCGGGGGTATCAGCAACCAGCCCGTCGAGGGCGACGTCGGCGACGCGGCGCCAATAGCCGAAGTGGCGTGGGTCGAGCAGCTCAGGCGGATCGTGGGGATCGGGGACACCGAGGCGCTTGACGACGACGTCACGGCCGCCTTCGTGGGCGAGCCAGACGCCCACGGTCGACGTGCTCGCTCCGCCGGGCAGTTGCTGCCACCCCGGCTCCGGGTGCCACATGGTCCCCTCCTGGTCGTTCAGGGGGCACGCTAGCCGATGTCGCGGGTGCGATAGGTCCACCACGCCAGCGCCAGCGCCACCAGCGCGAGCGCGGTCAGCACCAGCTCGCTCCCCCACGACACCGGCTCGCTCGGCACCAGCGGTGCGTGCTGGTACGGCGACAGCCCGACGAGCCACCGGGGCAGGCTCAGCAGCTCCCCGACGAGCCCGACCGTCACGAAGAACGCGAGCACCCCCCAGCCCAGCAGGGCCCACCGACTGCCCAGTGCCAGACAGAGCAGGGCGAGCGCGGCCGTCAGCCAGACTGCCGGCGCGGGAGCCAGGGCGGCACCCATCGTCCGGCCGAAGGTGTTGCCGAGACCGCCGCCGCCAGCGCCATAGCCGACGCCCGCCGCCACTCCGGTCGCGACCAGCAGCCACGTGGCACCCAGGAGGGCCACGATGGTGACGGAGGCGAAGGACAGCGCACGCGGGGTGGCCGTTGCGAGCACCTCGTCGGTGCGGCCCTCCGCCTCATCGGTGCCGCCGTGCACCGTGACGGCGATGGCGAACCCGGTGATGACGAAGGCGACCACCGACATGATGCCCGCGAGCATCGCGTCCTCGATCGCACCGCTGCCGCCGATCAGGGCCAGCATCCGCTGGCCGGTCGCCGACTCGAACAGTGATCCCAGGTTGGGAACGATCGACCCGAACACGCCACCCATCACGACGGCGCCCACGGTCCAGCCGATCAAGGCGTGGGTGTGCAGCCGGAAGGTCAGCGCCAGGACGTCCCGCAGCCGCGGGCTGCCGACCGCCGGCCCCGGGCGCTCGGCGATGAGGCCCGAGCCGAGGTCGCGGTGTGAGCGCAGCAGCACCGCCGCGACCAGCAGCACGGCGGTCAGGGCGGGATAGAGGAGCAGCACCCACCAGCGGGGCTGCGACCAAGCACGCAGCTGGGTGTTCCACCCCAGCGGCGACAGCCAGCTCAGCCACGGCACGGTCGTGTCGCCGACGGCGCGGACCAGGAAGACCACCCCGATCACCGCAGACCCGATCAAGGCGCAGCTGCGCGTGCTGGCCGAGAGCTGGACGGCGACGGCCGCGATACCGATCCCGACGAGGCCACTGCCGAGCCAGGAGGCGCCGAACAGCACGGACCCGGTCACCGGCAGGCCACCGACGATGTCGCCGAGTGCGACGAGCACCGCCAAGGCCACCATGACCGTGGTCGCCTCGACCAGGACCGACACCAGGGGTGCGTCGCGACCCACCTGGGTGGCGGCGAGCAGCTCCTGCCGACCGGTCTCCTCCTCGGTGCGGGTGTGACGACGGACGAGGACGAGACCCAGCCCCATGACGAACATGGCATAGAGCACGGTCGTCTTGGTCATCGCGATCTCACCGAGGCTGTTGACGTCCAGGATCGGGCCATAGATCGCCACAGTGACGGGGCTGCTGTTGATCAGCTCGGCGGCCAGCCCGCGCTCCGCCAGGGTGGGATAGAGCGACTCGGTGGCGGCTGCCGAGGCATAACAGATGAGGAACAGCAGGAACAGCCAGACGGACGCGAGCACCCGGTCGCGCCGCAGCTCGAAGCGCGTCAGGCTCAGCGTGCCCGCCAGCGTGTCGCTCACCTCGATGCCTCGCTCCCGGGGCTGCGGTAGAGGTCGAGGAAGAGCTCCTCGAGCGTCGGCGGCGTACTCGTGAGGCTGCGTACGCCGGCACCGGTCAACGCGGTCAGCAGCGGGACGAGCCCGTCCGGGTCGACGGTGCAGGTGACGGTGTGGTCGGTGAGCGCCAGGTCATGGATCCCGGACAGCCCGGCGAGGTCCGGCAGACCTCCCGCGATCTCGGCATGGACGCGGTTGCGGCGCAGGTGGCGAAGCTCCGCGAGGCTTCCGGTCTCGACGGCCCTGCCCTCGCGGATGATGGTGACCCGGTCGGCCAGCAGCTCGACCTCGCTGAGGATGTGGCTCGACAGCAGCACCGTCGCGCCCTCGGCCTTGTGCTCGGCGAGGCACTGGTTGAACACCTGCTCCATGAGCGGGTCCAGGCCCGATGTCGGCTCGTCGAGGATCAGCAGGTCCGCGGGCGCCGCGAAGGCGGCGACGAGCGCGACCTTCTGGCGGTTGCCCTTGGAGTAGGCCCGACCCTTCTTGGTGGGATCGAGCTCGAACCGCTCGAGCAGCTCCCGGCGTCGTGCTGGGTCGGCCGCGACCTTGCGCATCCTCAGCAGGAGGTCGATGGTCTCCCCGCCCGAGAGGTTGGGCCACAGGCTCACGTCCCCCGGGACATAGGCGACGCGTCGGTGGATGTCGACGGCGTCCGACCACGGGTCCAGGCCGAACACGCGAGCCTCACCGCCGTGGGTGCGCAGCAGCCCGAGCAGGCTGCGGATCGTGGTCGACTTCCCCGCGCCGTTGGGGCCGAGGAAGCCGTGCACCTCCCCCGCCGCCACGGTGAGGTCGAGCCCGTCGAGGGCGACGACGTTGCCGAACCGCTTGACCAGGCCTACCGTCTCGATGACCGGCTTCCCGCCGGTCGGCTGCGTGCGCAGGTCCACCCGACCCACTGTACACAGTGTTCAGTAGTTTCTGAATCTTGTAATATCTCCCCATGCCACGGGATGCGGAGATCGACCGCTACGTCGAGCGCATGGGTGGGGCACTCACCGAGGCTGGCCTCCCGCGACTGCCCTCGCGGGTCTTCGCAGCACTCACCGCCGACGACGACGGGCGAATGACGGCCGACGAGCTGGCCCAGGCGCTCCGCGTGAGCAAGGCGTCGATCTCGGGTGCGGTGAAGTTCCTCGCCCAGGTCAGCTTCATCCACCGCGAGCGCGAGCCCGGCTCGCGTCGTGACGTCTATGTGGTGGACGAGGACGCCTGGCTCAACGCGCTCCAGCGCACCGACCAGACGTACGCTCCGATGATCGCCGCCCTCGGCGTCGGCCTCGCCGCCGTCGACCCCGAGTCGAGCGCGCACCGCCGGTTGGTGCTGGCCCGCGCCTTCCTCGAGTTCGTCACCGAGGAGATGGACGGCATCGCCCAGCGGTGGCTCGCCCGCCGGGCCGATCTGGAGGCTGGGTTCACAAGCTGACCGTGGGCGCCCGCCGGGTTGCGGTTTGGCCCAAATCGGCAGGAAATCCGGCCGCAACCATGCAGTTTGCGTCCAATCGGTGGGGTGGCGGCTCGGCTGAGTCCCCGGATCCAGGCGCTCCTGCCCCGTCGGCTCAGGCGTTGACGACGTCCACCACGAGCGCGCGGGCCGACTCGATCGCGGCGTCGAGCTCCTTGCGGCGCGGGTCCGGGACGGCGAGCCAGGGGCCGACGACCCTGACCTCGCCCAGGCGTGGGTCGGCGAGCACCTCTGCCACGGCGGCGCGGTCACCGCCGGCGACGACCGTGCGCGTCGCGCCCAGGATCCGTACGGCGTGGTCGGCTGCGGCCTCGAAGGCCTGTCGGGCCTGGTTGTCGCGCCGACGGGCGAAGCGCTGCTGGCTCTGCCCGCCGGCCTTGGTCCGCCCCTGGACGTGCCGCTGGCCCACCTTGTGCTCCGCCAACCGGTCCCCGGCGAGCCGGGCCACCGCGAACCCGCCCTTGCGGACCAGCAGCAGCCCCCAGTGGGCCGGCGGCTCGGCGGCGGCCGCCAGGGCGACCGCGTCGGCCGGCCCGTCGTAGGCCAGGTCGAAGGGCAGCCGCGCGACGAACGAGGAGCCGTCGGTGGCAACACCCCGGAGGCCACCCTCGGAGACCGAGAGCTCGGTGGCGCCGTGCCGGTCGGCGAAGTTGGCGATCCAGCGCTCGGCGCGCGCGCGAGGCACCAGGACCTGGGTCACCCGGCCGAGGTTAGTGGATGGCCCGGTCGGCCTCGGCGATCAGACGTTGAAGCCCAGCGCCCGCAGCTGCTCGCGCCCGTCGGGGGTGATCTTGTCGGGCCCCCACGGCGGCATCCACACCCAGTTGATCGCGACGTCCTTGACCATGCCCTCGAGGGCGGCGTTGGTCTGGTCGCTGATCACGTCGGTGAGAGGGCAGGCCGCCGAGGTCAGCGTCATGTCGATGACGACGTTGCTGTCGCTGTCGACGTGGATGCCATAGACGAGACCGAGGTCGACGACGTTGATGCCGAGCTCGGGGTCGACCACGTCCTTCATCGCCTCGGTGACGTCCTCGACGGTCGCCACGCCGGCCGGCGAGGGCACCCCCGCCGGGAGTCCAGCCGCCGGCCCCGACGGCACGGTGTCGCCGGACCCGGTGCCGACGCTGGTCGGGTGGACGTGGGGCAGGTGGTCGCTGGTCACGAGTTCTCCTCCGTGAGGGGGGCGGCGAAGGCGACGGCGGTCGCGTCCTTCCAGGCCATCCAGGCCAGCAGGGCGCACTTGACGCGGGCGGGGAACTTGGCGACGCCGGCGAACGCGATGCCGTCCTCCAGCACCGCCTCGTCGGGCTCGACCTGGCCCTTGCCCTGCATCAGCGTCAGGAACTCGTCCTGGATCGCCATGGCCTCGGTCACGGTCTTGCCGATGACCAGGTCGGTCATCACCGAGGCGGAGGCCTGTGAGATCGAGCAGCCGAGCGAGTCATAGGACACGTCCCTGACCACGGTCTCACCACCCTCCTGCTCCAGGTGCACCCGCAGGGTGACCTCGTCACCGCACGTCGGGTTGACGTGGTGCACCTCGGCCTCGAAGGGCTCGCGCAGGCCCTTGTGGTGAGGGTGCTTGTAGTGGTCCAGGATGATCTCCTGGTAGAGGCTGTCGAGCTCGGCCGTCATGACGTCAGCCCACCTTGAAGTAGTCGCGGGTGTAGTTGAGCGCCTCGATGAGGGCGTCGATCTCCCCTGGCGTGGTGTAGAGGTACGACGACATCCGCGTGGACGCCTGCACCCCGAAGCGGGTGTGCAGCGGCTTGGCGCAGTGGTGGCCCGCTCGTACGGCGACCCCGCGCGTGTCGAGCACCGTGGCGATGTCGTGGGGGTGGACGCCGGCGAGCTCGAAGGCGATCGCCCCGCCCCGCTCGGCGGCCGACGTGGGGCCGAGCACGGTCAGGCCCGGGATGGTCGACAGCCCCTCCAGCGCATAGGCGGTGATGGCCTGCTCGTGGGCGTGCACCCGCTCCATGCCCAGCCCCGACAGATAGTCGAGCGCGACGCCCAGGCCGACGGCCTCGACGATCGGGGGCGTGCCGGCCTCGAACTTGCGCGGCACCTCGGCATAGGTCGACCGATCCATGGCGACGGTCTCGATCATCTCGCCGCCCCCGAGGAACGGCGGGAGCTGGTCGAGCACGCCGTGGCGACCCCAGAGCACACCGATGCCGGTGGGGCCGACGGTCTTGTGGCCGGTGAACACCAGCAGGTCCGCGCCGGACTCCTGGACGTCGATCGGCAGCTGGGGAGCCGCCTGGGAGGCGTCGACCACGACCAGCGCGCCGACCTCGTGGGCGCGACGCGCGATGTCGGCGACCGGGTTGACGGTGCCGAGCACGTTGGAGACCCACGTGAGCGAGACGACGCGGGTGCGCTCGTTGATGAGCTCGTCGATCGTCGACAGGTCGAGACGGCCGTCGTCGGTCAGCCCGAACCAGCGGAGTGTCGCGCCGGTGCGCTGGGTCAAGAGCTGCCACGGGACGATGTTGGAGTGGTGCTCCATCTCGGTGATGAGGACCTCGTCGCCGGGACCGAGCTTGCCGACGCGGGCCGACCAGTCGCCCTCGGCCCAGGCCAGCGTGTTGGCGACCAGGTTGAGCGCCTCGGAGGCGTTCTTGGTGAAGACGACCTCGTTGTCGTGGCCGCCGATGAACGACGCCACCCGGTCGCGCGCCCGCTCGAACGCTGCGGTCGTCTCGGCCCCCAGCTGGTGCATGGCGCGGGCGACGTTGGCGTTGTGACGCTCGAGGTGGTCGACCATCGCGTCCACGACGACCTGCGGCTTCTGGGAGGTGTTGGCGCTGTCGAGATAGACCAGCGGCTGTCCTCCCGCCAGGGTGCGCGACAGGATCGGGAAGTCCTTGCGGACCACCTCGAGCTCGGGCAGCAGGCCCGGGAGGGCGTGGTTCATCGTCACACCGCGGCCCGGATGAAGCGGTCGTAGCCCTCGGCCTCGAGCAGCTCGGCGAGCTCGGCACCGCCCTCCTCCACGACCCGGCCGTTGACGAACACGTGGACATAGTCGGGCTTGATGTAGCGCAGGATGCGCGAGTAGTGGGTGATCAGCAGAACGCCCTTGTCGCCGGCCGCGGTGAAGCGGTTGACGCCCTCGGAGACGACCTTGAGCGCGTCGATGTCCAGGCCGGAGTCGGTCTCGTCGAGGATCGCGATCTTGGGGTTGAGCAGCTCGAGCTGGGCGATCTCGTGACGCTTCTTCTCTCCGCCCGAGAAGCCCTCGTTGACGCTCCGCTGGGAGAACTCGGGGTCCAGGCCGGTGCGGTCGAGCGCGGCGTTGACCTCCTTGACCCAGGTGCGCAGCTTGGGGGCCTCGCCGTCGATGGCGGTCTTGGCGGTGCGCAGGAAGTTGGCGACCGAGACGCCCGGCACCTCGACGGGGTACTGCATGGCCAGATAGAGGCCGGCCCGGGCCCGCTCGTCGACGCTCATCGCGAGGACGTCGGCACCGTCGAGGGTCACCTCGCCGCCGGTGATGGTGTACTTGGGGTGACCCGCGATCGAGTAGGCGAGCGTGGACTTGCCGGACCCGTTGGGGCCCATGATCGCGTGGGTCTCACCGTCCCGGATGGTCAGCGTGACGCCCTTGAGGATCTCCTTGGGGCCGTCCTCGGTCTCGACCGATGCGTGCAGGTCCTTGATGACCAGGGTGCTCATGTGTGTCTCTTCTCTAGCTGGGGTTGACGCCGTTGAGCGTCCGGGTGGTGTCGACATAGACGTCGCCGTCACGGAGCTCGACGGGGAAGGTCGCGACAGCCTCGGTGGCGGGCAGCACGGTCGGCTTGCCGGTGCGCAGGTCGAAGGTGGACCCGTGGAGCCAGCACTCGATGGTGCAGTCGCGCACCTCGCCCTCGCTCAGGGGTACGGCGGCGTGGGAGCACTCGTCCTGGAGCGCGAAGAACTCCTCGCCCTCACGGGCGATCGCCACGGTGTGGCGGCCGACGGTCACCGAGATCGCCTCGTCGGTGGCCACGTCGTCGATGGCGCAGGCGCGCTCGAAGGCCATCAGGCGTCCTCTCCGACCAGGGCGCCCATGGTGGCGGCCAGCTCGGCCTCCACGGCCGCATAGAGCCGCGCCTCGATGGCGGGCACGTCGATCTTGCGGATCAGGTCGTTGAAGAAGCCATAGACGACCAGGCGCCGTGCCTCCACCTCGCTGATGCCGCGGCTGCGGAGATAGAACAGCTGCTCGTCGTCGAACCGTCCGGTGGCCGACGCGTGGCCGGCGCCCGCGATCTCGCCGGTCTCGATCTCCAGGTTGGGGACCGAGTCGGCCTGGCAGCCGTCGGTGAGGACCAGGTTGCGGTTCTCCTCATAGGTCTCGATGCCCTCGGCGATCTTGCGGATCAGCACGTTGCCGACCCAGACCGAGTGGGCCTTCTCGCCCTGCAGTGCGCCCTTGTAGACCACGTGGCTGCGGGTCTTGGGCGCGGTGTGGTCGACGAACAACCGGTGCTCGATGTGCTGACCGGCGTCGGCGAAGTAGAGACCGAGCACCTCGGCCTCGCCACCGGGCCCGGCGTAGTCGACGTTCGTGCTGGTGCGGACGATGTCGCCACCGAAGGCGACCTCGGCCACGCGCACGTGGGCGTCACGGCCCACCCGCACCCCGATCTGCCCGACGTGGGCGGCGTCGTCGTCCCAGTCATAGAGGGACGCCATCGCCAGCTGCGCCCCGTCGCCGACCAGGACCGACGTGGTGGCGGAGTAGCGCGCGCTCCCGGTGTGCTCGAACACGATGGTGGCCCGAGCGTGCGCGCCGACCCGGACGACCAGGTGACCCCAGACGAGGGCGTCGGCGTCGTCGCCGTGCAGCTCGATGCGCACCGGCTCGTCGAGGTCGGCCTCGGCCGGAACGTCGAGAAGCATGGCCCCGCCGCCGTGACTGACGGCGAGCGCGGCCGGGCGGTCGCTGGGCAGGACCTCACCGAGGGCGGCCGCCTCGGCGGCCGTGATCTCGCTGAGCGTCACGCCCGCGGGCAGGTGGGTCGTCCACGACAGGTGAGCGTCGGACGGCTGGTCGTCGAGCAGGCCGGCCAGCCGCTTCAGCGGCGTGAACCGCCAGATCTCCTCCCGCCCCACCGGCATCGGGTGGTCGGCGAGGTCGTAGGAGGGGGTGGGGTGCAGATGGCTCTGCACCTGGTCCATCTCCAGGACAGCACGAACGGCCTCGGCGGCCTCGGCCGCCGCGGTGGTGGTCGACATCAGCCGACTGCTCCTTCCATCTGCAGCTCGATGAGCCGGTTGAGCTCGAGCGCGTATTCCATCGGGAGCTCCTTGGCGATCGGCTCGACGAACCCGCGCACGATCATCGCCATCGCCTCGGTCTCCTCGAGGCCGCGGCTCATCAGATAGAACAGCTGGTCCTCGCTGACCTTGGACACGCTCGCCTCGTGCCCCATCGAGACGTCGTCCTCACGGATGTCGACATAGGGGTAGGTGTCGGAGCGGCTGATCTGGTCGACGAGCAGCGCGTCGCACAGCACGTTGGACTTGGAGCCGGATGCCCCCTCGTTGACCTGGACCAGCCCGCGGTAGGAGGTGCGGCCACCACCACGCGCGACGGACTTGGACAGGATCGAGGACGAGGTGTTGGGGGCGGCGTGCACCATCTTGGCGCCGGCGTCCTGGTATTGGCCCTCGCCCGCGAAGGCGATGGACAGCGTCTCGCCGCGGGCCCGCTCCCCCATCAGGTAGACGGCGGGGTACTTCATGGTGACCTTGGAGCCGATGTTGCCGTCGACCCACTCCATGGTGGCGCCGGCCTCGCACACCGCGCGCTTGGTGACGAGGTTGTAGACGTTGTTGGACCAGTTCTGGATCGTCGTGTAGCGGCAGCGGCCGCCCTTCTTGACGATGATCTCGACGACGGCCGAGTGCAGCGAGTCGGAGGAGTAGATGGGCGCGGTGCAGCCCTCGACGTAGTGCACATAGGCGCCCTCGTCGACGATGATCAGGGTCCGCTCGAACTGCCCCATGTTCTCGGTGTTGATCCGGAAGTAGGCCTGCAGCGGGATGTCGACGTGGACGCCGGGCGGGACGTAGATGAACGAACCACCCGACCACACCGCTGTGTTGAGCGAGGCGAACTTGTTGTCGCCGACGGGGATGATCGTCCCAAAGTGCTCCTTGAAGAGCTCCTCGTGCTCACGCAACGCGGTGTCGGTGTCGACGAAGATGACGCCCTGCTCCTCGAGGTCCTCGCGGATGGAGTGGTAGAGGACCGTCGACTCGTACTGCGCCGCGACGCCCGCGACGAGGCGCTGCTTCTCGGCCTCGGGGATGCCGAGCTTGTCGTAGGTGTTCTTGATGTCCTCGGGCAGCTCCTCCCACGACGTGGCCTGCCGCTCCGCGGACTCGACGTAGTACTTGATGTTGTCGAAGTCGATCGAGCTCAGGTCGGCGCCCCAGGTCGGCATGGGCTTGCGGTCGAAGAGCTTGAGCCCCTTCAGACGCAGGTCGAGCATCCAGGCGGGCTCGTTCTTGCGGCCCGAGATGTCGCGCACCACCGCTTCGTTGAGGCCACGCTTGGCCGCAGCGCCGGCGACGTCGGGGTCGTGCCAGCCGAACTCATAGCGACCGATGCCTTCGAGCCCGGGGTTGAGCTCGTCGATGCTCGTCATAGTGACGCTCCATCCTGGTGGGGGATCTGGGGTGACGCGACGCCCTCCGAGGGCGGGTCGGGGATGCAGGTGGTGCACACGCCATCGCCGTGGGCGATCGTCGCCAGGCGAGCCACGTGGGTGCCGAGGACCTTGCTGATCGCCTCGGTCTCGGCCTCGCACAGCTGCGGGAACTCGTGGGCGACGTGCGACACCGGGCAGTGCTGCTGGCACAGCTGCTCGGCCGACCCGGTGGCGTTGGGCCCGGAGCGTACGACGGGCAGCTCGCGCACGCTGGCGGCGTAGCCCTCCTTGCTGAGCAGGTGGGCGAGCACCTCGGCGCGGGACAGCTCGGGGTGGGCGTCGGCCACGGCCCGGAAGTCGCGCTCGATGAAGGCGACGCGGCGGCGGGCGAACTCGGTGACGGCCTGGTCACCGCCCGTCTCGGCCAGGAAGCGCAGCGCGTCGGCGGCCAGGTCGTCGTAGCGCTGGTCGAAGCGGTCGCGGCCGTGCTGGGTCAGCGCGAAGGTACGCGCCGGACGACCGCGCCCCCGCGAGCCCTGGGCTCGCTGTTCGACCGCGACCACGGCGCACTCGGCGACCAGCTGGTCGAGGTGGCGGCGGACCGCTGCAGGCGTCAGGCCCAGGCGTTCGGCCAGCGCAGCAGCGGTGGAGGGGCCGTTCTCGAGGATGGACCGGGCGACCCTCGCGCGGGTCGACGCCTCACCCGTGGGCACGACCGGGTCGAGGACCGGGTCGGCCAGCTGGGGTGCGGCAGCGAATTCCACAACGCCAGTGTGACGTTAATACCCTGCCCGGATCAAGTGACCACTCCTGAGAGGTCACTCACCACGGGCGGCCGGTGCGCCACCCCCACACCACCGCCGGCGGTCATCGTTCCTACACTGACCGGGTGCCCCCCGACGAAGGTCCTGCCGCGGCCGTCGTCGTCGACGGCCTGGTGATGCGCTACGGCACCACGACGGCGGTCGACGGACTGACGATGCGCGTGCCGGTGGGGACGATCACCGCGGTGCTGGGTCCCAACGGTGCCGGCAAGACCACGACCCTGGAGACCTGCGAGGGATACCGCCGACCCCAGCAGGGCAGCGTGCGCGTGCTCGGCCTCGACCCCGTCGCGGACCGCGCGGCGCTGCTGCCCCGGATCGGGGTCATGCTCCAGCAGGGTGGCGCCTGGTCGGGAGCCCGAGCACTGGAGATGCTGCAGCACCTCGCACGCCTGCACGCCCACCCTCAGGACGTGGACCTGCTGGTGGAACGGCTCGGGCTCGCCGAGTGCGGTCGCACGCCCTATCGCCGCCTCTCGGGCGGACAGCAGCAACGACTCGGCCTTGCGATGGCGCTCATCGGCCGTCCCGAGCTGGTCTTCGTCGATGAGCCGACGGCCGGCATGGACCCCCACGCGCGCCGAGCGACGTGGGAGGTGCTCGAGGAGCTGCGCGCCGACGGTGTCACGGTCGTGCTGACCACCCACTACATGGACGAGGCGGCCCGCCTCGCCGACCTGGTCCACATCGTCGACCGGGGGCGGCTGGTCCGCTCGGGGACACCGGCCGAGCTCACCGACGGTGGCCGTCTCGACCTGGAGGACGTCTTCGTCGAGCTGACCGATCCCGGGAGCTCCCCATGAACGGCACCTTCAGCCCGCGCCCCGGGGCCGCCCCGCTGGCGACCCAGGTGCTCGCCCAGGCCCGGATGGAGACGCGGCTGCTGCTGCGCAACGGCGAGCAGCTGCTCCTGGCGATCGTCATCCCGGTCATCGTGCTCGTCGGGGCGGTCAAGGGTGCCGAGCACCTGGGCCTCGACATCGCGGAGCGACCCGTCGACCTCTTCACCCCGGGTGTGTTCGCGCTCGCGGTGATGTCGTCGTCGTTCACCTCGCTCGCGATCATGACGGGGTTCGAGCGCCGCTACGGCGTCCTGAAGCGTCTCGGCGCCTCTCCCCTGCCGCGCCACGGCCTGCTGCTCGGCAAGACGGGCGCGCTCGTCACGGTGCTGGTGGTGCAGCTCGCCGTGATCGGCGTCGTCGGTGCCGCCCTCGGCTGGCACCCCACGACCGGGGGCCCGGTCGGCTGGCTCGGGGCGTTGCTCGCGGTGGTGCTGGGGGTCGCGGCGTTCGCCTCACTCGGGCTCTTCCTGGCCGGCGTGCTGCGGGCCGAAGCGACCCTCGCGGTCGCCAACCTCGTCTATCTGCTCCTGCTGGCGGGTGGCGGCGTCGTGGTCCCCACCACGTCGTACGGCGCGCTCGGGCGGGTGCTGCCACTGCTACCGTCGGGGGCGCTGGGCGACGCCATGCGGGCCGCCTTCCTCGACGGCCGGATCGGCTGGGGCCACCTGGTGGTGCTCCTGGTCTGGGCCCTCGTCGGCGCCGCGCTGACCGCCCGGACCTTCACGTGGGAATGAGGGAACGCAGCGATGACTGACTCCGACCGCCTGCTGTGGGTGCGCCGCACCGGCTGGGCCACGTTGGTCACCAACATCGGGATCATCGTGACCGGAGGCGCCGTCCGCCTGTCAGGATCGGGGCTCGGTTGCCCCACCTGGCCGCGCTGCACCTCGGAGTCGTTCACGCCCTACGGCGCCGCCGACGTGCACTCGCTCATCGAGTTCGGGAACCGGATGCTGACCTTCATCCTGGTCGCTGTCGCCATCGGGACCTATCTGGCCGCCCGCCGGACGGGACGGGCCGACCTGACCCGGCTGGCCCTGATCCTGGGGCTCGGCATCCCGGCCCAAGCCCTGATCGGCGGCATCACCGTGCTGACCGACCTCAACCCGTGGGTCGTCTCGCTCCACATGGTCCCGTCGCTGGCGATCGTCAGCCTGGCCGTGCTGTTCCTGCGCCGCATCGACCACCCCGACCCGGTGGTGTCCGGAGGGGCCGTGGTGCGGCTGGCCTGGCTGGTCTTCGGCGTCGCCTGGGTCGTGTTCTATGTCGGCACCCTGGTGACGGGGGCCGGACCCCACGCCGGGGACGCCGACGCACCACGCAACGGGCTCGACACCCTCGAGATGAGCCAACTCCACGCCGACCTGGTCTTCCTGCTGCTCGGTCTGAGTGTCGGCCTGTTCTATGCCCTGCGGGCGACCGGCGCCTCCGCCGGCGCCCACCGGGCCGCCCACGCACTCCTGGGCATCGAGGTGGCGCAGGGCGCCGTCGGGTTCGTGCAGTACTTCAGCGGGCTGCCCGAGCTTGTCGTCGGGCTCCACATGCTGGGCACGGGGCTGACCGCCGCCGCCGTCACCTGGCTCCTCGTCGAAGTGCGCGAGCAGCCGGTGGCCGTCGCGCGACCCGCCGAGCCGGTCCTGGCAGACTGAGTCAGGGGGTCCCATCGTGGAGCTGAGCTTCGACGGCGAGGTGTTCCACTGGCGCGGCCCGTCGCCCTACCACTTCGTGGCCGTGCCGGCCGACGAGAGCGCCGAGATCGAAGCCGTGGCGTCCCTGGTCACCTATGGCTGGGGCGTGATCCCGGTGACCGCCCGCA
>JAXLSN010000049.1:0-30044 GCA_046330595.1 Nocardioidaceae bacterium
ACGCCGCCACGTCCACGAGGTCCGGCTGGCGGTGGGAGACCGTGGGGATGCGGACCAGCGCCTGGAGCTTGGCGACCGCAGGATCGACGACCGAATCGGCGGGCGCGGTGGTTCCTGGCGCGGTCACGGGGGGACGCTACCGCCGCCAGCGGCCCCGGTGCACCACCTCGGTCAGGTCCTTGCGGCGGCGTCGCGACGGCGACCCGGCTGCGCCGGCGTCCTGGGTGCGGTGCCCGAGGGTGATCGCGCCGACCGGGTCGAACTCGGCGGGAATGCCGAACCGGTCGCGCACGGCGGCCTCGTGCTCGGGCGGGATGCCGAAGAAGCAGGCGCCCAGCCCCTCGTCGACGGCCGTCAGCAGGATCAGCAACGACGCCATGGCGGTGTCCATGTGCCAGAACGGCACGGGCCACCGCGCCTCGTCGAGGTCGGTCCACCCCTTGTCGGGCTCGGCGTAGCGGCCGAGGTAGGCCGCCTTGCTGGAGCACGGCACGATCACGACGGGCGCCGTGCGCATGCCGCGCAGCCAGCTGTCCGGCTCCTCCTGCGATTCCTCGTCGGTCGTGGCGGTCCAGAACGCGGCGACGTCGTCGGGGGTGTCCAGCACCAGGAACGCCCAGCCCTGGCTGAACCCCGCACTGGGTGCCCTGGTCGCGTTGGCCAGTGCCCGCTCGATGACCGCCGGGTCCACGGGCCGGTCGGCATAGGCCCGCACCATCCGGCGGCGTCGTACGACGTCGGAGAACTCCATGCCCCGAGCATGGCACCGCAGCCGGCGTCTCGGATCCCAGACCCGGCCACGGGGTGTCCGGTTGTGGCGGGAGCGGGGGAGCGGTGGACTGGGAGGGTGAGCTTCGAGCAGATGTGGCGCGACCTGGCGCCGGTGGGCCGGTCGGCGGACTCGGGTGGCTATTTCCGGCAGCCGTTCACGGCAGCCGAGCTGGAGCTGCGGGCCTGGTTCGGCGAGCAGGTGGCCGCGCGGGGCTTGGCGCTGGAGTCCGACGGCTTCGGCAACCTGACCGCCTGGTGGCGTCCAGACGGCGTCACCGGCCCCGGCGTGCTGACCGGCTCCCACCTCGACTCCGTCCTCGACGGGGGTGCCTTCGACGGCCCGCTCGGAGTGGTGTCAGCCTTGGCCGCGATCGATGCCCTCCGCGACCGTGGCTTCGTGCCGAGCCGACCGATCGGCGTCGCGGTGTTCACCGAGGAGGAGGGGTCCCGCTTCGGGATCGCCACGTTGGGCTCGCGGCTGGCCATGGGCGTGATCGGCTGGGAGCAGGCCCGTCTCCTGCGGGACCGCGCCGGGGTCACCCTCGAGGAGGCGATGACGGCGGCCGGGCTGCCGGGCCCTCGCGAACCGCGGCCGTGGACCGAGGCCGAGCGGCCGACGACCTATGTCGAGCTCCACGTCGAGCAGGGGCGCCACCTCGTCGACGTCGGCCAGGCGGTGGGCGTCGGGAGCGGGATCTGGCCGCACGGCCGCTTCCGGTTCGACTTCGCGGGCGAGGCCAACCACGCGGGCACGACCCGCATGGAGGACCGCCGTGACCCGATGCTCACCTATGCGGTCACCTCGTTGGCCGCCAACAAGCAGGCACGGCTGTCGGGGCAGCGCGCGACGTTCGGCCGCGTCGAGGTGACCCCCAACGGCACCAACGCCGTGCCCTCCCACGTCACCGCCTGGCTGGACGCGCGCTGCGAGACCGAGGGCACGCTCGACCAGCTGCTGTCGGTCATCACGCGCCAGGCCCAGGAGCGGGCCGAGCGGGACGGCACCCGCCTCACGGTCACCACCGAGTCGGTGTCCGGCCCGGTCCGCTTCGACGCGGGTCTGGCCGCCCGGGTCGCCGCCGACCACGAAGGCGGCGCCTGGCCGCTGATCCCGACCCAGGCCGGCCATGACGCAGGCATCCTGGCCGAGGCCGGGATCCCGACGGCGATGCTGTTCGTCCGCAACCCCACCGGCGTCTCCCACTCGCCCGAGGAGCACGCCGAACCGGCCGACTGCCTCGTCGGCGTCGCCGCCCTCGCCGACACGCTCGAGCGGCTCGCGTCGTGACCGATTACCTGCTCGAGCGCGCCTGGGTCGACGGCGCGGTCCGCGACGATGTGCTCGTCTCGGTCGCCGATGGGCGCTTCACGCGGGTCGACTGGCAGGAGCCGGCCGACGCGATGGCCGCCGTCCCTGTCCCCGGCCTGACGATCCCGGGTCTGGCCAACGGGCACAGCCACGCCTTCCACCGCGCCCTGCGCGGCCGGACCCAGCGCGGCAGCGGCACCTTCTGGACCTGGCGGGAGCAGATGTACGCCCTCGCGGCGCGGCTCGACCCGGACTCCTACCTCGACCTGGCGAGCGCCACCTATGGCGAGATGGTCGCCGCGGGCATCACCACCGTCGGGGAGTTCCACTATCTCCACCACCAGCCCGACGGCACGCCCTACGACGACGCCAACGCGATGGGCGACGCCCTCGTCCAGGCCGCGCGCGACGCCGGCCTGCGGATCGCGCTGCTCGACACCTGCTATCTCAGCTCGGGGTTCGGGGCCGCGCCCGAGGGAGTGCAGCAGCGCTACGCCGACGCCGACGCCGACGCCTGGGCAGCCCGGGCGTCCGCCCGGGCCTCGGCGCTCTCGGGTCTCGACGGCGTCATCGTCGGCGCCGCGGTCCACTCCGTGCGCGCCGTCCCCCGCGACCAGCTCGCGACCGTCGTCGAGGCGGCCGCCGGACGTCCGCTCCACGTCCACCTGTCCGAGCAGGTGGCCGAGAACGACGCCTGCGTCGCGGCGTACGGCGCCACCCCCACCCGCGTCCTGGCCGACGCCGGCGTGCTCGGTCCCCTCACGAGCGCCGTGCACGCCACCCACCTGACCGGCGACGACATCGCGCTGCTCGGCGGGAGCCACACCCATGCGTGCTTCTGCCCCACCACCGAGCGTGACCTCGCCGACGGGATCGGCCCGAGCCGGCTGCTCCACGACGCCGGGTCACCGCTCACCCTGGGGAGCGACAGCCATGCCGTCATCGATCTGTTCGAGGAGATGCGGGCCGTCGAGCTCGACGAACGGCTGGCGACCCGGCAGCGCGGACACTGGCCGGCCACCGAGCTGCTCACGGCGGCGACGGTCACCGGCCACGCGAGTCTCGGCTTCCCCGACGCCGGCACCATCGCGGTCGGGGCCCGCGCGGACCTGGTGACCCTCGACCTGGCCTCGCCCCGGACGGCCGGCACCGGCGGCGACGAGGCCACGGTCGTCTTCGCCGCGACCGCCGCCGACGTCGTCCAGGTCATCGTCGACGGCCGGGTCGTCGTACGGCCGGGTGACCGGCACGAGATCGGCCACGCGCTCGACGATGCCATCGGGAGGCTGTGGTCATGACGAGTTCAGGTCACCGCTGCCGCCCAGCCGACGTAGACCCCCCAGACCAGAGCACCTCCCAGCACGCTCAGACCCACCAGCCGGGGCCAGGTGATCGACGTCGGCGCGGGACTGTGAATGGCGCGCGGGTCGACGAGCAGCATGCCCAGGGCGCCGTTGTAGACGGCATAGCTGGCGACATAGAAGGCGACCAGCAGCGGCGCCAGCAGCGGCTGGCTGACCAGTGTGGTGCCGCCGACGGTGAGCGCCTCATACCAGCTCATTCCGCCGGCGAGGAAGAACTGCTGGCGGGCGTCCAGGCCGAAGCGTCGCGTCGCCCACAGCGTGAACATCACCGCCGGCACGAGATAGCCGGGCAGGAGCAGGAACGACGTCCGGGCGTCGGGGTCCAGTCCCCCGATCCCGCCGCCCGCATCCAACGAGAGCTCATAGACCACGCCCCCGACCAGCCCACCCGCGGCATACGTGGCGAGGGCGAGGCGCCCCCGCACCAGGGGTCGCCGGCGCCGGGTGTGCCACAGCACGAGATGGCCGACCAGCAGCAGCGGCAACAGCCACCAGACGCTGCTGCCGCCCTCGCCGGCGCCGATGAGCAAGGAGGTCGCCAGCGCGACCGACGTCCACACCGCCGGGTCGGCGGCGAGGCGCGATGCCCGGCAGAGCCGTCGCCGACCCATGCGGACGGGGGCTCGTGCGTCCACCACGCCATCGTCATGCCGAGGCTGTGGGCGAGACCATCGGGGAGGACCCCGGTCGGTCCCGGAGGCGGGAGGCTGTGGTCATGACGTCGACCCTCATCACCAACATCGGGGAGTTGGTCACCAACGACCCGGCCCTGCCGGGGCCGCTGGGCATCCTCAGGGACGCGGCCGTGGTGCTGGACGGTGACCGCGTGGCCTGGACGGGACCGGCGGACGCCGCCCCCGCCGCCGACACCGTGCTCGACGCCGGTGGGCGCGCGGTGCTCCCGGGTTTCGTCGACAGCCACAGCCACCTGGTGTTCGCCGGTGACCGGTCGGCGGAGTTCGCGGCGCGCATGACCGGCGAGCCCTACACCGCGGGCGGGATCCGTACGACGGTCGCTGCGACGCGCGCCGCCTCCGACGACCAGCTGGTCACCCACGTCGCGCGACACGTGCAGGAGATGCTGCGCCAGGGCACCACCACGGTCGAGATCAAGAGCGGTTATGGCCTGACCGTCGCCGACGAGGCGCGGTCGCTCATGATCGCGCGCATGTTCACCGAGGAGTCCACCTTCCTCGGCGCCCACGTCGTGCCCGACGACCTCGAACCGGCGGCGTACGTCGACCTGGTGACCGGCCCGATGCTCGCCGCCGCGGCGCCCCATGCGCGGTGGGTCGACGCCTTCTGTGAGACCGGTGCCTTCGACGTCGACCAGGCGCGCGCGGTGCTCCTGGCCGGGGCCGCGGCGGGCCTGCGCGGACGGCTGCACGCCAACCAGCTCGGCCCCGGCCCGGGTGTTCGTCTCGCCGCCGAGCTCGGACTGGTGGCCGTCGACCACTGCACCTATCTCACCGATGCCGACGTCGACGCCCTCCGCGACGCGGGCACGATCGCGACGCTGCTGCCCGGGGTCGAGTTCTCGACGCGACAGCCCTATCCCGATGCGCGCCGCCTGATCGACGCGGGCGTCGTGGTGGCGATCGCCAGCGACTGCAACCCGGGGTCCTGCTACACGTCCTCGATGCCGCTGTGCGTCGCGCTGGCGGTGCGGGAGATGCGGATGAGCCCGGCCGAGGCGGTCTGGGCCGCCACCGCGGGCGGCGCCGCGGCCCTGGACCGCGACGACGTGGGGGCGCTGCTCCCCGGACGGCGGGCCGACCTGCTGCTGCTCGACGCGCCCAGCCATGTGCACCTCGCCTATCGCCCCGGCGTCCCGCTCGTCGCGGGCGTGTGGTCCGGTGGGCTCCCGGTCGTCGGCGCGGCCGGCTGAGCCCGGATCCCACCTGAGGTAGCCCGACCGCCCGTCTGAGGTAGCTGCGGGGGTCCCTCGCCGCAGAGATAGGGCGCTCGCCCGATGTCCCGGCGTACCTCAGCGACGGACTCTCTTCTCACGTCGAGAAGGGAGCACCACATGTACACCGTTGGCACCGACCTCGTCCTCCAGGCCGAGATGCACTACCGCACCGAGCGCATGCAGAGCTCGTGGCGGCCCCTCCGTCGCCGGCGCAGCCGCCCGGTGGCGCAGGCCACCGAGCAGCGTCGCCCGCAGCTGCGCACCACTGCCGCGTGACCTCCGATGGTCACCGCGGTGGCGGAAGCCGGAGAGGTCCGGCAAACCGCAGCGACGCATGTCGGCGAGGTGGGCGATCATGAGGGCGTGACCCCGCCCGTCAGCCCGACGCTCGTCGGACGCGATGCCGAGCTGGAGCAGCTGTGTCTCCGGCTCGGCATTCGCGCGTCCGGAGACGACGCCCAGGCCCCGGCCCGGGCGTTGCTGCTCGCCGGCGACGCCGGGGTCGGCAAGACCCGGGTGCTGACCGAGCTGCGCACCCTCGCCACCTCGCGCGGCTGGCGCGTGGTGGCCGGCCACTGCCTCGACTTCGCCGACAGCGCCCTTCCCTATCTCCCCTTCTCCGAGATCCTCGAGCGGCTCACCGCCGAGGCGCCCGAGGTCGTGGCCTCGGTGCTCGACCGCCACCCCGCCCTGGCGCGCCTCCAGCCCGGGCGCCGACGGCTCGGCCACGGGGGTGCCGAGCCCGAGGGTGGCCTCGACCCGCGCCCGCTCTTCGAGGCCGTGCCGGCTCTGTTCGAGGAGGTCGCGGCCGAGGCTCCGCTGCTCGTGGTCCTCGAGGACATCCACTGGGCCGACCGCTCGACGCTCGATCTGCTCTCCTTCCTGTTCGCCCGACCCTTCTCGGGCCAGGTCGCCGTGGTGGCCTCCTACCGCTCCGACGACCTCCACCGGCGCCACCCGCTGCGGCGCCAGGTGGCGGAGTGGTCCCGGTTGCGCGAGGTCGAGCGGCTCCAGCTCGAGCCGCTGCCCAACGCCGACGTACGCCGCCTCGTGCGGTTGCTCCAGCCGCGCCGGCTCAGCGAGGCCGAGGTCGCGGCGATCGTGGACCGCGCCGACGGCAACGCCTTCTTCGTCGAGGAGCTCATCGGGGCCGGCGGAGACCGCCTGAGCCTGCCCGACGACCTGGCCGGGCTGCTCCTGGTCCGGGTCGACCGGCTCGACGACGACGCCCGCGAGGTCGTCCGCGCGGCGGCCGTGGCGGGTCGCCGGGTCGTCCACGCGCTGCTGGCCGAGGCCACCGGCCTGTCGGCGGTGGCGCTGGACGACGCGCTCCGCGGGGCGGTCGACGGCAACGTGCTGGTGCCGGTCCAGGGCGACTCCTACTCCTTCCGCCACGCCCTCCTCGCCGAGGCCGTCTATGACGACCTGCTCCCCGGCGAGCGCACCCGCTGGCACACCGCCTATGCCGACGCGCTGGCCTCCGGGCGCTTCCAGGGCGCTGCCGCCGAGCTGGCCCGCCACGCACGGTTGGCCGGCGACGAGACCACGGCCGTGATGGCCGGGATCGCCGCGGGTGACGAAGCGGCTGCGGTCGGCGGACCCGACGAGGCCGCCCAGCACTACCTCCAGGCCCTCACCCTGCTGAGCCGCGGCGGCGCGGCGCCGGAGGTCGACCGGGTGGACCTGGTGGCCAAGGGCGCCGACGCACTGCTCGCCGCCGGCCACACCGCCCGCACGGTGCGGGTGCTGCGCGACGAGCTGGCCGCGCTGCCCGGTGACGCCACCTCCGAGCAGCGGGCGCGGCTGCTCGCGTCGCTCGCCCAGGCGCTGCTCGTCAGCGACACCGACGAGCGCCCGGCGGACCGCTCCGGCGAGGCCGTCGCCCTCCTGGCCGACGGGCCGCCCCGCCAGCGCGCCCAGACCCTGGCGCTCCATGCCCGGATCCTCGCGGCCTATGGCCGTGCCGACGAGGCCCGCCAAGCCGGCCTGGAGGCACTCGCCCTGGCCGAGAAGCTGGCGATGCCGCGACTCGCGACCGACGTCCTGGCGACGTTCGCTCAGCTGTCCAAGGGCGGCACCCCCGCCGAGGTGACCGCGACGTTCGAGGAGGCGATCGCCCGGGCGCGCGGCACGGGCGCCGTCCACGCCGAGCTGCGCGCACGCTACGGCCTCGGCCGCTGGCACCAGGACCGCGCCGACTTCGACGACGCCGCACTGGTCTTCTCCGAGGCGGTGGCCCGGGGTGCCGAGCTCGGGACGCCGTGGGCGCCCTATGTCTTCGACGCCAGGTTCATGCAGGTCGCCGTGCTCTTCGCGGCCGGCCGCTGGGACGAGGCGCTCGACCTCAGCTCCGTCGAGGGCACGGCCGCCCCGATGGTGCCGGCCGACACCCTGACCGCCGAGCGAGCGCTGATCCTGGCCGGCCGCGGCGATCCTCGGGCGACCGACCTCGCCGAGTCCACCAGCGGTTCGTGGGAGCTCGAGGGTCTCACCGCCCTCTATGCCCACAGCGCGCTGCTCGCCGTCCACGAGCACCGCGATGCTCAGGGAGCCGTCGCCGCCTATGACCGCGCCATCGAGGTGCTCACCCGGATGTGGCCACCCGAGTTCGGCGCGCGGCTGCGCCTCGCCACCACGGCCCTGGGGGCGCTCGCGACCGCCGCCACCCGGCTGAGCGCTGCCGAGCGAGCAGCGCTGGCCCCGGTGGCGGCACGACTCCACGACGACGGCCTGCTCGTCGTAGCGCGCCATCGCGAGTCGGGTGCCGAGTCGGGCCCCGAGGGGCACGCCTGGATCGCTCGGCTGCCCGCCGAGTGGCTCCGGTGGAGGTGGGCGGCCCAGCTCGATCCGCCCGACCACGACACGCTGGTCGGAGCCTGGCGCGACGCCGAGGAGCTCACGGCCGCCTCGGGATTCGTGGCCGAGCGTGCTCGGGTGCGCGTCCGGTTCGCTGCGGTGCTGCGCAGCGTGGGTGACCCAGGCGGAGCGACCTCCCTGGCCGAGGCCGCGCGCACCACCGCCCACCGGCTCGGCGCCCAGCCGATCCTCGACGAGCTGGTGCTCCTCGGGTCGTCACCGACGCGCTCATCCGGCGCGGCCGATGCGGCCGCGCTCACCCCGCGGGAGCGCGAGATCCTCGCGCTCGTCGCCGAGGGGCGCAGCAACGGCGAGATCGGCAAACAGCTGTTCATCGCCACCAAGACCGTGTCGGTCCATGTCTCCAACATCCTCGGCAAGCTCGGTGCCGCCAGTCGCACCGAGGCCGCCGCGGTGGCCCGTCGGCGGGGGCTGCTGGACTGACCCGTCAGACTGGCGCGGTGACCGACGCCGCCCTCGACTTCCGCTGCTCCCTGGCCAGCTCGGTGGCTCGCGAGCCCCTCGTCGGAAGCGCTCCGGTCGACCGGACCTGGCTGCTGGTCGAGGCGGCGATGCCCTGGGGCCGCCAGGCCCTGGCCGAGAGCCGGTTGCCCGACACCCTGCGCGATCGGCTGCTCGGCCTCGACGGGGTCAGGGTCCAGCTCATCCGGCGCTACGGTGCCGAGGGCTCGGCCGGCGTGACCGTCGTCGCGGCGACGGCCACGGCCGACGGGTTCGCCGTCGAGCAGACCCAGCTGGACGACCACGCCGCCCTGCTCGACCTGCCGTTGGACGACCTCGTCGCCGGCCGCGGCCTCGGTCTGCCGCCCCGCGCCGGGCCGCTGTGGCTGGTGTGCACCAACGGCCGGCGCGACCGGTGCTGCGCCGAGCTCGGGAGGCCGGTCGCTGCCGCCCTGGCCGCCCGCTGGCCCGAGGCCACCTGGGAGACCACCCACCTCGGTGGCCACCGGTTCGCCGCCACTCTTCTCGCGCTCCCGTCGGGTGTCACCTTGGGGCGGCTCGACCCGGCCTCCGCCGTCGACACCTGCGCCTCGCTCGTCGACGGGGCGCTGGATCTCGGGCTGCTTCGTGGCCGGGCCGGGCTCTCGGGGGCCGCGCAGGCGGCCGAGGTCGCGCTGCGGGAGCGGCTCGGCGTCCGCTCGGTGCGTGGTGTCACTGTCGACTCGGTGGACGACGGTGTCGTCCTGCTCTCCGTCGCGGCGCCGGGCGCTCGCCGTACGTTCCGGGTGGCGGTGGCCGAGCAGGCCGGCGTTCCGGCGCGGCTCTCCTGCGCCGACACCGCGGCCAAACCGACGACCAGCTTCGTCGTGACGACCATCGCGGAGCAGGGTGCCGGCCGCTGAGCCGGCCGCGCTCGCCGGGCTGCCTCCTAGACTCGGGTCACGAGGCGAGGGGGTGCCTGATGGACACCGATGAGATGACCCGGTTGAGCCGTGAGCGGTTCGAGCACACGCGGCCGCCCGCGCGGGGCGCCCTGCCGCCCGTCGATACGACCAACCTGCCCCGTGGGCCGCGGTTGCCCGTGCTCGTGCAGTCGGCCGGCCTGCTGCGCTTCCGCCACCAGTTCGTCCCGTGGCTGCGCAAACGCTACGGCGACGAGGTCACCTTGCGGTTGTTGCCGGCCTCGCGGGCGCTGGTGCTGTTCTCCCGGCCGGAGGTGACCAAGGAGATCTTCGCGGGCGACCCCGACGTGCTCCACGCCGGCAAGGGCAACGCGATCCTGGGGCCGGTGATGGGGGAGCACTCCGTGCTCATCCTCGACGGCGAGGCACACAAGCGGGCACGGCGCATGCTGATGCCGGCGTTCAGCGGCCACGCCCTGCGCGGCTACCGCGAGGTCATCGCACGCCTCGCGGACAACGAGGTGTCGGGCTGGCGCTCGGGTCAGGAGCTGCGCGCACTCGACCGGATGAACGCCCTGACCCTCGAGGTCATCCTCCACGTCGTGTTCGGGGTGACCGACGAGCAGCGGCTGGCCAGGCTCCGGCCTCTCATCACCAAGACCGTCAATGTCAGCCCGGTCGTCCTGCTCGCGTGGACGCTGCCGTTCCTGCAGCGTTACCGGCTCTGGCGTGAGCCCATCGAGCGGCTCTATGAACTCGACCGCGAGCTCTACGCCGTGATCACCGACCGGCGCGAGGCCGCCGACCTCGCGGACCGCACCGACGTGCTGTCGCAGCTGATCCGGCTCGACGAGGGCGGCGACACGCTCACCGACGCCGAGCTGCGCGACCACCTGGTCACCCTGCTGCTCGCCGGCCACGAGACCACGGCCACGGCGCTCGCCTGGGCGCTGCAGGAGCTCGGCAGCGATCCCGAGCAGCTCCGACTCGCCCGCGAGGCTGCCCTGTCGGGGGACGACGGCTGGCTCGAGGCCGTGTTCAAGGAGTCGATCAGGCTGCACCCGGTGATCGCGATGGTCGTCCGGACGCTGACGCGCCCGACGGTGATCGCCGGCCGCGAGATGGCACGCGGCACGACGGTCGGTCCGTCGATCCTGCTGTCCCACAGCGACCCGGCCAGGTTCCCCGACCCCGAAGCGTTCCGGCCCGACCGGTTCACCGGTGACGACCCGCCCTCGCTGACCGACTGGATCCCCTTCGGTGGCGGCGCGCGGCGTTGCCTGGGTGCCGCGTTCGCCCAGATGGAGGCGGTCGAGGTGCTGCGGGCGGTGCTGTCGTCGTACGACGTGACGGCGCTGGGTGAGGAGCGCCCGCAGGTCCGCAACATCACCAGCGTCCCCCGCAACGGGGCCCGCATCCGGGTGGACGAGCGGGCCGGCTGATGCCCTTCACCGGCATGGTCGAGATCGCCCGCTCCAACGACCCGGTGCTGATCTCCTTCATCCAGGCGCTGCTCCAGGACGAGGGCATCGACGCCGTCGTGGCCGACCAGAACATGGCCGTCATCGAAGGCACGATCACCGTCTGGCGCCGCCGTGTCCTCGTGGCTGCCGACCACGAGGACCGCGCCCGCGCCGTCCTCACCGACGCCGAGCTCGACGCCGACCTCACCTGACCCCCCATCGCCGACCCGGCAGAAGTTCTGCCGGGTCGACGTGATGTGGCTGCCGACCCGGCAGAACTTCTGCCGGGTCGGCGAGAAAAGGAGGGGGGGTGGGGCCCCGGGCGGTGGCACCATGAGCGGCTGTGACGAGGAGGGCCCGGCTGTGACGGAGAGGGTCCGGGTGTGACCGGGAGGGTGCGGCGATGACGTGGCGGGAGCGGCTGCGCGCGCTGCGCGTCGACCTGCGACCGCTGCGAGGGTCGCGCGACTTCCGGTTGCTGTGGGTCGCGGGCACCGTGTTCTATCTCGGCGGGATGGTCAGCTATGTCGCGATCCCGTTCCAGATCTATGACCTGACCGGCTCCAACTTCGCCGTCGGCGCGGTCGGACTCGTCGAGCTGGTGCCGCTGATCGTCTTCGGTCTGTACGGCGGCGCGCTCGCCGACCACGTCGACCGTCGTCGCCTGCTCGTGGTCACCGGGGTCGCCCAGGTGCTGCTCACCGCGACCCTGGCCGTCAACGCGTTCCTGGACCGGCCCAACCTCGCGGTCATCTTCGTGATCGCGGCGCTGCTCTCGGCGGCGTCCTCGCTCCAGCGACCCTCCCGTGAGGCGCTGCTGCCCCGCACGGTCGAGCACGACCAGATCACCGCGGCCAACGCCTTGTTCTCCCTGGGCATGCAGCTCGGTGTGCTGGTCGGGCCGGCCATCGGGGGCCTGCTGATCGCCTTCGTCGGGATCGGCTGGTGCTTCGTGGTCGACGTGACGGGGCTGACGATCGCGACCGCGCTCTTCTTCGCGATGGGCAGCTATCCCCATATCGACGAGACGACGCCGCCCAGCCTGCGCGGCATCGGCGAGGGCGTGCGCTATGCGCTGTCGCGGCGCGATCTGTTGGGCACCTATCTGGTCGACATCGCGGCGATGCTGCTGGCGATGCCGGTGGTGCTCTTCCCGGCGCTGGCCAAGGAGGTCTTCGAGCGACCGGCGCTGCTGGGCCCCCTCTACAGCGCCGAGACGGTGGGCGCACTCCTGGCGGCGGCGCTCAGTGGCTGGACCTCACGCGTGCACCTGCACGGGCGGGCGATCGTGGTCGCGGCGGCGGCGTACGGCGCCTGCATCGGGCTCGCCGGCCTGGCGCCGTCGGTGTGGGTCGTGCTGCTCTTCCTCGCGCTCGCGGGCGCGGCCGACGAGGTGTCGGCGGTGTTCCGCGGCACGATCTGGAACCAGACCATCCCCGACGGGATGCGTGGCCGGCTGGCCGGGATCGAGATGCTGTCCTATTCGCTGGGACCGCTCGGTGGCCAGGTCCGTGCGGGTGTGGTCGCCGACCTGTGGACGGTCCGCGGCTCGATCGCCAGCGGCGGCTGGGCCTGCGTGGTCGGGGTCGCGGTCACCGCTGCGTGGCTCCGCGACTTCTGGCAGTACGACGCCCGCACGGATCCCTATGCCGTCGCCGAGCGTGCGGCCCGGGCGGCGCGGGTGACGTCGGAGGAGGAGAGCCCCGCCGGCGACTGACCGGGCCACGGCGCCGTCGACGGGTCGTCGACCGCGAACGAGGCTGCGACGGCTGCGAACACCTCCGCGAGTGCGTCGTGCTCGTCAGCGGCAGCGCTGGCCGTCAGCGTGAAGCCGAGCCGGCCCACGAGCCAGCCCCACTGCTCGGTCAGCGCGACCGTGCCCCAGCGCAGGTGGCGCACGCGGCGGTGGAAGGTCTCCCGGCCGCCGAGGTGGGTCGACGCGTCGTGCTCCACCACCAGGGGCCCGAGCCGCGCGGTCAGCTCGGCCAGCTCCTCGGCGACCCAGGCGGCGGTGGCGACGCGGACCGGCGCGACGACGAACCGCAGCGTGGGCAGGAACCCGCTCACGCCCATCGGGGGAGCGACGGCGGAGAGCAGCACCCCGTGGTCGAGGGCGCCGCGACACCGCCAGCCGGCGGGGATCGCGAGGGTCATGACACGCTCCATGCCTGGGATCCTGCGCAGCGCGGCCGCCGCTCAAACCGGCACGGCGCCGGCCTGTGGAGAGGGCCCGCGAGAGGTGCGGCCCACGAATCGGGACGGCTCGGGGCCGCACGTTAGGCTGCTGAACGTGACCGAACGCAAGGACCACCCCGTTCTCTGGGGGCTGCTCGCGCTGGTGGCCGTGGCCGCCGGCGTGGGGCTGGTGCTGGGCTTCGGCGCGGTCAGCGTCAGCAAGACGCTCGGCCTCTCGGGGGGTAGTGGCGGCAGCGCGGCGGCCGAGAAGAGCATGTATCTCCCGACGCCGTCCAAGACCTCGTCGTCACCCGCCGGCTCCGACGGCGAGAGCTCCGGCAACAGCTCGTCGAGCAGCACCTCGACGGGCCCGTCGTCGCCCGACAGCTCCTCCGAGGCCCCGGCCATCACGCTGACCTCGCAGCAGACCCAGGTCGCGCCGATGGCCCAGATCGACCTCTCGGGCACCTTCCCCGGCGGCAACGGCGCCATCTTGCAGGTGCAGCGGCTCGAGGGCGGCACCTGGGTCGACTTCCCGGTGACGATGTCGGTCAACGGTGACAGCTATTCGACCTACATCCTCACCGGGCACACGGGGGTCAACAAGCTCCGCGTGATCGACACCGACTCCAAGAAGACCTCCAACGTCATCAAGGTGCGCGTCGGCTGAGCCGGACCCGCGGCGTCATGCCGCGAGGCAGGGCTCCGGCCGGGTTTCCTTCACTACGGCCGTACGCCGCCGGCGTACGCGCTCGACCACGAACGGCTGTCCGGCCGTGACACCGCCGAGCACGAGCACCATCCCGACCAGCTGGGGCAGGCCGAACGCCTCCCCGGCCAGCGCCACACCGATCACCGTCCCGACGACCGGGTTGACCAGGCCGATCAGCGCCGTCGGTCCGGCGCCGAGCGTCCGGACCCCGGTGAACCAGGCGACATAGGCCAGCCCGGTCCCGACGAGGCCGAGCCAGACGTACGCCGACGCGGCCGGCAGGTCGATCGACGGCGGCGGTCCCTCGACGACGACGGCGACCGGGAGGAGGAAGAGCCCACCGGCGACCAGCTGCCAGGACGTGAAGGTGAGCAGGTCGGTCGGCGGGGTCCAGCGCTTGACCAGCGTGAAGCCCATGGCGGAGATCAGCACCGCCCCGGTGGCGGCCGCGAGCCCCAACGGGTCGAGGTGGAGGCCGCCCCGGAGCACGAGCAGGCCGACGCCGACCAGGCCGATGGCGCCCCCGGCGATGCCCAGCAGGGTGGGGCGCTCGTGGGCGACCGGCCAGGCGAGCAGCATCACCACGAGCGGGGACATCGCGGTCATCGTGGCGGCGAGCCCGCCGGGCAGGTGGAAGGCGGCGAGGAAGATGAGCCCGAAGAAGGCGCCGATGTTGAGCACGCCGAGGAGCGCCGCGCGCCACCACCAGTGGCCGCGGGGGAGCTCGCGGCGCCAGGCCAGGAGCAGCAGGCCGATCGGCAGCGCCCGGAGCAGCCCGCTGAACAGCGGCCGGTCGTCGGGCAGGAAGGTCTGGGACACCCAGTAGGTGGTGCCCCAGGCGATCGGCGCGACGGCGGTGAAGAGTCCGGCGAGGTATTTATCTTCCATGGAAGACATAATACCTTCCTGGGAAGATATATTCCAGGGGTGACCGAACCTCTCGACCATGTCGGCCGGATCATGGCGCAGTGGGCCGTCGAACGGCCGGGCCTGGACGTCTCGCCCATGGGCGTCATCGGGCGTCTCCACCGGCTGGCGGCGCGCCTCGACGAGGAGCTCCGCCCCGTCTTCGCCGATGCGGGCCTGAGCGATGGCGACTTCGACGTGCTCGCGGCGCTGCGCCGCTCGGGCGCGCCCTACACACTCACCCCCGGCGAGCTCGGCGCCACCACCATGATCACGTCGGGCGCGGTGACCAAGCGCGTCGACCGGCTGGAGCGCTCCGGGCTGGTGGCCCGCGGGCGCTCGACCGAGGACGCCCGGTCCCGCCCGGTCACGCTGACGCCCGAGGGCGTCGCCCTGGTGGACCGGCTCGTCGAGCGCCACGTCGCCAACGAAGCGCGCCTGCTCGGCGGCCTCGACGAGGAGGAACGGCGCGTGCTTGCTGCCCTCCTGGAACGGCTCGGCCGCACCCTCGGCGACTGAACGCCGCGCTAGTCCGATCCGTCGGCGACCACGAGGCTCACGCCCGGATCACTCCGGGATCCAGTTGAAGGTGTCCGGGTTGGGCCCGGTGCGGCCTTCCTCTCCGACGCCGAGCGACGACATCGTCGCCATGTCCGCCTCGCTCAGCTCGAAGTCGAACAGGGCGAAGTTCTCCTCCATCCGCTCGCGCTTCATCGACTTGGGGAAGACCACGTCGCCGCGCTGCACGTGCCAGCGCAGCGTGACCTGCGCCGGCGTACGCCCGAGCCGCTCCGCGATCTCACGGATCGCCGGGTCGCCGGCGACCTTGCCGCGGGCGATCGGCGACCAGGCCTCGGTCACCACGCCGTGGCGGGCGTTGGCGGCGCGCGCCTCCTCGTTGGGGAAGTAGGGCTGCACCTCGATCTGGTTGACCACCGGCACCTCGCCGGTCTCAGCGATGATGCGGTCGAGATGCGCGGGCTGGAAGTTCGAGACGCCCACGGAGGTGGACAGCCCCTCCTCGCGGAGTTCGACCAGCGTGCGCCAGGTGGTGACGAAGTCGCCGCCGTACTGGTCGGGCAGCGGCCAGTGGATGAGGAACAGGTCGACCCGGTCGAGGCCGAGGCGCTCCAGCGACTCGTGCAGCGTGCGGCGGGCGTCGTCGGGCCGGTGGAACCCGTTGTTGAGCTTGGTCGTGACGTAGAGGTCGTCGCGAGCGATCCCGGACGCGGCGATCGCGGCGCCGACGCCGGCCTCGTTGCCATACATCTGGGCGGTGTCGAGGTGCCGGTAGCCGACCTCGAGGGCCGTGATGACGGTCGCCTCCGTCTCGGGCGGAGGGACCTGGAAGACACCGAAGCCGAGCTGGGGGATGGTCGTCTGGTCGCGCAGCGTGATCGTGGGGATGGCCATGTCAGTCCCGACAACCGGCAGGCCGCCACTATTCCCGGGCTGGTGGTTGCGCTGGTCGGCCCACGGCGGCCTGGGGAGGAGACGTTGCTGAATCGTGTGTGACGAGAGATGATCCTGATGCGTAGCGCTCGGGCGACGCGTCTCGTCGTGGAGAGGGAGCAAGGCTGTGGAGCGCGATCCGGGCATCCTCGCGCTGCCATGGGTCACCGTGGAGCACCGGGGTCGAACGGTCCTGGTCGATGGGGTTCCGCTCGAGGGGACCGGATCGGTCGAGGACCGGACCCAGCGCGCCCTGCGGCGGGTCTCCCGCCTGACCGCGACTCCGTTGGGTCGTTCCGTGGGCGTCACGGTGCGCGACGACGACGGCCGGGTCCGCAGCTTCCTGGTCCGCCCCGATGGCGAGGCCGTCGAGCTGGAAGCCCTGGTGGCCGAGGCCAACGCCTCCCTCGCCCCGGTCATACCGCTGCGGGCCGCCGTGCCCGTCCGCCACGCCAGCCCCGGGTCGTCCTGGGCCCGCCCCACCCGGGTCGTGGTGGCCAGCGTGCTGGCCGTGCTGCTGGTCGGTGGCGGGGTCGCCCTGGCCTCGGCCTCCTCCGATCGCACTCCGGTCGACGACACGAGTCCCGTGGCGCTGTCCTCCGACGAGCCGTCGCCGTCCGCGACGCCCAGCGCGACGACCTCGCCCGCCCTCCGGGCGGCCGCCGCGCTGGTCGCCGACGTCCAGCCCGCCGGGCCGGGATCGGTCCGGGTCACGGTCGGCGTCCTGGCGGGCTCGCCCCGCGTGACCGTCGTCCTGCGCGGCCCGAGCGGACCCGCCGTCACCCGCCAGCTGAGAGCGTCCGGCGGCTCCCGCTCGCTCGTGGTGCGCGGCCTCGTCGGCGGCGTCACGACCTGGCGCGTGTCCGCCGGGGGCGTCACGCTCGCCAGTGGCAGCCTCGCGGTGGCCCCGCGGCCCACGGGGCCGACCCCCGCGCAGCCCGCACCCGTCCTCCCCAGCTCCTCCGCCGGCTCCGGTGGGTCCTCGGGTGGAGGCGGAGGCGGATCCGGCGGCCAGCCGCACGCCTCACCCAGCCCGGTCGACGCCACCCCGATCGACCCCGACGACGGATAGCAGCCCGTGCCTCTTCCCCCACGTCCCGCCGGGCGGTCGCTCCGGGCTGCGCGTCCGACGCTGCTGCTCGCCCTCGCGGTCGCCGTCGCCGGACTCACCGTCCCGGCCGCGGGCTCGTCGCCCCCGGCCTCCCGTCGTACGGCGGACCAACCGCGCACCGGCTATGTCCTGCGCGCGGACGGCACGGCGGCCGGGGGCTGGATCGGGTCACGCAAGCTCGGGGGCCAGGCGGTGTTCCGGTTGGACCCGGGTCGCGCCCCGGTCGCGACGTCGTTCCGCAAGAGCCACTGGGTCTCGGTCCTCGACGGTTCGGGGCCCGTCGCCGTCGACCGCAGTCGCACCCGACGGGCCGCGTGGATCCTTGCCAAGTATGGCGTCTACCGCTCCAAGGCCCAGGCCGCCGCGGTGGAGGTCGCGCTCGACGCGCTGCTGGTCGGCGGCCGGTGGGCCGTCAACGGTGCGGTGACCCAGCGGCGGCTCGACCAGACCGACGACCCGCCCACGATCCTGGGGCTGGCCGACTTCATGCTCACCAACTCCAAGCTGCTGGCCGGGCCCTACCGGGTGGTCGTCCACGCCGACGACGCGATCATCGGTCAGCAGGTGCTGGTGACCGTCCGGGTGACTGCCGCCGGCTCCGATGAACCGGTGCCCTCGATCCCCGTGGACGTCGTGCTGGCGGGCCACGAGGGGAGCGGCCGCACCGACGACACCGGCACCGCCGACATCGCCATCCGGTCGACCCGCAGCGGGCCCCAGGACGTCGCGGTGACCGTGCGGCTTCTGCCGACCGACCGCCTGCTGGTTCGTCGTCCCGACGGGCGCGGCTCGCGGGTCGTCGTGGCCGGAAAGAAGCACTCGAGCGAGGCGTCGACGCCGGTGGCCGTCCAGGCCCGGCCGTCGGCCCGAATCGTCGCGCCCGCCAACGGCCGCGTGACCGACCCCGTGCCGGGCACGCTCCGGCTCGCCGACGGCTATGCGTCGCCCAGGAGCGCCGCGCTGACGCTCCACGGTCCGCTGCCCGCCGGCAGCGGCGCCGACTGCACGCCCGCCACCGCCCTGGGCTCGGCCCACCCCCTGCCGGTCTCTGCCAACAGCGACTATGTCGTTCCCCGCGTGGTCGTCACCGAGCCCGGCGTCTATACCTGGTACGCCGCAGTGGCAGGCGATCGCTTCAACCTCCCCGCGGCGACCTGCGGGCCGCCCGTGACCGTCAAGGCCGTGCCCCGCCTGTCGATCGAGCCGACCAAGGACCGCATCCCGGAGGGCGGCTCGCTGCGCGCCCGACTCACGGTCTCGGCGCTGGACGACGACTATGCCGACGTGGCGCGGGCCTGGCTGTTCGGGCCGTTCGACACCCGCGCCGACGTCCGGTGCACCGACGCCCACCAGGTCCGCAACCGCGGTGTCGCGGTCACCGGCCCCTCCTCGACCGGCACCACCGACGTCATCACGCTCAACCGCGCCGGCGTCTATGCCTGGCAGGCCTCGCTGCCCCGCGGCCCCCTCGCGCTCCACGCCGAGACCACCTGCGCGGCCCCCGGCACCTTCGTCGTCGTCCGCTGACCCGCCGGGGACGTCATAGGGATCGGCTGTCCCGGCGACCAGTTCCTATGACGTCCACCGGGGCCGCGGCGCGCAGCCTGCTGTGACCCCGGTCTCACCGGGAACACCCCGTCCCACTCCTGCGTTGAGCAGCATGAACAGACTTGAGTTGAGAAGACTCAACTTGAGTGCCAGACTTCCGCCGTACGGCGCCTGCCTGGCGCCCCTCAGACATCTCACGTGGAGGTAACACACGATGGCACGCGCGGTCGGCATCGACCTGGGGACGACGAACTCCGTCGTCTCCGTCCTCGAGGGTGGCGAACCCACCGTCATCGCCAATGCAGAAGGGGCCCGCACGACGCCGTCGGTGGTCGCCTTCGCCAAGTCCGGCGAGGTGCTCGTCGGTGAGGTCGCCAAGCGGCAGGCCGTCACCAACGTCGACCGCACCATCCGCTCGGTCAAGCGCCACATGGGCACCGACTGGACCGTCAAGATCGACGACAAGTCCTTCACCCCCCAACAGATCAGCGCGTTCGTCCTCCAGAAGCTCAAGCGCGACGCCGAGGCCTACCTCGGTGAGACCGTGACCGACGCGGTCATCACCGTGCCGGCCTACTTCTCCGACGCCCAGCGCCAGGCCACCAAGGAGGCCGGCGAGATCGCGGGCCTCAACGTCTCGCGCATCGTCAACGAGCCGACCGCGGCCGCCCTCGCCTACGGCCTCGACAAGGGCGACGACCAGGTCATCCTCGTCTTCGACCTCGGTGGCGGCACGTTCGACGTCTCCCTGCTCGAGATCGGCGACGGTGTCGTCGAGGTCAAGGCGACCTCCGGTGACAACCACCTCGGTGGTGACGACTGGGACACCCGTGTCATGGACTGGATGATCAAGAAGTTCAAGGACAACAACGGGGTCGACCTGGGCGCCGACAAGATCGCGCGTCAGCGTCTCCAGGAGGCGGCCGAGAAGGCCAAGATCGAGCTCTCCTCCTCCAGCGAGACCACGATCCACCTGCCCTACATCACCCACGGTGAGTCCGGGCCGCTCCACTTCGAGGAGCGGCTGACCCGCAGCGAGTTCCAGAAGCCGACCGCCGACCTGCTCGAGCGCTGCAAGTCGCCGTTCCAGCAGGTGCTGCGCGACGGTGGCGTCGACATCTCCAAGATCGACCACGTGGTCATGGTGGGCGGCTCGACCCGTATGCCCGCGGTGACCGACCTGGTCAAGGAGCTGCTCGGCGGCAAGGAGCCTAACAAGGGCGTCAACCCCGACGAGGTCGTCGCGGTCGGCGCAGCCCTCCAGGCCGGCGTGCTCAAGGGCGAGGTCAAGGACGTCCTGCTCCTCGACGTCACCCCGCTAAGCCTCGGCATCGAGACCAAGGGCGGCGTGATGACCACCCTGATCGAGCGCAACACCACGATCCCGACCAAGCGCAGCGAGATCTTCACCACCGCCGACGACAACCAGCCGTCGGTGGAGATCAAGGTCGCCCAGGGCGAGCGCCAGATGTGGGCCCAGAACCAGCCGCTCGGCAACTTCGAGCTGACCGGCCTGCCGCCGGCTCCTCGCGGCATCCCCAAGATCGAGGTCACCTTCGACATCGACGCCAACGGCATCGTCCACGTGTCCGCAAGGACATGGCCTCGGGCCGCGAGCAGTCGATGACGATCTCCGGCGGCTCCGCCCTGAGCAAGGACGAGATCAACCGGATGGTCTCCGAGGCGGAGCAGTACGCCGCCGAGGACGCCGCGCGTCGCGAGACCGTCGAGACCCGCAACCAGGCCGACCAGCTCGTCTACGACCGAGAAGTTCCTGGCCGACAACGGCGACAAGATCCCCGACGACGTCAAGACCGAGGTGCAGGCCGACCTCGACGCGCTCAAGGCGACCCTCGAGAACGCCGAGGCGAGCTCCGACGACCTGCGCGCCGGCATCACCAAGCTCGGTGAGTCGAGCCAGAAGATGGGCGCGGCGATGTACGCCGCCGCCGAGGCCGAGCAGGCCGCGGCGGGCGGGTCCACCGGCAGCACCGGCGAGGCCGACGACGACGTCGTCGACGCCGAGATCGTCGACGAGGACGGCACCGAGGGCGAGTCCCAGTGACCGAGGACCAGTCCCCCCACGTGGCTGAGGGGTTCGAGGGCGAGGGGACGGTCGGCGAGCAGCCCGAGACTGCCACCGACCTCCCCGACCCCGGGGGCTTCGGCGACACCGCTGGGGAGGTCGGCAACGACACCGATGTGGAGTTCACCGACGACCTGGCCCAGGCCCAGGCCGACGTGGCCTCCCTCACCGGCGACCTCCAGCGGCTGCAGGCCGAATACCTCAACTACAAGCGCCGCGTCGACCGTGACCGTGACCTGATCCGTGAGAACGCCACCTATGCGGCGCTCGCGCCGATCACCGAGGTGCTCGACACCATCGACCGGGCCCGCGAGCACGGTCCCCTCGAGGACGGCCTCAAGACCGTGGCCGACCAGCTCGAGCGGGTGGTGGCAGCGCAGGGTCTCATCAAGTTCGGCGAGGCCGGTGACCCGTTCGACCCGATGCTCCACGAGGCCCTCTCCCACATCGGCGAGGACCCCGAGGTCACGGTGACCACCTGCAAGCTGGTCGCCAAGTCCGGCTACCGCATCGGTGACCGCGTGGTCCGCGCCGCCCAGGTGCTCGTCGTCGACCCGGCCTCGTCACCGGCCACCGACGCCGAGGCTCCGCAAGACTGACCCTGCGCGGGAACCCCACACCGGGGCCACCCACCGCAGCCGTGACGAGCCCGACCGTGAGACAAGGGGAGAGGAGGGAGGTGCACGGATGAGTAGCCAGGACGGCATGCGCGCCGACTGGGCGAGCAAGGACTTCTACAAGGAGCTGGGCGTCGGCAAGGACGCCAGCGAGTCCGAGATCAAGAAGGCCTACCGCAAGCTCGCCCGTGACAACCACCCCGACTCCAACCCGGGCGAGTCCGCGGCGGCCAAGGCCAAGCACGACAAGTTCAAGGCGGTCGCCGAGGCCTACGACGTCCTCGGCGACCCCGACAAGCGCAAGAAGTACGACGAGATGCGGTCGCTCTATGGCAGCGGCCGGTTCCCGGGCGGCTTCGGCGGCGGTGCGGGCGGTGGCACGGGCGGCTTCGACATCAACGACCTGCTGCGCGACCGCGGCGGCGCCGGCGGTGGCCTCGGCGACATGTTCGGTGACCTCTTCGGCCGCGGTCGGACCCGCTCCCGCGCCACCAAGGGCGCCGACGTCGAGACGACGGCGACCATCGGCTTCACCGAGGCGATGGACGGGGTCACCGTGTCGCTGCGGCTCACCTCCGACAGCGCCTGCACCTCCTGCAAGGGAAGCGGTGGCAAGCCCGGCACCAAGCCCCACGTCTGTCCCGAGTGTGACGGCGCCGGGTTCGTGGTCCAGTCGATGGGCGGGGCGTTCTCGATCAACGAGACCTGCCCGGTCTGCGGCGGTCGCCAGCTGGTCTATGACGAACCGTGCCCGACGTGTGGCGGCTCGGGTCGCGGGCTGTCCGCCCGCACGATCCAGGCCAGGATCCCGGCCGGCGTCAAGGACGGCCAGAAGATCCGGCTGCGCGGCAAGGGCGCGCCCGGCGAAAACGGCGGCCCGGCGGGCGACCTGCTCGTCACCGTCAAGGTCGCGGCCCACCGGCTCTTCGGCCGCAAGGGCGACAACCTCACGATCGACGTCCCCATCTCGTTCGACGAGGCAGCTCTCGGTGGCGAGATCAAGATCCCGACGCTGGGCGGCGCTCCCGTCACCCTCAAGGTCCCGGCCGGCACGCCCAACGGGCGCACGTTCCGGGTCCGCGGCAAGGGCGCCCAGCGCAAGGACGGCACCCGCGGTGACCTGCTGGCCACCGTCGAGGTGCAGGTCCCGGCGGTGCTCGACGCGACCGCCCGCGAGGCCGTCGAGGCCTACCGCACCGCCATGGCCGGCAAGCCGCTGCGAGCCAACCTGTTCGAGGAGGCGTGATGAGCAAGGAGACCGCGAGGCCGTCCTCGCGCAGCCTTCCCCCCGGGATCCCGACCCCCGGCCCCGACGCCGCGGTCTATGTCATCTCGGTGGCCGCCGAGCTCACCGGCCTCCACCCCCAGACGCTGCGCTCCTATGAGCGCATGGGGCTGATCTCCCCGGGGCGCACCGGTGGCGGCGGTCGCCGCTACTCCCACCAGGACATCGAGCTGCTCCGGCTGATCGCCGACCTGACGGCCGCCGGCATCGGCATCGAGGGGGTTCGCCGCATCCTCGACCTGCAGAACCAGGTGGAGGCGCTCCACTACCGCAACGCCGAGCTCGTCGCCGAGCTCGAGGCCACCCGCGAGGCGCTCCGCCAGGCGCTGTCGACCCAGCGCAAGCCCACCGACCAGCCGGCCAACCGGCTCCCGGTCCTTCGCGAGCCCCTCGCCGGGCAGTCGATCGTCGTCTGGCGTCGCGGCCGCTCCCTCTGAGATCGCGGATCCACGCCGACCGGCTCGGCCGCGCGCCCCGGCGTACGTCATAGGACCTGGCTGCCCGGACGACCAGCCCCTAGGACGTCGCGCGGGGGTCCGAGGCGTCGATGCGCGCGATGATGGCGTCGGCCAGCAGGTCCGGTGCGTGGGTGGGGACCCAGTGGTCGACACCCTCGAGCACCCGCAGCTCGAAGGGCGCCTCGACGAACTCCCCGGTCGCCAGAGCACCCCGTCGGGACAGCGCAGCGTCGCCGTCGCTCCAGACGTGCGTGGTGGATGCGCGGACGGGTCCTGGCGGCCGTGACCACGACAGCGGCAGCGCCCGATACCAGGCCAGCGCCCCCGGCAGGGCGCCGTCGTCGACGATCTCGGCCCAGAACCTGTCGACCTCGTCGTCCCGGAGACCCGCTCGCCGCAGCATCGCCCGGAGTACGCCGGGGCGGGTGCGCGCCAGGAGCTCCACCAGCCCCGGCGGCTGGATCGCGAGCACATACCAGGACCGCAGCGCCTGGCTGCTGGTGAGGAGCGAGGCCGCGAAGGCGCCCGGATGCGGCACCGACACGGTGGTCAGCGTGCGCACCAGGTCGGGCCTGCGACTGGCGAGCTGCCACGCCACCGCCGCTCCCCAGTCGTGGCCGACGAGGTGCACCGCGGCGCCGTAGCGCTCGACCAGACCCACGGCGTCGGCCACCAGATGCGTCATCCGATAGGCGGCCCGGCCCCGCGGGCGGGCCCCCGGCGAATAGCCCCGCTGGTCGGGTGCCAGCGTGCGCAGGCCTTGTCGGTGCAGCCGCGCCGAGACCCCCGCCCAGTGGGTGGCGCGCTCCGGGAAGCCATGCAACATGACCACGGCGGGCCCGTCGAGCGGGCCGCTGTCCACGACGTCGAACACCAGCCCGTCCCGAGCGAAGGACCCGATCCGTGCCGACGTCTCATCGGGGACGGCCGTCATGCGGAGACCCGCATCGTCGAGCGCTCCGACGTGGCCCGGGCACCGGCGTACGCCGGCTCCCGCAGCCGCATCACCGTCGGATACTGCTCGAGTCCGGGCAGGCGGTGCTGGACCGGGTCGAAGGAGATCCGGGCGTCGCCCGCCTCGACGGAGACCCGCTCGCCGAGCTCGAGTGCGCCGAAGATCCGCCAGGCCCCGGCGCCGACGGTCCAGGCCAGCACATAGGCGTCGGGCCCCGATGATCGCGCCCCGATGAGGAGGGGGCCGCGGTCGGTGCGATAGGGGAGCAGCGTCGTCATGGGCCGGGTCCCCGCGCTCGGGCCCGCGGTCAGCACGAAGCGGGTCAGCCGCCCCCAGCCGGTCGAGGCCAGCAGCAGGTCGCCCACGGCCCCATCGGACGTCGGGACCCGGATCGCCACGCCGTGGATGTCCGGCAGCGGCGCCGGTATCCCCACGGCTCGCGATTGCCGGACCAGCACGTCGTCGACCCCCGTCTCGTCGAGCCAGGCCACGCCGGTCGGCTCGGGGGAGCCGTGCCGACGGACGACCGCGAGGCGGGTCTCACCCTCGGGGTGCAGGGGCTTGACCGCGGCCCGGGCCAGACCGAGGGTGCGGGTGGCGACGGCGAGGGCGCCACCGCCCACCGAGGCGGCCACCTCCCCGGCGTTGAGCGAGGTGAGCAGGTTGGCCGCGACGGAGCGGCTGGTCTTCTCGGGGGTCACATGCAGTAGTACCCCGGGCCGCCGAACCACACGCCCGCCGTACCCCGCCGCACGCCTGGGACGTCATAGCGATCGGCTGCCAGAGCGACCAGTCGCTATGACGTCCGAGCGGGGATCACGGGCGGCGGGGGAGCACTAGGTCCGTGGCCGAGGCCGACTTGATGATGGTGTGGCGGGCCGTCTCGCGGGTGATGCCGTCCAGTCGGGTCAGGCTCACCTCGAGGGGGAACTTCTTGATGGTGTCGAACGACGCGGGTTCGGGGGTGACGCACACCAGCAGCAGGGTCTGCCGCTTGGCCAGCCGGAAGGTCCTCGCGGCGTTGACCAGGTGGACGCCTTGGATGGCGGCGGTGTCATCGCCCACCAACGGGTGGCCCAGGCCCTTGGTCGTCACGACGCACTGCAGGTCCAGGGCGCCCGTATAGATCAGTCCGCTCACCGTGCCGAGATAGGAGCCGGCGGGAACACCGGCGAGCTTGTAGGCGAAGATCGAAGTGTCGGTCTCGTTCACCGGGATCGTCCAGGTGGTGGTCTCGGTCGGGTGATGGGCCCGGCGCTGAGACATCGCGGAGGACGACGAGGCGGGTCCGATCGCCACGAGGTAGGACGCCAGGGCGGCGCCGGCGAGTGCGAGCGCGATCGCGAGGCGGCGCATCTCAGCGACCCCCCGCCAGGGTCGCCGCCGAGCCGGGGACGGAGCCGGTGCCGCGTGCAGCCGGGCCCAGGCCCAGTGGACGCTTGGTCCAGTCGTCGACCCGGGTGAAGGTGACCTGAAGGGGCAGGTTGGCATAGCTGCGGTAGCTCTCGACCTGGGCGCCGTAGCAGCCGATGAACAGCGGCTTCCCCGGGGCCACCTTGACCAGGCGGGTCTCCGACAGGGCGAAGTGTGTGGGGTTATCGCCCAGCGGGACGCCATTGGCCAGCATGATGGGCAGGTCTCGCCCCCGCTGGCGGAGGTCACAGCGGAACGCGTTGTCGGCAGTGGTGCCGGCGACCCACATGTCGATGGTCGCGAGGTAGTGGCCGGCGGGGACCTTGCCCATCGAGAAGGTGGTCCCTAGGCCGCCGTCGATCACGAACGGCTTGGTCCACGTCACCGAGGTGACGCCGTGGCTGCTGGTCTGCCGCGGCTGCAGCTGGTCGCGCAGGCTGAGCGCTGGCGCGGGATGGGGCCATACGGCGGCCGCCGAGAGGCCGACCACGGCAGCGGCGGTGAGGCCCATGAGGCGACGGGACACGGTGGTGACAAGACGGTTCATGACAGGCAGGGTTCCTCGGCAGGTCGACAGGGCGAGCCGACCCGAACGGGCCGGCGGCCACAGCCTGGCGAGCAGTCCTGTCAGCGATCTGTCACGAGCACGCCACCGCCGTACGACGACGCGCGCGACCCGCGCGACCGAGGTCAGCTGCGCTTGCCGCCGGAGGACACGAAGTCGGTGAGCTCCTGCTGCTGGCGGGCGATCGACGCGGCGGTCTGGTGGATCCTCGTCACGACCGCGCGCATGAAGTCGAAGGCCACCCGGGGCTGCTCCTCCACGAGCGGGTCGAAGGTCTGCCGGGCGAAGCTCAGCAGCGTCGCGTCCTCGAGCGCGCGGATCGAGTTGGTGTGGGGCGTGCCGTCGATATAGCTCAGCTCGCCGACCAGGTCACCGGGCTCCAGCACGTGGAGCACGAGCTCGGGCCGCTGCCGCGTCGCCTCGCGTACGACCGCCAGCTTGCCGCTCGTCACGAGATAGAAGGTGTCGGCGCGGTCGCCACGGTGGAAGAGGAACTCCCCGTCGGCGACGGGCACCTCCGCGCTGACATAGCGGGCCAGCGCCTCCGCGCCACCGCGGCCGACGTACTGCCCCAGCGGTGCCTGATAGATCGTGCTGGCGATGCGGTCGATGTTCTTGTGGTTCATGCGCTTCTGCCTTCGGTGGACGGGGCGGTGAGGGCGGCGATGGCGGCCGCGAGGTTGTCGGAGGCCGCGGCGGTGAGGCCGACGGCGAGCTCCCACTCGTGCCCGCGGATCGCGAGCACCTGGGTCTCGGGGAGCCGCCCGAAGCAGGTCTGCACCGTCGCGAGGACGGTCGGCACGCTGAGGGCGTGGGAGGTGAAGCTCGACTCCAGTCGGGGACTCGGTGCCTCGAGCCGGTACGACGTCACGGCCGTGTCGCGGGTGGCGTCGACGAACAGCACCCGCCGCTGACGACGCAGCAGGTCGGCGTCCTCGAGCTGGAGCTGGTAGCCGCGCACCAGCGTGGCCCGCGAGCAGGCGCCGGTGGCCTCCAGCCAGTCGATGAAGGCCCACCCGAGCCCGTCGTCCTGCCTGGCGACGTTGCCGATCCCATAGATCAGGCAGTCGGGGGCGTCATAGCCCTCGAGCAGGCTGCCGGTCGTGGTCGTGATGGTCATCCGCGCACCCGTTCGGCGAGCACGGTCCCGTCGGGGGCGAGCAGGGTGACCTCGAGCGGCATCTGGCCCAGGGCGTGGGTGGCGCAGCTCAGGCAGGGGTCATAGGCGCGGATGCCGACCTCGACGGCGTTGAGCATGCCCTCGGTGATGTCGAGCCTGCCGGTCAGCTGCTCCTCGGCCACCGCGCGCACCGTGCGGTTGAGCACCTCGTTGTTCTGGGTCGTGGCGACGATCAGGTTGGCCGCCGTGATGGCGCCGCTGCGGTCGGCGCGGTAGTGGTGGAGCAGCGTGCCGCGCGGGGCCTCGACGACGCCGACACCCTCGCCGACCCACGTGTCGGGGCCGTGGGGGACGACGAGCTGGTCGGACTCCAGATCGGGGTCGAGCAGCAGCTCGCGGATCAGCTCGGCGGCGTGGATGATCTCGATGGCGCGCGCCCAGTTGGAGTGGAGCGTCATCGGGCTGGGCAGGCCGTCGGTGTAGTCGTGGAACTCCGCGAGCGCCGCCGCCGCCTTGGGCGTGGACAGCGTCTGGGTGACGTTCATCCGGGCCAGGCAGCCGACCCGCACCGACCCGGCCTGACGGCCGAGCTCGGTGAGGTAGGGGAACTTCAGATAGCTCCACTCCTCGACGGCCTCGGAGAAGTGGTCGAGGTAGTCGTGGTAGTCGAAGTCGGCGACGACCTCCTTGCGGGCGTCGACCACGCGGATCCGGCCGTCGTAGTAGTCGACGTTGCCGTCGGGCCCGACGAGCGACATGTTGAGCGCCTGGACCGGCGCGAACGAGTCGACCTCCTCACGGTGGGTGCGGTGGAACTCGCGGAACAGCCGAAGCCCGTCCTCGGCGTACTCCATCACCTGGTCGAGCGACAGCAGCCCCTCCTCGCCGTGGAGGAACCGCGCGCGCTCGGCCGCGGTGAGGCCCTTCTGTACGCCGCCGGGCACGGCGCTGATGCCGTGCATGCGCTTGCCGAAGATCGTGCTGATGAGCTCCTGGCCCCACTTGCGCAGCATGACCACGCGGGTCACCATCGCGGGGTCGGCCTCGAGCAGCCCGAGCAGGTTGCGCTGCTCGGGGGCGGCGTCGTTGCCGAACATCATCTCCGGCACGACGAGGTAGAAGTACGCCGTCGCGTGTGACTGCAGCATCTGGGCGTAGTGGCCCAGCCGCCGCATCTTCTCCGCTGCGGGGGTGAGCGCGCGCCCGACGCCGACGATGTCGTCGATGGTCTTGGCGCCGGCGAGGTGATGGCTGACGAAGCAGATGCCGCAGATCCGCTGGAGCAGGACGGGCGCCTCCCAGTAGGGGTGGCCCTGCACGAACCGCTCATAGCCGCGGAACTCCACGACGTGCAGCTTGGCGTCGCTGACCTTGCGCTCCTCGTCGAGCTGGATGACGACCTTGCCGTGGCCCTCGATCCGGGTGATCGGGTCGATGACGATGCGTTCGGTGCCCGGCCGGTCCTTGTTGGCTGACTTGCTCATGGGTCTCTCTCCTCGGTCCGGGCCGTCAGTCGAAGCGGGTGACCGAGCGCGGCAGGGTGAGCGGGCGCCCGTGCGCGGCGTCGTCGAGCACGGCGAAGACGGCGTCGCCATCGGGCGGGCAGCCCGGGATGAAGTAGTCCATCGCGACGACCTCGTGACACGGATAGACCTTGTCGGTGAGGCGGGGGATCTCCGGGTGCAGCGGGATGACCTTGCGGGCGTCCTTGGGCAGCGTCGGGGACTCGGTGAACGCCGTCGCGAGGCATTCGGCCAGGCCGATCGGGTTGCGCAGCGAGGGGATCCCTCCCCAGCAGGCGCAGGCGCCGACCGAGATCAGGATGTCGCAGTGCTCCCGGAAGTGCTCGAGGGTCTCGATGTTCTCCTCGTTGGCCACGCCTCCCTCGACGAAGCCGATGTCGCAGTGGCCCGGGATGCGCTTGATGTCGGTGAGCGAGGACCGCACGATCGTCACCTTGTCGAGGAGCGGCACGATCCGCTCGTCGCAGTCGAGGATCGACAGCGTGCAGCCCCAGCAGCCGCACAGCGAGATCGTCGAGACGGTGATCTTGCCCGACCGTGCCGCGACGGTGGCGGCGTCGGGCGGGGTGGCGGGCAGCTCGTGGGACAGCAGCCGGCGCTCCTTGCTGGTCATTGGGCACCTCCGTGGAGGACGCGGTCACGAACCGATGCCCGGTCATAGCGCCGCTCCCCGATGGGCTCGTCATAGCCGACGCCCTTGGCGAGGATCGCGCCGACGGGGCAGGTGTCCATCGCGGTGCGCACCTCGTCGGGGGTCATCTTGTCGGCGAGCTCGCGGTCGATCTCGATGCGGGCGGTGCCGCCCCGGCCGTGCAGCGAGAAGATCTTGCGGCCGGTCTCGGCGTCGCGGACGAACTCGACGCAGCGGTGACACATGATGCAGCGGTCGCGCTCGAGCCAGATGAGCTCGGACTCGTGGTCGGCCTCGCGGGCGGGGTAGCGATAGGGGAACTCGGAGTTGTGGACGCCGACCTCATAGGCGACGCCCTGGAGCCCGCACCGGCCGCTCTTCTCGCAGCTCGGGCAGTTGTGGTTGCCCTCGGCGAACAGCATCTCCACGACCTCGCGGCGCATGGCCA
>JAXLSN010000050.1:0-28676 GCA_046330595.1 Nocardioidaceae bacterium
TTGCGACGGCCGGGGACGGCCGACGTACGCTTGGACGCTGTCCCGTTCCCGACCGGTGAGGTCCACCTCGTGTCCCGACCCCAGCAGCTCGACCCGCGGCCCGCGCCGGCCCGCGCGGGGCCGCGGGGGGGGGGGGCGCCCCCCCCGCGACCGGGTGGACGCCGAATGACCGCCGATGTCGACGCTCGGCGCAGCCGGTTGCGGTTGGTCGTCATCCAGGTCCTGGTCTTCTCGCTCTTCGCCACGCTGGTCGCCCGGGTCTACTACCTCCAGGTGGTCAGCGGTGACCACTACCAGGCGGAGGCGGCGTCCCAGTCGGTGCGGGAGATCGTGCAACAGCCCGACCGCGGCCTGATCGTCGACGCCGAGGGGCGGCCGCTCGTCGCCAACCGCACGGCTTGGGTGCTGTCGATCGACACCTCGCTGCTGGCCAGGCTCGCCGAGCGCGACCGCCACCGGCTCCTGGCGCGCGTCGCCAGGGTCGCCGACGTGCCCCGTCGCCGCATCGAGGCCGCCCTGCTCCCGTGCGGCTCGGACGGCGCGGTGGACGGGCGCTGCTGGAACGGGTCGCCCTACCAGCCGGTGCCCGTGGCGGTCGACGTACGCCGCGCCGTCGCCCTGCGCGTCCTGGAACAACCCGAGGACTTCCCGGCCGTCGTCGCCGAGCAACAGACCGTCCGCACCTATCCCAGTCCCTACGGCATCAACCTCGCCCACGTGCTCGGCTATCTGAGCCCGATCACCGAGGACGAGCTCGCGACGGCGACCGAACGGCACGACGACTCGCTCAACGCCTCCTCCGAGGTCGGCCGGGCCGGCGTCGAGAAGACCTATGACCGCTGGCTGCGCGGCATGCCGGGCTATCGCAGCGTCGCGGTGGACTCGGTGGGTCGCGTCCTCGGGGACGACGCCATGGTCGACGCCACGCCAGGCGACACGCTGGTCACCTCCATCGACGCCCGGGTCCAGGCCACCGTGGAGCGCCAGCTCGCCGACACGATCCGCACCGCCCGGCGCACCTATGACCCGGTGACCCACAAGAACTACGTCGCCGACTCCGGCGCCGTCGTCGTCCTCGAGGCCGACACCGGCCGGGTCGTCGCGATGGCCAGCCAGCCCACCTATGACCCCGCGACCTGGGTCGGCGGCGTCAGCAAGGCCCAGCTCGCCCGGCTCTACTCGACCAAGGCCGGGACGCCGCTGCTGAGCCGGGCCACCCAGGGTCAGTTCGCGCCCGGATCGACGTGGAAGCCGATCATGAGCGTCGGCGCCCTCAACCACGGCTTCTCGCCCTCGACCCGACTGGACTGCAGCGCCGGGCTCCAGGTCGGCAACCGCTACTTCAAGAACTACGAGTCGGCCTCCTATGGGCTGATCGGCTTCGACCGTGCGCTCCAGATCTCCTGTGACACGTTCTTCTATCGCGTGGGGCTGTCGCTGTGGCAGCGCTACGGGTCGGACCCGACCGACATGCACGCCAAGGACCCGCTGGTGGCGGAGGCCAAGGGCTTCGGGTTCGGCCGTGCCACGGGCATCGACCTGCCCGGTGAGGCGGCGGGCCGGATCGCGGACCGCCGCTGGAAGCTCGCCTACTGGCGCGCCATGAAGGACTACTACTGCAAGCTCGACCGCGAGCCCGGCAGTGACTACCTCCACTTGTTCGCCCACGAGTTCTGCCTCGAGGGAAGCTACTACCGCGCCGGCGACGCGGTGAACTTCGCCATCGGGCAGGGCGACACGGTGGTGACCCCACTCCAGCTCGCTCGTGCCTATGCGGCGCTCAGCAACGGCGGCACGCTCTATGCGCCCCGCATCGGCAAGGCGGTGGTGGCGCCGGACGGCAGCGTCGTACGGCGGATCCCGCCCAAGGTCGTCGGGCACGTGCCCGCGTCGGCGGCGTCGCTGCGCTACGTCGACCAGGCGCTGCTCGGCACCGCCAAGGTCGGGACGATGGCCTGGAAGATGACCGGCTTTCCCCTCGACCGGGTCCACATCCGGTCCAAGACCGGGTCCGCCGAGGTCCACGGCAAGCAGTCGACCTCATGGGTGGCCTCCTATGACGAGAACTACGTGGTCGTGATGATGGTCAGCCAGGCCGGCACCGGCTCGGGGACCTCCGGGCCGGCGGTCCGCAAGATCTGGGAGGCCCTCTATGGCGTGCGGGGCGACCGGGTCGATCCCCGCCGCGCGGCCATCCCCGGCGTGACCCCGCCCTCCCGGCTGCCGACCTTCACCCGCGACGGCTCGATCCTGCCGCCCGCTCGGAGGAGCGACTCATGAGCGTGTCCCGCCAGCGCCTCCCCGGGCTCGACTGGGTCCTCGTCGGGGCCGTCCTCGGCCTGCTGGCCCTCGGCGTGCTGCTCGTCTGGTCGGCCACCTCCCACGACCCGTCGCTGACCGGCGGCGACCCGCGGGCCTATCTCGGCAAGCAGCTCGCCAATGTCGTCATCGGGCTGGTCCTGATGACCGTCGTCATGACCACCGACCACCGCTGGGTGCGGATCGTGGCCCCGGTCGTCTATCTGGCGGCCGTCGTCGGGCTCGCGCTGGTGCTGGCGGCCGGCAGCACCATCAACGGGTCCCGGTCCTGGCTCACCTTCGCCGGCCTGTCGCTCCAGCCGTCGGAGCTCGCCAAGCTCGCGGTGGTCATCGGGATGGCGCTGTTCGTCGCCGAACGGTCCCAGGGCGGGTGGCGTCAACGGGTCGGCGGGCTCGACGTCGTCGGCATGCTGCTGATCGCCGGCGTGCCCGCCGTGCTGATCCTGCTCCAGCCCGACCTCGGCACGATGCTGGTTCTGGCCGCGACGGTCTTCGGCGTCCTGGCGGCGGCCGGGGCCCCGCGCCGATGGCTGGTGCTCATGATCGCGGGCGGGGGCGCCGCCGCCGTGGCCGCGGTGGTGGGCGGCGTCCTCAAGAGCTATCAGGTCGACCGGTTCCTGGCGTTCACCAACCCCGGGCTCGACCCGCGTGGGGCCGGTTACAACACCGAGCAGGCCCGTATCGCCGTCGGCAACGGCGGGCTGCTCGGCCAGGGACTCTTCCACGGCTCCCAGACCCGCGCCGGGTTCGTGCCGGAGCAGCACACCGACTTCGTCTTCACCGTCGCGGGTGAGGAGCTCGGGCTGGTGGGCGCCACCTTGCTGATCGTGCTGATGGGGGTCGTCGTGTGGCGGGCGCTGCGGATCGCGCTGGCCACCGACGACGTGTTCGGGCGGGTGGCGGCCGCCGGGATCGCCTGCTGGATCGGGTTCCAGGCGTTCCAGAACATCGGCATGTGCCTAGGCATCATGCCGGTCACCGGCGTCCCGCTGCCCTTCGTGTCCTACGGCGGCTCGTCGATGTTCGCGACCCTGCTGGCGGTGGGGTTGCTGCAGAACATCCACCTGCGCACGGGCGCCGCCGACGGTCGCGTCTTCGCGAGCCCCGCCGTACTCGTCGGACGATGAGCGATCCGGTTGTCCGGGTCAACTATTCTGGTCTCTTGTGACCCCCGCTGATGATGCCGCCGTCGAGCCGACCGTCGAATCGGCCGTCCCGCCCCCGGGCGACCTGAGCCCGTCCGAGACCGGTGAGTACTCCCATGCCCAGATCCTGACGATCCTCTCCGGACTGATGCTGGGGATGTTCCTCGCGGCGCTCGACCAGTCGATCGTCGGTACGGCGATCCGCACGATCGCCGACGACCTCAACGGCTTGTCGGTCCAGGCGTGGGTGACGACGGCCTATCTCATCACCTCGACGATCACCACGCCCATCTATGGCAAGCTCGGCGACATCTACGGCCGCAAGAAGCTGTTCATCTTCGCGATCGTGGTGTTCATCGTCGGCTCGTTCGCCTGCTCGTTCGCCTGGTCGATGACCTCGCTTGCCGCGTTCCGTGCCTTTCAGGGACTGGGCGCCGGTGGTCTGTTCACCCTCGTGCTCGCGATCATCGGCGACATCGTCTCGCCGCGCGAGCGCGCCAAGTACACCGGCTACTTCATGGCCGTCTTCGGCACCTCGAGCGTGCTCGGTCCGGTGATCGGCGGCCTGTTCGCGGACGCCTCCTCGATCCTGGGTGTCACCGGGTGGCGGTGGGTCTTCCTGGTCAACGTCCCGATCGGCATCGCCGCGCTCGCCGTGGTCAGCCGCACCCTCCACCTGCACCACCACCGGCGGGAGTCCCGCATCGACTGGTGGGGCGCGAGCATGCTCGTCGTCGGGTTGGTGCCGCTGCTGACGGTGGCGGAGCAGGGCCGCGACTGGGGCTGGACCTCCGGACGCTCCGTGGCCGCCTACGTCATCGGCGCGGTCGGCCTGGCCGGCTTCGTCCTCGTGGAGAAGGCGATGGGCGACGACGCGCTGATCCCGCTACGCATCTTCCGCATCCGTACGGCGGCCGTGGTGATCGCGTCCAGCGTCATCATCGGTGCCGCCATGTTCGGCGCGATCACGGTGTTGCCTCAGTACATGCAGATCGTCCACGGCGCCTCGCCGATGACGTCGGGCTTCATGATGCTGCCCATGGTCGCCGGCATCATGTCGGCCGCCGCCAGCTCCGGCATCATCACCTCCAAGACGGGCAAGATCCGCAAGTTCCCCATCATCGGCACGGCGCTGGCGACCGTCGGCCTGCTGCTGCTCTCCCAGGTCGGGGCGGACACGTCCAACGTGGTCGTGATGCTCTTCATGTTCATCCTGGGCTTCGGGCTCGGCAACACGATGCAGCCGCTCACGGTGATCGTGCAGAACGCCGTACCTCCCCAGGAGATCGGCGTCGCCACCAGCGCCGCGACCTTCTTCCGCCAGATCGGCGGCACCCTGGGTGTGGCGGTCTTCTTGTCGGTGCTGTTCAACGGGCTCGGCGCCAACATCAAGGACGCGATCGCCAAGGCGGTGACCACGCCGGCGTGGCAGCAGGCGGTCCAGGACCCGACCGTGATGGCCAACCCGGCCAACAAGAGCCTCATCGAGTCGCTGCAGAACCCGGCGTCAGGAGGCGGCTTCATCGACTCGGTGCAGAACGACTCGTCGGTCATCAACCGGCTCGGCGACGTCTTCGCGCATCCCTTCAAGGTCGGTTTCGCCGAATCGATGGACCAGGTCTTCCTGATGGCCGGCGGCGTCGCGGTGTTCGCGTTCCTGATCGTGCTGCTCATGCCCAAGATCGAGCTGCGCGGCCAGTCGGCAAGTGCGGCCCGGGCCGCCGCGGCGGCGGAGTCCGCCGGCTGAGGCACGCGTTCCCAGGAGCGGCGCGCGGCGGGATTGCGACGGCCGGGGACGGCCGACGTACGCTTGGACGCTGTCCCGTTCCCGACCCGGTGAGGTCCACCTCGTGTCCCGACCCCAGCAGCTCGACCCGCGGCCCGCGCCGGCCTCGGTCTTCCCGCTCCTGGAGCCGCGCCTGCCCGGCGTCGCCAAGCCGATCCAATACGTCGGCGGCGAGCTCAACTCCGTCAGCAAGGACTGGGACTGCGCGGCCGACGGCCCGACCGTGCGCTGGGCGCTGATGTATCCCGACGCCTATGAGGTGGGGCTGCCCAACCAGGGCGTGCAGATCCTCTATGAGGTGCTCAACGAGCGTGACTGGATCCTCGCCGAGCGCACCTATGCGGTGTGGCCCGACCTCGAGGCGGTCATGCGCGAGGACGGCATCCCCCAGTTCACCGTCGATGCCCATCGGCCGGTCGGGGCCTTCGACGTCTTCGGGGTGAGCTTCTCCACCGAGCTCGGCTACACCAACCTGCTCACCGCGCTCGACCTGGCCGGCATCCCGCTCCACGCCGTTGACCGCGGCGAGGACGACCCGGTCGTGCTCGCGGGCGGGCATGCGGCGTTCAACCCCGAGCCGATCGCCGACTTCGTCGACGCGGCCGTGCTCGGGGACGGCGAGGAGATCGTGCTCAAGATCTCCGAGGTCTTCCGCGAGTGGAAGGGCGAGGGGCGCCCGGGAGGTCGTGACGAGCTGCTGCGGCGGCTCGCCGCCGGGGGAGCGGTCTATGTCCCGCGGTTCTATGACGTCACCTATGCCGCCGACGGTCAGATCGAGGCGATCCTGCCCAACCGTCCCGGCGTCCCCGACCGGGTCGTCAAGCACACGCTGATGGACCTCGACGCCTGGCCCTATCCCGCCAAGCCGATCGTGCCGCTCGCCGAGACCGTCCACGAGCGGTTCTCGGTCGAGATCTTCCGCGGCTGCACCCGTGGCTGCCGGTTCTGCCAGGCCGGCATGATCACCCGGCCCGTGCGCGAGCGGTCGATCAACACCATCGGCCAGATGGTCGACAACGGGCTCCGCCAGACCGGCTTCGAGGAGGTCGGGCTGCTGTCGCTGTCCTCGGCCGACCACTCCGAGATCGCCGATGTCGCCACCGGCCTCGCCGACCGCTACGAGGGCAGCAACGTCTCGCTGTCGCTGCCGTCCACGCGGGTCGACGCCTTCAACATCACCCTGGCCGACGAGTTCTCCCGCAACGGACGACGCTCGGGTCTCACCTTCGCCCCCGAGGGCGGGTCGGAGCGGATGCGCCGGGTCATCAACAAGATGGTCACCGAGGAGGACCTGATCCGCACGGTCGCGGCGGCGTACTCGCACGGCTGGCGTCAGGTGAAGCTCTACTTCATGTGCGGGCTCCCCACCGAGACCGACGAGGACGTGCTCGGCATCGCCGACCTGGCCGCCAAGGTGATCGCCAAGGGCCGCGAGGTCTCCGGCCGCAACGACATCCGCTGCACGGTGTCGATCGGCGGGTTCGTGCCCAAGCCCCACACGCCGTTCCAATGGGCTGCCCAGCTCGACCACGAGACCACCGACGAGCGGCTGCGCAAGCTGCGCGACACGGTGCGTGCCGACAAGCGCTACGGCCGCGCGATCGGCTTCCGCTACCACGACGGCAAGCCCGGCATCATCGAAGGCCTGCTGTCCCGCGGTGACCGTCGGGTCGGTGCCGTGATCGAGGCGGTGTGGCGCGACGGTGGCCGCTTCGACGGCTGGAGCGAGCACTTCTCCTTCGAGCGCTGGGAGGCCTGCGCGACCCGCGAGCTGGCCCGCGTCGGTGTCGACCTCGACTGGTTCACGACCCGCGAGCGCGACTATGACGAGATCCTGCCCTGGGACCACCTCGACTCCGGCCTCGACAAGGACTGGCTGTGGGCCGACTGGCAGGAGGCCATCGACCCCGACGGAGCCGACGTCGACGACTGCCGCTGGACCCCTTGCTATGACTGCGGCGTCTGCCCCGAGATGGGCACCGAGACCCAGATCGGCCCCACCGGCCAGAAGCTGCTGCCCCTGTCGGTGGTCTGAGCCTGGCCCTCGGCCGCCTGGCCCTCACCAACTGGTGCGGCGTTGTGGTCACGTTCTCAGCGTTATAACGCTGAGAACGTGACCACAACACCGCGGCAGACGGAGCGCGTGATGGTCTCGGTCCCCACCTGCTCCGGCCACCCACCCGAGTCCTAGCCACCCCGCCCCAACACCCCGCCACCAACACCACCGGCGGGGCTTCAGGCATGCCCTGGCCGGGACTCCACGCTGTCCGTGGCACCCGGCAGGATGGCCCCGTGCGCCACATCGACGACGACGAGCGCCGAGCCAGGCTCGCGCGGCGTCACGCCCTCCACCCCGCTCATCGGGCCGCCGACGCCGAGGCGGCGACGCGAGCGGTGACCGTGCTGCACTCGACCGAGCCGGCGACGGTCTATCTGTCTCTCTGGGCGCGGGTCGACGGCCTGACCGTCGACGACGTCGACCGGGCGCTGTTCGACGAGCGCACCCTGGTCAAGCAGCTGGCGATGCGCCGGACCCTGTTCGTCTTCCCGCGCGACCTGCTGCCGGCTGCGTGGGGCAGCATCAGCGCGCGCGTCGCCGACCAGATCGGTGCCCGGCTCGCCAAGGACGTCGAGGCCCACGGCATCGCCGCCGACGGCACCGCCTGGCTCGACGCGGCGCGCGCAGCCATCCTGCGCCGGGTCGCGTCAGGCGACGAGCTCTCCGCCCAGGAGATTCGTGACCAGGTGCCCGAGCTGGCCGGCCAGCTGGTGCTGGCGCCGGACAAGTCCTATGGGGCGACCGTCCAGGTCGCCCCGCGGGTGCTGACCCAGCTCGGCGTCGAAGGCAGCCTGGTGCGCGGGCGCAACGGCGGTCACTGGCGCATCTCGCGGCCGCTGTGGACCTCGATGGAGTCCTGGCTGGGGGAGGTCCCCCAGCCGTGGCCGGCGCGGGAGGGCTATGCCGAGCTCACACGTCGCTGGCTGGCGAGCTTCGGTCCCGGGACGGCCGCCGACCTGCAGTGGTGGCTCGGGTCGACGGTCGCGGCGGTCACGACCGCGCTCGCCGACGTCGGTGCCGTCCAGGTGGGGCTCGACGGCGGGGGCGTCGGCTGGGTCCTGCCCGACGACGTTGACGGGGTGGCGCCGGTCGAGTCCTGGGCGGCGCTGCTGCCCGTGCTCGACCCGACGGTGATGGCCTGGAAGGCGCGCGACTTCTATCTCGGGCCCCACGCCGCCTCGCTGTTCGACCGCAACGGCAACGCCGGCACCACCGCCTGGTGGGACGGGCGGATCGTCGGATGCTGGGTGCAGGACGCCGAGGGGGTGGTGTGCGTCCATCTCCTCGAGGACGTGGGCGCCGCGGGGCGGGCCGCGCTCGACGCCGAGGCCGCCCGACTCACGACCTGGCTGGACGGCGTGCGGGTCAGCACCGTCTATCCGTCCCCGGCGATGAAGGCCGCGCGGGGCTGAGGGCTCGAGGGATCCGGCTGGCACTTTGCCGCAGTGGGGGAGACCCCGATTACGGTGGCCCCGTGCGCACCCAGCCCGAGCAGCAGGCCCCGCCCGTCCAGCGGCTGCGGATCCACTACGCCAAGCGGGGGAGGCTCCGCTTCGCCAGCCACCGGGACTTCTCCCGGGCCTTCGAGCGCGCGGTCGTCCGCGCCCAGGTGCCGATGGCCTATTCGTCGGGGTTCAACCCCCACCCGCGCATCTCCTACGCCGGGGCCGCGCCGACCGGCGCCGCCTCCGAGGCCGAATACCTCGAGATCGCCCTCGCTGACACCGTCGAACCGAGCTGGGTCCACGAGCGACTGGCCGCGGTGCTGCCCGACGGCCTCGATGTTGTCCGCGTGGTCGAGTCGCCCGGCGGCGCCCTGGCCGATCGGCTTCAGGCCAGCAGGTGGCGCATCGAGCTCGCCGCGCCGTACGACGCCACCGCGGCGGCGGTGACCGCGCTGCTCGGCGAGGAGGCCATCATCGTCGAGCGCATGACCAAGAAGGGGGTGCGGTCCTTCGACTGCCGCGCCGCCGTCATCTCGCTGGTCGCTCGGCCCGACGCGACCGGCACCGTGCTGGAGGTTGTGATCCGCCACACCGAGCCCGCGGTGCGCCCCGATGACGTCCTGGCCGGGCTGGCCCGCGTGGCGGGACTCCAGGCCGGGCCGGCGCCGCGGCTGAGCCGGCTCGAACAGGGCCTGTGGGACGCCGCCACCGGTGAGATCGCCGACCCGCTGGGCTGAGCCGAGGGCCGCTGACCTGGGGCGACGAGATCCGGGGCGCGCCGCCGCTGATGGGACGCGGCCGCGTCGCCTGTGCCATACTCGCGGTGGTTGATGTGCGGTCCCCGACCGCGCGACCCCCACCCGGGGGTCAACCCGACGACGTTCTCGCCGGCCTCCTCGAGAGGTCGACACGGGCGACGTGGGTTGGAACCGGACCGCGACGCAGCCGGGCCGATGTTGGTGACAGCAACGATGGCCCGAGGCATGGAGATCATGTCGGCCTCGCGACCGCGGTCGGTGCCGATCCAGGTCTCCGACGCACCAGCGGAGGGTGTCGCCGCCACACGAAGGCTTTGCGCCGCGGCGCATCCCGCGAGGGATCCCCGCCGGTGCCGACATCACCCGGTGTCCAGGAGTTGGACCGGGTCGAAGGAGCACACCATGCTCGACGACACGCCGGTCGAGATCTCGACCGACGCAGCCGCCCCCGCCACCACGACGTCCTCGGACGAGTCAGTGGCTGCCAAGCCGCGCAAGAAGGCGACGAAGAAGGCCGCACCGCGCAAGAAGGCCGCGTCCTCGGCGGCCGCCTCCGACGCCTCCGACGCGGCGCAGGCTCCGGCCGATGCCGCCCAGGAACAGCCGGTCGCCGAGACCACGGCCACGACGTCGGCGGCCACGAAGTCGGCCACCAAGAAGGCGGCCACCAAGAAGGCCCCGGCCAAGAAGACCACCGCCAAGAAGGCGGCGACCCGGAAGGCCGCGACCAAGAAGGCCGCGGCGCCTGCGACCCCGGACACCGGCGCCGACGCTTCCGTCGGCGGCGCTGCCCAGGCCCCGGCGGCCGCGACCGGCGAGGCCCCGGAGTCGGCAGCGACCATGCCGCTGTTCCAGGTGCCCGACGCGTCCGCGGCGCCCAAGAAGCGCACCCGCAAGAAGCCCGCCGCCAAGCCGACGGGTGACCAGCCGTTGCCCGAGGCGGCCGAGGAACCGGCCACGCCAACGCCGGCCGTCACCGAGAACGACGCCGCCGACGACGACACCGAGGGCGATGCCGAGGCGACGGGCAACCGCCGACGCCGGCGCCGGGGCGGGCGCCGTCGCCGCAAGAGCAGCGACACGGGTGAGACCGAGGCCAGCGAGGGCGAGGGCGGCTCGGCGGAGGAGCCCGCCACGCCGGCCGAGGGTGAGCAGGCAGACGACACCACCGAGGGCGGCGAGGCCACCTCGCGACGTCGTCGGCGTCGCCGCCGCGCGGGGGAGGACTCCGGCGACGGCAACGACGACCCGGAGAACACCGTCACCCGGGTCCGCTCGGCGCGGTCGGTCGAGGACCAGATCACCGCCGTCAGCGGGTCCACGCGGCTCGAGGCCAAGAAGCAGCGCCGTCGTGAGGGTCGCGAGTCCGGCCGCCGTCGCGCCCCGATCGTCAGTGAGGCGGAGTTCCTCGCGCGCCGCGAGTCCGTCGACCGCGTCATGGTGGTGCGCCAGCGCCACGACCTCACCCAGATCGCCGTTCTCGAGGACAAGGTTCTCGTCGAGCACTACGTCGCCCGCGAGTCGCAGACCTCGCTGATCGGCAACGTCTATCTCGGCCGGGTCCAGAACGTGCTGCCCTCGATGGAGGCCGCCTTCATCGACATCGGCCGCGGCCGCAACGCCGTGCTCTATGCCGGTGAAGTCAACTGGAGCGCCCTGGGTCACCCCGAGGGCCAGCCCCGCAAGATCGAGTCGGTCCTCTCGAGCGGCCAGTCGGTGCTCGTCCAGGTCACCAAGGACCCCGTGGGTCACAAGGGTGCCCGGCTCACCAGCCAGGTCAGCCTGGCAGGCCGGTTCCTGGTCTATGTGCCGGACGGCACCACCTCCGGCATCTCCCGCAAGCTGCCCGACACCGAGCGCAACCGGTTGAAGTCGCTGCTCAAGGAGATCGTGCCCGACACCGCCGGCGTGATCGTCCGCACCGCCGCCGAAGGCGCCTCCGAGACCGAGCTCACGCGCGATGTCGAGCGACTCAAGGCCCGCTGGGAGGACATCGAGGCCAAGGTCGCCCGGGGCAACGCGCCGCAATTGCTCTATGGCGAGCCCGACCTGACCCTCAAGGTCGTCCGCGACCTGTTCACCGAGGACTTCAGCAAGCTGATCATCGAAGGCCAGGACGCCTGGGACACCGTGCACGACTACGTCGAGCACGTGGCTCCCGACCTGGTCGAGCGGATCGAGCGTCATGAGACCCGCGAGGGCGGCACCGACGTCTTCGGCGTCCACCGCATCGACGAGCAGATCGCCAAGGGGCTCGATCGCAAGGTCTGGCTCCCGTCCGGCGGCTCGCTGATCATCGATCGCACCGAGGCCATGACCGTGGTCGACGTCAACACCGGCAAGTTCACCGGCTCCGGCGGCAACCTCGAGGAGACGGTCACCAAGAACAACCTGGAGGCGGCCGAGGAGATCGTGCGCCAGCTCCGGCTGCGTGACATCGGCGGCATCATCGTCATCGACTTCATCGACATGGTGCTCGAGTCCAACCGCGACCTGGTGCTGCGGCGGCTCGTGGAGTGCCTTGGGCGCGACCGCACCCGTCACCAGGTCGCCGAGGTCACCTCGCTCGGCCTGGTGCAGATGACCCGCAAGCGCATCGGCACCGGTCTGCTGGAGGCGTTCAGCGAACCCTGTGAGCACTGCAACGGCCGCGGGCTGATCGTGCGCGAGGCGCCGGTCGAGTCCAAGCGCGCCGATGACGAGCCGCGGCGCAGCAGTCGCCGGTCGCGTCGCGGCCGCGGCGGCGATGCCCCGGCCACCACGCCGGCGCGCCCCGCCGTACCCTCGCCGAAGGACCTGGCGGCCGCCTCACGACCCGAGTCGTCGGCCGACGACACTGTTGTCGACGGCGACCTGGTGGACGAGATCGTCTCCGATGACATCGACCAGCTCGATCTCGCCGACGGCATGGCCGACGTGGCGCCGGTCGAGGGCTCCGAGCCGGCCGAGGCGCCGGTCGACGAGACCATCCTCGTCGAGTCCGCTGAGGAGCCGACGGCCGAGGAGCCGACGGCCGAGGAGCCGACGGCCGAGGAGACGACGGCCGAGGAGCCTGCCGCGGAGGAGCCTGCCGCCGAGGAGCCGACGGCCGAGGAGCCGACGGCCGAGGAGCCCGTGGCCGAGCCCGAGCCGCCGAAGGTCGTCACCCGGACCCGCAAGCGCAGCGCCAGCCGTCCCGCTGGTCCGCCCGCGGCCCTCCCCGCGGCCGAACCCGTCCTGGCCCTCCAGGTGGGCGGCGCCGCCAACGGCGCGCCCACCGCTGAGCCCGGCGGCGACGACGAGCACGGCGACCACGACGAGCAGGGGGATCACGACGATGCCCCCGGGATCGGGCACGTCCCGATCAAGCGCCGCTCCCGCAAGCGTTGACCGCCGCCGCCGGCCCGGTCAGAACCAGGGCTTCGCCGGCTCGTCGGCTGAGGGCGATGTCGGTGGCAGCGCGACATGGGGTGGGACGAGCGCCGCGGCGATGGCGGTGGTGATCGGAACGGCGAGCACCAACCCGATCGCGGTGGCCAGGGTGCGGACCACCTCGGTGGCGATCTCCTCGGTCGCGAGCACCTGGAGCAACGGTCGGTCATAGATGCGGAGCAGCAGCAGGACCGTCATCGAGGCACCGGCATAGGCGAACACGATGGTGTAGATCGTCGAGGCGATGTGGTCGCGGCCGATGCGCATGGCCCGGGTGAACAGCGACCGGCGCGGCAGGTCGGGTCCGGCCGCGCGCAGCTCCCACACCGCCGACGACTGGGTGATCGTGACGTCGTTGAGGACGCCGAGCCCCGCCAGGATGATGGCGGCGCTGAGCAGACCCTGGAAGTCGAGGTTGGGTTGCAGGCTCGCGAGGAACTGCGCGGTCTCGTCGAAGCCGCTGAGCCGGTTGGCTCCGACGACGTAGTGGGCCAGCACCGCGGTCAGGGCGATCCCGGCCAGCGTTCCGGCGAGCGCGGTGCTGGTGCGAGTCGACAGCCCGTGTGCCAGATAGAGGACCACGAACATGATCGCCGAGGCACCCACGGTGGCGACCGCGATCCCGGAGCGGCCGTCGAGCAGGGCGGGCAGCATGAACCGGGTGATGACGAGAGCGGCGATCCCGAGGCCCACGATGGCCAACAGGCCGCGCAGCCGCGCGACGGCGGCGACGACGAGAACGAAGGCCAGGAAGAGCCAGCCGAGGCCAGCCGCCCGGTCGACCGCGAAGAACTGATAGACCCCCGGCCCGTTGTCGGAGGGCGGGACCCGCATCACCTGGATGCTGTCGCCCCGCGCCAGCCCCGCACCGGCGACCTGGGCCGGCACGGTCAGGGTGATGTGCTCGCCACTGGCCTCCCCGGAGGTCACCACGGCCTCGATCTGACCGCAGGACTGGTCGGCGGCAGCGTCGCCCGCAGCACCGGCGTCGCCGCCGCAGCCGGTCGACGTGGCGGTCACCCGGGCGTGAGGGAAGGTGACCCCGGGGGCCGCGAACGCGGTGTCGCCGGAGATCGCGCTCTCCCCGCTGGGCCAGAGCCGGACCAGGCCGAGCACCGTGGCGGCGGCGGCGAGGACCAGCAGCACCAGGAGGGCGAGGCGCGCCCCCCGCGAGACCTCGACGGCCTCGGGATGGTGGGAGTGGGAGTGACCCGAACCCAACGCCGGCTCCTTCCGTCGGTGCGAAGCGGGCAACCTCGTCAGACGGTAGCCTGGGGGCGGACCGCAGGTGCGCGACCCGGCCGCGACCGGCGAGCCGGAGGCTCGTTTTGCGGTGTGGGCCGTCCATCCGTATCCTTGACCCTTGGTGTGCTCAGCACGCCTTCTGGTGTTCGCCACGCTCCCGGTCCTCGTCGTGAGGTCGGTGTGTGCGTGAGCGGCCCCAGTCCCCAGACGTAGTCGACGAGGAGAGTGAGTCGCGGTGTACGCCATCGTGCGCAGTGGCAGCAAGCAGCAGAAGGTTGCCGTGGGTGACGTCATCGAGATCGACCGGGTGGACACCGAGGTCGGCCAGACCGTGACCCTGCCGGTCGTCATGCTCGTCGACGGAGACAAGGTCACCGCGACGGGTCTCGACAAGGCCGCCGTGACCGCCGAGGTCCTCGGCGCCACCAAGGGCCCCAAGATCATCATCCAGAAGTACAAGAACAAGACCGGCTACAAGAAGCGCCAGGGTCACCGCCAGAAGTACACCCAGGTGAAGGTCACCGACATCAAGGGCTGACCGCCCCCTCGACCCTCACACACACGCGCGACACTCGAAGGACTCACTGACATGGCACACAAGAAGGGCGCGGCCTCGACCAAGAACGGTCGCGACTCCAACTCCCAGCGTCTGGGCGTCAAGCGCTACGGCGGTCAGCTGGTCAACGCCGGCGAGATCATCGTCCGGCAGCGTGGCACCCACTTCCACCCCGGCAGCGGCGTCGGCCGCGGTGGCGACGACACCCTGTTCGCCCTCGTCGGCGGCAACGTCGAGTTCGGCGTGAAGCGCGGCCGTCGGGTCGTCAACGTCGTCCCGGCCGCGGAGTGACGCTCCCCGGTCGCTGAAACCTCCCGGAAGGGCGTCCCCGACAGTCGGGACGCCCTTCGGCTTTTGTTTGGAGCATCTATGGCAGTCCCGACCTTCGTCGACCGGGTCACGCTGTTCGTCAGCGCCGGCCGCGGTGGCAACGGTGTCGCCTCGGTGCACCGCGAGAAGTTCAAGCCGCTCGGCGGCCCCGACGGCGGCAACGGTGGCCCCGGCGGCTCGGTGATCCTGCGGGTCGATCCCGATGTCACCACGCTGGTCGACTATCACCACAGCCCGCGTCGACGGGCCGAGCACGGCGGTCACGGCGCCGGCAGCCACAAGAACGGCGGCCACGGCGCCGACCTGGTGCTGCCCGTGCCCGACGGCACCGTCGTGCTCGACACCGCCGGCGAGCTGCTGGCCGACCTCGTCGGCGCCGGCACCGAGATGGTCGTGGCCGAGGGCGGCCGCGGTGGCCTCGGCAACGCCGCCCTGGCCAGCAGCAAGCGCAAGGCGCCCGGCTTCGCGCTCCTCGGCGAGCCCGGCGAGGAGCGCGAGATCCGGCTCGAGCTCAAGGTCGTGGCCGACATCGGCCTGGTCGGCTTCCCGAGCGCGGGCAAGAGCTCGCTGATCGCGGCGATCTCGCGCGCCCGGCCCAAGATCGCCGACTACCCCTTCACGACCCTGGTGCCCAACCTGGGCGTCGTACGCGCGGGCGACACGACGTTCACCGTGGCCGACGTGCCCGGACTGATCGAGGGGGCGGCCGAGGGGCGGGGGCTGGGCCACGACTTCCTGCGTCACGTGGAGCGTTGCGCGGCCATCGTGCACGTGATCGACACCGCGACCATCGAGCCCGGCCGCAACCCGGTCGACGACCTCGACGTGATCGAGCACGAGCTGACCCGCTATGGCGGGCTCGAGGACCGGCCCCGCCTGGTCGCGCTCAACAAGGTCGACGTGCCCGACGGCAGCGACATCGCCGACATCGTCCATGACGATCTCGCCTCGCGCGGCCTGCGGGTGTTCCGTGTCTCGGCCGCCTCGGGTGAGGGGCTGCGCGAGCTGACCTTCGCCATGGCCGAGATCGTCGACGCCGCCCGCCGTAGCAAGCCGGTCGTCGAGGCGCAGCGCATTGTGCTGCGTCCTGCATCCGTCGACGGCGGCGACGACTTCACCGTCAAGCGCATCGGCGACCCGTCGGGTGCCGGCGACGTCGCCTGGGCGGTGCGAGGCTCCAAGCCGGAGCGCTGGGTGCGGCAGACCGACTTCTCCAACGATGAGGCCGTCGGCTTCCTCGCCGACCGGCTCAACCGGCTCGGTGTCGAGACCCGGCTCCTCGAGCTGGGTGCCGAAGAGGGTGACACGGTCGTGATCGGCGACCCGGCCAACGCAGTCGTCTTCGACTTCAAGCCGGCCGTCGACGCCGGCGCCGGATCGCTCGGACGGCGCGGGGAGGACCCCCGCTTCGAGGAGCAGCGCCCGGCCGCCCGTCGGCGCCGCGAGATCGACGCCGCGATGCCCGACCGCGCCGAGGGCGAAGCCCGTGCCGATGTGGCCCGCCGGATCGACCGTCCGTCCGCCGGCCCGATGTCCTATGAGATCGGTGGACCCGACGACCCCGACTGGGCCGACAGCGACCCGGGCGACGGGGAGTCGCGGTGACCCGCGAGGCCGTCACCGGCGCCCGACGCGTCGTGGTCAAGGTCGGGTCGTCGTCGCTGACCACGGCCGCGGGTGGCATCGACCCGGAACGGATGCGCCGCCTCGTCGACGTCCTCGCCGACGCACGCGCCCGCGGGATGGAGATCGTGCTGGTCTCCTCCGGCGCCATCGCGGCCGGACTTGCCCCGCTGCGGATGAAGCGGCGCCCCCGGGCGTTGCCCGCCCAGCAGGCCGCTGCTTCGGTCGGGCAGGGACTGTTGGTCCACCGCTACACCGAGGAGCTGGCCCGGCACGGGATCATCGCCGGCCAGGTGCTGCTCACCGTAGACGACGTGACCCGTCGCTCCCACTACCGCAACGCGTTCCAGACCTTCGCCAAGCTGCTGGAGCTGGGCGTGCTGCCGATCGTCAACGAGAACGACACCGTCGCCACCACCGAGATCCGGTTCGGTGACAACGACCGGCTGGCGGCCCTGGTCGCGCACATCGTGCATGCCGACCTGCTCGTGCTGCTCAGTGACGTCGACGGCCTCTATGACGGCGACCCCGGAGTGCCGGGCGCGAGCCTGGTCCCCGAGGTCCACTCCGAGGCCGACCTGGGCGGCGTACGCGTCGGCCGGGCCGGCGCCGCCGGTGTCGGGACCGGCGGGATGCACACCAAGCTCGACGCCGCCCGGATCGCCACCGGCGCCGGCATCCCCGTCGTGCTGACGTCCGCGGATCGGGCCGGCGCGGCTCTCGCCGGGGACGAGACCGGCACCCTGTTCCACGCCACCGGCCGCCGCCGCCCGACCCGGCTGCTGTGGCTGGCCCACGCGACCGAGGCCAAGGGGGTGCTCACCCTTGATGACGGGGCGGTGCGCGCCGTGGTCGAGCGGCGGGCGTCGCTGCTGGCCGCCGGCATCACGGCGGTGACGGGCGCCTTCGTCGCCGGCGACCCGGTGGACCTGGCCGGCACCGACGGCGTCGCCGTCGCCCGCGGGCTGGTCAACTTCGACGCCGAGGAGCTGCCGCAGCTGCTCGGCCGGTCCTCGCGCGACCTCAAGCGTGAGCTGGGCGCCGCCTATGAGCGTGAGGTCGTCCACCGCGACGACCTGGTGCTGCTCCGCAAGAGTGGCGGGTCCGACCGGTAGGTTCGGCGGGTGCGACGCGCTCTGTTCTGGCTGGTGATGGCGACGTTGCTGCTGCCCGCGTTCGCGATCACGGCGGCCCGGCTGCTCCAGCCGAGCTTCGTGCAGGGCATCCAGCTGACGTCGTTCACACCGCTCGCCGTCGTGCCCTATGGGCTGGCCGTTCTGCTCATGCTCACCCGGGCGGTCCGGAAGTGGAAGATCGGGCGGCATCGGGCGCTCTGGGGCGCCGCGGCAGCGCTCACCGCCGGCCTGATCGGGCTGCATGTGTGGTGGTGGGCGCCGATGTGGACGGGGGACACCCCGCTCCCCGCCGACGACGCCAAGCCGCTCACGGTCATGAACGCCAACTCCCTGCGCGGTGGCATCGACGCCATCGGCCTGGTCCAGGCGGCCACCGAACGCCGGGTCGAGGTCCTCGTCGTCGAGGAGATCACGCCCTGGCAGCTGAAGAAGATGGAGGCCGCGGGGCTCTCTGCTGGCTGGCCCTATCGCGTGGGTGAGGTCGACGGCGGCGGCGTCTCGCGCACGATGGTCTTCTCGCGCTACCCGCTCACGGAGGTCCAGCGCGTGGCCACGGAGTTCGACTCGTGGACGATGACGGTCCAGTCGCCGGCCGGTGACCTCCGGCTGCTCGCCGTACACCCCTATCCGCCGGTGGACGCCCAGCAGTGGCGCCGCGACCTCGACGCGGTCGTCGCGGCCGCTCCCGGTGCCGACATCGTCGTCGGCGACTGCAACGCGACCCTCGACCACGCGCCGCTGCGAGCGCTGGAGGACGACGGCTTCCGTGACGCCGCCGAGCTCACCAACGCCGGCTGGCAGACGACCTGGCCCGTCAACGGCAACTGGAAGCTGCTCGGGATCCCGGTGCCACCGGTCGTGACCATCGACCACGTGTTCGTCGGCTCGCGGATGACGGCGCTGTGGACCAAGCGTGTGGTGCTCGACGGCACCGACCACGCATCCCTGCTGGCCCAGGTCGCGTTGCGATGAGCGGCGCGGACGGCGAGATCCCCACCGAGGCCTGGCGGCTTCCCCGATCCGCTGAGGAGGAGGCCGAGGAGGCCTGGTTCCTGCGCTGGTACGGCGGGTGGGAGCCGCTCGACCCCGACGGTGTCCGCGCGCTGCTCGAAGGATTCGACCGGCCCTGGTGGCTCATCGGCGGCTGGGCCATCGAGGCATTCACCGGTGGGCGGCGGGAGCACGAGGACATGGACATCTCGCTGCTCGCGTGCGACGTGCCGGCCCTGCGGGCGCATCTCGGCGACGCCTGGACGATCTGGAGCAACCTGGGGGGCACGCTGCGACCGCTCGACGACCGCCACCCCGAACCGATCGCGCCGGACGGACAACTGTGGGTGCGCCGGTCGGCCGCCGAGCCGTGGGTGCTCGACATCCCGACCACCCCCGACGACCACGGCCGGTGGACCAACAAGCGCCTGCCGTCCCACACCGCAACGGTCGAGGAGGTCACCTGGCTCACCCCCGACGGGCTGCGCTGCCAGCGCCCCGAGATCGTGCTGCTCTTCAAGGGCGCCCAGGACCGCCCCAAGGACCGCCGCGACCTCGAGGTCACCTGGCCGCTGCTCGACGACTCCCGCCGCGACTGGCTGCGGTCGATGCTTGCTCGGGCTTATGGGGCTGACCATCCGTGGTTGGGGTTGTTGCGCTGAGCTGCTGCGCCGGCGCCGGCCCTGCCGTTTGGCCCAAATCGGCAGGAAAACCACCCGCCAGCCTGCAGTTTGCGTCCAATCGATGAGGTGACACTCGGGCGCACACCGGCGTACGGCGGTCGCCGACTCGCCCGGCGGGGGACGGCGCCGTACCCTGGAGGGCGCTATGTCCGACCACCGCGCCACCGTCTACCTCGACCACGCGGCCACCACGCCGATGGTGCCCGAGGCCATCGAGGCGATGACGGCTCAGCTGACCCGCTGGGGCAACCCGAGCTCCCTGCACGCCGCCGGACGCGACGCGCGCCGGGTGGTGGAGGAGGCTCGCGAGACCATCGCCCAGGCGCTGAACTGTCGGCCGACCGAGGTGATCTTCACCTCGGGCGGGACCGAGGCGGACAACCTCGGCGTGAAGGGCATCTTCTGGGCCCGTCGCCATGCCGACGAGCGCCGGACCCGCGTCCTGACCAGCACCGTCGAGCACCACGCGGTGCTCGACACGGTGGCCTGGCTGGCCGAGGACCAGGGCGCGGACGCCGAGCACATCCCGGTCGACCGGCTCGGTCGCCTCGACGTCGAGGCGCTGCGGGACTCCATCGAGCGCGACCCCGGCTCGGTCGCGGTGATCAGCGTGATGCACGCCAACAACGAGGTCGGCACGCTGCAGCCGGTGAGCGACATCGTGGCGCTGGCCGCGGCCCACGGGATCCCCGTCCACACCGATGCGGTGCAGTCCGTCGGGCACGTCGCGGTCGACTTCGCCGCCCTCGGTGTCGACGCACTGTCGCTGACCGGTCACAAGCTGGGGGGACCCTTCGGCGTGGGCGCGCTCATCGCCCGCCGCGAGCTCACCCTGACCCCCGTGCTCCACGGTGGCGGCCAGGAGCGCGAGGTCCGCAGCGGCACCGTGGACGCCCCGGCGATCGCCGGGTTCGCGGCTGCCGTCGAGCTCGCGGTCAAGACGCAGTCCGAGCACGCCTCCCACATCGGGGCACTGCGCGACCAGCTGGTCGCGCGCGTCCTCGAGCAGGTCCCGGAGGCGATCTACAACGGCGACCCGGTCAACCGGCTGCCCGGCAACGCCCACCTCAAGTTCCCCGGCTGCGAGGGCGACTCCCTGCTGATGCTGCTCGACGCCCGCGGCATCGAGTGCTCCACCGGCTCGGCCTGCTCGGCCGGGGTGCCCCAGCCCTCCCACGTGCTGCTCGCCATGGGCTGCAGCGAGGACTACTCCCGCTCGTCCCTTCGCTTCAGCCTAGGCCACACCAGCACCCAGGCCGACGTCGACGCCCTGGTCGAGGCGATCGGTCCGGCGGTGCAACGGGCGCGCGGCACGAGCACGCGCAAGGCGGGCGGGTGACCGGATGAGGGTCGTCGCCGCCATGTCCGGCGGGGTCGACTCCGCCGTCGCCGCCGCCCGCGCCGTCGAGGCCGGCCACGAGGTCACCGGCATCCATCTCGCGCTCTCGCGCAACCCCGCCTCCTACCGCTCCGGCGCCCGTGGGTGCTGCACGATCGAGGACGCCAACGACGCCCGTCGCGCTGCGGACGTGATCGGCATCCCGTTCTATGTCTGGGACCTGTCCGACCGGTTCCACGAGGACGTCGTCGAGGACTTCATGAGCGAGTACGCCGCCGGCCGGACGCCCAACCCGTGCCTGCGGTGCAACGAGAAGATCAAGTTCGCCGCCGTCCTCGACCGGGCCCTCGCACTCGGGTTCGACGGCGTCGCCACCGGCCACTATGCGCGGCTCGTGACCGGCCCGGACGGCCTCGTGGAGCTCCACCGGTCCGTCGATGACGCCAAGGACCAGTCCTATGTGCTCGGGGTGCTGACCCAGGACCAGCTGGCGCACTCGCTCTTCCCGCTGGGCGGGTCGCGCAAGGTCGACGTACGCCGGGAGGCTGCCGAGCGCGGACTCCGGGTGGCCGACAAGCCCGACAGCCACGACATCTGCTTCGTCGCCGACGGGGACAATGCCGGGTGGCTGCGCGAGAAGCTCGGTGACCGTGCCCCCAACCACGCGGGGGAGATCGTCGACGACGTCTCCGGTGAGGTGCTGGGGCACCACGACGGGACCTTCGCGTTCACCATCGGACAGCGGCGCGGGCTGCGCCTGGGGCGTCCGGCGGCCGACGGCAAGCCGCGGTTCGTGCTCGACATCGAGCCGGTGTCGGGGCAGGTGCGGGTCGGCCCGCGCGACGGGCTGACCGTCGACGGCATCACGGCGTCCTCGCCGCGATGGTGTGGTGCGGCGCCGACCGGTGACCTCGAGGCCACCGTCCAGCTGCGCGCCCACGGGGCCGAGCACCGGGCCGTGGTCCACGTCGACGGCGACACGGTTCGGATCGACCTTCGCGACGCGGCCCAGGGCATCGCTCCCGGCCAAGCCGCGGTGATCTATGACGGCTCGCGCGTGGTCGGCTCGGCCACGATCAGTGCCACCCGACGGGCTGCACCCGTCACGGGCTGAGGCCGCGACGTCAGGGCGCGACCGAGGCTCCGTCGCTCGGCGACGGCTGGTCCGAGGGCGCCGGGGAGTCGGTCGGCGAGGGCTCCGGGGTGGGCGTCGGCTCCTGGGTCGGGCTCGGTGAGGGGTCGGTGGTCGGTTCCGAGGGCGGCGTGGGCGTCGGGGTGGGTGACGGGCCCGGGTCGGGCTTGGTCTGATCGTCGTCGCGCGACGACGAACCCCCGGTGACGTTGTCGGCGGCGCGGCCGATCGTCGTACCGCCCTTGTCGGAGCCGGTGGCCAAGGCGCTGACCGGCTTGCCGGTCAGACCCTCGAACGCCGTGAGTGACACCAGCGCGATGGCGAGGACCGCCGCGCTCGCGAGGGCGACGCGCGGCCAGGGGAGGCCGCGCCACCACGGCGGCCGCGGCTCACGCGGCGCGGTGGCGACGATGCGGCCGTTGCGGCCGCGCACCACGACCTCGTGGCCGCGGCGCAGCGAGTAGGTGTAGGCGGCACTCCCGATGGTCGCGACGATGCTCAGCAGCGCCGCTCCGATCAGGGTGCCGGCGACACCCAGCCACGAGGCCAGGAACGCTCCGGACACGGACGCCAGCGCTGAGCCGGCGACCTGGGCGGGGGTGATGCCGAGGGTGGGTCGGGGGAGGTCCTCCTCGAGGAGCTCGTCTCTGCGGTCGGGGGGGGCAGGGGCGGGCATGGGTCAGCAGTCTCTTTCGCTCGGGTACTCAAGGTCTGACGCCTGAGGCGTACCCAGGGTTTCCCGATCCCCACGTGATTCGGGCCACGTACGTCGCGCAGGGCACAATGCCGAGCATGTGGGCGACAGCGGTGGGGTCCTATCCGGGCGAGGACGACACGGCGTACGCCGAGAGCGTCAAGGTGGTGCTGAGCGAGCTCCCTGGCCTGCCCCACGTGCCCGAGCTGCCGAGCCGCGGTGCCACGGCCACCCTCGTAGGTCGCGGGTTGGCCGTGATGAGTGGGATCGGGGCCGATCTCCAGCCCGCCGGATGGCGGCTGACCGACGCCTCAGGGGTCGACCACCGGCGCGCGCGCTCGCTGCTGGCCCAGGACCTCGATCAGGTCGAGGAGCAGGCGCAGGGCTATGTCGGCGCCTTCAAAACCCAGGTCGCGGGGCCGTGGACGCTGGCGGCGACCGTGGAGCGGCCCCGCGGTGACAAGGTGCTGGCCGACCACGGGGCCCGGCGGGAGCTGGCCCAGGCCGTCGCCGAAGGAGTCCGCGACCACGTCGCCGACGTGCGCCGGCGGCTGTCGGGGGTCGACCGGCTCGTGGTCCAGGTCGACGAGCCTGCGCTGGCCGCCGTGCTGCGGGCCGAGGTGCCGACCGCGTCGGGCTTCGGGCGGCACCGCTCGGTCGACCTCCCCGAGGCCTCGGCCGCGCTCGAGTGGGTGCTCCAGGCGATCACCGACGCCGGCGCCGAGCCATGGGTGCATGCCTGCGCGCCCCACACCCCCTGGGGGCTGGTGCGCGGCGCCGGGGCGGCGGGGCTCTCGGTGGATCTCGGGGTCCTCTCGGCTGCCGACCACGACGCCCTGGCCGAGGCACTCGAGGCCGGTGTGAGTGTCGCGCTCGGCGTCGTTCCCACGGTCGACCCGCCGGGCGACTACACCGACAAACAGGCCGCTCAGGCCGTGGAGCGCTGGCTGGACATGCTCGGCCTCGACCCCGAGACCGTCGGTGACCGACTCGTGGTGACCCCGGCCTGCGGCCTCGCCGGCGCCGGCGCCAGCTGGGCCTTGCGGGCGCTCCGGGTGAGCGTCAGCGCCGCCCGCCAGCTCAGCGGGGGCTGAGTCTTGGGGCCGATGCAACGCCGCGAGCCGTCCACCTCGTCTGAGAGGTGACAACCCACAGGCCCCAGGAGGACCGATGGCCCGACGCGATGCCGAGGAGTTCACGGCATTCGTGGCCGCGAGCAGCCCGTCGCTGCGGCGTACCGCCTATCTGATGTGTGGCGACTGGGAGCTCGCCAGCGACCACGTCCAGGAGGCCCTGATCAGGGTCTACCGTGCCTGGCCGCGACTGCACCGTGACGGACGGCTGCTCGCCTATGCCCGCCGCGCCGTCATCAGCGCCGCGATCGACGCCGGTCGCAAGCGGTCGTCCACGGAGGTCCCCGTGGACCGGATCGCCGACCGCGGCACCGGTGAGGACAGTGCAGCGGCGCTGGCCGAGCGGGATGCCCTGCAGCGGTGTCTCGCCCGGCTCGGTGGGCGGCAGCGGGCTTGCGTGGTGCTGCGCCACTACGACGACATGGCCGTGGCCGAGGTCGCCGAGATCCTCGGCTGCTCGGAGGGCACGGTCCGCTCCCAGACCGCGCGGGCGCTCACCACGCTCGCCGCGCTCTGGGCCGAGGAGACCGGTGACGACGCGCTTGCGGTGAACGGAGGACGGGACTCATGACCGACCTGAAGGACCTGATGCACCGAGCCGTGGCCGATGCGCCGTACGACGGCCGCCAGCCGGCTGACATCCTCGGTGCCGCCGAGCGCGACCTGCGCCGTCACCGGGCCTGGACGTCGGCGCTGGTGGCGGCCGCTCTCGTGGTCACGCTCGGCGTGGCCTGGGGTGCGCTCTCGCTGTGGCGCGACCGCGAGCCACCGGTGCTCGACAACCCTGTCGATGGGAGCCCGGGTGCCTTGGCCGCGGTCGCGATCGGCCATACGAACGTCACCGTGAGCGACATCCAGGGTGGACGCGGCGGTGAGTTGTTCCCGGCCGGATCAGTCTGGGCGACCATGCACGTCAAGGAGCCCGGCCGCTCCCGGCCGGGGATACTCACGGTCGCGGCCTCGCCCGAGGAGCTCCCGGCCGCTAGCGACTGCGAGCGTTCCGACGGGTGCGCTGACATCGAGACCGCCGCGGGAACGGTGCGACTGTCGTGGACGCGGGACATGAGGCTGGGTGACCAGGGCGTGGTGTTGGTCTGGCTTCGTCGCGGTGACGAGTGGCTGAGCGTGGCGTGGACGGGGCACGGGGTCACCGGTGACCCACGCGACGCGGACCTCGTGGTGAGCGTTGACGACCTCGTCGCCATCGTGACCGACCCAGCCTTCGGTCTGGAGACCTCCGAGGCGGCCGCCGCTCGGGGGCAACAGCTGATCCCCGAATAGCCGACGGCGGCTGAACGACGCCGGGGCCGCCTCCCGCGAGGGAGACGGCCCCGTCGTTCGTCGTACGACGTCAGCCGACGTGGGCGCCGGCCTGCGGGCCGTCGGTCGACAGCTCCTCGTGCTTGACGTTGAGGAACAGCCAGATGATCAGCGAGGCACCCAGGGCGACGCCCGAGCCGACCAGGAAGGCCGTGGTGGCGCCGTCGGCGAAGACCTGGTGCTGGGCGATCGTCTGCATGGCCGCCTGCTGCTGCTCGGTGGGCGCGGGGGTCCCGGCCGGGAGCGAGGCCATCGCCTGGGCGGCCGCAGCCTGGAGCTTGTCGCCGCTGGAGGTCCACACGTGCTGGGCGACCGTGCCGAGCGTCGCGAGACCGAGCGCGCCGCCCACCTGCTGCATGGTGTTGAGGACTCCCGACCCGATGCCGCTGTCGCGCGCCTCCACGTGGTGGACGGCGGTGAGCGTCAGTGGGATGAACGTCAGGCCCATGCCGAACGACATCATGAAGATGAACGGCAGGATGTCAGTGACATAGGAAGCCGTCACGTCGGTCACCGGGAAGGTGGCGTCGAAGGGGATCCGGGAGAACCCGAACAGCGCTCCGGCGACCAGCAGGGTGCCGACGCCCGCGAGGTAGCGCGGGTCGATCCGGTTGACCGTGTTGGACGCGACGCCCGCCGCCAGCACCATGCCGACCGTGAACGGCAGGAACGAGACACCGGTGTGGAGCGGGCTCCAGCCGATGACGACCTGGACGTACTGGCTGAGGAAGAAGAACATCGCGAACATCGCCGCCGGCATCAGCATCATCGCGCCGAAGCTCGCCGCACGCGTGCGGTTGCGCAGGATGCGGATCGGCAGCAGCGGGTGCTCGACCCGGCTCTCGACGACGGCGAAGGCCGCGAGCAGGATGACGCCGACGACCAGGCTGGTGATGGTCCAGGTGTCGCCCCAGCCGTAGTTGGCATCGCCGGCGCGGGTGAGGCCGAAGACCAGGGCGAGCAGGCCCAGGGTGCCCGAGGCGGCGCCGGGGATGTCGAGCTCACCGGGGTGCGACTCGGACTCGGCCAGCACCATCGGCGAGAGCGCGGCAGCGACCAGGCCGATCGGGACGTTGATCAGGAAGGTCAGCCGCCAGCCGTCGACGGTCGTGCCGAGGATGTCGGGGGTCAGGCCGGTGAGCCAGCCGCCCAGGATCAGACCGACGGCGGCGCCGGCACCCGACATCATGGCGTAGACACCGAACGCGCGGCTTCGCTGCGGCCCGGCCGGGAACGTCGTGGTGATGAGGGCCAGCGCGGCGGGGGAGGCCATCGCCGCGCCCGCACCCTGGAGTGCGCGGGCCGCGAGCAGCATGCCCTCGTTCTGGGCGAGCCCGCCCAGCAGTGAGGCGACGGCGAACACGGCCAGGCCGGCCATGAAGATGCGGCGGCGGCCATAGAGGTCGCCGAGGCGTCCGCCGAGGAGCAGCAGGCCGCCGAACGCCAGCGCATAGGCGGTCACCACCCAGGTGAGGCCACCGGCGGAGAAGCCGAGGTCGGCCTTGATGAAGGGCAGCGCGATGTTGGCGATGGTGCTGTCGAGCACCACCATCAGTTGCGCGATCGAGATCAGCACCAGGGCCCAGCCCAGGTGCAGGTGCTCGCCCGGCGCGCGCTCGGCGCGGGGCTCAGTCGTGGCTGTGGACATGGGTTTCCTTGATGTCGGAGGAGTGGGTCGGAAGGGCGGCCGGAAGGATGATCTGGTCGATCACGGCCTCGATGGTGGGTTCATCGGGTTCGGCGCCGAGCACGAACCGTCGGTGGAGCACGATCCCCGCGAGCGCGGGGGCGAGGAGGTCGAGGTCGACCCCGGGGCGGAGCTCGCCCCGGGCCTGGGCCCGCTCGAAGATCAGGCGCGAGGACGCCAGCTTGGGTCGCAGCACCCGCTCCCGGAACACGGCCGCGAACTCCTCGTCGCGGCCCATCGCGGTCATCACGCTGGCGAACGTCGCTGCGGCGTCCTTGGTGAGGCCGTGGCGCCCACAGAACGTCGCGAGCAGGTCGCCCCGGAGGGTGCCGGTGTCGGCCGGCTCCTCCAGGGACTTGGTGCTGGCGAGCGCGTCGACGACGAGGTCGGCCTTGCCGCTCCATCGCCGATAGAGCGTGGCCTTGGACGCCTTGGCTGCGGTGGCGACCGCGTCCATGGTCAGTCGGTCATAGCCGACCTCGCCGAGGACGGCGAGCGTCGCCTGCAGGATCTCCTGCTCTCGCTCGCCCTCGACGCGCGGGCGGAGCCCGTGGTGGTCGGTGTCCAGGCTGTTCACGGTGTGGCTCCCGGGGATGGAACGGTACGGTTTCGTTTCATCCAACCGGCGGGGTGGCGGTCCTATTCCGGCCCCGCGAAAAATTCCTCAGAGATGTTTCGCGGGCGGCATCAGGCGGGCGCGGCGCCCATCGCGAGCGCCTCGTCGATGGCGAGGTCCCACCACCGGCGATGACCGGCGATCAGGTAGTGCCCGACCTCGCCCATGTCGACGAAGCGCGCCTCGGCGGCCACCGGTCGCGCCCGCTCGACGAACGCCTGGGTCGCAGCGAAGGAGGTGATCTTGTCGGTCCGTCCGTGCGCCGCCACCAGCCGACGGCCGGCGAGCGGGGCGGTCGAGGTCTCCGGCGCGATCCACGGTGCCAGCGCCACCACGCCCGTCACCGACGGATGGTCGGCCACGGCGATCGCCGTACGGCCGCCCATCGAGTGCCCCACGAGTGACACCGGGATCTCGCCCAACTCCTCCCGCAGGGTGTCGAGCGCCCAGCGGCTGTCCAGGACCGAACTGCCGTCGTTCCAGCCGCGGAAGCGATAGCGCAGCAGCCAGACACTCGTGGCCAGGCCACGGCGGCGGATGGTGCCCTCGAACCCATGCTGCAACCACCGCATCACGCGCCATGATGCGCTCCACGGGCCTACCGGAAGGTCGGACTGCGGGGCGCCGCCATGGAGCAGGAGGACGGCGTTCCGCGGGCTGGCGGAGGGGTCGAAGCGGGTGAGCGAGGCGACGGCCTGGTCGATCGCGGGCACGGCACCTCCGGACGGCATCACACGAGTTGTTCGCTGCTCAAAGTCTGCCGGATGGGTGGTGGCCAGCGGCGGTGACGGCGGCGGGGATGGCGGCGCGTCGCCGTACGGCGCGGAGGCGGCGGTGTCGGTGCCGCACGGCAAGATAGGCCGCATGACGTCCTCCGAGGTCACGGCTGCCACAGCGCAGGCCCGCGAACGCCACCAGACGCTGGTCGACGAGGTCGAGGAGGCGCGCTGGCGCTACTACGTCCTCGACGACCCGACGCTGTCCGACGCCGACTTCGACGTGCGGATGCGCGAGCTGGAGGAGCTCGAAGAGCGCTTTCCCGAGCTGCGCACACCCGACTCACCGACCCAGAAGGTCGGGGGAGCGGTGTCGACCGACTTCACCGCGGTCGACCATCTCGAGCCGATGCAGTCGCTCGACAACGCGTTCTCCGACGAGGAGCTGGCGGCGTGGCACGCCCGGCTGAGCCGCGAGGGGGTCGACGACCCCGGCTTGCTGTGCGAGCTCAAGGTCGACGGCTTGGCGATCAACCTGCTCTATGAGCAGGGC
>JAXLSN010000051.1:0-23943 GCA_046330595.1 Nocardioidaceae bacterium
CCGAGCAGCTCGAGGGTGGCGTCGTTGACCGACTCGGTCGCCGTCACCATCTCGCCGAGGTGGAACAGCATCTGGACCAGCTGGGCCGCGTCGACCCCGATCTTCTCGGCGAAGTCGGTGAGCGAGGCACCGCGGGCCAGTCGCACGACCTCGCCGCTGCCCTTGCGGACCCGCATGCCGCCGATCGTGGGGGCTTCCATGTTGTCGAACTCTTGGCGACGCTGGCGCTTGCTCTTGCGACCGCGCCGGGACGGGCCGCCGGGACGGCCGAAGGCGCCCTGCGTCGAGCCGCGCCCACCGGGACGACCACCGGGACGGCCGCCGCCACCACCGGCGGGGCCACCGCCGGACGGGCCGAAGCCGCCGCCACCGGCGCCGCCGCGCGCGGGGGCACCCGCGCCGACGCCACCACGACCGGGAGCGCCACCGCGCGCCGGAGCGCCACCGCGACCGGGAGCGCCGGGGCGACCCGGCCCACCCGGACCGCCCGTGCGGCCGGGCCCGGTGCCGAACGCGGCCGGGGACTTGGGCATCATCGCCGGGTTGGGACGCGGCATGCCGGGGCGACCGGGAGCGCCGCCGTCGCGGGCGGCAGGCGGACGCGGGATGCCGGCCGACGGCTCGGTGGGACGCCGGCCCATGCCCTGGGCGGACGCGAACGGGTTGTTGCCCGGTCGCGGCGCGCCGGGGCGGCCGACGGGGCGGGGCGCCGGAGACGACGGCTTGGTCGAGGCGGCCGCCGGGTCGGCGGGCTCCTCGGGGGCGGCCGGGGGCTCGGGGGTCTCGACGACGGGGGCGACCTCCTCGACCGGGGCGGGAGCCGCGGGCGCGGGGGGCTTGGGGGTCGCGGCCTTCTTGGCCGGTGCCTTCTTGGCGGGTGCCTCGGTGGCAGGCGCCGGCGCGGCAGCCTCGGCTGCGGGCGCCTCGACGGTGGGGGCGGCGGGGGCCTTGGCGGCCGCCTCGGCCTTCAGCTTGTCGCCCCACTCCTTCTTGAACCGCATCTCGACGGGGAGCTCGACGGTCGAGGAGGGCGACTTGACGAACTCGCCCATCTCTTTGAGCTTCTCGAGAACGAACTTGCTCTCGACGCCGTATTCCTTGGCGAGTTCGTGGACTCGGGTCTTGGCCACGTTAGAACGCTGCTCCTTCTGGCCCGAGTCCTCGCTCCCAGGTCGGGAGCGGGCGTTGCGGACCGCTAGTGGTGGTGCTGGCTCATCGTGAGGTACTCATCGAGTGCTCATGAGCTGCTGCTCCAGTTTCTGGTCGGGTGGTGCTCGTGTGTCGGTCAGTGCGAGGTGAGGTAGTCCCCCACCGGTGCCGTGGCCAGCTCGCCGGCCCGAAGGGCTCGGGCGAATGCTCGCCGCCGCACCGCGAGGTCGTAACACTCGGCGGTGGGGTGCAGGTGCGCACCCCGGCCGGGCGCGGTGGCATCGGGATCGGGTACGACGGCCGGGTGGCCGAGCGCGTCCGAGCCGGCGACCAGCCGCAACAACTCGCTCTTGGCGGCCCGCTGACGACATCCGATGCACGTCCGGACGGGACCCGTGATGAGGGGAGCGTCCGGCGGACATGCAGAAGGACCTCGTTTGCGCGCCACCGGGGAGCAACACTACCGCGAAGCACCAGCGGATTCCGAACCGAGGCGCGCCGGGGCGCCCCGGCGCGCGGTCACGCCTCCGCGGCGGGCTCCTCGTCGCTGCGGATGTCGATGCGCCAACCGGTCAGCCGCGCGGCGAGCCGGGCGTTCTGTCCCTCCTTGCCGATGGCCAGCGACAGCTGGAAGTCCGGGACCACCACGCGGGCCGACCGGGTCTCCTCGGAGACCACCTGGACGGAGGTGACCTGGGCCGGCGACAGCGCATTGGCGACCAGCTGGGCGGGGTCGTCGGACCAGTCGATGATGTCGATCTTCTCGCCGTGGAGCTCGGCCATCACGTTGCGCACGCGCTGGCCCATCGGCCCGATGCAGGCGCCCTTGGCGTTGACCCCGGGCACGCCGGACCGCACCGCGATCTTGGTGCGGTGGCCGGCCTCGCGGGCGATGGCGGCGATCTCGACGGTGCCGTCGCCGATCTCGGGCACCTCGAGGGCGAACAGCTTCTTGACCAGGCTCGGGTGGGAGCGCGACAGCGTCACCTGAGGGCCGCGCATGCCCTTGCGGACACTGATGACCAGGCACTTGATGCGGGTGCCGTGGTCATAGCTCTCCCCCACGACCCGCTCGCCGAGGGGCAGCAGCGCCTCGAGCTTGCCGAGGTCCACCAGGACGTCATCGGGGTTGCGACCCTGCTGGATCACCCCGGACACGATGTCGCCCTCCTTGCCGGAGAACTCCCCGAACCGGATCTCGTCCTCGGCGTCGCGCAACCGCTGGAGCATGATCTGCTTGGCCGTGGTGGCGGCGATGCGGCCGAACCCCTCGGGGGTGTCGTCACGCCAGCCGATGACGTTGCCCTCGTCGTCGACCTCGGCCGCCAGCACCGAGACGTGACCGGACTTGCGGTTGAGGTCCACCCGCGCCTGGGCCTGGGCGCCCGGCGTCTTGTGGTAGGCGGTCAACAGTGCCTGCTCGATCGCCTCGACGAGCACGTCGAAGGAGATCTCCTTCTCGCGTTCCAGCATCCGCAGGATGCTCAGGTCGATATCCATCAGGCACCTTCTTCCCGCCGGTTGAACTCGATCTGGACGACGGCCTTGGTGACGGTGGCATAGCCGAGCGTCCGCTGCTCGCCGGCGACGTCGAGCGTGACCTCGGCGTCGTCGCTCGTGATGATCCGCCCGGTGAGCGTCTCGCCGCCGTCGAGCGTGACGCGCACGAGCCGGCCGGCGTTGCGCCGCCAGTGACGCGGCAGGGTGAGCGGCCGGTCGACACCGGGCGAGGTGACCTCGAGGGTGTAGGCGCTCTCGCCCATGACGTCGGACCCATCCAGCACCTCGGAGGCGACCCGTGAGGCCTCGACGAGGTCCTGGTCGCGCACCCCGCCGTCCTGGTCGACCGCGATGCGCAGCATGCGGCGGTTGCCGGCGGGCGACAGTTCGACGGCCTCGACGTCCAGGCCCAGCGCTCCCAGGGGTCCCGTCAGCTCCTCCGCGATGCGCGCCCGGGTCGCGTCCTGCGCCGCCCGGTTGGGTGTGGGGCTCATCGGGGGGACCTCCTGTGCTGTTGTCGGGTTCCACGATAGCGGCTCAGCGGGTTGCGGCCGACCGCCGCAGCAGGCGCCCCCGCGCGTTCCGGCGGGCTCGCCGTACGCCGGTAGGGTCGCCCGCATGGTGAGGTCGGCCCGCGGGCGCATGGACCGTCGCGCCCTGCTCGGGCTCGGCGCCCTGGGGGTCCTCGCCGCGGTGACGGGGTGCCGGGACCCCGGCACCCCTGCAGGCTCGACGCCATCGGCGACCTCGTCGGGCCTGGACACCGGGCTGGACACCGGAACGGGCGTCCCGGCGGAGACCGCCGATCGTCGCCTCGTGACGGAGCTCTACGGCGACCTGGCCTCCCAGACCGACGACCTTCGGACCCTGCTCAAGCGGCGACCGGCACTGCGCCGGCGGATCCGGCCGCTGGTCGCACTCCACCAGGCCCAGCTGGCCGTCCTGGGGTCGCTGCTCGGCGAGGGATCCGTGGGGTGGTTCGCGGGCCTCAACGGGGCCGCCCTCGAGACCGCCGAGATCTCCCTGGCCACCGAGCTCGCCGGGGCCGTCACCCGGGCCGAGGACGGCGCGATCGCCCGCCTGCTCGCCTCGCTCGCGGCCGGTCAGGCCGTGGCGGTGCAGACCCTCGACCCCGACTGGGAACCCCCCGCGCGCACCCTGGCGGCCGTCCCGGACGGCGAGGTCGACACCCTCCAGGGGGCGCTCACGGCGGAGCACGCGGCCGTCTATGTCCTGGGGGTCCTCGGCGGGCGGACGTCGGCCGAGGAGCAGCCGGCCCTGTTCGCCTCGCTCACCGAGGCCTATGCGGTCCACCGCGACCGTCGCGACGCCCTCACCCGCACCATCGCGGCGGCGGGCGCCGATCCCGTCGCCGCAGCCCCGGGCTATGAGCTGGCCCGCCGGCCGACCTCCCCGGAGGAGATCACGACCGCCGCGGCGGCGGTCGAGTCGGCGGTGGCCGAGCAGTACGCCGCCCTGGTCGCCGCCGCGCCGACGGGACGGCGGGGATGGCCGGCCGCGGTGGTCGCCGACGCGGCGCTGCGAGCCGTGGCGCTCGGCGGCGCGCCGCCGTGGTTCCCCGGTTCCCCGGAGCTGGCAGCGCAGGCGGCACGCGGCTGACGCTGGAACCGGCCCGGAGCATGACTCAGGGGCCGTGCCGGCTGGATCAGGTGGGGTGGCGGCACGGCCCCTGTGGAATCACAGCGGTCCGCGAACTTGGCTTGCAGGGAAGTCCCGAGATCCCCCCTGGTGGAGCCAAGACCGCGGACCGTTGTGCTGGGATGTCAGCGATCCCTCGAAGCACCTCCGACCCGAGCTCTTCGGTGCCTCGCGAGGCTTCCTCTGACCCGAGCTCTTCGGCTGCCTCTGACGACCATGGTGCGGGACTTTGACACTCATTTGCACCCGAACGTTGCCTCACAAACTTGCGATGCATAAACCTGCAACACCGGACCCCGATTGCATGCTTACGCACGCGTAGGAACGCCGCCCCACCCCGGTTTTGACAGCCTTACCTCACCTGACCCCCACGCCGAGGTGGCAGGAAGGGCCCCCCGAGGTGGCAGCCCCGGCCCCCCGAGACGGGGCGAACGGCCCCACCCGAGAGGGTCGCCGCGGCCCTCCGGCAGACGGGAACGGAGCCGGCGGGAGCGGGTCGGCTCGAGGAGCGGATCGGCCCGAGAAATCGACAACGGGGGCCGCGCCTACTGCAGCAACTGCAGGGTGGGGTGTAGCGCGGCCCCCGTGACACACAGCGGTCCGCGAACTTGGCTTCCGGGGAAGTCCCGAGATCCCCCCCGGGGGAGCCAAGACCGCGGACCGATGTGCTGGGATGTTTGTCAGCCGATCCCTTGTGAGAGGCCTCCTCCGACCCGAGCTCTTCGTCGGCCTCTGACACAATTCTGCATGACTCCTGGCAAATCGCCAGTCAAACGCCGCTTCACAAAGTTGCGCTGCAGAAAAGTGCAGCCGCATGCGTGGCCTGCACAACTATGCAGGAGGGTGTTTCACCAGCCCTCGATGAGTCCCGGAATCGCTCTCAGGGTGTCGGCGACGGCATCCGGCTCACCCTCCCGATGACCACGTTGTCCGTCGGGAATCCTGCTGTGGGGCACGTGAATCGCCCTCATTCCGGCCTGATGGGCCCCGAATACGTCGTCGAAGAGTCGGTCGCCGACATAGGCGCAGCGGGCCGGGTCGTCGACCCCGACGGCCGCCATCGCGGCCCGGAAAGCAGCCGTCGACGGCTTGGTCCAGGGGAGCTCGCTGGTATAGACGGTTGCGTCGATGAGGTGGACAACCTTGTCACGCCGGAAGAACCCGTCGTGCCACTCGCGCGGCCACAGGGTGTTGGAGAGCACCCCGATCTTCAACCCGCGCGCCCTCAGCTCGGCCAGCATCGGGCCCACGTCGGGGTCGGTATAGGTGTGGGGCTCCCAGAATTTGTAGTAGGCCGACAGCAGCTCGGGGTCGTGGTCCAGTCCGGCCTCGGCGAACAGGTCGGCGAGCGTGGCCGAGCGCTGGTGGTCGCGCGACCAGCCCCAGACGGTGTCCCCCGCCCGGTGGAGCCGCTCCCCGATCTCGCTCACCGAGTGGTGCGGGGCGTTGACCACCGCCTGCGCCAGCGCCAGCGACTCCGCGTGGAAGTCGATGTCGTGCCACTGGGTCAGCGTGCCGCCCCAGTCGAAGATGACGGCCTCGAGGGTCATCGACCCACGATCGCGGCCACCCGGTCGGCGGCCTCGGCGACGGGCACGTCCTGCCGCTCACCCGTGGCCCGGTCCTTGATCTCGACGATGCCGTCGGCGAGGTTGCGGCCGACGACCACGATCGTGGGCACCCCGATCAGCTCGGCGTCCTTGAACTTGACGCCGGGCGCCGCCTTGGGACGGTCGTCATAGAGCACCGTGATCCCGCGGGCAGAGAGCGCGTCGGCCAGCGCCGCGGCCGCCTCGAACACCGCGTCGTCCTTGCCGGTCGCCACCAGGTGGACGTCGGCGGGCGCGACCTCGCGCGGCCAGCACAGGCCGAGCTCGTCGAGGGTGTTCTCGGCGATCGCGGCGACCGCCCGGGACGGACCGATGCCATAGGAGCCCATCGTCACCGTCACGAGCTTGCCGTTCTCGTCCAGGACCTGGAGGCCCAGCGCGTCGGCGTACTTGCGGCCGAGCTGGAAGATGTGGCCCATCTCGATGCCGCGCGCGGTCTCGAGCACGCCGTCCGCACAGGTGGGGCAGGCATCGCCATCACGCACCTCGGCGGCCTCGATGGTCCCGTCGGGGGTGAAGTCGCGGCCCACGACGAGGTCAAGCACGTGGGACCCGGGCACGTCGGCGCCGGTCACCCACGCCGTGCCCTCGACGACCCGGGGGTCGACGACGTAGCGGATACCGGAGGCGTTCTTCTCGCCCAGGGCGCCCGGGCCGATGTAGCCCTTGACGAGCGCCGGGTGCCGCGCGAACTCCTCCTCCGACATGGGCTCGACCTCGATCGGCTCGAGCTGGCCCTCCAGGCGCTTCTGGTCGACCTCCCGGTCGCCGGGGACGCCGATGGCGAGGGGCTCGCGGGTCCCGTCGGGGTGCTTGAGCACCACCAGCACGTTCTTGAGGGTGTCGCCGGCCTCCCAGGGCCGGTCGTCGCGGGGGTACTTGTCGTTGAGGTGGTCGACCAGCGTCTGGATGGTCGGCGTGTCGGGCGTCTGCTCGGCGTGGGCCTCGGGCGCGTCGTCATTGGCGACGGCGGCGGGCGGACGCACCTGCACGGCCTCGACGTTGGCGGCGTAGTCGCAGTGGGTGCAGCGGACATAGGTGTCCTCCCCCACCTCCGCGCGGGCGAGGAACTCCTCGGACCGCGAGCCCCCCATCGCCCCGGACGTCGCCTTGACGATGACGTAGTCGAAGCCGAGCCGGTCGAAGATCCGGACATAGGCGTCGCGGTGGGCCTGGTAGGACGCGTCGAGCCCCGCGTCGTCGACGTCGAAGGAGTAGGAGTCCTTCATCACGAACTCGCGGCCGCGCAGCAGGCCCGCGCGGGGCCGCGCCTCATCGCGGTACTTGGTCTGGATCTGATAGATCCACAGGGGCAGGTCCTTGTAGGAGGAGTAGAGGTCCTTGACCACCAGGGTGAACATCTCCTCGTGCGTGGGACCGAGCAGATAGTCGTTGCCACGACGGTCCTGCAGCCGGAAGATCCCGTCGCCATAGTCGGTCCAGCGCCCGGTGGCGTCGTAGGGCTCCTTGGGCAGCAGCGCGGGGAAGTGCACCTCCTGGGCGCCGATGCTGTCCATCTCGTCGCGGATGATCTGCTCGATCCGGCGCAGCACCCGCCAGCCGAGCGGCAGCCACGTGTAGATGCCGGGGGCGGCGCGACGGATATAGCCGGCGCGGACCAACAGCTTGTGGCTGGGGACCTCGGCGTCGGCGGGGTCGTCGCGCAGCGTGCGCACGAACAGCGTGGACATGCGAAGGATCATGGGCGCAAGGCTATAGGCGCCCCTACGCCGACAGCGATTCGGTTTGCGCGCGTGGGCACGCGGTCGCCCGGGCCCAGAACATCGCTCAGAACATCACGGTGGTGAAGCGCGCCGTCTCGACGAACCCGACCCGCTCATAGGCCCGGCGGGCGGGGGTGTTCCACTCGTTGACATAGAGGGACACGACCGGCGCGATCTCTCGTCGTACGGCGTCGACGACCGCGGCCATGCCGATCGTCGCCAGCCCCTCACCGCGGCGCTCGGGGTGCACCCAGACGCCCTGCACCTGGGCGGCGTACGGCGTCGCGCACGCGACCTCGGCCTTGAACACCAGCCGTTCCGCGTCGTCGAACCGGGCGAAGGACCAGCGCCGGTTGATCAGCTGGAGCACCCGCGCGCGGTAGAGGTTGGCCCCGCCGTGCGCCTCCGGGGAGACCCCGACCTCCTCGGTGTACATGGCCACGCAGGCGGGGTAGACGGCGTCGAAGTCGTCGGGGCCGGTCACCCGCACGAGCGGGTCCGCCTCGACGAGCGCCGGCCCATCGATCACCAGGTGGGGCTGGCCGCGCCGGATCTCGCGCGGCACGCGCCAGCGGTCGCTGACGACCTGCCAGAACGCCTCGACGGGCTCCTCGGGGCCGACCAGCGTGGTCGTCGAGCGACCGACCTGGAGGGCCCGGGCCGCGAAGGCCTCGGCGTCGTCGACGGTGCACTGGACCGGGACGAGGTTGGCCCCGACGTGACAGGCCGCCGTCAGCTCGCCGTCCACGAAGCGGCCCCAGACCTCTCCGCCGAGCCAGCGCGGCTCGAGGTTGGTCGTCCGGGCGCGGTAGTCGGCGAAGATGTTGACGACCGGGTCGTGCTCGCACAGGTCGAGGCAGGCAGGGAGGTCCGCGTTGCCGAGGGTGCGGATCCGCTGCCGGGTGGAGAGCACCCGCCGAGCCTAGCCGTCCCGCCGGATCGCCGCGTCGTCACATCCTGTGCCGACTCGGCGCGCTCAGGAGACGGTGACGCTGGGCTCGGCGCCCTCGGCGGGCTCCATGGTCTCGGCGAGGCGCATGGCCTCCTCGATCAGGGTCTCCACGATCTGGGACTCGGGGACGGTCTTGATGACCTCGCCCTTGACGAAGATCTGACCCTTGCCGTTGCCGGAGGCGACGCCGAGGTCGGCCTCGCGGGCCTCGCCGGGGCCGTTGACGACGCACCCCATCACGGCGACCCGCAGTGGCACCTCCATGCCCTCGAGCCCCGCGGTGACCGCGTCGGCGAGCTTGTAGACGTCGACCTGGGCGCGGCCGCACGACGGGCAGGACACGATCTCGAGGCGGCGGGGTCGCAGGTTGAGCGACTCCAGGATCTGGAGCCCGACCTTGACCTCCTCCACCGGCGGGGCCGATAGCGAGACCCGGATCGTGTCGCCGATGCCCCGACTGAGCAGCGCGCCGAACGCGACGGCGGACTTGATCGTGCCCTGGAACGCCGGCCCGGCCTCGGTCACGCCGAGGTGGAGCGGCCAGTCGCCGCCCTCGGCGAGCAGCTCATAGGCGCGCACCATGACGACCGGGTCGTTGTGCTTGACCGAGATCTTGAAGTCATGGAAGTCGTGCTCCTCGAACAGGCTGGCCTCCCACACCGCCGACTCGACGAGAGCCTCGGGCGTCGCCTTGCCATATTTCTCCAGCAGCCGCTTGTCGAGGCTGCCGGCGTTGACGCCGATCCGGATCGAGGTGCCGTGGTCCTTGGCGGCCTGGGCGATCTCCTTGACCTGGTCGTCGAACCGCTTGATGTTGCCGGGGTTGACCCGAACGGCGGCACAACCCGCCTCGATCGCCGCGAAGACATACTTCGGCTGGAAGTGGATGTCGGCGATCACCGGGATCTGCGACTTCTGGGCGATCGCGGGCAGCGCCTCGGCGTCGTCCTGGCTGGGGCAGGCGACCCGGACGATGTCGCAGCCGGCCGCGGTGAGCTCGGCGATCTGCTGGAGCGTGGCGTTGACGTCGGCGGTCAGCGTGGTCGTCATCGACTGCACCGAGATCGGGTGGTCGCTGCCGACCCCGACCTTGCCGACCTGGATCTGCCGGGTCTGGCGTCGAGGGGCGAGGACCGGCGGCGGGAGGGCGGGCATGCCCAGTCCGATGGACGTCATGCGGGCAAGGTTACCGGCGGCCCTGCGGGCCCCCGTCGTACGGCGTGGGCGGCTGTGCGGCGGTTCACCTCGTCACCGTGGTGAACCGCCGCCCCCCAGCCCGCCGAGTCTTGATGGACAGCACGCGACCTACTTGGACGTCGGGAAGTGGAAGCTGGCGCCCGAGGCGTGGGTGGGTTCGGGCCACCGGGCGGTGACGACCTTGCCGCGGGTGTAGAACGAGACGCCCTCGGGGCCGTGGATGTGCTTGTCGCCGAACAGGGAGTCCTTCCAGCCACCGAAGGAGTAGAACGCCATCGGGACCGGGACCGGCACGTTGATGCCGATCATCCCGACGTGGACCCCGCGCTGGAACCGGCGGGCGGCCTCACCGGAGTTGGTGAAGATCGCGGTGCCGTTGCCATAGGGGTTGGCGTTGATCAGCGCGATCGCCTCGTCCACCGAGTCGGTGCGGACCACCGACAGCACGGGGCCGAAGATCTCTTGGGTATAGACGTCCATGTCGGTGCCGACCTCGTCGATCACCGTCGGGCCGACCCAGAAGCCGTCGTCATAGCCGTCGACGGTGAACCCGCGGCCATCCACCGCGACCTTGGCGCCCTGGGCCTCCCCGGTGTCGATCAGCCCCAGGATCCGCTCCTGGGCGGCCTTGGTGACCACCGGCCCCATCTCACTGCCCGGGGTCCGACCCGCGCCGACCTTGACCGCACGCGCCCGCTCGGACACCGCCTCCACGATCCGGTCCGCACCCGCGCCGACCGCGACCGCAGCCGAGATCGCCATACACCGCTCACCGGCCGACCCGAACGCCGCCGCAGCCAAGTGATCGGCAGCGAAGTCGAGCTCCGCGTCGGGCATCACAATGGCGTGGTTCTTGGCCCCACCCAGGGCCTGGACCCGCTTGCCGGCAGCGGTGCCGCGCTCATAGATGTACTTCGCGATCGGGGTGGACCCCACGAACGACACCGCCGCCACCCGCGGACTGTCCAGAATGGTGTCGACGGCGACCTTGTCGCCATGGACCACGTTGAAGACGCCATCAGGCAGCCCGGCCTGCTGCCACAGCTCGGCCAGGATCAGCGCCGCCGACGGGTCACGCTCGCTCGGCTTGAGCACGAAGGTGTTGCCGGTCGCGATCGCGATCGGGAACATCCACATCGGGACCATCGCCGGGAAGTTGAACGGCGTGATCCCCGCACAAACCCCCAGCGGCTCCCGGAACGAGAACGAGTCGACCCCGCTGGAGACCTGATCGGAGTAGTCGCCCTTCAACAAGCTCGGGATGCCGCAGGCGAACTCCACGACCTCCAGACCGCGCTGCACCTCACCCAACGCATCCGACAACACCTTGCCGTGCTCGTCGGTGATCGCCTCAGCGATCCGCTGGGCATTGGCATTGACCAGCTCACGGAACGCGAACAACACCTTCGTCCGAGCCGAGACCGACGTCTGCGACCACCCAGGGAACGCGTCCCACGCCGCCGCGATCGCGCTCTCCACATCGGCCTGCGAACCCAGCAGCACCTCCGCCTGCTGCTCACCGGTCGCCGGGTTGAACACCGGCGACGGCCGACCCTCGCTGCCCGAGCTCAGCTCACCAGCGATCCAGTGCTGAATGGTTCTCACGTGTGTGGTCCTCCGGAGGTCGACGCGGTCGTGCTCGGTCTCGAGCCGAGTGGGGGTCAGCCTACGGCCAAGAGTGACCGAATCGTAAGTCCCGACGCCGACGTACGACGGATTCCTTCTCGCATCTCGCCATTCGATGGCGGATCCGCTGCCGTGACGACGTCGCAGCCCGGAGGGAGGCCGGTCCTGTCAGGTGATGTGGAGCGGCCGGACGATGTCGGCCACGATCAGCACCAGGCCCATCACCAGCATGAGCGCGCCGACGACATAGGCGACCGGAAGCAGCTTGGCGACGTCGACATAGCCGGGATCGGGACGCCCCCGAAGCCGGTAGAGCCCGCGACGCAACGCCTCCCACAGCGCGCCAGCGATGTGTCCGCCGTCGAGCGGCAGCAGCGGGATCAGGTTGAACGCGCCGACGAAGAAGTTGAAGCCGGCGACGAGGCCGACCAGCATGGCCGACTTCTCGGCCAGCGCGATCTGGTCGGAGGCGGTGACCTCACCGGCGATCCGGCCGCCGCCGACGATGCTGACCGGGCTGTCGAGCGAGCGCTGCTCGACTCCGACGATGGACAGCCCGACGTGCCAGACCTTGACCGGCAGGGTGACCAGGGCCTTGGCCGTCTCACCGGCCATGGTGCCCATCTGCTGGAGGGTATAGATCGGACCGCCGGTCACCCGCACGGACGTCGCCTGGACGCCGAGGAACCCGACGTCGACGAGCTTGGGGTCCTTCGGGGAGGTCGGCAGCGCGGTGACGGTCGTGTTGGTGGTGATGGTGAGCGTCTTGCCGTCGCGCAGGATCGTCAGCGTGACCTCGCCGTCCTTGATCGACCGGATCTGCTGGGTGGTCTCGTCCCAGGTCGTGACAGGGACGCCGTTGACCGCGAGGAACTCGTCACCGGCCTTGATCCCGGCCTTCTTGGCGGGCGTGACCGGGTCGGCGGGGGTGCAGGCGCGGCCGTTCTCGGCGTAGGGCACCACGCAGTCGAGGACCTGACTGACGACGGGCTCGGTCCGGGTGTCGAGCGGGTTGCCATAGACGGCATAGAGGCCCCAGAACAGCACGAACGCGATGACCAGGTTGGTCAGCGGGCCCGAGGCCATCACGACGACCTTCTTCCACGAGCTGAGCTTGTAGAACAGCCGCGGCTCGTCCTCCGGCGAGATGAGCTCGTATTCGGCGGCGCGCGCGTCGGAGATCAGCTGGCTGAACATGCCGGTGCTGCTGCGGCGGACGGAGACGACCTTGTTGCCGTCCTCGTCGACCTCGATCGTGGGCGGGCCCTCGGGGCCGGGCGGCAGCATCCCGACGATCTTGACGAAGCCGCCGAGCGGGAACGCCTTGAAGCCGTATTCGGTCTCGCCGCGCTTGCGGCTCCAGACGGTGCGGCCGAACCCGATGAAGTATTGCGGCACCTTGGCACCGAAGATCTTCGCCGGGACCATGTGGCCGACCTCGTGGAGACCGATCGAGACCAGGATCGCGACGACGAACCCCAGCAGGCCCAGGGTGTAGAGCAGCGCGGTCATGTCAGGTGGAGGGTCTCTCTGAGATCAGCCGGGCGGCCTCGGCGCGTGCCCAGGTGTCCGCCGCAAGGACGTCGTCCACGGTGAGCCCCTGCGGGGTCAAGGGTACGTCGTGGGCCGCCAGGACACCGGCGATCGTCGGCACGATGTCGACGAAACGCATCCGGCCGGCGAGGAACTCGGCGACGCACACCTCGTTGGCGGCGTTGTAGACCGCGGGCGCGGTGGCACCGCGCTCCCCCGCCCGGCGCGCGAGCGACACCGCGGGGAACGCTTCGTCGTCCAGCGGGAAGAACTGCCACGTCTCGGGCCGCGACCAGTCGACGGCGGGGGCCGTCTCGGGCACGCGATCGGGCCACGCCAGCCCGAGGGCGATGGGGATCAGCATCGTGGGTGGGCTCGCCTGCAGGATCGTCGAGCCGTCGACGAACTCGACCATCGAGTGCACCACCGAGGTGGGATGGACGACGACCTCGATCCGGTCGAACGGGACGCCGAAGAGCAGGTGGGCCTCGATGACCTCCAGGCCCTTGTTGACCAGGGTCGCGGAGTTGATCGTCACCACCGGGCCCATGCTCCAGGTGGGGTGGGTCAGCGCCTGATCGGGTGTCACGTCGACCAGCTCGTCGTGCGACCGGCCTCGGAACGGTCCGCCCGAGGCGGTGAGCACCAGGCGACGCACCTCGTCAGCGGTGCCGCTGCGCAGCGACTGGGCGATCGCGGAGTGCTCGGAGTCGACCGGCACGATCTGTCCTGGGGCGGCCAGCCGCGTCACGAGCGGCCCGCCGATGATCAGCGACTCCTTGTTGGCGAGGGCCAGGGTGTTGCCGGCCTCGAGCGCGGTCAGGGTGGGGCGCAGCCCCACCGCGCCGGTGATCCCGTTGAGCACCACGTCGCAGGCCAGCCCGGCCGCCGTCACCGACGCGTCCTCGCCGAGACCGGCGTACGACGGCGCGAACTCGGCCACCTGGCGGTCGAAGAGCTCGGGATTGCCGCCGCCGGCGGTCAGCGCCACGACCCGGAACCGGTCCGGGCTGCTGCGCACGAGGTCGAGGGCCTGGGTCCCGATCGACCCGGTCGAGCCGAGGATCACCACGTCGCGCCGCTGCACCGGGTCATCCTGTCACTGCCGGTCGCGGCGACCGCGAACCACGGCGGATCACCGTCAGCGGCGCACCTTCACGATGACGGTGCGCGAGGCCTTGGTCGTCCAGGTGGGGGCGACCTCGAACCGGACCTTGACCGCCTTGCCCTTGGGCAGGAGCTGCTTGCCGGCCGGGGTCAGGGCGAGCTTGCCGGACCCGGACGTCCCGGGGTCGACGTCGAAGGTGGCCCGCCTGGTGATCGCGGGGTGCTTGCCCTGGGTCCCGCGGAGGATCACGGTGCCCCGGCAGCCGGCGGTGGCCGAGACAGGGCAGCTGACGCTCACCTTGACGGCGTTCTTCTTGACCGCGAGCGGCGCACGCGGCACCACCTGCTTGCCGACCGGGTAGTCGTTGAGGACCGAGCCCGCCCCCGGATCGACGTCGGTCAGGCCGAGCGTGGCGGGGTCGATGCGCAACACGGAGTTGTTGGCGGAGTCGGTGGCCCAGATGAACCCGTCGTCGTCGAAGGTGAGCCATTCGGGCGCGTAGGCGCCGACGCTGCTGAGGGCACCGCGTCCGTTCACCGGGTCGTAGTGGCCGATCGCGGGGTCGGCCCCCCAGTTGGTGAACCACATGGCTCCGTCGGGGCCCTCGACGAGGCTGTGGGGAGCCGTCCGCTGGCCGGTGTCGATGAGGGTGGCGTTGCCGTTGTGGGTGAGGTAGCCGATCGAGCCGTCGTTGCGTGAGGTGAAGATCGTGCCGCCGTCATCGCGGCCGAACCAGATGGCACCGACCGGCCCCGGGGTGAGTGTGTAGATCGTCGAGAACGCAGCGGACGGCAGCTGTGGCACCGGGAAGGTGACCCCGCCGTTGCCGTCGGCGTCGACCCGGATCAGCTTGGAGGAGGCGCCGGGCGTGCTGGCACACCACATCTGGCCGTCGGCGCCGGCGCCGAGCGCGCCGTCGCACTCGGGGGCGTTGGCACTGCTGAAGGCGTCGTTGCCGAACACGATCCACGCGAGGAACGCGATGTCGTAGTTGTTGCTCAGCCACACCTTGCCGGTGTCGTCGGCACGCACCTCCTCGCCGTAGGGGAAGCCACCCAAGGAGTAGGGGCCCTCGGACACGGTGCCGTCGGGCTCGAGTCCCACGACCGAGTTGCCGGTGTCATAGATGACCCAGACCCGACCATCGGGGGCCACCTCGAGGTCCTTGACCTGCGCCACGTCGGGTGAGACGACGTCGGGCAGGGAGAACTCGGTGATGTCTCCGGCCGGCGTGATCACGCCGACCTGGTTGACGTCCCTCTCGACGAACCACAGGTCGCCGTTGGGCGCCGTGGTGATCCGCCCGAGCCCGGCGCCCGTCGTCGGCACCGGAAAGACGGTGAACCCGGCGCCGGCCAGCCCCGCTGGTGGAGCCGAGGGCCGTGCGGGGCCGGCTGCGACTGCCCCAGGCGCCGCGAGCAGGCCCAACCCAGCGACCAGGATGCCACTGACCAGGGCTCCGGTGACCAGCGCCACTCGTCCCGACACCGTGGCCATCCGCGTTCCCCCTTCGGTCAGAGGAACCGAGTCTGCCGGAGCGGCCGGATCGCGCACCACCATCCCGAACGACCCCGACCCCGGGCCGGGGGTCACTCCGGGCGCAGCACCGGCCGGAGCCGGTCGAGCACCGACTCGTCCTCGATGGTCGAGGGCACCTGGGTGTCCTTGCCGTCGGCGATCTCGCGCATCGTCTTGCGCAGGATCTTGCCGGAGCGGGTCTTGGGCAGCCCGCCGACGACGGTGACCTCCTTGAACGACGCCACCGCACCGATCTCATCGCGCACCATCTTGACCAGGTCGGCACGGATGTCGTCGGGATCGGCCTCGACGCCCGCCTTGAGCACGACGAAGCCCCGCGGGAGCTGCCCCTTCATGGAGTCGGCCACACCGATGACCGCGCACTCGGCGACGGCCGGGTGCTGGGCGATCACGGCCTCCATGCCGCCGGTCGAGAGGCGGTGGCCGGCCACGTTGATGACGTCGTCGGTGCGCCCCATGACATAGATGTAGCCGTCGCCGTCGAGATAGCCGCCGTCACCGGAGAGGTAGTAGCCCTGATAGGCCGACAGGTAGGACGCGACGTAGCGGTCGTCGTCGCCCCACAGCGTCGGCAGTGTCCCGGGCGGCAGCGGCAGCTTGATGCAGATCGACCCCTCGGTGTCGGGCCCGACCTGGTCGCCGCGCTCGTCGAGGACCTGGACGTCATAGCCCGGCACCGGCACGGACGGCGACCCCGGCTTGATCTCCATCGGGTCCATCCCGCGCAGGTTGGCAGCGATCGGCCACCCGGTCTCGGTCTGCCACCAGTTGTCGACGACGGGGACGCCGAGACGGTCGGAGGCCCAGTGGTAGGTGTCGGGGTCGAGCCGCTCACCGGCGAGGAACAGCGTGCTCATGCCCGAGACGTCGTACGACGCCAGCAGCGCGGCCTCCGGGTCCTCCTTCTTGATGGCCCGGATGGCTGTGGGGGCCGTGAACAGCGCTTTGACGCCGTGCTCGGCGATCACCCGCCAGAACGTGCCCGCGTCTGGGGTGCCCACGGGTTTGCCTTCGAACAGGATCGTCGTGGCCCCGTTGATGAGCGGGCTATAGACGATGTAGGAGTGGCCGACGACCCAGCCGACATCAGAGGCGGCCCACCAGACGTCACCGGCCCCGCAGCCATAGATGTTGGGCAGCGACCAGGCCATCGCCACGGCGTGCCCGCCGTTGTCGCGCACGATGCCCTTGGGCTTCCCGGTGGTGCCGGAGGTGTAGAGGATGTAGAGCGGGTCGGTCGCCGCGACCTCGACGCACTCGGCCGGGTCGTGGCGCCCCGCCTGCATGGCGACGTCCCAGTCGACATCGCGCCCCTCGATCATGCTCGCCTCGACCTGGGGCCGCTGCTTGAGGACGACGGCGCTCGGCTTGTGCTCGGAGAGCTCGAGCGCCTTGTCGACGAACGGCTTGTAGGCGATGGTGCGGCTGGGCTCGATGCCGCAGCTGGCCGTGACGATGACCTTGGGGGTCGCGTCGTCGATGCGGATCGCGAGCTCGTGGGGCGCGAACCCGCCGAAGACCACCGAGTGGACCGCGCCGATCCGGGCACAGGCCAGCATCGCGACGACGGCCTCGGGGATCATCGGCATGTAGATGACGACCCGGTCGCCCTTCTCGACGCCCAGTGCGCGCAGGGCGCCGCCGAAGGCCGCCACGTCGGCCAGCAGCTCGGCATAGGTGAACGCCTGCTGGGTCCCGGTCACCGCGGAGTCATAGATCAGCGCCGTCCGGTCGGCGGCCCCGGCGATGACGTGGCGGTCGAGCGCGTTGAAGCAGGTGTTGAGGGTGGCGTCGGGGAACCAGCGATAGAACGGCGGCCGGCTGTCGTCGAGCACCCGCTGGGGCTTCTTGATCCAGTCCACGAGGCCGGCGGCCTCGCCCCAGAAGCCCTCGGGGTCGCGGATCGAGCGGTCGTACGTCGCACGGTAGTCACCCATGGCGCACACCCTGCCGCGGGACGGGCCGAGCGTCCACCGGCCCGCCCGCGCTCGTGCGCCGAGCGGCGCCAGGGCGTCGCTCAGCGGACCTCGCGATCGTCACCGCCAAGCGGCCCGACGGTCACCCGGCGCACACCGGGCAGTAACCAAACCGTTGCCTCCGCCTCTTATCCATGACGCGTTCAGTCCGCTACGTTGCGGCTAGGTGACGGAATCCGTCGCCGACGCGGACGACGTAGTCCCATCCCTGAAAGGTCCAACATGAAGCGCTCTCGTTGGTTGACCCTCGGCGTCGCAGCAGCGACCACGGCCATGGCCCTCGCCGCCTGCGCCCCGCCCGAGAAGGACAAGACCGACAACACCACCAGCTCCGGTGTCGACGCGGCCAAGGCCACGTCGGTCGCCGACTTCGGCACGATGGACGACCTCGTCAAGGCCGCCCAGGCCGAGGGCGAGCTCAACGTCATCGCCCTGCCGCCGGACTGGGCCAACTACGGCGAGATCATCTCGACCTTCGAGGACAAGTACGGCATCAAGGTCAACTCCGACCAGCCCGACATCGGCAGCCAGGACGAGATCAACACGGCCAACCAGCTCAAGGGCACCGACCAGGCTCCCGACGTCTTCGACCTCGGCCAGGCCGTCGCCCTCGCCAACACCGCCATGTACGCGCCCTACAAGGTGTCCACCTGGGACGACATCCCCGACCAGTTCAAGGACGCCAACGGCGCGTGGGTCAACGACTACGGCGGCTACATGGCTATCGGCTGGGACTCCGCCAAGGTGCCCGACATCACCTCGCTCGCCGACCTGATGAAGCCCGACTACAAGGGCAAGGTCGCGCTCAACGGTGACCCGACCACCTCCGGTGCGGCGTTCAGCGGCGTCATGATGGCCTCGATCGCCAACGGCGGCTCGGCCGACGACATCGCTCCCGGCGTGGAGTTCTTCAAGAAGCTCAACGAGGCCGGCAACTTCCTCAAGGTCGACCCCGACTCGGCCTCGATCGAGTCCGGTACGACTCCCGTGGTCATCGACTGGGACTACCTCGGTGGCGCTGCCGCAGCCAACGTCTCGACGTGGAAGATGATCGTTCCCGCCGACGCGACGCTCGCGGGCTACTACTTCCAGGCCATCAACGCCGACGCGCCTCACCCGGCCGCCGCGCGCCTGTGGGAGGAGTTCCTCTACAGCGACGAGGGTCAGAACCTGTGGCTGAAGGGTGGCGCTCGCCCGGTCCGCGCCGACGCGATGTCCGAGGCCGGCACGATCGACAAGACCCTGTGGGACGCGCTCCCGCCGGTCACCGGGACCCCGGTCATCCCGACCAACGACCAGACGACCGCCGCGGCGGACTACCTGGCCAAGAACTGGGCCGACGCGATCAGCTGACGCGGATCAAGTCATCCCGGTGGTCTCACCACGTGTGAAGGGCTCGGGCCGGCGGTTCGCCGTCGGCCCGAGCCTCGCGCTCGCCCCGTTCCTGGTCTTCGTCACGATCTTCTTGTTCGTGCCGACCATCACGGTCATCGTGGGCGCGTTCCAGGACGACCAGGGCTTCACCCTCGATGGCATCCGCTATCTCGGCACCAAGGCCGCGATCGAGGCGCTCAAGGGCTCGATCCTGCTGTCGGCGTCGTCGGCCGTCGTGGGCGCCGTCATCGGCGCCCTGGTCGCCTATGTCATCTCGACAGGCAAACCCGACGGCCTGCTGCGCCGCGGCGTCGTGGCCGTCAGCGGCGTGCTCGCCCAGTTCGGTGGCGTCGCGCTGTCCTTCGCCTTCATCGCCACCTATGCGCTCGAGGGCGTCGTGACCGTGGCACTGCGACCCGCCATCGACCTCTATGGGTCCGGCTGGCTGTTCGAGCTGCCGGGCCTGACGCTGGTCTACACCTACTTCCAGATCCCGCTCATGGTGATCGTCTTCCTCCCCGCACTCGACGGGCTGCGGCCCCAGTGGCGCGAGGCGGCGCTCAACCTCGGCGCCACCCCCCGGAAGTACTGGCTCGAGGTCGGCATCCCGCTGCTCCGGCCGGCCTTCCTCGGCTCGACCCTCCTGCTCTTCGCCAACGCGTTCGCCGCCTATGCGACCGCCGCGGCACTGATCGGCCAGGGCGCGCCGATCACCCCGCTGCTCATCCGCCAGCTGTTCACCAGCGAGGTGCTCCTCGGCGGGGCGGGCTCCGCCAAGGCGCTGGCCCTGGAGATGGTGGTCGTCGTCGCCCTGGTGATGGGCGCCTATGCCTGGCTGCTCCGTCGCACGTCGAGGTGGCTGCGATGAGGCAGTCCGTGTTGGCCCGTTTCCTTCGCGGGTTGTTCCTGCTCGTCATCGGGCTGTTCTATGTCGTCCCGCTCTATTCGATGGTCGACTTCAGCACCCGCGACATCCGGGCCGGCTCCGGACGCACCCTCGAGGCGTGGGCGCTGCTGGTCCAGGACAGTGACCTGTTCACCTCGATCATCACCTCGCTGCTGCTCTCGGTCACCACCCTGCTCGCGATGTTCGTGATCCTGGTGCCCACGATGGTCTGGGTGCAGCTGCGCGTGATGTGGGCCAAGCGAATCATCGAGTTCATCTGCCTGCTCCCGCTGGCGATCCCCGCGCTGGTCATCGTGGTCGGCATCAAGAACGTGATGGCGTGGGTCAACTATCTGTTCGGCCACACACCGTTCGGGCTGACCTTCCCCTACGTGATCCTGCTGCTGCCCTATGCCTTCCGTTCGATCGACGCCGCCCTGTCGGCGATGGACGCCAACACGCTCGCCGAGGCGGCCCGCTCGCTCGGAGCGAGCTGGTTCACGGTGATCGTCAAGATCATCGGCCCCAACATCAGGACCGGCATGCTGTCGGCGGCGTTCATCGGCATCGCGCTCGTCCTCGGCGAGTACACCTTCGCGTCGCTGCTGCACTACGACACCCTGCCGCCCCAGATCGTGGTCATCAGCAAGGCCGAGGCCCGCACGTCCGTCGCGGCCTCCTTCGCGATGATCGCCTTCACCAGCATCCTCCTGCTCGGTCTCGGGTTCCTCACCCGCGAGCGCCGTACCAAGGAAGGAAGTGTCGCGTGAGCGCCACCGACGCACCCCGCACCCAGACCGGCGTCGCGGTCGAGCTGACCGACCTGACCCGCGTCTTCGGCACCGTGCGCGCCCTCGACGGGCTCACCCTCCACATCGAGCCCGGCGAGCTCGTCGCGCTGCTCGGCCCGTCGGGCTGCGGCAAGACCACGGCGCTGCGGATCCTCGCCGGCCTCGACCAGGCGACCTCGGGCTCGGTCTCGGTCGGCGAGCAGGACCTCACGCGCGTGCCGGCCAACAAGCGCGACATGGGGATGGTGTTCCAGGCCTACAGCCTGTTCCCCCACATGACGGTCAGCGAGAACGTCGCCTTCGGCCTCAAGATGCGCGGCGTCGACAAGTCGGCGCGCGCCAGCAGGGCCGGCGAGATGCTCGAGCTGGTCGGGCTGTCCGAGCATGGCAACCGCTATGCCAGCCAGCTCTCGGGTGGCCAGCAGCAGCGTGTCGCCCTGGCCCGGGCCCTGGCGATCCAGCCTCGCGTGCTGCTGCTCGACGAGCCGCTGTCGGCGCTCGACGCCAAGGTGCGCGTCCAGCTGCGCGACGAGATCCGGCGGGTCCAGCTCGAGGTCGGCATCACCACCCTGTTCGTCACACACGACCAGGAGGAGGCCCTCGCGGTCGCCGACCGGGTCGGCGTGATGAGCCAGGGTCGCCTCGAGCAGATTGCGGCGCCGGCCGAGCTCTATGCCAGCCCGGCCACGCGGTTCGTGGCCGAATTCGTCGGGCTCAACAACAAGCTGCCCGCCCAGGTGGCCGGTGGCAGCGCCACCGTCCTCGGTGCCACCGTCCCCACCATCGAGGGATCGATCGCGTCCGGGGCGGGCCACGCGATGGTCCGACCCGAGTCCGTGGTCGTCTCGCTCGACGGCGCGGCCAACGCCGCGGTGGTCTCGGTCAACTTCCTCGGCCCGATCTCGCGCGTCTATTGCCGCGTCGACGGCGGCCAGGACGTCATGGCCCAGGTCTCCAGCTCGCTCGCCGTACGCCTGTCCCCCGGCCAGCGGGTGTCGGTCACCGTCGAGCCCACGCCGCTCCTGGTCGTCGCCGACTGAACCTCCCTGCCGAGGGCGGCCGGGGCGGCCCGCCCTAGGCTGCGCGCCATGGACTGCGCCTTCCACCCCGGCACCGAGACGCTGCTGTCGTGCACGCGCTGCGGGCGCCCGGCGTGTGGCGCCTGCCTCCGGCCGGCCCCGGTGGGCAGCCACTGCCCGGCGTGCGTCGCGGGGATCGCCCCTGACGCCGACCTCACCGTCGCCGCCAACCGACGGGCACTGTCACCTCGCCGTCCGCCGGCTGCTCGCACCCGCCCGGGGTGGGTCTTCTATGCCCTTGTCGGCTTGTTCCTGGCGCTCCTGGCGGCGACGTACGTCGTCGACGCCGACCCCAACTCCGGGGCCGTGCGAGTCCTGGCGATGGCGATCGTCATCGTGGGCGCCCTGCTGTCGGTCACGCTGCACGAGTGGGCCCACGCCTATGTCGCCTATCGCGGCGGCGACCGCAGCGTGGTCGACCAGGGTTATCTCACCTTGGACTTCCGCAAGTACGCCCATCCCCTGCTGTCCTTCGGGCTGCCCATCCTCTTCCTGCTCGCGGGCGGGCTCCCCCTGCCGGGTGGGGCGGTCTGGATCGACCGCTCCGCGCTGCGGTCCCGCGGCTGGGCCAGCGCGATGTCGGTCGCCGGCCCCCTGATGAACCTGGTCAACGGCGTGGTGCTGCTCGGCCTGGTGAGCTCGGGACTGCTGGACGGCAACGTGGTGCTGGCGTCCGCGCTGTCCTTCCTCGGCTATGTCCTCCTCGTCATCGTGGTCCTCAACCTGCTGCCGGTGCCCGGCCTCGACGGCTATGGAGCGCTGGAGCCCTGGCTGCCCGCAGCCCTGCGCTCGGCACTCGCGCCGGTGCGGAGCTGGGGCTTCCTGATCCTGCTGCTCCTGGTCTTCCAGACCAACGCCCTGGGGTTCATGTACGACTGGTCGCTCAGCCTGGCGCAGGCCATCGGCGTTGACCCCGCCCTCATCGGGTTGGGCTCCTATCTGGCCAGTCCCCAGCTGAATCGCTGAATCCGTAGGTCGATGGGGTGGACCGCGGTGGAAACCGAAGGTCACTGACCCTTAGGCTGACCTTCATGACCGACGCACCCATCGGCGGCCCCTCGCTCCCCCAGGAGCGCCGCCTTGTCACCGAGATCCCCGGCCCCGAGTCCCAGGCGCGCCTGGCGGCCAAGCAGCAGTACGTCGCCGACGGCGTGGCGACGGGTCTGCCCGCGTTCATCGTCGCCGGTGGCGGCGGCGTGCTGGTCGACGCCGACGGCAACTCCTTCATCGACATGGGGTCCGGCATCGCCGTGACCACGGTCGGCAACGCCGCCGAGGAGGTCTCCTCGCGCGTGATCGACCAGGTGCAGCGGTTCACCCACACCTGTTTCATGGTCACGCCCTACGACGGCTATGTCGAGGTCGCCAAGCAGCTCGCCGAGCTCACCCCCGGTGACCACGCCAAGAAGACGGCGCTGTTCAACTCCGGCGCCGAGGCGGTCGAGAACGCGGTCAAGATCGCGCGGGCCTACACCAAGAAGGACGCGGTCGCCGTCTTCGACCACGCCTACCACGGCCGCACCAACCTGACGATGGCGATGACCGCCAAGAACATGCCCTACAAGCACGGCTTCGGTCCGTTCGCCGCCGAGGTCTATCGCGCCCCGATGTCCTATCCCTTCCGCGAGACCGCCGGCATCAAGGGCGAGGAGGCCGCGGCCCGCGCCATCGACGTGCTCGACAAGCAGGTCGGCGCCGACAACCTGGCCTGTGTGGTCATCGAGCCGATCCAGGGCGAGGGCGGCTTCATCGTCCCGGCCGAGGGCTTCCTCGGCGCGATCGCGCAGTGGTGCCGCGACAACGACGTGGTGTTCATCGCCGACGAGATCCAGTCGGGCTTCTGCCGCACCGGCGAGTGGTTCGCGGTCGACCACGAGGGCGTCGTCCCCGATCTGGTCACGACCGCCAAGGGCATCGCCGGAGGTCTGCCGCTGGCCGCCGTCACGGGCCGCGCCGAGATCATGGACGCCGTCCACGCCGGGGGCCTCGGCGGCACCTATGGTGGCAACCCGATCGCGTGTGCCGCCGCCCTCGGTTCGATCGAGGCCATGCGCGCCAGCGACGCCCCGGCCCGCGCCCGTGCCATGGAGGCGATCATGCGGCGCCGGCTCGAGGAGATCCAGGCCAAGCACCCGGTCATCGGCGACATCCGCGGCCGCGGGGCCATGATGGCCATCGAGCTGACCGAGCCCGGGACCGTCAACCCCGACGCGGCCCGCACCGCAGCGGTGAACAAGTAC
>JAXLSN010000052.1:0-20848 GCA_046330595.1 Nocardioidaceae bacterium
ACGCGAGCGGCGTTCACCAGCGAGCTGCCCGCGCCCTGGAACCGCGGCTGCTCGGCGAACGCCCCGATCAGCGCGATGGTCTCCGATCCGGTGAGCGGCAGCAGTCCGTCGTTGGCCAGCAGCACGGTCCCCTCGGCCGCGACCCGCTGGGCCAGGGCGTCGTGCTCGTCGGTGGGCAGGCTTCCCAAGGCCTCGATCGGGCTGCGCTCGACGAGATCGATCACGCGTTGCGCGCTGGCCGCGACCCTCGCGAGAGGGAGCCGCCCATCGGCGATCGCGGCCAGGGTCTCCTCGTCGAACAGGCCACCACTCGAGGGCATCTCCAGGTCGAGCCCGGCCGTGAGCCCTCGCCAGCGCTCGCTCACCGCCGCCCAGTCCGACATGACCAGCCCGTCGAAGCCCCACTCGTCGCGCAGGATCTCCCCGAGCAGGCGCGCGCTCTCGCCGACATACTCGCCGTTGACCATGTTGTAGGAACTCATCACCGTCCACGGCCGGCTCGTCTTCACGGCGTGCTCGAAGCCGGCGAGGTAGAGCTCGCGGAGGGTTCGCTCGTCGACGATGGCGTCGACCACCATCCGGTGGCTCTCCTGGTTGTTGACCGCGAAGTGCTTGAGGCACGCGCCGACGCCGGCGCCCTGGAGCCCGTCGACCATGGCCGCGGCCAGGCGACCCGCGAGCAGCGGGTCCTCGGAGAAGTACTCGAAGTTGCGGCCGCACAGTGGGTGGCGCTTGATGTTGAGCCCGGGTCCGAGAACGACGTCGACGCCGAACGCCCGGGCCTCGACGGCCAGCGCGGCGCCGACCTGGCGGGCGAGGTCCTCGTCCCAGGTGCTCGCCAACGTCACCGCCGGCGGGAAACAGGTCGCGGGCTCGCTCAGGCCCTGGCCGAGATGGTCGCCGTCCCCCGACTGGAACCGCAGCCCGTGCGGCCCGTCGGAAAGCGTCGCGGCGCGGAGGCCGACCTCGGGAACCGGCTGGGTGCGCCAGTGGGTGGACCCGGAGACGAGCGACACCTGTTGCTCCACGGTCAGCCGGTCGACGGTCAGCCGGTCGGGCACCCGATCCATGAGAGCAACCTAGCTGTCTCGCTGGGCGCCGGCACCCGTGCGGTTGCGGGCGTACGTAGGAGACCGACCGCAGCTCCTCGTCTGCACCAGCGCATCCCGGTCGAAGGAGGAGCCATGTTCACGACCACGTCCCTCGTGGCGACAGCGGCGACCATGGCCGCGGCTGCCGTTCTCTCTGGCGGCGCCATCACCCCTGCTGCGGCCCGCGCGGGCAGTGTGGCGGACGTGGCAGGCGACGCCAGGCCCGCGATCGACCTCACGCGTTATCGCGTCGTCAACGGCGAGCGTCGCTTCGACCTGTCAGCCGAGGTGGTCCACCTCACCGAGCGCGGCGTCTTCACCTTCCGCTATTGGCGAGGGGTCCGCGCGACCCCGCCCGGGCAGTCGGTCTATGTCGTCGTACGCCGCAAGGACGACGCGACGGTCGTCCGCTTCCTGACCTGTGACCGTGAGGAGTGCAGTCCACGGCCGGAGCCGTGTGATGGTGTCCGTGCCGGCTGGGACCCCGACTCCGACACCGTGACCGTCTCGGCGTCACAGCGGTGCTACCCGCGCCGCCAGGGGACCCCGCCGCCCCGCGTGGGACGCTTCTTCGTCGACAGCGAGTTCGGGAAGCACTCCGACACGCTGGCCGACGTACTGAGGCTGCGCCGCGGCTAATTGGTAGGCGTGCGTCTGCAAGCCTCCGGTCGACCTCGGCCGACCTTGGCCGCGCGCGGCGCCGTGGGCCAGTGGCAGCGCGTACGCCGGCTCCCGTCACACACGTCACACTTCTCGGCCGAACTTGTCACTTCTCGACTGAAACTTCGGCCGAGAAGTGACAGTTTCACCGGCGGGCCGGTGAAACTGACACCCCGTCAGAACCCCAGCTTGCGCAGCTGCTTGGGGTCGCGCTGCCAGTCCTTGGCGACCTTGACGTGCAGGTCGAGATAGACGGGCACTCCGAAGAACGCGCTGATCTGGCCGCGGGCGCGGGTGCCGATGTCCTGGAGGCGAGCTCCCTTGCGGCCGATGATGATGCCCTTCTGGGAGTCACGCTCGACATAGACGTTGGCGTGGACGTCGAGGAGTGGTCGGTCCTCGGGACGGTCCTCGCGCATGCCCATCTCGTCGACGAGGACGGCCAGCGAGTGGGGAAGCTCGTCCTGGAGGCCCTCGAGCGCGGCCTCACGAATGAGGTCGGCCGCGATGACCTCCTCGGGAGCGTCGGTCAGGTCACCGTCGGGATAGAGCTGCGGCCCCTCGGGCATCATCGCCACCAGGAGGTCCTCCAGGAGCTTGACCTGGTCGCCTGCGACCGCGGAGACGGGGATGATCTCGGCCCAGGGGGTGCCGGTCTCCTCGCCGAGGGCCTGGATGTCGAGCAGGTGGGCGGCGATCCGTTCCGGGGAGGCGAGGTCGGTCTTGGTGGCGATCGCGATCTTGACGGTACGGCGTACCTTGGCCAGCTCGGTGACGATGAACTTGTCACCGGGGCCGACTTTCTCATCGGCAGGGAAGCACACCGCAACGACGTCCACCTCGGCCCACGTCGCCTTGACCAGGTCGTTGAGCCGCTCCCCCAGCAGGGTGCGCGGCCGGTGGAGCCCCGGGGTGTCGACCAGGATCAGCTGGCCGTCGTCGCGGTGGACGATGCCGCGCACGACCGTCCGGGTCGTCTGGGGTCGGGAGCTGGTGATCACGATCTTCTGGCCGACCAGCGCGTTGGTCAGCGTCGACTTGCCGGCGTTGGGCCGCCCGACGAACGACGCGAAGCCGCTGCGGTACTCGCTCATCGGTCCTCCTCGTGGGAGGCGTCGTAGCGCTCCCAGATCTGCTCGTCGGTCAGGCCGGCCGCCTTGCCGGCCCGCCACACGGGCCCGGGATCGACGGCGCGGGGCTGGCGCTTCTGGGCGCCGCGCCAATAGCCCATCACGTCATAGGCCGTGCTCGGGAGGCCGCGGTCGCGCATCAGGTGTTTGCGGATGGCGCGCATCTGGGCGGACTCCCCCGCCATCCAGAAATAGCCCTCGCCTGCGGGCCAGTCGATCTTCTCGACCACCGTGGCCAGGTCGCTGGCCCCGTCGGCGGGGGGCGCCAACCAAGTCACCTCCGCATGGCCGGGCAGATAACCGGGCAGCACGTCGGGCACCTCGGCCCAGATCCGGACGCTGAGCTGGGGATGGCTCTCGGCGATGCGCGCCATCGCCGGCAGCGCCGTGAGGTCGCCGACCAGCAGCAGCCAGGTCGCGCCCTCGGGGAGCGCGAAGGACCCCTTGGCGTCGGTGATCGTGACCTCGGCGCCGACGCAGTCGCGCGCCGCCCATTCGGTCACCAGGCCCTCGTCATGGACGACGACGTCCAGCACGAGCCGCTGGCCGTCCCACGAGCGCACCGTGTAGTAGCGACTCTGGAACTGGCCGGGCACGATGAGGCCGACCCACTCGTCGGGGATGCCGGTGCTGGCGAACCCCGCGAGCCCAGGTCCCCCGAGCGTCAGCCGCACCAGGTGAGCCGCGAGCTGCTCCCGAGCCTCGACGACAGCGAGATGTGTCTGGGCCCGGGTGCTCACCGGGCAAGGCTACCCACGGCGGGGCGGCCCGCCGGTCACCACGTCGGGCGCAGCGGGAACCCATCGTTGCCGTGGGCGTCGGTCTTGACCCCGAGCACGTGGTGGAGCTGGACGGTGTTGCGCTCGAACCCGAGCCTCGAGCCCGCGATGTAGAGACCCCAGACCCGTGCCGTGCCCTCGCCCACCTCGGCGACGCACTCGTCCCAGTGGTCGGCCAGGTTGCGCGACCAACCGGCGAGCGTCATCGCATAGTGGCGGCGGAGGTTCTCCTCGTGCATGACCTCGAACCCCGCGTCCTGGGCCGCGGTGATGATGCGCCCGGATCCGGTGAGCTCGCCGTCGGGGAAGACATAGCGGTCGATGAACGGCCCCGTCTCCTGGTGCTTGTTGTGGGGCCGGGTGATGCAGTGGTTGAGCAGCCGGCCCTCCGGGCGCAGCCGGTCGCGCAGGAAGGAGAAGTAGGCGGGATAGTTGCGGACCCCGATGTGCTCGGTCAGTCCGATCGAGCTCACCGCGTCGAAGTCGGACTCCAGGACGTCGCGATAGTCGAGGTGGCGGACCTCCGCGAGGTCGCCCAGCCCCTCCCGGTCGATGGCCTCCTTGGCCCACTGGGCCTGCTGGAGCGACAGCGTCACCCCCAGCGCCTTGACGCCGTACTCCCGCGCCGCGTGGCGGACCATCCCGCCCCAGCCGCAGCCGACGTCGAGCAGCCGTTGCCCCGGCTTGAGGTCGAGCTTGCGGGCGACCAGGTCGTACTTCTCGAACTGCGCCTCCTCCAGCGTCGCCGACTCGTGGGGATAGACCGCGCAGGTGTAGGTCATCGACGGACCCAGCACCAGCTCATAGAAGCGGTTGGAGACGTCGTAGTGGTGGCTGATCGCGGCGGCGTCGCGGCCCATCGAGTGGCGCAGGCCTTCGAGCGTACGGCGCCAGCGCGGCACCCGCTCCTCGGCGGGCGGTGGTGGCGGGACGAGATGCTGCAGGCCGAGCCCCCGCAGCAGCGTCACGGCCTCGGTGGCCGTCGGTCGACGGAACGTCAGTCGGTCGAGCATCAGCGCGAGGGCGTCGTAGGGGTCGCCCGGGTGGACTCCGAGCATCTCCATGTCCCCGGCGACATAGGCGCGGGCGAGCCCCAGGTCGCCCGGCGCCGTGAGGAGGTAGGACAGGCCGCGCTCGTTGAGGAGCCTGAGCTCGATGGCGGAGTCCGCCGGGCCGGCCGCGCTGCCGTCATAGGCCGTGAACCTCACCGGCAGCTCGAGTGCCAGCGTCTCGACGGCCGAGCCGATGGTGACCTTGCTCATCTTGTGGTGCCCTTTCCTGTCTCCCGAGAGCCCTGTCCCCGTGTTGTCTGGTCGCTCACCTGTCCCGGACGGCCTTGTCATAGAGCGTCGTCAGCCGCTGAGCCGGGTCATAGCGCTCCTTGACGGCGGCGAGGTTGCGCCCGTCGTAGAGCCGGTCGAAGGTCTCGCGGTCATAGAACGCTTCGGAATACAAGGACTTGTGCCCGCCGAGGTCGGCGACCATGCGTTCGACCGCCCGGTTGCGTGGCGCCTCGGGCGCTTCGGGCCCGACCTCGACGGTCCCCCAGAAACCGACGTTGACATAGGTGATCCCGGCCTGCAGCGGATAGGTCGGCCACGGTCGCCCGGTCGCGGCCACCGCCCCCTCGTCGGCGCGCAGCCGCAACGGGCACAGCCACACCGGCCGCATCCCCACCTCCGCGTCGAACCTCGCCAGGAACTCGCCCAGGCGGTCGACCGGGATCTCGACGTCCTGGATCACGCGTTCGCGCTGCGGCCGGCCGGCTCGGCGGTCGAGCCGATCCATGATCCCGAAGCGACGGTCGAGGGTCACGAGCTTGTAGTAGACGTCGGAGCGACGCCACCGCCGCGGCCACACGCGTCGGATGCGGGGGTTCTGGGCGCCGAAGGCCCCCGAGCACCAGAACCAGTCGGTGTCCCAGCGCCACAGGTAGTCGTAGGCGGTCAGCAGGTCGGCGTCCCGCTCCCGCAGCGACCGATAGAAGATCTGCTGGCCGACGTAGTCGCTGGCGTGGCGCGGCCAGTCGCCCTCGGCCGGGCTCTCCAGCCACGTGGCCAGGGTGAGGTAGAAGTCGCCGGGCTCGAACGCCACGCCGTCGAGCCCATCGACGCGGATGCCGTCCCACTCCCGGGTGTCGGTGATCTCGGCGATGGTCTTGGCGAGCAGCCCCGCGTCGTCGAAGCGCACGTGGCGCAGGCCGACGTACGGCGCGATCGGCTCGAGCTCGATGCGCAGCCGGGTGGCATAGCCGAGCGACCCGTAGGAGTTGGGGAAGGTCGAGAACAGCTGGGCGTGCTCGTTGTCCGGCGCGGCCGTCACGACCTCGCCGGCACCGGTGAAGATGTCCATCTCGAGCACGGACTCGTGGGGCAGGCCGTTGCGGAAGCTGGTCGACTCGATCCCCAGTCCGGTCACGGCGCCGCCCAGCGTGATGGTGCGCAGCTGCGGGACGACGAGCGGCATCAGGCCGTGGGGCAACGTCGCGTCGACGAGGTTCTCATAGGTGCACATGCCCTGGACGTCGGCGGTGCGCGCCACCGGGTCGATGGCGACGACGCCGCCGAGACCCGAGACGTCGAGCCCCGGTGCGGAAACCTGCGCCCGCGCCCGAAAGAGGTTGGAGGTGCGCTTGGCCAGTCGGACCGGGGCCCCTGCGGGAATGGCGTCGTAGGACGCGCGCAGCCGCTCGACGGCGCGCTCGTGCTCGGTCCATCCCACGAGGCTCACGCCGCCAACTCTGCCGCGAACGACGCCCCCAGCCAAGGGCCGTCCACGCGATCCGACCCAACCGGACCGCCGTTCCAAGCGTTCACCTAGTGTCGGAAACGGACCGGAGAGGACGACACGTGACGGGGGCGGACGAGGACTTCAGCGCGTTCTTCGAGGCGACCTGGCCGCGGCTCTTCAGGACCACTTACGCCGTGGCTGGGACCGTCGAGGACGCCGAGGAGGCGCTGCAGACGGCGTTCGCCAGGGCTTATGCGACCTGGGGTCGCATCTCGCGTCTGGAGCACCCCGCCGCCTATGTCCGACGAATGGCGGTCAACGAGGCGCTGTCGGGCCACCGCCGGTCGAGCCGTCGGACCGCCTCGCTGGGTGAACTGCTGGACCCACGGACGCCCACGGACGACAGCGACGTCCACGTAGCGGGCATGGACGTCTGGGCGGCGGTCTCATCGCTTCCGCGCAAGCAGCGAGCCGTTCTGGTGCTGCGCTACTACGAGGGCCTGTCCGAGGCTGAGATCGCCGAGGTGCTCGGGGTCCGCCCCGGCACGGTCAAGTCCCAGGCGTCGGACGCGCTCGCGGCCCTGCGCCGGCGGTTCCCCGACCTACACCCCCACAGTGTCGAAGGAGACGCGCGATGAACCCCACCCTCCTCGAGCGTGAGCTCTCCACCCACCTCGACGCGCTCCCCGTGCCTCCAGGCGACCTGATGGCCGTCCTCCGACGGGCCAGGACACTGCGCCGGCGTCGGATCGGGGCAGTCACGGCCGCCGCGGTCCTGGTCGCCGCGGTGGGTGGCGGCGCCGTCACCGCGCTGCGCTGGCATCCCGACGACGCCGTGCACGACATAGCACCCCTCGGCACCCTCGACGCCGAGCACGGCCTGCGGGCCTACGGCGACCCGGGGCACACCATCCATCTGGGCGGCCGCGAGGTGACGGACACCGGCGACTTCGGCTGGCTCGACACGGACGCGGTGGCGACCCCGTCGGGCATCGTCTTCTTCGGGAGCAACGGCCGGGCTCTGCTACTCGGGCTGGACGGTCGCACCCATACCTTGGGCGAACGTCCGGAGGCCTCTCCCAGTGACGACTGGCATCCGTCGTCGGCGTTCGACGCCCAGGAGTCCTGGGTCGCCTGGACCGAGCCCACCGACGGTGGCGTTCGCGTGGTCGTCTTCGACCTGGCCGGTCGCCGCGAGGTCAACGACCTGGTCGTGCCCTGTGCCGAGGTCGACTGCGACAGCGTCCAGGTCGCCGGGCTGGACTCCGGATATGCCTGGGTCGGCACCGCCGACGGAGTCCGAGCCTGGCGGATCGACAGCGGCGGGTGGACAGTCGCGGCCCCAGCCGCCACCCGGATCGCGGACGCTCGCAACCGGGTGGTCCTCTACGACGAGCGAGGTCCGGCGCCGACCGCGCTGCCCGACGGCTGGCGCGCTGTGGCAGGCCCGATCGACGCCACGCTGAGCTTCGATGGCGACTACCTCCTCGACTGGTCGAGCAGGTTGCGCCCGACGAGCCCGGGTGGGCGGCCGCTGGTGCTGGCGCAGCCCCCCAAGCCCGGTGATCTCGCGTGGTGGTCCTTCGACACCGACGGGACCGTGCTCGTGGCGGTCGGCTATCACCCGTCGGTCGTCTATGACTGCCCGTTGTCGACCGAGCCCTGCGAACGGATCGGCGAGCTGGCGGACGAGGGCGGTGACCCGATGTTCATCGGTCAGGACATGTGACCGGCTCCACCGATGAGCGCGCCCGGACAGGTCAACTGGTCGTCGTGGCGGCGACCACCTGACCGCGCCAGTCGCCGCGGTGCACGACCACACCAGCACCGCCGAACTCACGCAGCGCCGCGACGTCAGCCTCCCCGATGGCGTCGGCCTGGGTGAGCACCACGGCCGCCTCGAGGCCTCGCGAGCCGGAGGAGAGCGCCATCGCCACGCACACCTGGAGGGCGCTGACCTGGAGCGACGGGAGGTCGACCGTGGCGGCGGCATAGGTGCGGCCGTCGGCGTCGCGAACGGCGGCCCCCTCGTCCGCGTTGACCCGCGCGCGAGTGGCTCGCGCCAACGTCACGAGCTTGGCGTCCTCGGCGGAGAGCTCGGGAACGGGCTGGTCAGTCACGGACGCCTGCTCGGTCATGGGCGTCAGGGTAGTCGTCGCCCTCGGCCCCGGCCTCGTCGAGGCGACTGATCAACACGGTCCCGATCTGGTTGCGCCGGCCGGTGGCCTCCTCGGCCTGGAACCGCAGCCCGTGGACCTTGACCGTGGAGCCGGCGATCGGCACCTTGCCGAGGTGCTTGGCCAGCAGACCGAGCACGCTGTCGACGTCGTCGTCGACGACGTTGATGCCGACCAGCTCGTCGAGGTCGTCGACGGGGTAGCGCGACGACACGCGGACCACGCCGTCGGGGAGCCGCTCGACGTCGACCTCGTCGGGGTCGTACTCGTCGGTGATCTCGCCGACGATCTCCTCGAGGATGTCCTCGATCGTGACGAGGCCGGCGGTGCCGCCGTACTCGTCGACGACGACCGCGATGTGTTGGCGGCGGGCCTGCATCTCGGAGAGGAGCTCGTCGACGGGTTTGGTGTCGGGCACGAAGTAGGCCGGCCGGATGACCTCCTCGACCCGCTGGGTGGTCTCGACGTCGGGGGCCTCGAAGTCGCGGCGCACGAGGTCCTTGAGATAGGCGAACCCTAGGACCTCGTCGAGGTTCTCGCCGATGACCGGGATCCGGGAGAAGCCGCTGCGCAGGAACAGCGACATGGTCTGCCGGAGGTTCTTGTGGCGCTCGATGTAGACCACGTCGGTGTTGGGCACCATCACCTCACGGGCGATGGTGTCGCCGAGCTCGAAGACCGAGTGGATCATCTTGCGCTCGCCCTCCTCGATCACCGCCGACGCCTCGGCGAGGTCGACGAGCTCACGCAGCTCGGTCTCGGTCGAGAAGGGCCCCTGGCGGAATCCCTTGCCGGGGGTGATCGCGTTGCCGACGAGGATCAGCAACCGGGGCAGCGGTCCCAGGATCGTGGTCACGGCCGTGAGGGGGCCGGCGCTGGCGAGCGCGACGCGTTCGGAATGCTGGCGGCCGATCGTCCTGGGCGCGACGCCGATCACCACGAAGGACACGACCAGCATGACGGCCGCCGAGGTCGTGGCAGCAGGCCACCAGGACCCCCAGCGGTCATAGGCCAACAGGGTGACCAGGACGATCGCCGAGATCTCGCAGAACAGCCGCAGGAAGAGTGCGGTGTTGAGATAGCGCGGGCTGTCACGGAGCAGGTGGACCAGCCGCTGGGCGCCGGTGCGGCCGTCCTCGGCCAGCTCCTCGGCCCGGGCCGGCGAGAACGACCCGAGCGCGGCGTCGGCGGCGGAGAACAGTCCCGCGAGCAGCACCAGGCCCGCCGCCGTGGCGAGCAGGCCCAGGTCGTTGCCGGTCATCGACTTCCGATCTCGGTCAGCGGGTCACGCGCCCCGCGGTCACTCGGTGGGCGCGGGTGTGCGCCACTCCGCCAGGATCTGGTCCTGGAGCCCGAACATCTCCCGGTGCTCCTCGGGCTCGGCATGGTCATAGCCGAGCAGGTGGAGGATCCCGTGGACCGTGAGCAGCTCGATCTCGGCGGTCTCGGAGTGACCGGCCGTGACCGCCTGGCGTGCGGCGACCTCGGGGCAGAGCACCAGATCGCCGAGCACGCCCTCCTCGGGCTCCTCGTCGACCAGGCCGGGCCGCAGCTCGTCCATCGGGAAGGCCAGCACGTCGGTGGGGCCCTGCTTGTCCATCCAGCGCTCGTTGAGCTCGGCGATGGTGGCCTCGTCGACGGCCTTGATGCACAGCTCGGCCAGGGGGTGGACGCGCATCCGGTCCATCACGAACCGGGCCAGCTTGGCCAGCTCCTTGACGTCGATGCCGCTGCCGGACTCGTCGAGGATCTCGATGCTCACGAACGACGCCCCTTGCTGGCGGCGCCCTGGTCGCGCTGGCCCTCGCGGGCGTCGAACTCGTCATAGGCGGCCACGATCCGGCCGACGAGCTTGTGACGGACCACGTCGTGGCTGTTCAGCCGGTTGAACACGACGTCCTCGACACCGTCGAGGATGTCCTCGACGACCTTGAGCCCGCTGCGGGTGCCGCCCGGGAGGTCGATCTGGGTGACGTCGCCGGTGACCACGATCTTGGACCCGAAGCCGAGCCGGGTCAGGAACATCTTCATCTGCTCGGGCGAGGTGTTCTGGGCCTCGTCGAGGATGATGAAGGCGTCATTGAGGGTGCGGCCGCGCATATAGGCCAGCGGGGCGACCTCGATGGTCCCCGCGGCCAGCAGCTTGGGGATCGACTCGGGGTCGATCATGTCGTGCAGGGCGTCATAGAGGGGACGCAGGTAGGGGTCGATCTTCTCGCTGAGCGTGCCGGGCAGGAAGCCGAGCCGCTCGCCCGCCTCGACGGCCGGACGCGTCAGGATGATCCGGTTGACCTGCTTGGCCTGGAGCGCCTGGACGGCCTTGGCCATCGCGAGATAGGTCTTGCCGGTGCCGGCCGGGCCGATCCCGAACGTGATCGTGTGGCGGTCGATGGAGTCGACGTAGCGCTTCTGGTTGAGGGTCTTGGGACGGATCGTCCGGCCCCGGTTGGACAAGATGTTGAGCGACAGCACCTCGGCCGGTCGCTCGGTGGTCTCGGCACGCAGCATCGAGGCGACCCGCTCGACGGTCTCGGGCGTGACGCCCTGACCGGTGCGGATGATCGCGACGAGCTCGTCGAGCAGCCGCTCGGCCAGCGCCACGTCGCCGGGCTCGCCGTGGAAGGTGATCCGGTTGCCGCGCACGTGGACGTCGGCCTCGAAGATGCGCTCGATGAGGGCCAGGTGCTCGTCGCCCGGACCCAGGACGCTCACCATGTTGATGCTGTTGGGGATGACGACGACGTGCTTGGTGGTGGCCCTGGAGGCCGGCTGGCCCGACCCGCTCGGAGTCATGGGTACGGCGTCGTGCTGGTGCGAGTCGGTCATGGATGCCCGGCGGGGCGGCCCTTTCGGTCGGGTGCGTAAGCGACCTCCATGCTACGGGCTGGCGCGGACACGGCCCAGCCGATTGCCCGGCGGCCGAGGCCACCGGCCGTGCCCACCGACGTTCACCGTCCGGGGGTTCGCCCTCAGGGGTGGGTCACCTGGAGGATGCCCAGGCACATCTCGTCGGTGGTGCCGTCGCCCCAGACGACGTACTTGTCGGGCTGGCCCGCGAAGGCCGGCAGCCGGTCGCGCAGCCACTGGACGTGACGACAGGTCACCTCGACCTTGTCGAACATGTGCAGGTGGACCGGCTTGATGGGCCGGGCGCCCTGGTCGTCGAAGTTCCACAGCGGGATGTCGAGGACGGTCCGCTCGCGGGGTGTGCCGGGGTTGACCTTGATGGTGATGGCGCGGCCGAGCAGGTGCATGTGGCCGGCGACGGCGCGGATCGTCGTGGGCTGGGTGATGGTGCGGGTGCACGACTGGGTGTTGCCCGGGACGATCTCCTGGCCGCAGAGCAGGTGGAGCAGGTTGGCGGTCGCTCCGTCGGCACCGAACCGAGCCGCGACGTCGGCGACCGCGGCGTCGCGGTCACACAGCGGCCCGTCGGCGTGGTCGGGGCGGCAGGGGAGCTCGACCGGCGCGGGCAGCAACATGGTCTCGACGCTCGTCATGGCCCGATCGGCGGGAGCCAGCCGGAGCAGGGTCGACGAGGCGTCCGGGCCGGTGCCGGCCAGCAGGTTGTAGTGGACCTGCATCACGATCTGGGTCCCGGCCTTCAGGAGGACGCCGAAGCCCCGGGGCTGGACCGCCTCACGCCCACCGGGCGCCCACGCGCCCAGCCAGGGTGCGTTGTCCAGCGCCGGGCCGCGGGTCAGCCCCGAGTCACCGAAGCAGGTCCATCCCTCGCCGGGGGTGTCCGCGTCCAGGGCCTGGGCGCGGGTCACATCGGCGGGGGGCACCTGGAAGAGGATCACGTGGTGCACCACGTCGGCGTTGTCGGGCTGGACGAACGTGCCGGTCAGGTAGGCGTCCTCGGTCAGGTGGGGGTCGAGGAGGAAGCACCGGTAGTCGTCGGTGCCGGTGCCATAGGGGGCCGACGGCGTATAGGTCGCCGGCATGGTCAACCGCAACCGCCGCTCCCCCGGGCGCAGCGGCTCGGGTCTGGTGGCCTCGATGGGATGGTCGTCCTCGGCGACCGGGGTCGCGCCGCTGGACGGGGCGGCAGCCGAGCCGTGGCCGGTGGGCGCCGGTGGCGCGGGGTCGACCGACCCACCCCCACAGGCGGCGAGGGCGAGCGGGACTGCCAGGGCCAGCGCTGCCAGCGCGCGCAGCCGATGCGACGGGCCTCGCACGATCAGCCCGGCGGCCAGGTCATGGAACGCCCACCAAGGACGTGGAGGTGGGTGTGGAACACGCTCTGGCCGGCGCCCGCGCCGGTGTTGAAGACGAGGCGGTAGTGACCGTCGAGACCGTCGGCCTCCGCCACCTCGGCCGCGGCGGCGACCAGGCGGGCCACGGTGTCGGGTGCCCCCGCTGCCAGGGCAGCCGCGTCGGCGTAGTGCTCTCGGGGGATGACCAGCACATGGGTCGGAGCCTGCGGCTGGAGGTCACGGAAGGCGACCACGTCGTCGGTCTCGTGGACGACGTCGGCCGGGATCTCGCCGGCGGCGATCTTGCAGAAGATGCAGTCGGGGTCGGTCACGACGCCAGCCTAGTGGGCCGGCACGTGGCGGTGATCACTTCGCAACCTCGCCGTCCCGGGTAAACCTCCAGCGCCCGCCGGGCGTCCTACTAACGTGATGACCCGTGGAGTGGCGACGATCGAGGCACCGGTGAACGGTCCCGCCGCGCGTCGCGGGCTCTCACGCCGTACGGCGTCGTGGGATGCCGATGCGGCCCTCGAGCAGCTCTATGCCGCCCATTGGCGGTCACTCGTGCGCCTCGGCGTCCTGCTGCTGCACGACCAGGGCCAGGCCGAGGAGGTCGTGCAGGACGCGTTCGTCGCGATGCACGACCACTGGCACCGGCTGCGTGACCCCGGGAAGGCGCTGGCCTATCTCCGGCAGACCGTCGTCAACCGGTCGCGCTCGGTGCTGCGCCACCAGGTCGTGGTCGACCGTCAGGTCGCCAAAGACCGACCGCTCGTGGCTCCCGATGGCGCCGACGACCGGGCCCGCCGGGACGTCGTCCTGGCCGCACTGCGGGCGCTCCCCGAGCGCCAGCGCGAGGTGATCGCGCTGCGCTACTACCTCGACCTGTCCGAGCAGGAGATCGCCGAGACGCTCGGGATCTCCCGCGGTGCCGTCAAGAGTCACGCCTCCCGTGGGGCCGCCGGCCTCCGCGAGCAGCTCGCCGACCTGTGGGAGGACACCCCATGAGCCAGCCGCCCCTGAACCAGAATCCCGACCCCCGCCTCGCCGAGCTGATCGAGGACGCCGTCGCCGACGTCGACCCCGTCGACCGGCTCGCCGCCATCCGTTCCCGCACGGTCCACGCCTCTGAATCGAAGGTGAGCATCATGACCAGCCGTCGTTCCTGGACCATCACCGCCGGCGCCGCCGTCGTCGCAGCCGCGGCCGTCGTCGTCGCCGTCACCGTGATCGGCCAGCAGAACTCCAAGCCGACCTCGGGGCCGGGGCCCGCCGCCTCGGACTCGACCTCCCAGGGCACCTCGGGTGGCACGAGTCCCTCAGCGCCGTCGACCACGACGACGGTGCCCGCCTCGACCTTCACCGTCCCGGCGTACTACCTGGGTGACACCCCGCAAGGGGTGCGCCTGTATCGCGAGTTCCACCCGATGAGTGGTGCCGCCAGCGACCCGCTGGCCGACGCGCTCACCGCGCTGACCGACACCCCGGCCGACCCCGACTACCGCACGCCCTGGCCCGCCGACGCGTTCAGCGGGGCGACCTATGACGGGGACGTGATCACGGTGACCCTGTCCGACACGAGCCTGCGCGACCGGCCCGCCTCGATGGACGAGGCGACCGCCTCGATGGCCGTCCAGCAGGTGATCTTCACCGTGCAGGCCGCCGTCCAGAAGCGCGCGCCCGTCCAGTTCAGGTCGCCCGACAACCCGATCGACCAGGTCTATGGCGTGCCGACCGCCGAGCCGCTCGCCAACGACAACCCCAACGACGTGCTGTCGCTGGTCAGCCTGAGCGACCCCGGTGAGGGCCTCAAGGTCACCGGCGGCACGCTCCAGGTCAGCGGGGTCGCGAACTCGTTCGAGGCGACAGTCCCCTGGCAGATCCTCCAGGGCACCAAGGTCGTCGACGAATACAGCTTCATGGCCGAGGGTGCCTACGACAAGCTGTATCCCTTCTCCGGGAGCATCGACGTGTCCGGGCTGGCGCCCGGCACCTACACCCTGCGGGTCGCCACCGATGACCCGTCCGGCGGCGAGGGGCCCGGTCCGTTCGTCGACACCCGGACCTTCGTGATCGGGTGAGCCGTCTGTCGGTCGCGGCCGCTACGGTCGGCGGGTGCGGCTGACACGTGAGGACCTCAACCGGACGCTGCTCCAGCGGCAAGGTCTGCTGGAGCGGCGTTCCGGTTCGGTGTCGTCGGTGGCCCGACACCTGGTCGGGCTGCAGGCCCAGGAGGGGTTGTCGCCGTACGTCGGGCTCGCCGCACGGCTCGATGCCTTCGACCCCGCTGAGGTGACGGCCGGCCTGGAGTCGGCGGCGCTGGTGCGGATGGTGTGCCTGCGCGGCACCATCCACCTGCTGACCGCCGACGACGCCCTGATGATCCGGTCGTGGACCGTGCCCATCCAGGATCGCGAGCGGGCCGTGGCGCAGAACCTGCGTGCCGTGCGCGACCTGGACCTCGAACCGTTCCGGGCTGCGGTCACCAGCGCCCTCGCCACCGGTCCGCTCTCGGTCAAGGCGCTCGGCGAGACCTTGGCCGTCACCTACCCCGACCACCCTCCCGTGGCGCTGGCCGGGTTGGCGCGCGTGTGTGCGCCGCTCGCGCAGCTGCCCCCGCGCGGCACCTGGCGCGGTTCGGGTGGGGTCGTCTATGACCTCGTCGACCACTGGGTGGGTCGGCCGCTCGCCGCCGCCGACCCGGAAGACCTGGTGCGTCGCTACCTCCGGGCATTCGGCCCCGCGACCGCCGCCGACGTCACCACCTGGTCGGGGGTGCCGCGGATCGGCGACGTCCTGCGTGGGATGCCGGACCTGGTGCAGCACCAGGACGAGCGCGGGCGGGCGCTGTGGGATGTCCCCGACGGGGAGATCGTGGGCGGCGACCGCCCGGCCCCGGTGCGCCTGCTCGGGATCTATGACAACCTCTGGCTCTCCCACGCCGGCCGCGACCGGGTCACCTCACCCGAGACGCGCTCCCGCTGGGCCGGCGCCAACGGCGGGCTGGCCTGCACGGTGTTCGTCGACGGCTGGCTGGCCGGGTTGTGGCGCGCCGAGGGCGACCGGGTCGGCTCCGTCGAGCTGTTCGGCACCCTCACCTCGGCCCAGCGGGCAGACCTCGACGCCGAGGTCGCGCGCGTCGACGTACTCCTCGGGAGCTGAGGGCCCCCAGGTCGGCGTACGCCTGGGGTGTGGTGGGCCGCCGCCCTGGCGCTCTCGTCCCAAGCGCAACACTCCCTGGCGGAAGTTGTCACTTGCTGGCCGTTGTTTCCGCCAGTAAGTGACAGTTTCCCCGCGTACGCGGGGAAACCGTCACCCCCACCGCCCCGTCCGAGACAACACCGCAGCCACGGCGGCGAGGCCGGCCGTGGACGTGCGGAGGACCTCGGGGCCCAGGCGTACGGCGCGGGCGCCGGCGGCGGTGAATGCCGCCACCTCGTCAACGGTGAGGCCACCCTCGGGGCCGACGACGACCGCGACAGAGCCGGCGGCCGTCACGTCCACGGACGCAAGAGGTTCAGCGGCCTCCTCGTGGAGCACGAGCACCAGATCGGCGTCGGCGACCACCGAGACCGCGGCCGACAGCGTCGCCAGGTCCGTCACTTCGGGGAACCACGCCCGACGCGACTGCTTCGCGGCCTCCCGCGCGGTCGATCGCCAGCGCTCGAGGGACCGCACGGCACGTTCGCCCTTCCAGACCGCGACGCTGCGCGAGGCGGCCCAGGGGACGATCCGGTCGACCCCGACCTCGGTCAGCACCTCGACGGCCAGCTCGCCACGCTCGCCCTTGGGCAGCGCCTGGACGACGGTCACCGCAGGCACGGCGCGAGGCCGCACGGCGACCGACTCGACGGTGACCTCCAGCTGGCGCTTGCCGGTCGCGGCGACCGCCCCGACGGCGATCGAGCCGGCCCCGTCGGTGAGCTGGACCCTCTCCCCCACGCGCAGCCGGCGTACGGCGACCGCGTGGTGGGCCTCATCGCCGGTGACGGAGACCGTGTCACCCACCACCACGTCGGCGAGGGACTCGACCAGGTGCACGGGCAGCGACATGGCTCAGCTCCAGGGCCGTGGCGTCTCAGACGTTGAAGGCGTCGCGGAAGCGGCTGAAGACCGACTTGTGGGCGGCCTTGATCGCCCCCGCGGGCGCCTCCTCGCCCCGGATGGCGGCCAGCTCGGTGAGCAGCTCCTCCTGGCGAGGATCCAGCTTGGTGGGCGTCTCGACCAGGATCGTGACCACCAGGTTGCCTCGTCCGCCCCGCAGGCCCGGTACGCCGCGGCCGCGCAGCACCTGCTCGGTGCCGGACTGGGTGCCGGGCGCCACCGGGAGCTCGATGGTGCGCTGGTCGGCCTCGACGCCCTCCTCGAGGTCGGCCTCGAGGGTCTCGAGCGTGATGCTGGTCCCGAGCGCCGCCGCCGTCATCGGCAGCGACACGGTGCAGTGGAGGTCGGTGCCGTCGCGGGTGAACGTCGGGTGGGGCGCGACGTGGACCTCGACATAGAGGTCGCCTGCGGGCCCACCACCGGGGCCGACCTCGCCCTGGCCGGCGAGCTGGACCCGCGTGCCGGTGTCGACCCCGGCCGGGATCTTGACCTTGAGTGTGGACCGCGACCGCACGCGGCCGTCGCCGGAGCACTCCCGGCACGGCTCGGGGATGATCGTGCCGAAGCCGCGGCACGCGGGGCAGGGGCGCAGCGTGCGGATCTCGCCGAGCAGCGAGCGCTGCACGTGGGCGACCTCGCCGCTGCCGCGGCAGGTCTCACAGGGCACGGGCGTGGTGCCGGGCGCGGCCCCCGCGCCATGACAGGTCGAGCAGACGACGGCGGTGTCCACCTTGAGCTCACGGGTCACCCCAAACGCCGCCTCGGCCAGCTCGACGTCCAGCCGGATCAGCGCGTCCTGGCCGCGGCGGGTGCGCGGCCGCGGCCCCCGGCTCTGGGCGGCGCCGCCGCCGAAGAAGGCGTCCATGATGTCGGTGAAGGAGAAGCCAGCTCCCTGGCCGCCGCCGAAGCCGCCACCGAACACGTCGCCGCCGCGGTCATAGGACGCGCGCTTCTGGGGGTCGGACAACACCTCGTAGGCGTGGGTGACCTGCTTGAACTGCTCCTGGGTGTCCGGGTCGGGGTTGACGTCCGGGTGGAGCTGGCGGGCCAGCCGCCGGTAGGCCTTCTTGATCGTGTCGGCGTCCGCGTCACGGGCGACACCGAGGATCTCGTAGAGGTCCTGACTCAACTGACGTCCTTCTCTTGGTCTGAGGGGTTTGCGGTCGGGGGGCTAGGCCTCGTCGAGGATGCGGGAGACATAACGGGCGACCGCCCGCACCGCTGCCATCGTGGTGGGATAGTCCATCCGCGTCGGCCCGACGATGCCGAGGGTGGCGAGCGCCTGGTCACCGGGCCCATAGCCGGTGGCGACCACGCTGGTCGACGCGAGCTCCTGGACGGGGCCCTCGTGGCCGATCCGCACGGTGACGAGGCCGCCTTCGGTGGCCTCGCCGAGCAGCTTGAGGAGGACGACGTGCTCCTCCAGCGCTTCGAGCAGCGGCCGGACCGCGGTGTCGAAGTTGTCGCCGAACCGGGCGAGGTTGGCGGCCCCACCGACGGCGACGCGCTCGTCGGAGCGATGGTCGGACAGGGCGTCGCAGACCGCGACCGCGACGGCGGCCGTCGTCGAGGCGTCCGGCAGCTGGGGGTCCTCTCGCAGCGCCTGGAGCGCGACGACGGCATCCGCGATCGACTCACCGATCGTCGCCCGCCCGATCCAGGTGCGCAGGCCGCCGAGCTGGTCGTCGCTGAGCGGGACGGTCAGCTCGACCAGCCGCTGCTCGACCCGGCCCGTGCTCAAGATGATGACGATCAGCAGTCGGACCTCGGTGAGCGCGATCAGGTCGATGTGACGGATCGTCGACCGGGACAGCACGGGGTATTGCACGACCGCGACCTGGCGGGTCAGCTGCGCCAGCAGCCGCACCGAGCGGTGGACGACGTCGTCAAGGTCGACCGCGCCCTCGAGGAACGTGGAGATCGCCCGCCTCTCGGCCTGGCTCATCGGCTTGACCGTGGTCAGCCGGTCGACGAACATCCGGTAGCCCTTGTCGGTGGGGATGCGCCCGGCGCTCGTATGGGGCTGGGTGATGTAGCCCTCCTCCTCGAGCGCCGCCATGTCGTTGCGCACCGTGGCGGGCGAGACCCCCAGCCCGTGGCGCTCGACCAGGGCCTTGGAGCCCACCGGCTCCTCGGTGGAGACGTAGTCCTCGACGATCGCGCGCAGCACGGCCAGTCTGCGGTCCTCGACCATGCGTCACCTCCCGTCCATCAGCGCCTCGAGCCGGAGCGGTCCGGCCACGAGTGCCGACCTTCCGTGACGGGGAGAGCCTGGCACTCGCTACGACTGAGTGCCAATCCTACCGGCCGGTGAACGGAACACCGCGACGAGCAGCGCCAGGAGCAGTGCGGTCACGACCGCGAAGACGGGTTCGCTGGAGGTGTCGAGCAGGTCGGTCATCTGCGGACCGATCGCGGCCAGGGCCGCTCCGGCCAGTGCGGAGAACAGCACCCAGGCGGCCGCGGCCCGCCGTAGTCGTGCGGCGGCGGCCGCGGCCACACCCCAGGGGAGGCCATAGATCAGCGCGGCCGCCACGGCCCGGGTCGGGCGACCGTCACCGGCGACCAGCATCAGGAGCACGGGCAGGCCCAGGGCCAGGATGACGCCGAGCACCAGCGCCGCCAACCGCCAGCCCCGCTGTGGTCGGCGTACGAAGCAGCCTTCCTGCGCCAGCGCCGCGATCCCCGCCAGGCCGGCGACCGCCGACGTGGTGGCGAGCCCCAGCGCATCCTGCCGGCGGTCGAAGAGGCTCCCGGGATAGTCGCCGCCCGCGGCGAACACCTCCCGCCACTGCAGCCAGGCCACCACGGCCGACCCGGCGGTGACCGCGGCGAACACCGCCGCGCCTCCGGCCAGCCCGCCGCGCGGCATCGGTCCCGTGGTGAGAGCGGCGAACGCCGCCATGCTGATGCCGAGCGCGAGAGCCAGGAACAGCCAACCCGGATAGATGGTGTCGCCACGGGTCAGGTCATGACCCGGCAGCCGCCAGCGGCTGAGGAAGCCGAGGGCCGCGACCAGAGCCAGTGACTGCAAGGCGGCCAGGCCACGGATCGGCACGGCCAGATCGTAACGTGGCCGCTGTCGGGCGTCCGACGAATGCGCTCGGCGGCACTAGGGTCGGGCTATGACCGACTTCGTCGAGATCGCCGACCGGATCTGGGTCGCCCGCCAGGAGTGGTTCGACCTCAACATCACCGTCATAGGCGGGGCGCGCGGCCTCGTCGTGGTCGACACCCACGGCTCCACGACGGCGGCCCGTGAGGTGATCGACGACATCCGCGGCCTCGGTGCCGGCAAGGTCATCGCCGCCATCAACACCCATGAGCACTTCGACCACACCTTCGGCAACGACGCGTTCCGCCACGCTTACGGACCCGACCTCGCCCTGCACGCCCACGAGGTCGCCGCCGAGGCCACCGTCGCCGCGGGCGAGCGGATCAAGGCGAGGTACGCCGCCGACCCCGACGACCCGCACGCGGCCGAGATCGCGGCCACCAGGATCGTCCCCGCCGACCGGACGTTCTCGTCGGTGCGCGTGCTCCACATCGGTGAGCGGCGCGTGGAGATGCTGCACCCCGGGCGGGGGCACACCGCGGGCGACCTGGTCGTCCACGTGCCCGACGCCGACGTGCTCCTCGCCGGTGACCTGATCGAGGAGTCGGGGCCGCCGATGTACGGCGAGGACAGCCATCCCCTCGACTGGCCGTTCACCCTCGACGCCATCCTGGGGCTCTGCACGCCTGACACGGTGGTGGTTCCCGGGCACGGCGCCCGGGTCGGTCGCGACTTCGTCGAGGAGCAGCGGCTCGACGTCGGCCAGGTCGCCCAGACCATCCACGACCTCGTCGCCCAGGGTGTCCCCGAGGACCAGGCGCTGGCCGCCGGGGAGTGGCCGTTCCCCGCCGCCGGGCTCACCGACGCCGTACGACGCGGCTACGCCGTCCTGGAACCCGCCCCGCGCCACCCTGGTCTGGGGC
>JAXLSN010000053.1:0-19832 GCA_046330595.1 Nocardioidaceae bacterium
ACAGGGGCAAGCGCGAGACCGTGGCCGCGCAGGTGAGGTATTCGTGGTTGATGGTCTGCTCGACGTGAACCGTCGACCCGAGGGTCGCGTGGTCGGGCCTGACCAGGGCGATGCCGATGTGGCGCTGGAGCATCGGTGAGTACATCAGCGTGGTGGCATAGCCGATCCGCTCGCCGTCGGCGTCATAGAGCATCGACTCGTAGTCGAGCGGGGTCTCTTCCTTGGGCGGGATCAGCCCGGCGTTGTCGTAGAGCCGGTCCCACTCGGCCCAGTCGAGGACCAGGCCCACGGTCTGCCAGCGCGAGGTCTGGCCGATGAGCTCGGCGCGCAGCGGGTCGCGCCCGATGAAGGGGCGAGTGTCGTCGTCGATGCCCTTGAGCAGCCAGCTCAGCCCGAGCTCGACAGGGGTCAGCCGCTGGTGGTCGTTGTAGGCATAGCGTGCCGAGGTGAACTCGACGCCGATGAGGATCAGCCCCGCTTCGACCCGGAGCATCATCAGCGCTTCTTCGCCGAAGGGCCGCAGGCCGTACGGCGTCCCGGTGTCGAGGATCGCGTCGACCACGTCGAGGGCGTGGTCACTGGGCACCAGCACCTCATAGCCGAGGTCGCCGGTGTAGCCCGTGCGGGAGACGGTCACCGGGGCACCCTTGATCGTGGTCTCGGCCATACCGAAGAACGGCAGTCCCGCCACGTCGGGGGTGAGCCGGGTGAGGATCTCGCGGGAGCGCGGCCCCTGGAGCGCCAGCACGCCGTACGCCTCGGAGACGTCGGTGACGGTGACGTCGAAGCCGGACGTGAGGTCGCTGAGGTAGCCGACGTTGGGCTCGGCGCAGGTGAGCAGGAACTCGGTCTCGGAGTGGCGGAAGAGGACGCCGTCCTCGAGGAGGTAGCCCTCCTCGTCGCACCAGACGGTGTACTGCGCCTTGCCGGGCGCGCAGGTGCGCACGTCGCGCGCCATCACGCCGGCGAGGAAGCGCTCGGCATCGGGGCCGGCGATGCGGTGCTTGTAGAGGGGCGAGGAGTCGAACAGACCGGCCGAGTTGCGGACGCCGAAGTATTCGTGCTTGGCGGAGGTGTCATAGCGCAGCGCCGACAGATAGCCCGACCAGTGACCGTAGAGTCCGGTCCTGTTCAGCTCGCTCAACCGCTGGTGGAACGGCGAGAGTTTGACCATTCCGGCAGGCTAGGCGTTGTTGGACGCTTGCGCAACAGTTGACTTAGGGTGACCTTGTATGGCACGCATGAGCCCCGCCGCCCGGCGGGCGACGATCCTGGATGCGACCCTGGCGGTGATGGCACGCAAGGGGATCGCCGGCACGACCGTGCGCGACATCGCCGCCGAGATGGGGACGTCCTCGGGGCTAATCCACCACTACGTCGCCTCGATGGACGAGCTGCTCGCCGAGGCGTTCGAGCAGGTGGCGGACGCCGACCTCGCCGTCACGGTGGGCGAGATGGCGGCCGCGGGATCACCCGCCGAGCGGCTGGCGATGTTCCTGGCGTCCTACTCCCGCGCCGACAACGACGCCGCCTTCCAGATGTGGCTCGATGCCTGGGCCGAGGCGTCCCGCCGGCCGGTTCTGCGCGAGGTGTCCATGCGGCTCAACATCGCCTGGCAGCAGCTGCTCGCGTCGACGATCCGCGACGGCGTCGATGTGGGGTCGATGGTGTGTGCCGACCCCGATGCCACCGCGTGGCGGATCGTCTCGCTCCTCGACGGGCTCTCGCTCCAGGTGGTTGCCCACGGCGACTCGATCGACCGTCGCGTCGTCCACGAGTGGGGCGCGGCGTACGCCGAGACGGAGCTGTCGCTGGCTCCCGGGTCGCTGCTGGTCCGGCGCGCCTGAGGCGTCGTACGCCCAACTGGTGCGCCCCTTTCGGGGGTTAGTGCCGCGTATACCTGGCACTAACCCCCATGACGGGCGCGGGAGTCAGCACAGCGGCGCACCAGACGGCGGGCCAGGCCGCCGTACGCCGCCTCAGCCGATCAGCGCCGACCGCCCACGCTTGACCAGCTGGTCGGCGACGACGACCCGCTGGAGCTCGGAGGCGCCCTCCCAGATGCGCTCGACGCGCAGCTCGCGATAGAAGCGCTCGGCGACGTTCTCGCGCATATAGCCCCGGCCGCCGAAGATCTGCACCGCCCGGTCGGCCACCCGACCGGCCATCTCGGAGGCATAGAGCTTGGCCATCGAGCAGCGGCCGTGGGCGACCTTGCGCGCCTCGGCGACGGCGGCCGGGTCGGACAGCGACTCCGCCTCGTCGAGCCCGCGCGCCACCTCATAGACCATCGACCGAGCGGCGAACAGCTCGGTCAAGGAGTCGGCGAGCATCGCCTGGACGAGCTGGCGCTCGGTCAGCGGCACCCCGCCGACGATGCGCTCGGACGCAAACATCGTTGCCTCGTCGATCAGCCGCTCCGCCGCGCCGAGACACCGCGCCGCCACCATGAGCCGCTCGAAGCGGAACCACTCATAGCTGAACCGCATCCCGTCGCCCTCGGCCCCGACGAGGTTGGCGACCGGCACCCGCACGCCGCTGAACGACACGATCGGGTGCTCGTGGGCGATGGTGTGGGAGTACGCCGGCGTCCGGTCGACGGCCATCCCGGGTGACGGCTTGTCCACGACGAGGAGCACGTGTTCGCCGTCGTTGTCGCCGCCCTGGAGCACGGCCTGGACGAACACATAGTCGGCCTCGTTGTAGGACGTGACGTGCCACTTCACCCCGTCGACGACATAGGCGTCACCGTCGCGGCGTGCCGTGGTGGCGAGCTGGGAGGGGTCGGAGCCGGCGAACTCCTCGGTGATCGCATAACACTCGGTGCGCTCACCGCGGATCGTGGGCAGCAGCCAGGTCTCCAGCTGGTGGGGGGACGCGACCTCCGGCCACCACGCGGGCGGGGTTGCCAGCACCCACCCGAGCGCGTTGGTGACGCGGCCGCCCTGCTCCTGGACCAGCACCTGCTGGAGCGAGGTGCAGCCGCCACCCCCGAGAGACCGCGGCAGGTTGGTGGCATAGAGCCCGTCGGCGATGGCGCGCTTGCGGTGCTGCTCGGCGACGCCGCCGGGCAGGTGGCCGCCGTGCGCCTCGGCGTACTCCTCGAGCGGGATCAGGTCGTCGGCGAACGCTCGCGCGCGGGCCTGGAGGTCGAGGTCGGCGGCACTCAGGGCGTACATCGGCGCTCCTCGGGCGGGACGATTGACTGACTGTTCAGTCTATGCGAGCGTCGGCCCCGTGACGAGCGTCGATGTCGTGGTCGTGGGTGGCGGCACGGTCGGGGGCTGGGCGGCCACCTTCCTGCGTGAGGAGGGGCTCGCGGTCCTGCTGGTCGAGCGCGGCACGCTGGGGTCGGGCGCCAGCTCGCGCGCCGCGGGCATGGTCCGGGCGCAGGGCGGGACCGAGCCGGCAGTGCGGCTGGGGCAGTGGACGCAAGGCTTCTATCGCGCCCAGCGGGACCGCTACGGCGTCGACTCGGGCTTCGTCGAGACCGGCTACTACATGCCGTGTTTCACCGAGGACGAGGTGCAGGCGGCCTATGCCCGCATCGCGATGCAGCAGTCGCTCGGCCTCGCCGCCGAATGGGTCACGCCCGACGAGCTCGACCGCCGCAATCCGATCATGGCGCCGGGCAAGACGCGCGGGGCGTCGTACTTCTCCGGTGACGGCTACATCGACCCGCCCCGCAACGTCGCGGCCTATGCCGCCGCGCTCGCGGCGTCCGACGTCCAGGTCTGGGAGCGTACGACGTTCACCGGACTGCTGACCGACGGCGATCGGGTGACCGGCGTGACGACCTCGCGGGGCGACGTGATGTGCGGCGCCGTGGTGCTCACCGGTGGCCCGAGCCTCAAGGCCGTCGGCGATGCGGCGGGCGCAGCGCGGATCTGGTCGGGTGGAACGCGCCACCAGGTCGTCGTGACCGGGCCTCACCCCGACCTGGCGCATGCCAACGTGCCGATGGTCTTCGACGTGATGTCCGGGATCTATTGGCGGCCCGAGGACGGCGGCCTGTTGTGGGGCATGTCCAACCCCGACGAGCAGCCCGGCGAGGCGCAGGGCTTCGACGACGACTACTTCGACGTCATGCGCGCCCGCATGGCCGAGCTCGTGCCGATCACCGCCGAGCTGGGGCTGCGGCGCCGGTGGGCGGCGACCATCGACTACACCCCCGACCACCTGCCGATCATCGGCCCGACGCTCCGCCCCGACGGGTCGTCGGTGGACGGCGCCTGGGTCGCAGCCGCCGGTGGTCACGGGATGATGTGGGGCCCCGGGGTCAGCCGGTCGGTCGCCGACCTCGTGGTCACCGGCCACACCGACGTCGTCGACGTCGGCCCGCTCGGCATGGACCGCTTCGACGAGCATGGCCGCTCCAACCTCGCGGCCGACCCGATCGCGCTGCCGTTCCCCGAGCAGGCCTGAGCCGCCCAGGGCTCAAGCAGGCTGGTTCATAGCCGGCCGGGTCACGACTCCGATCGCTCGACGAGCGCGTCGACGGCGACCAGCCCGTCGTCGGTCAGGATCAGCGGGTTGATGTCGAGGGCGGTGACGGCGCCCCCGAGCGAGAGCGCCAGCCGGGCGACGGCCCGGGCCGCCTCCGCAAGCGGCCCGCGGGCCTCCTCGGGCACCCCGCTCAGTCGGTCGACCACCCGCATCGGGTCGGCGAGCACGGCCTCGGGGAGTGCGACGGCGCGGGAGGCGAGCTCCTCGATGCGGCTGCCGCCGTGGGCGACCAGCACGAGCGGCCCGACCATCGGATCGACGACCACGCCCAGCGCCAGCTCGGCCCGGCCGCGGACCATGGGCTGGAGGGCGACGCGCGGCCCGAGCCGGTCGGCCAGGTCGTCGTACGCCGCCAGCAGCGAGGGCTCATCGGCGACCCCCACGACGACGCCGCCGACGCGGGCCCGGTGGTCGATGCCGGGCTCGTCGGTCTTGAGCACCAGCGGATAGCCGACGTCGGCCGCCGCACGCGCGGCCCCTGAGCGCGAGTCGGCCGACAGGGTCGGCACCGTCGCCACCCCCGCCCGCGCGATCAGGGCAAGCGTCGACGCCGCGTCGAGCCACCCGTCCGGCAGCGCGCCCATGTCGCCGGCAGCCTCCAGGGAAGGCGCAGGCGGCCGGTCCGCGTGATCGCGCAGATGCCCGAGCGCGCGCAGGCCGGACCGGGCGCCTTCGAGCACGGCGATGCCGTCGTCGCGCAGCGCGCGCGCCTGGGCCTGGTCGATGGCGGCCGGCATCGTCGACAGGACGACGACCGGCTTGTCGGTGTGCTTGGCGGCAGCCGCGACGGCCAGGGGATAGGACTGGTCGCCGTCGTACTCCTCGACGAGGTCGACCGCCAACGCCACCGCGTCGACGCCGGGGTCCGCGGCGACGGCGTCGAGGCACGCGGTGAAGAGCGTCTCGGTGTCGGCGCCGCGGCCCCACACGTCGAGTGGGTTGGCGACGACGAGGCCCGGGTCGAGGAGCGCCCCGACGGCCTCGCGCGTGGCGTCGGTCAGCGGCGCGAACGGCACGCCTTCGGCTTCGGCGACGTCGGCGACCAGGGTGCGCTCGGCCCCCGAGTCGTGGACGGTCGCGATCCCGGCGGCGGGCCGGCCGATGCGGCGCCCGATGGCGAACAGCTCCAGGGTGTCGACGAACTCCTCGAGGTCGCGCGTGCGATGGACGCCGTACGACGCGAAGAGCGCCTCCCAACCGGCGTCATCCCCGGCGATGGCGCCGGAGTGGGCGGTGACGAGCGAGCGCCCGGCGGCCGACGAGCCGACGGTGAGCGCGACGACAGGGACGTCGCGCTCGAGGGCGAGACCCAGGGCATGGCGCATCGAGACGGCGTCGCGGACGGTCTCGCGGACCAGGCCGACGACGCGGGTCTCGGGCCGCTCGAGGGCCCAGGCGACATAGTCGCCGGCGGTGAGGCCGAGCTCCTGGCCCGACGACACGGCCAGGGCATAGTCGAGCCGCCGGTGGGTCCGCAGCAGCGCCGAGAACAGCGAGCCGGAGTGCGTGACCAACGCGATCGGGCCGGGGCTGAGCTCGTCGCGCTCCAGATAGCCGAGCGCGCGGATCCCGTCGACCGGGTTGACGAAGCCCATGCAACCGCCGCCGACCAGCGCGAGTCCGCTGCCGGCGGCGCGGATGTCGTCGGCCTGACCGGGCACGCTGCCGAAGATGACCGCACCCCCGGCGCCGAGGTCACGGGCCGCGGCGAGCTGGTCGGGGACGAGCCGGTCGGGGACGCCCATGAGCACCAGGTCGGGCGCGTCGTCGAGGTCGGCGAGGGTGGGCGCCGTACGACGCCCGAGCACCTCGCCGTGGGTGGGGTGGACCAGGTCGACCCGTCGTACGCCGCTGCTGCGCAGGGCCTCGATCGCGAGGCGTTCGCCGAACGAGCCGGGTCGCGCGGAGGCACCGACGACCGCGACCGAGCTCGGCGCGAGCAGGCGGTCGATCGGCGTGGGTGTGCTCATGGGGTCATCCTGACTGACTGTTCAGTCCGCGTCGTGTGTACGGTATCCGGACGACCCCGCGAGTCCAAGGGGTCCTCGGAAAGGGGTTTGCGTGGAGACGACCTCGACACCGCCCGCGGAGGCGCAGGACTCCCGCCGGGCCCAGATGCTGACCGCGGCGGCCGAGCTGATCGCCGAGCGGGGCCTCGCCCGCACCCGGATCGCCGACGTTGCCGAGCGCGTCGGCGCGAGCCCGGCGCTGGTCGTCTACTACTTCGACACCAAGGAGAACCTCCTCATCGCGGCACTCCGGGAGTCCGAGACCGGCTTCTATGCCGCCGCCGAGAGCCTGCTGCGCAGCCAGGCGTCGCTGCGCGAGCGGATCGAGACGCTCGTCCGGCTGACGTTCACCGAGGAGTCCCAGGGCGAGGTCCAGGGCCAGTGGGGGCTCTGGTTCGACCTGTGGAACGAGGCCTTCCGCCACCCCCAGGTCGCCGCCGACCGCCGCGCCCTCGACGAGCAGTGGCGCGGCCTGATCGCCCGCATCGTCCGTGCCGGCATCGAGGCCGGCGACGTCGACCCCGGCCTGGACGTCGACACCTTCGCCGTCACCTGGGCCGCGCTGCTCGACGGGCTCTCGGTCCAGGTGGCCCTCGGCGACCCGACCGTCACCGCCGAGCTCGCGATCGACATCTCGCTCGGGTTCGCCCACCGGGAGCTGGGGCTCGGCTGAGCCTCGGCCCGCCGTACGGCGCCCGCATCCCAACTGCCGCGCCGCTGCTGGGGGTTAGTCGCCGGTATACCGGCCACTCACCCACCTCTGCGGCGCACCAGACGCTCGCCTGCCCATCCAGCGTGCCGAACTCTCGCGTCGGAGCCTGCTGGGGCTCGGCGGGGCCGGGCTTGCGGCGGCCGGCGCCGGCTCCATCATGGCCGCCACGCCGGCGAGTGCGGTCCCCGCTGGTGTGATGGCGCATCGCCACTCCAGCAGAGTCGTGCTCCTCGGGGTGGCTGGTGGGCCGCCCCCGGAGTTCGACCGCGCGGGGATCGCCAGCGCCCTCCAGCACCTCCTGCTGTCCCACACCGACGTCAACCAGCTCGGCGCCCTCGCCGAGCTGGCCGCCGCCGAGCGCCTGGTGCTGACCCATCTCGTGCCCGCCGACCCCAAGCTGATGAGTGACGGTCAGTGGCGCAAGAACGCCCAGCGTGGCTACAGCGGCCGGGTCTTCGTGGGCGACGACCTGATGACGCTCCCGTTGAAGACCAAGCGCCGCCGCGTCTTCGCGTGAACGGGCGTGGTGCCCCTCGTCCTCCCCCGAGGCTCTGGGGTCCACACACTAGGTGCCGCCAAGACGTGCTCGCCTGGGGTTACAAGTCCGGCGCAGCCGCTTGACTGACGGCGTCATCGGGGCTGGTTTCCCCGACGTCATCGAGGTCGGCCTTGACGTCAGTGCCAAGTTGCGTGTCGGACTCGTTCGCCTTGGCGCGCCGCTTCGACCTCACGGTGCGGGCAACCGATCGTCCGGCTTCCCTCACCGCCGTGAGGGCCTGCGCCTCGTCAGGAACCCCATCGCCATCGAGGTCGACTCTGCGGAACTTGCGCGTGACCTGGGTGGCCGCGGTGCCGAGGCCCTTCGCCGCTGTGAGTGCTCGCGCCTCATCGGGTACGCCGTCGCCATCGAGGTCAACCCGTCGGAACGGACGCGACACCGCGCCAGCAGCAGCTGCGGCACCGGAACCCACGGCAGCGGCTCTGTTGCTCAGTCCCACGCCCACAGTCTTGGCAGCGTCCTGCAGCGCTTCCAGCGCGCGGTTCGACTCGCCGGGGATCTTCTCCGGAGTGCTGGGGATCTGGAGGCTGGGCGGGAACTCTGGTGGAGCGGGCGCGAATGCAGACCGCGCCGCGTCGACCACCTCGCGTCCAAAGACGAACCGGGTGACTCCGCCGACGAGGGCCCCGACCCCGTACTCGACCGTTGCCTGCTTCTTGCCGTCGAGGCCAACGCGCACATCTTCGAGGGCACCAGTCTGAACGCCCCGCACGAGATCCTGAGCTGCCTGTCCGGGCAGAGCATCTGCCAGGGTGTTGGCCCAGTGGGACCAGTCCTTGCGGCCGCCGGCGATGGTGAGTCCTACGGCGACCGGACTTGCGGCATCGGACGATGCGAGATCGCTGGCCATGGTGGCGATCTGCGCTTGGCTGACACGCTCGTTGGACAACCCATAGACCAGTGCATGGGCCTGCTGCTGGTCCAGCTCGAGCCCGTGGATCCCAGCAACTGCCATCGCGAAGAGGGCCGTGATCTCGAACTGCAGCTGCTCATCGCCAGCGGGGAGCAGGGCGACAATCTTCTGGGCGCCGGTCTTTGCTGCGCTCGCAGCAACCTGTTTCCCGGCAATCTTGGCCGTCTGTTTCGTTGCCTGCTTGACTGCCGCGGCGCTCGCCTTCTTGGCTGCTGCCTTGGTGCCGGTCTTGGCCGCGCTACCTCCAGGGATAAGCGAGATCCCGAGTTCGAGGGCCACGGTTCCCACGGTGATGGCCGCTCCGGCCACACTGATCGCTGCGATGTAGTGGTGCTCGAGCATGGAGATGATCTCGGCTGGTGAAGCCTCAGGATTGCGTCGCCGAAGCCATCGGACGTACGAAGCGGCGACCTTGCGCCGCCCGCTGACCGCCTCGTCGATGCGCGTCTCAGCCTGCTCGGGAGCGAGGTCCGTAGCGAGGGTCAACGGGGCAGCGTCCAACGGTGGGCCTTCGGGTTCCATGTCGTCAGCCACTGACTCAGTCGCCTGCGTCGGCGCCGGTGCGGGCCGGGGCTGTGTCGTCGCCCTGGCCTATCGTTTCTTCATCCGACTCGTCGTCGGCATCGACAGCAGCCAAAGCCGCTGGTGGCGCCTCGTCGCCGTTCAGGTAGGCCGTCCCAGCCGCTGGCTGGTCGTCTTGGGACGAGTAGTCGGTTGATGACAGCGCAGCAGGGACGGCTTCGTCGATGCCCTTCGCTGACGGATCAGAGGGCCGAAGCTTCGGCGGTGCCGCGGACCATGCCCGCAAGGACCCGAGCACGTCTGCGTAGAACTTGTCGATGGAGGCCAGGACAGAATCGATGAACGCGCCCCGTCCTCGACCACGCTTGGTGCCGAGCTGCGAGGTGCTGGCGATCCGAAACGCCCGGATCTCTCGCCCAGACTCGTCGACCAGACACGCGGAGTTCTCTCGAACAGTCCCGAGGAGCTCGGCCATGGCCGAGCCCCGGCCATGCTGCACGAAGGACTCGACACGGACAGAGTCGGGGGCTGTCTTGAGCTGGCGCACCAACCAGTTCACCCGGGTGGTCGGGCGTCCTTCGCGCGGGGCCTCCACGTCCACGTGGCAGGTCACCCGGCCGGCTCGCAGATCGGCTGTGACCACCAGATTCCCGACAGTGTCAGGAATTCGGATTGCGCCGGACAGGGTGCCCGTCTGGCACAACGTGGTTGTCATTGCTTGCACACGGGAGGTGGGATCCGCCAGTTCCTTGCGGGAGACAACCGGGACGACCTCAGTGCCGAGCTGTCGCCCGAGCCCAAGACTGGCGAACCGCAAGAGGGCGTCAAAACGGGCAATGACCTCGCTGACGCCTTTGTCGCTCTGTCGCAGCGTGCCGGCCGCGACGGCTTCGCGAACCGTGACCCACGACTCGCCCATGTCGTCGAACTCCAGGGCGCCTGACTTGCGATGCTCGAGATAGCGAATCAGTTCACCCAGGATCCAGGCCTGGTCGGGATCGGCGACGCCTCTGAATTCCTTCTGCAGAACTGCATCCGCCAACACCTGCGACCAAGCGACGTGATGGAGGGCGACCTTCCGCAGTTTTCGCTTGTCCACCTTGGTCGGGTGCTGTCCTGCGACTGCCGGGATCTCGTTTGAGATGGTGATGACCGCGTCGAAGCCGTTCTCGCGCGCGATGTCGAGGTAGGCCTCGAGCTGTTCAGTGGCCAGTTGGTTCGACCCGGTCTTGACCTCGACCAGGGCCGTCCACGTCTTCGCGCCGCGAGAAACACGAATGAGCCCATCCGGGTAGAGCCGTCGATCTCCCAGAACGAATGGAACCTCGATATAGCAATCGAGGTGGCCCGCTGGTGCACCGAACGGCTTCACGAAACTTCGTCCGAACTCCTTAACCGCGCCGAGGACAGCCAGTAGGGCTGACGTCGCTCGCCGCTCCTGTTCCTCCGCCCCGTTAATGCCTGACGTGGGAATGAGTCGAGCTTCGTGCCAGGATTCCTCAACCACCGTGCTCCCGAGCCCTTTCAGCGTCGAAGTCTTTGGTCTGCCGAATCGAAGGCTAGTCCCACCCACGGACGACGCAGCGCGGAACGACAACGATGCGCGCGCAATAGCCCACCCAGCACTATCCACGGCGAGCGACCCGGGAGTAGCGTCCTGAGATCTGGTTAGGCAACCCTCAGGAGGGGACCATGCCTCGACGGATCTTCGTAGAGTCAACGCTGGCCGTGGTTGCCGCGATCATGGCCGTGGTCACCGCCATCAACGCCGAGTGGATCGAGTGGCTCACCGGCCTCGACCCCGACGGTGGCTCGGGGGCGCTCGAGTGGACGCTCGTGGTGGCACTCGCCGTTGTCGCGGTGGTCGCCGCCGTCCTCGCCCGCAGAGACCTCCACCGCTGGCGGGTCGCGACCGCCTAGGCAGATGGACCAGCCGCCGCGGTCCGACGACACGCCCCGCCCGCTCGGGCGACGACGGGGCCAACGCTCACGCAAGCGCTCCGCGCACACCGCCGGCGCGCCGTACCCACCTGGCCAGACACACGGCTTCGGCCCGGACCGCAAGGTCCCCCCGACGCCGTCGTCGGCCGACCCGCCGCCCGAGCAGGGAGATGACGATGCCTGAGAACCGAGCCCAACTGGCCACCCGCGAGAGCGCCTATATCGAGGGCGAGCCCTTCCCCAAGCCGCACGCCCGCCGCCTGGGGCAGCGCAAGAAGCTCAAGCGTGACGTCGTCGTCCCGACCAGTGACGAGCCGCGCGAGCTGCGCGAGCTCCCCGACCCGGCCAAGGTCGGGCGGGCCGACGACGCGGGCGAGGGCGACGTGCGCATCTCCGACTATGGCGGCCCCACCACCATCACGCGCGGGCTCGACGGGGCCGCCGACATGAGCGGTGCCGACGCCGGGAACGGCGTCGTTATGGTCAGCTACAACTGGGGCTGCGACGTCAGCGTCGACGACGGCGCGACGTGGAAGCAGCTCAGCCCCTACACCGTCTTCCCCAACACCTTCGCCGGCGGGTTCTGCTGCGACCAGGTGGTGCTCTATGTGCCCGAGATCGACCTGTTCGTCTGGTTCCTCCAGTACGGCGCGGACGCCGCGGGGCAAGGCGCCTTCCGGATCGCGGTCGCGACCTCGGAGTCGGTGCTCAACGACCCGACCGCGTGGACCTATTGGGATTTCGTCGCCGGAGACTTCGGTTGGCCGACCGCCGACATGGACTATCCGGACCTGTCCTATTCCAACCGCTATCTCTATGTGTCGACCGACGTGATGGGCTCGGGGCGGGTGACGATGCGCATCCTGCTCGAGGAGCTTCGCGCCGGCGGCACCGTCAACTTCGAGTTCACCGACCCCGAGGACGGCAAGAACGTCTGGGGCGCCCATCTCGTGCAGCAGACCAGTGACGCGGGCATCTGGGCCGGTCACCAGGACAACTCCCACCTCCTGGTCTATCAGTGGCCCGATGGCTCGGGCACCTACTCCTGGAACACCGTCGGCGTCGCCGCCTGGCCCAACGGCACGATGATGTGCGCGGGTCCGGACGGCACCGACTGGCTCACCAAGCTGCGTGACTTCCCGGGCAACGCGATCACCGGCGGTGTGCAGACGCCGAACGGCGACATCGCGCTCGCGTGGACGGCGAGCAACGGTCAGGCCAATGGCGCCGGCAAGGACTTCAAGCAGAGCCACGTGCGCTATGTCGAGGTCGACCTCGGCAGCAGCTCGGTCGTCCGCGAGATCCCGATCTGGAACGACGACTATGCGTTCGCCTATCCCTCGCTCGCCCGCGCCGGCGACTTCGTCGGGATCGTGATCGGCTGGGGCGGCGCGGCCGACCACTCCAACTGCGCGATGGGGATCATGGGCGACTTCGTCGTCTGGTTCATCGACGCCTCGACCCGGACGACGCGCCGCTTCGGCGACTACCTCACCTGCCGCTTCGCGCCGCGCACCGGCCAGTTCTCGGCGTACGCCGTTTGGTATGAGGCCCACGCCACCGACACGACCAAGATCGTCTATCACCCCTACTTCGCGCGGTTCGGGAGGCCGTGACCTGGGTGGCGCCACTCGTCAGTTGAGACGTGAGTACTGCACCGACAGTGCCGTCGCGATGCTCAGCCAGCAGGCGTACGGCGCCAGCAGCACGCCCGCCCAGGGCAGCGACCGTGCGACGATCACCACGAGCGCCCAGGTGAGGACCGCCGCCAGGCCGAGGGCGACCGTGGCGGCGCCGATCCGGTGGGGCACATAGAAGAGCCAGGCCCAGGCCAGCGCGGCGACCACGGAAGCTCCCAGCACGGCGATGGCGGCGCCCACGCCGGTCGACGCCGGGGACCGCGTGAACCACACGCCCACGACGAACAGGGCCAGGAAGTTGAGCGGCCACATGATGCCGAAGACCACGTCGGGTGGCTGGAACGACGGCTTGGCGAGCCGGGAGTACCAGCCGGGGTCGTGTGCGGTCCAGACGGTCGACAGACCGGCATAGAGCAGGACCAGCACCACCCATGTGACGGTGGGCAGCCAGCCGTCGGACCTGAGCGCGGTCATGCGTCGTCCTGGCTCGGCGCCGTGTCAGCGGCGGCGACCCGTCCGAGGGGGCCGGGCGGAGATCCGGCACGGCCATGCCAGCTGCGCCAGAAGACCGGAGTCGCTCGAAGGACGAAGGCGCCGAGGGTCACCGCCATCACGCCGTAGAGGATCCGGGAGAGCCAGTCAGCCGCCTCGACGGCCCCGAGGGTCGACCCGAGCGCGCCCACGACGCACACCAGCTGGCCGAGGACGTCGAGCAACCGGTAGAAGACCGGTTCGCGAGCCATGGCCATGAGGCTATACGCCGTGCTCGCGTACTCCAGCAGCCCGAGGACGCCGAGCCCCTCAGTTGCCATCTGCTGCGGTGCTGTGGTCACGATCTACGCGTTATAACGCTGAGAAGGTGACCACAGCGCCGCGCCAGTTGGTGGGCGGCTGGTGCTTCGGCGCCCGCCCGGGGCGGCGTACGACGTCAGGCGGGCAGGACGCGCAGGGCGGCGGAGGAGATGCGGAGGCTGACGGGGCCGTCGACGCAGAGCCAGTCGGGGGCCGCGCCGTGGATGTTGGGGACCTCGGCCTCCACAACGAGGTCGCCGGCGGCGGCGCGGACCGAGGTGCGGGCGCCCTGATAGGTCAGCGTCTGGACGACGGCCGGGAAGACGTTGAGGCCGTCGAGGCCCGGTGACGGTGGGGCGAGCTCGACGCGCTCGGGTCGCACCATGAGGCGGACCTCGCCGGTGACCGGCTCGCCGTCGACACAGAGCTGATGGCCGCCGACGCGATAGGCCGTGACGCCCGGGGCGCAGATCCCGTCCAGGGTGGCGGGGAAGAGGTTGGCGCTGCCGAGGAAGTTCGCCACATAGGCCGTCGCCGGCTCGGCATAGACCTCGCTCGGGGTGCCGACCTGCTCGACCTTGCCGGCCACGATGACCGCGAGGCGGTCGCTCATGGTCAGCGCCTCCTCCTGGTCGTGGGTGACATAGATGAACGTCGTCCCGACCCGGTCGTGGAGGGCGCGGAGCTCGCGCTGGAGCGTCTTGCGGAGTCGGGCGTCGAGGGCGCCGAGCGGCTCGTCGAGCAGGAGTACGCGCGGCTCGAGTACGAGGGCCCGGGCAAGGGCGACGCGCTGCTGCTGCCCACCGGAGAGCTGGTGGGGCTTGCGTGACCCGAGCTTGCCCATCTCGACCAGGTCGAGCGCGGCGTCGACGCGCGAGGCCTCCGCCGCCTTGGTGAGCTTCTGGTAGCGCAGCCCGAAGGCGACGTTCTCGCGCACGCTCATGAACGGGAACAGCGCATAGGACTGGAAGACCGTGTTGACCGGTCGCTTGTGGGGCGGCACCCTCACCAGGTCGCTGCCGTCGAGCAGGATCTCGCCCTCGTCGGGTTCCTCGAACCCCGCGATCATCCGCAGCGTCGTGGTCTTGCCGCAGCCCGACTCCCCGAGGAACGAGAAGAACTCGCCCGCCTCGATGTCGAGGTCGAGCCCGTCGACCGCGCGTACGCCGTCGAAGGAGCGCACCAGCCCGCGCAGGCTGACCGCACCCCCGGCGATGGCGAGCGGGGTGGTCACCGGCGTGCCTTCTGGCGCACTTGGTTTCGAGGCTCGCTGAGCTGGTGGTTGAGGAGGGCGCGCAGCGCCCGTCTCGAAACCTCGCACCTCAACCGGCGTGCGCTCACTAGCGGCCCACCGCGTCGGCGAGGGTGGCGACGTTGCGGACGAAGCGGTCGACGTCCTCGTCGGTGTGCTGGACGGACATGAGCCACTGCTCGATCTTGCCCCATGGCGGCAGGAACACCTGGCCGTTGTGCTGGACCAACCAGTGCGCCTCGCCGAGCCGCTCGTCGACGCCGAGGAAGTCGCGGTAGTTGCGGATCCGCTCGGCGCGGAAGGCGATGCAGCCCTTGGCGCCGGCGGTGACGACGTGCCAGGGCAGGTCGCGGGTGGAGATGATCTCCTCGATGCCTGCGCGCATCCGGCCGGCCAGCCGCTCGATGTGGGCATAGGCTTCGTCGGTGGCCACCTCGGTGAGCATCGCCCGGGCCGCGGCCATGGCCAGCGGGTTGCCGTTGAAGGTGCCGACCTGCTCATAGGTGCCGTCGGCGATCAGGCCCATCAGCTCCTCGGTGCCGCCGATCGCCGCGGTCGAGACGCCGCCGCCGATCGCCTTGGCGAGGCACACCAGGTCGGGCGTAACGCCCTGCTGACGGGTCACCCCGCCGGGGCCGACGGTGAGCCCGGTCTTGACCTCGTCGAAGGCGGCATAGGCGTCGTGCTCGTGGAGCAGCTCGATCAGGCCGGCGAGATAGCCGGGGTCGGGCGGGATCACGCCGGCGTTCATCATCACCGGCTCGAGGATCATCCCGGCGATCTGGCCCGGCTTGGCCTCGAGCACACGGCGTACGGCGTCGAGGTCGTTGAACGGGACGACGTCGACGAGCGCGACCATCGCCGCGGGGACGGCCACGCCCTCGGCAACACTGGCCGGTGACTCGACCGGCCCGATGTCCGCCGGGTCGGGGAGCACCGACACCTCCACCGAGTCGTGGTGGCCGTGGTAGCAGCCCTCGACCTTGATGATCCGCTCGCGACCCGTGGCGGCGCGCATCAGGTGGACGGCGTCCATGGTCGCCTCGGTGCCGGAGTTGGCGAACCGCCACAGCGGCAGTCCCCAGCGGCGCTGGAGCTCCTCGGCGACGATGATCGCGTCCTCGGTGGGCTGGGCGAAGTGGGTGCCGCGCGGGACGCGGTCCTGGACGGCGCGCACGATCGCCGGGTGGGCGTGGCCGGCCAGCCCGACGCCATAGCCGCCGTGGAAGTCGGAATAGGACGTCCCGTCGACGTCGATGATCTGCGACCCGATCCCGTGGCTGATCCACACCGCCTGGGGGTTGGCGATCTGCCAGTTGGAGGTCGCCCCACCGGCCAGCACCCGACGCGAGCGCTCGATGAGCGCGCGCGACCTGGGCTGCCGCCGCAGGAAGATCTCCGACTGCTCCTCGATGAGTGCGTCGAGATCCATGCGGGCCAGTGAAGCATTGAATAGCGGTTCAGTCCAGGGTCGGACGAGGCGCTCACTACACCAGCGGACGCGCCCAGACGACGTCGGGCGCCCAAGCCGTGGCGGCAGGGCACTCGTGGGTCCGGCGGCCGAGTCAGCCCTTTTCGGTGAGGAAGTAGTAGCCCAGAATCGTCCCTAGCAGGGTCGAAACTGGGGAGAAGATCACTGCGTAGCCCTGCATTCGCGCGGTGTCATCGCCAAACCGCAGCCATCCGATGGCGCCGACGACGATAACCGTGGCCAAGAGTCCAATCATCGCCCAGGCCAGGTGCCGTCGCGTTCGCTCCCTGTAGACCTCTATCTGTGGAGCCGACTGTTGAGGGAGCCCGGGGACAGGGATGGTGTCCTCAGTGATCATCGGTGGGATCGGCGTCGAGTCCGACTGAGCTGGGTCGTCACTCACTTGGCTGCGCCACCCAACCAGTAGGCGACTTGGACACCAATTCCGTACCGCAGGGGAAAGACAGACCCGCCTCAGGGGTGGCTTCCTCCCACAACACATGAACCTTCGTCGCGGGGCGCGCGGTCGGCACCGCCTCAACCACGACTCCGGACCAGGTCTCGGTCAAGGGCGCAGACGGCGTAACCACGTCGAGCTCGGGTGGCTGTGTCAGGTCGTCGACCACGACATCTACCACCGTGACGTCAGGATCTCGCGTGAAGACGACCTTGATGAGGTGCGCGAGGAGCGGGCGTCGACCAGGGTCGGTGTGGTTGGCCACTGCGCGCCCGCCTCTCTAGTAGGAGTAGTCCGTCTGGGCTATCGTAACACAACCGTGTTGATCATATGTGGATGCCGTGTTGAAATTGTGCTCGTAAGAAACGTACACTGGCTAACAGATCCCGATCCGCCGGCGCTAACGACGAATGCTGTGTCCCGGTCAGCCGTCCGCTGGTGAGATGCAGGGAAGGAGCAGCGAAGATGACGACACGACTCTCAATCAACATCAACGACGAGACAGCGCAGGCGCTCCGTGAACTTGCAGACGAATCTGGAACCACGGTCACCGAGGTGGTTCGACGGGCAGTGTCGGTCTACAAGTTCTTTGATGATGCCCGAGACGAGGGCAAGACCATCCAGCTGGTCTCCCCCAACGAGGAGAAGGTGACTCAGATCCAGTTGGTGTGAGCTAGCCAGCACCCATCGACTCCAGGACGCCGCGCCCGACATGGGCGCGGCGTCCTTCGCGGTGGAGCTGCTGGCTCTACCCGGCAACCGAGTCTGCAGGGACAGTGCCGGGTGGATCGCATTCCGTCACCGAGGCGGTTGATTGACTCACCGTTCAGTGTGTGTGACTCTGGCGACTCCGGTTAGGGAAGGGTCACCAACGTGGCTCACCGGCAGGTCAGCAGGCGCTCGTTCCTCCAGGCCGGGCTCGCGCTGGCCGGCACCGCGACCCTGCTCAGCGCCTGCGGCGGCGGTGGTGGCGGCGGCGCCACCGGAACCCCCACCGCGCTCAAGCTGCCGCGGCCCGACAACCCGATCAGCTGGCCCGTCGACGAGAGCCTCATCATCAAGTCCGGCCAGACCCCCGAGCCCGGCACCACGCTCAAGATCTACAACTACGCCGACTACCTCTCGCCCAAGGTGATCAAGGACTTCGAGAAGGACACCGGCGTCTCGGTCGAGCTGTCGACGTTCAACGACTCCGAGGAGGCGCTGAGCAAGATCGCCTCCGGCTCGCTCGAGTACGACCTCTACTACCCGTCGTACGACCAGATCGGCAAGCTGGTCGCGGCGGGCCTGGCGCGGCCGCTCAACCAGGACTACCTGCCCAACATCAGCAACTGCTGGGAGCAGTTCACCAACCCCTGGTATGACCAGGGCTGGCACTACTCCGTGCCCTACACCATCTACACCACCGGCGTCGGGTGGCGGACCGACCAGGTCAGCGCCGACCTCGCCGCGTCCGCCAACCCCTACGACGCCCTCTGGGACAGCCAGTACGCCGGCAAGACCGCGATCATCGACGACTGGCACACCGCGATGGCGATGGTGCTCCTGCGCGACGGCGACCACGACATCAACACCGCCGATGACGCCAAGATCGCCCAGATCCGCCAGGGCCTGGCCGACCTGTCCGCGGCCACCGACCCCAAGGTCACGGTGCAGATGTACAACGACCTGCCGGCCGGCCAGCTCGGCCTGTCACAGATGTGGTCCGGCGACATCGTCAACGCCGTCTACTACCTGCCCAAGGGCACCTCGCCCGACGTGCTGCGCTACTGGTTCCCGCCCGACGGCCACGGCATGGTCGACAACGACATGATGATGGTGCTCAACCAGGGCAAGAACCCCGTGGCCGCCCACGTCTTCATGAACTACCTGCTCGACGCCAAGGTCTCGGTCACCAACTTCGGGTTCACCGGCTATCAGCCGCCGCAGAACTCCATCAACCCCGACCGGCTCGTCGAGGACGGCTTCATCCCCGAGAACCTCAAGGCCGCGACCGTGCTGCCCGAGTGGTTCGACTCCGCCGACCGGCTCCTCGGCATGCCCGTCGACGTCGAGCAGAAGTGGCTCGCCGTCTGGCAGGAGTTCAAGGCCGGTGCCTGAGGCTGCCCAGGCGGAGCGCCCGTCCGCCGACCCGGCCCCTCCCGTCGTACGACGGCGCACGCGACGCGGCCGGCGCCCCCGCACGGGGCTGCTGTGGAAGGGCCTCGCGCTCCCCGGGACGGTGTGGCTGGTCGCCTTCATGGTGGCGCCGCTCTATGTCGTGCTGTCGATCCTGTTCGGGACGATCGACCCGATCCTGCGGCGGCCGGTGCCGGTCTGGAACCCGCTCCAGTGGGACCCGACCCAGTTCCAGTTCGTGCTGTCGCGGCTGGTCGGGTCGGACGCGATCTTCGCCCCGGCGCTGGTCCGCACCGCGGTCTATGTCGGGATCGCCAGCGTGGGCTGCCTGCTGATCGCCTATCCGGTGGCCTACTTCGCCGCCCGCATCGCCGACCGGCGCCGCGGGCTGCTGCTCGCCGCGCTGATCGCGCCGTTCTGGATCTCCTACATGATGCGGATGCTGGCCTGGGTCAACCTGTTGCAGAACGACGGCCTGGTCAACAAGGTCATCAGCCTCGGGGGGCTGTGGGACCCCCAGGTCGACTGGCTCAACGGCAACCCGGTCACCGTCGTCATCGGGCTGATCTATGGCTATGTGCCCTACATGATCCTGCCGCTCTATGCCGGCCTCGACCGGATCCCCGCCGCCCTGCTGGACGCCGGTCGTGACCTCGGGGCGAGCCGCTTCCAGACCTGGTGGCGGGTGACCTGGCCGATGTCGCGACCCGCCGTGATCGCCGCGGTGATCCTGACCAGCCTGCCGATGCTGGGCGACTACTTCACCTCCGACCTGCTCTCGGGCAACCCCAAGACGTCGATGGTCGGCAACCTCATCAACTCCGCGGTGCTGACGCCCGGCCAGACCGGGCAGGCGGCGGCGTTCGTGCTGCTGGTGCTGGTGATCGCACTGCTGCCGATGTGGGTCTATGTGCGCGTCAACCGCGAGGGTGAGGGGCTG
>JAXLSN010000054.1:0-17900 GCA_046330595.1 Nocardioidaceae bacterium
GGCGGCGACGTAGCCGTCGATGGTCTCGCGCATGAAGGTGCAGGACTCGCGGGCGCGGTCCTCCCAGGCGAAGACGCAGGAGGTCATGACGGCGCGGTCGTTGTCGCCGAAGCCGAGCCTGTTCAGCGTCGCGAAGAAGGTGTCCCAGTCGACCTCGCCCTGCCCGATGTCCAGGTGCTGGTGGACCCGCACCGCGTTGCCGGGCGGGTTGGTGATGTAGCGCAGACCCGAGGACGCGCGGTGGTCGAACGCGTCGGCGAGGTGGAGGTGGGTGAGCAGGTCGCCGGCGTACTCCATGATCTCCACCATGTTGCCGCCCTGGTGGAAGGTGTGCGGCGCGCAGTAGAGGAAGGACACGAGCGGGGAGTTGATGCCACGCACCATGTCGACGGCCACCAGGCCGTCCTCGACGAAGTCGTCGGGGTGGGGCTCCAGGCGCAGCTCCACACCCTCCTTCTCGAAGACCGGGAGCAGCTCCTGCATGGACTTCCAGAACTTGCCCTCGCTGAGGCTGGCCGCCTCCGGACGGCCGTTGAACTCGGAGTTCATCACGGTGCAGCCGAGCTGGGTGGTGATCTGGATGGCGCGCTTCCAGTAGCGCACCGCGGCCTCGCGCTCGTCCTCGTCGGGACCCGACCAGCGGTAGAGCGGGAGCACCGAGGACACCGAGACGCCCGCGTCGTCGAGGGCCTTCTTGAACGCCTTGACCGTCGCGTCGTCACACCGCGGCATCAGGAAGAAGGGCATGAAGTCCTCGCGGGGCGAGAGCTCGATGTTCTCATAGCCCAGCTCGGCCACCAGGGCCGGCAGCTCCAGCAACGGCGTGTGTCGCAGCATGTAGGGGTCGAGCGCGATCTTCATGCGATGTCCTCACTCTCCGGTCGGGCTCAGGCTCAGTCGTCCAGCGCGGCATCGGCGGCGATGAGGACCTTGGCTGCCACCTCGATGCCCTCGACGCGACCGAGCTCGGTGTCCTCGTGCTCGATGTTGACGAGCATGTCGGGGTCGACGTCGCGCAGGGCACGCAGGAACTCGGTCCAGTAGGCCACGTCGTGCCCCTTGCCCAGGGCCACGAAGTCCCACGCCGAGCTCGTCGGCCACTCGTTGGCCCACTCGTCGCCTCCCAGGTTGACCCTGTCCTCCTCGGGCGACAGCTTGCGGAAGCTGTTGTCCAGCACGCCGTTGAGCGCTGCGTGCTCGGCGTTGACGCGCACGTCCTTGGCGGCCGCGTGGAAGACCAGCTCGCCGAGGTGGCGGACCACGGCGACCGGGTCCATCTGCTGCCAGAACAGGTGCGACGCGTCGAGCTCGACACCGACGTGGGTGGCGCCGGTGAGGTCGACGAGCTGCTGGATGCTGGCCGAGTTGAACACGATGTTCTGCGGGTGCAGCTCCAGCGCCACCTTGACGTCGTGGTCGCGAGCCAGCCGGTCGGTCTCGCGCCAGAAGTCCGCCGCGATCTGCCACTGGTAGTCGAGGACGTCGAGGGCGGCCGAGTTCCAGGCGTTGACGATCCAGTTCGGCCGGACCGTTCCGGGCTCGCCGCCCGGGAGGCCGGACATCGTGACGACCCGGTGCTGTCCCAGCCTCTCGGCGAGCCGGATCGAGCGACGGACGTCCTCGGCGTGCTTCTCGCCGATCACCGGGTTGGGGTGCAGCGGGTTGCCGTTGCAGTTGAGGCCGGCGATGGCGACCCCGGTCCCCTCGAACTGGCCCAGGAAGTCGTCGCGAGCGGTGTCGCTGACCAGGATGTCGTCCATGGTCGGGACGTGGACGGCGGGGAGGAACCCGCCGGTGTTGACCTCGAGCCCGGTGAGGCCGAGGTCGGCCACGACCTTGATCGCCTCGGGGAGGCTCCGGTCGTGGAGGATCGCGTTGTACAGGCCCAGCTTCATGATGGTTCCCTTCGAGCTGTCGTGGGGTGGGGAACGGGGCAGCGCCCGTCAGGCGAGCTTGACCTCGCGCCCGCCGTTGAGGGCGGACTCGGTGACGGCGGCGAGCAGCTCCATGTTGTGCAGGCCGTGGGCGAGCGACGGCAGTGGAGCCAGCTTGCCGATGCCGGCCACCTGGTCGAGGAAGGCCCTGGCCTGCCAGACGAACAGGTCGTTCTGGCCGTATCCCACCGAGGGGAAGTCCATGGCCAGGCCGCGGGTGAGCCCGGGGTGCTGGGGGCCGAGGAGGACGCTGCGGTAGCCGTTGGTCTTGCCGTCGGGCCCCTGGTCGGCGAAGGTGAACTCGCCGGGACGGTTCAGGTCGAACGCGGCGGCCCCCGTGGCACCGATGACCTCGAAGCCCAGCCCGTTGGGGAGGCCGTGGGTGATCCGAGAGATCGAGAACGTGCCCACAGCGCCGGACTGGAAGGTCGCCGTGAAGGTGGCGATGTCCTCGTTGTCGACCGTGTCCTTCTGGTCGCTGACCGCACCACCGGCGGCGTGACCGACGACGGCGCCGACGGGCACGGGACGCTCGGTGGTGAAGGTCTGGAAGACGGCACCGCTCACGCTCGCGATGGGGCCGCAGAGGTACTCCCCCAGGTCGATCATGTGGGAACCGATGTCGGCGAGCGCCCCGGTGCCCGGGCCGCCCTTGTAGCGCCAGCTGATGGGCGCGTCGGGGTCCTGCGCGTAGTCGCACCAGTAGTGGCCGTTGAAGTGCCGGACGTCGCCGATGGAGCCGCTCTCGATCTGCTCGCGAATGGCGTTGATGCCCGGCGAGCGCCGGAACGAGAACCCGACGCCCGACTGGGTCGTGGCCGCCTCGGCCGCGGCCACCATCGCCCGGGCGTCCGCCACCGACGGTGCCAGCGGCTTCTCGCAGATGACGTGCTTCCCCGCGTCGAGCAGGGCCTCGAGCACCGGCCGGTGCAGCTCGTTGGCGATCGCGATCGACACCACGTCGATGTCGTCGGCCTCGGCGACGGCCTGCCACGAGGTCTCGGCCCGCCCGTAGCCGAACCGCGCCGCGGCGTCGACGGCGAACGGCTCGTGCGCGTCGGCGACGGCGACGAGCCGCACCTCCGGCAGGTCCAGGTCGTAGCGCTGACGAGCCGCGGCGTACCCGGCCGCGTGCGCGCGTCCGACCATGCCGGCCCCGATGACGGCCACGCCCAGGGAGTTCTCACTCATGTCTCGTCCCAGTCCTTCTCTGTCTCGTGATGGGTGGTGCAGGTGGTCCGGGCGGCCGCACCGCGACTGCCCGAGGCTTGCCGCCGCTCCGTGGGGACCGAGGTCCCGCCAGGTCGTCGTCAGCCCTGGGGGTCGGGCGGATGACCTTCGTGGGCGCGCTGGTACTCCTCGATCTCGGCCTCGAGCTCGGCCATCGCCTCACCACCGGCCATCAGGTCGGTGATCTCCTCGCGCGTGCGCTCCCCCTTGCGGAAGTCCGCCGCCAGGGCGCCGTGGATGAGAACCGCGAAGTGGTCGCCCACGGTCATCGCGTGCGTCACGTTGTGGGTGACGAGGATGACGGCGACCCCCTTCTTGCGAGCCTGCATGATGATGCGCAGGACATGGGCTGCCTCCTTGACGCCCAGGGCGGCGGTCGGCTCGTCGAGGATCAGCACCGAGGCACCGAAGTAGACCGCACGGCCGATCGCCAGGGCCTGGCGCTCTCCGCCCGACAGCCCGCCGACCAGACGGTCACCGTCGGTCACGCGGGTGATGCCCAGGCTCTGCATCTCGCGGACGGCGACGTCTCCGGCGAACTTGCGGTCGAACCGCTTGAACGGGACGAAGCCCTTGGTGGGCTAAGCGCCCACGAAGAAGGACCGACCGATGCTCATCAGCGGGAAGGTGCCGCCGAACTGGTGCACGGTCGCGATTCCGTGACCGCTCGCGTCGCGAGGACTCTTGAACTGCACCGGCGTCCCGTCGACCTCCATCGCGCCGATGGTGGGTTCGTGGAACCCGGACAGGACCTTGATCAACGTCGACTTGCCCGCACCGTTGTCTCCCAGGAGGCAGAGGACCTCACCGGGGAACACCTCGAGCGAGATGTCCGTGAGGACGTCGTTCTGACCGAACGACTTGGAGATGTTGCTCAGCTTCAGCAGCGGCTCGGCCATGGCTCAGCCCTTCTTCTTGGTACGGGGCGCGTAGGACAGCGCCAGCCTGCGGAAGGTGTTGTTCATCAGCACCGCGATGAGGAGGAGGACGCCGAGGATCAGCGCGGCCCAGTCGGCGTTCCAGCCGGTGTAGTAGATGCCCTGGCTGACGATGGCGAAGGTGAGGGTCCCGAGCGTCACACCGACCACGGATCCATAGCCACCGGTCAGCAACACCCCGCCGATGACCACCGCGATGATGGAGTTGAAGACGAATGCCTGGCCGTTGGCGACCTGAGCGCTGTTGTAGAGAACGGTCTGGATGACTCCCACGAGTGCGGCGCCGAACGCCGATCCCATGAAGAGCGCGATCTTGACCTCCTTGACGGGGATCCCGGTCGCGCGAGCGCTCTGCTCGTCGCCGCCGACGGCGAACACCCAGTTGCCGTACTTGCTCACGTGCAGGACCCAGCCGACGGCGAGGACCACGGCGACCCACCACCAGATGGCGACCTCGAACTTGTCGGCCTGGAGCGTGCCCAGGAGGCTCTTGGCCCAGGCGTCCGGAGTGATGGCGACGCTGGTGCTCCCGGTGACCGCGCGGGTCACGCCGAGAGCGAGACCTGCCAACCCGAAGTTCGTCGCCAGGGTGACCACGAAGGAGGGCACCTGGGTGCGGGTGACGAGCAGCCCGTTGAGGAAGCCGACGCCGAGACCGACCGCGAGCGCGCACACGATTCCGACGATGGTCGGCGCGCCCCAGTGCCCGGACACGATGGCCGTCGTCATGGAGCTCGAGGCCAGGACCGAGCCGACCGAGAGGTCCAGCTCGCCCGAGATCATCAGCAGGCCGACGGGGATGGCGATGATGCCGAGCTCCGCCGCGACGTTGAGCCAGCTGGCGAAGCCACCGGCCGACATGAAGGTCGAGCCGCCGAAGATGGCGAAGAAGACGAAGACCCCCAGGGTTCCGATCAACGCGCCGGCCTCCGGCCGTCGCATCAGGTTGCCGAGCGAGACCCCACTCGTCGCTGGTCTCGCCGCCGTGGGCCGTGCCTGTTCCTGCACTGACATGGTGGTTGCTCCCTGTCGTGGATACCGCTGGTGGTGTGCCGGGGACCGGGTCGGACCCGCCCGAGCGGGCCCGACCCGAAGGGACTAGCGGACTCCGGCCTTGGCGCCCGCAATGGCGGAGTCGACGTTGTCGGCGCTGATGATCGCCGGGCCGGTGAGAAGCGGCTTGCCGGGAAGCTCGAGGCCGTACTGCACGTAGCCGTAGAGCATCGAGACGGCGAGGTAGCCCTGCATGTAGGGCTGCTGGTCGATGCAGAACAGCTCCTTGCCGTCCTTGATCCGGCTCAGCTGGTTCTCGTCCATGTCGAACGTGCCCAGGTCGACCTTGTCGCCCACGCCGGCCTGCTCGATGCCGCTGAAGGCCGACTCCGCGTCCGAGGAGCTGATCGTGATGACGCCGTCGATGGTGTCGTCCTTGAGCAGCGCCGCCTTGATCGCCTGAGCCACCGCGGTGGGGTCACCGAACTGGGACGAAGGCAGCGGGAGCTGGGTCGACGTGCCCCCGGACTTGGCGATGCCGTCGGCGACGCCCTGGCAGCGAGCCTCGGTGTTGGCAGCGCCCGGCAGCGTGTTGACGCAGATGACGTTCTTGTTGCCGTTGTTGCCGAAGAACTCACCACCGGCCTCGCCCGCGACGGCCTCGTCGCTGCCGACGTAGTTCATCGCGCCCACAATGTCCGCGGCCTCGAGACCACCGGAGTTGTAGATCACCAGCGGGATGCCCTCGCTCACGACCTGCTTGAAGGCGTCGTCCTGGGCCTCGGGGACCCAGTCGGCGCCGACGACGGCGTCAGCGTCCTGGCTCACCGCTGTCTGGATGAGCTTGGCCGCATCCGGGCCGAGGTTGTCGTAGTTCTTGGGGCCGAGCCAGACGACCTTGCCACCCGACGCGGCAACGACCTTGCCCGCGTCGTCCGCGCCGCGCTTGACCTTGGACCAGAACGGGTCGTCGGCCTTGCCGCCCACCACGTAGATGACCGGCCCGTCACCGCTCGCGGCGGCGCCGTCGCTGGAGCCGTTCGAGCCGTTCGAGCCGTTGTCGCCACCGCCGCAGGCGCTGGCAAGGAAGAGCGTCGCCGCTGCGACCACGCCCAGGGCCGGGCGTGCCCAGCGGTTGTGAGACTTCTTCACTGACACCGGAAGCTCCCTCTCTCAAAGTGCCGGCCCGCTCGTCTTCGTCCGGTCGGGCGCTTGCTGCCTGTTGGCGGCGCCCTTGTGGCGCCAGTCACAAGAGAACCCCACCCGTTAACGTCATGTCAATACTTTGTCCTGACTTTTTTAAGCGCTCTAGTTTCTGGCACTTAGAACGCTCTAAACTCAGGACAGGTGGTGATCCCAGCCCGGCGCGACCGGGTGAGGTCCCCTCAGCGGGTCGCCGCCCGCCGCCGCGAGCGCCGACCTAAGGTGTGCTCGACGCCCCACAGCACCAGGAGGAGCGATGGACGCGACGCGTGCTCGCCGGCGGGTCACCCTCGCCGACGTCGCGAAGCGCGCGGGCGTCTCCACGGCCCTGGCCTCGATCGTGATGCGGGACGCGCCCGGTGCCAGCGCGGCCAGCCGCGAGCGCATCCTCACCGCCGCTCGCGAGCTGGGCTATCGCCCGGATGTCCGAGCCCGGGCGCTGGCCAGCCTGCGCGCACACGTCATCGGTGTCGTGTTCGGACGCGCGGGACGCTTCCACCTCGAGCTGATCGACGGGCTCTACGACGCCGCGCAGGAGCACGGCTGGGACCTCGTGCTGAGCGCCCTCACCCCCAAGCGGGGCGAGGAGGCCGCGCTGCGCTCGTTGCAGGACTTCCGGTTCGACGCCCTCGTCATGCTCGGGCCTCCGGTGGAGCAACCGCTGCTGGCCGGCCAGGTGCCGGTGGTCGTCGTGGGCTGGCACGTCGCCGACCCTCGGGTCGACATCATCCGCACCTCCGACGAGACAGGGATGCGCCTGGCCGTCGACCACCTGGTGCGCCTCGGACACCGCCGGATCATGCACCTCCAGGGCGGCGACGGCCTGGTCGCCCTCTCGCGTCGAGACGGCTTCCTCGAGGCGATGCGCTCGCACGGGCTGGAGGACTCCGCCACGCTGCTGGTGTGTGACGGCGAGGACCAGCTGGACGGGCAGCGGGCCACCTCGCAGTTCCTGGGAGAAGGCCGGGAGCTTCCCACGGCCGTGATCGGGTTCAACGACGACCTCGCGGCCGCGGCGATGACGGTCTTCCAGCAGCAGGGCCTGCGCGTGCCCGACGACTTCTCCGTCGTGGGCTTCGACGACAGCGTGCTGGCCAGCGCTCACGGCTTCGACCTGACGAGCATCCAGCAGCTGCCGCAGGAGATGGCTCGGCTGGCCGTCGAGCGGGTGATGGCCCGGTGCGCCGGAGAGGCGGTCGCCGACCGCGAGCTCGTGCTCGAGCCCGAGCTCGTCATCCGGTCCTCGACCGGTCCCGCCCCTCGGACCTGAGCCGACCCCACGCTCGCCGGTCACGACAATCGTCGGGTTTCGGCAAGTTGATCTGACATACTGACTATGTGGCAGCAACGTCAGACCCCATGGACGCCGTCCTTCGGACCTTCGCCGTGGACCGCGACAGCCCGATCCCCCTCTACTTCCAGGTCGCCCAGCACCTCGAGCAGGCCATCTCGTCGGGCACCGTGCCCCCCGGCACGCTGTTCGAGAACGAGATCGCGCTGGCCGACACCATGGGCGTGTCCCGGCCGACGATGCGCCGGGCGATGGAGCACCTCGTCGACCTGGGCCTGATCGTCCGTCGGCGCGGCATCGGCACCCGCGTGGTCCAGCCCAAGGTCCGCCGTCCCCTCGAGCTCACGAGCTTCTATGACGACCTGGCCAGCAGCGGGCAGAAGCCCACGACCGAGGTCCTGGACTTCGACGAGGTCGACTGCGACGTCGAGGTCGCCGAACACCTCCGCATCAGCCCGGGGGACCCGGTCCTCCGGATCGTCAGGGTGCGGAGCGCGGCGGGCAACCCGATCGCCAAGATGACCAACTACCTGCCCGCCTCCATCGTCGAGTTCGGTCGCGACGACCTGGAGAGCACCGGTCTCTATGACCTCATGCGTCGCAGCGGGATCTACCTCTTCTCAGCGACGCAGGTCGTCGGGGCGCGGTCGGCCACTCCCGACGAGGCGGCCCTGCTGGGCGAGTCCAAGGGAGCGGCCCTGCTCACCATGCAGCGCGAGACCATGGACGAGGCCGGCCGCATCGTGGAGTACGCCACTCACCTCTACGCCGCCAGCCGCTACTCCTTCGAGATCCACCTCGGCCGCGCCTGACCTGCTCAGGCGTAGAGAGAGGGCCTCTCCCCCGCATCGATCTCCACACGGCCGCCGCCCTCGAGCGAGCGGACACCGGCCTCGGCCGCCAGGGTGGCCAGGTGTCCATCCCACGCCGACGGCCCTGCGGCGATGCCGGTGCGGACGGACTCGGTCCAGGTGGCCAGCTCGACGCGGTAGGCATCGGCGAACCGACCCACCCAGTCGGAAGTGACCTCTCGGCCGTCGCTCCCGTCGCGCCGGCGCTCGATGCCGTAGGGCGGGGTCAGTCGAGCGGTGCCCGCGTCGCCCACCACCTCCACCTGCACGTCGTAGCCGTAGCGAGCGTTGACCGAGACCTCGACCGTCGCCAGGGCACCCGACTCCGTCTCGAGCAGCGCCACCTGGGTGTCCAGCAGGTCACCGTCGCCCTTGCCGATGCGCGGCGCGCTGATCGTGACGGCGGTCAACGGCGACCCGAAGAGCCACGGGACGTGGTCGAGCTCGTGGATCATCGAGTTGCTGACGACGCCCGGTGAGGTCGCGGTCGGGTGAGCGGCGACGTTGCGGTGCAGGCAGTGCATGAGGCGAGCGGTGCCGATGCTGCCGTCCGTGACCGCAGCACGGAGCGCAACGAAAGCCGGGTCGAACCGGCGCATGAAGCCCACCTGCACGAGCCGCCGCCCGAGGGCCACCTCCGCGTCCACGATGTGCCGGGTGCCCGCGGAGCCGACGGCGAGGGGCTTCTCGCACAGCACCGGCTTTCCGGCCTCCAGGCAGGCCAGGGCCAGGCCCTCGTGCAGCGGGTCCGGCGCCGCGATCACCACGGCGTCGACGTCTCGGCTGCGGATCAGATCCTCGGCCGTCGCCGTGGAGGTGGCTGCGACCGCGGCCGCTACGTCGGCGGCTCGGTCCGTGGCCGCGTCGAAGACCGCGGCGACACAGGCGCCGGAGACCCACGACGACAGCGTCCGGACATGGTCGGCACCCATGACTCCGACGCCGATCACCCCAACGCGCACCACGTCCATCAGATCTCCTCCTCGATCGGGCCGGCTTGTGCGGGTCGGGGGCTCACACCGTCACCCACGTCCGGGCGGCGCTCGAGGCGACGACCGCCTCGATCAGGCGAGCGGCGACAACGGCATCCGCGATCGTCGCCCCGATGGGCCGCTCCTCGGCGATGGAGCGCACGAGTCGCTCGCACTCGACGACCTTGAGGTCGTCGTAGCCCATCGTCATGCCGGCACCCGGCTGGAACGACGCGAGCTCTCCGGTCCCAGGCCCGACGAACCGCGTCTCCCAGGCGGCATCCTGGTAGCCGTCACCCCCCAGGCATACCTGCAGCTCCTGCATCCGGCGGAAGTCCCAGGCGACGACGCCCCTGGTGCCGCGGACCTCGACCCGATAGCGGCACTGGTCACCGACCGCGACCCGCGACGCCTCCAACCGGCCGCGCGCGCCCGACTCGAAACGCATCAGGGCCCAGGCCGCATCCTCGTTGCCGACGGGGCCCAGCGCACCGCCACTCGCCGTCGCATAGTGGGAGACCGCGCCCGACGCCTGCGGTCGCTCGGGGATGAAGGTCGCGGTGTCGGCCACGAGGTCCACCACCTGTCCGGTCGCCTCACCCGCAACGTGGCGTGCGAGGTCGAACCCGTGGCTCGCCAGGTCACCGAGGACTCCGGTGCCGGCGTACTCCGGGTCGAACCGCCACGACAGGGCGCCATCGGGGTGTGCGGAGTAGTCAGCGAGGAACTCGACGGACACGGCCTCGACGGCACCCAGCTGTCCCGACACCACCAGCTCGCGGGCCGCCTCCACGGCGGGCGCGTTGCGGTAGTTGAAGCCGACCGAGGACATCACTCCTGCCGCCGTGACAGCATCGGCGATCTCCAGGGTGTCGGCGAGATTGCGCCCCGCAGGCTTCTCCACCCAGACGTGCTTGCCTGCCTTGGCGGCGGCGACCGCGATCTCCCGGTGCACGAAGTTGGGGCCGCAGACGCTCACGACGTCCACGTCCGGTCGTGCGACGACCTCGGTCCAGTCGGCGACCGCCGACTCGAACCCATAGCTCTGCACGGCATGGTCGCGACGCCGCTGCTCGGGGTCGGCGGCGACGACGAGCCGGGGCGCGAGGGGCGCGGCCGGATAGTGGTGCAGCAGCCGGGCGTGCGCCCGGGTGTGCACCTCTCCCATCCACCCGAACCCGACGACCGCGACCCCGAGGGCCCCCCGGGCGGTGCTCACGGCTCGGGCACCTCGCTGAACTCCGCAGCCTCGGCCGCCATCTGCTTGGCCACCTCCGAGTCGGGCATCGAGCGCTGCAGCTCGTGGCTCAGGGCCTCGAGCTCCGCGCCACCGGCCATCATGGCGACCAGCTCGTCGAGAGACAGCTCGTCCTTGGTGTAGTCGCCCATGCTCCGGCCACGCCGGAGCAGCATGAAACGGTCTCCCACCGGATAGGCGTGGTGCGGGTTGTGGGTGATCAGGATGACGCCCAGCCCACGGTCGCGCGCCGCCGCGACGTACTTGAGCACGACACCGGACTGGCGCACGCCGAGCGCGGCGGTCGGCTCGTCCAGGATGAGGACGCGGGCACCGAAGTAGACCGCACGAGCGATGGCGACGCACTGTCGCTCGCCGCCAGACAGAGTCCCGATGGGCTGCTCGACGTCGCGCAGGTCGATGCCCATCGCGAGCATCTCGGAGCGGGTGATCTCCTTCATGCGGTCGACGTCGAGCCGGCGGAACGGCCCCCACCCCTTGGTGATCTCGGACCCGATGAAGAAGTTGCGCCAGACGGGCATCAGCGGGACCACGGCCAGGTCCTGGTAGACCGTGGCGATGCCGAGCTCGAGCGCCTCGCGGGGGGACGAGAACTTGCGGGCGACCCCGTCGACCAGGAACTCGCCGGCTGTGTGCGCATGCGCCCCAGCCAGGATCTTGATGAACGTCGACTTGCCGGCGCCGTTGTCGCCCAGCACACACGTGACCTCGCCCGTCTTCACGGCGGTCGTCACGTCGCGCAGGGCGATCACACTCCCGTAGGACTTGCCGATGTCGGTGACCTCGATGATCGACGTGCCGGGTGGCGGCAGCTCGGGTCCGTTGGCGGGACCGGCGTCGAGAGTGTCTGCGTGGCTCATTTCATTGCCTCCGCTCGGGACTTGACCCAGTTGTTGACCAGCACCGCACCGAGCAGCATGACGCCGAGGAAGGCGTAGAGCCAGTCGTTGTCCCAGCCGGCGTAGACGATGCCCTGCGAGACCATGCCGTAGATGAGCGCGCCCAGGGCCGCGCCCAGGGCCGACCCGTAGCCACCGGTGAGCAGGCAGCCGCCGACGACGGCGCAGATGATGTAGACGAACTCCTGTCCGACACCGGTGATCGACTGGACTCCCGTCGTCTTGAACAGGGAGAGCATGCCGACCAGCCAGCCCGCGACCGAGACGGTGATGAACAGGCCGACCTTGGTCTTGAAGACGGGGACTCCGACCTGTCGGGCGCTGACCTGAGCACCACCGACGGCGAAGATCCAGTTGCCGGCCCGGGTCCGCAGCAGCACCCAGGTGGCGACCGCGGTCACCGCGAGCCACCAGAAGGTAGCGGCATAGACCGTCAGCGGCAGCTGGCCGCCCAGGTCGATCTTCACGAACGAGCCGAACAGCTGCTGGCCCTGCGTGAAGTCCGGGGTGTCACGAAGGCCGGTGACCGACACCTTGTCGATGAGGATCTTGGTGACGGCGAGGTTGACGCCCTGGAGCACGAAGAACGTGCCGAGTGTGACGATGAAGGATGGAAGGCCGGTCCGCATGACCAGGATCCCGTTGATGGCCCCGATGAGAACGGCGATCAGCAGGGCGGCCAGGATGGCCACCCAGACGTTGACCCCCCACTTGGTCATCATGATGCCGGTCACGAGACCGGTCGTGCCCAGCATGGCTCCGGCGGACAGGTCGAACTCTCCGCCGATCATCAGCAGCGCCACCGCGACCGCCATGATGCCGATCTGGGACGAGGTGAACAGCCACGTGCTCATGCCACCCGGCTTGGCGAAGCCGGACGTGGTGGTCGTGAAGTAGATGGCGATGATGACGGCAGCGACGGCCGCACCGACCTCGGGGCGGCGCAGGATGCCCGCCAGCCCGGCGTGCCGGCCCAGCCGCTCGTCGGCCACGGCGGCTGCCGGGGCTTCGGTCTGCTCAGTGCTCACGGGTTCCTCCTCAGGTGTAGGACCGAGACTGTCGAAGGGCGCCGGGCGGCCGCAACGGGTCGCCCGGCGCCCCCTCGATCAGCGAGTCCCGCCCTTGGCGTAGGCCAGGACGGACTCGGCATTGTCCTTGGTGACGATCGCCGGGCCGGAGTAGACCGGCTGGCCGCCGCCGAGGTCGTTGCCGTTGATGACCTTGAGGTAGATGCCGGTCACGCCGACGTAGCCCTGGACGAAGGGCTGCTGGTCGATCGCGAAGAGCAGCTTGCCGTCGAGGACGTTCTGGGCCACGTCGGCGTTGAGGTCGAACGTGGCCACCTTGACGTCGCGACCCGAGGCATCGACAGCGGCGACCGCTGCGCCGGCCATGTCGCCGCCGAGCGTGAGGATGCCGTCGATGGACTCGTCGGTCTGCAGCTTGGCCTCGATGGTCGCCTGCGAACCGGCGAGGTCGGTGTTGTCGGTCTGCAGGTTCGTCATGGTGCCGGAGAAGGTCTCCTTGGCGCCGGCGCAGCGGTCCTCGAGAGCGACGTTGCCGGCCTCCTGGATCACGCAGATGACGTTCTTGGCCCCGGCGGTGTTGAACTGGTCACCCGCGCTGTTGCCCGCGATCTTCTCGCCCTGGCCCACGTGGGTGATGGCGCCGAAGTCCTGCCAGTAGTCGATGCCGGAGTTGATGGTGATCACCGGCACGCCGGCAGCGACAGCCGCCTTGATGGAGTCCTCGAGCGCGTCCGGGTTGGCCATGGAGACGACCACGCCGTCGGTGCCGTCCGCCACCGCGTTGTCGATCAGGGTCGACTGCTTCCCGGGGTCGGGGTCGCTCTGGTAGTGGAGGTCCACGCCGAGGTCGTCGCCGGCCTTGGTGGCCCCCGCCTTGACGACGTCCCAGAAGGAGTCGCCGGGCGCGCCGTGGGTGATGACGTCGATGCGGATGTCACCGGACGACGCGGCGTTGTTGTCGCCCGAGTCGCCGGAGTTGCTGTCGCCGTTGCTGTCCGAACCGGTGCTGCAGGCAGCGGTGAAGAGCAGCAATCCACCTGCCAGGGCGGCAGCGAGCTTGCGTCGGATGGTCATGTCGTTGTTTCTCCTTGTGTTCGCCGCTGCCCTCACAGCGGACAACTGGGGGTCAGGCGGTGGGTTCCGCCGATGGGTCGAGCAGGAAGTCGAGGCTGGTCCGGACGTCGGCGAGCGGCCCTTCGCCGCCTGGCTCACCGGCCAGCATCACGTCCTGCTCCAGGACGTACCAGCCGTCGTAGCCTGCGCCCTCGAGCGCTTCGACGAGGCCGCGGATGTCGACATCCCCCTGGCCCAGAGGCTGGAACATGCCCTCGCGGACGGCTTCACCGAAGGCGAGGTCACCCGCTGCGACGCGCCCTGCCAGGTTCGCGTCGACGTCCTTCAGGTGGACGTGTCGAACTCGGGAGGGCGCCGAGCGAGCGATGGCGACCGGGTCGGCGCCCGCGGCAGCCAGATGCCCGGTGTCGATGCAGAGCCCGACTCGGGAGCCGGCCAGGACTCGTGCCACCTCGTCGCCGTTCTCGATCATGGTGCCGATGTGCGGGTGCAGCGCGGCGACCAGGCCGCGCTGTGCCACGCGGTCGGAGATCCGGTCGAGGTTGCCGAGGAGCGTCGCCCAGCCGTCCTCGTCCAGCTGTGGTCGCGCGTCGTAGCCGTCGGTGCCGGTGAAGGCCGCCAGGACGACCACGCCGGCGTCGGTGGCCACGCACTCGTCGACGAACGCCTCGACCTCGGGCAGCGGATCGTGGCCCGGGTCGTGGAGGAGCACCGGCAGAAAGCCCCCGACGGCGGCCAGGCCGGCGGCGCCGAGCTGTGCGGCCCTGGCCGCCGGCTCCGCGGCCAGGAACCCGGGGGGCCCGAACTCGGTCGCAGCGAGGCCGAGGCCTCGCATCTCCGACAGCACGCGCTCCGGCGTGAGCTGGTAGCCCCAACCGGGGACCTCACAGAGGCCCCAGGAGATGGGTGCGGCGGCGACACGCGCCGCCGAGATGGCACTGGTCACGATCATGATCCAATCCGGTAGTGATTGAGGGGGCAAGGGTGTGCGGGCGTCACGACGCCGGCTCGCTGAAGGCGCGGCGGAACCGGTCGAGGGCGAGATCACTGTCGCCGGAGGCCCACGCCTCCAGGCCGACCGTGCCCCGATAGCCCGTCTGCGCGAGGGCGCGGGCAACAGCCGGGTAGTTGATCTCGCCCGTCTCGGGCTCGCAGCGTCCGGGCACGTCGGCGACCTGGATCTCCGCCACGAGGCCGGCCGTGGAGCGGAGGAGCTCGATGAGGTTCCCCTCGCCGATCTGCGCGTGGTAGAGGTCGAGGTTCATCCTGAGGTGAGGGCTCCCGACGGCCGCCACGAGGGCGCTGGTGTCCGCGGCCTTGGCGAACGGGGTGCCCGGGTGATCCACGTCGGTGTTGAGGTTCTCGATGGTGAACACCACGCCCTCACGTTCACCGAGCGCGGCGATCCGGCTGAGGGTCCGTTCGGCGGCGAGCCACATCGGGCCGGTGACCGTCTCGACCGGGGCCACGGGAAGACCGCCCTCGCCCAGGCCGGTCCCGTGCAGGTTGAGGTTGGGGCTCCCCAGGACCTCGGCCGCCCTGATCGACTCCTCGGCAGTGCGGAGCAGCACGTCGGCGCCGTCGGGATCGGTCAGGCTCCCCTCGATGTAGCCCGTCATCGACGTGAACCGCGCGCCCGTGGCGGCCAGCGCGTCGAGGTCCTTGTCGGGCCACCCCCAGATCTCCACCGCGAAACCTTGGTCGTGGATGCGCTGGACACGTTCCAGGAGCGGGAGCTCGGTGTAGACCATCTCGGCGCAGACGGCCAGGACGAAGGGTGATGTGGTCATCGCGCGTCCACCTCGGAGACCTGGACCGTGCGGCCGAGGGTCATGGAGTCGATGCACGCCTGGGCGAGCACGAACGCGCGTCGAGCGTCGTGACCCGTGACGCAGGGTTCACGCTTCTCGCGCACGGCGTCCGCGAACTCGACCAGCTCGGCCGTGTAGGCGTCCGCGAACAGGTCGGTGTCGCTGCGGACGGTGTCGACGTGACGACCGTCGGCCGCGTAGTGGCGCAGGGAGGACGTGGCGTGCTCGCCCATGGTCACCATGCCTGCGGACCCGAAGACCTCGCCGCGGATGTCGTAGCCGTAGACCGCCGAGAAGCTGGCCTCGGCCACGGCGATGGCTCCGTTGTCGAAGGTGATCACCACCACCGCCGTGTCGAGCAGCCCCGACTCCTTGAAGTCGGGCGCCACCAGAGCATCGGCGGTGGCGTGCACCGTGACCGGCTCCGCACCAGGGTTGAGCCACAGGAGGGAGTCGAAGTCATGGATCAGGGTCTGGGTGAAGATCGTCCAGGGAGGAACGGCTCCCGGGTTGGCCAGACCAGGGTCACGGGTGACCGACCGCATCAGCTGCGGCGTGCCGATGGACCCGTTGGCGACCAGCTCTCGGCCGGCGGCGAAGTCCGAGGAGAAGCGGCGGTTGAAGCCGACCTGGAAGGGAACGCCGGCAGCTCGCGTCGCATCGATCCCGCGATCGATCTCCGCGATGGTCATGCCCGCCGGCTTCTCGCTGAAGACGGCCTTGCCCGCGCCCGCCGCCTGCTCGATGAGATCTGCATGTGCGGTGGAGGACGCACTGATGACGACGGCCTCGATCGACGGGTCGGCCCAGACCTCCTCGGGGTCGGTGCCGGCCGCGCAGCCGAGGGTCGCGGCCAGCTCGCCGGCGACCCCGGGGCGGGGATCCACCACCTTGACCAGCTCGGCGCCCGGCACCCGGCGCGCCAGCAGGGTGGCGTGCGACGTACCGATCCTTCCGACTCCGATCAACGCGACCCGAACCGGGTCGGCGAGGGCGTCCTGCCCACCGAACATGTTGTGGCCTCCCGACGACTGAGATGCTCTACTAGATCGATCTAGTGTTACCGGTCACAAGTGGGTATGTCAATACATTCTGCTGAGGTGTTGTGGCCCCTACACTCGAACCGCGACCAGAGGCACAGGAGGCTGTTCATGGCGCCACGGAAGTCCACGTCGGTGACGATGTCGGACGTCGCCGAGGCCGCCGGCGTGTCCCGAGCCCTGGTCTCGATCGTCATGCGAGACGCACCCGGCGCGAGCGCCGAGACCCGAGCGCACGTCAGACGGGTGGCCACCGAGATGGGCTACCAGCTCGACCACCGCGCACGGCTCCTGCGACGCAGCCGCACGCGCACCATCGGTGTCGCTTTCCAGCTGCGGGGAGAGTTCCACACCGGTTTCCTGGAGCGGCTCTACAACGCAGCCGTCGGTTCCGGCTATGAGTTGATCATCAGCCCCCACTCCCCCAACCGAACCGAGGCGACGGCAGTCCAGGACCTCCTGGCGTATCGATGCGAGTCGGTCATCCTGATCGGACCTCACCTGCGCACGTCCGCGCTCGACGAGCTTGCGGCGCAGGTGCCGGTGGTGGTGGTGGCACGATCGGTGCGAACCCGGAGCGTCGACGTGGTCCGCACCGACGACGTCCAGGGCGCGAAGCTCGCCGTCGACCATCTGGTCTCCCTCGGACACCGGGACATCGCCCATGTGCATGCCGGTGACGCAGGTGGCTCCCTGGAACGTCGACGCGGCTACCAGGCAGCGATGCGCAGACACGGGCTCGCAGACCACATCCGCCTCGTGGGCGGGGGGCTCGTCGAGCGGGACGGAGAGCGCGCGGCCAAGGCGCTGCTGGAGGACGGGCTCCCCACCGCCGTCTGCATGTTCAACGACAGCTGCGCGGTCGGGCTCATGTCCATCCTGCGTCTCCGGGGAGTCGACATCCCTGGCCGCCTCTCCGTGACGGGCTTCGACGACGCCTCCGTCGCCGGGCTCGAGAGCGTCTCCCTGACGACGGTGGCACAGGACACCAGCGCCCTCGCGGCAGCCGCGCTCGACCGGGCGATCACGAGGATCGAGTCACGCTCGGTCGACCCCGCGGAGACGGTGGTCCCTCCCCGGCTCGTCGTGCGGTCGACCACCGCAGCACCCTCGAGGTAGCAGCAGCGACCGCGCCGACCGGTCAGGCGACGTGGATCGGCACGACCAGGTCGGCCACGATGAGCACGAGGCCCATCACCAGCATCGCCGCGCCGACGACGTAGGCGACGGGCAGCAGCTTGGCGACGTCGACGTAGCCGGGGTCGGGTCGCTTGAGCAGCCGGGCGATCCGCCGACGCAGGCCCTCCCACAGCGCACCCGCGATGTGACCGCCGTCGAGCGGCAGCAGCGGCAGCAGGTTGAAGACGCCGATGAAGAAG
>JAXLSN010000055.1:0-14984 GCA_046330595.1 Nocardioidaceae bacterium
CCGGCGTGGGCCGGGGCCAGCGGGGCCGCCTTCCTCAGCGAGACGGCCCGTCGTCTCCACGACGCCGGCTTCCGGATCGGCAATGTCGCGGTCCAGGTAATCGGGAACCGGCCGCGCCTCGGCCCACGGCGCGCCGAGGCCGAGCAGGTGCTGTCGAAGGCCCTGGGGGCGCCGGTGACGGTCTCGGCCACCACGACCGACGGTCTCGGGCTCACCGGCCGCGGCGAGGGGGTCGCCGCGATCGCCACGGCGCTGGTGCTCGGCCCGGGTGCGGTCGGCGCGGGGACCGATGACTGACCCTCAGGCAGCCGTGGTCATCCTGGCCGCCGGCTCCGGCTCTCGGGTCGGCGCCGAGGTCAACAAGGTGCTGCTGCCGCTGGAGGACCTGCCGATCATCGCCTGGTCCGTCAGCGACGCCCTCGCGACACCGGGCGTCGGGCCGGTGGTGCTGATCGTCCGTGACGGCGAGGAGGCCACCGTGGCCGAGGTCCTCGCCGCGGCCGGGATCACGGACGACCGGATCGAGCTCGCCGTCGGCGGCACCACTCGTCACGGGTCGGAGTGGAACGCCCTTCAGCTGCTCGCACCCGCCATCGACGCCGGCGACGTCGACGTGGTCGCGATCCACGACGCGGCGCGCCCGCGCGCCGGGGTAGCGCTCTTCGCGGCGGTCATCGCCGCCGCCCGCCACCACGGCGGCGCCGTACCCGTGGTCGACCTCGTCGACGTGACGCCCCGCGACGGCTCGCCCGGACCCGAGCGGATGGCGGCCGTGCAGACCCCTCAGGCCTTCGCGGCCAGCCTCCTGCTGGCGGCGTACGCCGCCTCCCAGGGCGACGGGTTCGTCGGGACCGACACCGCGTCCTGTCTCGAGCGCTATGCGCCGGACCTGCCGATCGCCGCCGTCCCGGGCGACCCGGCCAACCTCAAGATCACCTTCGCGCGGGACTTCGTGCGCGCCGGTGGCAGCTGAGCCCGGCTGGCCCGGTCGCTGCTGTGGCTAGCCGTCGACGGCGATGACCTCGACCTCGCCCAGGCTCCGACAGCGGTCCAGCCAGGCGACGAGGCCGCCGGCGATGGGCACGTCGACGAGCGCCGCCAGCCGGGGGCTCACCGCGAGGGGCGCGCGGAGCACCATCAACGCCTCACGGTCGACGGTCGCCACGATGAAGCCGCCCTCGATGGCCTTGACGGTGTCGGCCACCGGGGCGCCGGCCACGACGACGTCGCGACCGTCGAGCACGCCCTGGACCGCGCGCGCGGCGTCGGTCGGTGAGCAGTGGTCGTCCATGACCAGCAGGGGAAGGGTGGCGCCGGCCGCCGCACGCCACGAGCCGGCGTCACCCAGGGTCACGATCGTGGCGTCGGGGCCGGCATAGCCCGGAAACGACGAAGCCCCCGGAGGCTGTCCGGGGGCGACGTGCGGTTGAGTCATGTCAGGAGGCGAGGACCTCGTCGAGCAGCGCCTCGGCCTTGTCCTCGTTGGTCCGCTCGGCGAGCGCGAGCTCGGAGACCAGGATCTGACGGGCCTTGGCGAGCATGCGCTTCTCGCCGGCCGACAGGCCGCGATCGCGCTCGCGCCGCCACAGGTCACGCACGACCTCGGCGACCTTCATGACATCGCCGGAGTGGAGCTTCTCGAGGTTCGCCTTGTAGCGACGCGACCAGTTGGTCGGCTCCTCGACGTGAGCGGCCCGCAGCACGTCGAAGACGCGGTCCAGGCCTTCCTTGTCCACGACGTCGCGAACACCGACCAGGTCGAGGTTGCAGGCAGGCACCCGCACGACCAGATCCTGTTGTGCGACGATCCGCAGTACGAGGTACTGCCGGTCCTCTCCCTTGATTGTCCGCATCTCGATGTCTTCGATGACCGCGGCCCCGTGGTTCGGGTAGACGACCGTTTCGCCGACAGTGAAAGTCATGTGCCAGGTACCCCTTCCTCAGGTGACCAGTCTAACACGGCCGTGGTGGTCGCCCTAATGCGTTTGTGCAGGTCAGAGGCCACATGGGGGCTTGACAGACCGCCGCCGCGTGTGCCTGCGCGCGCGCTCGGACCCGCGCGCGACCCGGCCCCGTCGCGCCCGCTAGGCTGACCGTGCAGACCGAACGTGGCGACCGGTCCCGGTCGCCGTCATGACCGCAGGAGTGGGACACACATGCAGCTTCGTCGACGTACGGCCCTCGTCGTGGCCCTGGTGGCCACCCTGCCTGCGCTTTCAGCGTGCTCGGCCTCCGGACGCGACGCGGCGACCAGCCGGGTCAACCAGATCGTCATGGGCACCGACAACCGCGACTTCGACGTCGACGTCCTCAGCGCCGTGATCGTCGCGAAGGCCGACGGGTCCGGCACCTTCATCACCACGCTGGTCAACAACTCCTCCGAGGGCGACAACTCGATGACCGCCCTCGCGGGTCCCGACGGTCTAGACGTCTCGACCTTCTCGCCCGTCTCGATCCCCGTCCGCGGCCTGGTCAACCTCGCCGACGACGACCAGGGCATCGTCGTCACCGGCGACTTCAAGCTCGGCCAGTACGTCCCGCTGACCGTCACGCTCGGCGATGGCACCACCATCCCGGTCAACACCCCCGTCGTCGCCGACGCCGGCTATTGGACCGGGCTCGACAAGAGCTGACCCGAGCACCGTCCTGCACTCCTCGGAAACGGAGACCGTCATGACCTACACGCTCATCCTGCTGCGCCACGGCGAGAGCGAGTGGAACGCCAAGAACCTCTTCACCGGCTGGGTCGACGTGGCCCTCACCGAGAAGGGTCGGGCGGAGGCGGTCCGCGGCGGCGAGCTGATGCGCGAGGCCGGCATCCTGCCCGACGTCGTCCACACGTCCGTGCAGCGACGGGCCATCAACACCGCCTGCCTGGCGCTCGACGCTGCCGACCGTCACTGGATCCCGGTCAAGCGCAACTGGCGGCTCAACGAGCGCCACTACGGCGCCCTCCAGGGCAAGAACAAGAAGCAGACCCTCGAGCAGTATGGCGAGGAGCAGTTCATGCTGTGGCGCCGCTCGTTCGACGTACCGCCGCCGCCGATCGACGACGCCGACGAGTGGTCCCAGGTGGGTGACCCGCGCTATGCCGGCCTCGGTGACGAGATGCCCCGCACCGAGTGCCTCAAGGATGTCATCGCCCGGATGCTCCCCTACTGGAACTCCGACATCGTCCCCGACCTCGAGGCCGGCAAGACCGTGCTCGTCGCCGCCCACGGCAACTCCCTGCGCGCCGTCGTCAAGCACCTCGACAACATCAGCGACGCCGACATCGCCGGCCTCAACATCCCCACCGGGATGCCGCTGGTCTATCGCCTCGACGAGTCGTTCACGCCGCTGGTCGCCGGCGGTGAGTACCTCGACCCCGAGGCCGCTGCCGCCGCCGCTGCCGCCGTGGCGTCGCAGGGTCGCTGATCGGGCGTGCCGTGTTGTCAGTTTCACCGGCGCGCCGGTGAAACTGGCACTTCTCGGCTGAAATTCGGCCAGAAGTGACAGGAATCCTCAGAAGTAAGTGTGCCGGGCGTGGCGGGAAGCCCTACTCCTCGATGTCGGGGATGTGGCCGGTGACCACGAAGACCACGCGGCGGGCGACCTCGACGGCGTGGTCGGCGATCCGCTCGTAGTAGCGGCCGAGCAGGGCGATGTCGACCGCCGGCTCCACACCGTGGTCCCAGTCGGCGGCGAGCAGCTCGGCGAAGCTGTCGCGACGCAACTGGTCCATCTCGTCGTCCATCTTGTCCAGCTCACCGGCGGCCTCGAGGTCGCGCTCCCGGATGATGCGCGTCATCCGCGACACCATGTCCTGGGCGACCTGCGCCATCGACACCATGTTGGGCCGGGCCGACTCCGGTACGGCGAGGTAGGGCACGCGCAGCCGGGCGATCTTGGCGACATGGACCGACAGGTCGCCCATCCGCTCGATGTCGCTGACGATCCGCAGCGCCGCGACGATCGTTCGCAGGTCCCCCGCCACCGGCTGCTGCGGCGACAGCGGCTGGAAACACGAGTCCTCGACCCGGTGTGCGGCCTTGTCGATCTGGGCGTCGGCGCTGATCACCGACTCGGCGATGGCGGCGTCACCGGACATCAGGGCCTCGGTGGCGTAGTGGACGGCGTTCTCGACCTCCCGCGACATGGCGGCCAGGTCACCGAAGATGGCATCGAGCTGTTCGTGGAAAGCCTCACGCATGGTCAAGACATTGAGTGCTCCAGGTGAACCCCGGCGCTGGTGGGTGAACGCCGAGTGAACAGTCGGCGATAGGGCCACTTTCGAGGAGGTTGGTGGGGGACCTCCCTGCGTACGATCAGGTCGTGGATCCAACGACCCAGATGGGCCTGGCCGCTCTGGCCGGGTCACTGCTCACAGGCGCAGCCGCGCTCGCCTGGGTCGTCTCCGACCGCCAGATGAACGGCGTCGAGCCGCGGGACGAGCCCATCGTCCCCGCCGGGGTCGACGCGGTGCTGGCCGCCCTCCGCAGCAGCGCCGTCCTCCTCGACGAGAACGACGTCGTGGTCCGCGCGTCAGCCGGCGTACGCCCTCGGCCTCGTGAAGGGCCAGCAGCTCGTGGTGCCCGAGCTGTTGGAGCTGGCCCACGAGGTACGTCGTGACGGCGAGATCCGCACCATCGACCTGGAGCTCAACACCCCCGGCGTACCACCCCGCAGCGTCAGCGCACGCGTGGCACCACTCGGCCCTCGGCTCATCCTCGCGCTGGCCGACGACCGCACCCGCGAGCGTCGGCTCGAGGCCGTCCGTCGCGACTTCGTCGCCAACGTCAGTCACGAGCTCAAGACCCCCGTCGGCGCCGTCCAGCTCCTGGCCGAGGCGTCGCGTGGCGCGGCCGACGACCCCGAGGCCGTCGAGAAGTTCAGCAAGCGGATCCTCAAGGAGACCAAGCGGCTGAGCCGACTCGTCCAGCAGATCATCGACCTGTCCCGGCTCCAGGGCGACGACCCGCTGGAGTCGCCGATGACCGTCTCGATCGACAAGGTCATCGAGGCCGCCGTCGACACCAGCTTCATCGACGCCGAGGCACGCGCCATCGAGGTGACCGTCCAGGGCGAGGACGGCCTCGAGGTCAGCGGCAACGAGGAGCAGATCACCGCCGCGGTGAGCAACCTGGTCGCCAATGCGGTGGCCTACTCCCCGGAGGGGTCGTCGGTCACCGTGCAGACCTCGAGTACGCCGACCGAGGTCAACATCGCCGTCATCGACAAGGGCATCGGCATCCCCGCACGCGAGATCGACCGGATCTTCGAGCGCTTCTATCGCGTCGACCCCGCCCGCCACCGCTCCACCGGTGGCACCGGGCTGGGTCTGTCGATCGTCAAACACATCGCCGCCACCCACGGCGGCGACGTCACCGTCTGGTCCGTGGAGGGCCATGGCTCGACCTTCACCTTGGTCCTGCCGCGCATCACCCCCGAGGAGGATCAGTGACGAGGGTTCTCGTCGTCGAGGACGAGGAAAGCTATAGCGAGGCGCTGGCCTTCTTGCTGCGCAAGGAGGGCTACGACGTCGCCATCGCCGAGACCGGGCCCGACGCCATCACGGAGTTCGAGCGGACGGGCGCCGACATCGTGCTGCTCGACCTCATGCTCCCCGGCATGCCCGGCACCGAGGTCTGCCGCCACATCCGGCTCACCTCCAACGTGCCGGTGATCATGGTCAGCGCCAAGGGCGACGAGGTCGACAAGATCGTCGGGCTCGAGCTCGGCGCCGACGACTATGTCACCAAGCCCTACTCCCCTCGCGAGCTGCTCGCGCGCATCCGTGCCGTGCTCCGTCGCGGCATCGAGCCCGAGCTGGTCTCATCGGTGCTCGAGGCGGGGCCGGTTCGGATGGACGTCGACCGCCATATCGTCACCGTCAACGGGTCGACCCAGAAGCTGCCGCTGAAGGAGTTCGAGCTGCTCGAGTACTTCCTGCGCAACCCCGGCCGCGTGCTGACCCGGGGCCAGCTCATCGACCGGATCTGGGGAGCCAACTATGTCGGCGACACCAAGACCCTCGACGTCCACGTGAAGCGTCTCCGCGCCAAGATCGAGGTCGACCCCGGCGAGCCCAAGCTGCTCGTCACTGTCCGCGGGCTGGGCTACAAGCTGGAGGCCTGATCGGTGCCGGATGTCGCCGTTTGGCCCAAATCGGCAGGTTTTCGGGCAGAAACCCTGCCGATTTGGGCCAATCGGCATGCTCCACAGCTCCGACGACGTGTCCCAAAACCGCGAGATCGATGTCGGTGGGGTGGCGTAGGTTCTCCGGGTGACCACGACCCCGGCCTCGAGCCACGACCAGCAGACCGACGCGACGCCGGCCTGGGTCCCGGTCGCAGCGGTGGCGGTGACGTTGATCTTGTGGGCCTCGGCGTTCGTGGCGATCCGTCACCTGGGCCACGACTTCTCACCCGGCGCGCTGACGCTCGGGCGGCTCGCGGTCGGCGCGCTCTGCCTCGCGGTCGTCGCGCTCGCTCGAGGCGTGCAGCGCCCGACCAGGACCGACCTGGCCGGCATCGTCGCGATCGGGGTGCTCTGGTTCGGCGTCTACAACGTCTCGCTCAACGAGGGCGAGCGTCACGTCGATGCCGGTACGGCGTCGATGCTGCTCCAGACCTCGCCGCTCCTCATCGCCGTCATGGCGGGGCTGTTCCTGCGCGAGAGGTTCACCGGGTGGCTGTTCGTCGGGCTGGTGGTCGCCTTCGGCGGCGTCACCCTGATCGCCATGAGCACGTCCCCGGGCGGTGACCGCGACACCCTCGGCGTGGCGCTGTGCCTGCTGTGCGCGCTCGTCTACTCCATCAGCATGATCGTCCAGAAGCCACTGGTGTCCCGGCTGCCCGCGGTCCAGGTCACCTGGCTGGCCGCGACGGTCGGCCTGCTCGTCTGCCTGCCCTTCGTCGGCAACCTCGTGACCGAGACCCGCGCCGCCCCCACGTCGTCGATCCTGTGGGTCGTCTATCTCGGCGTGTTCCCCACGGCGCTCGCGTTCACGACCTGGGCCTACGCCCTGCGCCACATGGACGCCAGCCGCCTCGGCATCACGACCTATCTCGTGCCACCGATCACCATCGTGATGGGACTGGTGTTCCTCGGTGAGGCGCCGCCGTCACTGGCCTATGCCGGCGGTGTGCTCGCCCTGGCCGGGGTGGCCCTCGCGCGCCGCACGCCCCGTCGTACGACGACCGCGCCGGAGGCGACCCCGGCGAGCTGACGAGACAGCGCGCCGATGCCCGGCAACCGCCTCAGTCACTCGGCGAGGTCGTCGTCCGCGGCTTCGAGCCAGCCGCGGAAGGCGGCGAGGTTGGCGGTGGACTCACCCCGTGACCGACGCCAGTCCCACTCCTTGCGGATCGAGGTGGCGAAACCGAGCTCGAGGATGACGTTGAACGACTCGTCGGCCGTGGTCAGCACAGCACCGAGGATCGTGTCGAGGTCGGCCTCGGTGACCGCCGACAGCGGCAGCCGACCACCGAGGTAGATGTCACCCAGGGCGTCGAGGGTGAACGCGACGGCGAAGCCGCGCTGGTTCTTCTCCAGCAGCCAGCGATAGACGCCGACGTGGTTCTCGTCGGGCTGACGGCACACGAAGGCCTGGATCGCCAGGCCGTGGACGCCCACCTGGAGCCGCACCGGGGTCTCGAGCTTGTGGGTCCCCGGAAGGGCGAACACGAACGTGCCCTCCGAGGGTTCGTCATAGGCGAGGTCTTGGGCGGCCAGGAACGACCGGATGGCCGCGGCGGCCTGCTCGGCAGGGGTCACGAGGCCAGCTCCGCCGCCATCAGCTTCTGGGCACGCGCATAGACGTCGAGGATCCCTTGGGCGGTGCGCTCCCAGGAGAAGAGCGCGGCCTGGCCCGGCGCCGCCGCCGCGAGGCGCGCGGCATAGGCCTCGTCGCGCAGGATCCGGCCGAGCGCGGTGGCCCAGGCGATCGGGTCGTGACCGTCGACGAGCAGCCCGCTGATCTGGTCGGCCACGACGGTCCGCAGGCCGCCCACGGCGGCCGCGACCACGGGCGTGCCGGAGGCCTGCGCCTCGGCGGCGACGAGGCCGAACGACTCGTTGTAGGAGGGTACGGCGACCACGGTCGCGGCGGCGTACCAGCGCGCCAGGTCGGCCTGGACGACGGGCGGGACGAAGCGGACGACATCCTCGATACCGAGCGCCACCGCGAGCTGGGCGAGCAGCTCGGGGTGCTCCAGGCCGGTGCCCGACGGGCCGCCCACGATCGGCACGACCAGCCGGTCTCGCAACCCCGGGGCGAGGTCGAGCAGGACGGCGATCGCGCGCAGGAGCACGTCGGGCGCCTTGAGCGGCTGGATACGGCCGGCGAAGAGGACGACGAGCGCGTCGGCGGGCAGTCGCAGCGACGCCCGCGCGAGCGTCTTGGGCGTGGGCGCGAACACCCGGAGGTCGACACCGGGGTGGACGACCTCGACGCGGCCCGGGTCGGCGTCATAAAGGTCCATCAGCTGGGTCGCCTCGGTCTCGGTGTTGGCGATGAGCATGTCGGCCGCCTCGACGACCTGCTCCTCGCCGACGACGCGCGAGGCCGGCTCGGGGGTGTCGCCGTCGGCGAGGGCGGCGTTCTTGACCTTGGCCATCGTGTGCATCGAGTGGACCAGGGGCACGCCCCACCGGTCGCGGGCCAGCGCGCCGACCTGGCCGGAGAGCCAGTAGTGACTGTGCACGACGTCGTAGTGGCCGACCGGGAGGCTGGCCTCGGTGCGCAGCACGGCGCGCGCGAACGAGCACATCTGGCCGGGCAGCGCGTCCTTGGTGAGCCCCTCGAACGGGCCGGCCGCGATGTTGCGCACCGTGATGCCGTCGGCCGGGCGTACGACGGGTGGGATCGCCGACGACGTCGCGCGCGTGAAGACGTCGACCTCGACGCCGCGCTGCGCGAGGCGGCGCGCCAGCTCGATGATGTAGACGTTCATGCCGCCCGCGTCACCGGTGCCGGGTTGGTCCAGCGGAGACGTGTGCATGCTGATCATGGCCACACGTGACAACGTCGGGTCCACGACACCCCCTCCCCCGGCTCGCGAGTCCGGCTCAACCATGGGTAACCCACTTGTGTGACCAGGGATTCCCCGGTGCGGAGCAAAATGTGGGGTTGGGCCCCTCACACCTCGGCGCGCTCGTCGGCGCTGCGGCGCGACGAACGGTCCGGGCGGAAGTACAGCACCGCCGAGGCCAGCGCGACAACCAGGCCGATGACGCCCTCGGCGAGCACATCGGGGAACATCTGGTCCGCCAGCGACCACAGCACCCACGCGAGGAGCACCGCCGAGACGGCGAGGATGAGCCGCAGCCACGCCGTACCCTTCCGCACCAGCCGGGCGGCACCCGTCGCGGCGGCGAGCCCGAGCCAGACACCGCCGGCCCAGAGCAGCGCGACACCCCAGTCGCCGGTGGCGAATCCGTCGCTCAGCTTGTCGAGGGCGAAGCGAAGCAACCAGGCGAGTCCCCCCAGGACTCCGGCGAAGCTGGCGGCGGCGCGGGAGATCATCTCTCGACCTTTCGCTCGTCTCGGACGCGGGCCGTCGGGCCCGAGTCCGTGTGTGGGCGACGCCACGCCCGACGGTGGGTCGAGTCTGCCAGACTGCCCCCGTGCAGACCATCGGACTCATCGGCGGGATGAGCTGGGAGAGCAGCGCGGTCTACTACCGCGACCTCAATCTCGGCGTACAGCGACGGCTCGGCGGACTCTCCTCGCCCCGGCTCGTGCTCAGCACGGTCGACTTCGCGGAGGTGACCCACCTCGAGGACGCGGAGCGGTGGGACCAGGTCGGCTCCCTGCTCGCCGACGCGGCCCAGGGCGTGGAGCGCGCGGGCGCGGACTTCCTGTTGATGTGTACGACGACCTTCCACAAGGTCGCCGACCAGGTCGAGGCGTCCGTCGGGATCCCGCTGCTGCACCTCGCCGACGTCGTCGCCGAGGCCTGCCTGGCGGCCGGGGTGACCGAGGTGGGCTTCATCGGGACGACGGTCGCGATGTCGGACGGCTTCTTCACCGAGCGGATGGCCTCTCACGGGCTGACCATGGTCGTCCCAGACGAGCGGCACCACGCCATGCTCAACGAGGCCATCTATGACGAGCTCGTCCACGGTCACGTCCTCGACCGGACCCGTCGCCGCGTCGTCGAGGTCATCGATGAGCTGTGGGACGCCGGCGCGAAGGGTGTGCTGCTCGGCTGCACCGAGCTCGAGCTGCTGATCAAGCAGGCCGACGTCGAGCTCCCGGTCTTCCCGTGCACCACGCTCCATGTCGAGGCGGCGCTCGACCGGGCGCTGGCTGACTGAGTTGGTCGTGGGGGCCGCTGGTTTCCCCGCGTACGCGGGGAATCTGGCACTTACTGACCGAAATATCAGCCAGTAAGTGCCCATTTCCCCCAGTCAGTACGACGAGGCGACCGCGTCTCACTTCTCGACCGAAGCTGGCACTTCTCGTGCGAAGTTTCCGTCGAGAAGTGACAGTTTCACCGGCGCGCCGGTGAAACCGACACCAGCCTCAGTCCCACCCGTCGAGCACCAGGTGGGCCAGCGTGCGCTGGTCGTCGGTGAGATCGTGCTCGGGGATGTGGACGTCGTCGCGGCCGGGGACGCAGAAGGAGTAGACGAAGCCGTCGGCCACGGGCGGCCGGGCGGGCGGGAGCGAGAGGTCGACTCGAGCGACGAGGTCGCGTACGGCGGTGGCGCGGGAGTCGGTGCGGGCGAGGTCGATGCGGCCGGTGCGGGTGATGCCGGCGAAGCCGCCGGTGCGGCGTACCTCCATCACCCCCGACACCGGGGCCTCGGGACCCGCGCCGGAGGCTTGCACCGAGCCGGGCACGGGCGTGACGCCGACGGTGAGCCAGGCCTGCCGGACCGCCTCACCGTGGTCGCCGGCGGCGGCGACGCACGCAGCAGCGAACCCCGAGAAGTCGGTCGTGGGCGAGACCGACGAGCCGGTGAGGGCGGCGTACCAGATCGCGCCGGCGCCCTCCCAGGACCGCCCGCCGATCGCGACGGCGGCGAGCTGGAAGGCACGGTTGGGGATCCCGCTGTTGAGGTGGACCCCGCCGTTGTGGGAGCTGGTCACGACATAGTCGGCCATGTGGGCGACCTGGGGGTCGCGCCCGAGCTGGGGGTCGTCGTACGCCGTCCCGGGCGCGGCCATGTCGCGCAGTGCCCGCGCGTTGATCTCGGGCAGGAACAGCCCCTCGCCGATGAGCCAGTCGGCCTGGTCGGCGGTCTGGCCGCGCAGCCGCTGCTTGAGGCAGGACGCGAAGACGTCGGAGATCGACTCGTTGAGCGCCCCGGACTGGTCGCGATAGACGAGCCCGGCGGTCCGCTCGGTGACGGCATGGGTCAGCTCGTGGCCGAGCACGTCGACGGGCTTGGTGAACCGGTCGAAGATGCGGCCGTCGCCGTCGCCGAAGACCAGCTGGGTGCCGTTCCAGAACGCGTTGTCATAGTTGCGGCCGTAGTGGACCGTCATGACGACCTCGGCGCCGGCACCGTCGAACGAGCTGCGGCCATAGACCTCGCGGAACAGGTCGAGCGACGCCGACCCGCCATAGGCCGCCTCGTCGACGGCCGCGTCACCGGAGTCGGCACTGCCGTTGCGGCGTACGACGACCCCGGGCAGCGCGGTGCCGTTGCCGGCGGAGTGCACCGACCACGGGGCATCCACGGTCGGCGCCGGGTCGGCAGGTCCGCCCGCGAGAGATGCGGCGCGCCGGGCCGCCCGGAAGAGCGCGTCCTGCTCCAGCGTGTCCTCGGCCGCGACCGTCCCGAGCCGCTCCAGCAGGAACGGGGGGACGAAAGAGCAGACGGCGTCCTCCTGGTTCATGCCTCAGGTCTACCCCCCACCACCCACCTTGCCTAGGGCCTGTGTCGGGCGTCTCTAGTCACACGCCGCATCAGCGTCTAGTGTGAGCGCCCAACTGGGTCGTCTCACTAAACGCCGCTGGAAAGGCAACACCGCCGATGAACGCTCCGAAGATCACCCGCCGCGTCGTCCTCCAGGGCACGAGCGCCGCCGCCCTGACGGCCCTGCTGGCCGCCTGCGCCCCCCAGAAGAAGAGCGGCGACAAGCCCGGCACCACGCCCTCGGGCACCTTCTCCGCACAGGAGATCGACGAGCTCGTCGTGGCGATCCCGGCGACTCTGTCGAGCCTCTATCCGGGCAGCGAGGCCGGCAACTTCAACTACTACGTCGCCGCGCTCGTCGCGGAAGGGCTCGTTGCGCCCGACGGCACCGGCAAGCTCGTCCCGGCCCTCGCCGAGTCGTGGGAGCAGACCTCCCCGACGACCTACGTCTACACGATCCGCCAGGACGCGACGTTCAGCGACGGCACTCCGATGACCGTCGACGACGTCGTCTACAGCATCAACCTCGCGCGCAGCGACAAGGCGTCGCCCAACATCGCCTACTACTGGGCCAACACCAAGGACGTGAAGGCCACCGGCGACAACCAGGTCACCATCACCCTCGCCTCGCCGGACGTCGCCTTCGAGTGGGGCCCGTGCGCGGCCAACGCCCTGTGGATCACCTCCAAGGCGTACGTCGAGGCGCACGACGGCCAGCTCGGGACGGTCGACGCGCTGCTCATGGGAACCGGCCCCTACAAGGTCACGAAGTTCGAGCCCGACTCGACCGTCGAGCTCGAGCGCGTCGACACCTGGTGGGGTGGCAAGCCCCCGGTCGCCAAGATCCGCATCGACTTCATCTCCGAGGAGAGCACCCGCCTGCTCGCCCGCCGTTCCGGTGACATCGACATGGCGATGGCGATCTCGCTCGACCAGGCCCAGCAGTGGGAGGACACCCCGGACACGGCCGTCCAGTTCGCTCCAGACCGCTCGTTCGTCTGCATCGACTTCAACACCGCGGTCGAGCCGTTCGACGACATCCACGTCCGCCGCGCGATCGCGATGTGCGCGGACCGGCAGGCCTATGTCGACAAGCTGCTCGGGGGCCACGGCGAGATCGCGACCGCGCTGACCACCCCCCAGCAGATCGAGGCCGCCGTCGGCGGCGAGGACGCCGCGCGCACCAAGCTCGCCGAGGTCACCGACCTGTCCTACGACCTCGAGGGCGCCAAGGCCGAGCTGGCCCAGTCCAAGGTCCCCGACGGTTTCAGCTGCAAGGTGGGCGTCTCCACCAGCGCCCCCCAGATCAGCCAGGCCTTCCAGGCCCTCGCCCAGATCACCGAGCAGATCGGGATCACCATCGAGGTCAAGGAGATGCCGGTCGAGAAGTGGTACGGCACCATCGGCTCGCCCGACTGGGGGCTGGCCTACATGTGGTACTTCAACGCCACCGGCGACCCCGCCGAGCTGTCGAGCTGGTTCCTCGCCGACGGCAACCCGGCGTCGTACTCCAACGACACCGTCGCCGACCTGATGCAGCAGCAGCGCGAGGAGACCGACCCGGCCAAGCGGGTCGACCTGATCGTCGAGCTCCAGAAGACCGCCATGGCCGACCTGCCCTACTACCCGCTGTGGTGGGGCGAGGCCGCGACGGCGATCAACGACACCTACACCATCGACGAGTTTGGCTCCTACACCTTCCTGTCGCCGTGGGCGGGCCGCATCCTGACCAAGGACGCCTGAGCACCACCACGCTCGGGAGTGACCGGCCGGTGAGGAGGAGTCCGCGGTGAGCGGAGGGACGTGGGGCGTGGTGCGCTTCGTCGCGCTCCGGCTGCTGGCGACGGCGGCGCTGCTGCTGGTGGCGTCGTTCGTCGTCTTCGGGCTGCTCCACCTCGCCCCCGGCGACCCGGCTCGCAACCTGCTCGGCCCGCGCACCCCCAACCCCGACACCCTCGCCGCCATCCGCGCGGAGTACCACCTCGACGACTCGTTCCTCGACCAGTACTTCTGGTGGCTCGGCAACGTCATCCACGGCGACCTCGGCCACTCGATCCGCAGCAAGGACGTCACGGTCGGGTCCCTCCTCGCCGAGCGTGGGGTGCTGACGTTCCAGCTGGCGTCGTACGCCTTCGTCCTCACGCTGCTGACGGCGCTTCCGCTGGGTGTGGCCGCCGGCTTCCGCGCCGGCGGCGTCATCGACCGGACCGTCAGCGTCGGCGCGGTCATCGGCGTCGGCGCGCCGAGCTTCGCCGTCGGCCTGGTGCTGCTCTATCTGTTCGGGCTCTATTTCCCGATCTTCCCCGAGTACGGCGACGGCAGCGGCGGGCTCGACCGCTACTGGCACCTGACCCTGCCGGCGATCACGCTGGCGTTCGGGCTGGCGGCGCTCGTGGTCAAGCTGACCCGGACCGCCGTGATCACCGAGCTGCGACAGGACTACGTGACCTTCGCCCGCAGCCGCGGCCTGACCACCGGACAGATCCGGAGGCTGGTGCTGCGCAACGCGATGATCCCGGTGGCCACCAGCCTGGGCCTGGTCTTCGCGTTCCTCTTTGGCGGCACGATCCTCGTCGAGACGACGTTCTCGCTCGGGGGGCTCGGGTCGCTGCTGGTCGACTCGGTGTCGTTCAAGGACATCCCGGTGGTGCAGGCGATCACGCTGCTGACGGCCGCGGTGATCGCGCTGACCGCCCTGCTGGTCGACCTCACCTATCTCGTCATCGACCCGCGGGTCCGGCAGCGGGCGGCGTCGTGAGCGGCCTGCCCGGCGGCGCGCTGCCGCCCACTCTGGACGCCCCCGGCGACACCGCGGCCGAGACCGGCCGGGCGCGAGGCCGCATCCCGTGGACACCGATCATCGCGGCGATCCCGCTGGTGCTCGTCGTGCTCGCCGCGATCCTCGGCCCGTGGCTACTGCCCCATGCCACGAGCGGCGACATCTATGACGCCAAGCTCCCCGCGGGCTCGCCGGGCTATCCGCTCGGCACCGACGCCGTCGGTCGGGACGTGCTCCAGCTGACGATCGCGGGCGCCCGGAGCTCGCTGGTGGGTCCGGTCGTGATCGCGCTGGGCTCGATGTGCATCGGCCTGCTGCTGGGGACGGTCGCCGGCTTCTATGGCGGCATCAT
>JAXLSN010000056.1:0-13958 GCA_046330595.1 Nocardioidaceae bacterium
CCAGGCTGCGTCGCGGCCGAACTGCGCAAGCAGCACCGAGACGACGTCGCCCTCCTCGGGGTCGGCGTCGATCAGCCGGGCTGCCCGACGAGGGCGCGGGACGAACGAGTACCACGACGAGACCGCGCGGACCAGGTCGGGGTCGAGCCCCGGGTCGATGCCAAGCGCGGTGGCCAGGTCCCACGCATGGATCAGGTGATGGGCGGCGAGCCGCTGGACGTAGTCCTCGCAGTCCTCGACGCCCGTCGGGAGGAAGACGATCCCACCATCGAGCACGCTGTGGCGCACGCAGTGGCGGGCCACCGCGGCGACGGCCCGGGTCGCCGCGTCGGGGTCATCGCCCAGCACGTCGCCCTGGAGGAGGTCGGCGATCTCGGACGGCAGCGCCCCCTCGAGCAGCGGGATGCTCCACAGGTCGTCGAGCACGACATGGTTGATGAGCGCGCGGACGGTGCGGTCACCCGACGGCGTGGGCAGGTCCCAGTGGGCGCGCGACACGGCGGACACCCGATCCAGCCAGGTCTGCAGGCCGCCCTCATAGAGCGCCACGACGTCCATCTCTCCTCCTCGGCCGATCACTCCGAGAGGATCACGACCAGCGGATTCTGATACACGACCGCGCGACACGCCAGAGGCCTCGGACCCGTTGGCCGGATCCGGCCTTCCGCCGGTGTCAGCGACGGCTCACCATGCCGGCGGCGTACGCCACCTGGCCGAGGTGCTGGGTGATGTCGTTGACGACCGAGACGAGGCGTACGGCGACCGTCACGGGCGGATCCCAGCGCTCGTCGACCACGCGGTCCAGATCACCCTCGGTGAGGCCGTCGAGCACGCCGATCGTCAGCGCATGGACATCGGCGTGATAGCCGACGAGGAGCTCCACCTCGCCGACGGAGAACGCGCCGACCTGGTCGGAGGAGTGGCCATAGCCGATCTCGCGATCGTTGTAGGGCAGGCCGAAACGGGAGCTCCAGCCATGTCCCGTCCACACCTGCTCGGCCAGGTCGGCGCCGAGCCCGACGGCAGCGGCCACCCCGGCCAGATGGTCGTCCTGCACCCGGCTGAGGTGCCAGACCAGCCAACCGATGGAGTTGCCGTCGGCGTCCGGGCGCCACAGCACCTGATCGGGGGACAGCCCTTCCAGCGTGCGGGGCAGGTCGTCGTGGACGCGGCCGAAGGCGTCGCGCAGGACCTCGATGGCGGTGCTCATGCCCGCCAGTCTGCCGCGCGACGCCCCGGGTGTCCTCGTCGGTGCGGTGGCGTCAGTCGGTGACGGCCTTGCCGCCGTCGTTGGTCCACGCCTCGATGCCACCGGCCAGGTCGTAGACCGAGGTGAACCCGGCACCCGTCAGGTAGTCCTTGGCGACCCCCGAGCGGTTGCCGGTGTGGCAATAGAGGGCGTAGGTCTGGGTGGGGTCGAGCTCGGCGACCTGGGCCTGGAACTGCGCGGGGTTCTCGACGTCCATGTTGACCGCGCCCTTGAGGTGGCCGGCGGCGAACTCCTCGGGGGTGCGGACGTCGATGATGGTGGTGCCGGCGACCTTGACCGCGGCCGCGAAGTCGGCCGGCTCGAGCGAGCTGCCGCTGCTCGGGGCCGCGCTGGCGGTCGGGCCATCGGTGACACTGACGGGGTTGTCGCTCCCGCCGCAGGCGGCGAGGCCGAGGGTGAGTACGGCGGCGCCGAGGGCGGCCGCGAGACGACGACGGGACATGGGTCCTCCTGGGTGGATGGTCATTCGGGAACGCAGATCTGGCGGCGGGCGGCCGCCACCAGGGTGAGGCCGGCGACGGCGAGCACAACGACCGTCGTCACCGCCATCAGGACATAGGCCACGACGTCGTACGCCGCGCCGGGGAGCGTGGCGGAGGCCACGAGCGCCATGACCGAGGCGGCGGTGAGCGGGAAGGTGTAGGCCCAGTAGGGGAGCGCGAAGGGGATCGTCCGCAGCCGTGGCAGCTCGGCGGCCACCAACAGCACGAAGGCCATCGTGGCGGCGTAGAAGATGCGGAAGACCGGGTCGCCCTGGCGGCCGGTGAGGACTGTCCAGGCGATCCCCGTGATGGCCGGCGGGGCGATGAAGATCGCGATGGTCGGCAGCAGCTTGGGCGGGATGGGGTCGGTGTGGAGCAGCACCCGGAGCATCAGGATCGGCAGCAGCGCCACATAGAAGACCAGGCCGACCGACCAGGAGAACCAGGCCAGCTGCAGGTTGCCGAGGGTGGGTGCGGCGAGCGGGGTGATCACGTTGCCGACGACGGGGATGAACCAGGCCGGGGTGACCTGGGACAGCCCGATGTCCTGCCGCTCGAACCAGGCGCCCATCACGACGATCATCACCAGCAGGTGGCCGACCGCACCGACCCACCAGGCGACCTTGGCGGGTCCGGGGAGGAGATCCTGCCCGGCGGTCGCCAGGATCAGCAGCCCGATCGTGATGGTCGGGACGAACGCCATCCGGATCGGATGGCGCAGCTCGGCGCGCGCGGCCGCGGGGTGGCGGACCCACTTGCCGGTATAGAGCACCGCGATGAACACATAGGTGATGAGCGCCACCCAGAAGAGCGCCTGGGAGATGACGGGCGTCACATTCCACACCAGCGCTGCGCGGCGCCACGCGAGACTGAGGCCGCCGAGGCCCATCACGGACGCGAAGAGGGTCACGGGTAGGTGTTGCAGGCGGCTCATCGGTACGGCGGACTGGCCGATTTCATTTGACGTTGCGGTCACAAGCCGTCATCATATACCCCCGGGGGTATATCCAACGACAAAGGGGTCACCATGGCAGATGTCGTCGTCCTCGGCGGCGGAGTCGCGGGTCATACCGCGGCGCTGCACCTCAAGCGCATGCTGGGCAAGCGCGGCGGACACACCGTGACGGTGGTCACGCCGAACAGCAACTGGAACTGGATCCCGTCCAACATCTGGGTGGGCGTCGGCAAGATGGGCAAGAAGGACGTCGTGTTCCCGCTCGCGCCCGTCTATCAGAAGAAGGGCATTGGCTACCACCAGGCCAAGGCCGTGGCCATCCGACCGCAGGGCGACGCCGACGACCCGCGCGGTGCGGTGGACATCGTCTACACCGGTCAGGGCAAGGAGGGTCAGGAGACCCGCCTGCGTTATGACTACCTGATCAACGCGACCGGCCCCAAGCTCCGGTTCGAGGCGACCGAGGGGCTCGGCCCCGAGGCCGGTAACACCGTGTCGGTCTGCACCGCCGACCACGCGACCGAGGCGTCCGCCGCGCTCTCCGCCGCGATCGACAAGCTCAAGGCCGGCCAGCCCCAGACGCTGGTCGTCGGCATGGGCCACGGCACCTGCACCTGTGAGGGTGCGGCGTTCGAATACGTCTTCAACGTCGACCACGAGCTGCGTGAGGCCGGTGTCCGCGACCAGGCCCGGCTCATCTACATCACCAACGAGGCCCAGCTGGGCGACTTCGGTGTCGACGGCATGACCTTCGGTCAGATGGGCTTCGAGACCACCAGCGAGCTGTGGACCGGCTCCCTGTTCCGGGAGCGCAACGTCGAGGCCATCCTCGGTGCCCACGTCGCCAAGGTCGAGCCGGGCGTGGTCCACTACGAGACCCTCGACGGCCAGATGCACGAGCTGGCGTTCGACTTCGCGATGCTGCTGCCGCCGTTCGGCGGCGTACCGCTCAAGGCCTTCGACCAGGCCGGTGAGGACATCACCTCCGAGCTGTTCGCTCCCAGCGGCTTCATGAAGGTCGACGCCGACTACACGCCCAAGCCCTACGAGGAGTGGAAGGCCAGCGACTGGCCCAAGACCTATGAGGCGCCCGGCTATAGCAACATCTTCGCCGTGGGCATCGCCTTCGCGCCGCCGCACCAGATCTCGCGGCCCCGCAAGTCGGTCAACGACACGGTCATCGCGCCGTCCCCGCCCCGCACCGGCATGCCCTCGGGCATCATGGGCCGCGTCGCGGCGACGACGATCGTCGACCGGATCAGACGCGGCGACGACCGCCCCGCCCAGCAGGCCTCGATGGCCGACATGGGGGCGGCGTGTGTCGCCTCGGCCGGCACCGGCCTGCGCAAGGGCTCGGCGGCCGCCATGACGATGCTTCCCGTGGTCCCCGACTATGAGAAGTTCTCGACCGGACGCGACATCCGTTCGACCCGGGGTGAGATCGGCCTGTCCGGCCACTGGGCCAAGCTGATGCTCCACTACCTGTTCATCCACAAGGCCAAGGCCCGCTTCGGCTGGCACTTCATCCCGGAGTGATCATGACCATCTCATCGGACAACCAGCCGGTCGCCGACCTCTCCCGGTCGCCCCTGCCGACGCCCAAGACCCTCAAGCGCCGCAAGAACGTGTTCTTCCAGTTCTTCCGGTTCGTGCTCTTCAACCTGCGGATCATCAAGCTCGTGGTCCGCGGCCACGGGCACTACTGACGGGTCACGCCTGACACGCTCGACACGTCACCTGTGGTTTCCCGCCCGATCGGGGGCTCCTCGGTCACACTGGGACGGTGAGACCACAGGTGGTGGCCCATCGGGGTGCCAGCCACGAGAAGGCCGAGCACACGCTGGGCGCCTATCTCAAGGCACTGGACGAGGGCGCCGAAGCCCTCGAGTGTGACGTCCGCCTGACCGCCGACGGCCACCTGGTCTGCGTGCACGACCGTGACCTTCGCCGTACGGCGGCACACAAGGGCGTCGTCTCCACGATGCAGCTCGACGAGCTCGACCAGCTCGACTTCGCGTCGTGGAAGAACCCCTGGGCCGACCTCGACGATGAGGCGCCGGTCGAGGCCGACGAGAACGGCAAGGTGCTCACGCTGCGGCGCCTGCTCGAGACCGTGGCCGACTATGACCGCCATGTCGAGATCGCGATCGAGACCAAGCACCCGACGCGCTATGGGGGACTGGTCGAACGACGGCTGGCCGAGATGCTGCGACACTTCGGCTGGCATCGCGCCGGGTCGCCGGCGCGGGTGATGAGCTTCTCCTACAACGCCATGCAGCGCATGCAGAGAACCACCCCGACCTGCCCCTCGTGATGCTCATCGACAAGCGCCGTGCCTGGCCGGTGCTGGCGCCGGCTCGATCCGGGCGCGAACTGGGTGATCAGGCCCGGGGTCGACCTCCTCCAGGCCAACCCCAAGGTGGCCAAGGCCATGGTGGCCAGCGGCCGCGATCCACGTGTGGACCGTCAACACCGAGGCACAGGCCCGGACACCTGCCTGCGCTACGGCGTCCGCGCGATCATCACCGACCGCCCGGCGTACATGCTCGATCTGCTCGACCGGTAGGTTCGCCCGCATGGGCAAGAAGTCACGCACCAGGACCGGGAGCAGACCCTCGAGCCGGGCGAGGTCGGGCCGCGGCAACCGTGCCCGTGGGTCGGGCAAGCGCTACAAGGCGTCACGGGGCCCCGGCGGCGCTGACGCGCTATGTCGCCGGCCGCCCAGGGGCTGCCCTCGGAGATTAATGAGCGTCATCGCGATGCGCGACCTGGTCCCGGCGGCGACGGCGCGGTTGACCCTGCGCGACGCCGACCTTCCCGTCGTGCTCTGCTCGGTCCTCCGGGCGCGGCACCCGCACTGGTGCGCGAGTCGGTGAGATCTGGCTGGGGCTGCAGGTCCGTCACGGGTTCGGGGACCCCGCCCGCGACCTGGGCGCCGTGCTGGTCAAGGCCCTCGACGCCGAGGTCGGCGCCGTGGGTCTGACAGCCGCTCCCGGCCCCGGGCCGCAGCTGCAGGATCTCGTGGTTGGCGAGCCGCTCGAGGTCGAGGTTCACGACGGCTTCGACTACTGGGTGGCCGACGTCGACGACGTCCCGCCAACGCTCCGGGAGGCGATCGACCAAGCCACCGCCGGCGCCGCGCCGACCAAGCGTCTCGCGAGCGTCGGGCGGCCTATTGGACCGACGTGGGCAGCAAGGAGCACCTGCGCTGGGTGATGGGCAGGCCCGAGGATGCCCTGCTCGACGCGCTGGCGCGCCTGCACGCGGCCGGCCGCGACCACCTCGTCCCCGACGGGCGACTGGTCGGCATGTTCCGGGCCTATGGGTTGCTGGCGCCGGTCTGGGACCTCGTCCCCGGCACCCGGGCCGGAGGTCCTCGAGGAACCGGCCGCAGACTTCGCGGCCGCGCTCGCCGAGGCCCTCGCGGACGGGTCGCCGCTCTCGGCGGAGGAGCGCGCGGCGCGCTCGGGCTGGCGAACAGGCAGGTCACGATCCGCTGATCGGCCCGGCTGGGACCCGTGCTCACCGGTTTGGTTGGACTCTGCACGGATTTCACCTTCACGAAGCGGAAATCACGGGCGCTTCCGTTTGTGTTAGTACCTACTCGGAGGTAGATTTCACCTTCCGGCTGTTGTTGCATCCGTCAGCAACAGCCGGGCATTCCATGTCCGGACCGTGTCGCGGGCGTGTGGGCCGTTTCCGTCGCTCGTGCGCGGGGCCTCATCGCAGGTGCACGGCCGTCTGTCAGAGTGTCCGGGTGCACGCTGCGTCCACCTCGGGTGCCTCCCGTCACGCTGTCGCGGGCCCACAGGTGCTCGTCGAGATCGGCCTGGTGCTCAGGCTGTCCCTGGGACGGTCCGGGGTCTATGCGCTGGTCCGGCTGATCGAGGCCGCGACGGCCCCGGCCGGCTCTCCTCCAGCACGGCGGTGATGAACTCCAGCCTCGCTCCGGGGCGCGAGTGGTTCGACCCTGACCTTCCGGGGTTGCTCGGCATCGGGTTCGGGCTCGTCCCGGTCGCACTGGCGGCGTACCTCCTCGTCCGCTCCGACACCAACCCGTGGTCGGTCTGGGTCGGCGACCGCGGGGCCGGTCTCGGGCGGCGGATCGGCGTCGACGCGCTGTGGGGAGCGGGCGTGGCCGCGGTCGTCGGCAGCACCGGCATCGCCTTCTATCTGATCACCCACGCGCTCGGGATCAACCTCACCGTGATCCCTGAGGCGCTGCCCGGGGTGTGGTGGAAGATCCCGGTCCTCGTCGGGTGGGCGCTGGAGAACGCCCTGCTCGAGGAGGCCGTGGTGTTGGGGTTCGTCCAGCTGCGGCTGCGCCAGATCGGCCTGAGCGTGCCGGCCGCGATCGGCCTGTCCGCCGTACTCCGAGGGTCCTATCACCTCTACCAGGGCTGGGGCGGCTTCACCGGCAACCTCGTCATGGGGGTGCTCTTCGGCTGGCTCTACCACCGCTGGGGCCGGATCACGCCCCTGGTCGTCGCCCACCTGCTCCTCGACGTGGGTGCGTTCGTCGGCTATGCCCTGCTGGCGCCGCACGTGTCGTGGCTGCCGGGGTGAGCGGTGGTGGGGTTGCGGTTGGCCGTGACGGTTCACCAAGGTAGGTAGGTGAACCCTCACTTACCTCGTGGAGTTCACCGAGGTAAGTGCGGCTTCGACCACCTACCTTGGTGAACCAGCAAGGCTCACCCCAGCGTGTAGCCCACGCCAGGAGTCGTGATGAGGTACGCCGGCCGGGCGGGGTCGGCTTCGAGCTTGCGGCGCAGCTGGGCGGCGTAGACCCGCAGGTAGTGGGTCTCCCCGACATAGGCCGGGCCCCAGACCTCGCGGAGGATCTGCTCACGGGTGACCAGACGACCCACGTTGCGGGCGAGCAGCTCCAGGAATCCCCACTCGGTCGGGGTCAGCCTGACCTCCGTCCCGGCCCGGGCCACCCGCTTGCGGGCGAGGTCGATGTCGAGGTCGCCGACGGTCACCCGGCTGGACCCGCTGGCGTCGGTGGCGCGACGGCGTACGGCGGCGCGCAGCCGGGCGAGCAGCTCGTTCATGGCGAACGGCTTGGTGACGTAGTCGTCGGCACCGAGGTCGAGGGCCTCGACCTTGTCCTCGCCGTGCTGCCGCGCGGAGAGCACCACGATCGGGACCGAGGACCAGCCGCGGAGCCCGGCGATGACCTCGGTGCCGTCCATGTCGGGCAGGCCGAGGTCGAGCAGCACCACGTCCGGGTGTGACTCCGCGGCTGCGGCGAGCGCCGACCGGCCGTCGGCGGCGGTGACGACCTCCCAGCCCTGGGCGCGCAGGTTGATCTTGAGGGCCCGTGCCAGGCCGGGTTCGTCGTCCACGACCAGGACCCGGTGCCCGCTCACCAGGTCACCGCCCCGTCGCGGGGCACCGACACCACCATGGTCAGCCCCCCTCCCGGTGTGTCCTCCACCGCGATCGTCGCACCGATGGTGTCGGCGAGGCCCTTCGCCACGGCGAGGCCGAGACCCAGGCCGCCCGACTCCGTGTCGCCGAGTCGTTGGAAGGGCTCGAAGATCCGGTCGCGCAGCTCGCGCGGCACACCCGGCCCCTGGTCGGCGACCAGGATCAGGACCTCGGTCTCGAGGACCCGGGCATGGACACGCACGGGTCGGTCCGGCGGGGAGTGGCGGACGGCGTTGCCGACCAGGTTGGCCACGATCCTCTCCAGGAGGCCGCTGTCGGTCAGGATCAGCGGCGCCGTCTCGTCGACGTCGAGGACGACGCGTCCCGGCGGCTGACCGGCGAGCGCCAGCGGCAGGATCTCCTCGAGGCTACGGGCGCGGAGCGTCGGTCGGACCAGCCCGGTCTGCAGTCGCGACAGGTCGAGCAGGTTGTCGATGAGCCGCTCCAGCTGGCCGCTGGCGCCCTCCGCGGCCTCGAGCAGGGCCGCGCGGTCCGCGTCGTCGAGGGTGGCGCCTCCCACCAGTCCGTCGAGCGAGGCACGCATGGTCGCGAGCGGCGTACGCAGGTCGTGGGACACGGCGCGGAGTACGGCGGTGCTGGTGGCGTCGGCGCGTTCGAGCAGGGCGGCCCTGGCCTCCTTCTCACGCAGCCTCCGGTACTCGATGACCAGCCCGGCCTGCACGGCGAAGGCCTCGAGGATCCTGCGGTCGCTGGCATCGAGCGTAGGACCCCGCAGGGCGAGCACATGGGCCTCGTCCACGTCGGCCCGCGTGTCCGCCTCGCCGGGCGTCTGGGGCGCTGCACCGCTCTGCGCGAGAATCATCCACCCGGCGTCAGCCCGCTCCAGCAGGGCGACGCCGTCGACCCCGAACGTCTCGCGCAGCCGCTCGACGATGGCCTGGGCCGTGTCCTGCCCCGTCAGCACGGACCCGGAGAGGGAGGCCAGCGTCGCCGCCTCCGCGCGGGCGATCCGCGCGGCCTCGGCTCGGCGGGCAGCGAGGTCGACCACGGTCGCCACGCCCGCCGCGATCGCCACGAAGAGCAGCAGGGCGACCAGGTTGGCGGGCTCGGCGATGGTCCAGCGCCCCACGGGTGGGGTGAAGAACCAGTTGAGCTGGAGGAAGGCGCTCAACGACGCAGCCAGGGCGGGGAGGAGCCCACCGACGAGGGCGACGAGCACGGTGACGCCGAGGTAGAGCATCGAGATGGCGGCCAGGTCATCGGTGCCCGCGGCGTGCAGCACCGACGTGAGCAGCGCCGGGGCGAGCAGGGCCAGCGTCCAGCCCGCGAAGAGGCGGCCACGGGAGAGCGTGGTCGTGAGAGGTCGGAGTCGCAGCCGGACCGGCCCGGGCGTCGACGGATGGGTGACCAGGTGGACGTCGATGCTGCCGGCCCGGTCGGCGATCTCGGGCCCGGTCGACCCGGAGAACAGCCGTCGGACCCGGCCGTGACGCGAGGTCCCGACGATGATCATGGTCGCGTTGACGGCGGTCGCGAAGTCGACCACGGCCTGGGGGACGTCCTCGCCCACGACGGAGTGGAAGGTGCCACCGAGCTCGCCGATGAGGCGCTGGTAACCCGTGATGCCGCGGTCGTCGGCCGAGCGCAGCCCGTCGGTGGCCACCACGTGGACCGCCAGCAGCTCCGCCCCCGCCGCCCGCTGGGCCAGCCGCGCCCCCCGGCGGAGCAGCGTCTCCGTCTCGGGGCCTCCCGTGACGGCGACGACGATCCGCTCCCGGGTCGGCCACGGCGAGGTGATCTGGTGCAGTCGGCGATAGTCGTCCAGGGCGTCGTCGACGCGGTCGGCCAGCCACAGCAGCGCCAGCTCGCGCAGCGCGGTGAGGTTGCCGACACGGAAGTAGGACGACAGCGACGCGTCGATCTGCTCGGGTCGATAGACGTTGCCGTGGGCCAGCCGCCGGCGAAGCGCGTCGGGGGACATGTCGATCAGCTGGATCTGGTCGGCCGTGCGGACCAGCTCGTCCGGCACCGTCTCGCGCTGACGCACGCCGGTGATGCGCTCGATCTCGTCGTTGAGCGACTCGAGGTGCTGGATGTTGACGGTCGTGATGACGTCGATGCCGGCGTCCCGGATCAGCTCCACGTCCTCGGCCCGCTTGGCATGGGGGGATCCGGGGATGTTGGTGTGCGCGAGCTCGTCGACCAGCACCACCGCAGGGCGGCGGGCGAGGACGGCGTCGGTGTCCATCTCGGTGAAGACCGTGCCCCGATAGTCGACGGTGCGACGGGGGAGGATCTCCAGTCCCTCCAGCTGGGCCTCGGTCTGGGCTCGGCCGTGCGTCTCGACATAGCCGACGACGACGTCGGTCCCCCGCGACAGGCGGCGCCGGGCCTCGCCCAGCATCGCGTAGGTCTTGCCCACGCCAGGAGCGGCGCCGAGATAGACGAACAGCCGCCCGCGCCGTGTCTGCGGAGCGGAGGCCACCTCGGTCGCCGTCATGTCGTCGATCCTGCCAGCCGGGATCAGCCCTGGGCGGCCGCGAGGACCGCGAGGTTGAGCAGCAGGACGTTGACCCGAGGCTCCCCCAGCACGCCGAGGCCACGTCCGGTCGTGTGCTCCGCGACCAGCCGGGACACCTCGCCCTCGGAGAGCCCGGTCTCACGCGCGACGCGGGGGACCTGGAGGGCGGCGTACGCGGGGCTGATGTCCGGGTCGAGGCCGGACGCCGACGCGGTCAAGGCATCGGGGGGTACGGCGGCGCCCGCGACGCCCTCGCGGGCGGCGACCTCCGCGCGCCGTTCTTCGATCGCGGCCAGCAGGTCCTCACTCTCGGGACCGAGGTTGGACCCGCCGGTGGCGAGCATGTCGTTGCCGTTGACCGATGGCCGGCCGACGAAGAGGCCCGGCGCCGTCGACTCCTGGCCGATCAGGGCCGACCCGACCGCCTGCGACGGGTCGGTGGTCCGGCCGCCGTCCACCGTGACGAGCGAGCCGTTGGCCCGCCACGGCATCGCCAGCTGCGCGACGCCGGTGAGCACCAGCGGATAGGCGAGCCCCAGCACGAGGGTCAGCAGGATCATCACGCGGACGGCAGCGAGGCCGTGGCGGCCGAGGGCGAGCAGGTCCTTCATGGTCAGACTCCAGGGATGGCCGAGATGACGAGGTCGAGCAGCTTGATCCCCAGGAACGGGGCGATCAGGCCGCCGACGCCATAGACGAGCAGGTTGCGCCGCAACAGCGCCGACGCCGAGGTGGGGGTGTAGCGGACTCCCCGCAGCGCCAGCGGGATGAGCGCGACGATGATCAGCGCGTTGAAGACGACCGCGGAGAGGATCGCCGACTCGGGTGTCGACAGCCGCATGACGTTGAGGACGTCGAGCTGCGGGAACGCCGTGACGAACATCGCCGGGAGGATGGCGAAGTACTTCGCCACGTCGTTGGCGATGGAGAACGTCGTCAGCGCTCCGCGGGTGATGAGCAGCTGCTTGCCGATCTCGACGACCTCGAGGAGCTTGGTCGGGTCCGAGTCGAGGTCGACCATGTTGCCGGCCTCCTTCGCTGCGGCGGTGCCGGTGTTCATGGCGACCCCGACATCGGCCTGGGCCAGGGCCGGGGCGTCGTTGGTGCCGTCGCCGCACATCGCGACCATCCGACCGCCGGTCTGCTCCTGCCGGATCAACGTCATCTTGTCCTCGGGGGTGGCTTCGGCGAGCACGTCGTCGACCCCCGCTTCGGCTGCGATGGCGCGGGCGGTGATCTCGTTGTCGCCGGTGATCATGACCGTGCGGATCCCCATGGCGCGCATCTCCGCGAACCGGTCACTGATGCCCTCCTTGACCACGTCCTTGAGGTGGACGACGCCCAGCAGCCGGGCCGGGGCGGAGCCGCGCTGGTCGGCGACGACGAGCGGCGTACCTCCGGAGGCGCTCACCGCGGCCACCAGGTCGTCGAGCTGGGGGATCCGTTGCCCGGCGGTGCCGTGCACCCACGTCCACACCGCCGAACCGGCGCCCTTGCGGATCCGGCGCCCGTCGGCGAGGTCGATGCCGCTCATCCGCGTCGCGGCGGAGAACTCGACCAACGTGGCGTCGTCGGGATCGACGGGTGCCGCCCAGCCCTCGCGCTCCACCAGCGTGACGATGCTGCGGCCCTCGGGCGTCTCGTCAGCCAGCGATGAGAGCAAGGCGGCCTCCGCGAGCTCCCCGATCGCCACGCCGTCCACCGGCAGCAGCGCCGTCGCCTGGCGGTTGCCATAGGTGATGGTGCCGGTCTTGTCGAGCAGCAGGACGTCGACATCGCCGGCAGCCTCGACGGCGCGACCGGACATCGCGAGCACGTTGCGGCGTACCAGCCGGTCCATCCCGGCGATCCCGATGGCCGACAGCAGCGCCCCGATCGTGGTCGGGATGAGGCAGACGAGCAGGGCGATCAGCACGATCACCGTCTGGGGGGCCCGGCTGTAGTCGGCGTACGGCGCCAGGGTCGCGACGACCACGACGAAGATCGCGGTCATCGCCACCAGGAGGACGTTGAGCGCGACCTCGTTGGGGGTGCGCTGCCGCTCGGAACCCTCGACGAGAGCGATCATCCGGTCCACGAAGGAGTGGCCGGGCTCAGCGGTGACACGAACCACGATGCGGTCCGACAGCACGACCGTCCCACCGGTGACGGCGCTCCGGTCGCCACCCGACTCGCGGATGACCGGTGCCGACTCGCCGGTCACCGCCGACTCGTCGACCGAGGCGACGCCTTCGATCACGTCGCCGTCCAGGGGGATCCGTTCGCCGGCCTCGACGACCACCACGTCACCGACGCGCAGCCGGGTGCTCGGCACGGTGACAACCGGCAGTGTGGCGAGGTTGCTGGTGTAGCGCAGCGCATCGGCGTCGGCGTCGATGCGGCGGGCGGTCGTCTCGGTCTGCAGCTCCCGCAGGCTCGCGGCCTGGGCCTTGCCGCGCCCCTCGGCGACCGACTCGGCCAGGGTGCCGAACAGGACGGTCAACCAGAGCCAGATCGCGACCAGGCCGCCGAAGACACTGGCCTGAACGACGGCGAGGGCGGTCGTGATGACGGCGCCGGCCTCCACGATCAGCATCACGGGCGATCCCCAGAGCTGCCGGGGGTCGAGCTTGGCGACCATGCCGGGCAGGGCCTCGCGGACCTGGCGAGCCAGGGGGCGTTGTACGGCGACGGGTGGGTGCTTGGTCATGACAGCGACTCCGCGACGGGACCGAGGACGAGGACGGGGACATAGGTGAGCCCGACGACGATGAGCGCGACGCCGGTCAGCAGCGCCACGAACAGCGGTCGGTGTGTCGGCAGGGTCCCGGCCGTCGGGGGCGAGACGTGCTGCCGGGCGAACCTGCCCGCCAGGGCCAGCACGAACAGGATCGGCAGGAACCGCCCCAGCAGCATCAGCAGGCCCAGCAGGGTGTTCCAGAACGGCGTGCCCACGCTCAGCCCGGCGAAGGCGCTGCCGTTGTTGTTGGAGGCCGACGTGACGGCGTACAGCACCTCGCTGAGGCCGTGGCTGCCGGGCTCCTGGATGCCGGTCCTCCCGGCCGTGGTGCTGACGCCGAGCGCGCCGCCCACCAGCACCAGCACGGGCGTCGTCAGCACGTAGAGCCCGACCAGGACGATCTCGGACTGACCGATCTTCTTGCCGAGGTACTCCGGGGTCCGGCCGACCATCAGGCCGCACAGGAACACCGTCACGATGGCCAGCACGAGCATGCCGTAGAGACCCGACCCGACGCCGCCGGGCGAGACCTCGCCCAGCATCATGTCGAACATCGCCACGCCGCCTCCGGGCGCGGTGAAGGAGTCGTGCATGGCGTTGACCGCGCCGGTCGACGT
>JAXLSN010000057.1:0-10294 GCA_046330595.1 Nocardioidaceae bacterium
GTCGGCAACTTCACCTCGATCGCCGGCGGCGGCACCCCCGGCTGCCACCAGTGCTCGGCCCCGCCCCTCGGGACCCAGGGGTTCTTGTGGGGGCTGGTCTTCATGACCGGCTTCGTCGGGGCCACGCTGATGCTGCTGTTCCTCGGGATCCAGACCGTGATCAACGCCCGACGGCGTACGCCGCTGGCGCTGCTCGCCTCGACCGTGCTGGTGTCGTCGGTCTTCTACTTCCTGTTCTATGACGCCCTCGACCTGCCCATGCTCGTGACGATGATGACCATCGGGTTGTCCTCCCGCGAGCACGTGCCACTCCCCGGCGCCACGACCGATGGCAGGCCGGTCAGGGCGAGTGTCCGCCCGGCCCTGCCCGTCCTCGATCTCGCCCCGCTCCCGGCCGCAGCGACGATGGGCGACGAGGTTCTGGTGGCCGACGACCTCGGCGAGCCAGCGGAGGAGCCGTCGTGACCACGCTTCCCACACCGCTGAGCGACCTGCTCACCGAGCTCGGGCTGGACCCGGCCGCCGCCCGTCTGGGTCGCCGGGCCGCGCCGGGTGCCGGCTATCTCTGTCTGCCGTCGGTCGACCAGCCCCAGCTGCTGGTCCCCCTCGCAGCCGCGGGGTCCGACCTGGTGCTCGAACGGCGCTCGCGCACACTGCCCTCCCGGGTGGCCAAACAGCTCGTCGCGACCGCACTCCGCGCGCGCGTGCTCGACCGGCTGCCGGTCCGACGGCTCTCCGTCGACGACCCCGCCCTCGGCGACCTCGTCGGCTGGCTCGGGGGGCAGCCGGGTGACCGGCTCGGCGTACTCGTCGGCCCGCCGCGGGCCAACCGCAAGCCCGTGCTCCGGCTGCTGTCCGGCACCGGTGCGACGACGGCCTTCGCCAAGCTCGGCGCGACGCCGGTCGCGGCCGATCTCGTCCGCCGCGAGGCGGCCGCCCTGGCCCGCGTCGCCGACAACCAGTGGACCACGCTGCGTCCCCCCACGCTGCTCAAGGCCGGTCAGTGGCGCGGCCGGGAGATCGTCGTGACCGAGGCCCTGGCCCGCGACGCCCATCAGCGCCAACCGACGGCGTTGCCGATCGGTCCCACCCGCGAGATCGCCGCGACGGGCGCCCGCACCGACCTCCCGGTCGGCGAGACGGCCACGCTCGGGCTCGACGGCGCCGACACATGGGGGACCTGGCGCTCGGAGCTGGAGACACTGACCCACCGGTTGCGCGCCGCGGTCGGCGAACGGCGGCTCCCCCTCGGCGCCTCCCACGGCGACTGGACCCCCTGGAACATGGCCTGGAGCGGCGAGGTGCTCGAGGTGTGGGACTGGGAGCGCTACGCCACCGACCTCCCCCAGGGTTTCGACGTCGTCCACTTCGCCGCCTCGAGCGTGCGCGCCCACGAGCCCGGTGACGCCGAGCAGCGCTTCCTGCGGACCCTGCCGGGCCTGCTCGCCGACTGCGGCATCGACGCGGGGCTGACCAGCCCCGTGCTCGCCCTCTACCTGCTTACCGCCGCCCGGCGCTATGCCGCCGACCTGACGCTGGTCCCCGCCCCGCTCGTGGCCACCAGGCTCGACTGGGTGCTGCGCCTCCTGCGAACCGAGACCGACCGACTAGAACGAGGAGCCGTCGCGTGAATGTCCGCAAGCTGGCGCCCAAGTCGCTGCGCACCACCAGCCGCCGCGCCGCGGTGTGGTGGGGCGAGCGCACCGCCGACCGACGCCCCGCGCCCGACTTCCTGGTGATCGGCGGCCAGCGCTGTGGCACCACGTCGCTGTTCCGGGCCCTGCTGGCCCACCCCCAGATCCGGCGCGCCCAGCTCCACAAGGGCGTCAACTACTTCGACCTCGACTATGCGCGCGGTGAGAACTGGTATCGCGGCCACTTCCCCATGCGGTCGCCCTCCGACGACCTGCGGGTCTTCGACGCCAGCGGCTATTACATGTTCCACCCCCAGGCACCCGGGCGGATCGTGCGTGACCTGCCCGACGTGCGTCTGATCGCGATGGTGCGCGACCCCGTGGAGCGCGCCTACTCCGCCTACAAGCACGAGCTCGCGCGCGGCTATGAGTGGGAGCACTCGTTCGCACGAGCCCTCGACCTCGAGGACGCCCGTCTCGAGGGCGAGATCGAGCGGATGATGGCCGACCCCGGCTACCAGAGCTTCAACCACCGCCACCACGCCTATCGGCGTCGCGGCGAATATGCGCGTCTGCTCGAGCCGTTCATCGACGGGCTGGGCCGCGACCGGTTGCTCATCATCGAGTCCGAGTCGTTCTTCGCCCAGCCCGAGATGGAGTTCGAGCGGATCATCGAGTTCCTCGACATCGCCCCCACCATGCCGGAGCGCTTCGACCGCTACAACGCCCGGCCAGGGGACGGTCTCGATCCCGACGTGGCGGAGCGGCTGCGCGGTCACTTCAAGAGCCACGACGCCGCTCTGGGCGACCTGATCGGCCACACCCCGTTCTGGAGGGCATGAGGTGTCCTCGTTGGATGAGCGTCCCCTGCCGGAGCTGTCGTCGTACGTCTCGCACGTGCGGCGCACCTGGCCGGTGCTGCTCGTCACGACACTGATCGGTGCGGCCATCGGGGCGTCGATCTTCTTCTCGCTGCCGGTCCGCTACTTCGCGTCGTCCCGGGTGGCGCTCTCGCCCCAGATCACCTACCTGTCGCTCAGCGTGGAGAACGAGAAGCAGCCGCTCGTCACCATCGACACCACCGCCTCCCTGCTGCGTTCCGACCGCGCCGTCGCCGCGATGGCCGACGCGATGAAGGTGACCCCCCAAGAGGCCCGCGACAACCTGGTCATCTCGGCCAAGCCCGGCTCGCGGGTGCTCGTCGTCCAGGTCCGGGCGGCGACCAAGAAGCAGGCCGTCGCGGGCTCCAACGCCGCGACCGACCAGCTCCTCAAGCTCCAGGCCGAGACGTTCGCCCTCAGCGAGGCGCGGGTCAGCAAGCTGAAGAACCGGGTGTCGGTGCTCAAGCGCCAGGCGCTCGACGCGATCGCCGACGGCACGCCGGGGCAGGGCCAGCTCCAGACCGCCAACCTGCTCCAGGCGCGCCTCGACAAGGCGATCGCGACCAACAACACCGACTCCGCCGTCATCATCCGGGCCAAGGCCACCGAGTACCGCCCCGGGCAGGGGGAGGTCTTCATCGCGAGCGGGCTGACGCTGGGGCTGCTGTTCGGCATCCTGCTCACCCAGCTCCCGTGGGCTCGGTGGAGACGGGCGTTGTCCGGTGGCGGCCACCACCGGCGAGTATCATTCGCAGGGTCGAGCCAGCCGGACGACGACGTCGTCCCGGCGGCCAGGGGGGCCCTCGGAGGTGTGCCGGGCACACCGGCCACCACGTCGGCACATGATGAGGAGGACCCGGGGGACCATGAGCTCACCTGATCCCGTTGCACCGCCACGTCTGAAGATCGGGGCGGCGCTGCGCCCGCACCTGCTCCTGATGGCCGTGCTGGGGCTGTTCTTCGGCGCCCTCGCCGGCACCGCGGCCGCGCTGCTCCCCGTGTCCTACATCGCCACCGCGACGGTGCTCGTGCAGCCGCTCGACGGCAACTCCTACAGCCCCGACGGCGCCGGCAGCGACCTGACGCGCCTGGAGACCGAGGCCCAGGTCGTCTCCTCCGACGTGATCGTCCAGGCGGTGCGCAACGCGCTGCCCGAGACCTACGCGAAGACCAACCTCACCAAGGGGCTCGGCGTCGCCATCCCGACGAACACCCAGATCATCCAGATCACCTTCCGGGCCGGCAACGCGCAGGCGGCGACCGCCATCTCCAGCCAATACGCCCAGAGCTATCTGGACTACCGCAGCCTGCGCCGCGACGCCTTCATCTCCAACCGCCAGAACGGCATCCTGCAGCGCATCGACAACCTCACGACCGACCTCGAGGCCGCACGGGACAAGGGCCTCAAGCCCAACTCACCGGAGATCAAGGCGATCGCGGCGCAGCTGCAGAACCTGCGTCTGCAGCTGTCGACCCTCGAGACGGCCGACGCGACGCCCGGTCAGATCATCACCGAGCCCGTCGCGCGCAAGTCGGGCCTGTCGCTGCCGCTGACCATCGCGATCCCGGCCGGTGTCATCCTCGGCCTGATCCTCGGCGCGGCGTTCGCCCTGGTTCGCGAGCGCCGGCTCGACCTGTTGCGCACCGTTGCCGACGTCGAGCACCTCGGCGTTCCCGTGCTCGGCCACGTCCTCGCCGATGGTGACGTCACCGACGGACTCGAGGCCCCCGCCGACGATCTCCCGGACGCCGCCCTCATGCTCGCGGCCGTGCTGACCCGGCGGGTCAAGAGCCCGGCCACGATCGCCGTGAGCGCCGTGACCGCCGACGGGCAACAGCTGGAGTTCCCCGACGCGTTGGCGCGTGCGCTGGCCCAGGGCCAGCAGCAGGTGCTGCTCATCGACGGTGCCTCCGAGGAGGCCTCCAAGCGCAGCGGCCTGTCCGAAGCGCTGACCAACGGCCCGGAGCAGATCCGGCTGGCCCGCAAGGACAAGGACCTGTCCCGGATGGACGTCGGCCGTCGCCCGAGCATGGGCCGCCGGCTCTATGGCACGCCGCGTCTGGACGCCCTGCTCGACCGTGCCACCCAGGTCTATGACTGGGTCGTGGTCCACGCCGCCCCCACCGACGACACCGTCGGTCGGTCGCTGGTGGGCGGGTGCGCCTATTGGGTGCCCGTGGTCGTCCTCGGCCACACCTCCCGCGACGACCTGGAGCGTGGCCTCCAGTGGGCTCGCACCACCGGCTCCCACCCGCTGGGTGTGGTGGCGATCGACCCGCCGTCGCGCCGCCGCCGTCGGGGCGAGACCACCCCCGACGAGGAGCAATGACGGACGACCCGGCGACCGGGCCCGGCGCCGAGCAGCCGGCGGTCACCGACCGCGCCGAGCTGCGCAAGCTCGCCCGCGGCGGGCTCGGCGGCCTGGTGGCCTCGCTCGTCACCGGCCTCGGCGGGCTCGCGTTCATCACCGTCGCCACCTGGGGCTTCCCCAAGGACGAGGTCGGCATCGTCTTCAGCCTCACCTCGCTCTTCCTGATCGCCCTGGCGATCGTGACGCTGGGCTCCGACATCGGCGTGGTCCGGTTCGTCGCGATCCGACTCTCCGAGACCGAGTCGTCGCAGCGCCGCCCCACCGACGTGGCCGCCGTGGTGATGGCCACGCTGGCTCCCGTGCTGGTGATCGCCCTGGTCGTCACCTCGCTGCTGTGGTTCCTGTTGCCGCTCGTGCCGTGGACCGACCAATACATCCGCACCGCCCAGGTGATCAGCCTGTTCCTGCCCTTCGCCGCCGTCTCCAACCTGGTCCTGGCCGGCACCCGCGGCCTCGGGTCGGTCAGGCCCACGATCCTGGTCGAGAGCCTGCTGCGCCAGGGTCTCCAGCCGATCCTGGCGATCGTGGCGGCGCTCGTGACCGACTCCTCGGTCTGGCTGGCCCTGGCCTGGGTCTTCCCCTATGCCGTCGCGAGCCTGGCAGGGCTGGTGAGCTTCACCCGGCTGTGCCGCTCCAAGGGCATCCCCGCGTGGGTCTCGCCCCGGTCGCAGCCGGTCCGCGCCGTCTGGCGCGAGGTGTGGGGCTTCAACGCCCCCCGCGCCCTCACCCAGATCGCCCAGATCGGGATCCGCCGGGCCGACATCCCGATCGTCGCCGTACTCGCGGGGCCGGCGGCGGCCGCCGTCTATACGGCGTCCTCGCGGTTCGTCGCGGCCGGCCTCCAAGCCATCAAGGGCGTACAGCAGATGGTGGGGCCCCAGATCGCGCGGCTGCACGCCGCCGGCCGGCCCGACCAGGCGGGGCTCGCGCTGCGCACCGCGACGACCTGGAACGTCCTCATCGCCTGGCCGGTCTATCTGACCTGCGCGGTCATCCCGGCCACGCTGCTGCTGATCTTCGGCAAGGACTACTCCGAAGGTGTCCCCGTCGTCATCATCCTGGCGCTCGGCATGCTCGTCGGCATCGCGGCCGGACCCGTCGACATCGCCCTGCTGATGCTCGGCCGCAGCGTGCTGAGCCTGCGCAACAACATGGCCGCGCTCATCACCAACCTGGTGCTCAACCTGGCCCTGGTGCCCGTGCTCGGGATCAGCGGCGCGGCGCTCGCCTGGTCGGCCTCGATCCTGGTCTCCAACGCGCTGCCCACCTGGCAGATCCGCCCGATCCTGGGCTGGCCCTCCGACCGCGGGACCCTCCTGGCCGCCGTCCTGGCCGCCGTCTCGTTCGTCGTCCCACCCACCGCCGCCCGCCTCGCCGGCCTCGACGCGCCCTGGCAGCTGCTCGGCGCGTCGTTCCTCGGCGGGCTCGTCTATCTCGGCCTGGTCTGGCGCTTCCGCCGCCCCCTCCACGTCCACGAGCTCACCGGCGTCTTCCGCCGCCGCGCCCGCCGACGTCGCCTCAACGCCGACGCTGCTGCTGGGTGACGCTTGGCCTGTCGGTTTCACCGGCGGGCCGGTGAAACTGTCACTTCTCGGCCGAAACATCGGCCGAGAAGTGACAGTTTCCGTCAAGGAGTGTGACGCGTGGGGCGATGCGCCCGCCGGCCCGCTCTGGAGCTCCGGCCCCGGCGCTGCGTCAGTCGGCCAAGGGCGCCACGAGTGGCACACGACGACGTACGGCGGCGCGGCGCTGGGGGCCCGAGAGCCCCAGGTCGACCGCGGTGAGGTCGACGGCGCGGTCGTGGCTCAAGGCCAGCATCCGGTCGGGTCCTCCGCGCAGCAGGATGAGCGCGTCGGGCTGCTCGGCCCCGAGCGCCACGATCGCTTCTCGCAACGGAGCAACGGCCGCGAGCAAGCGGGTTCGCTGCTCGCGCCGCAGATGACGGCGCCGCGCGTCCTTGACCAGGCCGTCGGGCAGCGGGTCCGCGTGGTCATCGGGGTCGGCGACCACCGCACCCGCCGCGGCGAGCCGTGCCGCGACAGCGTCGCCGTCGGCACCGTCCACGACCCAGCGCACGCGCGGCGCCCCGATCGCCGGCGTCATGCGGGACACGTGGGGCAGCGCCACCAGGGCCGCGAACGCCGCGACGGCGGCGTCGGTCTCGGCGGCGGTCTCGGCCGGCGTCCGGGTGTCTACCCCGGTGGCCAACCGTGCCTCCAAGGCATCGATCGTCATCGCGAGGTCGACGACACCGCGCTCGGCGCACCACGCCGCGAAGCGCTGCTGGTGGTCGTCGACATGCTCGCCGAGCGTGGGATCGCGCGGCACGACGATGGGGCGGTGCCCGGACCGTCGTGCGTCGCTGATCGTGCCCGGCCCGCCGTGGGTGATCACGACGTCGGCCTCGGCCATGCGGCGGCGCAGGTCGTCGGGCGCCAGGAAGTCGAGCCCTTCGGCGAGCTCGGGCGCGCGCGACCACCCGTGCTGGATGGTCACCGTGTCGTCGGGGTGAGATCGGAGCCGGTCGTCGACCCAGCCCACCATCCGCTCGAACGGGTGGTGGTCGGTGCCGACGATGACGATGATCGTCAGACCGTCGGTCATAGCAGCGGTCCGATGACGATCGCGTCGTCGTAGAGGTCGGCCTGCTCGGGCCACTGGACCAGCATGAGGTCGGTCACCGGCCGGCAGAGCCGCCCGGTCAGCGTCGGTGTCTCGATCCGGTCATAGACCTCGATGTAGGCCGTCCGGGCGCCGGCGCGACGAGCAGCGAGGAAGAACGGCCACGCCACGGCAGCGCCGGTCGACACGACGATCGTGGGCCGGAACTCGCGCACCAGCCGCCACGCCAGCCGAGTGTTGCGCAGCAGGTTGGGCACATTGCGCGTGGTCGGGTGGAAGGCCCACCAGACGTGCTCCTCGCCCGCCAAGGCGTGTACGGCGTCCGGGGTGTCGAAGGTGACCCAGCCCCGCTCGATCTCGCGCCACCACGGCTCGAGGGCCAGCAGCTGGGTCAGGTGGCCGCCGCTGGATCCCACCAGCAGGGCGCGCTCAGGTCGCCCGGGGGCAGCGGTCGATTGGTCCATCGGGGGAAGCGTATCGACTCGGACACGAGGCCGGACCCGAAACCCGGGTCCGGCCTCGATGACCTGATCTCAGTAGGCCCCGCGCGAGCGGACGACCGCGTCGACGGTGCGGACACCGATGCCGAGGTCGTCGGCCAGGCGCCAGTTGTCGGTGTAGTGGAGGTCGAGCTCGACCGACCGCTCCCACGACAGGTTGGACCGGCCGCTGACCTGCCAGAGGCCCGTCATGCCGGGCCGCACTGCGAGGCGGCGACGCTCGACCGGCGTGTAGAGGTCGACCTCCGACGGCAGCGCCGGACGCGGGCCCACCAGGGACATCTGGCCGAACACGACGTTGATCAGCTGCGGGAGCTCGTCGAGCGAGGTCTTGCGCAGCACCCGACCGGCGCGGGTGATCCGCGGGTCGTGCTTGATCTTGAAGAGCACGCCGTTGCCCTCGTCGAGGGCCGCCAGCTCCGTGAGGACCTGCTCGGCGTCGACGCGCATGGTGCGCATCTTGTACATCGTGAACGTCTTGCCGTTGAGGCCGACACGGGTCTGCTTGAAGATCGCCGGTCCACGGGAGTCCAGCCGGACCATCGCCATCATGGCGAACAGGACCGGGCTGGCCAGCAGCAGCAGCACGGCGCCGCCGACACGGTCGATCGCATACTTCACGGACCGGACGAACAGCGAGCGCTGGCTGGAGCGCACGTGGAGCAGCGTGGCATCGGCGAACCGAGCCGTGTCGATGCGGTGCGGAGCCACGGAGTCGAGCACGCCCATCACGGCGATCGAGGCGTTGGTGCCCTCGAGGTCCCAGGCCAGCCGCCGCACCATGTCGGAGCTGATCGCGGGACCGGGGACCACGACGGCCATGTCGGCGTCCCAGGTCTTGACCCACTCAGCCACCTCGTCGAGGCGGTTGATGGTGCGCACACCGAAGGTGTCGAAGCCCGTGACGGGCTGGTCGCCATCGCCGAGGGCGAGGGCGCCGACCACCTTGGCCCGCCGGTCGCCGGCCCACCGCGTGGCGGACTTGGCAATGTCGGCCGGAGAGCCGATCACCAGCAGGCGCGCCTGGCCGCCGAACATCCGGCGTACGACGGTGCCGGCGATGGCCACGGAGGCCACCATCGTCACCAACAGGAACGCGTCGATCAGTCGCGGCTCGTGCAGCACACCGACGGTGACGCCGGCGGCCGTGGCCACGACGGGCACGCCCTGGTCCTTGATGATGCGACCGACGTGCGGAAGGCCGGGCCGCATGGTCTCGCGGCCGGCGTGGTAGTTGACCATCAGTGCCATCGACACGACGATCACGCTGAAGAGCACGGGAACGTCCCGCACCACGACAACGGTGAGGGCCAGAGCGGTGCCCAGGCCCATCTCAAAAGGCAGGTACCACTGCTGGGCCCTGCGACGCAGTCTGCTTGCAGACACCACCGGCGCACCGGTGGCGGCCGTCACGCTCGCCTCGTCGCCCATGCCTCTCGGCATCGGCACGACAAGGTCGTGCGACGTCCCTCGACTCATCCTTCCCCCCACTCAACTCGTTTCCCCACATGAACGAGAGAGCTACTGCGAGCCGCCGAGATCGACTTGCTATTGCCCCTAACTGTCCGTCAGAGAGAGAGCCAAGTCTCTGCTCGCAGATACATCACGAGCATGTGGCGACGCGGAGGGAGAAATGCTGAACCGTGCCCCGAAACAACGGTTGGAACGAACTCCCCCGAGGCGTTGTGCGTCGCCACGACTTGGACCTCCTCGGGACCGTCCGAGACCCCACGACTCGAACGTGGATTCAGTCTCCCCTTCGGTCCCAGCAAGCGTCAACACAGATCCATGCCGTGTTGGCAAAATATTCAAAAACGTTAGACATGCTGGTCGGTTGGATGTACACATCCGACCCCTTTGTCCAGTTACCCGTCGGTGCTACCCAGAAGTCAGGAATTGAAACGTTGTTGCGTCTGGGCTAGACCGGTCTGGACCAGCATCTCCACCGCGTCGGCGGCGTCGCCGATCTGGAACGGCAGCTCCTTGCGCTCCACCGAGGAGTAGTCCGACAACACGAAGTCCGCGACGTCCTGGCGGCCCGGCGGGCGACCGACGCCGACCCGCACCCGATAGAAGTCGCCCGTCCCCAACGAGGACCGCAGCGACCGCAGCCCGTTGTGCCCGTTGTCGCCGCCGCCGAGCTTGACGCGCATGCTCCCGAACGGCAGGTCGAGCTCGTCGTGCACCACGATCACGTGGTCGGGCGTGATCTTGTAGAACGCCATCAGGCCGGCGATGGGGCCACCGCTCTGGTTCATATAGCTGCGGGCGCGGGCCAGCACCAC
>JAXLSN010000058.1:0-10073 GCA_046330595.1 Nocardioidaceae bacterium
ACGCATTCATCAAGGCCGACGCCGTTCCGCTGGCGCTGTCGGCCGCCGACAACCCGGCCATCGACGAGCGCACCGCGCGCGTCAACGCCTTGCTGGGCAACGCGACGACCGTGCTGAGCCCGCCCGACACCGGCTATGACATCGAGACGGCGACGGCGCTCTACCAGGCGATCGCCGCGGTCCTCGGCGGCCAGGCCACGCCCGAGGAGGCCGCCAGCCAGCTCGCCGACGAGGTGGGGTAGGGGTCGGGTGAAGCCATCCCGGCCCTGGACGCCGTACCTGTTCCTCCTCGGACCGTTCGCGGTCTTCGGCTTCGCCGTTCTCGCCCCCATGGCGATGACGGTCTATTACAGCCTCTTGGACTGGAACGGGTACGGCGCCCAGACCTTCATCGGGCTGGACAACTTCAAGGAGCTGCTCGGCGACACGCTGTTCCGCGACTCCTTCAAGCACGTCCTGCTCTACATCGGCGCGACGCTCGTCGTGGAGGTCGCGGTCGGGCTGCTGCTGGCGGCGCTCGCGACGTCAGGGCGCGGGACGCGGCTGTGGTTCCGCACGGCCGTGTTCACCCCGGTCATGCTGCCGATGGTCGTCGTGGCGCTGCTGTGGGGGTTCATCTACAACCCCGACTTCGGTCTGGCCAACGCCGGGCTCGACGCCCTCGGCCTGGGCGACTGGGCACGGGCCTGGCTCGGTGATCCCGACACGGCGCTGTGGGCCATCTGTGTGGTCTCGGGCTGGGCGTTCGCCGGGTTCTATATGACGATCTTCGCGGCGTCCCTGGCCTCGCTGCCGCAGGACGTCATCGAGGCCGCCCGGCTCGATGGGGCAGGGGAGGGGCGGCTGTTCTGGTCGGTCAAGCTGCCGATGGTGCGCAGCTCGGTCGAGGTCTCGGTGCTGCTCTGCGTGACCGGCGGGTTCCAGGGCTTCGACCTGTTCTATGTCCTCACCAACGGCGGGCCTTATCACGCCACCGAGATCCCCACGACCTATCTGGTGCGTGAGGTCTTCACCAACGGCAACGTCGGCTATGGCTCGGCGATGGCGGTGGTGCTGACCGTGCTGGTGGTGGCGATGGGCCTGGTCTTCGGACGGTTCCGCTCCCGGCGGGAGGCCGTCGCATGAGCCGGCGTCGTACGTCGGCGCCGCTGACCTGGGGCCGCGTGGCCGTCCGGGTCTCGCTGGTGCTGATCGCCGCGGTCTTCTTCTTCCCCCTGGTGTGGATGATCGCCTCGAGCTTCAAGACCAACCACGACATCTTCGCCGACCCGTTCGCGCTGCCGCGGTCCTTCGACCTGGGTCGGTGGGTGCAGGCCTGGCGAGACGGCAACCTCGGCAGCTATGTGGTCAACTCAGCGATCGTGTCGGCGGTCTCCGTCACCAGCGTCCTGGTCCTGGCGAGCATGGCGTCATTCGCCTTCGCACGGTTCCGGTTCCGCGGGCGCTCGGTGCTGATGGCGATCCTCGGCCTGGGGCTGCTGCTGCCGGTCCAGTCCTACTTCATCGCGCAGAGCCACATGTTCACGCAGCTTGCGCTCACCGACACCCGGTGGGCGCTGATCATCCCCTACACGGCGATGGGGCTTCCGCTGGCGACCTACCTGCTGACGGCGTTCCTGTCGGAGATCCCCGACGAGATGTTCGAGGCCGCGATGCTCGACGGCGCCGGCGATGTCCGGATGCTGGTGTCGATCACGGTGCCGCTGCTCAAGCCGGGCTTGGCGGCCGTGGGTGTCTTCACGCTGCTCTCGACGTGGAACGAGTTCCTGCTGGCGCTGCTCTATATCTCCGACGACACCCTCAAGACGATTCCCACCGGACTGCTCGCGTTCTCCAGCCGCTATGTCACCGACTACTCGATGCTGTTCGCGGCGCTGTCGATCATCACGTTGCCGTTGGTGGTCATCTATGTCGTCTTCAACCGCCAGATCAACGACTCCGTCGCCGCCGGCAGCCTGAAGTAGAAGGAGCAGCCGGGGGAGTGGGCTACCGTCTGGCGGCATGGCACTCATCCATGACGCGACCCTGAGCCCGACCAAGTCCGAGGCGCTCGCTGCGTGGGTCCCCCGGCAGTCCTGGGCGTCGGGCCTGGCCGGCGACGTCGAGCTGGTCGGTGCCTACCGCTTCGACGATCCCGAGGGAGAGGTCGGTCTGGAGGGGCATCTGGTCCGGCTGGGCGGGATGGTCCTGCACGTGCCGCTGACCTATCGGGGCGCTCCGCTCGAGGGAGCCGAGGCAAGTCTCGTCACCGAGATGCACCACTCCGTCCTCGGCACGCGCTATGTCTACGACGGGTGTGCGGACCCCGCGTTCCTGCGGATACTCGCGGTCATGGCCCTCACCGGGGTCGGTCAGGCGGCCCAGGTCGTGCTGGGCGAGTCGACCGTGGAGACGGCCGCACCCTCGGTCCGGCTCGTCGGCACGGGCCGCGTCGACGACTGGGTCGAGATCGCACCGTTCGGGGCGCCGGTCGACGCGGAGGACGGCACGGCGACGGCCGTCACCACGGGTGACCGCACGCTGCGCGTCGTACGCCGTCCGGCCGTCGCGCTGACGGCGCTGGCCGCCGTGGGTGGACATCATGTCGGCGCCACCTGGCACGGTCAGGATGAACCGCTGGTGCTCGCGGAGCTCGGCTGAGGCCACGAGGTCGATGGTGGCCAGTGAGGGAGGGGCTTCCGTGGGCCGCTCCTGCAATACTTGACATAATGTCAGTTATCGGCGAACTCGCCATACGGGGCGAGAGGGGTTCTGGCAGCTAGCCGTGCCTGCGGACGTAGTGCTCGGCGATCTGCCGCATCCGCTCCCCGGTGAGGTCGTGGTCGTGTCCCGCGTGGACGACCGTCACGTCGAGGTCGAGCAGGCGACGCATGCTGGCGACGTAGGACGGCCGGTCGCCGCCGATGAGCTCGTCGAGCGGCTCGTCGTCATAGATGACGTCGCCGGAGAACAACCTTCCGGTGTCGCGTTCCAGGAGCGCGATGCTCCCGGGGCTGTGGCCGGGCAGGTGCAGCACGTCCAGGACTCGGTCGCCCAGATCGATCCGGTCACTGTCCGCGAGGGCCCTCGAGGGCGTCACGGGCTTCAACCGATAGCCGTCAGGGTCGACAGGTCCCTCAGGGTTGCCCTCCAGCAACGACTCCGGCAGCTCCTCGTGGACGCCCAGCAACGACGCCAGCGTCGGCCCGTGCAGGCTGCCCCGCGGCCGTTGGGGCGACTCGGCAGGATGCGCCCACACGTCCGCGAACTCGTGGGCACCGCCCATGTGGTCGAGATGGTCGTGGGTGAGCACGACGGTCGGCTCGCGACCCCCGGTGAGCCCCAGGACGACAGGCCGGATCGGTGCGACGCCGAGCCCCGAGTCGATCAGCAGGTCCCGGTCGCGGCCACGCACCAGCCACGTGTTGGCGCGCAGGAGCGGGTGGACCAGCGGTTCCCGGATCAGCACCAGCCCCTCGGCCACGGCCATGGTCCTGAACCAGGCGCCATTGATTGACATAACGTCACGCTCCCTTCCTGCGCCAGCCACCGTAGCCAACTGCTCGCGGTCGGCCGCGGCGCTAGCGTGCCTCCATGACCACTGCTCGTGTCTGCCGGCTCGGCGTCCAGCTCCCCGAGGTCGAGCGTCGGGTCTCGTGGCCCGAGCTGCTCGCCATGGCGGCGAAGGCCGAGGACATCGGCCTCGACTCCCTCTGGGTCGGCGACCACCTGCTCTATGACCTGCCCGACGGGTCCGTGCGCGGTCCGTGGGAGGCCTGGACGTCGCTGGCTGCGCTGGCCGCGCACACCCGGCGGGTGCAGCTCGGCACCCTGGTCGCGTCGCTGGGCTTCCACCATCCTGCGATGCTCGCCAAGCAGGCGGCCACGGTGGACGCCATCTCCGGTGGGCGGCTCATCATCGGTGTCGGCGCTGGCTGGAACCGCCGGGAGTACGACGCCTTCGGGCTGCCCTTCGACCGCCGGGTAGACCGGTTCGAGGAGGCGTTCGACATCCTGCGCAGGCTGCTGGCCGGTCGGACCGTGACTGCCCAGGGGCGCTACTACGCGGTCGACCGGTGCGTCATCGACCCGCCGCCCCGCGCGGGTGGGGTCCCGCTCATGGTCGGTTCGGTGGCACCCCGCATGCAGGCGATCACCCTCCCCCACGTGGCCGCCTGGAACATCTGGTTCACCCTGTTCGGCAACACCCCGACGGGCTTCGCCACGCACGTCGCCCAGGTGCGCGAGGCGTCCGAGCAGCTCGGCCGCGACCCCGACGACGTCGAGGCCACGGCGGCGGTCCTGGTGCAGGCCCCGTTCGGCGCCGGGCGGACCCAGGGAGATGACGGGTTCGGCCCCGTCCGTCCGATCCAGGGGTCGGCCGCCCAGGTGGCCGAGACGCTCCACGCGTTCGGCGAGGCCGGCGCGCGCCACCTCCAGATCGTGCTCGACCCGATCACCCTCAATGGGCTCGACTGGCTGGCTGAGGTCGTGGCGGCGTACGACGCCTGACGGGTGCTTCGTCCACGGACCGTTGCTCTCTGAGGTGTCTCCTGTCAGCATCGCCGGGCAGGACATCCGAGAGCGGGAGGAGCCAGTCATGAGTCCCAGGGTGATGACAGCAGGAGCCTCCGTGGCCCTCGTGGCGTCTCTCGCAAGCCCGGTGGCAGCGGCTCCCCAGGCCGTCGAGGCACGGCTGGTGGTCCCGGTCAACGGCTGCTTCTCCACCGACAACACCAACCCGGCGCTCAACCAGCTCAGGTTGTCGGCCGGGACCCTCGACGTGAGCTCCAGTGCGAAAACCCTGACCATCCGCGCCCTGATCGCGGACCAGGGTGGCCCCGGACCCGCCGCGGGGGTCGCGGGCGTCACCGTGACGCTGTCCCCTCCCGGCGCCGGCGACTCGGCGTTCGTCCGTCTCGACCCCGCCAAGAAGAAGTTCCACTGGGTCGGCCGGCTGACCCTGCCTCGAGGGAGCGTCGACGGTGCGTGGCGCGTGAGCACCGTGTTCATCAGCGACAAGGCCTTCAACACCATCAGCTATTCCTACGACGACCTGGCGGCCGCGCCCTTCGATCGTGACCTCACGGTCGTCTCAATCCCCGACGCGACCGCCCCGACGGTGTCGGCCCTGCACATCGACCCGAGCACGGTGGACTCCCGCAAGCGCGAGGGCCGGGTCACCTTCACCGGCGTCGCCCAGGACGCAGGAGGTGCCGGGCTCCAGTCGGTGACCGCCGTGGTGACCGACGGCACCAACACCCTCGGCGCCGTCCTCACCCGGGTCCCTGGCAAGCCGGGCAAGGTCCGTGGGACCTTGCCGATCGCGATGTGGACGGGCAACCAGACCTGGACCCTGGTCCAGGTCATCGCTGACGACAAGGTCGGCAACCGCACGACCTATGACTCCGGGTTCGGCGCGCTCGGCTTCGACCGCCAGTTCCGCGTCAGGAGCAAGCAGGACGTGACGAAGCCAGCGGTGTCGGGTGCACGCCTGTCCACCCGCCGCGTCGACATCCGCAAGCACGCTGGGACCGTGGACGTGCGGCTGGTGGCGCGCGACGCCGCGTCGGGGGTCGCCGTCGCGACGGTCACGATCGACACTCCCGGCTCCTTCTTCGGCAGGACCTCGACGCTGCGCCGCAGCCCCGGTGGCGTCTATCGCGGCACGGTGCGCATGTCCTCCTGCAACACCCCCAGCGGCAAGGCGCTCGTCTCGGTCGAGGTGAGGGATGCGGCCGGCAACGGCCGCGTCCTCCAGCTCGGCAAGGTGACGGTCAGGGCCAAGGACCGGATCGTGCCCACGGCGACGGTGGCCAACTCCTCGGCGGTCCCCACGACCCTCGTCACGGTCGACTTCGACGAACCGGTGACCGGCATCTCGGTCTCCAGTGCCGTGGTCCTCCCCGTCAGCGGTCTCGCGTCGGTCGCGGGCAGCTGGACGTGCCTGAACGAGGCGAGCGGCACGGTGCCGTGTGCGACCGGTGCGGTCTCACACGCGCAGTTCGCGCCGTTCGTCGCGCTGTCCAGCGGCACGTTCTATTCGCTCGTCCTCAACCCGGAGGGCACGCTGGACGTCACCGACCTCCACGGCAACCCGTTCCACCGCACCCAGGTCGCCTTCAAGGCCGTCTAGGTGTGCCGCCCGGGGGCTCAGCGGCCGACGTACGCCGCCAGGTGCTCACCGGTGAGCGTCGAGCGTGCGGCCACCAGGTCGGCGGGAGTGCCCTCGAAGACCACCCGGCCGCCGTCGTGGCCGGCCCCGGGTCCGAGGTCGATGATCCAGTCGGCGTGAGCCATCACGGCCTGGTGGTGCTCGATCACGACGACCGAGCGCCCGGCGTCGACCAGCCGGTCCAACAGCCCGAGCAGCTGCTGGATGTCGGCGAGGTGCAACCCGGTCGTCGGCTCGTCGAGGACATAGACCTCGCCGCTGTCGGCCATCTGGGCGGCCAGCTTGAGCCGCTGGCGCTCCCCTCCCGACAGCGTGGTCAGCGGCTGACCCAGGTTGACATAACCAAGGCCCACGTCCTCGAGTCGTTCGAGGATCCGATGAGCCGCCGGGATCCGGGCGTCGCCGGTGGCGAAGAACCCCACCGCCTCCGAGACGGGCATGGCGAGCACCTCGCTGATGTCCTTGCCGCCGAGGTGGTAGTCGAGCACCTCCGCCTGGAACCGCTTGCCTTCGCACACCTCACACGGCACGGCGACGCCGGCCATCATCGCGAGATCGGCATAGATGACGCCCGCGCCGTTGCAGTGGGGGCAGGCGCCGTCGGAGTTGGGGCTGAACAGCGCCGGCTTGACGCCGTTGGCCTTGGCGAACGCCTTGCGGATCGGCTCGAGGAGGCCGGTGTAGGTGGCCGGGTTGCTGCGCCGGGAACCCTTGATAGCGCCCTGATCCACGACGACCACCCCGTCGCGACCCGAGACCGACCCGTGGATGAGCGAGCTCTTCCCCGAGCCCGCGACACCGGTCACGACGGTCAGGATGCCGAGTGGGATGTCGACATCGACATCGCGGAGGTTGTTGGTGGACGCACCGCGGATCTCCAGCGCGCCGGTCGAGGCCCGGACCACGTCCTTGACCGAGGCCCGGTCGTCGAGGTGACGTCCGGTGACGGTGCCGCTGCGTCGCAGCTCCTCCACCGACCCCTGGAAGACCACCTGTCCCCCGGCGGCCCCGGCGCCGGGACCGAGGTCGACCACATGGTCGGCGATCGCGATGGCCTCGGGCTTGTGCTCGACGACCAGCACCGTGTTGCCCTTGTCGCGCAGCTGCAGCAGGACCTGGTTCATGCGCTGGATGTCGTGAGGATGCATGCCGATGGTCGGCTCGTCGAAGACATAGGTGATGTCGGTGAGCGACGAGCCCAGGTGCCGGATCATCTTGGTGCGCTGGGCCTCGCCGCCTGACAGGGTGCCCGACGAGCGGTCGAGGGACAGATAGCCGAGGCCGATCCGGACGAACGAGTCGAGGGTCTCCCCCAGCGCGGCGACCAGGGGTGCCACGGAGTCGTCGTCGATGCCACGGACCCAGTCGGCGAGGTCGCTGATCTGCATGGCACAGGCGTCGGCGATGTTGATGTCGCGGATCCTGGACGACCGGGCACCCTCGTTGAGCCGGGTGCCGTCACAGTCCGGGCAGGTCTGGAAGGTGATCGCACGCTCGACGAAGGCCCGGATGTGGGGCTGCATGGCCTCGGGGTCCTTGGACAGCATCGACTTGGAGATCTTGGGGATCAGCCCCTCATAAGTGACGTTGATGCCCTCGACCTTGATCTTGGTCGGTTCCTTGTGGAGCAGGTCGAAGAGCTGCTTCTTGGTGAAGTCGCGGATCGGCTTGTCAGGGTCGAAGAAGCCGCAGCCCCGGAAGATCCGGCCGTACCAGCCGTCCATGCTGTAGCCGGGGATGGTCAGCGCACCCTGGTTGAGCGACAGGCTGTCGTCATAGAGGGCCGAGACGTCGAAGTCGGTCACTGCGCCGCGCCCCTCACAGCGCGGGCACATCCCGCCCACGACACTGAACGAGCGTCGCTCCTTGTGCTGCTCGCCGCCCTTCTCGAAGGTGACGGCACCGGCGCCCGACATGGTCGCCACGTTGAACGAGAAGGCCTGGGGAGACCCGAGGTGGGGTTGGCCGAGCCGGCTGAACAGGATGCGCAGCATCGCGTTGGCATCGGTCACCGTGCCGACCGTCGACCGCGGGTTGGCTCCCATCCGCTCCTGGTCGACGATGATCGCGGTCGTCAGGCCGTCGAGGACGTCGACGTCGGGGCGCGCGAGGGTCGGCATGAAGCCCTGCACGAACGCGCTGTAGGTCTCGTTGATGAGGCGTTGCGACTCGGCGGCGATGGTGTCGAACACCAGCGAGCTCTTGCCGGAACCCGACACCCCCGTGAACGCCGTGAGGCGACGCTTGGGGATCTCGAGACTGACGTCCTTGAGGTTGTTCTCGCGGGCGCCGTGGACGCGGATCAGGTCGTGACTGTCGGCGGTGTGCATGCTCAGGGGCGCTCCTGGATCCGGATGAGGTTTCCCGCGGGGTCGCGGACGGCGCAGTCGCGCACGCCGTACGGCATGTCCATGGGCTCCTGGACCACCTCGACGTCGGCCGCCTGGAGCCGTTCGAAGGCAGCGTCGACATCGGGGCTGGCCAGCAGCAGCATCGTGAACGTCCCCTTGGCCATCATCTCGGTGATGACCCGCCGTTCGTCGTCGGTGATGCCGGGGTTCATCGCGGGGGGCTCGAGCACGATGTTGGTGTCGGGCTGGCCGGTCGGGCCCACGGTGATCCAGCGCATCGGGCCCTGGCCGACATCGAGGCGCACCTCGAAGCCGAGCAGGTCGCGATAGAACGCCAGCGAGGCGTCGGGGTCGGTGTGCGGGAGGAAGCTGGAGTGAATGGTCAGGTCCATGTCCGTCACCCTAGGGAGGCGGGTGCGACGGCCGCTTCTCGATTCCTGACCGGTCTGGTGACCTGCTGGGCCACACAGGCCAGCAGCCCCTCGGTCCGCTCGGCGCAGCGCTGCCGATAGACACTGGGTGACATCCCGACAAGCTCGGAGAAGCGGGTGCTGAACGTGCCGAGGGAGGAGAAGCCGACGGCGAAGCACACCTCGGTGACGCCGACGTCCCCCCGGCGCAACAGGGCCATGGCCCGCTCGATGCGTCGGGTCATCAGGTAGGAGTAGGGCGACTCGCCGTACGCCGCCTTGAACTGGCGGCTCAGGTGTCCGGCCGACAGATGTACGCCGCGCGCGAGCGCCTCGACGTCCAGGGGTTGGGCATAGTCGCGATCGATGCGGTCCCTCACCCGACGCAGCAACCTCAGGTCGCTCAGGCGCTGCTCATCGGCCGTCGTCACCTCCGCGATGCTGCCACGCCGCGCGGCGGATTCCCAGCATCGGCCCCCGCCATCGCGGCGCGGGGCCTCGCTGGAGCGGCCTCGCTGGGCGGCCCCGCGGCTGCTAGCGTCCGAGCGTGGGGGCAACACGCGGTCGGATCGGCATGACGGCGATCAAGCGCTACTACCCACCCGGCAGCGCGCGGCTCAAGCCGGTGGCCCTGCCCGAGCGCGGCTGTGTCTATGTCAAGAATGCCAAGGCCGGCAGCTCGACCGTTCTGCTGTGGCTGCATCGCATCCGATCCGGAGACGCCACCGCCGCACCGGTGAACGTCCACACCGATGCCGCGGTGACCAGGGTCTCCGATCTGGGGTGGCCGGCGATGGCGGATCGGCTGTCCAGCGACTACGTCTTCACGGTCGTGCGTGACCCGGTCGCGCGCTTCGAGTCGGCGGTGCGCAGCAAGGTGCTCTGCGAGACGAACAACCCAGCCCGTGCCCAGATCGAGCAGACGCTCGGTCTCCCGGCCGGCAGCCCACTGACGGTCGAGCAGGTCCTCGCGGCAGTCGAGAGCATCGAGCCGATCATGCTCAATGCGCACTGGCGGCCTCAGCACCTCAACCTCGCGCTCCCCTTGGTCCGCTACGACCTCATCGGTCACCTCGAGTCGCTGGCCAGCGACCTTGCGCGGGTCCAGCACGACGTCGCACTTCCCGACGCCCCTCACGAGGCCCGCAACGCGACCAG
>JAXLSN010000059.1:0-9280 GCA_046330595.1 Nocardioidaceae bacterium
CGACGTCATCCTCCCCAACCCCGACCCCCAGTAGCCAGCAGCCACCACGGGCCGTTGCCCGGGAACGACGAAGCCCCCCGGCGTCTCGGGTCACCGGGGGGCTTCGTGCATCCAGCGTACGACGGGGTGCACCCGCCTCGGTGCGCGAACCACGCAAACGCGCAGGCGGGACTGCGCGCTCCGGCCGCCCGGACCGCCGGGCCGGGACCGGCCTACTTGAGGTACTTGGAGAGTAGGCGACGGGCAGCGCTGTGCGGGTACACGGAGGGAGCGTCAGGCATGGCAGCGCTATGGCTGCGAATACCCTTCAGAGAGGATCACCCGTCATGACCACCACGGCACATCCCGCCCCCACCGCAAGCGCCACGCCGACGCTGTTCGGCCCCCAGACGCCCTGCCCCTCGTGGTGCAAGCTCGACCACGCTGCCGAGGAGCAGCAGGAGCGGCAGCACTGGCAGCGCAAGATCGAGAGGGCGCCGCACCTGTTCCTCGGCGACTACCGGCCCGACCCTGACCCGCTCCACATGGCCGAGACGTGGTGCAACATGGGCGACTGCGATGCCTACACCTGGGCCTCGGTCAGCCTGGTCCGCGACCACGGCGTCACGCGCATCGGCATCGGAGACGACCTCGAGATGACGCTCGACGTCGCGGAGGAGCTGCTGCGCGTCCTGCCCGACTTCATCGCCCGGGGGCGCGCCGGCTGACCCTTCTTCCTTTCACACAGAACAGCAGCCCCCGGCGTCTCGGGTCACCGGGGGCTGCTGCGTGTCTAGACTACGCGCGCGGGGGCAAGCCGACGCCGCCTCGGGTTCTCTGACGCTGTCGCCCCGGTCCTGGAGTCTGGACAATCTCGCGGGCCGCGCCGTAAAGATCCACTGAGGGCACCGCGTTTCGTCTGTTCCGCACAGCCACGCCGCCCATCCGTCGACCGTCCGCACTCGTGTACCGGTTCTCCAGGCGACGAAGCCGTTCCCCAAAGGTGGTCCGAAGGGCGGCATAGGCAGTGTTGCCGGTGTGGACGTTGCCAACCAGGTCACCACAGAAGGCGTCGCAAGCCATGGGAAACAGCAGGGCGGATGCCACGAGGTCCGCGATCTGTAGCGCCACGTGAGCATCGCTGTGACCAAAGACTGGTGACTCGACGAGCCGTGGCAATTGATTACTTCCTGACTTGAATCGCCTGGTCGTGATGCCGTGGACACTAGGGACGTTCTTTACCTTCGTCCGAGCGTCCAGGATCATCAGGCCATCGGTGTCCGCAGCCGCTAGCTGCGCCTGGAAGTTCAGCGCGATGCCCGCGATCGCTGAAGGATAGAACGTCTGGGGCGTCCCGGTGCCGTTTGCCTTGACCCAGATCTCGCCATCGACGGTGACTCCGTGATCCTCGATCGTTGTTGCCACGGCGTCGAGGAAGCCGGCGGCCCGCCGACGTCGTCGACGGCTCGAGGACCGAAGGTCCGCCCGCAGGTCGGACCCCTTCACCTCATACTTGATCGTGTCGGTGAGTTGACGGCCCCAGGCGGCCTGCGGGTTGAAATCTCGTTTGAGCTTAAGGAAGGACCACACCAGGCTGTCGACCTGGGAGCGGCTGACTGTGATCCCAGCTATGACCAAGACGGGCGGCGCCTCGACACTGCCCAAGACTTGGTCGTTCCCCGACTCATCCACGTAGCAGAGGTGCACGGGGTCAAGGTACAACTACGGCCCGCTCACAGAGCGGGCCGTAGGACTTGCTGCACTAGGTGCAGCGATAGCTTCACGGGGAAGCGAGATCTAGTTTTCCACATCTAGCAAACGTGTGTCACGTCTACGGATGCTTCGGTTCCGTAACGAACATTGTGCGTACGTGATTCCCGCGACCCTGAGCGATGCCGCCTGGGAGCCCCGGCCCGTGTGTCCACTTGCCGAAGCTCCCCGGGTCACACAGGGCCCTAGACCGCCACCAAGGCCGACATGAACTCCTCGGCCCGTGCGGCGTCTCCGTTGTCGAACAGCGGAACCGTGCACCAGTCCGTGCCCGCGGCGTCGATCCTCCATGTCAGCTCGGCCACCCAATCCCACGAGTTGTGTGCCCGGACGTGCGTCACATGAGCGTGGATCTCGGGGAGCGGATGCGCCCACGAGTAGACCCCTAGGGTCGGGGGCGCCTGACTGCCCGGGAAGGTCGATGTCCAATCCAGGGTGGCTGGCCCGGCGTCCGCGACGTAGATCATGCGCGTGGCGGTCGTAACCAGGACGCGCCACTCCACACCTTCCTGCCGCTCGTCTGCCCTCAGGTCACACAGGGACTTGTTGACTTCCTCGGTGCCGACGAGTGCCATCACGGCCGCCAGGATGTGGGGCGGCACCCGCCGGCCACGCACGCCGAGGAGGCTCAACCGCTCTGCGTGGCTCATCCGATCCAATTCCATACTCGGGAGCCTAGGAGGGGCCACCGACAACTACCTTGAGCCCATGAGCGACGAGTACTGGACGCCGGCCTTCGAGTTGATCCTCGAGGAGGCCCGGCGGTCGATAGACCGGCAGAGCGAGCGGGTCCAGCACGCTCGGGAACGCGCCGTCGCCCTGGTCGGCTTCGGGTCGATCGTGGCGGCGGCGCTTGGCCTCGGGAGCGATCCAACGCTAGGAAGTTGGGGCCTGGTGGGCGTCGCGGCATTCGTCGTGGTCGCCGGGGCCTCGCTTTTCGTTCTCTTCCCGCGCAAATTCGAGTTCGAACTCAGCGCGAAGCTCATGGACGAGTGGTTCGACGACTCTGAAAACCAAGGCATCAACCACATGCTGCGCACCACGGCGATGCGGCATGAGGAGCATCACGCACGGAACCACGACCGGCTCGGGTGGATCCAGCTCGGGATCATGGTCGGCGTCGTGTCACTCGCGATCGAGACAGTCGCGCTTGTCGCAAGACTTGTGCTGGGATAGGGCGCATGTCAGACGACAACAGCCCGCCTCCGGCGCCTCAGCGGCCGGCACCGTTGGCCGACCCGGTGGTGCCCGACGTCCGAGAGTCGCCGAACCCTCCCCAGGTCAAGCCCGAGAGGCCGCCTCGAGAGGTCCGGGGCGACTGACAATGGCGGGCCGCCCGCGACGCGGGGGCGGCCCTCCTTTCCCCACCTCTTCTGCACGGGCCTCGCCTGGCGCTGGCCGGATCTCGGGGCCGCCAACTCTGGGCCCTCCTCGACCATCGCTCCTCGGCGGCGGAAAGGGGATCCCACCGGGACCGACACCGCGGGGTGACGTTGACGCCAAGCGAGGCGTGCAGCTATGGGTTACGGCGTGAGGTTGTACCCGATCGAGGTGTCCTCGTTGGTAGCCGTGTCGGTGATGGACTGGAAGTCCTCCCGCATGAAGCCGACCAGCACGCGCTGGTAGGTCTCGCGGTAGATCGAGTCGTCCACCTCGACGTCGAGGGCCATCCGCTGGCCCATGGCCCACTCGCCGCGGTTCACCGCGAGCGCGTAGGTCTTCGTGGTCGTGATGCCGTCGTAGACACCGGAGGCGTTCAGGTTCTCCCGCACGTGCTCGGACACGATGACCGGGATCCCGTAGAGCCGGCCGAGTTCGCCGTTGAGGATGGTGGCGTTCGGGCCGTACTTGTCGAGGGTCAGCAGGTTCGAGTCGGTGATCAGCTTGTAGAAGCTGGAGACACCGACGATGAACGCGAGGTTCGAGGGGTCGACGCCCCACTTGCCCATCGACTGACGGATCAGCCCCATGTTGGCCACACTCATGGACGTGGTGGCCTGCGAGGTCTGCGCGAGCGCCTTCTTCCGGAGCCCGTCCCACGCGGTACGGGCGTCGGTCGTCGAGGCCCCGACGTCGGAGTCCATGTGCGACCCATCGGTGTCACCGTCGAGGATCGCCTTCTCCTCGGCGTCGACGAACGCGCGGACCAGCTTGGCCGTCACGAAGGGGACGATCGCCACAGCCGAGTCGGCATCGAGCGAGCGAGACACCAGGGACCTGGCGCCGAAGATCTCGGCGTCGAACGTCGCCGCACCCGACCCAGGGGTCGAAGCGGTCATCTTGGACTCCGTGTCCCCGGTCGGCTCGGCCACGCGGTAGGCCGTGGCGTCAGCACCCTCGATCGGCCACTTCCACGGGTTCGTCGGCAGGTTGATCCGCGAGAACAGCGGGGCGATCTTGCCGGCCGCGCGGACCTTCTCGTGCACGGCGGCACCGATGCCGGTCGGGACCCAGGTGCCGCCCTCGCCGCTCGTGTCGACGTCCATCGCGCGGCAGACGTACTGCCAGCGGTCACGGAAGGCGGGATGCGATCGGGCGACCTCGAAGCCGTTCTTCGAACTCTTGGCCTGCTTGTCGACCAGGAGCCCGAACATGACCATGTCAGCGACGGTCTGCTGGAAGGCGCGGATCGCCTGGCGGGACTCGGGCTGGTAGTCGGTGATGCGCGGGGCCAGCACGCCGGATCCGCCACCCTGGGACCGGACCGCGACCTGCTCGACCGGGTTGAGCGCCCCGGTGCGGGTCACCTGGCCCTTGTCGGAGATCGTGATCGCCGGCACGTGCTCGTCGGTGGCCCACAGCAGCTCGTCGAGCGAGCGGCTGGCGGTCGGCATGCTGGTGCCGATGCTGGTCATGGTGCCGTTGGGGGCCGGCGAGGAGAGCGACCGGCTGGCGACGAACGCGGAGTCCGTGCCGGACCGGCGAAGCTCGCGGTCGAGGTAGGCGATGCGGTCCGTGAGCTGGTCGTGACGCTCGCGCTCGGAGCGCTCGAGCGTCGAGCGGCCGGCCTCGCGGGCAGTGTCGAGGATGTCGTCGATCTCGTTGAGGGCGCGTGCGCGCTCGTCGATGAGTCGTTCATGGTCGTTCATGGAAGCCTCACAGAGGTAGGAAGGGATGACACGCAGAGGACGAAGGCTGCGAGCCGGTCCGGTGGCCCTCTCTTCCCGAGAGGCCTGCGCGGACGGCGCTGCCTGTCGTCTCGCGGGCTGTCCCGGCGGGCGTCGGCGGCGGTGCACCCCGTCGGGTGCGGGCGTCGCGGCGGTGCCACGGCAGGTGCGAGACCTGACCTCATTCTAGCCACCGATCGGGGTCGAAGCCGTCAAGCAACGCGGCCACTTGAGCCTCGAGCTGCGCCTCCCGTTCGTCGACCACGGCCGTCAGCGCCTTCAACACCCGGCCCGCCCGCTCAGCGTCAGGGCTGCACGGGTCCGCACAGACCATCTCCCACAGCCGACCCCGTGCCACATCACGCGCACGCCGCAACAGGTCGAGAGCCACCCCCTGGCACGCTTCCCGGACCTCGCGGAGCACCTCAGGGTCACTCATGACGACTCCCCCGGCTCCGCTGCGTTGGAAAAAGGGTCACACAGAGATCGGACTTTTCGGGCTGGGGTCGGAGTCGTTTCGCATTGAGGAATCGGACCCCTTTCCCCCGCGGGGTGGCCCCCACCCGGGGGTAGGGGCGTCGGATCCTCACGACGCGAGCACCAAGACCCCAGCCCGCAAAGAAAAATCCCCAGGGTGACGAGGGGGGGGGACTCCGAGAGGCGCCCGGGGCCCAGTGAGGCGGTCCTCGTCGTGGGTCATGGGTTGGTCCTCCGGTTCAGGTCTGCGAGCACGGCGGCGACAGTGGCGCGCACGTCGGTGGCGATGGCCTCGAGGTCGGAGGCGGGCGTAAGCAGCTCCCCGGCTCGTGGGCCGGCGATGGACTCCACCCGGGCGGCGAGCGCTTCCAACACGTGTCGCGTGCACCCGCAGGCCGGTCCGGGGTTGCGGCGCTTGGCAGTGAAGGGGATGACGGTCGCGGTCATGCGGACACCTCGCGGTCGTGGTCGGCGTTGGCGCAGTCGTCGGGACAGGCCATGTGCTCGTGCCACTGGCAGCCGTAGGCGGGCAGCGAAGCGCAGGCGGCTTCGTCTCCACCTCTTTGCTGCTGTGCTGCGATCGGGTCGTGCCGAGAGTCGCGCGAGGTGATCTCTTGGTTGCGGCGGTCAGGCGTCTTATAGGTAAGCGGGGTCGTTTTGTCCGGGTTCATGCGCGAATCTCCATCGATGCCACCCCCCTGCTGTGGGGTCGTTTTGTCCGCCATAAGCCCGGTCGTTTTGTCCAGGACGACGAACGCTTCCAAGGTGCTGGCGCGGCCGTATCTCCCCCGCTGCACAACGTCCAGACAGCGCTCCCGCAGGTCGGTTTCCTTGAGCAACGCCTTGACGATCTGGCGCACCACCTCGGGCGTCGTGCCCAGGTACCGGGCCATGTGCTCGTGGCTGTGCGTGAACACGCCATCGGCGCCCATCTCTCGGGCACCGTGCAGGCGACGGCCCGTGTCGGGGTGCCGCTCGGCCGGGATCGTGGTGACCCGCACCAGGAACGCCTTCTCCCGCCACGTCAGCGCGGTCGACATCCACGCGGACTCCCGCATCCGATCGCGGCGATCCTGACGCGGCCTCATTCGACCTCACCGCCGAACAGGACGAGCTGCCCATCATCGAGCAGATCGCCATGGCCGACATCGACCAGATCGCCGTGGTCAGCAGAGCGTCGCCACTCACTCAGCGTCCCGTCCTCGTCGAGGTCCCGGAATCGCGCTCCGGCTCTGAGCCGGCTGGCAGCCGCGAGCGCGTCGGCCAGAGTCTCGTCGTCGAGAACGAATCCGCCGGCTGACACTGACCAGGGAGCGTCGCGCAGACCGGCGTAGGCCAGGACTTCCACGACGCTGGCGCCGCGGACCAAGCTGCGGCCGATAGCGGGCCTGCGGGTCACCCACACCGGCATTACTCGATCGGCTTCGGCTCGCGTAGCCGATCTGCGACGCTTCGGACGTCCTACAGCGGCGGCGAACACGGCCGCCACCGAAGCCTCGGCGCGGGCGGTCATGAGGCACCCCTCAGGCGCTCGAGGTCGGCCTTGGCGCACCGACCACCGCCACAGGTGAGCCCGTGGCGCGCACAAGTCTTCAGGGCATCCCAGTCGAGAGAGCCGCAGCAGCTCCCGTCTCGATCAGGAACCGGAGCCTCAAGAGCGCACGACTCCCCGACTTGAGGCAGGCACCCGCACAGACAGCCGACCCGATGACGACGGGCCCGAACATCGGCGCTCATGCGACCACCTCGAACCGGTGGCGGCACACCGGACCGATGCCAAGGCTCACGCTGAGCGCAGCCGTCAGCGGATGCTGGCAGCGCCGACAGCGCGGCTGCTCGGGCCCGGGGAGGTCCGCACCTAGACTGAGGTTGTCGCCGCCCGCGATACCTGAGCCCGCCTCCACCGTGAGGCGGGTTTCTCGTTCAGTCACCCGACTCACCGGCCTCCCGCGCGACATTGCGGACGGCCGTCTCTCCGGTCGGGTCGGCGTAGGCGAGGAACCAGTGGCGGAAGTCCAGGTCGGACCTGCCCGACTCGATGAACCGGCGAACGAGCCGGCGAGTCCGGGCGGGGTGGACCTCGATCCCCAGGTCAGCGATCACCTTGAACGCTTCGCGCGTCACCGTCTTCGGGGACAGGTAGCCGCCCTGTTCGTCCTCCCGATTCGCTCCGGGGAAAGCCTGGGTCGCGGCCGGCGCCGCGCCGGGACTCACGCGGCACCACCCTTGGATTTGCGGCGAGCCTGGGCGGACTTGAGCGCAAGGCGGGCGAAGTGCGCCTTCTTGACGTGCTGGGCGCGGATGGGGTCACCATCGGCCTCATCAAGGAATCGCTGCTCCAGGGCGGCGCGGGCCGGGGCGGTGCGCGCACTCCGGTCCTTGGTGTTGGCCCACGACACGTGGGCGCCGACGCGGCCCCAGGTTGAAAGGGTCTGGCTGGTTTCAGGAGCCAGAGGTTGGTCGCTCATATGGCGTTCTCCGGGAGGTGCGCTTTTCGCGCCCCCCGACTAAGAAGGCCAGAACTCTGCGATTCGTAAACGGCTGCGCAGCCAACCGGCGTGAGCTATTGACCGCAATCTATCACCGCTGTAGGCGCTACACCGCAAGGCGGCTGGGAGTGTCGCCCTCGAGAAGGGTGCGCAGCCTGTCTCCGGCCACCCGGATGTCGGATCGCCGGCAAGCGCCACAGCGCAGGTACCAGATGCCGCGCTGCTGGTCATGCAGGATGATCGCGGAACGATGCCGGCGCACGTTGGACAGCATGCCGTCGACCTCCTCCTCGGTCTGGGTGTAGCGGTCCGTCAGGACCAGGTTGAGCTCCCCTTCTGCGGGCCCGTCCAGCCAGAGGGTCGCGCGAGCGAGCGTGGCCCCGCACTTGTCGCAGGCCAGCGTCATGCGGCGCTGCGTGTAGGCGGGCGCCATTCCAGGCGCGTCGGACTCGGGGTTGGTACCTCGACGCCTGCTCACAGCTCCCCCAGATTGAGATTCCGGGCCTCGTCGGCCGCTCGTCGCTCGCGGTTGGCGCGGCCGTATCGCTGGAGCATGTCGAGCGACGACCAGCCGTGCATCGCCATGGCACCGACCTCGGAGCCGCCCTTGGCGAGCCAGCGGTCGGCCGAGGTGTGGCGGAGCATGTGCGGGTGGAAGTCCGGGATGCCAGCGGCTGCGGCACGCTGCCCGAGGGCCCAGTACAAGCCGTTGTAGGCGAGCATCCTGCCCCGGTCCCCGAGCCACAGCCGCGGGCCGCTGGCGAGGGCGTGGAGGCGCCGTACTCGCAGGTACCGGTCGAGCGCCCGGGCCGCCTGTGGGCCGAACGGGACGGTCCGTCCGCGGCCACCCTTGCCACGTCGAATGACGACGGTCCCCTCGACCAGGTCGACGTCGTCAAGCTCGAGGTTCAGGCACTCGGACGCTCGCATGCCCGTCTCGAGCATCAGCCGGACGATCGCCTCGTCGCGTCGATGGCGCAGCGACGCAAGGCCCTGGCGCTCGGAGGCGGGCGGCTCGCACGCCTTGATCAGCGCGCGTAGCTGGTCGTCGGTCAGGACCGGGACGATGGGCTGGTCGACCTTGGGAGGCTTGAGCTTGTCGAACGGGTTGCCGTCGATCTCGCCCTCGTCAGCGAGCCAGCGGGCGAAGTGCCGAACGGCCATCATGCGCGTCTTCGCCGTGGCCGCGGACCGGCCGCCATTGAGGAGCTCGGTCGTCCACGCCTGCAAAGAGGCGCGGCTGAGCGGGTCGACGCGGTTGCTTTCACACCAGCCCAGGTACGGCTCGACGCCGGCCAGATAGGTCCGGATCGTGCCGTCGGACTTCCGCTCGGCCTTCAGGTGGAGCTCCCAGGACGGCACCAGGCTCGCAAGTTCCGCGGTTCGCACAACGCCGAGCCTACTTGATATCTACAGTAGGAGCGCTGTACCGTCATCGGCGTGGCGCCGAAACCAGTG
>JAXLSN010000060.1:0-9196 GCA_046330595.1 Nocardioidaceae bacterium
GCAGTCGAGAGCATCGAGCCGATCATGCTCAATGCGCACTGGCGGCCCCAGCACCTCAACCTCGCGCTCCCCTTGGTCCGCTACGACCTCATCGGTCACCTCGAGTCGCTGGCCAGCGACCTTGCGCGGGTCCAGCACCACGTCGGACTTCCCGACGCCCCTCACGAGGCCCGCAACGCGACCAGTGGTGCGAATCTCCTGGCGGACCGACCCGACCTGCGTCGCCGCGTGGAGGTCCTGTTCGAGACCGATCTCGACCTCTTCGGCTACTGAGCCCGGGCCGCCCTGTCGGCGGGCGGGCCCATGATGGACCCATGCGATCCGAGGTGAGCCCCACCGCGCGTGCCCTGATGACGCTGGAGCTGGTGCAGAGCCGTCCCGGCATCACCGCCGACGCCCTGGCCGAGCGGCTCGGTGTCACCGACCGGGCGGCGCGCCGCTACATCGCGATCCTCAGGGAGGCCGGGATCCCGATCATCTCGGTGACCGGGCCGGCCGGTGGCTACCGCCCGGGTCGGGGCTTGCGCCTGCCGCCACTGCTGTTCAGCCCGTCGGAGGCCCTCGGCCTCGTGATGGCGGTGCTCGACGGCCATCATGACGCGGCCGACGACACGGGGCCGGTCGGGAGCGCGCTCGGCAAGATCCTTCGGTCGCTCCCCGAGGCGGTGGCGGCGCAGGCTCACGCCGTACGCCGGGTCACGGCGCCGGCGCCCAATCGCGGGGCTGCCCGACCGGAGCCCGACACCACCGTCGCGCTGGTGCAGGCCAGCGCCGACCGCCAGCGCGTCAGACTCGGCTACCGGTCCGAGGCCGGCACCGAGCTCGACCTCGACGTGGAGCCCTGGGCCGTGGTCGTACGCCACAGCCGCTGGTACCTCCTGTGCCGAGCCTTGCACGCCGACGCGGTGCGGGCCTACCGGATCGACCGCGTCACCTCGGTGGAGGTGCTCGCCGCGACGTTCTCCCCTCCCCCGGATCTCGAGCCGGTCGCGATGCTCGAGGCCCACCTTGCTGTCGGCTGGGAGTTCGAGGTGGAGGTGGTGATCGACGCTCCGGTCGCGACCGTGGCCCGCTGCCTGCCCCGCACCCTGGGGCGGCTCGAGGAGATCGACGAGGCGACCACTCGGCTCGTGGGGAGCACGAGCAATCCGGCGATGTATGTCGAGCAGCTGGCCGTGGTTCCGGCCGGGTTCCGCGTGGTGCGGGGCGAGGAGGTGCAGAAGGCGGCCCGGGTGCTCGGGGAGCGACTGTTGGCTGCGGCCGAGGGGTGAGTTCCGAGCGTCGCTCAGGCGCGGCGGCCGTACTTCTGGTGCATGGCCTGCTTGGAGACCCCCAGCACCATCCCGATCATGGCCCAGCTGAGGCCGGCGACGCGGGCGCGACGAACCGCGACGGCCTCCTCCCGGGCGAGCTCCTCCTTGGCCGCGGCGATCCGGGCGAGTGTCTCGATCGGGTTCTCCTCAGGCTGGTCGGCGTCCACGATCGTGCGCATGTTGTCAATCTACGTTGACGCATGGGCCATGTCAACCAAAGTTGACGACACTCGACGAGCAGGAACGCAATCTGACCGGTGCGGAAGCAGATCGGCCCGGCCGGTGTTCCTCCCCCATGACCACCTGGGGATTCATCGGCAGCGGACACATCGGCAGCACCGTGGCGAGGCTGGCGGTCGACGCCGGTCATGACGTCGTGCTCAGCAACAGCCGAGGGCCCGAGACGCTGGCCGACGTGGTCTCCGGGCTGGGTGACCGGGCCAGCGCCGCCACCCCGGAGGAGGTCGCCCGACGCGCCGACGTCGTCGTCGTCACGATCCCGTTGAGCGCCTACCGCCAGGTTCCGGCCGACGCGCTGCAGGGCAAGATCGTCATCGACACGATGAACTACTACCCCCAGCGCGACGGCGCGTTCGCCGACCTCGACGACGAGTCCACGACCACATCCGAGCTGCTCCAGGCACACCTCCCGGGATCCCGCGTCGTCAAGGCGTTCAACAACATCTTCTTCGCCCACCTGGCCAGCCTCGCCCGCCCGAGCGGCAGCCCCGACCGCAGCGCGCTGGCCATCGCCGGCGACGACGACGAGGCCAAGGCCGTGGTGACGCGGCTGCTCGACCAGATCGGCTATGACACGGTGGACCTGGGGCCGCTCGCGGAGGGCTGGCGGACCCAGCGCGACACCGCTGCCTACGGCACGATGTACGCCGCCGACCCGGCCGACTGGGTGAACGGTGGTGCTCGGCCAGCCTCGGCGGCGGTGGTCCGAGACCGGGTCGCCCAGGCGCGCCGCTACCGCGACGCGTGAGCACCGCGCCGCCCTCCACACACGCTCCCCACTAGCCTCGGGAGGCATGGCCCCCAGCACGCCCTACCTCCTCGTCGACCAGGCGCGACTGCGCGCCAACATCGAGGAGACCGCTCGGCGTGCGGCCGAGGCCGGAGTCTCCCTCCGACCCCACGTGAAGACGCACAAGTGCCTCGAGATCGCTCGGCTCCAGCGTGCCGCCGGTGCGCATGGCATCACCGTTGCGACCATCGGCGAGGCTGAGGTCTTCGTCGCCGACGGGGCGCGCGACGTCTTCATCGCCTATCCGCTGTGGCTCGACAGTGAGCGCGGTAGCCGACTGGCCGCGCTCACCGAGCGGGCCGCCGTGAGCGTGGGCGTCGACTGCGAGGAGGGCGCCCAACAGCTGGCGCGACAGCTGCGTGGCCGGGCGGTCGATGTCGTCGTTGAGGTCGACTCCGGTCACCACCGCACCGGGGTCGACCCCGCGGGCGCCGGACGGGTCGCCGACGCGGCCCGACGCGCCGGGTTGCGCGTGCGTGGGGTGTTCACCTTCCCCGGCCACGCGTATCTGCCCGAGGGCCGCCGAGCGGCCGCCGAGCAGGAAGCGTCGGCGCTGGCCGTCGCCGCGGAGGCGTTGCGGACGCGAGGTCACGAGGTCATGGTGGTCAGCGGCGGGTCCACCCCCTCCCTCGGTGACGCCGACTCGGCGGTGCTGACCGAGTGGCGGCCGGGCGTCTATGTGTTCGGCGACGCCCAGCAGTGGGAGCTCGGCAGCATGACCGCCGACCGGATCGCGCTGACCTGTGTGACGACGGTCGTCAGCCACGCTGGCGGCCGGGCCGTCGTCGATGCCGGCAGCAAGGCGCTGGGCGCAGACCGGGCGCCTTGGGCGACCGGCTTCGGGAGGGTCCTCGACGAGCCCGACGCCCGCGTCGTCCAACTGTCGGAGCACCATGCCGTGGTCGAGCTGCCCACCCGTCAGCTCCCCCCGCTGGGCTCCGCGCTCTCCCTCGTCCCCAACCACGTGTGCAACGCCGTCAACCTCGCCGACACCCTGTGGGTGCGGGACGAAGGCGGTCTCGTCGCCTGGCCGGTCGACGCACGCGGACGCAACGCCTGATGCTGGGAGTTTGGCGCCGCTCACGTCACGGTCCGATCACATGCTGAACGTTGACCCGAACAGGTGGTCTCAGCGTCCCCGTGCGCCGATATAGTCCGGACCGGGCCGCCTGACGGTGACGTCATGGCCGCGGTCTGCGACAGCACCCCAGGGGGATTTTTCATGGGACGTTCCGTCCGACACACGTTGCGTCGCGCCGGCGCCGCGGCCGCAGGGCTCGCCCTGCTGGTCATGGGCCTGCCGGCCCCGGCCCAGGCCGAGGACGCCAACCCTCGCACCATCCTGGCTGCGAAGGCCTATCCCGGGATCCAGCTCATCGCGACGACCTACACCGCGACCGTGACCGTCGCGATCCCGACGGTCAACCAGACCGCGCTCAACAGCCTGGTCAACCGCTTGATCCTGCAGGCGGCCACGGGCGTGATCGGCACCAGTGACGCCGAGATCTCCGAGGCCATCGTGGCGGCCATCGTGAAGTCGCCGGGCCGCTACTTCGTGGCGACCTCGCAGACCTACTCAGACACGGCATCGGTCATCGGTGTCGGCACCGGGTGGGTCATCACCCCCGACGGCTACATCGTCACCGCGGCCCACGTGGTCGAGGCCGACCCGGCCGAGCTCGCACCCGAGTTCGCCGCCAAGACCCTCACCAAGGTGTCCAACGCCTTCGTCAAGGGTCTCTCCAGCGGGACCACCTCGTTCAACCGCGGCCAGGTCAACCGGCTGGCGAATGCGGTCACCAAGTGGTTCGCCGGTCACATGAGCGTCTCCGACCTGCGCACCGACGTGGCGGCACTCGTCGCCCAGGGCAGCGTGTCCCAGGGCAAGAAGCAGGAGGCCGTCAGCGCGCAGGTCGTCGACGCCGGCGTCCCCTATCCCGGCAACGACGTCGCCCTGCTCAAGATCGACGGGGTCGACAACATGCCGACCCTCGAGCTGGGCGAGGACGGTGACGTCGCCGAGGGGTCGACCCTCCACGTCGCCGGCTATCCCGCCGCGTCGACGTTCAGCGGCGGTCTGTCCGCTGCCTCGCGGGTCCAGCCGACCGTGACCGAGGGGCCCATCACGGCCATCAAGTACACCGCCGACGACATGCCCGTGTTCCAGACGCAGGCCCCGGCCAGCCCGGGCAACTCCGGTGGCCCCGTCCTTGACGACGAGGCCAAGGTGGTCGGTGTCCTCGTTGCCTCGGCCGTGGGCTCCGACGGTGTCGCCCTGGAGGGCCAGGAGTTCGTGATCCCGGTCAGCGTCGTGCAGGAGATGCTCGATGCCAACGGCGTCCAGGCCGAGCCCAGCGAGACCAGCACCTCCTACGACGAGGCGATCGACGACTTCTACCAGGCGCACTACAAGGACGCGCTCCCGCTGTTCCAGAAGGCACAGGAGCTCTATCCCGACCACCCCTATGTCGACCAGTACATCGACGACACCAACGCCGGCATCGCCAACGGCGACGACAAGTCCCCGGTCACGGAGAGCAAGTCCGACTCCGGCGGGGGTCTCCCCGGCTGGCTGATCCCGGTCGCCGGCGGCGTGGCCGGCCTGCTGGTCGTGCTGCTCCTGCTCATGGTCGTGCTCCGCAAGCGGGGCTCCGGAAAGACGCCGGCGGCCGGCGCTGCCCAGCAGCCGCAGCAGCCCTACCCCGGCTATGCGCAGCAGGGTGGCTACCCACAGCAGACCCAGCAGCCAGCCGCGCCGCAAGCGCCGCCGCCCACGGCGCCCTACCCGCAGCAGCCGCAGCAGGCCTATCCCCAGCAGGCTCAGCAGGGCTATCCGCAGCAGCAGGCGCCGGCGGCCCCGGGCTATCCGCAGCAGCCGCAGCAGGCCTATCCGCAGCAGCCTGCGCAGCCGCAGGGTTATCCCCAACAGCCGCAGCAGGGCTACCAGCAGCAGGCCTATCCCGACCAGGGCCAGGCCTACGCCCAGCCGCAGCAGGCCTATCCGCCTCAGGCGCCGGTCGCTCCTCAGGCGCCGGCTGCCCCCCAGCCCGGCTACGCCGCGCCCGAGGCGCCCCCGGCTGCGCCGCCGCCAGCGGCGCCGGAGCCGCCGGCCTATGGCGCGCCCGAGCCGCCGCCCTATGAGGCGCAGACGCCGCCCGCTGAGGGGCAGGCTCCGCCGCCTCCCCCGCCACCCGCGCCGCCGGCGGGCTGAGCCCGCAGCAAACCGACCATGCCCCCAGCCGTGGACACCTAGGCTGGGGGCATGGTCGTTCCTGTCTCGGTGATCCGGACGCTCGTCGCCGCTGCCGCCGCCGCGGCCCTGACGCTCGGGAGTGCGCCGGTGCAGGCGGCGCCGGCGGTGCCCTCCCCCGCCGTCGTCTCGCCGGAGGTGATGCCCACGGCCGCGGCCAGCAAGGCCGGTGCGGTGGCACTGCGGCCGCCCCTGGCCAAGGTGCTCGCCCGCGTCAACGCCGCGCGGGCCAAGCATGACGCCAAGCCGTTGCGGGTCCACCGCTGCCTGACCGTCAAGGTCGCGCAGCCCTGGGCAGTCCACCTGAGCAAGATCCACGATCTCGTGCACCGCGACCTCAACAAGGTCTTCGACATGTGTCCGGGCTTCTCCCGCCTCGGCGAGAACATCGCCTATGGCTATCCGTCGGCGGCGGCGGTGATGAGGGGCTGGATGCACTCCCCCGGACACCGCGAGAACATCCTCAACAAGTCCTACACCCGCATCGGCCTCGGCCTGGCACGCACGAGCGACGGCACGCGCTACTGGGTGCAGAACTTCGGCGGGTGACCCGCGGGCCGCGTCCCGGGGGCGGCTGTTCCGGTCGGGCCGATCCGCGCCGTGGTCGACGCCACGCCGCCCCCATTGACGACGTATCTCATATCTGAGATACCGTGAGAGGGTGACGGAGGACTACAAGAGCCGGATCGGCAACCTCATCCGCGATGCCCGCAAGCACCGTGGGCTGACCCAGACCCAGCTGGCCGACCTGCTGTCGACCAGCCAGAGCGCCATCAACCGGATCGAGAAGGGCCACCAGAACCTCTCGCTGGAGATGCTGGCGCGCATCGGCGCCGCCCTCGACTCCGAGATCGTCGCACTGGGCGGCGGCCCGACCCACCTGCGGGTCACGGGGCCGACCCACCTGTCGGGCAGCATCGAGGTCAAGACCTCCAAGAACGCCGGCGTCGCCCTCCTGTGCGCCTCGCTGCTCAACCGTGGCCGCACGACGCTGCGCAAGGTGGCGCGGATCGAGGAGGTCAACCGCCTGCTCGAGGTGCTCAACAGCCTCGGCGTCCAGACCCGGTGGCTCAACTCCGACAACGACCTCGAGATCATCCCGCCCGCTGAGCTCAACCTCGACGTGATCGACGTCGAGGCGGCCCGCCGCACGCGCTCGGTGATCATGTTCCTGGGGCCCCTGCTCCACCGGGCCGACGTCTTCGAGCTCCCCTACGCGGGCGGCTGCAACCTCGGCACCCGCACCGTCGAGCCACACATGGCGGCGCTGCGTCCGTTCGGCCTCGAGGTCAAGGCGACCGATGGCTACTACCACGCGACGATCAACCGTGCGCTGGAGCCGACCCGGCCCATCGTGCTGACCGAGCGCGGCGACACGGTGACCGAGAACGCCCTGATGGCCGCGGCGCTCCACCCCGGCACCACCATCATTCGCAACGCCTCGTCCAACTACATGGTCCAGGACCTCTGCTTCTTCCTGCAGAAGCTCGGCGTCGGCGTCGAGGGGGTCGGCACGACCACGCTCACGGTGACCGGCCTCGCCGAGATCGACGTCGACGTGGACTATGCCCCCAGCGAGGACCCCATCGAGGCGATGTCGTTGCTCGCCGCGGCCATCGTCACCAAGTCCGAGATCACCATCCAACGAGTGCCCATCGAGTTCCTCGAGATCGAGCTCGCGCTCCTGGAGGAGATGGGCTTCCACTACACCCGCTCCGAGGAGTACGTCGCGCTCAACGGCCGCACGCGCCTGGTCGACCTCACCACCAAGCCCTCGGAGCTGCACGCCCCGCACGACAAGATCCACCCGATGCCGTTCCCGGGGCTCAACATCGACAACCTGCCGTTCTTCGCGGTGATCGCGGCCGTGGCAGAGGGGCAGACGCTGCTCCACGACTGGGTCTATGAGAACCGGGCGATCTATCTCGTCGAGCTCAACAAGCTCGGTGGCCAGGTCAAGCTGCTCGACCCGCACCGGGTCATGATCGAGGGGCCGACCCACTGGTCCGGCACCGAGATCGTCTGCCCTCCCGCCCTGCGGCCGGCCGTGGTCATCCTGCTCGCCATGCTGGCGTCCAAGGGCACCTCGGTGCTGCGGTCGACCTATGTCATCCACCGCGGCTATGAGGACCTCGCGGAGCGGCTCAACCTGCTCGGGGCCAACATCGAGCCGTTCCGCGACATCTGAGCCTGGCTCCGTCATACTCTCCGCGGGACCCGTCCGGGTCCGCTGAGAGGTGGGTCAGATGAGGCCAAGCGGAGACGGGCCCGACGGGATCGCGAACCTCGCGCCGGTCGTCGAGGACAGGAAGCGCCAGCAGAAGGCGTGGAACTGGTACGACTGGGCCAACTCGGCGTTCTACACCACGGTCCTGACCGTCATGTTCGGCCCCTACATGATCCAGGTCGCGGGGACGGCGGCCGGCTGCGTCGACCCGGATGAGACCTGCAGCAAGACGGTCAACCTGCTGGGTCTGCACCTTGCCGCCGGCTCGTTGCCGTCCTACCTCACCACGTTCGCGACCATCGCGAGCGCGTTCATCCTCCCGATCGTCGGCGCGTTCGCCGACCGGTCCCCGCGCAAGAAGCTCCACATGGCGGCCTATGCCTGGGCGGGCGCGTTCTTCGCCGCTCTGCTGTTCTTCATGAAGGGCGACCTCTGGCAGATCGGCGCCGTGGCGGTCGTGATGAGCAGCATCCTCGCTGGCTGCTCGCTGGTGAGCTATTACGCGATCCTGGTCGACATCTCGACCGAGGACGAGCGTGACGACGTGTCGTCACGCGGCTGGGCCTGGGGATACCTGGGCGGCGGGCTCTTGCTGCTCGTCAACCTCGTCATGTTCCTCGGCCACGACACCTTCGGGCTCTCCTCCGGGTTCGCGGTGCGGCTGAGTCTGCTGTCGGCGGCGGTCTGGTGGGCCGCGTTCACCCTCGTGCCCTTCTTCCGCCTGCGCAACTACCCCCCGCGCAACGTGGTCCCCGAAGAGGGTCGGCTGCTCCACCGCTCCTTCGGCCAGCTCTTCACGACCCTCAAGGAGCTCCGCACCTACCCCATGACCATGACGTTCCTGATCGCCTACCTGTTCTACAACGACGGGATCCAGACGGTGATCTACTCCGCCTCGATCTACGGGTCCGAGCAGCTCAAGATGGGCCAGTCGGTCCTCATCGGCACCATCCTGCTCATCCAGTTCGTGGCGTTCGGGGGTGCCCTGTTCTTCGGTCGGCTGGCCAAGAAGCACGGCTCCTATCGCTCGATCCTCTGGGGCACCTTCGCGTGGATGGCGATCGTGGTGTGGGCGATGTTCCTGCCCGCCAAGAACGTCCCGCTGTTCCTGCTCACCGGGGTCGCGATCGCCATCGTGATGGGTGGCACCCAAGCGCTCTCGCGGTCGTTCTTCAGCCTCCTCATCCCCCATGGCCGCGAGGGCGAGTACTTCGCGCTCTACAACGCGGCCGAGCGTGGCACCTCGTGGTTCGGGACGCTGTTGTTCGGGCTGGTCTTCCAGCTGTCCGGCTCCTACCGGCCGGCGATCTTCGCGCTGATCGTCTTCTTCGTGCTCGGCGCCGTGTTCCTGATGCGGCTCGATCCCGAGGAGGGCA
>JAXLSN010000061.1:0-8669 GCA_046330595.1 Nocardioidaceae bacterium
CCTGCACCTCGGCGGGGTCGAGGTCGACGCGGTGCTGCGCCGCGAGGGTGACGCCTACGTCGGTCGCGCCGCCGCGAGACCCGTCCCGGGGTCGGCGCCGTCCGGGTCGGCGACGTCGAGCGTCGCGACTGGATCGTCCGAGCGGGCTATGCCGACCGGATGCAGGCCGGTCGAGGTGCCCGCAGACGCAGCAGAGGCCCGGTCCGAAGACCGAGCCTCTGAGCTGCGTACGCCGCGTAGGACTTGAACCTACAACCCGCGGATTAAGAGAGCCTCCGCGACGGATCCAACGCAGGGTCGATCTGTCCATCCTCGCAGGTCAGGAGGGGTGCCCGAACCCACGCGTTCGACGCCGCACGACCGCGAACCGGTGACAATGGCACCAGATTGGCACCACTGAGCTTGGACGATCGGATCTAGCGACCGGTATCGCGAACGTGCCAGTTCCGCTGGTACAGGCGAGCCTAAACGGCACATCGGCGCGTCCCCTACCGCGAGCGCCGACCCAAGGCGCGATAGGTGCCCCACCCGACCATCAGGCCGACAACCAGCGCCGCACCAAACGCAAGGCCAGAGCCGCAAGGAACGGTGTAACCGAAGGTGGAGTAGCAGACCGGTGGGTTGGTGTCGATGCCCTCGACCGGAAGCAGCAGGAGGACGACCAGGAAGCCGCTGCCGAGGCCCGCCATAACAGCCGGGAACCTCGTACGCACTCGCGTCTCCGTCATGCGAGTCAGAATGACGGTTCGCCCGATCAGATGCGAGCGCGAACGGCACGTAGGCGTGCACAGCAGCCATGCCGGGCGCTACGAGCTGCCAGCGGCGGAAACCCGACCGGTGGCGTCGAGCGCGAACGCCAGTGCCGCAGTTCCGCCCGCCCATGTGCTGTCCGCGCAGTACTCCCCCCGGCTAGGAGGGGTTAGCGCCATCGTGAGCCTGCGTGATCGACGGTCGGGAGCGGTGACCTCTGACGTCGAAACAAGCCTCCGGCCGAGGCCAGCACTGCGCGACGTTGAGTCGAACTGCACCTCCTCGCTCCCCGAAGTCGATGTCAGCACGACACGCCAGGTCGCACCAGCAAGAGCGCCGTCCGAAGGGGGCACAAGAAGGGCCAACTCGAGTACGACTTCTCCGTTGTCGACGGACCCACGCACCTGGTGTCTGCATCCTGACTCGTCGGTGGCGATGATCGTTTCAGCGTCGACCACGGCTTCTCCGCTCCCCGTCCATGCGTGTCAGGATGCAGGATGTTGCGACAGATCCGAGTCAGAACGGCACGTCGGGGCGGCTAATCGTCCGAGGCCACGAGCAGCGAAAGCCGACCGTTCGACCTGTCGATCACCACGTACTCGTAGAACCCGGCGTTTCCGACGACCCAGCCCCATTCGTGCTGGGCCGTCTCACGAAGGTCTGCCAGACGGTAGATCTGCTCGCCTGCCAAGAGTGGAAACACCTGCGATGCGAGCCGCTCCTGGGACTCGTCGCCCTGCACCTCGTAGCCATCGGCCCATGCCTGAATCTCGTCGGTAGCAGCCCGGCTGTCCGTGGGCGAGAACGATGTAGGCGTGATGGCCGCGAGCCAATAGGGACCGTGCAGATCGTCCTGCGCCTGCTCTTCGGGATCCTGCCCGGCGTAGTGGTCCCGGTACTGGCGGTGGGCGATAAGGTCTGTCAGGAGCGCCTCGTCGCTTGCATACGGATCGCATCGGAAGGTCTTGATGCTGACCCACATGAACGTTCCCTTGTCCATGTGGACGAGATCCGACCCCACAAACTCCAGCAGCCCCGTCACGGCACCATCGTGCCCGAGCAGGCGATGCCGAATGCCGGGTCGTTCGTCTGGATGCGAGCGCGATCGGCACCTCGGCGCGCAGCGGAACCTCAGTCAGGTGCGCAGAAGGCGGCCACGACCTCGACGGACCCATCGGGCTGCTGGTTCACGATCACTGAGCAGTCTGACCAGCCAGTTCCGGATGACAGTTGGACGAGCGTGTCCCCGTCCTTCACCTCAGCGGCTACAACGGTGACCAGCCCGGCCCGAACGGTCCCGCCCGAGTCTCCTTCTAGCGCCAACTTCTGACCGACCTCGACGATCGGCGCGGCTGACACGCCCAGGCGGAACGCGATGGGCGCGCCGACGAACGCGCCTGTCAACGCGACCGCGACGGTGACAAGGGCGGCTACCCACACTCGCCCACGACCCGACACCAACCGGAGCAGGCCGTAGGTGAGAGCGAAGACAAGCCCGAAGCCGGCGATGAACGCGGCGAAGGTGATCCACGACGATGGGTCGAAGATCACCAGGCCGAACACGTCACCACCGGGCAGGCTGATGCCGAGCCACAAGAGTGCGCAGAGCACAACGACCAAGACGGACGCCGCTACCTTCCGTCCACTTCGCCCCGTCGCTGTCGCAGCTACTTCCTGAGCCCCCGTCGTCATGCGAGTGATACTGCCGGTTCGCCCGATCAAAGGCGAGCGATAAGCGGCACACTTAGGGCTGGGCCTGCGTCGCTTCGTGCCGCTCTTCAGCGGACTGCTGCGAGCGCGACAGTCGCAGGCTGAGGATCACACCGACGACCGCTACCAGGAGGCCGCCGAAGAGCAGTGCGTGGGACAGCCCGTCTGATGTACCGGCAGCTAGGCGGCGCCATCCGGCAACGGCCACGAGCGCCAGGCCGAGCAGCGCCACTGCGAGGGGCACCCAGCGACGTCGTCTTGCGGTGTTCGGCAATCGGCTCCCCGTCATGCGAGCGATACTGCCGGTTCGACACCCCGGAAGGCGAGCGCGAACGGCACATCTGGGCACCTTGGATTAGCGGTTGATGACGCTTCGGACCCACTCACGATCATCGACATTCAGGCGAACGGTCGTGCCATCCAGTAGCACCAGAGGGGCGCGGCAGAAGGCGTCACACAGCCCGTCGAGATACAGGACTGACTCGGCTGCACCATCGGGGGCCGGCTGATCGTCCAAAGCCGCTCGGATCACGCCACGAGGGCCCGCGGGCAACTTCTTGTGGAACAGCATCAACTCGACCCAGTCCGCCTCGGTCCAGCGCGGGTGCGGCGGTTCCGGTGCTACCTCGTCCATGCCCGGCATGGTCCCCCCAACAGCTGCATCGGCGCGAGCCCTATCGGCACATCTGCGCGCCGCGAAGCGGCACGCTATCGGCACATCTGCGCGCCGCTACGCGGGTCCGGTTGAGACGGTTATGTCAACGGCAGACCCCGTGGGGACGTCTGAGCCGGGAACAGGTGAGACGGCTGCCACGACGCCCTTGGGCACCGACGATGAGGTCACCTCCTTAACCGAGCCCAGCAACAACTTCGCGTCCTCGATGGCGAGCGTGGCCTCAGCCTGGGTGAGGCCGATCAGGCTGGGAACTGCAACCGTCGGCGACGGTGCCGCCGTCTCGGTCTGATTCGGCGGCGTGGTCGACCCGCCGCCGGGATAAAGCCGCGGTAGGACAACGACCGCAGCGACGATCAGCGCCGCGGCCACGCCTGCCGCTACTGCGATCGCCCACCATCGAGAACGCCTGGCGCCCAGTTCGGGCGCCTCGTGGCTCAGGGCATTCCGCAGCTCCGCCGCATACTCCTCCGGGCTGCCCTGCTGATCCAGCAAGGAAACGCCATCCTCGTTGGTTTCCTGCAGGTGCGTCGCAAGGTCGTCAAGCACACGGGCTCGATGCCGCGCGGGCATGTCGGCCAGTTGCTCCCCTACTAGTTCGGCAAAGCGTTCGGCGCGAATCGCAACATCAGCATTGTTCTCAACCATTACGCTCAGTCCCCTTCCAACCCATCACAACCGTGTCGACAGACTCCTGAAACCTGGACCACGACTCCCGGCCCGCCCGCAGCGCCTGCTCACCCTCCGATGTCAGGGCGTAGCACTTGCGCTCTGGACCTCGTTCCGATTGAGCGATGTAGGAGGAGACCTGGCCCTCGGAGAAGAGCCGCTGAAGGGTTCCGTAGACGGAGGCGTCTCCCACGTCGGAGAACCCAGCGGATCGAAGCGCCCTCAGGATGCTGTAGCCGTAGACGTGGCCACTGGAGATCGTGGCAAGCACGGCCGTCGGTAAAACGCCCTTGAGAAGTTGGGTGTTGTCCACGGCACCTCCGAATACTCCGCAATACAGAGTACTGCTGGACGGAGTCCACGCGAGCGCTTTGCCGGATATTGCTCTCGCTGTCCGAGCTGAGACCGGATCTTCACTGGGCCAACTGGGTGTCGGCTCGCTGGCAGGCCAGGTTGCAGACGCGGCCGCCCACTATCCGGCAATAGGCGGCGGTATAACCGTGTCTCTCGGCAATCCCGGGCGCTGTCCGTGATCATGGGCGCATGTACTACTCCTCAGCATGATGGCCACCAACGCCGTTGAGGTACGGAGCCGGATTGGTAGACGAGATCGCCAGCGTCGGGCGGGCTATCTCCGATGGGGACGCCGTTTCGCTCCTACGCAGCGACTGGCGACCCCGCGTGATGGGCGCGTGGTTCGCACCGCTTCACGACGACCCAGACGTACGTACTGCCGTGCTTGCATCGCTGGAATCTTCAAGCGGAGGTTGACATTGCCGCCCCTGGCGGCAGTCGCTTCCGTGCTCTGCGGTGCCGACGCAGTAGAGAGTCTCAGGACCTACCGAGCGGCGGACATCGAGAGCCAATGGGGCGCTGCGCTGTTCGTCGACGCGACCATCGGCCTGGGCGCTCCGCCCGTTCTCGAACTGAGCGAATCGCTGGCTCGCGACGAGGACCGCCGGGCCTTGGACGAGTTGGTCGGCCTGGTCGAACGGCTCCGGCGTCCTGACGGCGCGCTCTATGCCGTTCTCGCTCGCCTTGTGACGCGTCACTCGGCGCACGATGACTGCATGACGGTTCTGCACTTCTCGGACGAGGCGCGGGCGATCATCGACCCAGTCGTTGTCGCTCATGGAAGTTCGCGTCCGGGCAGGGCGATTATCAGGTCATCTTCTGCGCGTCGCTGGATGAGCCTGCGCCGACCGCTTCCCGCGCCTGCCACAGGTGGGCGAGCAGGAACGGGCATCGGAGCCTGCGTCGACCTCGTCTTGACGGCCGACGACCAGATGAGTCTTGCGACGGTTCAACTCGAAGGCATGTCGCTCGACGAGACACTGCGCCGAGTGGGACTGGCGGACGAGCGGTCGAGTTGCGCGACGCGATGCACGGCGATCGAACTCACGCCCCCAACGGAGTGGCCATCGGCACCCGCGACCCTGGCCATGTCGGAGCAGCGGCAACGACCTGAACTGATGTCCCGTTAAGGCGCTGGCGGGCGGCTGGGGTCTACTTCATCAACCGCCTCCCGGCCCAGTGGAGGTCGGTTCTCCGGCCGGAGGGCTGGTCGGTAGGCCGGTACCTGACGGCAGGCGCTGCTCGAACTCCGCGGGTGGAACGTCTGCGCAGTGGGCCTGTGCAGCCGTCGGTTGAACCAGTCGACCTATCTCCAGCGTGGCGGCTCGACGTCGTCGAGACCCCGCCAGGGCCTCGACTTCGACTGGGCCTCGGTCTTGTAGAGTACGAACACGGACGCCAAGCCGTTGTCGTAGGAGTCCCCGCAAGCGGACTCGACCGAGGCCAGGGCTCCGCATCGGCGAGGCGCTCTGGGTGAAGATCGAGAGGTACTCGACCCCGCGGTCGGAGTGGTGGACCACGCCGGTGACGTCCTGGTCCTCGCGGCCGCGCTGCCAGAGGGCGCTCGAGGGCGTCGAGGGCGAGATCGCTGCGCAGCGAGGTCGACGCCCGCCAGCCCACGATCCGGCGGCTGAACAGGTCGGTCACGAACGCGACGCAGACGAACCCGGACCAGGTCGCGACGTAGGTGATGTCGGCGACCCAGCGCCGGTTGGGCGCCGGCGCGGAGAAGTCCCGCTCCAGGCGGTCCAGCGGTCAGCGCTCCGGTCTCCGCCGTGACGGTGGTCCGTTTGGTCTTCCTCGACCGCGCCGGCAAGGCCCAGCGCCGCTGGGGCTGCTGGACAACTGGATGACCGGCGAGACCCCCGGCGCGCCGCCCTCACTCTCGACGCGAACTCGCCTTCCCGCCGGGCACTGGACCGGCGAACGCGCCGCCACTGACGTCCTGGTCCTGGCGGGCAAGGGCCGAGCCTTCCGATCGCTCCAGACCCTGATCACCCGCCAAGGCAGCCATCAACTTCTGCTCGGAAGCGTGCTGGCCCTCGCCGCAGCGACCCAGGCATGGGCCGACATCACCGGCACGCCGCGAGACAAGCTCATCCGCCAGATCATCAGATGACTACGCTGACCCAAGCGTTGCGCTGACCGATTGAGTTCACCGACGCCGTGCGCAGGATCGCGTTCGCCCGGCGCAACTCGGCGTTCTCCCTCTCCAGCGCTTTGATCCGGGCCGAGTCGGCCGTGGTCACCCCCGGCCGCGTCCCCGCGTCGATCTCGGCCTGCTTGACCCAGCCGCGCAGCGTGTCCGTGTTGATGCCCAGCTGCTCGCCGACCCGCGTGCACGCAGCCGTCACCGACCCGGCATCGTCCTTGAGATCCAGGACCAGCCGCACGGCGCGCTCCCGCAGCTCGTCGGGGTACTTCCTCGGTGCTGCCATGACTCCCAGCCTCCCTTGGCTTGGGAGCCTCCATCAATCCCGGGGCGGTTCAACCTGCCTTCAGCCTGCCGCGTTCCCGCCTCGGCTCCCGTGCCATCGCTTACCGGCAAGTCGGCCAGCGTCCTCACACTAGGGGGCAGGCACCCGCACAGAAGTGCCGCTATCGCTCGCATCTGATCGGGTGAACCGGCATTCTGACTCTCGTGAGTGATCAGTCGGTCGAAGCGCGCCCGGTCTCCGCGTCGACCGTTGCGATGTGGGCCTTGGCCTGTCTGGGTGCGGCCGCAATCTTGCTCTTCTCGGTCGTATCAGTGGTCGGCCTGTTGTTCTCGATCGGCCTCTCGGAGGAGCCCATCGACGGGCCTGCGGGTTGGGGTCAAACACTGCTGGCGCTTCTTGCTTTCGCTGGACTTCCGGTCTTGGCTGCCTACGTCGTTGCTCGACTAGCACGACGCCGGTTCTCTGGAGCCGCTCTAGCTTGCCTGGTGCTCTGGTCCGTTCCTCTCACCACGCTGCTCTGCTGGGGCGTGTTCTGGGTCGTGTAAGGCCGAACGTCGTTATCGACGCGATGTGCCGATAGAGCTCGTAACGGCGCCGCGGGGCGGCAGACGTGATCGCCTCAGGCCAGCGTTGCTCTGCGCCGGCTAGTTCGCCAGAGTGATCTCGTGAGCGACCGTGCGGAGATCGAGGCGGCATGGAGCGCCGTCACGTCGTCGGTGGGTCGACAAGATGCTGCGGATGCGGCTACTGCCATCGCTCCCGCAGTGCGAGAGGGCATGCTGCAGACCGCCGGACCGGCAGCACTGGTGGTGCTGCAATCGGGTCGGCCGGGGAGCGAGGTCGAACCACTGCTCATTGCGCTGCGGCATCGGTCCTGGCCCGGCGACGCCGTCCTCGCGGAGCTCGTGGCCGCCACGGCGCTCGGCGAAGTCACGGGCCGGCGTCGTCTCAAGGTCGACCTGGACATGATCGGCGAGCTCTTGTGCGATGAGGGCGGCGGCTACCTCGATCTGGGAACGGGCACGGCGTGGCCGCTCGAGATCGTTGAGCTGGGTGAGGTCGACGGCCTCGAGCCGTTCGGCGATCCCGACCCCGAGCTGTGGCTGGAAGTGCCCGGATACGGCAGCCGGGATGCCTACACCGACATGGCCGACTTCACTGCCGCCCTGACCGATCCGCGAGTGCGCGAGGACCTAGCCGCGTCCCTCAAGGGAAGGGGCGCGTTCCGACGATTCCAGAACGCGCTCAACCGGCACGAGGTCTACCGGGTCCACTGGCGGGTCTTCTCGACCGAGCGCCGCCTCGGTCGTGCACGGGCCTGGCTCGCAGAGCAGGGGTACGACGCGCTTCCTTGACGTTTCGCATCAGGATGGATGCCGCACTCGTCTTGCACTGAGGTGCCGGCGGTAGCGCGCACCACAGCCGGCTCGCTTCAGTGACGGCGCAGACGCCGGTCCGTCATCAGCCTTCGAAGTCCGGCCCGGTCCGCTCGTGGTCGGCGGCTCGTGTCGAGGGCCGTGGCCGCACACCTTCATTCAGACGCCCGATCCCGGGCGGTGGGTGGAGGCGGTGACGGGTTCTCGTGATGTCGGTGCATCGGATGTCGGCGGCGGGCGGGTTCCGTTACCTGCTGCGCCACACTGCATCCGCTGACGTCGACCGGGGCCAGTTGCCGCTGGTCGACTACTACGCGGCGTCTGGGAACCCGCCCGGCCGCTGGCTCGGCTCCGGCCTCGTCGGTCTCGTCGACGGGCAGGGTGTCCGGGTCGGCACGCAGGTCTCAGAGGCCGCCATGACGGCCGTGTTCGGCAACGCGACCGATCCCGTCACGGGTGCTGCGCTGGGTCGGCCGTTCCCCACGAGGGCCGGCACCGACGGGGTCCGGCGCCCGTCGGGGGTGTCGGGGTATGACCTGACGTTCACGCCGGTGAAGTCGGTCAGCGTCCTGTGGGCGCTCGGCGACCCGGCGACCCGGGCGGCGGTGGAGGCAGCCCACCACGCCGCCGTCGCGCAGACTATGCGGATCCTCGAGGCCAGGGTCGCCGCGACCCGGGTCGGCCCCGGTGGTCGCACGA
>JAXLSN010000062.1:0-8656 GCA_046330595.1 Nocardioidaceae bacterium
CCGCCGATGTGAAGTTCTCCCTGGACCGGGCCCGCAAGGCCAACGGGGCGTTCTCGTTCCTGCTGGCGGCCATCGACACGGTCTCCGCCCCCGATGACCACACCATCGTGATCACGACCGCCGACCCCAGCGCCACCCTGGTCCCCGCGCTCGGTTCATGGATCGCCTCGGTGCTTCCGCAGAACCTCGGCGGCAAGTCGGAGGAGGCGTTCTTCACCGACCCGGTCGGCAGCGGCGCCTTCATGCTCGACTCCTGGGACCGCGGCACCTCGCTCCGACTGGCCAAGAACCCCGACTACTGGCAGCCGGGCGCCCCGCTGGTGGACGCCATCCAGTGGAACACGGTGCCCGACGCCAACACCCGGGTCTCCCAGGTCCAGGGGGGCCAGGCCGACGTCGCGAGCGACATCCCCTTCAGTCAGGTCGCCTCGCTGGAGTCGAACGCCAGCGTCACCGCCGACACCTTCCCCGCGACCTACACGACGATGCTGATCTTCAACCAGGCCTATGCACCGTTCGCCGACGTCCACGTGCGGCGCGCGATCGCGCAGGCGGTCGACCGCGATGCCATCACCGCGAGCACCCTCTTCGGCGCGGGCTCGGCCGCCTGCTCGTTGCTGCCTCCGGCGATGCGGTTCGCCTCGACCCCAGACTGCCCGCCGTTCGACGTCGACGCCGCCAAGGCCGAGCTGTCCTCCTCCGCGTTCCCCGACGGCTTCGACGTCGAGCTGACCATCGACAACCTCCCCGAGTCCTCGACGGTCGCCCAGATCGTGCAGGCCCAGCTCGAGGCCATCGGGATCACCGTGAAGATCAAGGTCATCGACTCCGGCGAGCTCTACACGGTCTATGGCCAGGAGGGCTACCAGATGGGACTGGCCGCCTGGGCCTCCGACATCCCCGACCCCGACGAGCAGCTGTCCTACATGCTCGACCCCGGCGCCGGTGGCAACGCCTACTACACGGGCTATGACAACCCCGAGGTGACCGACCTCATCGCCCAGGGTCGCACCACGCTCGACCCCGACGCCCGTGCCGAGGCCTACGGTCAGGTGCAGGAGATCGTGGCCCAGGAGGTGCCGCAGCTGCCGATCTCCTACCGCGACAACGCCTATGTGTGGCGGCGGGAGGTCCAGGGGTTCACGGTGAACCCGATGGGCGTGATCAACCTGGCCACCGTCGGGATGCAGCAGTAGCGCCATGACGAGCCCTTCCCCGGCGCGTCGGCTGATGAGAGCCGTCGTGGCCGTCGCCCTCGTCGTCGTGGTCACGTTCATGTTCGTGCACATCGTCCCCGGCGACCCCGCTCGAGCCATCCTGGGCCCGCAAGCGTCCGCCGAGTCGGTGAGTGCCCTCCGGGACCGTCTGGGACTCGATCAACCGATCCTGACCCAGTTCGTCGACTACATCGCGGGCGCGCTGCGCGGCGACCTCGGCACCTCGGTCGCCGAGGGCGTGCCGGTCACCTCACTGATGGCCAGCAGGGCGGCGCCGACCTTGGCGCTGATCGTGCTCGCGGCGCTGCTCACCGTCGTCCTCACGGTCCCGGCGGCAGCGCTCGCCGCGCGTCGACCGGGCTCGGTCGTCGATCACGTCGTCCGGACCGTCCCGTTGCTGGGCCTCGGCCTGCCGGCGTTCTGGTTCGCGCTGGTGCTCATCCAGGTGTTCGCGGTTCGCCTCGGGTGGTTCCCCGCCGGCGGCTACGGCGGCTCGGTCCTCCAGCGGTTGCATGCCTTGACCCTGCCGGCCCTCGTCACGGCCGTGTCCATCCTGCCGTTCACCATCCAGAGCCTGCGCGTCGCGATGGTCGACTCCTACGAGGCCGACTACGTCGCCGCGGCTAGGGCCCGTGGCGTGCCGGCCCGACAGATCCGGGGCCGCTATGTGTTCCGCAACGCGAGCATCCCCGCTGTCGTCGTCCTCGGCCTCAACATGGGCTGGCTGGTCGGCAACACCCTGATCGTCGAGAAGGTCTTCGCCATCCCCGGCGTCGGGGCCCTGCTCGTGGACGCGACGCTGTCCCGCGACTTCCCCGTGGTGCAGGGCCTCGCCCTGGTGATCGCGCTGCTGGTGATCGGGACCAACCTGCTCACCGAGCTCGCCCGGGTCAGCCTCGACCCCCGGCTGCGGCACAGCCAGGAGACCGCCCGATGAGCGCCGCCGCGGTGATGCAGCAGGCCTCACGGGTTCGTTCGGCGCCTCGGCTCAACGGGTCGTTGCTCGGCGCGCTCGGGTTCTTCCTGCTCGTGATGGTCGTGATCCTCGTCGGGCCGCTGATGCTCCCCTCACCCACGCACCAGGACCTCGGCAACATCCTGGCGCCGCCGTCGTCGTCGGCGTGGCTCGGCACCGACCAGCTCGGTCGTGACGTCCTCGCCCGAACCCTCGCGGGCATGCGGCTGGACCTGCTCGTGGGCGTGGCCGCCCTCGTCGTACCCGTCCTGGTCGGCTCGCTCCTGGGTGCCCTCGCCGCGTGGCGGGGCGGCTGGGTCGACGAGGTCGTCGGGATCGCAGCGGACGTTGTCCAGGCCTTCCCCTACTACCTGTTCATCCTCGTGCTGGCATTCTTCCTGGGCGCCGGCGTGGCGAGCATCTTCGTGGCGGTCGCTGCCGTCGCCTGGGTGTCCTACATGCGCATCGTGCGCGCCGAGGTCCACTCCGCGATGCACCAGGACTACGTCCAGGCAGCCGTCGGGGCCGGGTTCTCCGGCGGCCGCGTCCTGCTGCGGCACATCCTGCCCAACGTCTTCAAGCAGCCGCTGGCCTACGCCGTCACCGATGTCGTCGTGGTGATCGTGAGCACCGCGACGCTCAGCTATCTCGGGGTCGGCGTGACACCGCCGACCCCGGAGCTGGGGTCGATGGTCGCTGACGGCCAGCAGTTCGTCACCCTGCGGCCGCTGCTCACCATCGCGCCGGGTCTCGCCGTCGTCCTCATCGGTGCCGCACTCGCCCTGCTCGGCAACGGCCTGTCGCGTCAGCTGGACGAGTCATGACCGGCGCTGGATCGCTGCTGGAGGTCGAGCGCCTCACCATCGCCATCGACGGCCGGCAGGGGGCGACCCATCCCGTCCACGACGTGTCGGTCGTCGTCGACCGCGGCGAGACCGTGGGCGTGGTGGGTGAGTCCGGCTGCGGCAAGAGCACCCTGCTGCGCGCTATCGCCGGGGTGCTTCCGCGCGGCGTACGCCCCGTTGCGGGAGAGGTCCGCGTCGACGGCCAGCGCCTCGACCCGCGACGACCGTCGGGTCAGGTCGCGATGATCTTCCAGGACCCGATGACCGGCCTCAACCCGGTGCTGACCGTCGGCGGTCACATCACCGAGGTCCCGCGGCGACGGGACGGCATGACCAAGTCCGCGGCTCGCGACCTGGCCGTCCACCTCTTGAAGGAGGTGGGGATCGACGATGCCGAGCAGCGCCTCGACGCCTACCCCCATCAGCTCTCGGGCGGGCTGCGGCAGCGGGTGCTCATCGCGGCCGCTCTGTCGGGCAACCCCAAGCTGCTGCTGTGTGACGAGCCGACGACCGCCCTGGACGTCACCGTGCAGGCGCGCTTCGTGGCGCTGCTGTCCCGGCTCGTGCGGGACCGCGACCTGGGCATCCTCTATGTCACCCACGACCTGCCGCTCCTCGGCACGATGTGTGACCGCATCAGCGTGATGTATGCCGGCCAGGTCATCGAGCGTGGGTCCAGTCGCGATGTCCTCCAGCACCCGGCGCACCCCTACACCGAGGCGCTGTTGGCCGCGGCGCCGCGGATGGACTCGCGCGCCCACCGGCTGGTCAGCATCCCCGGGCAGCCCCCGGCCCTGCTGCCCGATGCCGACGGATGCCGCTTCTCGCCGCGGTGCCCGTACGCCGTCGACCGGTGCCGGGAGGCCCAGGGTCTGGGAGCGGGCACGGCGACACACGAGTCGGCCTGTGTGCGGCGCGACGAGCGCGAGGCGGCCGCCCGGCGAGGTGACTCATGACCCTGGTCACGGTCACCGACCTGTGCGTCGCCTACCCGACCCACGGTGGCGGCAGGAGCCGGCGCCGAGCCTCGGCGCCGACGCGGCTGGCGGTCCAGGACGTCAGCTTCTCGCTCGCGAGGGGCGAGGTGCTGGGCATCGTCGGTGAGTCCGGTTCGGGCAAGACCTCGGTCGCTCGGTGTGTGGCCGGCTACCAGACCGCCACCTCGGGCACCGTCACCCTCGACGGGCGCCCGGTGACCGCACGGCGCGACCAGGCCGACCGCCGTCGGCTCCAGATGGTCTTCCAGGACCCCTACTCCTCGCTCAACCCAGCGATGACCTTGCGCCAGGCGCTGCGCGAGCCCATCCGGGTGCACGGGCTGCGCCCCGCCGACGAGGTCGACCAACGGGTCGACGAGCTGATGACCCTGGTCGGCCTCGACCACGGCCACCTCGATGCCAAGCCGCGGCGGCTGTCCGGTGGGCAGCGACAGCGCGCCAGCATCGCCCGCGCGCTGGCGCTGGAGCCCGACGTGCTCGTCGCCGACGAGCCGGTGTCGGCGCTCGACGTGTCCGTCCAGGCGGTCATCTTGAACCTGCTCGCCGAGCTGCGGGAGACGCTCGGGACCTCGATCCTCTTCATCTCCCACGACATGGCGGTGGTGTCCCACCTGTGCGACCGCGTGGCCGTCATGACCGAGGGACGCATCGTCGAGTCGGGTCCGGTCGACGAGGTCTTCCTCCGCCCGCAGCACGCCTACACCCAGCAGTTGCTCTCGGCGGTGCCACGGCATCCCTGGGACGACCCAGCAGCGCCCGCCTCCGGTGCTCGGACCCCGGAGCCGAGCCAGTGAAAGGACCCAGCAGCATGCGAGTCGCCATCGACGCCGGAGGGACGTTCACCGACGTCGCCATCATCGACGAGTCGGGCAACCTCTCCTCCCACAAGGTGCTCAGCCACCCCGAGGACCCGGCCATGGGGATGCTTCGCGCCCTCGACGACGCCGTCGACGTGTCGGACCTGAGCCAGGTCGTGAACGGGACGACGGCGGGCCTCAACGCCGTCCTGGCGCGGCGAGGGACGCGCGTCCTGATGGTCACGACCGCGGGGTTCACCGACGTGGTGAGCATCGGGCGGGCGCACCGCATCGACGTGTGGGAGCTGCGCTATCCCAACGCGCAGCACCTCGTGGAGCCCGAGGACGTCGTGCCCGTCGACGAGCGGATCCTCGCCGACGGAACCATCGCGCGGCCGCTGTCGCCGGACGCTCTCGAGCCCGTCTCGCGGGTCATCGAGTCCGCCGGCATCCGGTCGGTCGCCGTCTGCCTCCTGCATGCCACCAAGAACCCCGCGCACGAGATCGCCGTACGCGACTTCCTCGCGGCCCGCCACCCCGAGGTGCGGGTGTCGATGTCCCACGAGGTCGCCCCCGAGGTGGGTGAGTTCGAGCGCTTCTCCAGCACGATCGTCAACGCCTACGTCGCGACCACCGTCGGCGAGTACCTCACCCGAGTCACCGACGGCCTCGTCGACCGAGGCTTCGACCGCCCTCTCCTCGTGATGCGGTCGAGTGGCGGTGTCACCTCGGCGGAGAGCGCCAAGGAGCGACCGATGCAGACCCTGATCTCCGGGCCTGCCGGAGGCGTCATCGGGGCGCAGGCCATCGCCAAGCACCTCGACCTCGCCCACGTCCTGGCCCTCGACATGGGCGGCACCTCGCTCGATGCGAGCGTCATCGTCGACCAGCGGCTGGCCGTTCGCGCGGACCTCGACATCGCCGGCATCCCGGTCCTGATGCCCGTCGTGGATCTCGTGACGGTCTCCGCCGGCGGCGGATCCATCGCCTGGGTCCAGCACGGCGCGCTCCACGTGGGGCCGCACAGCGCCGGTGGCTCTCCGGGGCCGGCGTGCTATGGCCTCGGCGGCACCGAGCCGACGGTCACCGACGCCAACGTCGCCCTCGGCCGGCTGGGCCTGGCCGGTCTCGCCAACGACGCCTTGGCGCTCGATCGTGGCGCCGCCGTCGCCGCCCTCAGTCCCCTCGCCGCCGAGCTCGGGCTCGGCGTCGAGGCCCTCGCCCAGTCCATCGTCGACATCACCGACGCCCGCATGTCCGATGCCCTCAGGACGTTGACCGTCAGGCGCGGTCACGACCCGCGCGACTTCACGATCCTGGCGTTCGGCGGCGCCGGCCCGCTGCATGCGGCCGCACTGGCCGACGAGCTCGGCATCACCTCGGTGGTCGTGCCACCGGGAGCCGGGGTGTTCTCCGCCTGGGGCATGTTGCACGCCCCGGTCCGCCACGACGTGTCCGAGTCGCTGCTCGTCGCGGCGACCGACCTCGACGACGACGCCCTGCTGGCCGCCCACCAGCGGCTGCTGGCCAAGGCCCGCGAGCTGGTGGCCGCCGATGGGCTCGACCCTGACGTCGCCGACTATGCCGCCCTCGCCGACCTGCGCTATGCCGGCCAGCACTTCAGCCTCACGGTCGCCCTGCCGATGGGCTCGCCGGTGCTCGCCTGGGACGGAGCGTTCCGCGAGCGCTACCAGAAGGCCCACGGCACCGTGGCCGGCAACCCGCCCGCCGAGTTCGTCAACGTCAGGCTGACCGCCGTCGGCCCCGACACCGGACAGCCAGCGACGGCCGAGCCGCTCGCCGGTCGGCACGTCTCGACCACGACGGTGGTGCACCAGGGCGCGCGTGTGGACGCCGTCCATTGCGACCGAGGGGCACTCGGCCAACCCCTCCCCGGTCCGGCGGTCATCAGCGACCCCGGCTCGACCATCTATGTCCCGCCGGGCTGGTCCGCCATGTCCGGGCCGATGGGCACCGTGCAGCTGACCAGGAACCAGGAGTCACCGTGACCACGCCCGATCCCGCCACCCTCGAGATCATCCGCAACCGGCTGCTCGCCGCCGCGGAGGACATGCGCGTCACGCTCGTGCGGTCGGCGTACACGCCGACGATCTATGAGAGCGAGGACTGTGCGATCGGTCTGCTCGACCGCAACGCCGAGGTGATCGCCCTGTCCACGGGACTGCCGATCTTCCTGGGCAACCTCGGCCAGGCCGTCGTCGACTCGGTGGCCCTGCGAGGAGGTCGCGAGACGATGCGGCCCGGCGACGTCTATCTCCTCAACGACGCCTACGTCCAAGGCGCGCACATGCAGGACTGCACGACGTTCGCCCCGATCTTCCACGACGACCAGCTCGTCGGCTATGCCGTCGCGCGCGCCCACGTGGTCGACCTCGGCAGCAGCGAGCCCGGCGGCGGCATGGCCGCGACGAGCATCTATGACGAGGGCCTCCGGCTGCCCCCGGTGCGCGTGTTCGACGCCCAAGGCCCCTGCGACGACATCCTGGCGATCCTGCGCCACAACACCCGGAGCCCCGACGAGCTCGTCGGCGACGTGCTCGCCATGGCGGCCGCCGTCAGCATCGGGAGCCTCCGGCTCAACGAGATCCTCGATCGGTGGGGGCACGACGTGTTCGACGCCGCCTGCGCGGCGATCTTCGACTTCAGCGAGCGCGAGTTCCGCGCCGCGATCCGCGCCGTTCCCGACGGCACCTATGTCGCCGAGGGATCGATGGACGACGACGGCATCGACGTCGGCGTGCCGGTCACCATCGCGGTGGCGGTCACCGTCGCCGGCGACGACATCAGCGTCGACCTCGCCGGGACCAGCCCCATCGTCAAGGGAGCGATCAACTGCGGCCTGAGCCAGACCATCTCGTCGGTGCGGGTCGCGCTGCGGCTGCTGCTCGGAGGCTCGCGACCACCGGACGGCGGAACCTTCCGGCCCGTCTCGGTGAGTGTCCCGGCCGGCTGCTTCCTCTATGCGGCGCTTCCGGCGGCCTGCGGCAACTATGCGGCCTCCGCCGTCCTGCTGATGGACCTGGTCATGCGGGCGCTGTCGGACGCCGTACCCGAGCGCGCCTGCGCCGGGCAGTACGGCGACACCATCTCGGAGTTCGTCTGGACCGACCAGGCCGGGAAGAACATGCTGATGCTCGGCGAGGCCCATGCCGGCGGCTGGGGCGCCGGCGCCGGCTATGACGGCGCCGATGCCGTGATCGACCTGACCAACGGTCAGTTCCGCAACTTCTCCGTCGAGCTGCTCGAGGCCCGCTACCCGGCCGTGATCGAGGAGTACGGCTATCGCCACGGGTCGGGAGGGCCGGGCCGGCATCGCGGTGGACGCGGGATCGTCCGGCGCTACCGACTCCTCCAGCCGGCGCTGTTCTATCTGTGGATGGACCGCGTCCACACGCCTCCGTGGGGGCTGTGCGGTGGCCAGCCGGCCGCCGCCGGGTTCGCCAGGCTCCGCACCGCCGCCGGTGAGGAGATCGTGCACAAGTGCGAGGGCCGGCCGTTGAGCGCCGGTGACGAGGTCACGATCCACACCGCCGGCGGTGGTGGCTATGGCACCCCCGCTCCGTCCACCGCCGCCGTCGACGATTCCCTCGCGACGCGCCCCGTGTCGGAGCTGCTGTCACGATGAGCCGCCCGACGCTCTTCACCGGTGGTCAGGTCATCACGGGGGTCCACGACGAACCACTGCTCGACGGGGCCGTCCTCGTCGACGGAACCGACATCGTCGCGGTGGGCCCCGCGGGCTCGTTCACCGTGCCCCCGGATGTCGACGTGCTGGACTGCTCCGGCCGGACCGTGCTGCCCGGGCTGGTGGACTGCCACGAGC
>JAXLSN010000063.1:0-6822 GCA_046330595.1 Nocardioidaceae bacterium
CCGCCCGGACCTTCACGTGGGAATGAGGGAACGCAGCGATGACTGACTCCAACCGCCTGCTGTGGGTGCGCCGCACCGGCTGGGCCACGTTGGTCACCAACATCGGGATCATCGTGACCGGAGGCGCCGTCCGCCTGTCAGGATCGGGGCTCGGTTGCCCGACCTGGCCGCGCTGCACCTCGGAGTCGTTCACGCCCTACGGCGCCGCCGACGTGCACTCGCTCATCGAGTTCGGCAACCGGATGCTGACCTTCATCCTGGTCGCTGTCGCCATCGGGACCTATCTGGCCGCCCGCCGGACGGGACGGGCCGATCTGACCCGGCTGGCCGTGATCCTGGGGCTCGGCATCCCGGCCCAGGCCCTGATCGGCGGCATCACCGTGCTGACCGACCTCAACCCGTGGGTGGTCTCGCTCCACATGGTCCCGTCGTTGGCGATCGTCAGCCTGGCCGTGCTGTACCTGCGCCGCATCGACCACCCCGACCCGGTGGTGTCCGGGGGTGCCGTGGTGCGGCTGGCCTGGCTGGTCTTCGGCGTCGCCTCGGTCGTCTTCTATGTCGGCACCCTGGTGACGGGGGCCGGACCCCACGCCGGGGACGCCGACGCGCCCCGCAACGGACTCGACACCCTCGAGATGAGCCAGCTCCACGCCGACCTGGTCTTCCTGCTGCTCGGCCTGAGCGTCGGCCTGTTCTATGCCCTGCGGGCGACCGGCGCCTCCGCCGGCGCCCACCGGGCCGCCCACGCACTCCTGGGCATCGAGGTGGCTCAAGGCGCCGTCGGGTTCGTGCAGTACTTCAGCGGGCTGCCCGAGCTCGTCGTCGGGCTCCACATGCTGGGCACGGGGCTGACCGCCGCCGCCGTCACCTGGCTCCTGGTCGAGGTGCGCGAGCAGCCGGTGGCCGTCGCGCGACCCGCCGAGCCGGTCCTGGCCGAGTGAGCCAGGGGGGCCCATCGTGGAGCTGAGCTTCGACGGCGAGATGTTCCACTGGCGCGGCCCATCGCCCTACCACTTCGTGGCCGTGCCGGCCGACGAGAGCGCCGAGATCGAAGCCGTGGCGTCCCTGGTCACCTATGGCTGGGGCGTGATCCCGGTGACCGCCCGTATCGGTGACACCGAGTGGACCACGTCGCTGTTCCCCAAGAACGGCGGCTACCTCGTGCCGATCAAGGACATCGTGCGCAGGGGCGAGTCGCTGGAGGTCGGGATGACCGTCGCGGTCGAGCTGTCCATCGCCGTCTGAACGCCGGCCCGGTCGGTCGCTCACCGCTCCGGCAGCGCCCACCAGGTGTCCATGCGCGCGACGGCCGGCGCCTGGGGACCTTGGTCGAGGAGTCGGGCGAGCCGGAACAGGTAGGCCGCGATCCCTGCCGCCCCCTGCATCCAGCCGATCCCCGGCGGCAGCAGGGGGTCCGCGTTGCGGTGCTCGATGAACCGCCAATAGGCGTGGTCGCCGTCGGTGATGGCCCGCTCGACGAGCGCGTCGCCGAGCACGATCGCGAAGTCGAGGTCCCGCGCCTCACCGTGGCGCTGCCACACGTTGAGCACGACGTCCCCGACGCCCGCCGTACCGCAGCAACGACCGTCGTTGTCCCAGAACCCCGGATAGCGGCGCTCGGGCAGACCGGAGACGCGGAGCGAGTGCAGGCAGGCGCGTTCCCAGTCGTACGGCGTCCGGCCCGCCACGTCCGCGACGCCGGCCCGGTCCAGCGCGGCGAAGAGCAGTGACGTCCCGGTCGGCCCGTGGCACCACGAATAGGTGAACGTGTCGAGGTCGTCGGTCCCGGGGATCACGTGCGGGACCCGGAAGCCACCGTCGCTGGTGTCACCGAGCGTGACGAGGTGCTCCGCGCCCCGCCGCGCGGCGTCCACCCAGTCCGGCCGCCGGCGCACGACTCCCGCTGCCGCGAGGGCCCCCGCGATCCCGGCCAGGCCGTGGGACCAGTTCGGCATGCGGCCGCGGGGTTGGCCGACCGAGAACCGTCGCGGCACCATGCCCCAGTCCAGCCCCGTCGGCACTTCCTCGGCCTCGGCCAGGAGGATGCTGGCCGCGCGGTCGGCGAGCTCGGCGGCGCCGGGCACCCCGTGCCGCTCCCCCAGGACGGCACCGATCACGACGGCGGCCGTCCCGAGGGTGACGTCGTTGACCCGCGGGTCGGGCGCCGTCTGGGGAGGGCCCAGGAACGACGGCTGCCACCCGTCGGGGGTGGCCAGCTGCTCCAGCCGGGCGATGACACGCTCGGCACCGGACGCGCCCGTGGCCACGAGCACGCCCAGCGTCGAGACGAGGCCGTCGAAGTAGCCGTACTCGGTCTCGGCCGGGGCCCGCCGCAGCAGCGCGTCGCCGATGTCGTTCGCCAAGGCTGACTCACCGTCGGTGAGGGGCCGGCTCAGCCTGATCTCGGCCATCACGTGCGCCAGCCCGCCGATCCCGGAGTGCATGTCATAGGGGAACTCGGGGATCCCTTGCTGGCCGAGGTGCTCCGGCACCCAAGGCCCCTCCTCGCCGACTCGGACCTGGGCGAGCACCCAGCTCCACGCCCGTTCAGCCAGATCCCGATAGGTCATCGACGCGTGCGGCACGGCGCCGATCCTCACACGTCCGTCAGCGTGGCCGCACACGAAAATGACGACGGTTCGCCCGCACCCCCGTGAACAGGCTCACCGTCGTCACAGGGATAGACGCGTCGGGCCACGGTTTGGTTGCCCCTGACGGCGAAGTTTTTCGAGGAATTCTCGACGTGCGCGTCAAGGCCCGGCCGCGGTGGCGTCAGCGGCCGAGCAGCGGGTCGATCGCGACGGCGACGAACAGCAGCGCGAGATAGAGGTTGGAGATGTGGAACAGGCGCATCGGCTGGATCTCGGCCAGCGCGTCGCTGCGCCGCGTGCGCGACCACATGCGATGGGCCTCGACGACGAACACGAGGCCCAGCACCCCGGCGACGATCGGATAGAACAGCCCCGTGGCGGCCACCGGCCACAGGGCCAGCGAGGTCAGGACGGTGGCCCAGGTGTAGAGGACGACCTGGCGCCCGACGACATCGGCCTTGGCGACCACCGGCAGCATCGGCACGTCGACGTTGGCGTAGTCCTCGCGATAGCGCAGCGCCAGCGCCCACGTGTGGGGTGGGGTCCAGAAGAACACCACGAGGAACAGCACGATCGGCGTCCACGCCACCTCGCCGGTCACGGCGGTCCAGCCGATCAGGGCGGGGAAGCAGCCGGCGATCCCGCCCCAGACGATGTTCTGGGTGGTGCGGCGCTTGAGGATCATCGTGTAGACGACGAGATAGAACGCCTCGGCCCCGAGGGCGAGCAGGGCCGACAGCCAGTTGACCCAGACCGCCAGGATCACCGTCGCCACCACGCCCAGGACCACGCCGAAGACCATCGCGGCGCCCGGCGAGACGATGTGGCGCGGCAGCGCCCGGCGCCGGGTACGGCGCATCTGCTCGTCGATGTCGCGGTCATAGACGCAGTTGAGGGCGCTGGCCGAGCCGGCCGAAAGGGCGCCTCCCACCACGGTGGCCGCGACCAGGCCGAGCGGCGGGATGCCGCGTGCCGCGAAGAACATCACCGGCACCGTGGTCAGCAGGAGCAGCTCGATGACGCGGGGCTTCATCAGCCCGACATAGGCGGCGACAACGTCCTTCACACCGGCACGCGACGGTCGGTGCGAGGGCTCCGCGGGCACGCCTGCAGACGTCGAATGGCCGACATCAGTCACGGGTACCTCGGAGCAGTTCGCAGGAGTTGGGCGCGACGAGACCGCGCGGTGGACAGCGTGGAGTGAGTCTAACCCGCGGCTGAGTAGGCTCGGCTGTGCTGTGTGGCCCCGACTCCGGGGGTGCGCTCAGCGTCCGGGGAGGCCCCGCCGTCGATGAGAGGAACGCCGTGACCATGAAGTCCGCAGCGCTGGACTGGACCGAGCTCGACGACCGGGCGGTCAACACCGTCCGCGTCCTGGCCATGGACGCCGTCCAGAAGGTCGGCAACGGCCATCCGGGCACCGCGATGAGCCTGGCCCCGGCGGCCTACCTGCTGTTCCAGAAGGTGATGCGCCACAACCCCGCCGACCCGCACTGGCCGGGCCGCGACCGGTTCGTGCTGTCGTGTGGCCACTCGAGCCTGACCCTCTACATCCAGCTGTTCCTCGGCGGCTGGGGTCTCGAGCTCGACGACCTCAAGGCGTTGCGCACCTGGGGCAGCAAGACCCCTGGCCACCCCGAGTACGGCCACACCGCCGGTGTCGAGACGACGACCGGCCCCCTCGGCCAGGGCATCGGCAACGCGGTCGGCATGGCGATGGCCGCGCGTCGCGAGAAGGGCCTGCTCGATCCCGACGCCGGCGCCGGTGACTCGCCGTTCGACCACCAGATCTATGTGCTCGCCAGTGACGGCGACATCGAGGAGGGCGTCAGCGCCGAGGCCTCCTCGATCGCGGGCACCCAGCAGCTCGGCAACCTGACCGTCATCTATGACGACAACCGGATCTCGATCGAGGACGACACCAACATCGCCCTCAGCGAGGACGTGGCGGCCCGCTATGAGGCCTACGGCTGGCACGTCCAGACGGTCGACTGGGTCGGCGGCGACGGGGGCTACCACGAGGACGTCCCGGCGCTGTACGACGCCCTGATGGCGGCGCGCGCCGTGACCGACCGGCCGAGCTTCATCAAGCTGCGGACGATCATCGCCTGGCCGGCGCCCAACGCCCAGAACACCGGCAAGGCCCACGGGTCCGCTCTCGGCACCGACGAGGTGGCCGCCACCAAGGAGCTGATGGGCTTCGACCCGGCGCAGACCTTCCAGGTCGACGAGGACGTCATTGCCCACACCCGCTCCGCCGTCGACCGCGGCAAGCAGGCGCAGGCCGCCTGGCAGGCCGAGTTCGACAGCTGGGCCGCGAAGCCCTCCGCCGACCTGGCCCTGTTCGAGCGACTGCAGACGCGCACCCTCCCGCAAGGCTGGGCCGACGCGCTGCCGACCTTCCCGGCGGACGAGAAGGGCGTCGCCACCCGAAGCGCGTCCGGCAAGGTCATCAATGCCCTGGCCGGGGTGATCCCCGAGCTGTGGGGTGGCTCCGCCGACCTGGCCGAGTCCAACAACACCACCATCAGCGACGCGCCGTCGTTCCTCCCGGCCGACCGCTCCACCAAGATGTGGCAGGGCGATCCCTACGCCGGCCGGGTCCTCCACTTCGGCATCCGCGAGCACGCGATGGGCGCGATCCTCAACGGCATCGCCGTCCACGGCGGCACCCGCCCGTTCGGCGGCACCTTCCTCACGTTCTCCGACTACATGCGTCCCTCGGTGCGCCTGGCCGCCCTCATGAAGCTGCCGGTCACCTATGTCTGGACCCATGACTCGATCGGCCTGGGCGAGGATGGCCCGACCCACCAGCCGATCGAGCACGTCGCGGCCCTGCGCGCGATCCCCGGGCTGGACGTCGTACGCCCGGCCGATGCCAACGAGACGGCCGCGTGCTGGCAGACCGTGCTGTCGCACACCGACCGGCCGGCCGGGCTGTGCCTGACCCGCCAGAACGTGCCGACGTTCCCGCGCGGCGTCGACGGGTTCAGCGACACCAGCAACGTCCACCGCGGCGGCTATGTGCTGCTCGACGTCGACGGCGGCCTGCCTGACGTCGTCCTCATCGGCACCGGTTCGGAGGTCCAGATCGCCGTCGCCGCCCGCGATCTGCTCGCCGAGCAGGGCGTCCGGGCGCGGGTCGTGTCGATGCCCTGCCGGGAGTGGTTCGACGAGCAGGACGAGTCCTACCGCGAGACCGTCATCCCGCCGACCGTCAAGGCCCGCGTCTCCGTTGAGGCCGGCATCGCCCTCGGCTGGCGCGAGGTCGTCGGAGACCACGGTCGGATCGTCTCCATCGAGCACTACGGCGCCTCGGCCGACTACCAGCGCATCTATCGCGAGTTCGGCCTGACCGCCGAGGCGGTCGCGGCCGCTGCCCAGGACAGCATCCGCTCCGTCACCGGCTGACCCGCCGGACCACCGACCACCCCGAACCCCAAGGAAAGAGGAGACCTCATGTCCGAGCGACTCCAACGGCTCGCCGACGCCGGCGTGTCCATCTGGCTGGACGACCTGTCCCGCGAGCGCATCGAGACCGGCAACCTGGCCGACCTCATGAAGAACTCCAACGTCGTCGGGGTCACCACCAACCCGTCGATCTTCGCCTCGGCACTGTCGGAGGGCGAGCGCTACGACGCTCAGGTCCGCGAGCTGGCCATCGACGGCGCCGACGTCGACCGGGCCGTGTTCGAGCTCACCACGACCGACGTGCGCAATGCGTGCGACATCATGCTGCCGGCGTGGGAGGCCTCCGATGGCGTCGACGGCCGGGTCTCGATCGAGGTCGCCCCCGACCTCGCCTATGACACCGACGCCACCATCACCGCCGCGCGCGCCCTGCGCGAGGCGGTCGACCGACCCAACCTCCACATCAAGATCCCGGGCACCGCCGAGGGGTGGCCGGCGATCACCGAGGTGCTCGGCGACGGCATCAGCGTCAACGTCACGCTGATCTTCGGTCTCGACCACTACGAGAGCGTCATGGAGGCGTTCGTCGCCGGCATCGAGAAGGCCCGCGACAACGGCCACGACCTGTCCAAGATCCACTCGGTCGCGTCGTTCTTCGTCTCCCGCGTCGACACCGAGATCGACAAGCGGCTCGAGGCCGCCGGTGCCGACCCTGCGCTTGCCGGCAAGGCCGGCATCGCCAACGCCCGGCTGGCCTATGAGGCCTATGAGACGTTCTTCTCCTCCGACCGCTGGGCCGCCCTCGAGGCCGCCGGTGCTC
>JAXLSN010000064.1:0-3926 GCA_046330595.1 Nocardioidaceae bacterium
CCATGCCCACGAGCCTGTACGGCGCCCTGACCAAGCGCGCCCTGCAGCCGACCTGGGCCGAGGACTCCATCACCGCCGACCTGGCCACGGACACCGAGGCCGAGCTGCTCGAGGTCGAGCCCGGCACTCCGGTGCTGCGGGTCGCCCGGCGGGCCAAGTGCCACGACGTCGTCGTCGAGGTCTCGCGGGCCACCTATCGTGCCGACCGGTTCACGATGTTCGTCCAGGTGGGTCACGAGGAGTGACGCCGACCTGATCGGCAGCCGCCCTGTGCGGCGGCGCGGTCATGTCCCCGACACGCCCTAGGCTTCGGCCATGGGCTCCCCGCTGCTCGAGGTCGCGGTCGCTGAGGCGCGCGACGTCGCGGGCGCGGTCACCGGCGGTGCCGACCGCGTCCTGCTGGCGCTGCCCGGCCCCGACGACGGGCTCTCACCCGACCTGGCCGACGCGTCCGCGGTGTTCCGCGAGAGCGACGTGCCGGTGCGCGTGATGCTGCGGCTCAACGACTCGGCGACGACCACCGGCGGTGAGTTCACGCGCATGGTCGGGCTGGCCGAGGAATACCTCGCCCTGGGTGCCGAGGGCGTCGCCTTCGGGTTCCTCGACCCCGATCTCGACATCGACGTGGAGACCTGCGCGGCCCTCGCCGACGCGCTGCCGGGAGTGCCGTGGACCTTCCACCGGGTCGTCGACCGCGTCCTCGACCATCGCCGCGCCTGGCGCTCGCTGCGCGCGCTCCCCGGCCTCACGGCGGTCGCGAGCGGGGGGTCCGTGCTGGGGTTGTCCCAGGGCTACGACGACCTCCTCGCGATCGCCGAGGCCGACCCGGCCGTCGCGGCCCTGCTCCAGCCCGCCGGCGGCCTCGTCGCCGAGCAGGTGCCATGGCTGGTCCGCGCCGGCGTCCACCAGTTCCGGATCGAGGGACAGGCCCGGCCGGGCGGCTCCGCCAAGGCCTACGTCGACGCCGGGCTGGTGCGGTCCTGGCGGTTGCTGCTCGACTCGACCGCCGCGCACCTCGGCCGATGACGATCCTGATCGACCCGCCCAACGCGGCCGGGCACGGTCGGCTGTGGTCCCACCTGGCCAGCGACACCTCCTATGACGAGCTCCACGCGTTCGCCCGCCGGGTCGGCATCCCCGAGCGCGGCTTCGACCGTGACCACTACGACGTCCCCGAGGAGCGCTACGCCCTGGTGGTCGCCGCGGGCGCCCGCCCGGTCGACTCGCGTGAGCTGATCCGACGGCTGATCGCCGCAGGACTGCGGCGCCGCAAGAGCCAGTCACTGCACCCGCGTCCTCCGGGGCGGCTGCTCCAGCGGCCGGCGCCGCTGGCGCCCGGGTCGGTGGTCGCCGTCGTGACACCGGCCGGCCCGGTCTACCCCGACCGGCTGGCCGCCGGGATCGAGCTGCTCCGCTCCTGGGGCCTCGAGGTCCGCCCACCCGCCGCCGGCGCCCCGGCCGACGTGCCGTGGCTGGCGGCCAGCGACGGGGCCCGTGCCGCCGAGCTGCAGGACGCCTGGCTCGACCCCGACGTGGCCGCGGTGTGGTGTGCCCGTGGCGGTTTCGGCTCGCAACGCATCCTCGACCTGCTCGACTGGCGCCGGATGACCACGGTGCGGCCGCGGTGGCTGGTCGGCTACTCCGACGTCACCGCCCTCCACCAGGCCTTCGCCACCCATCTCGGCGTCGCGACGGTCCACGGTCCGGGCGTGGCCTCGCTGCCGGATGCCACGCCCGAGAAGGTGGCCTCGGTGCGGGCCCTCCTCCTCGACGGTAAGGCCGCCGCCGTGTCCGGCACCCCTGTCGTCGGCGGCGCCGCGCAGGGCTCGCTCGTCGGCGGCAACGTCGCCATGCTCGCGTCGATGCTCGCCACGCCGGGCTCGCGACCGGCCGCCGGCGGCATCGCCGTCCTCGAGGATGTCGGCGAGGCGCCCTACCGGCTCGACCGCCTGCTCACCCAGCTGGTGCGGGCCGGCTGGTTCGACGACGTCCAGGGCATCGCCGGCGGTGATTTCACCGACTGCGGCGACCCTGACGCCGTCCGTGACCTGCTGCGGCGCCGCCTCGGCCTGCTGGGCGTCCCGATCGTGCTCGACCTCCCGGTCGGCCACGGTGCGACCAACCTGTCGTTGCCCTTGGGTCGGTCGGCCGTGCTTGACGGCGATGCGGGCACGTTGACCCCGATTGCGTGAAAGCAATGTGGGCTGGACCACGAGGTGCCAAGATCATCCGGGTTCGCTAGCCTCGTTACCGATTCTTTACTTTCCGGTCGGAAGGACAACCCCCCATGTCGACCACGTTGAGCGCGCCCACTCTCCTCAAGAAGCCCCTGAGCGCCCGCGACAGACACTTCGCCGACAGGTTCAGCTTCGGCTACAACTGGGCACTCCAAGCGGCCGTCGAGGACGCCGGCAGCGGTCGCGCCTGGTTCGAGCAACAGCTGCGCTACGAGTCCGTCAAGGACAAGGCCGCCGATGCGACCAAGGGCTGGTACCCCAACATGTGGTACTCCCCGGCCAAGCTGTTCAAGCGCAGCTATCACGACATCTATCCCGCCTGGGAGCTGATGAACGACCTGGGTCGCTGGACGATGATGCGCCGCGTCCTCAGCAACCGCCAGCTCCACGAGATGATGGTCGACTTCTGGTCCAACAGCCTTCAGATCGCCATCGGCGACGACCGCGCGTGGCCGTTCCGCATCTCCTATGACGCGATGATCCGCAAGCACGCCCTGGGCCGCTTCGAGGACATGCTCGTCGAGGCGATCACCCACCCGGCGATGGGGCTGTGGCTCGACAACGCCACCTCGAGCCGCTACGCCCCCAACGAGAACCTCGGGCGCGAGGTGCTCGAGCTCTACTCGGTCGGCGTCGACGCCGGCTACACCCAGAAGGACGTCGAGAGCTCCGCCAAGCTGCTGACCGGCTATCGGGTCGACATCTATGCCGAGACCGCGCCGGGCGTCTATGACGGCGTGAACGTCCTCTACTACAAGGACTGGCACTGGAAGGGCAAGCTGCGGATCTTCGGGTTCAAGACCCCCAACAGCGACCGCGACGGCCGCAAGGAGACCGTGAAGTATCTCCGCTACCTGGCCAACCACCCGGCGACGGCCGACCGCATGTGCCGTCGGCTCGCGGTCCGCTTCGTCCACGACGAGCCGTCCAAGGACCTCCTCCGCACGATGACCAAGGCCTGGACCCGCAGCGGCACCGACATCAAGGCCACGCTCCAGGCGATGGTCGGCCACCCGGAGTTCGCATCGTCGGCTGGTGAGAAGGTGCGCAAGCCGTTGGAGGACCTCCTCGCCACGATCCGGGCTCTCGAGATCAAACCGCTCAAGCCGCGCGATCCCAACAACTACGGCGACGACTTCGCCACCTCGGTCTTCTGGCGGGCCTACAGCCTCGGTCAGACGCCCTATGACTGGCCGCAGCCCAACGGCCATCCCGAGGACAACCTGCCGTGGTCGAGCGCGGGCCGGGCCCTCAACTCCTTCGACATGCACCGCAGCCTCGCCGCGTGGTACCACCCGGACAGCCCCAAGAAGGACAACCGGGTCACGCTGCCGAAGATCGACGACTGGCTGCCCCAGCTGCCCAACAAGTTCGGCACGGTGGTCAACCACATCAGCGGGGAGCTGCTCGGCCTGCCCGCCAACGCCAAGACCAAGCGCGCCGTCTCGGAGCGCACCGGGATCCAGCTCGACAAGAAGGTCACCCGCGACGACATGTACGACGACGTCGTGACCCAGATCCTGATGTCCCTGCTCGGTTCCCCGACCCACATGACCCGCTGAGGAGCCCCGAGATGAACCAGAACTCCATGAACCGGCCCACCAAGGCCTGTGGGTGCCCCGACTTCGAGATGAGCCGCCGCGGGTTCCTCGGCGGCGTCGCCGCGGCCACCGGCGTCATGACCGCCGG
>JAXLSN010000065.1:0-3419 GCA_046330595.1 Nocardioidaceae bacterium
TCGAGCTGGTCGCCCTCCCGACGCAGCGACAGTTCGGCCAGGACAAGCGCGACTCCCTGACGCAGTTCTGCCTCGACTGCGACGTGAGGTTCGCCTGTAACGGTGGCTGCCCCAAGGACCGCTTCGCGAACTCACCCTCCGGCGAGCCTCGCCACCACTACCTGTGCCCGGGCTACCTCGCGTTCTTCCACCACGTGCGTACGCCGATGGAGGCCATGGCGGAGTTGATCCGACGCCACCGGGCACCGGCGGGGCTGATGGAGGTCTACGCACGAGAAGATGCCGCCCGGGGCCGCAACGACCCCTGCACCTGCGGCTCCGGAGTGAAGTGGAAGAAGTGCCACGGCCCCGTCAGGCCGACGACCGTCAGAGAACCATGTCAGCCGTGAGCAGTCGCGTGCGTGCGCTCATTGCGTCCGCGATCACCATGCTGGTTGTCGCAGGTTGCGCCGCCCCATCACCCGATAAGCAGCCGAACGGGGATCCGCTCGAGACGCCGGCGTCATCGCAGGCCACGTCGTCGTCGGGACCGACAACGCTATTCAACGAGCCATGGCTGGTGGAGGAAGGCGTCTGGTGGATCACCACCCACCCGGACACCTACCCGCCGAGCCGCGGCGCGTTCGCGGGTCAACGCAACGGACTCCTGGGCGCCAAGCGGCCCGGCACGCTGTGGCTGTTCTTGCCCGCGCTCTATGGGAAGTACCACCTGCGGATGGAGCTGCTCAACAGCCCGCCACCCGTGTCCGGACGGTTCAAGGACGTCGTCGAGGTGTCCTTCCGCTCGAGCGGCAGCCTTGAGATGGGGAGCTTCGAGACCTTCGCCACATCAATGCCGGTGCCAGCCGGCACCTATCGGGTAAGGCTTTCCGCCACCGACCTGGACCGGACCCAGCGGGAAACGAACCGGGGCGAGTTCCGCCGCGGCGGCTACAAGACCTACCGCGGCCTGATCCTGCTCCAGCTCTGGCCAGCGCCCGCGCGTCACGACGCGGTGCTTCGAGAAGGCACGAGGTTCGCCCACCGCGCCCATCACGACCTGCCATCCGGCGAATATCCGTGATGAGAGGCCCGATGCGGGTCCAGCGACCCGGCTCGCTGCGGCAGGGAGGTCCGCGTGTGTCAGCATCGGTTCGGCCATCCCAGCAGGTAAGAGACAGCGACGGGTTCCATCGCAAGGTGGGAGAAGTGCTGGGAAGTAGACCCCGCCTGTCCGCCGACCCCGCCCTTCATCAGCACGCCTCAAGAACAGTGTGAAGTCGTGATCCAGGCAGTGTTCGTACAGCGCTGCAGGCGATCGCGGTCACGGTGACCATTGCTGCGGTCGGGAGGTGTGACGCGGGCTTGCGGGAGGGGCAGCAGTTGCCCTCTTCTTCTCGCTTCCGTCACCTATGTGCGCGTCGGATGGACCCGGATAGAGAACGAGTGCGGGGCGGATTCGACGAGGTCGTCATCGGGCTCGACCGTGAGGTACTCCTTGTCATGGAGCCCGGTGGGTTTCACGCGCGCCTTTGAGGATGGCAGCGACCGTCAATCGAGCCACCTTGCCTCGGAGGTGCCACCGTCGCGGCGACTGAGGCAGGCTGGACTTCTTCTGCTTCAATTCGCCTTCAGCCCAGGAGACCCACATGCCACGCCAGGTCATCACCACCCCGGACGCACCCAGCTCGCCCTTGTTCAGCCAGGCTGTCAAGGCGGGGCCTTTCGTGTTCGTTTCCGGCACCGTCGGGATCGACCCGGCCACGGGCAGCCTCGCCGGAGACACCATCCAAGAACAGACCCGCCAGGCACTGACCAACTGTCAGGCGATCCTCCAGGCCGGTGGCGCCAGTCTCGATGACGTCGTCGAGGTCGGGCTCCTACTCTCCAACCCTACTGACTTTGCCGGCTTCAACGAGGAATGGTCACGCTGGTTCCCCTCCGAGCCGCCGACGCGGTACGGCGTCAAGCTCGGCGTGGATGTGCCTGGACTTCTCGTGTCGATCCGGATGACCGGGTCAAGTCCCTTGTAGTGGTGTAGCGCTGCGTTCTCCTTCCTGAGGGGTCAGGCGGTGAGTGCGGGCAGGTCATCAGCTCCGATCTCGGGTTCGGTGTCGGGGACGAGGTTGATGCGGCAGCGGGCCAGCAGGTCGAGTCCGAGGTAGCGGCGGCCTTCGGCCCATTCGTCGGTCTGTTCGGCCAGGACTGCGCCCACGAGGCGGACGATCGCGTCGCGGGTCGGGAAGATCCCGACCGCGTCCGTGCGGCGCCGGATCTCGCGGTTGAGTCGCTCGGCGGGGTTGTTAGACCAGATCTGAGTCCACACGTCCTTGGGGAATGCGGTGAACGCGAGGATGTCCTCGCGAGCCTCGGCGAGGTGTTCGGCGACAGCGGGGAGCTTCTCGGTGACGTAGTCGATGAGCCGGTCGAACTGGGCGTGGACCGCGGGTGTATCGGGCTGGTCGTAGACCGAGTGCAGCATCGCCTTGACCGCAGGCCACATGCTCTTGGGGCAGATCGACATCAGGTTCGCGGCGTAGTGGGTTCGGCACCGCTGCCAGCTGGCGCCGGGCAGGTTGGCTGCGATCGCCTCGACCAGGCCGGCGTGCGCATCAGAGGTGACCAGCCGGACACCGCGCAGACCCCGGGCGATGAGGTCGGCGAAGAACTCGTTCCAAGCCGCCCCGGTCTCGCTGGTCGCGACGCGCAGGCCGAGGACCTCGCGGTGACCGTCGCTGTTGACACCGGTGGCGAGCAGGACGACGGCGTTGATGACCCGGCCGCCTTCGCGGACCTTCATGGTGAGCGCGTCGGCGGCCACGAACGTGAACGGCCCCGCCGCATCCAGCGGACGGCGCCGGAAGTCCTCCACCGTGGCGTCCAGGTCGGCGGCCATCCGAGAGACCTGGGACTTGCTCAGCGAGTCGATGCCCAGGGTCTTGACCAGTTTGTCCATCCGCCGCGTCGACACCCCGGCGAGGTAGCAGTCTGCGACGACGGTGATCAGCGCGGACTCCGAACGCTTACGCCGCTCGAGCAGCCACTCGGGGAAGTAGGTGCCCTTGCGCAGCTTGGGGATCGCGACGTCGATCGTGCCGACCCGGGTGTCCAGGTCGCGGTGCCGGTAGCCGTTGCGCTGGCTTGCCCGACCCGGGGTGGGGCGGCCCCACTCGGCACCGACGACAGCATCGGCATCGGCGGACAGCAGCGCGTTGATGATCGACTGCAGCAGCGATCGCATCAGATCCGGAGACGCTTCGGCGAGCGCTTCGCCAAGCAGGCCGGCGGGGTCGACAATGTGGGGAGCGGTCATCGTGATGGTCCTCGAGGATTCTGTGGAAGGTTGACTCGAAGGATCACGCGGTGGCCGCGTCCTCGTCCGACGTACACGCCGGTGACGATCTCGGCGACCGCGCTACACCACTATCGGGGACTCAACT
>JAXLSN010000066.1:0-1833 GCA_046330595.1 Nocardioidaceae bacterium
GATCTCGAGGGTCTCCTCGAGCTGGGCGAGGTCGTCGGGGCTGAGGATGACCGCGGCGGGACGGCCGTTGCGGGTGACCGTCACCCGGTCGTGCTCGTGTTCTACCCGGTCGACGACCTCGCTGAAGTGGTCGCGGACCTCCCGCAAGGACTCCGTACTCATGGCCACAATTGTGGCGCCCCCGAAGAGGGCGCGCAAGCCCTTCCACCTGCCGATCTGCGGACGCCCACTTCGCCGCGTGTCACTCCGCCGCGAGCGGCCATGACTCCGCCGGGAAGCGCCGTCGCTCGCGAGGCGCAACTTCGCCACGGACCGCCTGGGTCTGTGTGGCCGGTGCCGAGGTGCTCGAGGAGGGGACGTGCCGGTTTGCGATGCGTCGGCTGGGTACCCGCATCCGGTGTCTCTCTCCCGGTGATGACCAGGGGACAGGTCGTACGAGCGGGGGTGCTGCTGGCCTCACGGGCTGCCTGGTGCCGCGTGAATGGGTCGATGTGGCAAACCTGATGTCAATGGCCAGCTCGCTGTCCCCGCTGGTGGCCAACTGAAAGTCCCCACCCCTCGCTGTTTGTCAGGTCGTCTTGAGTCGGGTTCCTCCGTTCGTCCTGGCTTGTTTCATGCGGTAGGAGTCACCGTCGGTGACGACGGTGTGGCAGTGGTGCAGGAGCCGGTCGAGCATGCTGACGGCGGTGGTGTGTTCGGGTAGGAACCGTCCCCAGGACTCGAAGGGCCAGTGGGATCCGATGCCGAGTGAGCGTCTCTCGTAGGCGGCCGCGACGAACCGGAACAGCAGCTGTGCGCCGGTGTCGTCGAGCGGTGCGAAGCCGAGCTCGTCGACCAGGATCAGGTCGTTGCGTAGCAGGGTGTCGATGAGTTTCCCGACCGAGTTGTCGGCCAGCCCGCGGTAGAGGGTTTCGACCAGTTCAGCAGCGGTGAAGTATCGGACTCGGTGACCTGCCCCGACGGCAGCGATCCCGAGTGCGATCAGGGTGTGGGACTTCCCGGTGCCGGCCGGACCGATCATGCACACGTTCTCCGCGGCCCGGATCCATTCCAACGACGACAGGTAGTCGAACGTCGCGGGCGGGATCGATGAGGCGGCGACGTCGAACTCCTCGAGCCTCTTGGTCACCGGGAACGCTGCTTGCCGCATCCTGGTCCGGGCGTTGGATGCTTCACGTGAGGCGATCTCGGCTTCGATGAGGGTGCGCAGGAACTCCTCGGGCTTCCAGCGTTGGGTCTTCGCGGTGACGAGCAGCTCGGGTGCCAGCCGGCGCATCGCGGCCATCTTGAGCCGGCGGAGTCCTTCGTTGAGGTCGGCGGGCAGCGGTGGTGGGGTCGTGGCGGTCATGACACCTCACCCCCATCGAGCCCCTCGATCGGTGGCTGGATGGCGTAGGCGTCCAGGGATCGGGTCGGGACGGTGGGCAGGGTCATCACCAGCGCCTGTCCGGCTGGTGTGGGTCGGGGTGCGTGGCCGTTGGTGGCCAGGATCGATCGGAGGTCGTCGGCTCGCCACCTGCCGAACGCGACGGCCCGTTCCAAGGCTGCGACCAGGGCGCCGGTGCCGTGGGCGGCGCCCAGGGTGAGGATCTCGACGATCTCGGTGTTGAGCTTGGTGACCCCGGCCGCGGCGGCGCCAGTGAGGAACTGCTCGGCGACCGGCCACAGGTCGAGGAACTCCCGCTCGACTGCCGTCTTGGGACGTGCACCGCGACTCGGCGCGGGACGGGGTCGGTCGTAGTGGGCGTCATCGATGCTGGTCTCACCCGGCGCGACCAGCCCGTGTTCGGCGTGGATCTCACCGGTGACCGGCTCGATCACCCGCAGCACCCG